>NZ_LXOV01000012.1:0-1047412 GCF_025331195.1 Mycolicibacterium llatzerense | reverse complement strand
CAACAGGTGTCGCTGGGGGAAGAGAACGGCGAACCCGTGCCCGTGCGCGCCGCCGAACCCGAGGGACTGTGTGTGCCCGTCGGCCGACCGTCGCCGGTATCTGGGCAAGCTCTCCGGGCCGTTGATGGACCGGGTCGATCTGCGGGTCGACATGCATCCGGTACTCGCCGGGGCGTTCGGCGACCACGCTGCGGAATCCACCAGTGATGTCCGTGCTCGCGTCGCGGCGGCCCGGGCGGCTGCGGCCGAGCGCTGGCATGACGTCGGGGTGCGGACCAACGCGGAGGTGCCAGGGCCGCTGCTGCGCCGCAGATTCCGGCCGAGCCGGGACGCCATGGCGCCACTTCGCAAGTCACTCGATTCCGGGCGGCTGAGTATCCGCGGCGTCGATCGCACCCTGCGGGTCGCATGGTCGTTGGCGGATCTGGCCGGCCGCGATTCACCGAACCTCGAGGACGTCAGTACGGCATTGAGTTTCCGCGAGGGGGATGCGCGATGAGCGCCGACGATGCGGAACGACGGGCGTGGGCGTACCTGTCGCGGGTCGCCGAGCCACCGTGCCCTCGGTTGACGACGCTGGTGGCCGACTGCGGTCCGGTCGAGGCGGCGGACATGATCCGTCGCGGACAGGAGGACAAGGACCTCACGGGGAGTGTGGCCGCCCGGCGAGAGGTCGATTGTGCCGCTCGGGATTTGGAGATTCTGGACCGTCGGGGTGGGCGGCTGATCACGCCCGATGACGATGAGTGGCCGTACCTGTCGTTCGTCGCTTTCGCGAACCAAGCGGTGATGGATCGGCCATCCGGCTATCCGCCCATGGTGCTGTGGGCTTTGGGCCCGGCCCGGTTGGATGATGTCGCCGAACGTGCGGCGGCGATCGTCGGCACCCGGGCGTGCACGTCGTACGGCGAGCATGTCACCGCCGAGATCGCGGCGGGACTCGTCGAACGCGACGCCGCGGTGGTGTCGGGCGGGGTTCTCGTTCTATAGCCATTGGCTTGTTGTTGTTATGCTCCTGCCACCCTCGGGCTGGGAGCCAACATGCAGACATGGTCGGTTGTGCGCTACGACATTGATGTGCTCGCCGAGGATTGGCCGACGGAGGTCACGGGTCCGATTCCTGATATCGGAGACGTGTTGGCGCGTTGGCGGGCCGTTGATGGACAGCGCTTCCTCATACGCAACGATGGGTTTGTCGACGTACGAGTCAATGCCTTCCTGTCTTCAGCTCGGATGCGAACGCTTGCGAGTAACACAAACCGTGACTACGCACAGTCGCTGTGTTTGTGGCTGAACTTCTTGCAGACCAGCGGACGCGTGTGGTCTGAAGCGACCGAGGAAGACGCAGAGGATTTCGAGTTCTGGCGGCGCACCGATCCGAACAACCCGAGTCCCGTTGGTGCTTCTGCCTTTTCGAAGGATATTGCAGCGTGCAAAAAGTTCTATTCGTGGACGGCGGAGAGGTTTGCAGATGTCGTCGACGTCTTCCTATACGTCGCTTCGCCGCCGTCCAAGCGGTCGGCCAGAGTTCGATGGCTCGATCCTGCCGCGGTAGATCGTTGGCGCGACGTTGGGTTGCGTGGCCGCGATCTTCACGGGCGAAGGGACCGCTCGTGCCGTACTCGAAATGAGCAGCGCGATGTTGCATTTTTTGACGGACTTTATGGAACAGGGTTGCGGCTGTCGGAGTGGGCCTCGGTCACTATCGATGAACTTCCAACACTCGGTGCTGACCGGCCTTTCTACAAGTGTCATCTGGCCGATAAATGCGCCAAAGGTGGCTATGGGCACCCGTATTGGATGCCGCGGCACGTGCTTGCCGGGATGTATGCCTACGTGGAGGGTGCCCGCGCCCGAGCTATCCGCGGCGCCCAAGACAGCGGCCGCTATGCGGTACTGAGCGATACGATCGAGGTGGGTGACGCGAAGCGTCTCGGATCGGTGCGACTGTCCGACGGCAATGGCGGATTCATCGATCGCGCTTGGAATATCACTAGTCCGGCGTTGCGCCGCAGACTATTTCGCCGCACGCCAGCTGGTCTTGAGCCACTGTGGTTGTGGCTAAACGAAAATGGCCTCCCGCGCGACCCACACGGATGGCATCACACCTTCGCTGAGGCCAACGACCGTATCGCAGCGCAGGGTGTGGAGTACTTCACCTGCACACCGCACATGCTGCGACACTCTTTCGCCCTGCGGTGGTTCTCGGTAGGCAAATTGGTCTATTCGTCGCGACTGGGCCACCTTTCGGACGAGGAGGCACGCGACTTCCGGGTCCAATTCGGTGACACCTGGCATCTGGTGCAGACGATGTTGGGACACCGTCGAGTCGAAACCACCAGGGACGTATACCTGGAACCGTTCCGAACGCTCGACGTGGAGGTGTTGCTGGCCCAGACACAGGGATTGCCGGTGTCGGGATTGCTGGCCGAGCTTTTCGACAATCACTCGATGGTTCTCGGCGATCCGGTGGCGCGCCGATGAATCGTCGTGGTCGTGCCGCGCGGCTTCCTGAATCTGACCGTGCAACACTGCGCGGTGTTCTCGCCGACGGAACCACGGTACGTTGCTTTGAGGACGGTAATAGCCAGCCGAAAGACTTCGACTGTTCACTGTTGACGGTGAGCCCAGAGCTTCAGCGCATGTTTGCCGAGGCGTTCGCTAAACGCACCGGACCCGGCAGCGGTCTACGGTCAATGTCGTCGATCGGGGACGCGTTCCGATCGATGCGTCTGTTCACGCGGTACCTCGCGGGTTTGCCGCGTCCACCCGTCCGCAAGGCGGACCTACGTCCGCGCCACATCGATGGCTTCTTGGCCGCGCGTCGCGCCGCGGGTGCGCCAGCGAAGCTCACCGAGGAGCTGCGCGGAGTGAAAATGATTCTACGCCAGCTTGATTCGTGGGAACCGGCCATGGTGGCCAAACTTGCCGAGCCCCACCCGCGGCCACTGCGTTCAGGTAAGCGCCACGAGAGCTACAGCCGTGCCGAGTTCCTGCGGATAGCGTCTGCTGCACGCGCGGACCTGCGGCGGGCCGCGCAACGCATCCGAGGCAACCGCGTGCTGCTGGAGCAGTACCGGTCGGGTCACCTCGACGATCCAACGCGACGGTTTGAGTTGCTCGACTACGTGGAACGTCATGCCGATGTGCCGCGCCGTGGCGGCGACTTCCCAAGCAAATCGCAGCTGACGGCCAAGTGGGTGCGTAGTTTCGGCGGGACCCGGGAGATCATTCGCTGGGCACATCTAAATCCGCTGGAAGTGAGCGCCGGTGCAGTGCTTCTGGCTGTGCTGACCGGCCAAAATCCGTACGTCATCATGAAATGTCCGGCACGTCATCATCGGGCCGACGGCAACGCAGGCGGACCCAAGACCGCGATTGTCGAGATGCGTAAGCCCCGCCGCGGCAGCCGCGCCGACATGGATGTGGCCCTTGCCGCCGTTCCAGATTGGATCAGCATCCCTGACGACCCGACCTCGATGTCGCGCCGCGATGAACTGCACACCGCCTTCGGCGTCTACATGTTGCTGTGTGAGCTGACCGCGTCGAGCCGGCGGATCGAGGGCAGCGGCCGACTGATGGTTGCCTACTGCGCAAATGGGCACAACGGTCGCGGTATTCGTGCGCACGGCTCGGCCGAGGGATGGGTTCGGCCGTGGTCGCGCCAACAGGGCCTGCTGTGTGACGCGGTCCAGGGCGCACCTGCCAAACCACTGGAAGTGTCGCTGGTTCGATTGCGGATGACATACCTTGAGCTGCACCAGAAACCGGTGGCACACACCGAACAGACCCTCGTCGATGACTATCTGGGGCGAAACCGCGGCAGCCTGGTTGAGTACCGCCGCGTTGTCGCTGATGCCTTGCAGGACCAGGTGGCCAAGGCTCGTGCACTGCCCCTCATGTCCGCGCTGTCGGCGGCCGAAGTTGCTCAGGCGCACGCCGACCCGACGACTTTGGCGTCGGAATTATCGTTGTCCCACACCGATGTTCGCCGGATGCTGAAGGGCAAGTTGGACACCGTGATGAATGCGTGCATTGACAATCAGCACGGGCCGTACGGTGACCCGGGCCAACCTTGTCGAGCCTCATTCATGCTGTGCCTGAGTTGTCCGTGCGCTCGCGGGTTGCCTCGACATTTGCCGGTGCAGACGTTGGTGCTCGACCGTCTCGCTGAGCGTCGCCACCACATGACCCCGTTGGCCTGGACGACCCGGTTCGCAGTCCCGCATGCCCAGTTATCCGATCTGCTCGCAGGCTTCGATGACGAGCAGCTCAGTGCAGCGCGAGCAGCAACCACCGATGCCCATCGAGAGATGGTGGGCCGCTTCCTCAACCGAGAACTGGACATGCGATGACGACGCAGCGGCGGCACGCTGCGTTGCACCACGACCACGTGGGATGGCCTGACCCATCCACGACCGTGCTCTTGCGGCGGGTACTGCGTCCAGATGCTGATCCGGCCGGGCTGTCTCGGTACGCAGACGACGTGTGGCACTTCGATCAAGGAATCTTCGAGGAAAGCTCGAAGATCATCAGCATCAACTTCAAACTGGCACCAAAACCGTTGCGAGAAGCCGTAAAGCACTACATGTGGGTCCTGGTCAACACCGACCCGCCAATGCAATTGCGGCGAACAACGGCCACTCGCCCGTCGTTGTACACCGTCAGGATGTGCTGGTATCCACTGCGGATCTTCCTCAATTGGCTTCACAAACGCCGTGTTGCGCGGTTCTGTGATGTCACAGCCGAGATGCTCGACGAATACCTGGTCTATCTGAGCCGCTACCAGGACAGCGTGGGACAGATGCACCGATGCGTCGTCGAGGTCCGCCGCCTCTGGGGGTACCGCTCGGTGCTACCGGAATCAATGCGGCTGCCCGAAACGCCGCCCTGGGGCGGTGATTCCGCCGGAGCGCTGTTCGGCAACGTCCGCTCATACATGGAGAACCTCACCCCACGTATCAACGAGGACACCATGGGAGCACTGCTGCTGTGGGCGCTGCGATTCGTCGAAGATTTTGCCGACGACATCATCGCCGCCCGCGAGGAGTTCGTGTTCCTGCATGCACGCGGGCCCGACGTGACGGCCGGGCACGAACCGGATAGGCCACGATTGCCGCAAGGCGGGGCCATCAAACTGGTCACCGACTACGCCGAATCGGTTCGGCAACAGCAAGGCTTGTTGCCGGGCAGGATCAACGACGCCGGCGAGCGGGAAATCAACTATCCGTTTATCGGCAGGCTGATCGGTGTCCCACGGCTACCACGGGCGTCCTACGCGACCGCCCGGTCCGCGCTGGCCTCCTGCGGTCTGCCAATCGATGACGACGCGTACCTGTCCACTTCGGTCACCGCCACCGTGGCGGGACGGCCGTGGCATCCCGGACGGTTCTCCTACAACCAGACTCGCTACCTCGTGCGGCATCTGCACACCGCCGGCCTGATTGTGGTCGCCTACCTCTCTGGTGCTCGGCCCGCGGAGGTGTTGAACCTGCGTCGTGGCTGCGTCGACCGTGACGATGCCAACGACATGTACCTGATGTCGGGCGTGTACTTCAAGAATGCCGTCGACGAGCACGGCAACAAGGTGCCCGCCGGTCTGCCGCGGGCTGATCCTTGGGTGGTGGTGGCGCCTGTCGCGCGAGCGATCGCGGTACTTGAACGGCTCCATGACGAAGACCTGCTGTTCACCAACCGCATTGACCTGAGCCGCAATTACGTGCAGCGCCGCACCGGGGGATTAGCCTTCAACACCCAGGTCGCCACCGACAGCGTGCACCGGTTCATCGATTTCGTGGACCAGCTGTGTGCTCACCACCGCATCGACCCCATTCCGTCGGACTCACACGGCCAGCTGACCATCAGCCGGTTTCGTCGAACGCTGGCATGGTTCATCCGCCGCCGGCCTCGCGGGCTGGTCGCCGCATCGATCCAATACGGTCACGTGCATACCCGCATGATTCAGGGTTACGCCGGTGCCTACGACTCGGGCTTCCCCGACGAGCTGGCATTCGAGGACTACCTTGCCCGGTTGGAACAATTCGCGGCTGATGAACAGGCCCTGAGCGACGGGGAACGCGTATCCGGACCGGCCTCACAGACCTACCGCCAGCGTCTGAGCGCCGCCAACGGTCGATTCGCCGGATATGCCCTGACCAGCAAAAAGCAGGCTCGCGATCTGCTGGCCAACCCTCTACTGCAGATCTATCACGGGGAGGGAATGACCTGCGTGTTCGACGCGACGAAGGCCGCGTGCCAGCTGCGGGGGGCTCGCGATGATCCGCTGGTGACACCCGACGTCGACGACTGCCGGCCCGGCTGCCGCAATATCGCCCGGACCGATCGTGACCTGGAGACGGTCCGCCGACACCGAGATCGGCTTGCCGAAGCGGTGGCCGATCGTGCCGCCCCACCACTGCGGCATCAGCGAGAACAACGAGAACTCGCGCGCGTCGACATGATCATCAGGGAGCACGATGAAGGCCACTGAAACCGACCCTGTTCGCAAGAAGATCCTCGCCGCCATGGACCGATTGATGGCGGGCAAGCCGCTACGCTCCACCGGGCGGCTCAACGTCTCCCAGCTGGCCGTCGAGGCCGGTGTGGCGCGGTGGCACCTCACCCATCAGCACGTCGATCTCAAAGAGATGTTTCAAGCGCGCGTCCGCAACGAGGGTAAGACGCCGGCTCCGTTCCAGGGCACGGCCGCCGCATTCGATGATCTGCAAGATGCACATCGAGCGCTGCTAGCGCACTGCGCCGAACTGGAGCAGAGGATCAAGCTGTACGCCAACGTGATCCAGCTGCTGGCCACGGAACGAGCGACGAGCACGCAAAGCCGGCCGGTGACCGATATTGCATCACGTCGAACACCGCCACTCCAATCGGCCGCGAGGCGCGCCAAGCGCAACGTAACCTCGTCGCGCGAACGCCAGCATTAGCACCGGATCACCGTTGGCCGACAAGTTTGGGCTTGGTCGCCCCGGCGGCGCTCCGCGGTCGGCGGTGGATCAGCGTGACTGAGGTGATCCGATCAGGCGCGTGTGCGGGTCGGTGACGCGTTCGGCGATGTCGTCGCGGACTAGGCGCATTCGTTTGATGCCTTCGATGCCGCGTAGGGATGGTTTGTCGGTTATCTGGGGTCGAATTTGGGTGTATACCACCGGGTTCGCTTAGGTCGCGCGGTGTTCTATTGATCTAGGCGGGCACAGGTGTCTGTGGGGGGTGTTCCCCGTCAGGTACTGACCGGGTATCTGGGGTTCGATCGGGGTGTGTCTTGATGTTCCCGGTTAGGCAGTTGTAATCGTTCGTAGGTAA
Organism: Mycolicibacterium llatzerense; assembly: GCF_025331195.1. Taxonomy (NCBI): domain Bacteria; kingdom Bacillati; phylum Actinomycetota; class Actinomycetes; order Mycobacteriales; family Mycobacteriaceae; genus Mycobacterium; species Mycolicibacterium llatzerense. The sequence continues at coordinate 1,040,095 of NZ_LXOV01000012.1, read as the reverse complement.
GCGGGAACGGGTTGATCGGGAGCGTGTTCCTGCTTAGGGGTTGACCGTCGAGGTATGCCAAGTGCTGGCGTCGAGCACTGGGCCGCGGAACCGGCGGCCGGGGAGAGCGATCATGCCTGCGGCTGCGGCGGTGTAGCACGCTCCTGCGACGACCGCGCAGGCGACGGTGAGGCCGTGTACGAACGAGGATTGCGCGGCGGTGAGCAACCCGGGATTGTGCGCGGCGATACCAAATGCGACCGGTACCGAAGTCGCTGCCTGGGCGGCGTTGCCGGTTGTCGAGAACGCCGTGTGGACGAGGCGGCCGCCGAAAACGGATGAGAAGATCGAGCCAATGATGGCGACGCCCATGGTGGATCCCAATTCGCGGGTGGCGTCGTTGACCGCTGAGCCAACACCCGCGCGCGACGGCGGTAGGACGAGCATGATTGATTCGGTTGCCGGTGTTGAAACGAGTCCGATGCCCAGTCCCATGAGCAGCATCTGCGGGACGATGGTTGTCCAGTAGGGCGTGGTGGTGTCGATGCTGCCGGCGATCCAAGCCATCGCGGTGCCGAACGAGGTGAGTCCGGTAACCACCACTGGGCGCGTGCCGGCGCGTGGAGCGAGCAGTCCACCGACCAGTGAGCCGATCGCGATGGATAGCGCGACGGGCAAGATACGGGCTCCGGTTGATAGGGGCGTGAACTGCCGAAGCACTTGGAAGTACTGGGTGATGAGGAAGATAAATCCCGATAGCGCAAAGAATATCACCGTGACTGCACCGCTGGCAGCGCTGAATCGTCGATCGGCGAACAGTCGTACATCGAGCATCGGGTGGTCGGCGGCGCGCTCCACGACGACGAACACGATGGCTAAGCCGACGGAGACGGCGAAGCCGATGAGGGTAGCGGTGCTGCGCCAGCCCCGCTGTGGAGCTTCGATAATCGTGTAGACGAGCACCCCCAGGAGAGCAACGGAGATTGTGAGGCCTCGGAGGTCCAGCGCGGGAACCGAGGGGTCGCGGGACTCGGGAATGAGCAGGAACCCGAGGACCGCGGCAGCCAGGGCGAGGGGCACCAGGGCCCAAAACACGCTGCCCCAGTAAAAATGTTGCAGAAGTGCGCCTCCGGTGACTGGGCCCGCTGCTACGCCCACCCCGACGACGGCGCCCCATCCACCGAGCGCCGCCGCGCGTTGGCGGCGGTCGGGGAAGGCGTTGGTGATGATCGACAGCGTCGTCGGGAAGATCAGGGCGGCGAATGTCCCCATGGCAAATCGGGCGGCGATCAGGGTGCCGGTGCTCTCGATCAGTGCGCCCGCTGCGCTGGTGATGGCGAATCCGAGCAGGCCGACCAACAGAGCCGGACGTCGTCCATAGCGGTCCGAGAGGCTTCCTGCGGCCAGTACCAGTGCGGCGAACGCGAGGTTGTAGCCGTCGACGACCCATTGCAGTCCGCGTGTGTCGGCGCCGAGTTCGGTGGCGATGCTCGGCAGGGCAACGTTGACGATGGTGACGTCGAGGTTGATTGCGAGCACGGCCACGTAGACCGCGGCCAGGATGCCCGCCCGTCGATTCATGACCGTTCCTCGGCGCAGCATGTGCGGCGGGGGCGTTGCGCGCCGCGAATGCCTCTGGCCGCGGCGCCGTTGGTGGAAATGCATTGGGTGAAATGCTCTTTGGCGCAGCGTTGTGGGCGTTGGCGTGCGGCCACGATGGCTCCGTTAGTTCGTGGCGTCGGGATTGCCGGCCGGTGAATGCAGGTGCCAGTTGCGGATCGCTGCCGCGAATTGTTCGGGGGCATCCGATGGGACGAAATGGCCGGCGCCTTTGACGATGACGGTCTGGTGATCGGTGAAAGTCTGCTCCCACCGCCGCAGTTCGTTGTTGCCGAAGGCGAAGTCGGCGTCACCCCAGATGATCAGCGTTGGCAGGGCCGCGATGCCGCTCAGCCCGCCGGCGATGTCGGCGAGAAAGGTTCGGCTGGCGGTGATTTCGCGGGGAAAGACGGCTGAGGCTTCCCGCCGTGCAGGGCTGTCGAGGGCCTGTTTGTAGTGGGCCATCTGCTCGTTGGTGGGTTTGGTCAGTCGGTGCCCGACGGGGATCATGAGGTTGACGAAGAGGTTGAGTTGCCGGATCGCCAGGCGTCCGATCGGGCTGCCCATCACGTGCGACATGATCTGCACGAGCGGGTCAGTGACCGGCCAGGCCCACGTGTTTGTCAGTACCAGCCGGTCGAAAGTCTGGCGGTGTTGTTGCACTGTCGCCAACCCGATCGGGCCGCCCCAGTCGTGCGCCACCAGTGTGACCCCTTCCAACGCAAGCGATTCCACGAAGGCGCTGATCACCTGGGCATGGTCGGCGGGTAGGTACCGGTATCCCGGAGCCGGCGACGACAACCCGAAACCCGGGTAGTCGACGGCGACGCAACGGAAATCCTGGCGCAGCGACGTGATGACGTCGCGGTAGTCGAACGACCAGGTCGGATTGCCGTGCAGGAACAGCAGCGTCGGTCCTTGGCCTTCATCGATGTAGTGCAGGCGGTGCCCTTCGATGTCGATGAATTGGCTCTCGAACGGAAATAACTCGTCGTCGACCCAGGCGGGACGCTCAGTGACAACCATGCCTACCCCTCACGTTGTTGTCATTGGTATACTCAAGTCAGCTTTAAAAAGTCAAGGGGTTTCGGTGGTTCGGAGTTACGGCGAATACTGTGGGCTGGCTCGAGCGCTCGATGTGGTTGGCGAGCGCTGGAACCTGCTGATCGTCCGGCAGTTGCTGATCGCGCCGGCTCGCTATCAGGAGTTGCGCGCGGGGCTCCCGGGCGTTGCCACCAATCTGCTCGCCGATCGGCTGCGCGATTTGGAATCCGCTGGGGTGATCGAACGGCGGCTGGCCGACGACAGCAGTGCGATCGTCTACGCGCTTACCGTGTGGGGTGCCCAGCTTCGTGAGCCGATCGAGGGTCTGGTCCGCTGGTCCACGCCGTTGATGATCCGGGGCCCCGAGGGCGATAGCTTCCGTGCTGAAGGGCTTCTGGTGGCTCTGCCTGCCCTGTTTGGTGTGCGGGTGCCACCGCGCCGATCGGTGACGGTGGGCGTGGCCGTGGATGATGAGCTGCTCCAGATTCGTTCTACTCGAACAAGTTTCGAGGTGACTGCGTCCGACGGTCGCGCGTTTGATGCCGTGGTCAGCGGCGACGGCCAGATCATTCTGGGGCTGGCCGCCGGTGCGATCACCCTCGACCTCGTCGCCGGGCTGGTCCATATCGAGGGTGATGAAGCTGCCGCGCGAGCCGTCTTCGACGCTGCGCGCAACCCTCACGCCGGCACGCCGCCCTGGCTCGTCCGCGCGCCCGCCGAGGGCGCGACGCTCCCCGACTGACTGACGCACACGGCCGATCAGCGCTCTACCGCGATGTCGTCGAAGTCGAGCACCAACAGCGTCGGCCGGGCCAGGACTCGTCTACCCGGGCCCCGCGGGGGCACCCGCCGACTGGTTGGGAATACCAGTGCATCGAACCGGCGATGCAGGGCGCAGTGCAGGGCCGCGGTTGGCCCTTCGGCCCATGGGTTCGGCGACGAAGTCGTGCCGACCGATCAGGCCGTCGTCGCCGACGTAGAACGTCTGCTGCCGGCAGTGGCAGTGGGTATCGATCACTTCCGGGACCGTGGCGTCCATTCTTACCCCGCTACAACGGGATGCGTCTTCTCGATGCGCCAGCATCGCGATTTCAGTGTTGCCCAGGGCGGCGGCACGTATGAACGTCCGAAAACCCCGATGGCGCAACGTCACATCGGGTATTCGGGTAACTCGATGTCGTCGCGCAGGGTGCGGGTGACGAGCAGGTCGCTCAGTGGACGGAATCTCATGGCTCGCATCACCAGTTGCCCTACCCGGATGCCCAGTTCGGTCTTCGGGGCGAACACCGGAATGAGCTTTGCCGCACTGGCCTGTTTGGCTTCGACCAGCGGTCGCATGCGTGTCTCGTAGGCTTCGAACGCGCGATGGTGATCGCCTCCGGCGCAAGCCAGTTCACCAGCCAACACATACGCTGCCGTCATCGCGAGACCGGTGCCTTCACCGGCGAGTAGTGACACGCAGGCCGCCGCGTCGCCGATCAGGGCTGCTCGGCCCTGGCTCCAGCGGTTCAAGCGAACTTGGCTCACGACATCGAAGTAGAGATCGTCGACGTCGTCGAGCGCGGCAAGGATATGTTTGCATTCCCAGCCCGCATCGGCGTATTCGCGCCACAGCAAAGCTCTTTGGGCGTCAAGATCGCCCGGATCGTGGATCTGTGGTGAGCGGAACACGAAAAGAAAAAGTGTGCGATCACCGTGCAGCGCGAATCGCGCCACGGATCGACCTGGTCGACTGTAGGTGACATACACGAGTTCATCCCGCGGCTGATAACCGTCAACCACACCGGCTGCAACCATGCAACCGAGATAGTGTTCTGGCACTGGCCCGAACGTCAGCCGACGAACGGTGGAATGCAGTCCGTCGGCGCCTATGACGAGGTCAAAGTCGCGAGTTTCATTCCGCGCAAAGTTCACGCGGACCCCATCAGGGTGTTGATCGACCGCGGTGATGCTGTCGTCGAAGATGGTTTCGACGTCCTTCTCGATCGCGGCGTAGATGACGGAGGCCAGATCGCCCCGAGCCAAGCTGGCGAGCTGTCCGCCGGCGGCCCGCCGGAATCCGTCAACGGTCAGACTCGCCGCGGTGCGGCCATCGGTCCCGACCGAGCGCAGTGATTGAACTTGGTAACCGGCGTTACGGATCTCGTCCTCTAGACCCATCCGTTGCGCGACGCGGTAGCCCACACCCCAGAAGTCGATCACGTAGCCGCCGGTGCGAAAGTGCGGTGCGCGCTCGATCAAAGTCGGCTCGTGGCCGGTGCGATGCAGCCAGTAAGCGAGTGTTGGTCCGGCCACACCGGCACCGCTGATCGCGATTCTCATTCCGCACATCCCTTCGCGTCGATCCGCGCAACCGATCGGCGGCCAGCTGGACACGCCCCCGCTGGTCCCACTGCCGCGTTCGGCAGTCCAGTCTTTGAGCTCAAGTGTAATAAGCAATAGTTGCAAGATGCAATGATTAATGTTCTGTCGCTCCGAGGGTCACCGGGTAAAACCACGTCGTGCGGGGCCCGCGCCGAATGCGGCGAAATCGTCAGGATTGCTTGACTGTTGGGCGGCCAAGGCATTCTGGACGGCATCCGTGCACACATCTGGTGGCCGTACCTCCTCGATAGCGTGATCACAACCTGGCCCTCGCCTGGCCACTTTTCGTCGGTTCGTCGCCAAGAACACCTGGGCGCCCCGCGCTCCGCACATGGTCGGGCGCCACTCGACGCACAAGAGCGCTGGGAGCTATGTGATCCCGGCTTAAGGCGGATATGCAAAGTGGCGGCAGTTCGCAACGGTATCCATGCCGGCCGCAAGGCGACCAAATGTAGACCAGCGGTGCGAGATTGGATCGCCAAGCCCGTGTGCCACCGAGGGGACGGCCACACATCGACACAGCTGTCTGGCGATGCGGGCACCCGTTGCACAACGAACTGTGGCGGCGCTTTCTAGTTAACGACGCGTAGGGTCGGTCGTTTGGGTGACGGGTTGGTATCGGTGTCTCTCGCGACGTGGCGCAAAGTGCGAGACGTATTGCGGCGTGGTGGGTTTTCGATATGCATGTCTGCGGTGAGAGTCTGGGGTGTGTGGTTTGGTTGTGACGTGTGTTGGCTGGCGTCTGCGATGGGGATTCGATCGTCTGCTGTGGCGGTGTCGAGATCGATGCCGCGGCGCCAGAGCTTGGCGGTGTAGATGGTGTGTTTGCCGAGGAGCCGGGCGGTGCCTGCGGCCATGGCGACGGCGGTCATCAGGGGCAGGATGATGGCGTATTGGCCGGTGAGCTCGAAGAGCGTGACGACGGCGGTGATGGGTGCGCCGGTGGCGCCACCTAGTAGCGCGCCCATGCCGATCAGTCCGCAGGCGCCGGCCGCGATGGCCAGGTTCGGATACAGCTGGTGGGCGGCGACGCCGAAGGCACTGCCCGCCATGGCCCCGATGAACAGCGTGGGTGCAAATACCCCGCCGGAGCCGCCGATGCCGATGGTCAAACTGGTGGCGAAGATCTTGCCGACCATGAGCACGACGAGCATCGCGACTGCGTAGCGACCCTCGATGGCGTTTTGCAGGACAGGATATCCGACGCCGTACATCTGCGGCAGTGCGATCAGTAAGGCGCCCAACGCAATTCCGCCGACAGCGGGGCGTGCCCATTGTGGTCCACGCCAGAGCCAGTCGCAGGCGTCCTCAACCCAGTAGAGCACGCGGGAGAACAGCGTTCCGACGATGCCCGCAATCACACCGAGCGCGGCATACAGCGCGTATTCGAGCGGGTGGTGCACGGTGAATCCGGGGAGGGACAGGAAAGGGTGATCGCCCATGAGCGCGCGGCCCACGACGGCGGCGGCCACGCTGGACAGCACCACGACCCCGGCGGATTCGGCCGCCAAATTGCGCAGGATCAGTTCGAGGGCGAAGAACACACCGGCCAGTGGCGCGTTGAAGGTGGCGGAGATTCCGCCGGCAGCGCCGCAGGCGACGAGTAATCGGATTCGATCGGCATCCAGTCGCAACAGCTGTCCCAGCGCGGAGCCAGCGGCCGAGCCGATCTGCACGATCGGCCCTTCGCGCCCGACGGATCCGCCGCCACCGATGCACAGCGCCGAGGCCAAGGCTTTGATGATGGTGACCTGCGGCGCGATACGTCCGTTGTTGTGCGCGACGGCGTACATCACCTCGGGCACGCCATGTCCACGGGCTTCTGGCGCAAAGCGGTGCACGATCGGGCCGTAGACCGCGCCAGCGACCACGGGCGCCACCAGCAGGAACCACCAGCCCAGCATGGGCCAGTGCGCACTGGCAACCCGGCCCAGCGCCGAGTAATCGTCGTACCCGGTGAACATCCGGGTGAAAAATATGACCAGCCAACGGAACGCGACTGCGCCCAGCCCGGTGAGCACACCGACCGCCAACGCGAACGGCACCAGCATCACCCTGCTATGTAGGGCGGCGGATACGTGCGCGGGTGTTGGTGCCAGGACGGCGCGCCACCAACGGATACTGCGGCCAGTCATTATTGCAGTATGCAACAATAGTGCTGGCGAGGGTAATCGGCGGACTTTTTGGGTGCGGTGGCACCGCCTCGGTGCGGGGCTGCCTGTTGGTGCTGGTGTGTCGGCCCGTCGGGCCGGGAACTGGCATCGACTCTGAAAAGCTGTCGTTGCCCGGCGCGGCCGTTGACTGGGGTTTGTCGGCTGATCTGTCGGCGCGGATTACAGTGGTATCAAAGGAGGACTCCTGGTGAACGCGCAGACTAAGACAATCGCCGGCCAATCGGTCGATGCCATTACCGATGCCTTGATCACTGCTTCGCGGCTGTTGGTCAGTATCTCGGCGCGCTCTATCGCTGATGTAGACGACGCGATCACCATTCCCCAATTCCGGGTCCTGGTTATCTTGTCGTCACGCGGCGTCACGAACCTGGCGACCCTGGCCGGGCTGCTCGATGTGCAACCGTCGACGATCGGCAGGATGGCCGACCGTCTGGTCGCTGCCGGGCTGATCGATCGTCGCCCACATCCCAATTCGCGCCGTGAACTGGTGGTGGAGTTGACAACGCGCGGCCGCAAAGTCGTGCGCACGGTGACTGCGCGCCGCCGCGCGGAAATAGCCCGGGTTGTGGAGGCGATGCCGGCGCGGCAGCGCGAGGGCATGGTCAGTGCGCTCACCGCGTTCACCGAAGCTGGCGGAGAACCTCCGGCCAGCATCGATTTCTAGCAGCCCGACGGGCTGGGCACAGCGATCCTGCACAGTCAGCGGCCGAGAGGCAGCGCGGCTCATCGCGGAGCGCTCCTGGTCGATTCAACGGCGCGGGCGCGACGAGCAACGCGGTCATCCCGAGGCCGCGGGCGGAGCCGACCGGCCCTTGGGGCGGGACACGGTTCGGGGTGGGCCCGCCCGCGGCTGTCTGCGGGGATATGTTGATTGCTACTGCCTTGACGGCAACGTCATCGGCACGATTCTGCGTTATGCCATGTTCGGAGGCTCTGGGACCAGTTCACTGACGTCTATGAGTGGGTGACAGTGGCACTATGCGACTGTAGCAGAGTGCGTATTTCCGGGGTTGCAATCTGGCCAACCGCAGCATCGAGTGTTCACCCTTTGTTGCACTGGGTAACTCGGGGATGTCGCCGCTTATCTGGGTCCCACAATCCCTGCGCTCGGTTTCGGACCTGGACCCAGAAGTCGCATGAACCTCGAATTCTCGGCTCATGCGGGATGGTTGGCGCCATCGGCTTCGGCAGATTATGAAGGCGAACAGATTCCAACCGATATGAGAGCTGGGTTCGAGCGAAAACCGCTACAGCCGTGCCGAAGTCGATCCATATAACCATTTCACCAACGCGAACACCGTCACACGGTCAAGGCGGCGTCGGTGTCGTTGTGAGCGATGAACGAACGCATTTCACTGCTGCCAATCACGCTCTGGTGCAACCAATTTCGTGACGCACTTTCGCGGTGAGTGCCCGCGGCGGCTATAGAGGAACCGCTGCGTCGTTGCCGGGTCACCGGCGGCAGGTTTCGTAGCGGTGAATGAGTGCCTGCTCACCGGCGCTGGGTTGATAGACGGCCAGGTCGCGTCGAGTGCATCCGCCGATCGTGATCGCGACCGGGCCTCGTGAGACCCCGTAGCCGCCGATGTGGCCGGACAGTTGACTGCTGGCGGTGTAGAGGACGGGGGCTGGCAATGTTGCGGTGAGCGGCAGGTGCCGGGTGGCTAGGGCTAGGGCGACATCGACGGCGTCGGTGCCCGTGGTTGCTTCGGACAGCCATACCGGTGGGGTGGCCGGTCCGTTGATTTGCATGCTGTCGGTATGGGCGATGGTTTGGTCGGAGGTCAGCTGACGCCAGAGCTCGAGTTCGGCGGGCGTGGGGAAGCGCCCGGTGAATGCGATTCGGTCTTCTGCCCGCGCCGCGCTCACTGTCCAGTTCAGCATCGCCAGGTAGGGGAAATGAGCCCCGATGGTGCTGACGGCGCCGGCGATGTCCTCGCTGTGAGAGCCTGCGGCCAGTTCGATGTCCGCCAGGTTCGAACTTCCGATCTCCCTCGGGGTCAGGTGCGCCACGGGATGACTGATCGTGGCCCGCAGGGCGACGGTGGCCCCGGGCAGCATGGTGCGCAGGGCAATCCAATCGCGGGCCTGGTCGAGGATTTGGGTCGCGTTGGCGATCGGCCGGTCGCTGCTGTCGACGGCAAAGACGTTCCATCCGTGGCGGATGTTGAGTTCGGTGTGGTAGTCGCGGTATCGGCCTGATGCGACGTTTCGGAGATAGGTATCGACGAGGGCGGCCAGCTCGTCAGCGGTCAGGCTATCGGAGGCATCGACGTGGATGTTGAACATCACCACACCCTCGGCCCAGTGGTTGGCGTAGGCAGCGTGAGCGCCCTGCACCCCAGGCATCGAGCCCAGCTGTGCACTGAGTCGGTCGACATCGGCGCGGCGGTCGGGAACCTTGGTGCCGCAGCCGGACAGCGACACCAGAACGGTGATCACGGCCCCGCAGACCACGGCATTACGCAGCCGCACGCTGCCGCGCATGTGTCTGCGACCGCACCGAAGCCGGATGTCGCTGCGAGCCCGGCGACCAGAGATTCTCCAACGTCGCGCCGCCCGCCCTGCGCTGGCAATGATCGCGGACAACAATTGTTGCATTGTGCGATAATAGGTAATGCGTCGATGTAGCCGCGCCGCCGGGCGCGCAACGCAGAAGAGCCTCATGAGGCACACGAACGCTCACCGGCCGACGCGTCCCGATGTGGGTCGCCGACCGAACCGATGAAGATCGCTGTCGTCGGCGCCGGGATCGCCGGGACTACGGCCGCATTCTGGTTGCGCCGCAGCGGTTATGAAGTCACGCTGATCGAGAAGGCGCCGCAGCTGCGCGACGGCGGTTACATCGTCGATTTCTGGGGTGTGGGATACGAGGTCGCCGAGAAGATGGGACTCGCCGCGGCGGTGCACGCGGCCGGCTACGACATCGAAGAGGTACGCCTGGTCGACAAATGCGGCCGGCGGGTTGGTGGCTTCAACACCCGCAGCCTGCGCCGCATGACCGACGGACGATTCACCAGTGTGGCGCGCACGGATCTAGCTCGCATGATCTTCAATGCCGTCGACGGCCAGGTTTCGACCTTATTCGGGGCGGGCGTTGTCGACATCGATCAATCCGATGCCGGTGTGAAAGTTCGTCTCCACACTGGTGAGTCACGACTATTCGATCTGGTAGTCGGCGCCGACGGGGTGCATTCGGCGGTGCGCCGGAAGGCATTTGGTCCCGATCGCCAATTCGAAACCGACCTGGGTTACCGGGTTGCGGCGTTCGAGGTCACCGGCTATCGGCCGCGCGACCAGCTGGTGTACCTCACCCACAGCGATCCGGGTCGCATGATCAGCCGATTCGCCATGCGGGGTGATCGCACCTTGTTTCTGGCGGTGTTCACCGCCGATCGACTGCCCAGTCCGGTGCCGCGGTCGACGCACGACGTCAAGCACGCCTTGTGGCAGGTGCTGGGGACGGCGGGGTGGGAATGCCCGCAGATTCTCGAAGCTCTCGAACGCACCGAGGACATCTATTTTGATCGCGTGAGTCAGATCGTCATGGATCGCTGGTCGAGGGGGCGGGTCGCGTTGATCGGGGACGCCGCTTGCGCAGTGTCCCCGCTGGCCGGGGAAGGCACTGGGCTGGCGATGGCCGAGGCATATGTGCTGGCCGGCGAACTCAACCGAGCTGACACTGATTATCGCTTCGCGTTCGCGAACCAGGAACGTCTGCTACGCGAATTCATCGACGAAAAGCAGGCCTCCGCGCGCCGCTTCGCCGCAGTGTTCGCCCCGACGACGGCAATCGGTGTGTGGGCACGCAACCAGTCCACCAAACTGCTCGGCCTGCCGTGGCTGGGTCAACGCATCTGGCGCCGCGAACTCAACGACGCATTCACGTTGCCCCAGTATGGGATATAAGCGGTCAGCGCAGACATCCGCGCCGGAAGTACCGTTATGGAGACGCCGCGGCGACTGGCGCGGGGTGACCGCAACCGCGGCACTCGGCCAGCGGCGCCGCCGCGGGCTACTGCATGTGGTCGATGATCAGGTCAGCGAGTTGCTGCGGCTGGTCGAACTGGACGTAGGTGCGGGCGTCCTCGATGACTTCCAGCCGTGCGCGAGGCAAGGTTTGGGTCAGTCGTGCCGCATCGGTCAGCGGGAAGAAACGGTCGCGCGCACCCCAGGCGATGAGTGCCGGACCAGTGAAATGCCGTAGCCGGTCCGCGGCCTCCAGGGTGTGCCTGGCCGAAATCCCCTGCAGCACAGTCCGCACGTCCGCTCGGATACGGCCATCGTGAAGGGGCGCAAACCAATCCGCGAGCAGATGGTCGGGCAGGGGCCGCATTGTCACCGGTGCCGCGGTTAGCGCGGCACGCCGAATCAGCGGCACACGCAGCAGGAGGTCGAGTCCGGCGATGAGGCCGGGAACGTGTGCCCCGGCTGCTTCGATGGGACGGAACATCGTGGGCGGGAAATGTTCGAACGCGTCACAATTGGTCAGCACCAGCCGGTCAACGACGTGTGGGTGGTTTGCGCACAGGATCTGGCACAAGGCGCCGCCGGTGTCATTGCCGACAACTGTGACGTGGGTCAGCTGCAGCCGCTCGATGAATTCGGCGAGCAGCGCCGCCAGCGCCGGCGGGGACAGATCTGCGCCGTTCATCGGTAGTGCGTGCGCTCCCATTGGCAGGTCCGGCATGACGCACCGTAGGCGTCCTTCCAGCAACGCGGCCAGCGGCGCCCACACGGTGCTGTCGACGAATAATCCGTGAACCAGAAGCACGCACGGCCCGCTACCACGGTCGTGGTAACGGATTCGGCCCGCGGTGAGTTCGACAACGGGCATACCGCACCTCCCGCAGTGAGGGCTTGACGCAAGCTCGACGAGTACCGATGGCGTGCCGCAACGCCCGCATGTGCGCCGACGGCAACTGTTGTTATATGCAACACTATACAGATACCTGCGGGCACGGAATCGGACAAACTGCGTGCGGGAACTGTCCGCGGTGTGGATGCGACACGGGAAGGTGCGCCATGGAGCCGTCGCAACGCGAACGACAGATTCTTGAACAAATCTCGGACGAATTGGAACTGCACGCGCCACGACTGACCCGGCAGTTCGATCGAATGACATCCGCGCCCCGGATTCGGCGCAGGCGACACGCAGTGGCCGCCCTGGTGTTCGTTGTCGGCGCCGCGGTTCTGGGCACTGCCGTGCTCATACCCCCGGGCATCGCCGGTGGTGTTTATGTCGCCGCGGCCTGCGGTTATGCGGTGATGTTCTACGCGGCGGTCCGTTGGGTCACCGCACCGCCGAAAGCGGTGTTTCGCCGACCGAAATAGGCGGCCGAAGCCTCATCGGCGCCTCGGGGCCCGTCCTCACAATGTCAGTTGGTCCTTGCGGCGGCCGAGCAGGTCGCCCCATTGCCTGTCGGCCGCGGCCGTGGCCACCGGATCATGATTTGACAGGTCAGTGCCGTCCACTAGCGCAACGAGCGCCAGCGCAATCGCGAAGACTGGCACGTGCTGCCGACGAGCGGCTTCGAGCAATTCGTCGAAGGCGTCTTGGCAACTGCACCGCCGCAGCGCCATCAAAACGCCCTCGGCACGGTCCAGCGCCCGCACGCTCGGGCGCAGGTGAACGGTGGCGATTTGCTGCCGACTCATGATGGTGTCCATCAATGTGGCTCGCTTACAACGTTGAGAGTGCTGGCCTCGGCCATCGCTGCTCCTATCGGATCATTTTGTGGTGTAGGACTTTTCGGATCGTCGGGCGGTGATATGCCCACCGGGCACACGCCGCGGCGCAGGCGCGGCGGCGCGGGGGCCCATGAACAACAAAGAGATGGCCAGCGCCAGCACCGCAGCCAACAAAGCGACGGTTACCACCGCATGGGCGACCAGGCGCCAGTAACCGCAGCCGGGCTGCGGGGGCGGCGGCGGGTTTTCGACACCGTCGCCGGTTACTGCGATGCCTTTATTGGTTCCGCGGTCGGTATGCATCATCGCCTCAGCCGGCAAAGACGTTGCGCCGCACCGCCAACCGCTGCCGCAGGAGAGTCCCAACGGTTTGGCGAACCCGGTCCGCAAGGTCGAACACGGCCATCGGATCGTCGGCATCAGCACAACCTGATGTCGGGATCGGTGTGCCGAATTCGATGTACCACTTGGACGGCAACGGCACCAGGCCCAGCAATCCGGTCAGAGGGAAGGTTGGCGTGATTGGGAAGTACGGCAGTCCCAGCACCCGGGCCAACGGCCCCAGGTTGGCCACCATCGGATAGATCTCTTCGGATCCGACGATCGCGCACGGGACGATCGGTGCACCAGCGCGCAGCGCCGCGGCCGCGAATCCGCCGCGGCCGAAGCGGGCTAGGCGGTAGCGATCGCCGAATCGCTTGCCGAGCCCTTTGTAACCTTCGGGGAAGACCGCTGCCAATTCACCGTTGCACAGCAGGCGGTGGGCGTCGGGCACACAGGCCAAGGTATGTCCGGCTTTGCGCGCCATCGGCGCAAGGACAGGTAGCGCAAATACCAGATCGGCGGCCAAGATCCGTAGCGTGCGGTGTGCGCGATGGCGGTCGTGAATCGCCACCGAGGTCATCAACGCATCCAGTGGCAACACCCCCGCGTGGTTGGCGACGATCAGCGCGGGGCCGTCTGCGGGCACGTTGTCCAGGCCAACCACCTCCGCCCGAAACCAGCCGTTCAACAGGGGGCGCAACATCGGCAGCACGACCCGCTCAGCGAATTCAGCGTCATAACCGAAGTCATCCACCCTGTAATCCCCGATAAGCCGACGGCAGGCGAACGACGTCAGCGCAGCCAATTCGCCGAGAACTGCTGCTGCCGGCGGCACCCGATCTGACCGCTCAATCCCTTGAGAGACGACGGCGGCCGCCCGGTCATCACCGAACGCAGCGCTGACCACCTGCTCCTGGGCGGCAGTGCCAATCCACCGAACATCCCCGGCATGGTCAATCGGTGCGCTCCGGCGATGTCGTGGGCTTCGCCTGTCCAGCGGAACAACGTTCGCGGCTGGGGAACTGATCATCGTGCACTCCTATTCGCGTCCCGGCGCGGCTCATGACGAATTCCCGCCCGCCTCGCCTCGTCGCGAAGTCAATCCGTTACCGCATACAGCAACTATTGCATGATGCTACCGAAACTTTCGTGGCGTGGCCGCTGCCGTGGCATGCCAGCTATTGCACAGGCAATATTCGGCGATAGTGTCATGAAAGATGCAGCAGCAGAGCTGCATTGGCGTTCGTATGCAGCGTGATGTTTGCGGTCGAGGCGCCCGCCGATGACTGCGAGATGCGCGCTCGGCGCCTCGGGATATCGGATCGCTGCCCATTAGACTGGGGGCTCGTCAGATTGGCCAGATGTCGCCTCGGCCATCGCCTCGACCTCACGGATCCCCCGGGGCCGGCCCGCCTTGATCCACAGCCGCCACAGCACCGCTGCAACCAGCACGGTCGCCACGAGGCTGACAACCGGATAACCACGGCCCAGATTGATCACGAGGACGAAAAACACCACGATCACACCGGTTCCGTTGAGGATGAGATGGCCGCGGTTGTGCTCGTGATACGAGAAGTAGGCCATCGCGACCAGACCAGCCAAAAAGCTCAGGAACACCGACACTGCGTAGTAGAGCACGAGGGTTTGATCGTGCCCGCCAGCGGCGACCGTCGCGGCCACTGAGATGACCGTGAAGATCACCACACCCCAGTACGGAGTGTGGTGAATGTTCGTTCGGCCCAGCGGCGCCGGCAAAATGCCCGTGCCGTGCGAGGTGCGGGCCAGCGCTTTCAGCAGGCCAGGCCCGGCTTGGAACGATGAGCTGGCCGCCGACAGAAGCAGCAGCGCGGTGACGAGCTGGAATGCCGCAAACACCGTACCCGGCGAGCAGTGGCGGGCAAGTTCAGCGATCTGGGTGCTGTCCTCGGGTGGGATGCCGATGTTGAGCAGACGCGCTTCGACGGTCAATCCCATGGTGAGCGTGCCAACGATGCCCAGGGTCAGCCACAGGGTGACCTTGCCGAATTGGTGGCGCCCGCGATCGTCAAGCTGGCCCAGCTGCGCGATCGCCGACGACGGAGCCTCGACGCCGGTCGCGAGCGCCATCGCTACAGGAAAGGCAAGCAGCACCGCGAGAACCGCACCGTGGCCGGCATTACCCGACACGGACAGAGATGTCCCCGCCTGCGGCTCGGCGGCTGTTCCGTACAGCAGAACGACTGTCGTGACGGCGATGAAGGCCATGGTCATGGCCGCGAACGCGATGCGACCGAGGTGACCGAACCACGTCGCCCCGCCGACAAGGATCGTCAACCCGGCTGCCAGAATGATCCGGTCCGGCGCCAACGCCGGCACGTAGGCGATGATCGCTGATGCGCCGGCCGCGACACTGATCGCGATAGTCAGGACAAAATCAACGATGAGGGCGCCAATCGGCAGGAACGCCCATCCCTCACCGAAGGCCTCGCCAGTGGCAGCTGACGCACCGCCGCCTCGCGGATATCGAGCAATCAGCTGCTGATAGTTCACCACCACCAGCGCAATGATCAGAACCACCGCAGACATCGCCGGAATCAACAAGGTCAGATCACCATCGAGCGCACGCAACGCGGCCTCGATCGCGTACGCAACCGATGACACGGGATCGGCCATAACCGCAAAGGCAAACGCGAGCAGCAGAATCGGACGCGAATGAAGAAATTTCAGCATCGGCATCCTCAATCTGGGCTCAGCAAAAGACACTGCCGACCAGACTTCCCGGCGCACCAAGATGGTGAGCTTAGCGCACCTTGGCCATCTCGGGGTGCCTCTAATCGCTGGTCACACTCCGCAATTTGCCATCAAACACCTGGTTGGCCAGGCTCCGCCTGGGCACCTTCGATTGCGGCGGCCGAGTCGAGCACGTAACACCGTATCGCTCAGCGTGGCTCGATGTCGCGACACCGCCAGACAGACAGATCGTTCAGCGCCTCAGCGTGATACGCGAGGCTGCTTTCGTCAGGCTTGACCGCTGTCCGACCCCACGAAACCGCGTATCGCAGGTCAATCGGACGCCACCGGGGAATGGGGGACAAACCGGACAAAGGGCATGTGTCGCCCGGCTTCGCGGAAGTCGGCTTCGGAGCCGTTGACTGCGAACCCCATCACGCGCGGAAGAACCAGCTTCGCCAACACGCGATGTCGCATCGCATAGCGGGCGAAGATGTCCGCCCCTTCGTCGGCATCCAGCGCTACCGCCGTCACTGGCAAGGTGCGGCGCCCCACATCAATGGTGACATTCGGTGTGTGAAGCACGTTTTGGTACCAGGCGGCGGTCGGCCCCCATCCTGAGGCGACAACGAAGCTGTCATTCGCGCGATCGTGGTCGGCGACCTCAAGGACCGCTTGGCGGGGCTGGCCGGACACTCGACCTATGTGATGGAGCAGCAATATTCGCTCCCCGAACACCCACCCGAGGTGAGCTCGATACGCGTAAATGGGCAGCCGATACAAGAACCGGTTCAATCCCGCCGGAGGTCTCACGCTCTTCACGATCTTCACAACTATTGTCCTCTCCGCACTTTGGATATGCCTCACGTACAAGCGCCGCATCGTGCGCGATGACAACCGGCCGATACGGGCCCCCGTCCACATAACCCTACTGCAACTATTGCATAGCGCAATAGTCTGTGAGGATACCTGGTGCGTCGTTGTTGCGATGCGCTCGACAATGCGGCGGCCACGGACCCAAAGCGGACGGTGTAGGTCGGCGGGTTGCTTTTGCGAGTTTGTCTAGCGCTGGTATTGCGCAGATGGTCGCATTCGCGTCAGGAGTGCTAATCCGAGCCGTCCTTCAGTTGTGGCTCGTCAGTTGCCAGATCAAGGCGGTTAGTCTGGGCAGACGTACCATTGCGCATGTCCCAGTGCAACAATTTAGACTAGCGATAGAACCTATGGCATCGACGGAGCGGCGCACCGCGCCGCACTGGCGTCGGACGGCGTCACCGTGGCGGTGTTGGCCGGTGGTGTCGATGTGCCGTACCCCTCCGGGCATTCCGCGCTGTTGCACCGGGTCGCCACGTCCGGGCTGCTGCTCAGTGAGTATCCGCCGGGGGAGCGACCGACGCGGTACCGGTTCCTGACCCGTAACCGGTTGGTGGCGGCCTTGTCCGGCGCGACAGTGGTCGTGGAGGCGGGTCTGCGCAGCGGCGCGGCCAACACGGCAGCCTGGGCGCGCGCGATGGGCCGCGAGGTGTGTGCGGTGCCGGGCCCGGTGACCTCGGCTGCCTCGGCGGGGTGTCACGTCCTGCTGCGTAGCGGTGCGACCTTGGTCGACCGGGCGGAGCAGATCGTCGAATTGATCGGCCGGATGGGCGAACTCGCCGACGAACCCGAGCATCCAGAGACGCCGCTGGACGATCTGACGCCTGACCAGCTTCAGGTTTACGAGGCGCTGCCGGCGCGCGGATTCCGCAGCCTGGAACAGATTTCGATTGGCGCGGCGCTGGCTCCCGAACGCGTGCTCGGGCCACTGGCACTGCTGGAGATCAGTGGTCTGGTCGAGAAGCAGGACGGGCGGTGGCGGATCAGGAGGGACACCGGTGGCAACGCCAAGACAGTCCGCTGACCCGGCTACGTGCGGCTAAGCGGCGATCAGCTTGAGAGGCAAGCGTTCGTGGCGGCGGATGATGTTGTTCACCGCCCACTCGGGCGTACCGGTCAGCTCTATCCGGTCCACGCGCTCGAGCAGCGCCTGCAACATCGCGGTTGTTTCCAAGCGCGCCAGGCCCTGTCCGGCGCAAGCGTGGGCACCGTGTCCGAAACCGATGTGACGGCCCGCGTCGCGTCGGATGTCGAAGACCGCTGGGTTCTCCCATTCGCGTTCGTCGCGGTTGGCCGAGGCATAGATCACCAAGACTCGTGCGCCCGAGGGGATTCGCACGCCAGCGATTTCGGTCTGCTGCGCCGCGCACCGCGCGAAGGCGCGCAGCGGTGGCTCATAGCGGACGATTTCATTGACGGCGTTTGCGATGAGGGCGGGTTCGTCCTTGAGCAGTTGCCACTGGTCGGGGTGGCCGGCGAAGAGACTCAACGCGTTGGAGATGGCACTCATGGTGGTATCGATCGACGGGGCGAGGTAATCGACGAGCAACGGCGGGCATTCGTGGTGCGCCAGTTTGCCTTCGTCTGCGGCCGCAAGTAGCTCATGAGCCATGCTGCCGTCGATGACGTTGCGCTCGCGAACCACACGCCGCGCGAAGCGCAGCATGAGCATGGTGTTGGGTACTGCTTTGATCGCCTGCCAGTTGAGCGGGCCGAGTACATCGAATGTTGCTCCGGCCCAAGCAATCAGGTGATCGCGTTGATCGCGCGGCCAACCGATGAGGTCGGGGACGACGGCCAACGGGAGCGCGGCCGCGAGGTCGTGGACACCATCGATCTCCCCCTTGTCGAGCGCAGTATCGACGACGCTGCGGGCCGCGTCATCGACGGTGTCACTGATGGCGCGCAGCGCACGCGGCAGCATGCGGTGGGCGACGCTCTTGCGGCGTCGTTCGTGCTCGACACCGTCGCTGTTGAGCGTGGTGCCGTGCGACATTCGGTTGGTGATCGGATTGAGTGCCACACCGTGACCCGACAGAAAGTTCTTGTCGTCGCGTAGCACCGCTTTGCACTCGGCGTACCGCGGCAGCGCATACGCCCGTTGCTTCGCCAGCCATACCACCGGACCGAGGTCACGCATCCTCTGGTAGTGGGGATAGGGGTCGGTGATGGCGTCGACAGAGTAGATGTCGGGCTCGTAGCTGGGTAGACCAGCGGGTCGGCGTTGCATTGATGGTCCTCTCATGCCTCAGGCGGTGGACGAAAGAGTGCGGGCGCGCTTCAGCTGGGCATTCCGGGATCGGCACCGCGAACCTGCAGTTCGGTGTCCGTGCGGGACGCGGGCGGGTGAGTGGTGCGCGCCCAAGCACGCTGACCGGACGCCGCCGAAAACCCCGGGATGGCCGCACACAGGTTCCAGACATCTCGCCCTGCACACATCACCGTGCGATCAGGACGGATGATGGCGACGGTCGCACGGCCGCGGCGTAGCCACCGCTCCAGTTCACCTCCGGGTTCGGCGACGTGTACGACAATGCCGTGCTCGTCGAGCGCCGCGAGCTGAAATGCCAGTGGACGCGTGGTGGTGACCAGACCGAAGCCATTGCCCAGCAAGGTGTCGAGGCGCCTGCCGTCGACGGCAACGGGGTTGGGGCACAGGGTCCCGGCGAGGTGCTGCGGCATCCGGCGTTTGATCACCAAGGCAGACTGATGCAACCGCGGGGTGGTGCCGTTGGCGATCTTGTCGCGAAGCCCCGGAATCCACCGCAGGCGAGGTGCGACGGCGCGCCGCACCAGGTTTCCGACCTGGCCGCCGGCCGTCATCGCCCATCCCATGCCCAACGCCAGGCCGATCATGGTGCGTGCGTGCGGCTTTCGTTCTTGTTCGTAGGTATCCAGCAGGGCGGCGGGCATGTCCGTATTGATGACGGCGGCGATTTTCCACGCGAGGTTCATCGCGTCGCGTAGGCCCGCTCCCATGCCTTGTCCGATGAAAGGCGGCGTGAGGTGCGCGGCGTCACCGAGAAGGAAGACGTGGCCGTCCCGCCATTTGTCGGCGAGCTGGGCGCGAAAGGTGTACTCGGTGACGCGTACCAGCTCGAGTCCGTCGTCAGCGACGTCGCCGATCCACGGAACGATCAGGGGCCGAAGGGTTTTCAACGTGCTGAAGTCGGCGGCGACTTCCGATGGCAGCAGACGGAATTCCCAGCGGTAGCGGTTGTGCCCGATCCGCATGTACGTCGCGGCCCGAATGGGATCGCACACCTGGTGCACGCCATCCCATTGATCGAGCTCGGCGTCGGTGACCACATCGGCCACCAGCCAACGCTGCTCGAACCGCAGGTCGTCCATCTCTGCGCCGATCGAGGCTCGCACGATGCTGTTGGCCCCGTCGCAGCCCAAGACATAGCTGGTTTCGATGGCGTGCTGTGTTCCGGCATCGCGGTCGGTGTAGGTGACCCGGACGCGGCCGGGCTCAAGCTGAGTGACGGCGGTGACGTCCACATTGCCGCGCAACTGCACATTCGGGCGCTTGGTCAGGTTCGCGCGCAGCAGCAATTCCAGCTCGGGTTGGTCGAACATGTTGGCCTGCGGGTACCCGTGCCTGCTGCGGGTGGGGTCGCGGTCGAACTGCGCCAGCGTGTGGTGGTTCTGGTCGAGCAGCCGCAAGCCGAGCGCCGGCCGCGAGATTGCGCGGAACTGCTCGGCCACGCCGATGCGGGCGAGGATGCGATGAATCTCGTCGTCGAGGTGGACTGCCCGTGGCTGGGGATAGACCGATTTCCATCGGTCGAGAACCAGCGTCGGCACGCCGTAGTCGGCCAGCAGGGTCGCCGCGGCGACGCCGGTCGGCCCCGCTCCGACGACGACAACGGGGACGGATGTTGTTACAGGGTAAGGAATTTGCGCCGACGACGTCGAGACGGGAGCAGTCACGATCGTTCCTCGATGCCCCAGGCGAGCGCATACCGTCCGAGGATCGCAGTGATCGTGTCGGTCTCGGTGTCGGTGCCGACAGTCACGACGATGGAGCCGTCGTCGACTGTGGCTTCGACATCCACGACGCCGGGCACGCCTGCCAGCGCGTCCATGATCGCGCGGCGGGCGGCGTCAGCGCGCAGCGCGGGCTTGTACGGTTTCCCGACGGCGGTGAGCGGGATCGCATCGATCACGGTCACCGATTTCGGCGCGGCGGCCGCCTCGGCTACCCGCTCAACAGCCCACTGGCGCAACGACTCCGGAGTGACTGCCGCCTCGGGACGCACCGTCACGTAGGCGACCGGCACCTCACCGGCATGGACATCGGGTCGGCCCACCGCGGCGACGCCGGTCACGTCGGGATGCGCCAGCAGGACGTCCTCGATCAGCACCGGGTCGATGTTGTGCCCGCCGCGGATGATCAAATCCTTGGCACGTCCGGACAGGTGCACGAAATCGTCGTCGCCGATCCAGGCGAGGTCCCCGGTGTCGAGCCAGCCGTCGACGAGTTTGCCGTTGCCGTCGAGCACGAAACCATCCGCGCTGCGGCCGGTGACGTAGCCCGGGAACACGGTGGGCCCGCCGATCGCCAAGGTTCCGATCTGCCCGGGCGGCAGGTCGTGCCAGGTCCCGTCGCCATCGATCCGGACAGCTTTGACCTGCTGATAGGGCAACCGCTGACCTACCGAGCCCGGGCGGGGGTGCTCGGGGAAGCAGCGGGCACTCGCGCACGTCGCCTCGGTCAACCCGTAGCCCTCCACGAGCGTGACGCCGGTGTGCGACTGGAAATCGCCGCGCACCGCGTCGGGGAGCGCGGAGGCGCCGACGATCGCCAACCGCATGCAGGAGATGTCGGCATCGATCGGGAGCTGGCTGAGCACGGAGTACACCGTGGGGACGGCGCTCATTGTGGAGACCTGGTAGCGCTCAACGATCTTCCAGAAGTTCCCGTACAGCCCCATGTCCCGGTAGCCGAGCGGCCCGGCCCACAACACCTGCTGCCCACGCAGCAGCGGGGCCAACGTGGTCACCACGAGAGCGTTCACATGGAACAGCGGCAAGGCCGCGAACAACACCGCAGTCTCATCGAGCACCGTGTTGGCGGCGATCATCCAGGCGTCGGTTACTTCATTGGCGTGGGTGTGCGCGGCCAGTTTGGGTGCGCCGGTGGTGCCGCCAGTGTGAAACAGTGCTGCCAGATCGCTGGATTGCGGTGCGTCGCCACTGAATTGCGCGCTGTCGTAGTCTGCGGCCAGCCGAGCCAGAGAGCCCACGTTCGCACCCGCGAGAGCGGGGACGGCGATCGAGCCAGCACCGGTGGGCCCGATCAGCAGGACGGTGTCGATGAGGCCGTCGGCAACGAGTCGTTCGGCAATCGCCCACGCGGATGCGTCGAGTTCGGGATTCGAGGAGATCAATACTCGGGCACCGGACCGCCGTACCAGTTCGCTGATGTGCCCGGGCGAGAGTGCGCCATTGACCGGCGCGGCGATACCGGCCAGCTGGGCCGCCAGCGTCGCGGTGATGAGCTCGTCGCAATTCGGTGCGATCAGCGCGACCGCGTCGCCGCGCCGAACACCCAAGTCGTACAACAGGTTGGCGGCTTGGTGCACGTCGTGCAACAGCTGTCCGAAGGTACGCTGAACCGGCTGCTCCCACCGCTGGCCATCGGGCAGGACACTGACCGCGACCCGGCCCGGCCACAACTGGGCGGCCCGGACCAGCATCGCGTACGTCGAGTCGGGCAGGCCGCGGTCGGACAGCGGCACCGACTCGATGTCGGCCAGGTCCGTTGGTTCAGAGTAACTGGGCCACAACAGGTTCGAGCTCACGCATACCTCACGGTGTTGTGTTGGGCGCCGAGGTCGATCGCGCCGTCGTCGGTGGCGACGGTCGCCTCGACGACGTCGCCGTCGTGCAGATACTTGGGGTTCTTCGCCTGGCTCTTGAAGAAGGCCTTCCACTTCACGGCCGGCGGCAGCAGTGACCCGATGAGTTGGATCGGTTTCGGCGGTGCGCTCAACGCGGTGCCGACGGGTGTTCCGGTCAGAATCAGGTCGCCGGCGCTGAGATCCTGGAAGCGGGTCAGTGACCGCAGGGCCTGCAGTGGCGGATAGATCATGTCGCCGGCGACGAGCATGTCTTGCCGCAGTTGGCCATTGACGCGCAGTTGCAGACGCAGGTCGCCGAAGCGCTTGAGTTCGGCGGCGGTCAGCAGCACCAGCGCCGGCCCGACGGGGGTGAAGGTGGGGTAGGACTTGGCTTCGTAGAACTGAGTCTGCGGCAGCTGGATATCGCGGGCGGACACGTCGTTGGTCACCACCAACCCGGCCACGTAGTCGGACAGGTTGGACTCGTCGATGGTGCTGCCCACCGGGATGTCGGTGCCGATGACCAGACCGATCTCCACTTCATAGTCCAGAAACCGCACGTGGCTGGGTTTGACGATCGCGTCCGCTGGGCCGGTGATCGACGCCGACGATTTGCGGAAGAAGGTCAACGGGATCGAGGCCGGTTCCATCCCGGCGTCCCTGACGTGCGAGGCGAAATTGGTCATCTGGGCCACGACGCGGCACGGTGCGGTCACCGGGGAGAGCAGATCGAGGCTGTCGACCGGCACCGTGCTGGGGTCGGAAGCGGCGGCCTCGATAGCGGCGCGGTCGGCCAGCAGCGCACCGGTGGTGGTCGCGTCGGTGGCGATCTTGGTTGCGCCGGTGGCGGTGTACACCCACCAGGCGTCGGCGGTGCGAAGAACGGAGATGGTCATGACTTGGCAGCTTTCAGTAGGCCGATGAGGCGGTTGACGTCGAATTCGTTGTTGCCGCGTAGCGCGGTGAGCAGTTCGCGCGCCTCGCTGCGCGCGTGCCTGGGACTGGTGCCGAGGAAGTCGGCGGTGGCGGGCGGTCCCCATTGCGCCAGGCCGGAGGCGGTGAACTCTGCCCATCCGGGTTCGAGCGTGCTGTCGAACATGTCGCCGTCGGTGAAGTGCTCGACCATGAACCCGTCGGGGTCGCGCCAGTAGTCGAAGATCTGGCTGCCCTGGATATGTCGCCCGATGCCCCAGGAGCGTTGGTAGCCATGGTCTTTGAGGTATTCACCGCCCGCGGCGAGGGCGTCGAGATCACTGACCTGGTAGGCCGAATGCACGTAGCGGTTTGCTGGCCCCAGCGCCAACGCCAGGGTGTGATGGTCGGTCGGGATCGACCCGCGGTCGCACCGGATGAAGCTCATGGCGGGCCCGCGTTCGCGCTGTCCCGGGAAGTACAGGAAGTCGCTGACGATCAAGCCGAGCGTGTCGAGGTACCAGTCCAATGCCGCACGGTATTTGGTGGTCTGTAGGACGACGTGGCCGAGTCGCTGCACCGTCGTCGGCACCCGTGGCGGCCGCTGCATCGCGTTGATCCGGGCGACGTCGTCGCCGAAGTTGAGGGTGTGAGGTACCTGCGATGGCAGCGGACTCAGCGGATGGGCGCCGGACACCACGCGTACCGGGATGCCGCTGGGGTCGGTCAATTGCACACCCAGTCCGCCGATCGATTCCGGTAGCGCGGTGGCCCGGGAGCCGGTCTTGTCGGCCAGTCGCACCAGGTCGGCGTCGTCCGCGGCGACGAAAGCCAGCCCGCGGAACCGGGTCTGCGGGCCACGCCGGATGAGGACGCACGGGGCGTCGGGCTCGCTACCGCGCAAGTGCAATTCGGTGTCGGTGCGGAGCGCGGTACCGAAGCCGAACGCATGGGCAAAGGCCTCGGCGCGCGCCAGATCGGGTTTGTCGAACTCCAGCCACGCGACGTCGACGACCTTGGTCAGCGGGTTGTGGGAGCGGCCCGGATGCTCGCCGCTGAGGGCTCCGTCTGCGCTGTGCAGACCGTTGTGGGCACCGATCGTGTTGTTGCTCATCGTGAGTACTCCTTTCGCGGAGTCAGAATCGAGGCGCCGACCGCGCCGCGGAGCCGGTCGATCACGGCCACCGCGTCGGTGGGGCCGCTGTTTCCGCGCCATGCCACGTGCTGATCGGGACGGATCAGCACCAGGTCACGCTCGTAGAGCTTCCGGGTATGCGTGTCGCGGACATCGACGACAGTCAGCGGGACGCCACGATCCTCTGCCGCAGCGACCAACTCCATGACGTCGACGTCGGTGAAGCGCAGCAGCGTGAATCCGGACCCGAACAGGTCGAACAGAGCCGTACCGTCCGGCAGGAAGACACTCGGTGGCCGGGCACCCGGCACGGTGCTCGGGAGGTATCGGTGCGAGGGATTGGCCGGGGGATTGCCGGGTTCTGCACAGACGACCGGCGAGTTGTCGTAGCGGTATCCGTGCTCGATTCCGTCGGCCTCATTTTCCAGGTTGCCGAGATCGAGAATCTCGCGGCCCAGGCGCGCGCGATCACGTTCACCCGCCCAGCCCTCCCTGGAAAGCGATGCGCGGTGTGCCATTTGGATGGCCAGGCGCACCAAAGTGTGCCGGGCGGAGGCATCCCGATTGGCGACCCCGACCGCGCGGCGTTCGGCCGCGTACGCACTGAGTAGGCGGGGACCGCCCCAGCCGTTGACGACAGCGGCCAGCGCCCAGCCCAACCCGACCGCGTCGCCGACGCCGGTGTTCATGCCGTAGCCGCCGTTGGGCACCACCTGGTGGGCCGAGTCGCCGGCCAGCCACACCCGCCCGTGCCCATACGAGTCGGCGAGTGAGAGCCGGGGGCGCCATTCGTTGGCAACGATGATGTCGCAATCGAATTCGACGCCCAGCCGAGCGAACAGGAACTGCTTCGGATCGATTTCCTCGGTCTTGACGCCCATGCCGATCGGGGTGTGCAGCGTCCAGGTGTCGCGATCGTTCTGCGAGATCAAGGTCCAGCCCTCGGGGGACTGGGTATGCCAGGTCGTGCCGAATCGTTCCAACACCTCGCGCGCGGGGGACGTGAAATGCACCATGTACACGCGGCCGTCCATCGGGGTCTGGTGCCGTTCCACGAATGCCCGCACCGTCCCCGCGAGCACCGTGCGCAACCCGATCTCACGTGCAGCCAGCCGCCGGATATCGATGTCGTGCAACGCAATTCCCAATTCGCGGCGCACGATGCTGCCGGCCCCGTCGCACCCGGCCAGGTAGTCCGCCCGCACTGTGCGGGTCTCGCCCGTCGCGCTGCAGTTGATCACCGCGTCGACGCCGTCGGCGTGCTGGCGGAAGGACCGCAGGGCCCACCCGTATCGGACGTCGATGCCCGTCCGCGTCTCCAGAATCGCCTTGAGTGCCGGTTCGAGAATCGCCTGGGAAACCCGCATCGGCGGTTCCAACGTCGTGGTGCCGTCGGTACACGCACGGATGGTTTGGCGGCGTTCGGCGACGCCGGGGTAGCGGAACCGAGCCAATTCCCAGCCGCTGACCTTGGTGACCCAGGCAACGTCGAACGGATGATCTTCCGGCACAGCCACTTTGCGCAATTCGTCAGCGATACCGAGCTGCCGGTACAGCTCCATGCTGCGGCCGTTGGTGATGTCCATCTTGGGGTGCGTGGTGGTCGACGGATTGCGTTCGACGAGCAGCGCCTGCACACCGTGTCGCGCCAAGGTGAGCGCCAGCGTAAGGCCGACCGGCCCACCGCCGGCGATCAGTACCGGGACCCGGTCAACCGGTGCATTCTCGATCATCGCTGATCCCTTCTGATGTCAACAACTATGTACTGAATTGAACAGATATGTTCAACACAAGTCAAGGGTGTTTCTTGAACAGGTTTGTTCAGAATTATCAGAGGCTGTACAAACGGGGCTGCTACTGTTGTGGATTGAACAGGTGATGCAGGATGGTTCGGAGGGGCGGCGCCATGACCACGACTGACGATCGGATTGTGGCCGCGGCGGTACGGCTCTTCGTCGAGAAGGGCACCACGCAGGTCAGCATCAGTGAGCTGGCTCAAGAGGCCAACGTGGCCCGCGGCACGCTGTACCGAAACGTCGGTTCGATGGACGATCTGTTCGATCGCGTAGTCGGTGAGATCACCGCGGATCTGCACCGGCGGGTGTCGGCATCTTTCGTGGCGATCGATGATTCGGCCGCCCGGTTGGCCACGGGAATTCGGATGTGGGTGCGCTACGCGCACGAAAACCCCATGCTGGGCCGGTTCGCTGTCAAGTTCGGCCTGAGCGAGGAGGCCTTGCGGACGTGGATGGCCGGCCCGCCGAGCAGTGACGTCGACGCCGGCCTGGCCGCGGGTCGGTACCAACTGGGGGATATCGGCGCCGACAGCGTGGCATCGCTGGTTTTGGGCGCCACGGTCAGTGCGATGTGGATGGTGCTGGAAGGGCATCAGACGTGGCGCGAGGCCGGCACGTCCACTGCAGAACTTGTCTTGCGCGCCTTGGGTATCGACGCCACCGAGGCGCACCGGATCGCGAACGAGCCGCTGCCCGCGCTACCGCCTTCGGCGTGACCTCCGCGGACTGACGGTCTGCCGGGATATCCGACGGCTAGGATTCACATAGTCAACTTTCCAAGGGAGTGCATGTCGTGCCGGGTTCCTCTCCACCCACCCGCCGGGTCGTCGAAATCGTCGAACTACTCGTCGAACGCGGTGACGTGCCTGCTCGGCTGAGCGACATCGTGAATGCACTGGGCCTCAATCAGGCGACCGCACACATGATCATGAAAGAGCTCGTCGCCGCCGGCTGGGTTACCCGGGACCCGGTGGACAAGACATTTTCGGTTGGTGGGGCACTCGCCCGGCTGGCCGAGCAGATCGATCATTCGCAGTCCGTCGTGCACGCTGCGCATGCCGTTGCTCAAGCCCTGGCGGATGAGTACGGATACGCCGTCTCAGTGTCTGAGCGAATGGGACATCAGCTTGCCATTACGGCCTTCATCGCTGCACCGACCGGGCATGACGACCAGTGGCACGCCGCGGTTGGCGATCGGCTGCCGTTTGCGGCGCCATTCGGGCCGGCCTACGCCGCCTGGGAACCTCGCGAGGAGCGGCTCGCCTGGATTGAGCGCAGTGGCGTGGCCAGTCGGGCGTTTCGCGTCCACCTCGAACAGTTCCTCGACGACACCGTGCGCCAGGGCTTCAGCGTAGAAAGCATGAGTCCCGAAATGGTCTCGGCAGTCCCGGTGATGACGAAGCTTCAGACCGAAGCGCTGTCGGATTCGATGCGCGACAATATTGACAGTGTGCTGCTCGAAATGACCGGTGCAGCAGCGAATCCGGCGAGACTGCGTGGTCAGCGCAATTATGTTGGTGCCATCTCCGTGCCGGTGTTCGACCACTCGGATCGGGTCACGCACAGCATCTCCGTGCACCCGTTCACCAATCTCACGTCGCGAAAGATTGAACAAGTAGGTCGCAGGATTTGCCGGGCTGCTGCGACTATCGGTGCACACACTGCATAAGTCCGAAATGAGTGGGCCCCACCCATGGCAGAAGCGCCAACGATCAGGCCGGGCCCACTCACCGAAGCAGTTGCTCGAAGCTATTGCCCCAGAGCCGATTTGACCAACGTCGCGACCTGGTCGAGTGGAGCATTTGCCTGGATCACGGTGCCGTCGGGCTTGATCAGATCGATGCGGGTGCGGGTCAGCTTGGAGTATGTTTCGACCCACTGGCCGTTGACCTTCTGGTACTTGTCGTTGTAGTGGCCGTATCCATGCACGCCCACTGTGTCGCTGAAGATCAACACATCCTGCAAAGTCCACAGGCCCTCGGCGGTCGTCGGGGAGGTCAGGTGGATGCTCGGTTCGGAACCTTGGTGGTGAGTCTTCGCGCCTCCCAGTGTGAGCTTCAGGAAAGAGATGAACGAGTCTCGGTCGATGAAGACCGGCCCGGCGCTGCACAGTGTGTCCACGGTGACGTTGGAAGCGAGCAGGTTACGCAAGGTATCCCAGTTCTTGGCGTCGATATTGGCGAAATAGTTTGTCTTGAGTTGCTTGATCGCATCGATCTCGGGGCCTGAGTCCGACTGGGGGGTCGAGTAGGTGCACAGACTCGGAAGCGGCAAGGGGTCGGCGTTGGCGTTCGTCATGTCGACACAGCACAACATCGTTGTCGCGGTTCCCAAACCCAGCGCTGCGCGCAAGACTCGGTGCCGCGCGGAACCGGGCGGGCTCCAACGGCAGGAAGCTACATACATGTTTTTCTCCTTTGTGGGTGGGATCGAACGCGCTTGACGGAAAATTGGACGGGCGTCGCCGGATTGGTTCGGCTGCTCAGCGTGCGCCGCGAAAGAAGCGGGCCGCCGCGGCAATGGACTCTTCGACTGGCCGTGGCGTCCAGCCGAGTTCACGCTCGGCCTTTTCGTGGTCCAGCGGCGACATGAATTCGGCCATCCGTATTCCGGCCACGGCGAAGGGAAGATCGCGTCGCAGCAGGTTCGCGGCGAGGTCGTTGGCGTGGGCGGCGGCGTACAGCAGGGGCAACGAGAGTTTGATGCGCGGGACCCTGGCGTTGACGGCCTCTGCGGCGATTCGATGGATATCGCGAGTGTGCAGGTAACGGTCGGAAACGATGTAGCGCTGGCCGACACGGCCATGGTCCGCGGCGAGCAGCATGGCGCGTGCCGCGTCCTCGATCCCGACCACCTCCGAGGCGAAGTCGAAGTAGAAAGGGAAAGCGCCCGCGGCAACCCGGGCGATCAATGAGCCATGTGGCGTGGGCTGCCAATCACCAGGTCCGTAGGTTGTGGAGATGCACATCGCTACGGCCGGCAGTCCTCTGTTTTTTGCGTAGTCGAAGACGAGTTGCTCGGCGGCCAGCCGTGATTCGAGATAGGCGCCGCCTGCGGTCCAGTTGTGCGGATCGTCCTCGGTAACCAGCGTATTCGAGCTGACCGCCAATGTTCCTGTGGTACTGGTGAATACGAACTTCCGCAACTCGGCTTCCGCGGCAGTGTCAAGGACGTGGCGGAGTCCGTCGACGTTGGTGCGATACAACGGCGCTGGATCGCGTAACCACATCCTGGCATCGACAACGCAGTAGTAGACGACGTCGCGGTCGGACATGGCGGCGCGTAGCGCGACATCGTCGAAGATGTCGCCATAACGACGTTCGACGTCGATGTCATCGATGCCACGGGTCAGGCTTGAAGGGCGCAGCATGACCCGCACGTCAGCTCCGCTGGCCGCCGCGGCCCTGGTGACGTGTGATCCGAGAAAACCACTGGCGCCGATAACCAGAACTTTCTGCGACGAGCCGCTGTTCACTTTTTATCGCTCGTCATCTGTCCGTAGGTGTTGGTGACGACGCCGGTGCGTGCTGGAATCGACGTCTCGCTCTTGGATTGCGCTGCGTGGCAACAAAATAGAGATGAGGCAATGTTGTTCATGCGCGCTCCCTGCGTTCGCCCAACTTATTGACCAGGCTCAAGATCATCGAATAGTCGGTGTCTTGAGGCCCGTATAATCAACACACTAAAGAGCGGGTGGTTCGCGGTCAAGCAACCTCCTTGACCGGTCGTGTCCCCGTGAGGGGCGGTTCGGCGGCCGTTGACGTCCACTGTCGATTCGCCTATATTTCGTATAATCAAACTCATTGGTCGAATAGTCGAATTGGTTTGGCATCTGGGATCGACCTGTCCTCGGCCGCAACTGCGCTGGGAAAGAACGAGTTTGGTTCAGCTGCGCAGACTTGAGTTGGTCCGGTCTCGGTTCGGTCGGTGAGTTTCTACCCACAAAGGAGAGCGAACGATGCGCGAAGACGAACAGGCCGGACGCTGCCGCACCATGGTGGGGGAACGGCGGATGTTGCGCGCCGCTATCGCGCTCGGAGCTGCCGTTGCACTCAGTGCTGCGGGCGCCCCGATTGCCCACGCCGCGTCAGCGGGTCCGGCGCCGTCATCCGCGTCGTCCGTATCGCCGCTCGCAGCCGTTACCGATCCGGCCGCTGAGACGGCAGCAGTGGAGTTGCTCAAGGCGACGTACTTCAATGATGTCGACACAAAGAACTGGGCTGCGCTGCGTCAACTCTTCGCCCCCGATGCGGTGGTGGACACCACTGGCTCGCTCGGGCCCTTGTTCCCCAATCGGGATTCGTTCATCGTCTTCACCGCACTCACGCTCAGTGCGATCAACACCCGCCACCAAGGTTATGACCCGCAGATCGACCTGACGTCCGATACAACTGCCAGTGCCGTCTGGACGATGCAGGACAGGCTGTCCATCGCCGGCCTTGTCACGATCCACGGTTACGGTCACTACGCCGACAACTATGAAAAAGTGAACGACCAGTGGCTGGTCACCCACTCCGTACTCACTCGCACAGGTTTCACACTGGAATTTCCTTTGATCCAACGCTTCGTGACGGGGCTATCCAACGCGTACCGGTCCGGAGGTCCGGTGGCCGCGCTTCGTTATGTCGTTCCAGGCCTGATCAACATCCCGGTCGGCGCCGTCAACAACCTGGTCGGTGCCATTGCAAGCAACTTCGGAGGACCGCCCGCAAAAGCCGATCCGATCAGCGTGCCGCCCGGGTCCAGTGGCGTGA
The DNA here is from genome assembly GCF_025331195.1 of Mycolicibacterium llatzerense. NCBI lineage: Bacteria > Bacillati > Actinomycetota > Actinomycetes > Mycobacteriales > Mycobacteriaceae > Mycobacterium > Mycolicibacterium llatzerense. The sequence continues at coordinate 1,008,892 of NZ_LXOV01000012.1, read as the reverse complement.
CCACCGAACCCCCGGGCATCACCTCCACGGCTGCTGTCGGCACAGCGCCGGTGAAGGCGGCTGCGCGTCTCGCACCGACGGCACCCAAGAAAGTATCGGCGTCCCGCGCAACACCTTTGGGTACAGTCACGGCCGGCGCCGCCAAAACACCCGCGCACCCGATCGAGCCGGACGCGGGGAAAGTCGCGGTCGACGGTTCTTCTCAAGTTGCCGCGGCCGGCCCGACGGCAGAATCGCCAAAGACCCTCGCCAACAACGCTTCACGGCCCGATGCCACGGTAAACGCCAAGTCGGCGACGTCCACTCATCGCGAGAACAGGATCAAGCCGACGACGGCTTCGGCTGACAAGACCGCCAAGGCCGATTCGACAAAGGTTGCTCACGGCCAGAGCTGATGACCGGCAGGGCGTGGTCGGGTGCCGCACATCGGCGGCATGAGGAATTTCGCCAGGTACGTTTGCTGTCATGGCCCGCCGTGTGACCAGCCGATTTCGTCGGCTCGCAGTTGTCTTCGGGCTGGCTGGTGCGCTGACGGCGGGCGGCTGTCTCTGGGTGCGTCCATCGCCGCAAGTGACGCCGGTGGCGCCGGAGGGCGGTTACGGTTTCAGCGTCGGCGCTCCTCAGTCCTGGATGAGCGACGCAGACGCCGACCGCGAACTCGACGCCGTGGCCCGCACCCGAGCGGAGTGGATGCGGGTGCTGATCGACTGGCACATCGTCGAGCCCGTCAAGGGTCAATACAACTGGCACTACGTCGATCACTGGGTGAACGGCTCCACGAAGCGGGGGCTGAAGGTACTCGGGCTGATCGCCTACAGTCCCACCTGGGCGCGGGCTCCGGGTTCGTATTTCAGTGCGCCACCGGTGAATCCGGCGGACTACGCCGCCTTCGTCACCGCCGTCGTGCAGCGCTACGGCGACCGGGTCGCCAACTGGGAGATCTGGAACGAGCCGAACCTGCCGCTGTTCTTCGGGTTCACCACCAACCGGGCCGCCGTCTACACCGAGTTGCTCAAGGCGGCCTATCCCGCCATCAAAGCTGCTCAACCTGACGCCACCGTCATCGCCGCCGGGCTGAGTCGCGCCACCGGCCCGGACGCACCGACGAAATTCCTCGCCGACATGTACGCCAGCGGCGCACGGAAGTTCTTCGATGCCACCGCGATGCATCCGTACGTCTTCCCGGGCGGCATCGCCGAGGACGGCGACAACGGTTGGTCGGATCTGGTGCGCGTGCACGACTTGATGACCGTCAACGGCGACGGCGACAAGAAGGTGTGGATGACCGAACTCGGCGCCTCCACGTGCGCACCGCAGGCCCGCGGCGTCAGCCAGGACGAACAGGCGCGTCAGATTCTGCAGGTGCTGGCCGGCGTGGCGGGCGCCGGTTGGAGCGGACCGGCGTTCATCTTCGCGGTGCGCGACACCGACACCACCAAGCGCGACGACCTCGAATCCAACTTCGGTGCGTTGCTGACCTCGGACTGGAAGCCCAAGTTCACCGCGGCGGTGCTGGCTCGGTAGCCCACCACTGCGGGCGCGCCGCTCGTATAGTCGAGGCGTGGCAGGCCGTCCGATTCATACGTTCGAAGTTCTCCGCACCCAGCGCCTGACCCCGCACATGATTCGTGTTGTGTTCGGCGGCAACGGGTTCGACACTTTCAGTCCGAAGGAATTCACCGATTCCTACGTCAAGTTCGCCATCGTGCCCGCGGGTGTACAGGTGGCTGGCCTGGCGCAGCCGCTGACCCTGGACAGCTTCGAGGAGCTGCCGGCGGACCAGCGCCCGACCGTGCGGACCTACACCGTGCGGCGCGTCGATGTGGAGCAGCGCGAACTCACCGTCGACTTCGTCGTGCACGGCGATACCGGAGTTGCCGGACCGTGGGCGGCGTCGTTGGCGCCCGGCGACCCGGCGTATCTCATGGGGCCCAACGGGGCCTACTCGCCGAACCCGGCCGCCGACTGGCACCTGCTGGCCGGCGACGAAGCCGGATTGCCGGCGCTGACCACCGCGTTGGAAGCGTTGCCGCCGAGCGCGATCGGCCAGGCCTTCATCGAGGTCGACGGACCCGACGACGAGCTCGATCTGACCGCGCCCGCGGGCGTAAAGATCCAGTGGATCCATCGCGGCGGCCGCGCCGATCTGGTGTCCGACGACCGGGCCGGCGACAACGCGCCACTCGTCGCAGCGGTGCGGGCGGCTGACTGGCTGCCCGGCCAGGTTCAGGTGTTCGTCCACGGCGAGGCGCAGGCCGTCATGCACAACCTGCGGCCGTACCTGCGCAAGGAGCGCGGCGTCGGCGCCGAATGGGCATCCATCTCCGGTTACTGGCGCCGGGGTCGCACCGAAGAGACGTTCCGGCAGTGGAAGGCTGAACTGGCCAAGGCCGAAGCCGAGGCATAGCCGAAAGCCGAGGCGCGGGCCGACGCTAATGTGCGATTCTCAGCCGAAGTTGCAACAGAAGGGCGGGCCCGATGGCGTTCGGTGACTACCAACTCGAGATCTACCTGCAAGGTCTGGGCGGTGTCGTCCCAACGCTGCCGATCTCGTTCGCGGAACTCGAGGAGCGCGCCAAGGCCGCGATGCCGCCGTCGATCTGGTCGTACGTGGCGGGCGGCGCCGGTGACGAGCGGACGCAGCGCGTCAACGTCAGCGCCTTCGACCGCTGGGGCCTCATGCCGCGCATGCTGGTCGGGGCCACCGAGCGCGACCTGACGGTCGATCTGTTCGGCCTGAAGCTGCCCTCGCCGCTGTTCCTCGCGCCGATCGGCGTCATGGGCATCTGTGCCCGCGACGGCCACGGTGACCTGCACGCCGCGCGTGCCGCCGCACAGACCGGAGTCCCGATGATGGTCTCGACGCTCACCAGCGATCCGTTGGAGGCCGTCGCCGCCGAATTCGGTGACACCCCAGGCTTTTTCCAGCTGTACACCCCGAAAGACCGGGACCTGGCGGCCAGCCTCATCAGCCGGGCCGAAGCAGCCGGCTACCAGGGCATCGTAGTGACCCTCGACACCTGGGTGCCCGGGTGGCGCCCCCGCGACCTGTCGACGGCCAACTTCCCGCAGCTGCGTGGCCACTGCCTGTCCAACTACACCAGCGACCCGGTCTTCCGGGCCAAGTTGCCCGCGCCGCCCGAGCAGAATCCGCAGGGCGTGGTGATGCAGTGGGTGCAGGATTTCGGCAACTCCCTGACCTGGGACGACCTGGCCTGGCTGCGGTCGCTGACGAAGCTTCCGCTGTTGGTCAAGGGCATCTGTCATCCCGACGATGCGCGGCGCGTGCGTGACGCCGGGGTCGACGGCATCTACTGCTCCAATCACGGCGGCCGGCAGGCCAACGGTGGGATTCCGGCCATCGACTGCCTGCCAGGCGTGGTCGCGGCCGCCGACGGCTTGCCCGTGTTGTTCGACTCCGGCGTCCGCAGCGGCGCCGACGTGGTCAAGGCGCTGGCGCTGGGGGCGACCGCCGTCGGCATCGGCCGGCCATACGCGTACGGCATGGCACTGGCCGGCACGGCCGGAGTCGTGCACGTGCTGCGGTCCTTGCTGGCCGAGACTGACCTGACCATGGCCATCGACGGCTACCGCTCACTGGCGGACTTGACCCCGGACGCGCTGCGCCGCGTCGACGTCTGAGGTCACAGCTCGGCCACTGAGGGGTGGCGCGACAGGCGCTGGGGTAGCGGTTCTGGGACCGTAGGGGAGTGCACCAGGCGGTCCTCTCGGAGTTCGATCAGTACCTCGAACTCGAATGCGGCCGTTCCGAGCACACCCGCCGCGCCTACCTCGGCGACCTGCGGTCACTGGGGGAATTCCTCGGCGACGACGCGGCCATCGGCGACCTGGACCTGATGACACTGCGGTCCTGGCTCGCCGAACAGGCCGGCAACGGCGCGGCCCGGACCACGCTGTCCCGTCGGACATCGGCGGTGAAGACCTTCACCGCCTGGGCGGTGCGACGCGGCCTGCTCGAGACCGACCCGGCGGTGCGGCTGCAAACCCCCAAGGCCCGTCGTTCCCTGCCCGCCGTCCTCCGTCAAGACCAGGCCGTCGACGCCATGTCCGCGGCGAGTTCCGGTGCGGAGCAAGGTGATCCGATGGCCCTGCGGGACCGGCTGATCGTCGAGATGCTGTACGCCACCGGTATCCGCGTCAGCGAGCTGTGCGGCCTGGACATCGACGACGTCGACCAGAGCCGCCGCGTGCTGCGCGTCCTGGGTAAAGGCGACAAGCAGCGCACCGTGCCTTTCGGTGAGCCGGCCTTTCATGCGCTGCGGGCCTGGCTGTCCGACGGTCGCCCGGCGCTGGCGGTCGCGACCTCCGGCCCGGCGCTGCTGCTCGGGGCGCGGGGGCGACGCCTCGACCCGCGCCAGGCGCGGACCGTCGTGCACCAGACGATCTCGGCAGTGGACGGTGCCCCCGACATCGGGCCGCACGGCCTCCGCCACAGCGCGGCCACCCATCTGCTCGAGGGCGGCGCCGACCTGCGCGTGGTCCAGGAGCTGCTGGGGCATTCTTCGCTCGCGACCACCCAGCTCTATACGCACGTGACAGTGGCCCGGCTGCGTGCCGTGCACGACCAGGCCCACCCCCGGGCGTAACTCCCCGCCGAAGCTGAGCTTGTATGCGAAATATTCGCGATTTTTGGCACACACGCTCACGTTCGCGGCGAGGTGAGGGGCTTCAGGCGGATCGGGGTGGTGGCGAGCAGGCCGAGGGGATCGACGTAGTCGGCATCGGACGACGCACCCCACATCGCGCCCCAGTGCAGGCAGCTGGCGCAGCCGGGATGCCCGGCCACCAGCGTGCCGAGGGCACTACCAGCGGCGACGACGGCGCCGGGACGTACCGCGGCACGCACCGGCTCATAGCTGGTGCGCAGCCCGCCGGGATGCGCGACCGACACCACCGGCCGGCCCGCGAGCTCCCCGGCGAACGCCACCGTGCCCGGAGCCGCCGCGTACACCGTCTGACCCGCCGAACCAGCCAGGTCGACGCCACGATGCCCGCGCTGCCAATTGGGTTGCGGTGCGTCGAACGTGCGCACGACGGCCGGCCGCGGCCGCAACGGCCAGTCCAATCGGCCGTCGGTGGCGCGCGCCACGCCGGTCGAGCAGACCGTGGCGATCCCGATCAGCAGGACGATGCGCATCACCCCAGTTCAGCGCCTCGGCGTCGGCTTCGGTAGCCCGAGAACCCGGATCTGTGGATAACCAGCGCTCTGTGGACAAGAGCACCCTGCAAAGCGTGTAAACTTCCCCCTGCAATCCGCATTCGTGGGTTGACTTCGCGCGCCTGCACAGCGGCTCGATCTCGGGTCGCAATCGCATGTCGGGCGGTCCCACCTCGGACAACCGAGTTGGGTCCGGCACGCAGCAGGCGTCAGGGTCCGGCATCACCCGATACCGGACGACAACCGAAACAAGTGAGGCACAACCATGGCCGTAGTGACCATGCGGCAGCTGCTGGATAGCGGCGCGCACTTCGGGCACCAGACCCGACGCTGGAACCCCAAGATGAAGCGGTTCATCTTCACCGACCGCAACGGCATCTACATCATCGACCTGCAGCAGACGCTGACCTACATCGACAAGGCGTACGAGTTCGTCAAGGAGACCGTTGCCCACGGCGGCACCGTGCTCTTCGTCGGTACCAAGAAGCAGGCCCAGGAGTCCATCGCTGACGAGGCCACCCGCGTCGGCATGCCCTACGTGAACCAGCGCTGGCTGGGCGGCATGCTCACCAACTTCTCGACCGTCCACAAGCGCCTGCAGCGCCTGAAGGAACTCGAGTCGATGGAGCAGACCGGTGGCTTCGAGGGTCGCACCAAGAAGGAAATCCTCATGCTGACGCGTGAGAAGAACAAGCTCGAGCGCAGCCTCGGCGGTATCCGGGACATGCAGAAGGTTCCGTCGGCCATCTGGGTCGTCGACACCAACAAGGAGCACCTGGCCGTTTCTGAGGCCATCAAGCTCGGTATCCCGGTCCTCGCGATCCTGGACACCAACTGCGACCCCGACCAGGTCAACTACCCGATCCCGGGTAACGACGATGCCATCCGCAGCGCCGCGCTGCTGACCAAGGTGATCGCTTCCGCGGTTGCCGAGGGTCTGCAGGCCCGCTCGGGTGCCAAGACCGAGGCCGAAGGCGCCGAGCCGCTCGCCGAGTGGGAGCAGGAACTGCTCGCCGGTGCGACCACCAGCACCGAGGCCGAAGCCGCCACCGAAACCACCACCACAGAAAGCTGAGATGGCTAACTACACCGCTGCTGACGTAAAGCGACTGCGGGAGCTCACCGGCTCCGGCATGCTCGACTGCAAGAACGCACTGGTTGAGACCGAGGGTGACTTCGACAAGGCCGTCGAGGTGCTGCGCATCAAGGGTGCCAAGGACGTCGGCAAGCGCGCTGAGCGCGCCACCGCCGAGGGCCTGGTCGCCGCCAAGGACGGCGCCCTGATCGAGCTGAACTCCGAGACTGACTTCGTCGCCAAGAACGCCGAATTCCAGGCTCTCGCGGACCAGATCCTCACCGCTGCTGTCGCGGCCAAGGCCAACGACGTGGAGACCCTCAAGGCCGCCACCGTCGACGGCACCACCGTCGAGCAGCTGGTCGCGGACCTGTCGGCGAAGATCGGCGAGAAGCTCGAACTGCGTCGTGCCGCCTACTTCGACGGCACCGTCGAGACCTACCTGCACAAGCGTGCCGCGGACCTGCCGCCGGCCGTGGGTGTGCTGGTCGAGTACAACGGTGCTTCGGAAGAGGCCGCTCACGCGGTCGCGCTGCAGATCGCCGCGCTGAAGGCCAAGTACCTCACTCGTGAGGACGTGCCCGCCGACCTGGTCGCCAACGAGCGTCGCATCGCCGAGGAGACCGCCAAGGAAGAGGGCAAGCCCGAGGCCGCGCTGTCGAAGATCGTCGAAGGCCGCGTCACCGGCTTCTACAAGGACGTCGTGCTGCTCGACCAGCCGTCGGTGTCCGACAACAAGAAGACCGTGAAGGCCCTGCTGGACGAGGCCGGCGTCACCGTGACCCGCTTCGTGCGGTTCGAGGTCGGCCAGCAGTAAAAACTTGAGCAGCCCACCCGCTGCTCACTGACAAAACCCCGCGCACAACCCCGGCGATCCCGGAGTGCGCGGGGTTTTGCTTTGTCCGGGTCAGGGCCGGGGGAGTTTGCGATGCAACGGATTCGCGGTCACCGGCGCGCGGCGGCGGCTCGCAGGCAGGCTCCCGACGACATCGGGGCGGTCGGCCGTGGCGCGGGTGGCGTCCTGGATCCGCATCCCCGGCGAGCTGCCGGCGCCTAGCGCCGGGGCTCCGATTCGGCGTTTGGCCTGGCTGCGGCAGCTCGGGCAGGGGACGTCATCGGGCACGACGGTCATCGAATGCTGTTCGGTGAAGTCCGGGCAACCCTGTCCACACCGGAATGAGTAGGTAGGCACAACGACACCATAAGCCCTCTGCGTCAACGTCATCCGGATGTAACTTGCCCGAACCGCAGACGAGACACCTTCACTATTGAATACTTCCATTCGGAAGCAAGTGTTCGTGTCGCTAGGAGGGTCACCGTGCCGGAACTGCTGTTCCCCTTGGATTCAACGAAGAAGTTCACCGACCAACAGCTCGTCGGCCACAACCGATGGCACCCGGACATCCCGCCGGCGGTCACCGTCAAGCCGGGAGACAGCTTCCGGGCGCATTGCCGGGAGTGGTTCGACGGCGCCATCCGCAATGACGACTCCGCCGAGGACATCCTCAACGCCCCGCTCAAGGGCGTGCACTGCCTGTCCGGACCGTTCGCGATCGAGGGGGCCGAACCGGGCGACCTGCTGATCGTCGACATCCTCGACGTCGGCCCGATTCCGCAGGAAGACTCGGGGCCGCTGGCGGGACAGGGCTGGGGATACACCGGCATCTTCGCCAAGCAGAACGGCGGCGGATTCCTCACCGACCAGTTCCCCGATGCCTACAAGGCGATTTGGGACTTCTCCGGCCAGACGGCGACCTCACGGCACGTGCCCCGGGTGAAGTACACCGGCATCGTGCATCCCGGCCTGATGGGCACCGCACCGTCGGCGGCCCTGCTGGCCAAGTGGAATGCCCGCGAGGGTGCGTTGATCGCCACCGATCCCAACCGCGTGCCGCCGCTGGCATTGCCACCCGAACCGCAGGACGCGATCCTCGGTTCGTTGCAGGGCGGCGCCTTCGCCAAAGCGGCCGCCGAGGCGGCCCGTACCGCGCCGCCGCGCGAGAACGGCGGCAACCAGGACATCAAGAACCTCACCAAGGGCAGCCGGGTGTTCTATCCGGTGTTCGTCCCCGGTGCGAACCTGTCGTTCGGCGATCTGCACTTCTCGCAAGGCGACGGCGAGATCACGTTCTGCGGGGCCATCGAGATGGGTGGATTCATGGACCTGCACGTGGATCTGATCAAGGGCGGCATGGACACCTACGGCGTGCATGAGAACGCCATATTCATGCCGGGCAACACCGACCCGCAGTACTCGGAATGGCTCGCCTTCTCGGGCACCTCGGTGACACTCGATGGTGAGCAGAAGTACCTCGACTCGGATCTGGCCTACCAGCGCGCATGTCTGCACGCGATCGACTACCTCACGAAATTCGGGTACAGCCCGGAGCAGGCCTACCTGCTGCTCGGGTCCGCACCCATCGAGGGGCGGCTCTCCGGAGTGGTGGACATCCCGAATTCCTGTGCGACGGTGTACATCCCGACGGCCATCTTCGACTTCCCGGTGGCGCCTTCGGCGTCCGGGCCGTACCAGATCGATCCCGGTATGGGCGCGCCGCACGCCAGTTTCTGATCCCGCAGCCAACAGCCAGTTCCTCGATTTCCTTGGGGGACTGGCTGTTTGGCGGGTTCAGTCAGCCGCGGAGATCCGCCGGGGTGGCCGGCACCTGTAGGGCGCTCAGTAGTTCGGTCAGCGTGTCTGCCGGTAGTGAGCTTGAACTGCACAGCGCGGTCAGCTGCTCGGACTTGCCCAGCCGCTCGCGGATCTGGCGGTACAACGAACCGCCCCGGCGGGTCTGGTAGACCAGCACCCGTCGGCGATCCACCACATCGGCCTTGCGCAGCACCAGATTGTCGTCGACCATCCCGTCGACGAGCCGCGTCAGACTGGGCCCGGGCAACAATGTCGCCTCGGCCAGCGCGGTCATCGGCTTTCCGACACCGCCCTCGAGCGCGGCCAGCACGTGCCACTGACGCACCGTCAAACCGGCCAGCTGCTCGGTCACGACGCGGTCGAGTTCGAAGGCGACCGACTTCACCAATCGAGCGAGTTCCTCGATGGTGTCGGCACGGCCGCCGGGCTTGATGTCCATGGTGGCGCCCAGCCTACCGTGATCGGAGCTGTCGTCTCGCCGTGAAACAGCGCTGATCGGCAGGTATGTTCAAGTGAATTCTGGTCACCCGGGCGATGGACGTAGTGGTCGTCGCGATCGGTGTGGCGTGGCTGGGTCGGTGCCCCGAGGTGAGGTGATGGTGGATCCGAGTTTTGCGACGATTCCCGTGCGCGCCGACCGGGATGTGGTCGATATCGCGCTCGTGGTGCCGTTGAGCGGACCCGCCGGGATGTTCGGGCCTTCGTGCGAGGCCAGCGCCGAGCTGGCCGCTGAGGACATCAACGCGGCCGGCGGCATCCTGGACCGGCCGGTCCGGATTCATCCGGTCGATGCCGGGGCGCCATTGAGTGATCTGGCCGACGAGCTGGGCCGCCTGGTTGCCCAGGACCGGATCGACGCCGTGGTGGGTTGGCACCTGTCGAATGCGCGGCGGGTCATCACTCCGCAGACGGCCGGACGGGTGCCCTATGTGTACACCACCTTCTACGAGGGCGGGGAGAGCACCGACGGCGTGTACATGGTGGGGGAAACCCCAGAGCAGCAACTGTTTCCGGCGTTGACGTGGTTGCGCGAGCACCTCGGGCTGAAACGCTGGTGCATCGTCGGAAACGACTACATCTGGCCGCGGCAGACAGCCCGAGTGACCAAGGAGTACATGTGGCGATCGGGCTTCGAATTCGTCGGTGAAGCCTTCGTTCCCTTGGGCGGGCGGGATTTTCGGCCGATGCTCGACGTCATCCGCCGCTCGGAGGCCGACGGTGTGTTGGTGTTGATGGTGGGTGCGGACAACGCGGCATTCAATCGCGCGTTCGCCAGAGCTGGTCTGGATCAGAGTGTCGTGCGCCTGTCGCTGATGATCGGTGAGGATGTGTTGTGCGCCAGCGGACGTGGGGCGACCACCGGCCTGTACACGGCATGCGGCTATTTCGAGAGCCTGCCCACCGAGGTGAACATGGGGTTCGGCTCGCACTATCAGCAGCGGTTCGGCGGCGCGGCCCCGGCGTTGAACAACATCGGTGAATCCTGTTATGAGGGACTGTTGTTGCTGACGGCGTTGGCGCAGACGGCCCGCAGCCTTGAGGTGGCCGCGATCGACCGGGCGCGCTCCAATGTCGCGTACCAGGGGCCGCGCGGTGAGGTGGTCATGCGTGGTGCTCATACCCGTCAACCGGTGTACCTCGCCAGCGCCGACGAACTCGAATTCAATGTGATCGTCGAGCTGACTCCATGACCGACGGTCATGACCCCGTCCGGCCAAGCGGGCGGGGTCATGACGGTTCATCAGCTCGACTGTGGTGTCGTCGCGGTTTTCAGTAGATCCACGCTCACCGAATCGTCGTATTCCTCCTTCTTGCACATGTCATGGCAGTCCTTGGTCAGGGTGCAGGTCAGCGAGGACACGGTGCCGTGATGAAAAGGGCAGTCGTGCACCATATCCGGCAGCTCGTACCGCTTCTGGTCGACCACGTCCAGCAGCGTCTGACCCGCCCACAGCGGCTCCTTCTCGATCTCCTCGCGCAGCGGATTGCGCCGCGCCAGGTAGTACTTGCCCTTGGTTGCGATGCAGATCAGCGGGGAGAGCACGAACGCCAACGTCAGCGCCAGGTACGGCGACCAGGCCGCGAGGAAATCGCCGAAAGCGTGATAGAAGGCCATGATCGAGAACGCCGAACCCACCAGCATGGAGACGAATCCGACCGGATTGATGCTGTAGAGATAGGCACGCTTGAATTCGACGTAGGACGGGCTGAGCTTGAGCAGCGGCTTGTTGATCACCAGGTCGGCGACGATCGCGCCGACCCAGGCGATCGCGACGTTGGAGTAGAACCCCAGGATGGTGTTGAGCACGGTGAACATGTCGCTGAGCATGAGCGCCAACGCGATGGCGATGTGCAGACCGAGGTACACCACCCGACCCGGGTGCACGTGCAGAACCCGGCTGAAGAAGTTCGACCACGACAACGAGCCCGAGTATGCGTTGGTGACATTGATCTTCACCTGGGACAGCAACACCATCAGCGTCGCCAGTGCGAGGGCGGCGACATCGCTGTGGATGACCGAACCGAACCCGCCGAGGAACTGCTCGATGGGTTCTGTCGCGGCGGCGAAACCGACCTTGCCCGCGACGTAGAAAGCCAGGAAGGCGCCGCAAATCTGTTTGGCCGCACCGAGGATCACCCAGCCGGGTCCGGCCGCGAGGACCGCGCCCCACCATCGCAGTGGCGGTGTTTCCGACTTCTCGGGCATGAAGCGCAGATAGTCGACCTGCTCGCCGATCTGGGCGATGAGCGACAGTGCCACGCCGGCACCTGCACCGACTCCGATAGCGGTCACCTGCTCACTACCGCCACTGCCTGCCCAGCTCAGGAACCCGTGGAAGCCCGCCGTATCCGCGGTCGCGATGAAGGCGATCGGAGCGACGAACAGGATCAGCCACAACGGCTGGGTCCAGACTTGAAACTTGGCCAGCGCTGTCATGCCGTAGAGCACGAGCGGAATGATGATCAGCGAGCCGATGATGTAGCCGGCCGCCAGTGGAAGGCCGAACGCCAATTTCATCGCCTGTGCCATGATCGCGCCCTCGAGCGCAAAGAAGATGAAGCAGAAGCTGGCGTAGATGAGGCTGGTCAGGGTCGAACCGAAGTACCCGAAACCGGCTCCGCGAGTGAGCAAATCCATGTCGATGTTGTATTTGGCGGCGTAGTAGGCGATCGGGATGCCGGTGAGAAAGATGGTGACGGCGGCGACCAGGATCGCGACGACTGCGTTGGCCGCACCGTGGGTGACGGCGATCGAGGCTCCGATGGAGTAGTCGGCGAGATAGGCGATGCCGCCCAAGGCGGCCACCGCACACGCCATCGGCGACCATTTGCGAAAAGACTTGGGCGCGTAGCGAAGTGAGAAGTCCTCGATGTTGTCTTGGCTTGCCCAGGCGGCGAAGCGGGACCACGGGCCGACGCGCGCCCCGGTGGTCGGATGGTCCTTAACCTCGTCTATGGATTGCTCGGTAGTCATGAAGCATGTCCTGTCGAATCCGTCGTAATCGCCAGTGCTGCAAGGCATCAGGCAAGCAGGTCGAATGCGGGCGCCGATGACCGGACCGGTCCGCGACCTGCAGCAGCCGGGTCGGACGAAAGCTAGCACCAATTACTTCCATATGGCACTAGTCCAAATGGAAAGTTACGCCGGGGAAACTAGGCGTTTACGCAGCGCGTTCAATGGTGCGCGAAGTCGGTGTCCGGACTCACAACGTGAAATCTGGGGGTAAGGCAGGCTGGTGGTACTGCTTGGTACCGTGGGTGCCATGACACGCATCAGCACATTCGGTGACGACGCCCTTGGTGACCTCGACGCGGTCGGTGTCGCCGACGCAATCCGCGGCGGTGCGGTGTCCGCGGTCGAGGTGGTGCAGGCAGCGATCGCCCGTACCGAGAAGGCGCAGCCCGAGCTGAATGGCATGTCGTACGAAGCATTCGAGCAGGCAGTCGAAAAGGCAAGCGCACCACGACCGTTCGGAGGCTTCTTCGACGGTGTGCCGACGTTCATCAAGGACAACGTCGCGGTCGCCGGCTGGCCGACCATGCAGGGCGCCGACGCGTGGGCGCCCAGGCCGATGCCGGCGGACGGAGAATGGGCGCGCCTGTACCTGTCGACAGGGCTGGTGGCGCTCGGTAAGTCGCAGTTGTCAGAGTTCGGCTTCAGCGCCTCGGCTGAGCATCCCCGTCTCGGCCCGGTGCGCAATCCGTGGGACACCACGGTGACCGCGGGCGCGTCGTCGTCCGGGTCGGGCGCCTTCGTCGCAGCCGGGGTGGTGCCCATCGCGCATGCGAACGACGGTGGCGGTTCCATCCGAATCCCGGCTTCCTGCAACGGGTTGGTCGGCCTCAAGCCCACGCGTGGCCGGCTGCCGTTGGACCGGGAGACCCGAATGCCGCTGCAGATCGTCGCCAATGGTGTCCTGACCCGCAGCGTCCGGGACACCGCGGCGTTCTACCGGGAGGCCGAGCGGGTCTACCGGAACCCGAAACTGCCGGCGATCGGCGACGTCACCGTGCCCGGGCAGCGCCGGCTGCGCATCGCGGTGTGCACCAGCTCGATCGGCCGCGACGCCAGCCCCGAGATTCGGGAGCTCACCATGCAGACGGCGGCCCGGTTGGAACAGCTCGGCCACCGGGTCACCGAGATCGGCAACCCGGCGCCGGAGCGGTTCCGCGACGACTTCCTGCTGTATTGGGCCTTCCTGGCCTTCGCTTTGGTCCGCGGCGGAAAACACACCTTCGGGCCCACTTTCGACCGCGCCAAGTTGGACAACCTGACCCTGGGGCTGGAACGACAGGCGGCCCGCAACCTGCATCGGGTGCCGGCCGCCATCGCTCGGCTGGCCGCGTCGCGGCGCATCCCGGCGCGTCTGGCTCGCGACTACGACGTGGTGCTGACCCCGACCCTCAGCGAGGTCACGCCGCCGATCGGACACCTGGAGCCGACCGCCGACTACGACCAGATCATCTCGCGGCTGATCGACTGGGTCGGCTTCACGCCATTGCAGAATGCCAGCGGGGCACCGGCGGTTTCGCTGCCACTGGCCCAGTCCGCCTCCGGCTTGCCGGTCGGCATGATGTTCGGTGCGGCAGCCGGGCAGGAGGCCACGCTGCTGGCCTTGGCTTTCGAGCTTGAGCGGGAAATCGGATGGCCCTCGCTCGCGGTGCGCTGACCTTGCGCGGCGGAGGGCGACTACTTTTGCACTACGGAAGCAGCGTCAACGGCCGCCTCGCCGGGCAGCCAGCCTTATGCTGTCTCACAGGTTGCGTCAATTGGGGGTGTGCATGACTGTCGGGCCCGAGGATGGGGCGCAGAGGCAGCCGTGGAAAGCGTCGGCGTCAGGTACTGGGCCCGACCCCGTCCCGGGGGCCGGACCGAGCGTGCCGCCGGTGCCCCCGGTGCCGCCGGTCAATCCCACTCCGAATCCGATTCCGGCATTTCAGCCGGGTCCGCCACCGGAAGATCCCCAGGGTTCGGTGCGCTGGCAGGACCCGGCCACCGCCAAGCCGCGTCAGCCGTCCGTCGGCGAGGCACGGGCCCGGGACAAGGCGCAGAAGGCGCGCGAAGCAGAAGAAGAGATCGAGCGGGTGAAGGCCGAGAAGGCCCGCAAGCGCGCGGCCACCGGCAAGAAAGTCTTGATCGGTTCGGCGGTCGGCGTCGGTGTGGTGGCGGTCGTCGCCGCCGGTTACGCGATCTTCCACCGTGACGAGCGGGTCAGCGCCTCGTGCGTCAAGGACGGCTCCAACGAAGTGGTGCCGGACAGTTACTGCAGCAGCGGCACCAGCCATGGCGGCAGCACGTTCTTGTATATGGGGTCGCCGTACCGCTATTACTACGGCGGTTCCAATGCCGGCGTCGGCAGCATCGCGCGCGGCGGCACCCTGACTTTGCCGAAAGGCACCACGGCGACAACGAAATCCGGGACCTCCATTTCCAAGTCGGGGTCGTCGGTGTCGCGCGGCGGCTTCGGCTCGTCGAGTAGCGGAAGCTCCGGTAGCTGATGCGCCGCGAACATCACGCCCCGCGGCCGGGGTGGCAGCAGATCATTGCCAGCCAGGGCATGTGCTTCGACACCCCTGCCGCCGATGCGCAGGGCAATGCCCGCCCGTATTGGGACGAGTCGGTGCACTATGTGTTCGAGATGGACGAGGTGCTCTCGATCGAGGCCTCGGTCGAGGTGCTGCACTCGATGTGCCTGGAAGCGGTCGAGAACGTGGTGCTGATGGAGCGCTACCGCGACTTCGGGCTGCCGGAGTGGAGCTGGCCGCATATCGAGAAGTCTTGGCGGCGTAGCGATCCGCACCTGTACGGCCGCTTCGATCTGCGCTACGACGGCAGCCGGCCGCCGGTGCTGCTGGAGTACAACGCCGACACCCCGACGTCGCTGCTCGAAGCCGCGATCCTGCAGTGGTACTGGAAGACCGACGTCTTTCCCGCCGACGACCAGTGGAACTCGCTGCACGAGAAACTGGTCGAACGATGGAAGGAAATCCAGGATCAGTTGCCCGGCAACGAAACCCACTTCACCTGGTCGTCGGCCGACACCAGCGGCGAGGACAATGTGACGCTGGCATACCTGCAGGAGTGCGCCGCCGAGGCCGGACTGCACACCGTGGGCCTGGCCATCGAGCAGCTGGGCTGGGACCGGGATCTGAATCGGTTCGTCGACCTGGAAGAGGCGCCGATCTCGACGCTGTTCAAGCTCTATCCCTGGGAATGGGTCCTCGATGACGAATTCGGCAAGTACGCAGCCGAATCCCTGCCCGAGACCATGTGGATCGAGCCGCTGTGGAAGTCGCTGCTGAGCAACAAGGCCATCCTGGCGGTGTTGTGGGAGATGTACCCGGGGCACCCGAATCTGTTGCCCGCGTACATCGATGACCCGCACGAGCTGACCGAATACGTCCGCAAGCCCAAGCTGGGGCGTGAGGGCGCGAACGTCACGATCGTCGGCGCCGGATACGAAACGCAGACCGGCGGCGTGTACGGCGAAGAGGGCTACGTCTACCAGTTGCTCGACCCACTACCGCAATTCGACGACATGCGCCCCGCGTTGGGCGCGTGGATCGTCGGCGACGAATCGGCTGGACTCGGTATCCGAGAGACCTCGGGTCTGGTCACCGACAACGGCGCAGCCTTTGTGCCCCATCGCATCCCGCAGTGACCGGAAGGAAACGAACTTCATGACCCTCACCGCACTTGGCAACGACTACTGGTCGATCGTCGGACATGGCGCATCGGCGATCGCGCTGTACGCGATCGTCGGCGGTGCGCTGATGATCCTCGGCTTCTTCGTGATCGACTGGACCACGCCGGGGCCGCTGCGTGAACTGGTGCGCACCGGCCGGCCCAACGCCGCGGCGGTGGCCGCCTCCGGCGTGGTGTCGATGGCCTTCATCGTGGTGCTCGCCATCTACAGCTCGTCGGGTGACCTGGCGAGCGGCCTGATCAAGACCGTGGTCTTCGGCCTCGTCGGCATTGCCGCGCAGGCACTTTCGGTGCGCCTGATCGGCGCCGTCAAGGGCCTCGACATCGGCGAGATGCTCGAGCAGGAGAAGTTCTCACCAATCGTGCTCGATGTGGCGGCCTCGTACCTGGCGTTCGGCCTGATCGTGGCTGCCGCGATTCTCTAGTCGCCTCTAATCGGGCGGCAGCAGGCTGGTCAGCGTTTCGCGGAACTCCCGGCGCTGGGCGGCGGTCAGGCCGGCCAGCAGAGCGTCGTCGGCGGCGCGGATGCCGGCGACGGTCTTGCTCAGGAGGGTGCGACCGGCCCGGGTCAGTTCGGTGGGCCGGGACCGTCCGGCGGCGACGGTCGACGGCCGGGTGATCAGTTCGCGGTCCTGAAGTGCGCGCACCACGATGTTCATCGCCTGTGGCGATACCCCGATGAATCGCGCCATCTCGGCATTCGACATGCCGGGCCGGTTGTCGACGATGCGCAGACAGACGAACTGTGGGAACGTCAGGTCCAGTGGCTCAAGGACATCGGCCGTGATGTTGGCGCGCAGCGCGGTGGCGATGCGGTTGAGCAGATAGCCCAGGGGAGCGTCTTCACCTTCGAACATGTCAACTATATTGACATATATCAACAGCGTTGATAGACCGGAGGTATGACCAGACCGACTGATGCCATGTTCGAAAGCGCGTACCGCGGCGAGGCTCCCGAGATGGGCGCCCGGCCACCATGGAGCATCGGAACGCCCCAACCCGAGATCGCCGCGCTGATCGAAGCGGGCAAGGTGCACGGCGAAGTGCTCGACGCCGGCTGCGGCGAGGCCGCCACCGCGATCTACCTGGCCGAGCGCGGCTTCACCACGGTCGGCCTGGACCAGTCGGCCACCGCCATCGAACTGGCCCGCGACGAAGCCGCCCGGCGCGGCGCGCACAGCGCCAGCTTCGAGGTCGCCGACATCAGTGACTTCACCGGATACGACGGCCGCTTCGGCACCATCATCGACAGCACGCTGTTCCACTCCATGCCCGTCGAGCTCCGCGACGGCTACCAGCGCTCGATCGTGCGGGCGGCCGCGCCTGGCGCCACCTACATCGTCCTCGTCTTCGACCGCGGCGGCATGCCCGCCGGCCCGGCCAACCCGGTGACCGAGGACGAGCTGCGCGATGTCGTCGGCAAGTACTGGGTGATCGACGACATCTCCCCGGCCCGTATTCACGGCAACATGCCGGCGGGCTTCACGGCGCCCGGCGCCGACTCGGCACCCGGCGCAGGCTTCGCCGCTCTCGACGTGAGGGACGAGCCGAGCGGACTCAAATCGGTTCGCGCGTGGTTGTTGCAGGCGCACCTGGGTTAGGCCGCACGCCGTCGGGTTCCACCCTCCTTGCCGCCGGACCGATCGTCATGAGGCAGGATGGAGCCGCTGCCGATCGCCGGGGCAGCTGTGACATGTGGGGACCGAAGGAGTCTGATGGCCGAGGCAGACAACGGTGGCCAGGGTTTGATCCGGCCGGCTTATAAGCGGGTGCTGCTCAAGCTCGGTGGCGAGATGTTCGGTGGCGGCGCGGTGGGTCTGGACCCCGATGTCGTCGCTCTGGTCGCCCGGCAGATCGCCGAGGTGGTGCGGGCCGGCGCCCAGGTTGCGGTCGTCATCGGTGGCGGCAACTTCTTCCGCGGTGCGCAGTTGCAGCAGCGCGGTATGGAGCGCACCCGCAGCGACTACATGGGCATGCTCGGCACCGTGATGAACAGCCTTGCGCTGCAAGACTTCCTGCAGAAGGAAGGCATCGACACCCGCGTGCAGACCGCCATCACCATGGGGCAGGTCGCCGAGCCGTACCTCCCGCTGCGCGCACGCCGGCACCTGGAGAAGGGCCGCGTGGTCATCTTCGGCGCCGGCATGGGCCTGCCGTACTTCTCCACCGACACCACCGCCGCGCAGCGCGCGCTGGAGATCGGTGCCGAGGTCGTCCTGATGGCCAAGGCCGTCGACGGTGTGTTCACCGCGGACCCGCGCCAGGTGCCCGACGCCCAGATGATCACCAGCATCACCCATCGCGAGGTGTTGGAACGCGACCTCAAGGTCGCCGATGCCACCGCGTTCAGCCTGTGCATGGACAATGGCATGCCGATGCTGGTCTTCAATCTGCTGACCGAAGGCAACATCGCGCGCGCGGTCGCGGGTGAGAAGATCGGAACGCTGGTCTCCAGCTAGAGCTGGGTGGCCGGGCGAGCGACGGGAGAATATGAAGTGATCGAGGAAACCCTCTTCGATGCCGAAGAGAAGATGGACAAGGCCGTCGCGGTGGCCCGTGATGACCTGGGGTCGATCCGCACCGGCCGGGCCAACCCCGGCATGTTCAACCGGATCAACATCGAGTACTACGGCTCGATGACGCCCATCACCCAGCTGGCGAGCATCAACGTCCCCGAGGCGCGCTTGGTGGTCATCAAGCCCTACGAGGCCAACCAGCTCAGGGCCATCGAGGACTCCATCCGGAACTCGGACCTCGGCGTCAACCCGAGCAACGACGGCACCGTCATCCGCATCTCCATCCCGCAGCTGACCGAGGAACGCCGCAAGGAACTCGTCAAGCAGGCCAAGGGCAAGGGCGAGGACGCCAAGGTGTCGGTGCGCAACATCCGTCGTAAGGCGATGGACGAGCTGTCCCGGATCAAGAAGGACGGCGAGGCCGGCGAGGACGAAGTCGCCCGCGCCGAAAAGGATCTGGACAAGACCACCGCCACCTACACGACTCAGATCGACGAGCTGGTCAAGCACAAGGAAGGCGAGCTGCTGGAGGTCTGACGACCTTCCAGCTGTCCGCATCCACACAGTCGTGGCCACCGAAACCGCCCCCACCGGGGAGCCCAAGAAGTCCTCGCGCGCCGGGCGCAACCTGCCCGCCGCCATCTCCGTCGGCGCCCTCCTGGGCGGCACCGTCATCGCCACCCTGCTGTTCGTCCCGCAGCTGTGGGTGGCACTGGTGGCGCTCGCCGTCGCCCTGGCCACCCACGAGGTGGTGCGCCGGCTGCGCGAAGGCGGTTACGCCGTCCCGGTGATTCCGCTGCTGATCGGTGGCCAGGCGATGATCTGGCTGACCGTGCCCTTCCGGGAAGCCGGAGCGCTGGGTGCGTTCGGCGCCACGGTCGCGCTGTGCCTGATCTGGCGGCTGCTGTCGGGCGGTCTGAAAGCCGCGCCGGTCAACTACACGCGCGACGTCTCGGTGACGATCTTCCTGGCCGCCTGGGTGCCGCTGTTCGGCGCCTTCACGGCTCTGCTCATCTACCCGCACCAGGGCGGCTACCACGAAGGTGCCATGCAGGTGTTCTGCATGATGCTGGGCGTCGTGGCCTCCGACATCGGCGGCTACACCGCGGGCGTGCTGTTCGGCAAGCATCCGATGGTGCCGGCGATCAGCCCGAAGAAGTCCTGGGAGGGCTTCAGCGGATCACTGCTGTTCAGCATCGTCGTCTCGGTGCTGTCGGTGCACTATCTGGCCGACCGGCCGCTGTGGGTCGGCGTGCCGCTCGGCATCATGCTCGTCATCACCGGCACCCTCGGCGACCTGGTCGAATCGCAGGTCAAACGGGACCTCGGGATCAAGGACATGGGCACTCTGCTGCCTGGTCACGGCGGTCTGATGGACCGGATCGACTCGATTCTGCCGTCTGCAGTGGCGGCGTGGCTGGTGCTGGAGTTGCTGGCCTGACAGTCCGCGCCACGGCGCGCGAATTGAGCCAGCAGGCCAGCGCGCCGAGCACCAGGCCGACCACCACACCGAGGTCGGGCCGTTGGCCCAGCAGCAGCCAGGACAGCACGCCGGCGATCGCCGGGATGACGGCGAACAGCATGGCCACCGCGGCGGCACCGTAGCGATCGATCGCCCGCACGTACAGCGTCATGCACAACGTGGCGTTGAACAGCACCACCGCGCCGACCGCGAGGACGGCGGTGTGCAGGTTGGTCACGGTCCACGGCATGACGGCGGCCAGGACCGCCACGGGAAGCAACGACGCCGCGTTCTGCAGCGCCGCGGTGGCGCGGAAATCCACGCCCCGGCAGAACCGCTGCTGATAGACGCCGCCCGCGGCCAGGGCCAGCAGCGAGACGACCAGCAGCACGATCACCGCGTCGACCCCGCCGACCATCAGCAGCCGCTGGGCACACGCGGCGAGCACCGCCAGCGCACCCAGGACCAGCGCGACGACGCGCATCGGCGTCAGCCGTTCGCCCAGGAACACGGCAGCGAGCAGGGCCGTGGCGACGGGGTTCATCGAGATGACCACGGCGCCCAGCACCGCGGGAGCGCCGTGCATCAGCGCCAGGTACAGGCAGATGAATTGCACGGCCTGGGTGAGCAGACCACTGATCACCACGTGCACCAGTCGGGTACCAGTGGGCCATTTCACACGCGCCGCCAGTGCCCACGTGGTCAGGATCGCGGCCGCCAGGCCGAACCGGAAGACCAGCGTCGCCATGGGCGTCAGGGCCGAAACAGCAAGGGCACCAATGGGATAACCCAATGCGTAGACGAAGGCCAGAAGCGACGCGGGGCGGGGTGGCATGGGGCCATGGTGAGTGGTCGGCGGCGCCAGGTCCAATGATTTTCGTCTGCAGGGGCGAGTCGGTGCGATACTGAAGCCCGTTATGGCCGTTTCCCTTCCTCTGGTTTTCGAAGCACCGCGCCGCGGCATGCCGCCGCGGCACCTTGCCGACCTCGACGCCGACGGCCGCGCCTCGGCCGTCGCCGAGCTGGGATTGCCGAAATTCCGGGCCAAGCAGCTGGCCAATCAGTACTACGGCCGGCTGATCGCCGACCCGCACGAGATGACCGATCTGCCCGCCTCGGTGCGCGATCAGGTGGCCTCGGCGCTGTTCCCCGACCTCATCTCGCCGGTGAAACAGATCCAGTGCGACGCAGGGGAGACGCGCAAGACCCTGTGGCGCGCCGTCGACGGCACGACGTTCGAGTCGGTCCTGATGCGCTACCCACAGCGCAACACCGTCTGCATCTCGTCGCAGGCCGGCTGTGGCATGGCCTGCCCGTTCTGCGCCACCGGACAGGGCGGTCTGCAGCGCAACCTGTCGACCGCCGAAATCCTGGAGCAGGTGCGCGCGGCGTCGGCCGCGATGCGTAACGAGCACGACGGCCGGCTGTCCAACATCGTCTTCATGGGCATGGGCGAGCCGCTGGCCAACTACAACCGGGTGGTGGCCGCCGTCCGCCGGATCACCGCGACACCGCCGGAGGGTTTCGGTATCAGTGCCCGCTCAGTGACGGTCTCGACCGTCGGGCTGGCGCCGGCGATCCGCAAACTGGCCGACGAGAAGCTCGGTGTGACGCTGGCGCTGTCACTACACACCCCCGACGACGAGTTGCGTGACACCCTCGTGCCGGTCAACAACCGGTGGAAGGTCTCCGAAGTCCTCGACGCCGCACGGTATTACGCCGACGTGACCGGTCGCCGGGTGTCGGTGGAGTACGCACTGATCCGCGATGTCAACGATCAGCCTTGGCGGGCAGACCTTTTGGGCAAGAAGCTGCGTAACAAGCTGGGCCCGTTGGTGCACGTGAACCTGATTCCCTTGAACCCGACCCCGGGCAGCGAGTGGGACGCGAGTCCGAAGCCCGTCGAGCGGGAGTTCGTGCGCCGGGTGCAGGCCGCCGGTGTGTCATGCACGGTGCGCGACACCCGCGGTCGTGAAATCGCCGCTGCGTGTGGGCAATTGGCGGCTGAAGGCTAGCTGCTCGGCTCGCGCAGGCCGACGGCATGGCGCAGTTGCGCCAGCAGCTGGTCGGTGTCGTCACTGCGGACCAGGTAATGCGATATCGCGATCCGGATGGCGGTGGCCGCCTTCAATTCGGCGTTCGGTCCGGAGAGCAGTTTCTGCAGGCGGTTCCGCATGATCGGGAGGACGTTCGGCAGCTGGGCGAGCACGACTTCGGGTTCGATGTCGATGACTCGCACACCGGAATAGGTCTTCTGGTACCGCACGATGAACTGCAGTGCGGCATCGAGCTTTTCGTTGCCCCGCAGCCCTTCGGTGGCCGCGCTCATGCCGTCGACGAACAATTCGCGTTCGTACCGCCCGAATGATTCGAGCAGCGCCTCTTTGGAAGCGAACCAGCGGTACAGCGTGGGGCGGGATACCCCCGCCTGCATCGCGACCTCGGACAGGCTGAGTTTGGCTTGTCCCTGACGGGCAAGCACTTCCGCGGTCGCCACCAGGATTCGGCTCGGAGTCGAGGCGTCCTCGACGGAGCTGCCCTCGGGGCTCGCGGTACTGTCCACGATACCGATGGTACTACCCGGTAACTTAGTCGACGGTTCCGGTGAGCCCGAGTTCGGCCAGCGCCTTGCGGGTGGAATCTGCCAGTGCCGCTTTGGTGTTCGTCTCGCCCGGTTCCCACGCGGTGACCGTCACGATCATCGACGTCGGGGTCTGGCACAACACCAGGAACAGGTGACCGTTGAGCCGTTCGAGATCCACCGGCGTCAGTCCCGGTTCGACCAGGCGGGCGTGGAAATTGTCGGCGTCGGTGCCGTCGGGCCGGTTGAACGCGGGGGGGAACAGGCCCAGGTTCGAGCAGCCGATGGGCTTGCCGACCTTGAGCACCATCTTCTCCAGCCGTCGCACCGCGAACTTCGGCACCAGGGGAGTGAGCGGAAGGGGCGTGAGCATCATCCGGGTCCACTCGTCGACACCGGCGAGTTCGTGCTTGATCTCGCCCCGGAGTTCGCTCAGGTCGGTGCTGACCTTCTCGGGGTCCGCCATCACGGTGATGGTGCTGAGCGCGTTGCCCCGGGTGTCGCCCTCGGTGCGGATGTTGACGGGGAACGAGAGCATGGCCCGGCCGTCGTCGCCCAGTCGTCCCACCACCTGCCCGACCCGGGCGCCGAGGGCGGCGAACAGCACATTGCTCGTCCCGCCAAGGGCTTTCGCGCGCTGGTGCCACTCGTCGATGTCGATGTGGATGGTGACGAACGGCGGCGTCACCGGCGTGGTGATCCCGCTGGACACCGCCGCCGTCGCCGATTTGGCCGACGCCGCCAGGTCGCCCTTCTGATCGCGGGCGATCTTGGCGGCCCCGACCATGGCCTTGAACCAACTGGGTACCGAGCGCATTGTCTGGCGGAGGTCTTCGCGCAGGGCCTCGCGCCGGGTCCGGGATGCGGGTATCGGGTAGCCGAGGTCGCGGGGTTCGCCGTTGACCGCGTCGGCGACCGCTTCGGCGATGGCCAGGCCATCTCCGACGGTGTGCGACACCACGAGTGACACGGCCGCGCCGCCGCCTTCGAACTGCTGCACGCCCAGGTGCCACGGCGGGCCATGCTCCGGGTCCACCGGAATGTAGCCGCGTTCGTTGACCCAGTCGTTCAACTCGGCGACGGGCCGCGTCCCGGTGCCGATGTCGAGGCCGAGCGGTCCGGTCGAGCGGACCCACCGGTGCCGGCCGAAGGGCAGTGGCGACCGTTCGATCCGGCGGCCCAGCAGGCCGCCGCTACCCAGATTGCGGTGCAGGCGGCGCAGGCCATCCAGGTCGACCGGATGTTCGTAGATCCAGGTGTACTGGATGAGCGGGCCACGGCCCAGCGCACGTAAGCCGGTGAAGGAGGCTTGGTCTCCCAGATCGATTGTGTTGTCGGCTACGGCCATGGCGCGAATGTTACCGAGCCCACAAACTTTCGCTTCGCGAGCCTGTGTGTTGTCTGGCAGAAGCGGATCTGGTGAATCTGTCGGGCGGGCCTCGCACGGTATGATGGATTGAGAATTTCCTCAATCCATCAATTAGGGGTGCGGCAGATGGTCGACAGCGTGCTCGATGGTCCCGAACGGCCGCTGTACGAGATCAAGGCGAACCTCTTCAAAGCGCTCGCGCATCCGGCCCGCATCAGGGTGTTGGAGATCCTGTCGACTTCAGCTGGCCCGACGCCGGTGAGCGACATCCTCGCGGCCAGCGATATCGAACCGACGCTGCTCTCGCAGCATCTGGCCGTGCTCAAACGGCATCACGTGGTCAGTGGGTATCGGGCCGGCAACGCGGTGTACTACACGTTGGCGCATCCGAAGATCGCCGAACTTCTGCTCATCGCACGGACGTTCCTCGCCGATACCCTTGCCGCGCAGCGCGATCAGCTCGATGCCGTCGGCTCACTGCCGCCGATCGGCACCAGCCGATGACCACGGTCGCCGGCGACCGCATCACCCGGTTGCTGCCGTCGCGCAAGGACTATGCCGGTCTGAGGCTCTCGTGGCGGCGTGACGTCCTCGCCGGGGTGACGGTCGGGGTGGTCGCGTTGCCGCTCGCGCTGGCGTTCGGAATCAGTTCGGGTGTCGGCGCGGCGGCCGGTCTGGTCACCGCAGTCGTGGCTGGGCTGGTGGCCGCGGTGTTCGGCGGATCGCATGTTCAGGTATCGGGGCCGACCGGGGCGATGACGGTGGTACTGGCGCCGATCGTGGCCCAGTACGGACTGGGCAGCGTCGCCGCGGTGACCATCCTGGCCGGGGTCATCGTCGTGGTGGCCGGCATCACCGGTGTGGGGCGCGCGGTGACCTTCATTCCGTGGCCGGTCATCGAAGGATTCACCCTCGGCATCGCCGTCATCATTTTTCTGCAGCAGGTGCCGGCCGCGCTCGGCCAGGCGGCACCCGCCGGGCGGCCCCCGCTGGTGGCCGCAGGCCTGGTCGTCTCGCACCTCGACTTGGGGGCGGCACGGCCGGCCCTGGTCGTCACGGCACTGGTGGCGGTGTTGATGATCGTGCTGCCCAGGCTGCACCCCGCGGTGCCGGCGTCGTTGGTGGCGGTTGTAGCGGCTACGGCCATGGTCGTGGGCACTGGATTGCCGGCGGCCCGGATCGGCGCGCTGCCTTCGCGATTGCCCACACCGGTATGGCCACACGCTGATCTGGCGGTGTTGCACTCTCTGTTCGGTGCGGCACTGGCGATCGCCGCACTGGCTGCGATCGAGTCACTGCTGTCGGCGCGGGTCGCGGCGACGATGTCCCCGACCGGGCCCTACGACCCGAACCGGGAACTGGTTGGGCAGGGACTGGCTTCGGTCGCCTCCGGGATGTTCGGCGGCATGCCGGCCACCGGGGCCATTGCCCGCACCGCGGTCAACGTACGCTCCGGTGCGCGGACCCGCGTCGCGGCGATCGTCCACTCGGTGGTGCTGCTGGCCGTGGTGTACCTGGTCAGCGGACTGGTCGGGACCATCCCGCTGGCGGCGCTCTCGGCGGTGCTGATGGTGACGGCGTTCCGGATGATTTCACCGCACACGGTCACGCGGATTCTGCGGTCCACGCGTTCGGACGCGGTGACTTTTCTGCTGACCGCAATTGTCACTGTCTGTTTCGACCTGATCCAGGCCGTCGAGATCGGTATCGCGGCAACGGCGTTGTTTGCGCTGCGCGCGCTGGCCCGGCGCAGCAGCGTCACACGCGAGGATCTGCCGGGGCCCTATGTGCCCGGCGACGAACGTATCGCCCTGCTGCGGCTCGACGGGGCGATGTTTTTCGGTGCGGCCGAACGGATTTCGACCGCGATCACCGATGGCCAACATCCCGAGACTGCGGTCGTCATCATCAGGCTGTCGCAGCTCGGCATGCTCGACGCCACGGGCGCGCACACGCTGACGCAAATCGTCGAAGACCTGGAGGAGCGGGGCATCACCGTGATCATCAAAGGTGTCCGGCCCGAGCACCGAGACCTACTCGCAGGTGTCGGCATCATCGAATCCCTGCGTCATGAGAACCATCTCATCGAGACGCTGGACGATGCCATCGCCCATGCCCGCAGCCACACCATCAAGTAGCGCTTCGAAAACCCAGACAGGCAAAGGAAACCCGATATGAATCTGGCCGATCACGCGCGCCTCGGCGACGACGTCACCGTCCACACCACCGCGATCCACCGCGTAATCGGCGAAGGTGCCACAGGGCATGCCGGGCACCAGAGGGTGTCCGAGGTACACCCGGGCTCGGGGGTCCTGGCGATCACCGGCGGCCCCGGTCCTGGCGGCCAGTTCCTGCTGGTCGACGATGTTGTCGCCGCCGGTCGGCACCCCGACAGTGCCGTGTTTCTCGACGACATCACCGTCAGTCGTCACCATGCTGAAATCCGTTGGCTCGATGGCGAATACTGGATCGTCGACGTCGGCAGCCTGAACGGCACGTCTGTGAACGGAGTCCAGGTCCCGTCGCTCCCACTCACCAGCGGTGACGAAATCCAGATCGGCAAGTTCCGGCTCAGCTTCATCTGCCGGCCGCAAGGCCGGTGACCGCGCCGGGACTGATCTGAGCCGTCCGTCGATCCGCGCCGTACATAATGTGCCGGTGGATCAGCAGTCACCCGACAGGGTTGTGAGCAAGGAAGACGCCATCGGACCGGAGGCGCGGTTGTCGTGGCTGCTGTCGTGGTTGGCCGGCATGATCGGTGCGGTCGCGTTCCTGCACAGTGCCGGATACTTCGTCACCTTCATGACGGGCAACACCGAACGGGCCGTGCTCGGGTGGTTCGATGTCGCGGAACGTCAGAAGGTGTCCGGGGCGGGGCCGCTGGCGGCGTTGTCGTTGATGGCCTGCTTCCTGGCGGGCGTCTTCGTGGCGTCGTTCCTGCGGCGCCGGTACTGGCAGAACCATCCGCACGGTGCCACCGCGCTGGTCACCATCGGCTTGTTGGTGGCGTCCGTGGTCGAGCTGTACGAGGACGGCTGGTACTACGAGGACGTCAACTTCACGGGCATCCTGATCATCTGTTTCTCGGTGGGCGCGCTGAACACCAGCTTCGTCAAGCGCGGCGAAGTGGCGGTGCCGCTCAGCTACGTCACCGGAACGGTCGTCAAGCTGGGACAGGGGCTGGAGCGCCACATCTGTGGCAGCGGCACTGTCTACGACTGGCTGGGTTACCTGGCCTTGTTGTCGTCGTTCATGATCGGCGCGGCCGTGGGTGGTGGGCTGGTCGACCGGATCACGGGTCCGCAGCTCATCGGCACGGTCGGCTTGATCTGCGGCGCAACGACACTCGTCACGTTCTTCCATTCGGACCGGCGGCACCGGGAGCCCACCGCCTGAAACCCGGCAACGACGAAGGCCACGAACTCGAAAGAGTTCGTGGCCTTCGTCGTAAGGACTGAGGTCAGCGGATCCAGCCGCGACGGCGCAGCCACCAGCCGCGGATCACGATGACGAACAGCAGGATGGAGAACCCGATCAGCCAGGCGTCCTCGACGTGGCCGACGTGGTTGCCGCGCAGCATCACCAGCAGGAAGAGGGCGGACAGGATGCCGCCGACCTGAATAACGCCGCGGTTCATCTTGGACCAGCCCCACTCGGCCGAGGGGACGTCCTCGACATCGACGCCGGTGCTTCGTTCGACCTCGGTGGTGGCCACGGCTACTCCTTAACGATCCGATGGATTGCGGTCATTCTTGCATACGACGCTCGGTCGTAGTCGCGCGACGGGCGGTAGGTGGCGCGTGGGCGACATGACGTGGCGTCATCTTGACGCTTGCAGTGACACCAAAGTGATGTCATAGTGGTGTCATGGACCTGCAACCCTACGTCGACGGAGTTCGGATCGAGCTGGAGATCGCCGCCGCGGCCGGTGGTGCCGAGGCGGCTGAACTCGCCGAACGGCTCAGCGCACCGCTCGATTCGGCGCTTCGCCTGGCGTTGCTCGAGTCGCTCTCCGAAGCGGCCGAACACATCACGCGTGAGTTGGCACCGGCGTCGGTCGACGTGCGATTGCGCGGTCGAGACCCGGAATTCGTCGTGACCGGGACCCCGGCCGACGCGGATCCCGAACCGCCGGTCGCCGCCGATGCGGACCTGGCCGACGGCGCCGTCAGCGCTCCGACCGGCGACGACGGCGGTACCTGGCGC
Source organism: Mycolicibacterium llatzerense (assembly GCF_025331195.1). Classification (NCBI taxonomy): domain Bacteria; kingdom Bacillati; phylum Actinomycetota; class Actinomycetes; order Mycobacteriales; family Mycobacteriaceae; genus Mycobacterium; species Mycolicibacterium llatzerense. Next base: position 980,644 of record NZ_LXOV01000012.1, on the reverse strand, counting down.
GTGACCCTGCGGTTGCCCGAGGCGCTGCGCGGCGGTGTGGACGCCGCGGCGCGGCGCGACGGGCTGTCGGTCAACGCCTGGTTGGTTCGCGCCGTCGGTGCCGCGCTCGGCGGGCCGGCGCCACGCGATCGAAAACACGGCAACACCATCAGCGGCTGGGTCCGCTGACGAAGGCAGAAGACAAGAAACCCACCCACCGACAGGAGAGCACCATGCGAACGTTTCCGACGTCAGACCCCATCACCGCCACGATCGAACTCGCGGCCGGCGCTGTACGCATCGCCGCCGCCGACCGGACCGACACCGAGGTGCGTGTCACGCCACGTGACCCGTTGCGGGCCGCTGACGTCCGGGCGGCCGAGCAGGCAAACATCGATTTCTCGAACGGCGCGCTGACGGTGATCGTCGGCAGAAAGCTGCTGTCGCTGTCCCGCGGCGCCGTCAACGTCGACATCGCGTTGCCGGCACTGTCCAGGCTCTCGGTCTCGGTGGCGTCAGCTGATCTGCAGGTCGACGGCCCGGTCGCGGACTGCCGGTTCAACGCCGCCAGCGGCAGCGCTGTCCTCGACTCTGTACAGGGAAACATCAAGGCCGCCACGGCATCCGGCGACATCGCGGCCCGCCGGGTGCTAGGGCACGCCACGGTATCCACGGCCTCGGGGGATCTGTCGATCGACGATCTGGACGGCAACCTGAAGTTTCAGGCAGCCAGCGGCTCGGCCACCGTCGGGACATTGCGCGGAGCCGTGCACAGCCGGACCGCGTCCGGATCACTGACAGTGGCAGGCGCCGAGTCGGGATCGGTGTCGGTGGCCACTGCCAGTGGCTACGTCGAGGTCGGCGTCGCCGAGGGGACCGCGGCGAACCTCGATCTGGACAGCCGGTCCGGGAAGGTGCACAGCGATCTGACCCCCGCCGCCGGCCCCGAAGGCGACGACCGTCGGTTGGCCGTGCATGCCCGGACCGCCTCGGGCGACATCGCCATCCGGCGCGCCACAGCAGTGCCCGCCTGACGCGGATCGCCGGCTGGTTCCGTCGCCGCTGATCCCGATGTGCCACCACCGACGCCGAAGGCCGGGTGGGGCGGCACAATAGAGAGGTGAGTGAGCGGCTACGAGTCCTGGTGCTCGGCAGTACCGGGTCGATCGGTACCCAGGCCCTGGAGGTGATCGCCGCCAACCCCGACCGGTTCGAGATCGTCGGCCTGGCGGCCGGCGGCGGCAATGCCGAACTGCTGGCTCGGCAGCGCGCCGAGACGGGCGTCACCAATATCGCCGTGGCCGACGTCGCCGCAGCCGAGCGCATCGGCGACGTCACCTACGCGGGCGCCGACGCGGCCACCCGGCTCGTCGAGGACACCGAGGCCGACGTCGTCCTGAACTCGCTGGTCGGGGCGCTGGGTTTGAAGCCGACGCTGGCCGCGCTGCATTCGGGTGCCCGGCTCGCACTGGCGAACAAGGAGTCGCTGGTCGCCGGTGGACCGTTGGTGCTCAAGGCCGCACAGCCCGGGCAGATCGTGCCCGTCGACTCCGAGCATTCGGCGCTGGCCCAGTGCCTGCGGGGCGGCACGGGTGACGAAGTGGCCCGGCTGGTGCTCACCGCGTCCGGCGGCCCGTTCCGCGGTTGGGCGGCCAAGGACCTGGAGGACGTCACCCCCGAGCAGGCCGGGGCCCACCCGACCTGGTCGATGGGGCCGATGAACACCCTGAACTCGGCGTCGCTGGTCAACAAGGGGCTGGAACTCATCGAGACCCACCTGCTGTTCGGCATCGACTACGACCGCATCGACGTCGTGGTGCACCCGCAGTCCATCGTGCACTCGATGGTCACGTTCACCGACGGTTCGACGCTGGCGCAGGCCAGCCCGCCCGACATGAAACTGCCCATCGCGCTGGCCCTGGGGTGGCCGGCCCGCGTCCCGGGCGCCGCCCTGGCCTGCGACTGGACCAAGGCCTCGAACTGGGAGTTCGAGCCACTGGACGACGACGTCTTCCCGGCGGTCCGGCTGGCCCGCGAGGCCGGAACCCGCGGCGGTTGCCTGACCGCGGTGTACAACGCGGCCAACGAAGAGGCAGCGGCAGCGTTCCTCGACGGGCGCATCGGGTTCCCGGCAATCGTGCGGACCGTGTCCGACGTGCTGGGCGCTGCGGATCAATGGGCCGCCGAACCCGCTACCGTGGAAGACGTACTTGATGCGCAGGATTGGGCCCGGGACCGGGCGCGGCGCACCATCGCACAGGAGGTTGTGCCCGCCCGATGATGTTCGTGATCGGTATTGCGCTCTTCGCGCTGGCCATTCTGGTGTCGGTGGCCCTGCACGAGTGCGGCCACATGTGGGTGGCCCGGGCCACCGGGATGAAGGTGCGGCGGTACTTCGTCGGCTTCGGCCCGACGCTGTGGTCCACGCACCGGCCCAACCGGCTCGGCACCACCGAATACGGCCTCAAGGCCGTGCCGCTCGGCGGCTTCTGCGATATCGCGGGCATGACGTCGGTCGACGAGATCGCGCCCGCGGATGAGCCGTACGCGATGTACAAGCAGAAGGTGTGGAAGCGCGTCGCCGTGCTGTTCGCCGGACCTGCGATGAACTTCATCATCGGACTGGTGCTGATCTACGGCATCGCGGTGACGTGGGGCCTGCCGAATCTGCACCAGACGACGACCGCGGTGATCGGTGAGACCGCTTGTGTGGCACCGCAAATCGCCAAGACGGGCGACAACCCGTTCGGTCCGTGCCCGCATCCGGGAGCCGGTCCCGCCGCCGCGGCCGGCTTGAAGGCCGGGGACACCGTCGTCAAGGTCGGCGACAAATCGGTGAGCACGTTCGAGGAGATGGCGAAGGCCATCCGCGGTTTCAGCGGCACTGTGCCGGTCGTCTACCAACGCGGCGGCCAGACGTTCACCACCACCGTCAACGTCGAGCAGACCCAGCGATTCACGGTCAAGGACTCCGACACCGCGGCGACCATCGGCGCCATCGGCGTCACCGCGGCAGCGCAGCCCGGACCGACGCAGTACAACGCACTGACTGCCGTGCCCGCGACCTTCACCTTCACCGGTGACCTGGCCGTCGAACTGGGCAAGTCGCTGGCGAAGATCCCGACCAAGGTGGGGGCGCTGATCCACTCGATCGGCGGCGGCGAGCGCGACAAGGAAACCCCGATCAGCGTGGTCGGCGCGAGCATCATCGGCGGCGACACCGTCGACCACGGGTTGTGGGTGATGTTCTGGTTCTTCCTGGCGCAGCTGAACTTCGTCCTGGGCGCGGTGAACCTGCTGCCGCTGCTGCCGTTCGACGGCGGACACATCGCGGTCGCAGTCTTCGAGAAGCTGCGCAATATGATTCGCGCGTCCCGCGGCAAAGTCGCCGCGGCTCCGGTGAACTACCTCAAGCTGATGCCGGCCACCTATGTGGTCCTGGTGGTGATCGGCGGCTACATGCTGCTGACCGTCACGGCTGATCTTGTGAACCCCATTCGAATCTTCCAGTAGGAGACCGTGATGACCTCCATCGGTTTGGGCATGCCGGGCATCGGAGATGGCGCCAGCGAGGCGCCACCAGTCCCGACCCTGGCGCCGCGCCGTCAGACCCGACAGCTGATGGTGCGTGACGTAGGCGTCGGCAGCGATTTCCCCATCTCCGTGCAGTCGATGTGCACGACCAAGACGCACGACGTGAACTCCACGCTGCAGCAGATCGCCGAGCTGACGGCGTCGGGCTGCAACATCGTCCGCGTGGCCTGTCCGCGGCAGGAAGACGCCGACGCGCTGGCCGAGATCGCCCGGCACAGCCAGATCCCGGTGATCGCCGACATCCACTTCCAGCCCAAGTACATCTTCGCGGCCATCGACGCCGGCTGCGCCGCGGTACGCGTGAATCCGGGCAACATCAAGGAGTTCGACGGCCGGGTCAAGGAAGTCGCCAAGGCCGCCGGCGCCGCGGGCATCCCGATCCGCATCGGCGTCAACGCCGGTTCGCTCGACCCGCGACTGCTGGAGAAGTACGGCAAGGCCACCCCGGAGGCGCTCGTCGAGTCGGCGCTGTGGGAGGCCTCGCTGTTCGAGGAGCACGGCTTCGGCGACATCAAGATCAGCGTCAAGCACAACGACCCGGTGATCATGGTGGAGGCCTACCGCCAGCTCGCCGCCAAGTGCGACTACCCGCTGCACCTCGGCGTGACCGAGGCCGGTCCGGCGTTCCAGGGCACCATCAAGAGCGCCGTCGCGTTCGGCGCGCTGCTGAGCGAGGGCATCGGCGACACCATCCGGGTATCGCTGTCCGCACCGCCGGTCGAAGAGGTCAAGGTCGGCAACCAGATCCTGGAGTCGCTGAATCTGCGGCCCCGCGGCCTGGAGATCGTGTCGTGCCCGTCCTGCGGCCGCGCCCAGGTGGACGTCTACAAGCTGGCGAACGCGGTGTCGGCCGGGCTCGACGGGCTCGACGTGCCGCTGCGCGTCGCCGTCATGGGCTGTGTGGTGAACGGACCGGGTGAGGCGCGTGAGGCCGACCTCGGGGTGGCGTCGGGTAACGGCAAGGGCCAGATTTTCGTCCGCGGCCAGGTGATCAAGACGGTCCCCGAATCTCAGATCGTCGAGACCCTGATCGAAGAGGCGATGCGAATCGCGGCCGAGTCCGGCACCGATGCGAGCGGTTCGCCCGTCGTAACCGTAAGCTGAGCACAGCCTTGTGATAGCGGTCACGGGCAAGCCTCAACAGTAGATCAGGTCACACGCGCAAGAAGGTCGGTGAATGTCGGCACCTCCACTTTTCCGGATCGCAGATGCGCGCCGGATATCAGTGGTGCGCGAAGTCGCCCAGGTGCAGCAGGTCTTCGACGAGGATCCGGTGGGCACCTGCATGGTGGCCGCCCGGGTGGCTGACCACGGCCTCGATCCGGTGGCCATCGGCGGCGAGCTGTGGACCCGCAGCCAGGCCACCGAGTCGCTGTGCTTCGCCGGGGTGAATCTGATCCCGATGCGGGGGACCGCGGCCGACATGATGGTGTTCGCCGACAAGGTGATGAGTGCCCCGCGCCGGTGTTCGTCGTTGGTGGGCCGCGCGGAGTTGGTGCTGCCGATGTGGCAGCAACTGGCGCAGGTGTGGGGCCCGGCCCGCGAGGTCAGGGACTGCCAGCCGCTGCTGACGCTGTCCGATGCCCCGCAGTGCACGCTCGATCCCGCGGTGCGTCCGGTCCGGATGGACGAGTTGGACGCGTATGTCGTTGCGGCAGTGGACATGTTCATCGGCGAGGTCGGTGTGGACCCGCGTCTTGGCGACGGTGGCCGCGGCTATCGTCGCCGGCTGGCGGGGTTGATCGCCGCCGGCCGGGCGTGGGCGCGGATCGAGGACGGCCAGGTGGTGTTCAAGGCCGAGATCGGGGCGCAGACGTCGCGGGTCGGTCAGATCCAGGGCGTGTGGGTGCATCCGGAATGGCGTGGCCGTGGTCTGGGTGCTGCGGGCACCGCGACCTTGGCGTCTGCGGTGCTGCGCAGCGGCCGGACGGCCAGCCTCTACGTCAACGATTTCAACGGCCCGGCCCGCGCGATCTACCGGCGCATCGGGTTCACCCAGTTGGGTACCTACGCCACGGTCTTGCTCGACTGACCTCAGCCGGGTGGATAGCCCCACACGAGTGTTCGCGCATCCGCCTTCTCACAAAAACGTCACGGTTGCGTCTCGGTGTGCCTCCCCGAGACCGGCTTGTCACACTTCTAACATCAGTCCCAATGGCAACGCACACATCATCCGTTTCACGCTCGGCCGCGTTGTTGTCGGTCGTGGCGGTCGCAGGAGCGATGACGGCCTGCACCCCGAAGCCCAACGGCCCCGAGCCGACCGCGCAGGCGTTCTTCGCTGCCCTCGGCCGCGGGGACACCGGTGCCGCCGCCGACCTGTCCGACAAACCCAACGACGCACGGACCGCGATCAACCAGGCCTGGTCCGGTCTGCAGGCGACCAAGCTCGACGCGCAGGTGCTCGGCTCCAAGTACACCCAGGACACCGGCAAGATCACCTATCGGTACACCTGGCACCTGCCCAAGGACCGCACCTGGGCCTACACCGGGCAGCTCAACATGATTCGGCAGGACGGCCGTTGGCAAGTCCGCTGGGGCAGCACGGATTTGCATCCGAACCTGGGGGAGCACCAGAGCTTCCAGCTGCGCGCCGACCAGCCTGTCCGGGCCTCGGTCAACGAGCTCGGCGGCACGAACGTTCTGGTACCCGGGTACCACTACAACTACGCGCTCAATGCCCGTTCCGCCGCCGGTGACCTCATGCGGACCTCCCGCGTGGTCGCCGACGTGCTGCGGCAGTTCGACAACACCATGGACGCCCAGCGGCTCGCCGAACAGGCCAGCTCGTCCACCGGACCGCTGAACCTGATCACCCTGCGCCGCGAGGACAACGACAAGGTGTCGGGGGCCCTCGGCCATCTGCCCGGTGTGGTGATCACCCCGCAGCCGGAGATGGTGCCCACCGATCCCCGGTTCGCGCCGGCCATCGTCACCGAGGTCAAGAAGCAGGTGGCCGACCAGCTGATCGGCCAATCCGGCTGGCGCGTGGTCAGCGTCAACCAGAACGGCGCGGACATCGACATCCTCAACGAGGTTCAGGGCAAGCCGGCCCCGTCGATCACCATCAGCCTGGACCGCAACGTGCAGAACGCCGCCCAGGATGCGGTGAACATGGTGGGCCGCAAGGCGATGATCGTCGCGATCAAGCCGTCCACCGGGGAAATCCTGGCCGTGGCGCAGAACGCGGCCGCCGATACCGACGGCCCGACCGCCACCATGGGCCTGTACCCGCCGGGGTCGACCTTCAAGATGGTCACGGCAGGCGCCGCCATCGAATCGGACATGGCCGGACCCAACACGCTGCTGGGCTGCCCCGGCACCATCGACATCGGGCAGCGGACCATCCCGAACTACGACCGGTTCGATCTCGGCGTGGTCCCGATGTCCAGGGCCTTTGCGAACTCGTGCAACACCACCTTCGCCGAGCTCGCCAGCCGGATGGCGCCGCGCGCCCTCACCAACGCCGCGGCGCAGTACGGCATCGGCGCCGACTATCAGGTCGCCGGGATCGATACCGTCACCGGAAAGGTGCCGCCCACGGTGAACCTCGCCGAGCGCACCGAGGACGGCTTCGGCCAGGGCAAGGTCCTGGTCAGCCCGTTCGGGATGGCGCTGGCGGCGGCGACCGTCGCGGCCGGGAAGACCCCACTGCCGCAGCTGATCGAGGGCCGCCCGACCACGGTGTCGGGCAACAGCGGGGCGATCAGCCCGAAGATGCTCGACGGCCTGCGACCGATGATGCAGCTGGTGGTGACCAACGGCACCGCCAAGGATCTGCGGGGCAGCGGCGATGTGCGCGGGAAGACCGGCGAGGCCGAATTCTCCGGTGGCTCGCATGCCTGGTTCGCCGGCTACCGCGGTGACATGGCCTTCGCCGCCCTGATCGTCGGCGGCGGCGGGTCCGAGACCGCGGTCCGCATGTGCCGCGACATGTTCAAGGGCTTGCCGCCCGACTATCTGGCCTGACCCGGGTCGCTCCGCTCCTGCCCACCGAACCCGGCCTGAGTAGCCTGTTTGGATGACCAACGGCGACGAGATCGCGGTCCTGCGCGTCTCTGACGCGGACCGCAACGGCACGCTCCGGCGGCTGCACAACGCGGTGGCGCTCGGGCTCATCGACATGAACGAGTTCTCTGAGCGTTCCGCGCTGGTTGCGATGGCCCGGCAACAGGGCGAGCTGGCGGTGCTGGTCGGTGACCTGCCCGCGCCCAACGCCATCGTCACGGGCTCGGCGGATCGCGTCGAGCTGCGCGGGGTCATGGGGTCGCTGAAGCGGCAAGGCGAATGGGTCGTGCCGACCCGGCTGGCGCTGGTCCGCCGCGTCGGCTCGATCGACTTGGACCTGACCCGCGCCCGGTTCGGTGGGCCCATCGTGGTCATCGAGCTCGATCTCAAGTTCAGCTCCCTTGACCTCCGGCTGCCGGAGGGTGCCAGCGCGTCCATCGACGACGTCGAGGTGGCTGTGGGCAGCGCGACCGACCACCGCAAGGATGCGCCCGCCGACGGGACCCCGCACGTCATCCTGACCGGGCGAGTGGTCTTCGGGTCGGTCGATATCCGGGGGCCGCGCCGGACGTGGTTCGGGCGCGGCGACCGCTAGCTGCGACGATCAAGCAGCGAGGCACGAGCTGCGTTGAGGAGTGCGCCAAACGTGTGAGCTGGCCGCGCCCGCTACCCTGGGACGATGTCTGTTCGTACCGCGCTTCGCCCCGGCGAGGTGTCTCCGACCCTGCCGGTGCCCAAGTCGATCCCGCGTCCGGAGTACGCGTGGAAGCCGACGGTGCGCGAAGGCAGCGAGCCATGGGTGCAGACCCCTGAGGTGATCGAGAAGATGCGCGTCGCCGGCCGGATCGCGGCCCAGGCACTCGCCGAGGCCGGTAAGGCCGTCGCACCCGGGGTCACCACCGACCACCTCGACCGGGTGGCGCACGAGTACATGCTCGACCATGGCGCCTACCCGTCGACGCTGGGCTACAAGGGATTTCCCAAGTCCTGCTGCACCTCGCTGAACGAGATCATCTGCCACGGCATCCCCGACTCGACGGTGATCCAGGACGGTGACATCGTCAACATCGACGTCACCGCGTACATCGACGGCGTGCACGGCGACACCAACGCGACCTTCCTGGCCGGCGACGTGTCGGAGGAGCACCGGCTGCTGGTCGAGCGCACCCACGAAGCCACCATGCGGGCCATCAAGGCCGTCAAGCCGGGGCGGCAGCTGTCGGTGGTCGGCCGGGTCATCGAGTCGTACGCAAACCGGTTCGGCTACAACGTGGTTCGCGACTTCACCGGCCACGGCATCGGTGAGACGTTCCACAACGGGCTGATCGTGTTGCACTACGACAAGCCCGAGGTCGACACCGTGCTGGAGCCGGGCATGACCTTCACCATCGAGCCGATGATCAATCTCGGTTCGCTGGACTACGAGATCTGGGACGACGACTGGACCGTCGCGACCGTGGACAAGAAGTGGACGGCGCAGTTCGAGCACACCCTCGTGGTGACCGACGATGGCGCCGACATCCTGACCCTGCCGTAACGTGACCGGCGCACTGCTGGTTGCGGGCACCACGTCGGACGCCGGTAAGTCGATGGTGGCGGCCGGATTGTGCCGGCTGCTGGCGCGCAAGGGCGTGCGGGTAGCGCCGTTCAAGGCGCAGAACATGTCCAACAACTCGGCCGTCACCGTCGAAGGCGGTGAGATCGGCCGGGCCCAGGCGATGCAGGCGCGGGCGGCCGGGTTGGCGCCGAGTGTGCGGTTCAACCCCATTCTGCTCAAACCCGGTGGGGACCGGACCTCGCAGCTCGTGGTGCGCGGCGTCGTCGCCGGCACGGTGGCGGCGGGGGACTACTTCACCCGGCGGACCCAGCTGGCAGGCGTCGTGGCCGACGAATTGGCCTCATTGAGAAGCGAATTCGACGTGGTGATCTGTGAGGGCGCGGGCTCGCCCGCCGAGATCAACCTCCGCGCCACCGACGTGGCCAACATGGGCCTGGCACGGGCCGCGGAACTGCCGGTGGTCGTGGTCGGCGACATCGACCGGGGCGGGCTGCTGGCGCACCTGTACGGCACGGTGGCGGTGCTCGAGCCCGAGGATCAGAAACTGATCGCCGGATTCCTGGTCAACAAGTTCCGGGGCGACCCGGCACTGCTGGAACCCGGTCTGCGGCAACTGGAATCGCTGACCGGACGCCCGACCTACGGCGTGATTCCGTACTGCGACGGGCTGTGGCTCGATGCCGAGGACTCGCTGTCGGTGACGCCGCGCGGACAACTGGGCCGGCCCCTGGCGCCGCGGGGTGCTGAAGCACTGACCGTCGCCGCGATACGGCTGCCACGGATCTCGAACTCCACCGACGTCGAGGCCCTGGCGTGCGAGCCCGGCGTGCACGTGCGCTGGGTCGACACCGCCGCGGAGTTGGCCGGCGCCGACGTGGTTGTGCTGCCCGGCAGCAAGGCAACGGTCTCCGACCTGAACTGGCTACGCGACCGCGGCCTGGCGGAGGCCGTCGCGGCACATGCCCGGTCCGGCCGGGCTGTACTCGGCGTGTGTGGCGGATTCCAGATGCTGTGCACGGCGATCCACGACACCGTCGAATCAGGGGCGGGCCGGGTACCGGGGCTGGGCCTGCTCGACGCGGACATCGAGTTCGACGCCGACAAGACCCTGAAGCACTGGGATTCCCCGTTGTACGGCTACGAGATTCACCACGGTCGCGTCGCGCGTTGCGCGGAACCGGACTGGCTGGGCGTGGGCATCCGGCGGGGGCAGGTGTACGGCACCCATTGGCACGGGCTGCTGGACAACGACGCCGTGCGCCGGACCTGGCTCGCCGAGGTGGCGGCGGGCTGCGGCAGGGGTGGCTTCGTGGTGGCCGACGACGTGAACGTCGCTGCGCTGCGCGATGCTCAGCTCGACGTGATGGCCGATCTGCTTGCCGCACATGTGGATATCGACGCGGTGCTGAAGCTCGTCGAATCCGGTGCGCCGCGGCGGCCGATCATCGTCAACAGTCTGCTGCCGTGATCAGCCGGGTTCGGCCACGGGCTCTACTGACGCCACCGGCTCCTCAACCTGCTTGATGGGGCCGGTGAACCAGTTCTTCACCGACACGTGCCAGTAGATGTACAACAGCAGCAGGACGCCACCGACCAGCAACGGTGTGTAGTTGACGAACTTCCATTCGAAACTCGGGTCCCACGGCACCCCGCCCAGCGACGTCGGGAACATCGCGATGATCGAGGTGATCGTGATCTCGGCCAGTGCGACAGGTGCCATCCACCGGTGGTGGCCACGCAGATTCCAACTGCCCGTTTCGAATTCGTCGCCGGCACGCCAGCGGTAGTAGATCGGCACTGCAAAGCACAGGTACACCCCGACGACCCCGATGGAGACCACGGCGTAGAACGCCACCGGGGTGGGTGTGCCGTTGATGTCGACCTTGACCAGCGCCGGCAGGGTCAGTGCGGCGGCAACGACGGCGGTGATGGTGACGCTGTGCGTCGGCACCCGGTGCTTGTTGACCTCAGACCACCACCGATGGCCGGGTACCGCGCGGTCCCGGCTGAACGCGAACAACATCCGGGACGCGCTGGTCTGGCAGGCGACGGCGCAGAAGAACTGACCGGCCGTCGAGATGAACAGCACCACCACCGCCCACTTGGAACTCATCGCCTGGTTGAAGATGGCGGCCACGGCGCCGCCGCCCTTGGATACCGCGTCGGCATCCTGGACCGCAAACAGGAAGGCCAACAAGAGAATCCAGCCGCCGACGGCCGAGTAGAAGATGGACCGCCAGATACCCTTGGCGGCTGCGCCGGCCGCGCTCTTGGTCTCCTCTGACAGGTGTGCCGACGCGTCGTAGCCGGTGATGGTGTACTGCGTGAGGATCACCGAGATCGGCAGCACGACGAACAGCCAGCCGGCGCCCGAGGTGGCGCCGCCGAACATGCCGCTGTTGTTGATGGTCTTGGCGAAGACGTCCGAGAAACTCGCGTGGTGGCTCGGCACGAAGATCAGGATGCCGATGACGGCGGCCGCGCCGAAGACATGCCACCACACCGAGACGTTGTTGATGATCGCCAGCAGGTGGCTGGAGAAGATGTTGATCAGCGCCGAGATGCCCAGGATGCCCACGAAGATGACGAACGTCCGCGTGAGGCTGTACCCGGCCAACCAGTCGGCGCTGAGGGTGCCCAAGGTGAGGTCGATGAATGTCGCGCAGCCGTAGGCCACGGATGCCAGGATGGCCACCAGGCCGATCAGGTTGAGCCAGCCCGCATAGAAGCCGGCCTTCGCTCCGCCGAGTTTTGCTGCCCACCAATAGATTCCGCCGGAGGTCGGGAAGGCCGACACCAGTTCGGACATACAGAGGCCGATGACGAGGATGAAAGTCGCAACGATCGGCCAGCCCCAGGCGATGGCGGCGGGTCCGCCGTTGTTCCAGCCCAGGCCGAACGAGGTGAAGCATCCAGACAGGATGGAGATGATGGAGAACGAGATGGCGAAATTGCTGAAACCGGACCAGGAGCGCTGCAGCTCCTGGCTGTAGCCGAGCTTGGCCAGTAGCAGCTCGTCTTCGGTAAGTGCTTCGTGTCCTTCTGGCACTGCGGCCTCCTTAGGCGCCCCGGATGCTGAAGAACAATAGGTTGCCTCCGGGGTTCGCGCTGGCCAACTGGTGCGGTCGATTCGACGACGCAGCGGTGCGCGCTCAGCCGTGCAGGACGCGATATTCCTCGATGGCGCCGGGGTGCAGCGGGATTCGGCCGGTCTGGACCATCGACGGCGGTTGCAGGTACTGCAGGCCACGCACTTCGGGTGGCATGAGCTGCGTTGCATCCGTTGCCAATACGTCGACTGCGGCGGCCGCCAACGAGTTCGGCAGGTCGGGTCGGCACAGCAGCAGGTCGGGCGTGCCGATGGTGTTGACATCGGCCGGCACATACGCGCCGGCGGGCGCGCGCTGCAGCAGATACGGGTAGGACGCCATTTCCGACATCGCGGTGACCCACGGCGTCAGGTCGATGATGCGCAATGGCAGCGCGGCATTGAGTTCGGCGAGGGCCGGCGTGGGTATCCCACCCGACCAGACCATGGCGTCGATGCTGTGGTTGCGCAGTGCGGCGATGGCGTCGCCCAGTCGTAGATCGACCCGGAGGATCCGGTCGGTCAACTTCGCCGCGTCGAACAGCACCTTGGTCACGACCGCGACACCGGAACCTGACGGTCCTGTTGAAACCCGCAGTCCCGCAAGGTCGTTCAGCTGGCGAACGTGGCTGTCTGCGGGCACGACCAGCTGCACGTAGTTCTCGTAGACTCTGGCCACCGCGAGCGGCGCGCCGGCGGGGGGTTCGGCTCGCAGATATTGCTCGACGACGTCGGCCTGGGCCAGTCCCATGTCGGCCTCGCCCGACCTCAGTCGATTGATGTTGTCGACGCTGCCCGCGGTGGACTGCACCGTGACCGTGATGCCGGGATAGCGGACCCGCAGGCGCTGGGCGAACAACTCGCTGACCGCCAGATACAGCCCGCCCCGGTCGCCCGCGGCCAGCCGGATGGTGCCCTGCGTGCTGTTCGGCAGGCAGCCCGCCGCGACGGTCGCGGCCGCGGAGGCGAGGAATGCGCGTCGGGTCAGCATCATGATGCGCTCGCCGGCAGGTGGTAGTGGACCGCGAGGCCGCCGTCGGGGGACCGGGTGACCGACGCCAGTCCGCCGTGTGCGGCGGCGATCTCGGTGGCGATGGCCAGTCCCAATCCGGTGCCCTGACTGTCGGTGTGCCCGCGCCAGAACCGGGTGGCGGCGTTGGCGATGGTGTCGGCGGGCAGGCCCGGGCCGTCGTCGCTGACGGTGAGATCGATGCCGCTGTCGGTGGGGACCGTCGACACCGTGACGGTGGTGCCGGTACCGGAGTAGCGCAGCGCGTTGTCCAGCGCGATGTCCAGCAGTTGTTCGACATCGTGGCGCGGCATCTGCACCGCCAGATGCGGGTGGGCCGGGTCGAAGCGCAGCCGCTGATCGTTGCGGTCGGCGGTGGTCTGCCAGAAGTCCAGTCGCTGCTCGGCGACGCTGTCCAGATCCGTCGAATCATGAACTGCCGCAACCAGACCGGACTTGTGGCTGTGGCTGGCCTGCTCGGCGCGCGCCAGCCGGAGCAACTGCGCCAGCAGATTCTCGAGACGGTCCAGCTCGGCCGACAGCGAATCGTAGGTCGGTTGTCCGGATTCGGCGACGTGGTCTTCGAGGGTGTCGGCGCGCAGGCGGATGGCGGCCAGCGGGTTGCGCAACTGGTGGGAGGCGTCGGCGATGAGTCGGCGTTGGTGATCGAGGGAGGCGTGCACCGCCTGCGCCATCGCGTTGAACGCCGACGTGAACCGGCGCAGCTCAGGCGGTCCCGACACCTGAGCCGGTTGGCCGGCGATGCCGCCGGCCATGTCCTCGACGGCGCGCTCGAGCCCGACCAGCGGCCGCAGCACCCACCGGGTCAGGCTATGGGCGGCGACGGCCGCCAGTCCGAGCAGCACGATGCAGCCCGCCGCGATCCACAACCAGTCGGTGGTGATGTCGCGCGCGGCCACGGTCGGGTCGACGTTCAGCACCACGGCGCCGACCAGCTCGCCGTTGCGCCGAATTCCCTTGGCTTCCAACATCGACCGCCGGTCCCACGGCATGATCCGAGCCCGGGGCGCGTCGGGCGCGTCGGACAGCGCGCGCTCGGCGGCAGTCGTCACCCCCGGATCAGTGGCGGTCAGCCCGCTGGCAGCCATCGTGCGGCCGTCCGCGTCGACGATCAACGCGCCTTCGCCGTACACCTGGTGGTAGCGGTCGACCAGCTCCGTGTCGGGTGCGTCCGCGGTGGCGGCGATGTCGGCCAGCGTCGCCAGTTGTCGCTCGCGTTCGGTGTGCAGGACGTTGGTGCGGTGATCGGCCAGGCTCAGCGCCAGCGGGATCGCCAAGGCCGCCGTCGCGATGAGCAGCAGCGTCATCAGCAGCGCACGAACCCGCAGCCCCACGTCAGCGGTCCAACCGGTACCCGAAACCGCGCACGGTGTGCAGCGGTATCCCGGTCAACTTGGCCCGAATCTGGCCGACGAAGAAATCCAGCGACCGCGACCGGCCCACCACCGCGGTGCCCCAGCACTCGAGCATGACCTCTTCGCGGCTGACCGCCTCGCCCTGGCGGGCGGCCAGCGTGGCCAGAATCTGGTACTCGGTCTTGGTCAGAGGTTGCATCTGGCCCCCTACGGTGACCTCGTGGCGGTCGCGGTCGATCGTCACCGGCCCGGCAACGACGGACGGGTGGGCGACCGGACCGGCACCGCGCTGTACCCGCCGCATGACGGCCTCGATCCGCGCCAGGAGCACGGCCTTCCGCACCGGCTTGACCAGGTAGTCGTCGGCCCCGGCGCGCAGCCCCAGCACCACCGCGCCGTCGCTGTCGCGGGCCGTCATGATGATCACCGGCGCCGTCGACGCCCGGCGCAACGTGCGCAGCACGTCCAGGCCATCCATGTCGGGCAGGCCCAGATCCAGTAACACCAGGTCACAGCCCTTGACGCGATTGAGTGCGTCGTCGCCGCGCGTGGTGTGGGTGACGGTGAGTCCGGTCTGTTCCAGCAGCTCGACGAGCGCAGCCGCGACACCCTGGTCGTCCTCGACGAGCAGCACGCGCATGGGCCTGATGGTAGGTGGCCATGTCCGGGAACTGCCGATTTCGCCAGGAATCTGAGGATCGTGCGAGGAAAGACCTGGCGCGGGCCGCGCCCTATTCCGGTCCGCTCGGTGCAGGGAAAACATGTGCTCATCAACAGACATGAGGAGGTCACGATGTACCCGAACACCTATTTCGCCCGGGCGACGGTCTCAGTTTTGGCAGGCGCCGTGGTCGCTCTCAACTCTCTCGGGTCTTCCTGGAGCGCAACTGAATTCATACCTGCGTCGGACGCCGTGGCGACCGGCCATTCCTGCGACGTCGCCGTGATGGCGAGCACGCAGTGCCAGGACGGGCAGCACCGGCACGGGACAGCGCCGACGGTCGGCCGGGCGTACCGGGACCTGACCTCGCGGCCGACGGCCTGAGCGACGAGAGAACGGAGCAGATCATGAACGCTGTACTCGCGGTCAACGCGACCGCAATGGCGGCCAACGCCGGCGAGGAATCGTCCTGGATCCCGATGCTCGTGTGCTTCGGGGTCGTGGGGATCATCGTCGGGATGGCCATCCTGATGGGCCGGCGACAGCCCGCCCGTCGCGCGGGCACGCGGCGTCGAGCGGGGATGGCCGGTGGCGCGGGCTACGGCTACGCCGGCTCCGGTGACGGCGGCTGGGGCGCCGGTGGGTCCGGATGTTCGGACGGCGGCGGCTCCAGCGGCTGCGGCGGCGGTGGAGGTTGCGGCGGTGGCGGGGGCTGTGGCGGAGGCGGCTGCTGAATATCGGTACCTGCGGTCCCGCCGCGTTCGCTACGGTGGCGTCATGCCAATCATCCCGACCGTCGACGGCTTCGGCGCCACCGTCGACGTGTCCGGCCCCGACAACGCCACGACCGTCGTCATGCTCGTCACGAAGCAGGCAACGGCCGGCCACGGAGCCCTTTGCGAGTTGTTGCACACCGCGTCACTGCGCACCGTGGTGATCGAGGCCGACGACCGGCTCACCGTGAATTCGGTTGTCGGCATTCTGGATACGCTCGGGGTGAAGTGGGCCCTGCTGTTCGCCGCCGGCGGCGCGGGCGAGCTGGCCTGGCGGCTGGCAGCCACCCGACTGGACCGGTTCACCGCCCTGGTCGCGATCGACGGCAGCCATCCGCGAGCCACCGAGGAGACGGGCGACGTGTGCCCGCCGGTGGAGATCAACACCACCGTCGTGGTCACCAGTGCCGATGCCCGGGCGCGGGCACAGGCCGGACAGCGCTTCATCTACGGCGAATTCCGGCTGTCCGAGCTGGTGGGCCGACGCAGCGCCGACGAGTTCACGGCGCAGGTGGCCAACGAGATCGTGCTGCGCAGCAGCACCTGGTGAAGGGCCGCTCGGGGCGAGCGAAACGATGGGAGAGGCCCCTGTCGGTCCTGGCCGTTATCGTGACGAGATGGACGGCACGGACTCGACGGCCGGGCTAGCGCTCGCGCCACACGAGTTGCTTCGTGCGTTCAACGCACAGACGCTGGCCCGCGGCGAGACCTATGCGAACCAGGGGCGCGTCGTCACGGCCAGGTACGCCCCCCTCGATGGGACGCTCACCGGCTCCTGCTTGGGCTCGACATCCGAGTATTACGAGGTCGAAGTGGCGCTGTCCGGTGCCCGCACCAGCCTGGAGATCGAGTACGCGGTCTGCACCTGCCCGGTGGGGCGCTACTGCAAGCATGCCGTTGCCCTGTTGTTGGCGGCGATTCCGCGCGCACCCGACCGGGCGGCCCCGCAACGCTGGCAAGTGGTGCTGGGTTCGCTGCTGGACGAGATGACCGACACCGATACCGACACCACGGGCAATCCGTTGGCCCTGGAGTTCGGGATGCTGCCGGCCGGTCGATACCACACGACGCCCATCGCGACGCTGCGGCCGTTGACGGTCGGCAAGCGCGGCAACTGGATCAAGACCGGGATCACCTGGCGGCGCCTGTTCGATGCGGCTGACCCGGGCGAGTTCGACCGAGGGCAGTACAGCGCGCTGCGAGCGCTCGTCCTCGGCGTGCCCGGCTACTACCCCTACAGCAGTGACCAATTGGTGCTTTCCGGTGTGGGGCAAAGCTTTTGGGGTGACCTGGACCTGGCGGTGGCGGCCGGCCTCACGTTGCTGCCCGGCGCCGGGATCAGGGCCGTACAGATCGCCAAGGACGTCCAGTTGCGGCTGGACTTCACCGCCTCCGACACCGGTGGCGCGCAGATGTCGGCGGTGCTCGTCGTCGACGGCGAATCGCGGGCGGCCGACGGAGTCGGGCTGGTGGGCACACCCACACCGCATGGCATCCATCAGCTGGTGGACGGCATCCTGCATCTCGGGGCCTTCGCGCCGGTGCCCGGTCCCACCCTGCTCAAGCTGATCGCGAACGACGAGAAAGTGCAGATTCCGCCCGAGGCGCTGTCCGACTTCGCGGTGGACATGTTGCCGCGGCTGCGTCGGACCGTCGCCGTCGACATGGTGGAGGGACTTTTCGCGGAGCCGGACATCGTGGGGCCGATCCCGGTACTGACCATCACGGCCGATGAGATCGATGGCCTCGTGAAGTGGCGGACCCGGTACGAGGTCAACGGGCAGCGTCAGGAGTTCGACGCGGTGGGCGTCACACGCACGAGCGGTATCCGGGACACCGCCGCCGAGGATGCGATGTGGCGGGCGGTCGCGCCGGCGCTGGAAGCGGTGTCCGGATTGTCCGCAGCGGACGACCCGCTGGCCTCGCTGCTGCTGTCGCGCCGGCTGTCCCTGACCCAGATCGCGGTGCTGTGCCACGAGGTGCTGCCGCAGCTCGCTGATTACGAACAGCTGATCATCGAAATCGACGAGCGGGTCGCGACGTTCCGGCGCTCGGTTGCCGGAGCGCAACTGGGGTTCGGTACCGCGTCCTCCGACGAGGCGCCGGCGCAGGACTGGTTCGATCTGCACATCGCCATCGATGTCGACGGCTACCCGGTGGCGCTGTCTGCCGTCATCGCCGAATTGGCGTTGGGCGCAACACACATGCTGTTGTCGAACGGGGTGTACTTCCGGCTCGACACCCCCGAACTGCTGAAACTGCGGGCCCTGATCGAAGAAGCCCAGGCGCTGGGGGAGCTCGACGGCGACCGGGTGAACGCGTCGTCCATGAACGCGACGTTGTGGGACGAGCTGTTGGGCCTCGGCGTCGTCGACCGTGAACTCGCGCAGTGGCGGGACAACATGGCCCGGCTGGCTGCGGCGCAGCCGCCCGTTCCGGTACCCACGCCTGCCGGACTGCGGGCCGAGCTGCGCGACTACCAGCGCGACGGGCTCAATTGGCTGGCGTTCCTGTGGGACAACGGGATCGGCGGTGTGCTGGGTGACGACATGGGTCTGGGTAAGACGGTCCAGACCCTGGCTCTGATCAGCCGCGCGGTGGAGCAGGGCGCGGGCAAGTTCCTGGTGGTGGCGCCGACCAGTGTGGCCGGCAACTGGGCCGCCGAATGCGCGAAGTTCGCGCCCGGCCTCACCACCGTCGTGGTGTCGAGCACCGAGGCCCGCGGCGCGGTGCCCATCGCCGAGCAGGTCGCCGCGGCCGACATCGTCGTCACGACCTACACACTGCTGCGTATCGACAACGACCGATATCGGGAAATCGCCTGGGCCGGATTGATTCTCGATGAGGCACAGTTCGTCAAGAATCATCACAGCAAGACGCACCAGTGCGCGCGTCGCCTCGATGTGCCGTTCAAGCTCGCCATCACCGGCACCCCGATGGAGAACAATCTGATGGAACTGTGGTCGCTGTTGTCGATCACGGTGCCCGGTCTGTTCCCCAGCCCCAAGATTTTCGAGCGCTACTTCCGCAAGCCCATCGAGTCCGACGGCGAACCGGGACGCCTGGCGGTACTGCGACAGCGGATCAAGCCAGTGTTGTTGCGCCGCACCAAGGATCAGGTGGTCAAGGAGCTGCCGCCCAAGCAGGAACAGGTGCTGGCCATCGAACTGTCGGCCAAGCACCGGAAGATCTATGACACCCGGCTGGCGCGGGAGCGGCAGAAGGTGCTCGGGCTGCTGGGGGAGTGGGAGAAGAACCGCTTCCAGATCTTCCGGTCGCTCACCCTGCTGCGCCAGCTCAGCCTGCATCCCGGTTTGGTCGACCCCGACGCGATGGAGGCCGGTTCCACCAAGGTCGAGTTCCTCATCGAACAACTGGACCAGTTGGTCGCCGAGGACCACAGCGCGCTGGTGTTCAGTCAGTTCACCGGATTTCTGGCGGTGTTGCGCGACCGCCTGGATGCCGCCGGCATCGCGTACAGCTACCTGGACGGGTCGGTGGACGCGCGCAGGCGGGCGGAGGCCATCGACGACTTCAGCTCAGGCCGGACGCAGGTGTTCCTGATCAGCCTGAAAGCCGGCGGCTTCGGGCTGAACCTCACCGCCGCCGACTACTGCTTCCTGTGCGACCCGTGGTGGAGCCCGGCGGCCGAAGCGCAGGCCGTCGACCGCGCGCACCGCATCGGCCAGCAGCGCCCGGTGAACGTCTATCGGCTGGTGTCCGAGAACACCATCGAGGAGAAAGTGATCGCGCTGCAGGAGCGCAAACGCGCCCTGTTCGCGGCAGTGATCGACGACGGCGACATGTTCGGCACCGCCATCACCGCCTCCGACATTCGCGAACTGCTCGGCTGAGGGAGACTGAAACGCATGCGGCTTTCGTTGACCGGTCAGGATTGGGGGCGACTGGCGGCCATGTTCGGCGTCATCGCCGCATTGCACGTCATCGGCTGGGGCACGCTGATCCTGGTCGTCGTGCCGGAGCATCACACCGTCGGCGGGACGGCGCTCGGCATCGGGATCGGCCTCACCGCCTACACCCTGGGATTGCGGCACGCGTTCGACGCCGACCACATCGCCGCCATCGACAACACCACCCGAAAGCTCATGGCCGACAGCGCCGTCGCCGGGCACGGGCGCGGCAGCAACCGGCCGCTGAGCGTGGGATTCTTCTTCTCCCTTGGGCATTCGACCATCGTGTTCGGCCTGGCCCTGCTGCTGTCGCTGGGCATCACGTCGCTCGTCGGCCCGCTGCAGGACGATTCGTCGATGCTGCACCGGTACACCGGGCTGATCGGTGCAGGCGTCTCGGGCTTCTTCCTGTACCTGATCGCCGCCATCAATGTCGTTGTGCTGGTGGGGATCCTGCAGGTGTTCATGCGGATGCGCCGCGGCGAGTACGACGAGGCCGCACTCGAACATCAACTCAACAACCGCGGCTTCATGAACCGCATCCTGCGCCGGTTCACCCGCACCATCAGCAAGTCCTGGCAGATGTATCCGCTCGGCGCGCTGTTCGGCCTCGGCTTCGACACCGCGACCGAGGTGGCGCTGCTGGTGTTGGCCGGGACCGGCGCCTCGGCTGGATTGCCGTGGTACGCAATCCTTTGTCTGCCGGTGCTCTTCGCGGCCGGGATGAGCCTGCTGGACACGATCGACGGCGCGTTCATGAACGTCGCGTACGGGTGGGCGCTGGCCCGGCCGGTGCGCAAGGTCTACTACAACATCACCATCACCGGACTGTCCGTCATGGTGGCCCTGGTGATCGGCACCATCGAGCTGCTCGGCTTGCTGGCCGAGGAGTTCGGCTGGTCCGGCGGCGTCTGGGACTGGATCGGCGGAATCGACCTGAACACCGTCGGATTCGCGATCGTCGGACTGTTCGTCGTCACCTGGGTGGTGGCGCTGCTGGTGTGGCGGTGGGGCCGCATCGAGGAGAAGTGGTCGGCCCGGCTCAGCCCGGCCGACGGCTAAACCAGTCCCAGCAGCGCGTTTTCGATGACCTCGGACAGTGCCGGATGAATCCAGTACTGGCCGCGGGCCACGTCCTGCGCCGTCTGTCCGAACGACATGGCCTGGATCAGCGGCTGAATCAGGGACGAGGCCTGATAGCCCATGAGGTGCGCGCCGAGAATCTTGCCGGTGCCGCGCTCGCCGATGAGTTTGACCACGCCGGTGGTGTCTTCCATGGCCCAGCCGTAGGCGGTGTCGCCGTAGTCCTGCACCTTGACCACGACGTCGAAACCGGCTGCCCGCGCCTCGGCTTCGTTCAGGCCGACCATCGCGACCTGTGGATCGGTGAACACCGCGGCGGGGACGAACCGGTGGTCGCTGGCGACCAGCTCGCTGTTCCAGTCGCGTAGCAGGTTCTCTTTCACGGTGCGGGCCTCGTGGTTGGCCACGTGCTTGAGCTGATGGTGTGACGACACGTCACCGAGGGCGTAAATCCCACGGGCCGTGGTGCGTTGGTACTCGTCGACGACGACGTAGCCGTCGTCGTCCAGCTCCACACCGGCCAGCTGCACATCGAGCAGGTCGCCGTTCGGCACCCGGCCCGTCGCGACCAAGAGGGCGTCGGCCGTCAGGGTCTCGCCGTCGTCGAATTCCAGCACGACGACGTCGCCGTCCTGCCGTGCACCGACCACGTTCTCATGGGTGCGCACGTCCCATTTCTTGGAGACGACAGCGCCGAAGCGCCGGCAGATCTCCTCGTCACAACGCTTGAGCAGCCGGTCGCCGCGCAGCACGATGGTCACTTTCGACCCGAGCGCCGAGAACACATGCGCGAACTCCACGGAGATGAAGCCGCCGCCGATGATCACGAGATGTTCGGGCAGCGACGGGATTCGCATGATGTCGTCGCTGGTGAAGTAGGGGACGCCGGAGTCGGCGATGGCCGGGGGAATCGAGCTGCGCGAGCCCGCGGCGATGACCACCCGGTCGGACGTGAACTCGTCGCCGGCGGCGGTTCGCAGCGTGTACCGGCCGTCGGGCAGGGTCGGGCCGAAACGGGTGTGGCTGCCGTACACCGTGATGTTCGGCAGGCTGCGGCGATAGTCCTCGCCGCCCGACGCGATCGGATCGATCCGGCCGAAGACCCGCTTGACGATGTCCGGCCAGCGCACGCCGTCGATGTGGGAGTCGACGCCGTAAGTGGCGCTGTGCCGGATGGTCTGGGCCACGTCGGCGGCGTAGACGAACATCTTGGTGGGGATGCAGCCGACGTTCAGGCAGGTGCCGCCGAACGTGCCCTGCTCGCAGATCGCGACCTTGAGGTCGTCGTACCGCTCGTCGAGAACGCTGTTGCCCGAGCCGGTTCCGATGATGGTCAGGTCGTAATGCTGCATGACGTCAGGCCTGTTCATGTTGCGTGGTGGGGGAGACCGACCGGGTGAGGTACCCGTCCAGCCAGTGGTTCAGCTCATCGAACGCGACGGCGCGCGGCGCCGGCAGCGACAGGAAGACATCGTGTTTGGCGTCGGTGACCGGGACGATGGTGCTGCGGTTGCCGACGCAGCCGGCCCACCGGGCGATCTGCTCGACGTCCAGCACGGCGTCACCGCGGTCCATCCCGGCGCCGGTGGTGGTCTCGGCCACCGTGTGGTCCGACCGCAGGATCAGGTTCGGCACCCCGACGTCCAGCCCGCGGTGCAGCCGCAGCTGGCCCTGCCGTATGGCGTTGATCCAGCCGATGGTGACCGGGAAGCCGCCCAACGGTTTCCAGTCCAGGTTGTAGTCGAACTCCCCGCCGTGATCGCGGTGCAGGCTCGTGCCGTAGCCGCCCTCGGTCGGCTGCCGGATCACCGCCAACTTGCGATACCGGGCCAGCGCCCTCAGCGCGCCTGACACCGGCGCCGAACGCAGGACCGCCGGCCCGTGCAGATCGAAGAACGGGCTGTTGAGAACGAGGCCGGTGACATGGTGGGACGCCAGCGCGCCGGCGCTGCGCAGTTGGTCGGCGAACAACGTCGCGATCAGCCCGCCCGCGGAATGGCCGTACAGGCACACCCGGGCGCCGGCCGTGTCCGCGGCGATCAGCTGCAGGGCTCGACGAAGCTCCTCGTAGTACGACGCCAGATCCGTGGTGAAGTGCGGGGTCTGCCCGGGGCGCCGCGACCGTCCGCATTTGTGCAGGTCTATCGCGTAGAACGCGATACCGCGGGCAGCGAAATGGTCGGCGAGCTCGGTGTGGAAGAAGTAGTCGGTATAGCCATGAACGACCAAGACCGCGTGCGCGACCCGCCCGGGCTGCCCGCGCCGCACGACGGTGGCGACCAGGTCACCCTCTCCGTCGGGGTCGGGACCCAGTGCGATGGTCTGCTGCCAGTACCCGGGCAGCACGTCCGGCTGCCACTCGGGTTGTCCCTGTGGCTCCTGCGGCGTCACGTGCTCAACCCTAACTGCGACGAACATCATGGTCGATGGGAGGAGATACCGCGTCAGCGGCGAACTCGGTCGCGATAACCTTGAGCACCGAGCATCCGCCAATACCGGCGGGTAACCCGAGTGCGAAGGACGAGCGATCACGTGTCGAATGCAAACGTAGCTGGGAGCACACAGACCGACGTCGTCCTCGTGGGCGCGGGAATCATGAGCGCCACTCTCGGGGCCCTGATCCGCCTGCTGGAGCCGGAGTGGTCCATCACCATGATCGAGCGCCTCGACGGCGCCGCCGCCGAGAGCAGCGATCCGTGGAACAACGCGGGCACCGGCCACTCGGCGCTGTGTGAGCTCAACTACACGCCGCAGAACTCCGACGGCACCATCGACATCACCAAGGCCGTCCACGTCAACGAGCAGTTCCAGGTGACCCGGCAGTTCTGGGCGTACGCCGTGGAGAACGGGGTGCTGCCGGACGTCAAGAGCTTCCTGAACCCCATCCCGCACGTCAGCTTCGTGCACGGTGCCGACAGCCTCGACTACCTGCGCCAGCGTCGCGAGACGCTGGTCACCAACCCGCTGTTCTCCACCATGGAGTACATCGACGACAAGGACGAGTTCGCCCGTCGGCTGCCGTTCATGGCCGAGCAGCGCGACTTCGCCGAGCCGGTCGCACTGAACTGGACCACCGACGGCACCGACGTCGACTTCGGTTCGCTGTCCAAGCAGCTCATCGGGTTCGCCGCGCAGCGGGGCATGACCACGATGTTCGGGCACGAGGTGACCAACCTCAGCAAGCAGTCCGACGGCAGCTGGAAGCTCAACGTGGTCAACCGGCGCAGCGGCGACCGGCAGAAGATCAACGCCAAGTTCGTGTTCCTCGGCGCCGGTGGCGGCGCGCTGCACCTGCTGCAGAAGGCCGGCATCCCGGAGGCCAAGGGCTTCGGCGGGTTCCCGGTCGGCGGCGCCTTCCTGCGTACCGACAACCAGGATCTGACGGTGGCGCACCAGGCCAAGGTGTACGGCCAGGCGTCGGTCGGTGCCCCGCCGATGTCGGTGCCGCACTTGGACACTCGCATCATCAACGGCCAGTCGTGGCTGCTGTTCGGTCCGTTCGCCGGCTGGTCGCCGAAGTTCCTCAAGCAGGGCTCGATCACCGATCTGCCGCTGTCGGTCAAGCCCAACAACCTCGCGTCGATGCTCGGCGTCGGCGTTACCGAACTGGGCCTGGTGAAGTACCTGGTCGAGCAGCTGACCCTCAGCGAGGGCGAGCGGGTGGATTCGCTGCGCGAATTCGCCCCCAGTGCAGTCGATTCCGACTGGGAGCTGGACGTCGCCGGCCAGCGCGTGCAGGTGATCCGCCGCAAGGGTATCGGTGGTGTGCTGGAGTTCGGCACCACGGTCCTGACCGCGGAGGACGGGCGCATCGCCGGTCTGCTCGGTGCGTCGCCGGGTGCCTCCACCGCGGTGCCGGCCATGATCGAGGTGCTGGAGCGTTGCTTCGGTGACCGCTACCAGGCCTGGCTGCCCAAGCTCAAGGAGATGGTGCCCTCGTTGGGCGTCGACCTGTCCGGTGAACCCAAGCTGTACCGCGAGGTGTGGGACTGGGGAACCAAGGCACTCAAACTCGACCAGCCGGCCTGATCCGCAGGTGGTCGCGTGAGCGTCGCGCCGAGGCGCAGCTGGGCCAAGGATCTCGATGCCGCAACGCTTTACGAGCTACTGAAGTTGCGGGTCGAGGTCTTCGTGGTGGAGCAGGCCTGCCCGTACCCCGAACTCGACGGCCGCGACCTGCTGGCCGAGACCCGGCACTTTTGGCTGGAAAGCCCTGACGGGCAGGTCATTTCGACACTGCGCTTGATGGAAGAGCATCCCGGCGGGGAGAAGGTGTTCCGGATCGGCCGGGTGTGCACCAAACGCACCGCCCGCGGTCAGGGGCACACCACCAGGCTGATGCAGGCGGCTCTCGCCGAGGTTGGCAGCTACCCCTGCCGAATCGACGCCCAGACCTATCTCGAGGAGATGTACACCCGGCTCGGATTCGTCCGTGACGGTGAGGAATTCCTCGAAGACGGTATTCCCCATGTGCCGATGGTCCGGCACGGATCGGAGAGTCGGTGAGTGCCGTGACGGCGCCGTACCCGTTCAGTGCCCTCGTCGGGCAGGACCGGCTGCGGCTCGCGCTGGTGTTGTGCGCCGTGCGCCCCGACATCGGCGGTGTGCTGATCCGCGGCGAGAAGGGCACGGCCAAATCGACGGCGGTGCGCGGTCTCGCCGAGGTGCTGGCGGCTGTGGATGCCGATGCTCGCCTGGTGGAGTTGCCCATCGGTGCAACTGAGGACCGCGTGGTCGGCTCGATCGATCTGCAAAAGGTGTTGCGCGACGGCGAACATGCCTTCTCGCCGGGCCTGCTGGCCCGCGCGCACGGCGGCGTTCTCTACGTCGATGAGGTGAACCTGCTGCACGACCACCTGGTCGACGTGCTGCTCGATGCCGCCGCCATGGGCCGGGTCCACATCGAGCGCGACGGTGTTTCGCATTCGCACGAGGCCCGATTCATGTTGGTGGGCACCATGAATCCGGAAGAGGGCGAGCTGCGTCCGCAGTTGCTCGACCGGTTCGGCTTGACCGTTGACGTCTACGCCTCCCGGGACGTCGACGTCCGGGTCGAGGTGATCCGACGCCGGATGTCCTATGAAGCGGACCCTGCCGGGTTCAGCGAGCGGTACGCCGCCGACGATGTCGAGCTGGCCGGCCGGATCGCCAAAGCCCGTGCCGCGGTTGCCGCAGTGTTGTTGCCCGACAACGAGTTGCGCCGGATCGCGGCCTTGTGTGCGGCGTTCGACGTCGACGGCATGCGCGCCGATCTGGTGGTGGCCCGCACGGCCGTCGCACATGCCGCGTGGCGCGGTGCCGCCGAGGTGACCGAGGAAGACATTCGCGTCGCGGCCGAACTCGCGCTGCCGCACCGGCGCCGGCGCGATCCGTTCGACGACCCGGGCCTGGACCCGCAGCAGCTCGACGACGCGATGGCCCAGGCCGATGCGCAGGCGCAGACCGAACCCGAGCCCGAGCCCGATCCCGATCCGCCGGGTGGCGGGGTCTCCGCGGAGGGCTCGGAAGAGGCCGCACCGCAAGGAAACTCGGCCGGACCCGGCAGCGCGTCGCGGCCCAGCGCCCCGCCGTCGGCGACGTTCCGGACCCGGGCGCTCGTCGTGCCCGGCGTCGGGGAGGGCGCCCCGGGCCGTCGGTCCCGGGCCCGCAACCGCACGGGCACCCCGATCTCGGCCACCGACGATGCCCAGGCCGGGCACGGTGTCCACGTCTTCGGCACCCTGCTGGCCGCGGCGGACCGTCGTCCGCAGCCGGGCCGTCTGCAGGTGGCGCCGACCGATGTCCGGCACGCGATTCGCGAAGGGCGCGAAGGCAATCTGGTGATCTTCGTCGTCGATGCCTCAGGCTCGATGGCGGCGCGGGACCGCATGTCAGCGGTCAGCGGGGCGACGCTGTCGCTGCTGCGCGACGCCTATCAACGCCGCGACAAGGTCGCCGTCGTCACCTTCCGGGGGGCCGAGGCGGCGCTGCTGCTGCCGCCGACCTCGTCGGTGCACATCGCCAGCCGGCGCCTGGCCCGTTTCGACACCGGCGGGAAAACCCCACTGGCCCAAGGGCTGCTGGCCGCGCGCGACGTGGTGTTGCGGGAGAAGACCCGCGATCGTGCCCGTCGGCCGTTGGTGGTCGTGCTGACCGACGGCCGTGCGACGGGCGGACCCGATCCGCTGGGCCGGACCCGGACCGCTGCCGGACTCCTGGTCGCGGAGGGGGCGGCCGCCGTGGTCGTCGATTGCGAAACCTCTTATATTCGACTGGGATTGGCGCAGCAGCTGGCCGGTCAACTGGGTGCGCCCGCTGTGCAACTGGAGCAGTTGCGCGCCGACAGCCTGGCCCGAGTGGTCCGGGCCGGGCAAGCCGCGGCGTAAGAGAATTCGGCAGGAAGAAACGCTATGCCACAAGGACAACCGTCGGCCGTCCCCAACGACGGGCTGACCACCAAAGCGCGCCGCAACGCGCCGATCCTGGCGGTGCACACCGGCCCGGGCAAGGGGAAATCCACCGCGGCCTTCGGCATGGCGCTGCGCGCCTGGAACCAGGGCTTCGACGTCGCGGTGTTCCAGTTCGTCAAGAGCGCCAAGTGGAAGGTCGGGGAGGAAGCGGCGTTCCAGGCGCTCGGCCGGCTGCACGACGAGCAGGGCGTCGGGGGAGCAGTGCAGTGGCACAAGATGGGCTCGGGCTGGTCGTGGACCCGCAGGCAGGGTTCCGACGAGGACCACGCCGCCGCGGCCGTCGAAGGCTGGGCCGAGATCTCACGCCGGCTGGCAGCAGAGCAGCACGACTTCTATGTCCTCGACGAGTTCACCTACCCGCTCAAGTGGGGCTGGCTGGACATCGACGACGTGGTGTCGACGCTGACCTCCCGCCCCGGCACCCAGCATGTGGTGATCACCGGCCGCGACGCCCCGCCGCAGCTCCTCGACGCCGCCGACCTGGTGACCGAGATGACCAAGGTCAAGCACCCGATGGACGCCGGCCGCAAGGGCCAGCGCGGCATCGAGTGGTGATTTCGCTGCCGAGCAGACGTAAAACTGTCGTTTTTCGTCCGAAAACGACAGTTTTACGTCTGCTCGCGAGGAAAAAGTGACCACCTCTCCCACGCCCGCAGTGGTGATCGCGGCGCCCGCGTCGGGCAGCGGCAAGACGACTGTGGCCACCGGCCTGATGGGTGCGCTGCGCCGCGGCGGGCACCGGGTCAGCGCAGCCAAGGTCGGACCGGACTTCATCGACCCCGGCTACCACGCGCTGGCCACCGGCCGGCCCGGCCGCAACCTGGACCCGGTCCTCGTCGGTGACGACCTGATCGGGCCGCTCTACCGGCAAGGCAGCGCGGGCGCCGACATCGCCGTCATCGAGGGCGTCATGGGCCTGTTCGACGGGCGCATCACCGATCAGCCGATGTCCCCGGCGCCGGGATCGACGGCCCACGTCGCCGGTCTGCTCGGGGCGCCGGTGGTGCTGGTCGTCGACGCGCGTGGCCAGAGCCAGAGCATTGCTGCTCTGCTGCACGGCTTTTCGACGTTCGGCCAGGCCGGGGCGAGCGGAGCGACGGGGATAGCGCCGGTGCGGATCGCCGGGGTGATCCTCAACAAGGTGGGATCGCCGCGGCATGAACAGGTCCTGCGCCAGGCCTGTGAGCAGGCGGGTGTCCCGGTATTCGGCGCGATCCCGAGGGACAGCGGACTGGAGATTCCGTCCCGGCACCTCGGGCTGGTCACCGCTGTCGAGCATGGCCGCCGGGCGCACCAGGCCGTCGACGTCATGACCGAACTCGTCGCCCGCCACGTCGATATAGAAGCCATCGTCCGGTGCGCGGGGATCGGGGCGTTGGCGCCGGCATGGGTTCCTGAATTGGAGCCGGTGGCAAACATCACGGTGGCGCTGGCCGCGGGCAAGGCCTTCAGCTTCGGGTACGCCGAGCACGCCGAGCTGCTCGGCATGGCCGGTGCCGAGGTCGCGGCCTTCGACCCACTGACCGACCCGCTGCCGGACGGGACCCGGGCGCTAGTCATCCCCGGCGGTTTCCCCGAGCAGTTCACCGCCGAACTGTCCGCCAATGCCGTTGTCCGGGAACAGATTGCCGCGCTGGCCGCGACAGGCGCACCGGTCCACGCCGAATGCGCCGGGCTGACCTACCTGGTCGACGACCTCGACGGGCACCCCATGTGCGGCGTGCTGCCCGGCTCGGCGCGCTTCACCGAGCGGCTCACCCTGGGCTACCGGGACGCTGTCGCGACGGTGGACTCCAGCATGCACGCCGCTGGGGAACGCGTCACCGGCCATGAATTTCACCGCACCACAGTCGAATTCACCGACGAGCAGCCGCCGGCCTGGGTTTTCCGGGGCGCCGGACAGACCACCGTGCACGACGGGGCCGTCCGCGGCGGCGTGCACGCCGGCTACCTGCACACCCATCCGGCCGCGCACCCGCACTCGGTGCGTCGGTTCGTATCCGCGGCAACTAAACTCGCCGAGTGACTCAGAACGCCTACCTCGTCGGCCTGCGCCTCACCGGTAAGAAGGTCGTGGTCGTGGGCGCCGGCAGCGTCGCCCAGCGCCGCCTGCCGCTGCTGATCTCCAGTGGCGCCGACGTGCACGTTGTCGCGCCCGTCGCCACCCCGGTGGTCGAAGCGCTGGTCGACAACCCCGACGGCACCGGCATCACCCTCACGTCGCGGGAATTCCAGAACGACGACCTCGACGGTGCCTGGTACGTGCTCGCCGCGACCGACGACGAGGCCGTCAACGCCGCGGTGGCCGACGAGGCCGACCGGCGCCACATCTTCTGCGTCCGCGCCGACGCCGGCCTGGAAGGCTCGGCGGTGACCCCGGCGTCCTTCGAGTACGACGGCCTGACGGTCGGTGTGCTGGCCGGCGGCGAACACCGGCGCTCGGCGACGCTGCGCACCGCGATCCGCGAGGCCCTGCAGCGCGGCGCCATCGGCGACGCCACCGAACCCGACAGCTACCGCGGAGTGGCGCTGGTCGGCGGTGGGCCGGGGGACCCCGAGCTGATCACCGTCCGCGGCCGCCGTCTGCTGGCCCACGCCGACGTCGTGGTCGCCGACCGGCTGGCCCCGCAGGAGCTGCTCGCCGAACTCGGCCCGCACGTCGAGGTGATCGACGCCGCCAAGATTCCGTACGGCCGGGCGATGGCCCAGGACGCCATCAACGCCGTCCTGATCGACCGGGCCAGGGAAGGCAAATTCGTGGTCCGGCTCAAAGGCGGCGATCCGTTCGTCTTCGCGCGCGGTTATGAAGAGGTGCTGGCATGCGCCGATGCGGGCATTCCGGTGACCGTCGTACCCGGTGTGACCAGTGCCATAGCGGTTCCGGCCCTGGCCGGCGTTCCGGTCACCCACCGGGCGGTGACGCACGAATTCGTGGTGGTCAGCGGCCACGTCGCGCCGGGACACCCGGAATCGTTAGTGAATTGGGACGCACTGGCCGCGATGCGCGGCACCATCGTGCTGCTGATGGCCGTCGAGCGGATCGAACTTTTCGCCAAGGTGCTGCTGCAAGGTGGCCGACCTGCGGAAACACCGGTCCTGGTGGTCCAGCACGGGACGACGGCGGCGCAGCAGACGTTGCAGACCACGCTTGCCGACGCGCCGGAAGACATCCGTTCGGAGGGCATCCGACCTCCCGCAATCATCGTGATCGGGGACGTCGCGGCGTTCGCAGGGTTAAAGAAATCTTAAGATTACTGTAAGGTAGCTTTCCATGACGGCTCTCAACGACGCTGAGCGCACCGCCATGGCACACAGCCGCCGCGAGTCGCTCTCCATGCACGTGGGGCAAACCGACGACGAGCGAAAGAGCTGGTATCCAGCTTGGCTGCCGTCTCCCCGCTTCCTTTCCGCAGTCATTGCCATCGGTGGCATGCAGCTGCTGGCCACGATGGACAGCACTGTCGCCATCGTTGCTCTTCCTAAGATTCAGGACGAGCTCGGCCTCTCCGACGCGGGCCGCAGCTGGGTGATCACCGCTTACGTGCTGACCTTCGGTGGTCTGATGCTGCTCGGTGGGCGCCTCGGCGACACCATCGGCCGCAAGCGCACCTTCATCGTCGGTGTCGCGCTCTTCACCATCGCTTCCATCCTCTGCGGCGTCGCCTGGGACGAGACCACCCTGGTCACCGCCCGACTGCTGCAGGGTGTCGGTTCGGCCATCGCATCGCCGACCGGCCTGGCGCTCGTCGCCACCACGTTCCCGAAGGGCCCGGCCCGAAACGCCGCGACCGCGATCTTCGCGGCCATGACCGGCGTCGGCTCGGTGATGGGACTCGTGGTCGGCGGTGCCCTCACCGTCTTCTCCTGGCGCTACGCATTCCTGGTGAACGTGCCGATCGGCATCATCATGATCTACCTGGCTCGCACCACCCTGACCGAGACCAACCGTGAGCGCATGAAGCTGGACGCGGCCGGCGCCATCCTGGCGACCCTGGCCTGCACCGCGGCGGTGTTCGGCTTCTCGATGGGCCCGGAGAAGGGCTGGATGTCCCCGCTGACGCTGGGCTCCGGTGCCGCGGCTGCCGTGCTGTTCCTGGCCTTCCTGTTCGTGGAGCGTTCCGCCGAGCACCCGGTTGTTCCGTTCAACCTGTTCCGGGACCGCAACCGCGTGGCGACCTTCGCGGCCGTCTTCCTGGCCGGTGGCGTGATGTTCACGCTGACCGTGCTGATCGGCCTGTACGTGCAGGACATCATGGGTTACAGCGCGCTGAAGGCGGGCATCGGCTTCATCCCATTCGTCATCGCCCTCGGCGTCGGGCTGGGTCTGTCCTCGCAGCTGGTGGCGATGTTCTCGCCGCGAGTGCTGGTGATCGCCGGTGGCGTCATGGTGCTCGCCGCGATGATCTACGGCTCCACCCTCAACGGCGGCATCCCGTACTTCCCGAACCTGGTCATCCCGATCACCGTCGGTGGTTTCGGCATCGGCATGATCGTGGTGCCGCTGACCGTGTCGGCCATCGCCGGCGTGGCGCTCAGCGACATCGGCCCGCTCTCTGCCATCGCGCTGATGCTGCAGAACCTCGGTGGCCCGGTGGTGCTGGCCATCATCCAGGCCGTCATCACCTCGCGCACCCTGTACCTGGGCGGGACCACGGGTCCGGTCGCCAAGATGAATGAGGCGCAGCACACCGCCCTCGACCACGGTTACACCTACGGCCTGCTCTGGGTCGCCGCGGTGGCAGTGATCGTCGGTGTGGTGGCGCTGTTCATCACCTACACCGCCGACGAGGTCGCGGCGGCGCAGGACACCAAGGAAGCGCTGGACGCGGGAGAGCTCTAAGCCCGCGCAGTTTCTTCCTGGATAATTTCGGCGTGCCTTCGTTCGTCACCCATGCGTCGCTGACGCATGGGTGGCTGCCTTTCACCATCCAGCTGCTGACTTTCGCGGCACTGTGCTGCGCGGTCGGGCGACGGTCTCCGCAGTGGAGCGTCAGGCGGCTGCCCGTGGCCTCGGCCGTCGGCGCCGCGTCCGCCGGCGCCCTGTACTGGTACATCACCTCGCTCGGTATCGCCGGTGACCCGGCGCCGGTGGGGCTGTGGATCTGGACGGCGCTCGGCGGGTTCGCCGCCACGGTCCTGATCCTCGGCTGGCGCGGGTCCCACTGGCGGCGCCGCGGAATGGCCTTGGTGGCCGTGCCGCTGTGCGTCGTCTGCGCGCTGCTGATGCTGAATCTGTGGGTCGGCTACTTCCCGACGGCGTACGTGGCGTGGCACAAGTTCACCGTCGGCAAGGTGCCCGACGAGGTCGACCGCTGGACGGTGACGGCCATGCAGCTCAAGGGCATCCGGCCGCCGCGTGGGGTGGTGGTGCCGGTCTCGACCAGCTCGCAAGAATCGAATTTCACGCACCGCGCCGAACTCGTCTACCTGCCGCCCGCGTGGTTCGCCAGCAATCCGCCTCCGCCGCTGCCGACGGTCATGATGATCGGCTCGCAGCTGAACACCCCGGCGGATTGGATCTGGGCGGGCAACGCCAAGGCGACGATCGACAACTACGCGGCGGCGCACGGCGGTGAGGCGCCGGTGTTCGTCTTCGCCGACGCCACAGGTTCGTTCAACAACGACACCGAATGCGTCAACGGCAGCCACGGCAACTCGTCGGTCCACCTGACCAAAGAGGTGGTGCCGTACCTGATCTCGAACTTCGGCGTCAGCCCCAAGCCCGAGCACTGGGGCATCGTCGGCTGGTCGATGGGCGGCACCTGCGCGGTGCAGCTGACTACGCGCCATCCCAACCTTTTCAGCGCGTTCGTCGACATCGCCGGCGATCTGAGCCCGAACATCGGCACCAAGGACCAGACCATCGCGCGGCTCTATGGCGGTGACGCAGCCAAATGGGCTGAGTTCGATCCGAGCACCGTGATGCGACAGTACGGCCGCTACCACGGCATCTCTGGCCTGTTCGAGATTCCTGGCACCGCCGCCGCGTGCAATGCACCCGGCCCCGGCGTCCCGCGTGATGCCCGCGCGAACCCGGAGGGCCAGGACATCGCCGCGGGTACTCTCTGCGAGATTGCCCAGCAGCACGGGATCAACGCCGAGGTCCGGGCACTCCTCGGTCTGCACGACTGGGGCTTCGCCAACGAGTCATTCGCTGATTCGCTGCCGTGGATCGCGGGGAAGATCGGGACGCCGAAGGCTGGGAGTGCGCCCGGCACGCCGACGAGGCCCGGCACCCCGGGCCCGACGACTGCGGCCGGCCCGCACGCCGCTCCGACGCTCTAGCCGGTCGTCATCGTCGCCCGGTGGTCGGGGCTCCAGGTTCCGCTGCTACACATGGCGTATGACGGCTACTGGCGCTCGGACGATGCTCATCGCGACCGTGCTGGCCGCCACCGTGGTCACCGGCTGCCAGCGTCCACCGGCTCCCGGCCCACAGGCCGGTGCGCTGTCGGGGGCCCCGATGCTCAATACCGTCACCGCTGCGGAAGTGGTGAAGGACATGGGCGCGGCGGGCCTGGCCGTGTCGAACCCGCGGGACGTGGCCAAGCAGAAATGCCCGGACATCAGATGCATCGAGGCCATCGAGACGGACACGGTCACGGTGCTGGTGTTCTCCACCACGGGCGCCGCCGCGAGCTACTCCGGCGCCACGCCGAGCACCTTCGAGGCGATGAACATCGTGGTGCAGTTCGGCCCGTCGGTCACCGCGGCGGACAAGAGTGCCTACGAGCGCGTGGTGAACCAGGCGCTGCTCTGAGGGTGGCCTTCGACAGCGCGAGCATCTGACCGGCACCCGGCACCGCAGTGCTATGCAGGAGGCATGACTGCCAAGGGGTGCGACGTGGTCGCGGGGACCGAATCATGATGCTGCGCCAAGAGATTTCCGATGTGGTGAGTCCGCTGGGCTGGTGTTTGGTGCTGGGTGCGGTGTACGCCGAGGTGCTGACGTCCGGCCTGGCAGCTGCCGCGGCGCTGGCGGCCGCGGTGGTCGAGGAAACCGGCTCAGAGTCGCAGGGGCACTTGGCCATCGATATACGTGCCGACCGCGTCGTGTTGCGAGTGCGCTCGGACGAGGGCGTCACGGAGCACGACATCGCGCTGGCGCGGCGCATCTCGGAGTGCCTTGCCGCGCGCGGCGCAACGACCACGCCGGGCGGGGTATCGGTGCAGGCCCTCGAGATCGCGATCGATGCCCTCGACATCCCTGCGGTCCGCCCGTTCTGGCGGGCCGTCACCGGCTATGTGGACGAAGCGGGTCCGTCGGATCTGAGCGGGGGACTCGTCGACCCGACCGGTCGCGGCCCGGCCCTGTGGTTCCAGCAGATGGACGTCCCGCGGCCGCAGCGCAACCGGATCCATCTCGACGTCGATGTCCCACACGACGAGGCCCCGGCACGGATCGAGGCGGCGCTGGCCGCGGGCGGTGTGCTGCTCAGTGACGGGGCAGCCCCCGCATTCTGGGTGCTCGCCGACGCCGAAGGCAATGAGGTGTGTGTCTGTACCTGGCAGGGCCGCGACTAGGCTGGCCTCCCGTGATCACCCGCATGTCCGAGCTGTTCCTGCGCACCCTGCGCGACGACCCCGCCGACGCCGAAGTGCCGAGCCACAAGCTGCTGATCCGGGCCGGCTACGTCCGCCCGATCGCGCCCGGCCTGTACAGCTGGCTGCCGCTCGGCCTGAAGGTGCTGCGCAAGATCGAGGCCGTCGTCCGCAGTGAGATGAACGCCATCGGCGCCCAGGAGATCCTGTTCCCGGCGCTGCTGCCGCGCGCGCCCTACGAGACCACGGATCGGTGGACCGAGTACGGCGACAACCTGTTCCGTCTGCAGGACCGCCGCAAGAACGACTACCTGCTGGGACCCACCCACGAGGAGATGTTCACCCTGACGGTCAAGGGGGAGTACTCGTCGTACAAGGACTTCCCGCTGCGGCTGTACCAAATCCAGACCAAGTACCGCGACGAGGCGCGTCCCCGCGCCGGCATCCTGCGCGGCCGCGAGTTCATCATGAAGGACTCGTACTCGTTCGACATCGACGACAGTGGACTCAAGGACGCCTACGAGGCGCACCGCGAGGCCTACCAGCGCATCTTCGACCGGCTGGCGGTCAAGTACGTCATCGTGTCCGCGGTGTCGGGCGCCATGGGTGGCAGTGCCTCCGAGGAGTTCCTGGCCGAGAGCGAGGTCGGCGAGGACACCTTCGTGCGTTGCGTGCAGTCCGGCTACGCGGCCAACGTCGAAGCTGTCGTCACCGCGGTGCCTGAGTCGCTGCCGATCGACGGCCAGCCCGCGGCCGTCGTGCACGACACTCCCGACGCCCCGACCATCGCCACCCTGGTGGACTGGGCCAACACGGCCGGTCTGGGCCGCGAGATCACCGCCGCCGACACCTTGAAGAACGTGCTGCTGAAGGTGCGTCAGCCGGGTGGCGAGTGGGAACTGCTCGGCATCGGTGTGCCGGGTGACCGCGAGATCGACGAGAAGCGACTCGGCGCGGCGCTCGAGCCCGCGGAGTACGCGCTGCTCGATGACGCCGATTTCGCCGCCAACCCGTTCCTGGTGAAGGGCTATGTTGGTCCGAAAGCCTTGTTGGACAATGGTATTCGCTTCCTGGTCGACCCGCGGATCGTCGACGGCTCGTCCTGGATCACCGGTGCCGACGCGCCGAACAAGCACATCGTCGGGATGGTCGCGGGCCGTGACTTCGTGGCCGACGGCACCATCGAGGCCGCCGACGTCCGCGACGGCGACCCGTCACCCGACGGTGCCGGGCCGCTGGTGTCGGCCCGCGGCATCGAGATCGGGCACGTCTTCCAGCTGGGCCGCAAGTACACCGACGCCTTCAGCGCCGATGTGCTCGGCGAGAACGGCAAGCCGGTGCGGCTGACCATGGGCTCCTACGGCATCGGGGTGTCGCGGATGGTTGCGGTGATCGCCGAACAGCACCACGACGAGCTCGGGCTGCGCTGGCCGAGCTCCGTCGCGCCCTTTGACGTGCACGTGGTCATCGCGAACAAGGACGCCGAAGCCCGCACCGGCGCGACCGAGCTGGCCGGCCAACTCGACCGGCTCGGCCTCGACGTGCTGTTCGACGACCGCACCGCCTCGCCGGGCGTGAAGTTCAAGGACGCCGAGCTGCTGGGTGTGCCGTGGATCGTCGTGGTCGGACGCGGCTGGGCCGACGGCACCGTCGAGCTGCGCAACCGGCACACCGGTGAGAAGACCGAGGTTCCGGCAGACGGCGCCGCGGCCGCGATCACGGCAGCACTGGCCGGATAGCCCGATCGCCGAACGGCCAGTTGTTGCACGCGTTTGCGGAAAAACCGTGCGATAACTGGCCACTCGGCGCAGTGAGTGGACTACTCGGTGCCGCCGGGGAATGCCACGACGGCCGGCGTCACCCCGAGCACCGCGCGCCACCGTGCGGCCAGCACCGCGCTGTCGGTGAGGGCCTTGACGGCCAGGGTCCGGTCTTCGGTGGTGGTGGCCTGCTCGGCGACCGCGCGCCAGGCGACGGCGGTCTCCTCTTCCATCTGCAGGGCCAGCTTGGCCGCGTCGCCGGGGTTGTTGGCGTCGATCGGGAGCTGATAGCCCGCGGCCGGCAGCGGCGCGGGCACCGATCGTCCCGCCAGTGCGGTGATGGCGGCTTCGCGGTTCGTCCGATGCTGGGCCATGGCCTGGGCGACCAGATCATTGACGTCGGGTGTGGTGTGCGCCGACACCAGGCCGTAGCCGTAGATGGTGCCGTGCTCGGCAGCAACCGCGTCGTACAGCGCGGCGTCGGCGGGGCTGCCCGGCCGAGTGGGGGTGGGTTGCGGGCTGGTCATGGTGCCTGCCCGGCGAGCGTGACGGTGTGTGCCGCGGTGCAGGCGGCGGAGATCGACGCCAGCAGCCCGGCGCGGTAACCGGATTGACCGGCTGCGGCACGGCCCGTGCTGTCAGCCGCCTGTTCCAGCGCCGCAACGACTTCCTGAGGTGTCGGGGGCGCCGGTGGAGGCGTGGTGCCGGTGGTCGCGGCCGGGGTCGCCGACGTCTCGGTGGTGGACGACGGTGCGGCCGGCGGCGGGCTGCCCATCCGGGTGAGTTCGTCGGCCAGTGCCCGGGCGTGCGCGTCGCGCAGTGCCGCGACGGCCGTCAGCGCCGCCGCCACCTGGGGCGGCACGCCGGTGGTGGCGGAAGTGGCCAGCTGACTGTCCTTGCGGGCCCGGTCGAGCTCGGCGTTCAGGATGTCGAGGGCGGGATCGCGCTGCGGTGCCGATCCGCAAGCCGACACCGCGCCGCCGAGCAGCGCCAGTGCGGCCGTGCCCAGCAGGACACGCCGTCGGCTGACGGTGGTTTCGGTGTGCGGCACAGCCACATCCTGCCATTGCCGATACCGGCTGCCCGGCACCGTCCGGCCGGATGTTCTCCGGCGCCGCAGCCGCGATTGCCATTCGGCCATGCGCTGCTGGCGTATCGTTGGTACCGGGTTCACCCTTCTGGGGGCCCTGTCCGCACAACTCAAGATGAGGAGCTCGCCGTGGCCCGGGACACGCCGGAACAACCGCTGCTACCCAGTCGGTTACCGACCACAGGCCAGGTGCTTGAGCTGCTCAGCAGTGCTTTCGCGGACGCCGGATACGACATCGAGGACGTGCGGGTGGACGCCGCCGCACGCCCCCCGCGGATCGTCGTGGTGGCCGACGGTGACTCGGGTCTGGACCTGGATGCGGTCGCCGACCTGTCGCGCGTCGCAGCCGAGCTGCTGGACCAGGTGACCGCCGATTCCGAGCCCTATGTGCTGGAGGTCACCTCGCCCGGTGTGGAGCGTCCGCTGACCGCGGAGCGGCACTACCGCCGCGCCCGCGGTCGCAAGGTCGAGCTGACCCTGGCCGACGGCAAGTCGCTGACGGGCCGGCTGGGCGAGCACGACGGCAGCGCGATCCAACTGGTCGTCGCCAACCGGGGCGTGCTGTCGGTGACCACCGTCGCGCTCACGGATATTTCGAAAGCTGTTGTACAGGTTGAATTTTCACCACCCAATCGCCGGGAACTGGAGCTGGCGGGTATGACCGGAGAGGGGGCCGAGGGATGAACATCGACATGGCGGCACTACATGCCATCGAGGCGGACAAGGGAATCACGGTCGACGTCGTCGTCGACACCATCAAGACGGCGCTGCTGACTGCCTACCGCCACACCGAAGGGCACGAGCCCGACGCGTACATCGACATCGACCGCAAGTCGGGCATCGTGCGGGTGATCGCGCGTCAGACCGACACCGACGGGACCGTCATCCACGAGTGGGACGACACCCCAGAGGGATTCGGCCGGATCGCGGCGACCACCGCGCGGCAGGTCATCCTGCAGCGGCTGCGCGACGCCGAGAACGAGAAGAACTACGGCGAGTTCTCGGCCCGCGAGGGCGACATCGTCGCCGGCGTGATCCAGCGCGACGCCCGGGCCAACGCCCGCGGCCTCGTGGTGGTCCGGGTCGGCACCGAGGCCAAGGGCTCCGAGGGCGTGATCCCGGCCGCCGAGCAGGTGCCGGGGGAGACCTACGTCCACGGCGACCGGGTGCGCTGCTACGTCGTCGGGGTGGCCCGCGGCGCCCGCGAACCCGTCATCACGCTGTCGCGGACCCACCCGAACCTGGTGCGCAAGCTCTTCTCGCTGGAGGTCCCCGAGATTGCCGACGAGTCGGTGGAGATCGTCGCCGTCGCACGTGAGGCCGGACACCGGTCCAAGATCGCCGTCGCGTCGCGGGTGCCGGGGCTGAACGCCAAGGGCGCCTGCATCGGACCGATGGGTCAGCGCGTGCGCAACGTGATGAGCGAGCTCTCGGGCGAGAAGATCGACATCATCGACTACGACGAGGACCCGGCGAAGTTCGTCGCCAACGCCCTGTCGCCGGCCAAGGTCGTGTCGGTGACGGTGATCGA
The DNA here is from genome assembly GCF_025331195.1 of Mycolicibacterium llatzerense. Classification (NCBI taxonomy): domain Bacteria; kingdom Bacillati; phylum Actinomycetota; class Actinomycetes; order Mycobacteriales; family Mycobacteriaceae; genus Mycobacterium; species Mycolicibacterium llatzerense. The sequence goes on along the minus strand of NZ_LXOV01000012.1, from coordinate 941,232 downwards.
CGAGTTGCAGCGCGCGGCGCGGGTCGTGGTGCCCGATTTCCAGCTGTCGCTGGCGATCGGCAAGGAGGGCCAGAACGCGCGTCTGGCGGCGCGGCTCACCGGTTGGCGTATCGACATCCGCAGCGACGCCGACGGTGCGGGTGCGCCGGCGGGGGGTCGGGAGGCGGACGCCGGCGGCCGGTCGGCAGGCCATGGTGGTGGCCGCGACCGCTGAGGCGAAAACCCGCAGTTACCGGCGGCGTGTCGGGGCCGCGACCGCGATTGAAGTTCAAGGGCCCCGAGACGGTAGACTGCACTGTGATCCAGCGCGAGACTCCGACAGCCCCGGTGCGTACCTGCATCGGCTGCCGGAAACGAGAGCTGGCCGTCGACTTGCTTCGAGTGGCAGCTGTACGCGACGGGGACGGTAAATGCGCCGTCTCGGTCGATTCAGCGGGTAACCTGCCGGGTCGGGGTGCGTGGTTGCACCCCGTTCAGCAGTGCCTCGACGCGGCAGTTCGGCGGCGAGCATTCGCCCGAGCGTTGCGCATCACCGGTTCGCCGGACACCTCTGCGGTCGAAGAGTTCTTCAGTGCCATACCGGACTGATGGGCCCTGAACACCACAGCAACCAGAACAGGTAGCGAAGAACATGAGCACACCGTGAAGTCCCGATGACCATGCGTCATAGCTAAACCGAGGCGCGGCCTACTACCGCTGACGCCTCACGATGAGGAGAGAAGTGGCAGCAGGTAAGGCACGCGTACACGAGTTGGCCAAAGAACTCGGTGTGACCAGCAAGGAAGTACTCGCTCGGCTGAGCGAACAGGGCGAATTCGTCAAATCTGCGTCCTCCACTGTGGAGGCGCCCGTCGCACGCCGGTTGCGTGAGGCGTTCGGCGGCGGCAAGCCCGCCAAGTCCGAGGCGCCGGCCGCGCCCGCGGCCGCCCGGCCGTCGGGTGGCCCGAAGCCCGGCGCACCCAAGCCGGCACCCGTCGCGGCTCCCGTCGCACCTGCACCGGCAGCGCCGGCCGCAGCTCCGGCAGCAGAGGTAGTCGCACCGTCGGCACCCGCCGCCGGTGGACCCAAGCCCGGTGCGCCCAAGCCTGCTGTTCCGCAGCCCCAGGCACCGGCTGCGCCGGAGCCGGCAGCGCCCGCCGCTTCGGCGGCTCCGGCCCAGCCGCGTCCGGCCACCCCGGGTGCTACTCCGGGTCCGCGACCCGGCGCACCCAAGCCGGCCCCGCGGGCTCCGCGCGTCGGCAACAACCCCTTCTCTTCCCAGCAGCCGGTCGACCGGCCGGCACCGCGTCCGCAGGCCGGTCCCGGTGGACCGCGTCCGGGTCCCGGCGCCGGTGGCCCCCGTCCGGGTGGCGGCCCGCGTCCCGGTGTCACGCCGGGCAACATGCCTCCGCGTCCGCCGGGTGCCCGTCCGGGTGCCGTCGGTCGTCCGGGCGGTCCGCGCCCCGGTGGCGGTCCCCGTCCGGGTGGCGGCGCAGGCGGCCCTCGTCCCGGCGGTGCCGGTGGCGGCGGTAACTACCGCGGCGGTGGCGCCGGCGGTGGTGCTGGTGCCGGCGCAGGTGCTGCTGGTGGCTTCCGTGGTCGTCCCGGTGGCGGCGGCGCTCCCGGTGGCGGTGGCCCCGGTGGTGGCGGCGGTCGTCCCGGTCAGCGCGGCGGTGCCGCGGGTGCCTTCGGGCGTCCCGGTGGCGCGCCTCGTCGTGGCCGTAAGTCGAAGCGCGCGAAACGCGCCGAATACGAGAACATGCAGGCCCCGATCGTCGGTGGCGTGCGGTTGCCGCACGGCAACGGCGAGGTCATCCGCCTCGCTCGCGGCGCGTCGCTGAGCGACTTCGCCGAGAAGATCAACGCCAACCCGGCTTCGCTGGTGCAGGCGCTGTTCAACCTGGGCGAGATGGTCACCGCCACCCAGTCGGTGGGCGATGAGACCCTCGAGCTGCTGGGCGGCGAGATGAACTACGTCGTGCAGGTCGTGTCCCCGGAGGACGAGGATCGCGAGCTGCTCGAGTCGTTCGACCTCACCTACGGCGAGGACGCCGGCGACGAGGACGACCTGGCCAGCAGGCCGCCTGTGGTCACCGTCATGGGCCACGTCGACCACGGTAAGACCCGACTGCTGGACACCATCCGTAAGGCGAACGTCCGCGAGGGCGAAGCCGGCGGTATCACCCAGCACATCGGCGCCTACCAGGTGCTGACCGAGCTGGATGGCAACGAGCGTCTGGTGACGTTCATCGACACCCCGGGTCACGAGGCGTTCACCGCCATGCGTGCCCGTGGTGCCAAGGCCACCGACATCGCGATCCTGGTGGTCGCCGCCGACGACGGCGTCATGCCGCAGACGGTGGAGGCCATCAACCACGCTCAGGCCGCTGATGTGCCGATCGTGGTGGCGGTCAACAAGATCGACAAGGAAGGCGCGGATCCGCAGAAGATCCGGGCGCAGCTGACCGAGTACAACCTGGTGGCCGAGGAGTACGGCGGCGACACCATGTTCGTGGACATCTCGGCCAAGCAGGGCACCAACATCGACGGTCTGCTCGAAGCAGTGCTGCTGACCGCGGATGCCTCGCTTGACCTGCGGGCCAACCCCGACATGGAAGCTCAGGGTGTGGCGATCGAGGCGCACCTGGACCGCGGTCGCGGTCCGGTCGCCACGGTGCTGATCCAGCGCGGCACGCTGCGGGTCGGTGACTCGATCGTCGCCGGTGACGCCTACGGCCGCGTCCGTCGCATGGTCGACGAGCACGGAGAGGACGTCCACGAGGCGCTGCCGTCACGTCCGGTCCAGGTGATCGGCTTCACCTCGGTGCCCGGCGCCGGCGACAACCTGCTGGTCGTCGACGAGGACCGCATCGCCCGCCAGATCGCCGACCGGCGCAGCGCGCGCAAGCGCAACGCGCTGGCCGCACGTTCGCGCAAGCGCATCAGCCTGGAAGACCTGGATTCGGCGCTGAAGGAAACCAGCCAGCTGAACCTGATCCTCAAGGGCGACAACTCGGGCACCGTCGAGGCGCTCGAGGAGGCCTTGATGGGCATCCAGATCGACGACGAGGTGGAACTGCGCGTCATCGACCGTGGTGTCGGTGGCGTGACCGAGACGAACGTCAACCTGGCTTCGGCCTCGGACGCGATCATCATCGGCTTCAACGTCCGTGCCGAAGGCAAGGCGACCGAGCTGGCGAACCGCGAGGGTGTCGAGATTCGGTACTACTCGGTGATCTACCAGGCCATCGACGAGATCGAGAGCGCGCTCAAGGGCATGCTCAAGCCGGTCTACGAGGAGAAGGAGCTCGGCCGCGCCGAGATCCGCGCCATCTTCCGGTCGTCGAAGATCGGCAACATCGCTGGTTGCCTCGTGCAGTCGGGCCTCATGCGGCGTAACGCCAAGGCCCGTCTGCTGCGCGACAACATCGTCATCGCCGAGAACCTCACGGTGTCCTCGCTCAAGCGTGAGAAGGATGACGCCACCGAGGTGCGCGAAGGTTACGAATGCGGTCTGACGCTGACCTACAACGACATCAAGGAAGGCGACGTCATCGAGACGTACGAACTCGTCGAGAAGGCTCGTACGTAAGCGATGGCAGATCCAGCACGCGCCAAGCGATTGGCCAAGCGCATCTCGACGATCGTCGCTTCGGCGATCGAGTACGAGATCAAGGATCCGCGGCTCGACGGCGTGACGATCACCGATGCCAAGATGACCGGTGATCTGCACGACGCCACGCTGTACTACACCGTCATCGGGACCAGCCTCGACGAGGAGCCGGACTACGCCGGCGTCGCGGCTGCCCTGGAGAAGGCCAAGGGTGCGTTGCGCACGAGGGTCGGTGCGGGGACCGGAGTTCGCTTCACCCCGACACTGACTTTCGAGCGCGACACCGTGCCCGATGCGGCTCTGAAAATGGAGGAGCTGCTGGCCCGGGCCCGCGCCGCCGACGAGGATGTGGCGCGGATCCGCGAGGGTGCCACGCACGCCGGTGACGCCGATCCGTACCGTGTGGTGGGGGAGAGCGATTCCGAGGGCCTCAGGGATCAGGGTGACGGCGATCGAACCGACGACTGAGATTCGGCCGCAGGGCGCGCGGGTTGACGCGCGCGGTGCGGCCGATCTACTCGGTGCGGTCGACAGCGTCAGCGTCGTCGCCCACGTGTACCCCGACGCCGACACCATCGGGGCGGGCCTCGCGCTCGCATTGGTCCTCAACGAATTTGGCAAGGACGTGCAGGTTGGCTTTGCCGCGCCCGCGACCGTGCCGCACTCGCTGCAGACCCTGCCCGGTGGGCACCTGCTGGTGCCTCCGGACCAGATGCGCACCGATGCCGACCTGGTGGTCACCGTCGACATCCCGAGCGTGAACCGGCTCGGCTCGTTGGCCAAGCTGGCTGATCCGGGACGGGAGGTGCTGGTGATCGATCACCACGCCTCGAACCGGCTGTTCGGTACCGCGAATTACGTTGACCCGTCGGCAGATTCGACCACCATGCTGGTGGCCGAGCTGCTCGATGCCTGGGGCAAGCCGATCGAGCTGCCGGTGGCGCACTGCCTGTACGCGGGGCTGACCACCGACACCGGTTCGTTCCGCTGGGCCAGTGCCCGCGCGTACCGGCTGGCGGCGCGACTGCTGGACATCGGGGTGGACAACGCCGCGGTCAGCCGCGCGCTGTTCGACACTCACCCGTATTCATGGCTGCCCATGCTGTCCCGGGTGCTGTCGTCGGCGTGCCTCGTCCCTGATGCCGCTGGCGGCAAGGGCCTGGTGTATGCCGTTGTGCCACACCAGGAGTACGCGGGTGCGCGGTCGGAAGAGGTCGAGAGCATCGTCGACATCGTGCGGACCACATCCGAGGCCGAGGTGGCCGCGGTGCTCAAAGAGATCGAGCCCGGCGGCTGGTCGGTGTCCCTGCGCGCCAAGACCGAGGTCGATGTGTCGGTGCTGGCCAGTTCGTTCGGCGGCGGCGGCCACCGATTCGCGGCAGGCTACTCGCCGACCGGTAGCGCCGACGACGTCGTCGCGGCCCTCATCGCCGCGCTGAGTTAGTGCTTTCCCCCTCCCCGCGAGCGGCCGTGTTTGTACGGCGACATGCCGTGTTTGGCGTGCACTTATGTGCCGCTCGCGGCCGACGGGTGTGCGCGTCATGACCACCGGGGTCACCGGTCGGCGCATCGCAGGGCTGGCCTTTCCCGCGCTCGGGGTGCTTGCCGCCGAGCCGATCTATCTCCTGCTGGACACCGCCGTGGTGGGCCGGTTGGGCGCGCTGCCGCTGGCCGGCCTGGCGGTGGGCGGGCTGATCCTGAGCCTGGTCGGTTCGCAGCTGACATTCCTGTCGTACGGCACGACGTCGCGTTCGGCCCGCAGCTTCGGTGCGGGTGACCGCGCCGGTGCGGTCGGGGAGGGTGTTCAGGCCACGTGGCTGGCACTGGCCCTCGGCGTGCTCATCGTGGTTGTGGTGGAGGCGCTGGCGCCGGTATTGCTGACGGCCATTGCCGGCTCTGGTGGTGGCATCGCCGAAACGGCTCTGCCGTGGTTGCGCATCGCGATCCTGGCCGTACCGGCCATCCTCATTTCCTTGGCCGGCAACGGCTGGCTGCGCGGCGTGCAGGACACGGTCCGGCCACTGCGGTATGTGCTTGTCGGCGTGGGTATTTCAGCGGTGCTCTGTCCGCTGCTGGTCTTCGGATGGCTCGGGTTTCCGCGGCTCGGCCTGACGGGCTCGGCGGTGGCGAACCTGATCGGGCAGTGGATCGCCGCGGCGTTGTTCGGGTATGCGCTGCTGTCCGAACGGGTTTCGCTGCGGCTACGGCCTGACGTGCTGCGCGCTCAACTGACCTTGGGTCGCGATCTCGTGCTGCGGTCCCTGGCCTTCCAGGTGTGCTTCCTGTCCGCGGGTGCGGTTGCGGCCCGGTTCGGTGCGGCTGCCGTCGCCGCTCATCAGGTGGTGCTGCAGCTGTGGAATTTCCTTGCGCTGGTATTGGATTCGTTGGCGATCGCGGCACAGTCGCTGGTCGGCGCGGCTCTCGGGGCGGGGGAGCCGGGTCACGCCAAGACGGTGGCGTGGCGCGTGACGGTGTATTCGGCTGCCGCCGCGGCGGTGCTGGCTGCGGTGTTCGCGCTGGGCTCCGGCGTGCTGCCCGCAGTGTTCACCGCCGACCACGCCGTGCGGGCTCAGATCGGCGTTCCGTGGTGGTTCATGGTGGCCCAATTGCCCATCGCCGGCATCGTTTTCGCGCTCGACGGGGTGCTGCTGGGCGCCGGCGACGCGAAGTTCATGCGCAACGCCACGCTGATCAGCGGGCTCGTCGGCTTCCTGCCACTGATCTGGTTGTCGCTGGCCTTCGGCTGGGGCCTGGCCGGCATCTGGTCCGGGCTGAGCACCTTCCTGGTGCTGCGGCTGGTGTTCGTCGGCTGGCGTGCCCTGTCCGGCCGTTGGCTGTACGAGTCCAGCCCATCGTGAAGTAGATCGCGAGGATCTAGAGATTCTTCGCGATCTACTCCACGTTCGGCGGTTCAGACCTGGGTGCGGCCGCGCTGCATGACGGCGTCGCGGTTGGCGGCGATGTCGTTGCCGCTGGAGGAGTCCATCCACTTGCGGGCCGATGCGGCTTCGATCCACAGCCCGGCGTCGGTCTGCGAGCCGTCGATGCGGTGGTACGAATCCAGCAGCGCGCGCACAGCGTTCTGGTTGTTGCCGACGATCGAGGCCGCGACACGGCGCGCGGTCGGGAGCAGCTCGTCGTGCGGCACCACCTCGGTGACCAGCCCGGCCCGCAGCGCCTCGCCGGCCGACAGGTAGTCGCCGGTCAGGCTCATCCGGCGGGCCAGTCCGATGCCGGCCTTCTGGGGCAGTCGCACACTCAGACCCCAGGTCGGCAGCAGGCCGACCCGCGCGTGGGTATCGGCGAATTTGGCGTTCTCCGAGGCGATCAGGATGTCGCAGTACAGGGCCAGTTCCAGGCCACCGGTGACCGCGGCGCCGTTGATGGCGCCGATCACGGGCTTGGTCATGTTCGGCCACTTCGGCGAGATGTCCGGCAGGTCCGCGCCCTCGCCGAGCTCCTTGAGGTCGAGGCCGGCACAGAACACCGGGTCGGCGCCGGTCAGGATCACCACGTCGACATCGGGATCGGCCTCGGCCTGGCGCAGAGCGCCGTAGAAGGCATCGCGAAGCTCGTACGACAGCGCGTTCCGGGACTTGGGCCGGTTCAGCGTCAGGGTGCGTACCCGGTCGGTGGTGTCGTTGAGTAGAACGTCGGTCACGTTGGCTCCTTGCTTGGCGGTCACCCACCGACACCGTAACTTGCGGCCCGAACCGGCCTATCGTGGAGGCCATGTGCCGCAACATCACCGAACTGCGTGGCCTGGAACCGGCCGCCACGGCCGAGGAGATCGAGGCCGCCGCGCGTCAGTACATCCGCAAGGTCAGCGGGATCACCCGACCCACCGCCGCCAATGTCGACGCCTTCGAAGTGGCGGTCGCCGAGGTCACGGCCGTCACCGAGAGACTGCTGAGCCAGCTGCCGGCCCGTCGACAGCCACCGAAGACGGTGCCGCCGCTGCGGCGGCCCGAGGTGCAAGCGAGGTTGGCCGCCAAGTGAATTCGCCCGCGCTCAAGGAGTGGGGCGCGGCGGTGCAGGCCCTGCTCGACGGCCGTCAGACGGTACTGCTGCGCAAGGGCGGCATCGGGGAGAAACGATTCGAGGTATCGGCGCCGGAGTTCGTGTTCTTCCCGACGGTCGAGCACAGCCACGCGGCACGGGTCCGGCCCGAGTTCAGCGACCTGCTGGACCGGGCGGCGGGGGACAGCACCGATACCGACATACTGCTGAGCGGCGGCGCGAAAGTCGTTGCCGCCGTGGCAGTAGAGCACCCGGAGCACCTGGACGCCATCGCCGATCTGCACATCTGGACTGCTGAATCCGTGCAGAACGACCGGCTGGATTTCCGGCCCCGGCACCGGCTGACGGTGCTGGTGGTGCAGGCGAAACCCCTTGTGGCGCCGATTCGGTTGCCCCGCACTCCCGACTACGCGGGCTGCCGCAGCTGGGTGGACGTGCCCGTCACTCCCGAGTGGGGCCCGCCGGTGTACGACGACGCGGCGCTGGCCGCCATCGCGCAACGGGTGCGGGACTCAGTCGGCTGACAGCGCCACCTTCGGCAGCAGCAGCCGGGACACTCCGCCTGCGCCGTGATGCACCGTGTGCGTCGCCGGGACCATGTGCTCACCGGAGACGACTGGCTCGCCGGTGCCGAGGTTGCGGTCGTACCGGGGGTGGCAACCGCCCGCGACCACCACCCGCAGCCGGGACCCGGCCGGGATCCGGTGCGCGACGGCGTCGAGCTCGAGTCGCAGTGTCTCAGGTTCGCCCAAAGGTGTTGCGAGCCTGTGGAATCCGTCGCTGACGTTGCGGGACTTGCCTTGCGCGTCGACCTCACTGAGCCGGACGAAGATATCCCGGTTCGGGTTGTCGCACGACAGCGCCAGTTCGATCACCGGGTTGCCGATCAGGTACAGATCCTCGGCCAGTGGTTCGCCGGTGAAATCGACGACGTCGGGCCGCCGGCTCAGCGCGGAATCCTCCTGATAGCCCGCGGCCGACGACAGCAGCCGGCCGCCGAGCGTGGGGGTCGGCGCGGCGGGATCGAACGTGAATCGCGACGGCGGCGCGGTGTCGGCGGGCGCGGTGGCACCGAGGCGATGCGCGGGCTGCAGGTACAACTCGAGTTCGGTGGCGACCGGTGGCCAGTCCGGCATGGCCAGCCAGCCCTGCCCGTTGACCTCGACCCGCACCGCGGGGCGTTCAGGGGCGGCGGTTTTCTCGGCCAGATGGGTGTCGAGCCAGGCCAGTGATTCGCGCAGCACCATGGCACCGCCGCGGGTCATCACCTGGCTGTGGGTCCACGACCCGATGGTGACCGCGGTGGGCACGCCACGCTGGTGCAGGTGCTGAAACTGGGCCAGGGTCTGCTCGAGGAACAGGTCCTGCCAGCCGCCGATCAGCAGCACCGGCACGTCGACCTTGTCGAGGGTGTCGGCGAGGGCCATGTTCTCCCAGAACGGATCGGTGCCGTCGGGGTGGCTCAGCCACGATTCGTACCAGGCCGCTCCGGAACCCAGCAGCTGACGTCCGGCGGCGCCGGCCGGCGCCTGGCCGTGGGTGCGGGCGACCAAGCGCGGTGCCCGGAATTGCCGGACCCCGACGGCCAGCCGCGCGTCTTCCTGGTGGGCCATCATGTCGCTCCAGCCCAGGAAGTTGTCGAGCGTGAATGCGCCTGTGCCCCAGGTTGACTCGGCGAAGTCATGGGGGCCGACGGTGATGATCGCGGCCTTCAGCTCAGGCGGGGGATCGGTGAGCAGCGCCCACTGGGTGAAGCCCAGGTACGACAACCCCATCGTCGCGAACGACCCGGTGAACCACGGCTGGTCCCGCAACCAGGCGGCGGTGTCCACGGCGTCGGCGATCTCATTGACCATGGGTTCGAAGTCGCCGCCGGAGCCGAACGTGCCGCGCACGCTCTGCAGCAGTACGTGGTAGCCGCGGCGGGCGTACGTCGCGCCGAATACCGGGCCGAACGGGAAGCCGCGGCCGTAGGGGCACCGCACCAGCAGGGTGCCCTTGGCGACACCGGTGGGGGCGAAGTGGCTGCCGACGAGGTCGACGCCGTCACGCATCGGGGTGATGACTCGGCTGACGGTGTAGTCCGTCGTCGGAGGCGGGACGTCGAGGACGCGGCTCAGCAACCGGGAGCCAAGACGGGCGATTCGGGAGCTCACGTTTTCGAAGGGTACCGACTTGCTGGGGACCGTGACGGCCGCGATGGTGTCCGACTCTGGCGGCGCGCACCGAAAAATCTGTCAGACCCTCGGAGTAGACCGGACGCAACTGGTGCGGCACATGTCCGCACCCAACGAGCTGGGGGTTGTTCGATGGGCAATCGAGCGAACATTGTTGTCGTGAAAGATCAAGAGTGGCAGTACGTTTACTCGCATTGCGAGGGCTGCCGCATGGTGGACCTACTAATCGGCGGGCCGGACCTGGCCTTGCAATTCCTGGAATCGCTGGGGCGGCGGCAGTCCCACGACTGGTGGACTGATCCGCTGTGGTGCGACGGTGGTGCGGTCTTCGACTTCGATCGGCGGCGGGTTGTCTTCTTCGGTGACAACCTCATGGTGGACATGCCGTTCCGGCGCACCATCCTGGCGGCGCTCGCCGAGCTGTGGCCGGGCTATGAGATCCGCTACGCCTATGACGGCACCGCCGAAATTGGCGGCTACGTCGGGAAGAAGTTTGACCTGCCGCCACTAGATGTCCTCTCTGCGCCAAAGCTGGCGAGATCGCGAAACGCCTTGTGTCACTTGGTTTCCGTCGTTGATGAGGTGGGGGTATTGCGGATGTGGCCGTTGTGGTGGGGCGACAGCAAGGCATGGCACGGGCCGGCACTGCTCGACAAGTTGCCTGGCGAAGGCGTCCAGCAACTGCGCCTCGACAAGATCCCCGAAGGGGGAGTGCACATCGATGTGCCGCGAAATGCGGTCGGGGTATGGAACACCGCCGACGTCATGGGTGTGTTCCGGGCACTGCCGAAATTGTGGAGCGGTTGGCGGACCGAATGCTGGGAGGATCGCTACGAGGAGCAACTCGCCGCGTGTGGGGGCATGCTGCGACTCCCTGCACTGGAGGACGCAGATTTCGACGAAGTCCTGAATTGGTTGCACCAGAGGGCGTGTGGCACGGACCGCAGCTACGCTGCTGTCCCTCCGAGCGGGGGGCAATGGGCTCGGTTTGCGGCAGCGTACGACCGGGCGCGGCCGCGCCGGGCGAATACGGCATGACCGTCGTATTGGCTCATTGGTACCATCGAAGAGGTAGAAAGGTACCAATCATGGCCCTGAACATCAAAGACCCGGCCGTCCATGAGGCGGTGAAGGAGATCGCGAGGATCACCGGCGAGTCGCAGGCGCAGGCCGTCGCGGCAGCGGTGAACGACCGACTCCGACGACTGCAAGCCGATGATCTAGCCGAACGCTTGCTGGCGATCGGCCGGGAGGCGGCCAGTCGAATGAGTCAGGAAACAATGCTCATCGACCACGGGGAGTTGTTGTATGACGAACTGGGACTTCCCAGATGATCATCGATACGTCATCAATCATCGCCATCCTGCGCGACGAGAACGACGCGGCCGTGTACTCGCGTGCGATCGTGGCCGGTGCGCCCCGAAGGCTCTCGGCCGGAAATTACGTTGAATGCGGCATCATCGTGGACCGGGACCGAGACCCTGCGCTGAGTTCCAAGCTGGACGAGCTGCTGGGCACCGCAGGGGTCATCATCGAGCCGGTCACGGAGCGTCAGGCGCTTTTGGCCCGCCAGGCCTATCGCGACTTCGGGAAAGGCAGTGGCCACCCCGCGGGCCTCAACTTCGGTGACTGCTTCGCTTATGCGCTGGCGATCGACCGTCGCGAGCCATTGTTGTGGAAGGGCGATGACTTCGGGCACACGGGTGTCCGATCAGCACTCGAGTCCAGCTAGGTGTGGCTACACACGGCCCGACGTCTCGCGATCAGAACTTGTAGAACGGCACCAGCTGGTTGGCGCGCTGCAGGTTGGTCTGCAGGCAGTCCGGCCGGTCGGGCGACTCGATCGGCGAGTAGAACATCGACTGGTTGATCAGGCCGTAGCTGGTCTTGAAGGTGATCATGCAGGTCACCCACCAGCGGTCATTCCAGTCGGTGGGCTTCATGATCCAGTACTGCGCGGCACGATGTCCGCCGATGTTCAGCTCGACGGCGTCGGCCGGCAGCGTCTGCTCGTACGTCCGCCAGACAATGGGCTCGACTGCCATCTGGTAGTTACCGGCGTCGTAGTGGCAACGCAGGCCGTCTTCATGGTCGGGCGGGGTGAAGCCCAGGCCCATGGCGTTGATGGCGTCGAGCGGGATCTGATCGCACGGATCGAACGGGCTCGGGTTCGTGGTGGAGATGATGGGCGATTTGATGCTGCTGGTCACGCTCATCGGGGCGGAGGTGGAGCGCAGCTCGACGGCGTCGCCGCCGGTGGGCGTCACGGGGTTGGTCTGTGTGACCACCACGCCTGCTGTCGCGAGCGCACACAGCGCTGACACCAGACGCAGTTTTCTGGCCATCGCTGCCATGACACCCCTCTTAACTCCGAGCAATACTGCGGGGAGTCTACAAGTCGCCTGGGTCACACCGGACAGGATGGGAGAACCTGTTCTAGTTTCTCCCACTGCGCGGGACGGTTGGCACGACAGCGGGGGTTGCTACCACCCAAGTACCCTGGATTTTTGTGTCGACCCAGCCGACCCTTTGGGCAATCAGTGACCTGCACATCGGGCACACCGGAAACAAGCCGGTCACCGAATCGCTGCACCCGGCGTCGCCGGACGATTGGCTGATCGTCGCCGGCGACGTCGCCGAGCGCACAGACGACATCCGGTGGTCGCTGGACCTGCTGCGCAAGCGCTTCGCCAAGGTCATCTGGGTGCCGGGCAACCACGAACTGTGGACCACCGCCAGGGACCCGATGCAGATCTTCGGGAAGTCCCGTTACGACTACCTGGTCGACATGTGTGACCAGATGGGCATCGTCACCCCCGAGCATCCGTTCCCGGTGTGGACCGGCCCGGGCGGCGCGGCGACGATCGTGCCGATGTTCCTGCTGTACGACTACAGCTTCCTGCCGGCCGGCACCGCGACCAAGGCCGAGGGCCTGGCGCTGGCCAAGGAACGCAACGTCGTCGGCACTGACGAGTTCCTGCTCTCGAGCGAGCCCTACGCCACTCGGGATGCGTGGTGCCGGGACCGGCTGAACATCACTCGTAAGAAGCTCGACGACCTGGATTGGATGGAGTCGACGGTTCTGGTCAACCACTTCCCGCTGGTGCGGGAACCTTGCGACGCCATGTTCTATCCGGAGTTCTCGCTGTGGTGCGGTACCACCGCGACCAAGGACTGGCATACCCGCTACAACGCCATCTGCTCGGTGTACGGCCACCTGCATATCCCGCGCACCACCTACTACGACGGGGTGCGGTTCGAGGAAGTCTCCGTCGGTTACCCGCGAGAGTGGCGGCGCCGCAAGCCCTACCGGTGGATGCGCCAAATCCTGCCGGACCCCCAGTACCCAGCTGGCTACCTCAACGACTTCGGTGGCCACTTCGAGATCACCCAGGAAATGCGGGAGCACGCGCAGAAGATGCAGGACCGAATCAATTCGAGGCGACTGTGATGAGCGCTTGCGCGAAGAACGAGGCGGCACTGTGAGCGACGCGCTGCTGACTCAGGTGCTGCCCGACGTGGTGGCCACTGCCGAGAGGTATTTCGACGCAGTCGATCTCGTACCGCTGCCCGAGGAAGAGCCGCTGATCGCCCGGTCGGTGGCCAAGCGCCGCAACGAGTTCATCACCGTCCGGCAGTGCGCCCGTGAGGCATTGGGCAAGCTCGATGTGGGCCCGGTCCCGATCCTCAAGGGCGAGAAGGGCGAACCCTGCTGGCCCGACGGGATCGTCGGCAGCCTGACGCACTGCGAGGGCTTCCGCGGCGCGGTGGTGGCGCGGTCCACGCAGGTGCGGTCGGTCGGTATCGACGCGGAACCGCACGGGGTGCTGCCCAAGGGCGTGCTCGGCGCTGTGGCACTGCCGGAAGAGCAGAGCGCCATCGGGACGCTGGAGGGTGACCTGCACTGGGACCGAATCCTGTTCTGCGCCAAGGAAGCGACGTACAAGGCGTGGTTCCCGCTGACGCAGCGGTGGCTGGGATTCGAGGATGCACACATCACGTTCGAGCTGGATGCCACGGGCAGTTCGGGCACGTTCCTGTCGAGGATCTTGATCGACCCGGCAGCCGAATCCGGGCCACCGCTGATCGAACTGCCGGGGCGTTTCACCGTGTCGAACGGGCTTGTGCTGACGGCGATCTCGCTGTGAAGGCGTCGAAGCCCGCCCCACCACCCGGTCTGGTGATCGTCGATAAGCCCGCCGGCATGACGAGCCACGACGTCGTCGGCCGGTGCCGGCGGCTGTTCGGCACCCGCAAGGTCGGGCACGCCGGCACACTCGATCCCATGGCCACCGGTGTGCTGGTGGTGGGCATCGAGCGGGCCACCAAGATCCTGGGCCTGCTGACGGCCACCGACAAGACGTACATCGCGACCATCCGGCTCGGTCAGACCACGTCGACCGAGGACGCCGAAGGTGAAGTGCTGCAGACGGTTTCCGCTGCCCAGGTGACCGATGAGCAGATCGAGGACGCGGTGGCGGCGTTGCGTGGCGAGATCGATCAGGTGCCGTCGGCGGTCAGTGCCATCAAGGTCGACGGCGAGCGGGCGTACAAGCTGGTGCGTGAAGGCAAGGCGCCGGAACTGGCGGCGCGCCGGGTGCGGATCTCTCGGTTCACTGTTGATGCGGTGCGGCGCGTCGAGGAATTCGTCGATGTGGACGTGACCGTGGACTGCTCGTCGGGCACCTACATCCGGGCGCTGGCCCGTGACGTCGGTGCGACGCTCGGTGTCGGTGGGCATCTGACGGCATTGCGGCGCACCAAGGTTGGTCGCTACGGCTTGGACGAGGCGCGAACGTTGGAGCAGCTGACCGACGCCGCCGAATTGAGCTACTCGCTGGATGCGGCTTGCCTGCTGGGGTTCCCGCGTAGGGACCTGACCGACGCCGAGGCCGAGGACACGCGCCATGGCCGGGCCCTCGCGCCGGCCGGCATCGAGGGCACCTACGCCGCGACCGCTGCCGATGGCCGCGTGATCGCGCTGTTGGAGGACGGGCCCAAACGCACCAGCAGCGTCGTGGTGCTGCGTCCGGCGACGCTGTAACGGCGCATGGCCACCCGCGAGCGCGAGATCACCGAGCCCGTCGACCTGTGCTCGCCGTCAGGCCGGCTCAATCTGGATGCCGTGGGTTGGACTCGAACGCCGTTGCACCGCTGCAACTTACGCGGTTGGGGCCGCACCAAGCGGTGGGAGTACTGGTGCGTCACGACGCCGACGCATCTGGTTGCGGTGACCGTCTCCAGCCTCGACTACCTCGGTGTCAACAACATCTACTTTCTCGAATACGGTGGGCGCGAGATCAACCGCAACAGCGTGCTGCCGCTGGCTCGCGGGGTGACATTGCCGACGAGTCTCGGCGACGGCCCGAGCGGCGCCCGTGGTGCGGTGGCCATCAACCTCGAAGAAGGCCCCGACGGCACCCGAATCCAGTTCTCCTGCAACACCGCTGATGGCCCGCTGGCTGGCGACTTGATGGTGGCTCTGGCGCCGGGGCACGAGACGCTCGGGGTCGTGGTGCCGTGGAGCGACCGCAAGTTCCAGTACACCGCCAAGCACACCGCGCGACCGGCGACGGGCACGGTGCGCCTCGGGGAACAGAACTACGACTTCACGGGCGGCTGGGGTGTCCTCGACCACGGCCGGGGCCGCTGGCCGGCGCTGGTCCGATGGAACTGGGGCGCGGCGTCCGGTCACACCGACGGCCACGTCGTTGGCCTGCAACTGGGCGGCAAGTGGACGGTCGGCACGGGCATGACCGAGAACGCCCTCTGCGTCGACGGCCGGCTCACCAAGATCGGCACGGAGCTGGACTGGACCTACGGCGACTACCTCGCGCCGTGGTCGATTCGCACACCCGGCTCTGATGAGGTGGACCTGGTCTTCACGCCGTTCCACGATCGGAATCCGTCACCCGGCACCCATCAGTGCTTCGGCCACTACGACGGACGCATTCGCACCGACGATGGACGGACCGTGGCGGTCGAGCACCTACTGGGCTGGGCCGAGCAGGTCAGCCTGGTGTGGTGAGGCGCTGCCTTCGACGCCTACGCCGGTGAGCGATTGGCCACCGCGTTGAGCACCCGGCGCGCGATCGGCATCGCGGGACGGACAAGGTCGAAGTAGTGCACCGGCAGCACAGTGGCCAGCGTGTTCATCAGGTGGGCGTCGGGCCCGATCAGGATGCGTGCGCGGCCACGTTCGATACCCCGCTGGATGGTCGCGGCCGCCTGTTCCGGTGAGGTGCGGGCGAGCGTGGTGAAGTTGCGGTGGAACAGCTCCGGGTCGGTGTTGCCGAGGGCATCCACGCGTACCCGCCCGGCCCTGGTGATCGGGGTGTCGATCCCGCCGGGGTGCACGGTCACCGCATGCACCCCGGTTCGGTGCAGCTCGTGCCGCAGTGCTTCGGTGTAGCCGCGGACCGCGAATTTGGATGCGCAATAAGCGGTTTGGGTGGGGAAGGCGAGCAATCCGAGAATGCTCGACAGGTTGACGACGACGCCGGACCCCTGGTCGATCAGGTGCGGCAGGAACGCGCGGCACCCGTGCACGACGCCCCAGAAGTTGATGTCCATGAGCCAGGCGTCGTCGTCGTAGACCGCGTCGGCGGCGAACTGGGAGACCACGACACCCGCATTGTTGACGACGACACCCACTGGTGCCGGTGCCCATGCCATCACCTTCTGTGCCCAGGCCAGCTGCGCGTCACGGTCCCGCACGTCCAACACTTGGGTCACGCAGGGTCCGGGCAGTTGAGCCTGCGTCTCGGTGAGGCCGTCGGGATTCCAATCCGTCAGTGCCACTGGGCATCCCGCACGCGACAGCCGGATGGCCAACGCCCGGCCGATACCCGAACCGGCGCCGCTGATCACCGCCGTGCGTCCGGTCACCGCGATGCGCGTCATGCGGTTGCCCCCGCCGCCACGTCCGTGCGGCGCCGAATCACCATGGGCAGACCGCCCTTTGGGCGCAGTGTGGTGAATCCCTCCTCAACGACTCGGTGGCCCGGCAGTGTGTCCAGAACGAACCGCTGACTGGTCCGGGCGGCGATCAAGGTGCCCTCCATCATCGCGAACTGCGAGCCTATGCAGATGCGCCGGCCACCACCGAACGGCACATAGGCGGCTTTCGGCCGGTCGGTCCCGGCGCCCGGCAGGAATCGGGTGGGGTCGAACCGCTTGGGCTCGGGCCAGACGTCCGGATTGCGGTGTAGCCGGTGGGTCAGCACGATGAGGATGGTGCCCTTCTTGATGTAGTAGCCGTTCAGATCGTCGTCGGCAGTGGCCCTGATGCGCGGGCGCGGCGGCCACATCGTCAACGTCGCCTCGCTGGCCGGAGTGAGCGCGTTTCCCGGTCTCGCCACGTACTGCGCCACCAAGCACGCCGTGGTCGGATTCACCGAGGCCCTGCATCTCGAACTCGCCGATGACGGCATCGCGGTCACCGCGGTGCTCCCGGGCGTCGTGCACACCGAACTCTCGGCGGGTCACAGCGCACCGCGCTGGATTCAGCCCATCAGCGAAGTGGAACCCGACGACGTCGCCGCGGCCATCGTCGACGCTGTCGTCCGTGGCAGAGCGAAAGTGGCCGTGCCGCGACCGCTCGGCGCCATGATCAAGATCATGGGCGCGCTTCCGGACGGTGCCCGGCATTGGATCTCGCACGCGGCCCACTTCGACACCACGTTCACTCACACCGACGCGGCGGTGCGTGCGGCGTACCACAGCAGACTCGCGAACTGATTGCTGCCCATCGGCCAGTTATTGCACGCAAATCACGAAAAAGCGTGCGACAACTGGCCGCTCGGCGTGAGTTAGGCGACGACCCAGATCGCTTCGGCCGCGGGGTTCCCGAGGTCGACGGTGGTGGCATCCGCGTCGCCATCCGCAGCGTCCGCGGCGCTGACTGCCACCGAGATCATCCCGGCGAAATCCCGCCGGGCCACCACGCGCAGGTGGGAATCGAGCGTGATCCCGACGCTGTCGAAGTACCGCAGCATCTCGGGGTCGTGATCGGAAATCCGGGCCACCGTGCCGGCGTCGCCGTCCGCGCAGGCCGACAGCTGCCGGGCCGGGGGAGTCGGCACCCGGCCGTCGGCCGCCGGGATCGGATCGCCGTGCGGGTCCCGGGTCGGGAAGCCGAGCTTGGCGTCGATGCGGTCGAGCATCCGGTCCGACACGGCGTGCTCCAGCACCTCGGCTTCGTCGTGCACCTCGTCCCAGCCGTAGCCGAGCTCGCGCACCAGGAACGTCTCCATCAACCGGTGCCGCCGGACCATGGCCAGCGCCGCGCTGCGCCCGGTGTCGGTCAGCGTCACGGCGCCGTACTTCTCGTGGTGCACCAGGCCTTGGTCGGCGAGCTTGCGGATCGATTCGGACGCCGTCGACGCCGACACCCCGATGCGTTCTGCCAGCATCTTTGTGCTGACTTTCTCCCGCGACCACTCCTGCGCGGTCCAGATGACCTTGAGGTAGTCCTGGGCGACCGGGGATAGATCTGGCGGATTGCCAGCGTCTTCTGCAGGACTCACAGCACAAAGTTTAGGCAATCGTCACCTGATCCGGGGATCTCACGGTGCCTGCCGCAGCGGCGCGCCGTAGGCTTGCGGGCGTGCAGCGCTGGCGTGGGCAGGACGAGATCCCCACGGACTGGGGCCGATGTGTGGTCACCATCGGGGTGTTCGATGGCGTACATCGTGGACATGCGGAGCTGATCAGCCATGCCGTCAAGGCCGGCCGATCCCGCGGCGTGCCCACGGTGCTGATGACGTTCGATCCGCATCCGATGGAAGTGGTCCTACCGGGCAGCCATCCCGCGCAGCTGACGACGCTGACGCGCCGGGCCGAGCTGGTCGAGGAACTCGGCGTCGATGTGTTCCTGGTGATGCCGTTCACCACCGACTTCATGAAGCTGACTCCCGAGCGCTACGTGCATGAGCTCCTCGTCGAGCGCTTGCACGTCCTCGAGGTCGTGGTCGGCGAGAACTTCACCTTCGGCAAGAAGGCCGGCGGCAACGTGCCGCTGCTGCGCAAGGCCGGGGAACGGTTCGGTTTCGCCGTCGAGGGCATCTCGCTGGTGGCCGAGCATCACCGCGCCGAGACCGTCACGTTCTCGTCCACCTACATCCGGTCCTGCGTGGACGCCGGCGACATGGTGGCCGCGACCGAAGCGCTGGGGCGCCCGCACCGCGTGGAAGGCGTCGTCGTCCGCGGCGACGGCCGGGGCCGCGGCCTGGGTTTCCCGACCGCCAACGTTGCCCCGCCGATGCACTCGGCGATCCCGGCCGACGGCGTCTACGCCGCGTGGTTCACCGTGCTCGGGCACGGCCCCTCGGTCGGCACCGTGACACCGGGGGAGCGTTACCAGGCCGCGGTATCGGTGGGCACCAATCCGACGTTCTCCGGGCGCACCCGCACCGTCGAGGCCTTCGTGCTCGACACCGAGGCCGACCTGTACGGCCAGCACGTGGCGGTCGATTTCGTCTCGCGCATCCGCGGCCAGGAGAAGTTCGATTCGGTGGATGACCTGGTCGTGGCCATGGATCGCGATACGCAGCGAGCTCGCACGATTCTGGCTGCGCACTAGCTCCCTGCTAAACTTCCCGACGCGTGTGCTGCAGTTCGCGGCGGCCGCGCTCTTGATTGTTCTTCGCGGACCGAATTGATGGAGTTGTTTTCGTGGCACTCACCACCGAGCAGAAAAAAGAGATCCTGGGCCAGTACGGCCTGCATGAGACCGACACCGGTTCGCCGGAGGCTCAGGTCGCCCTGCTGACCAAGCGCATCTCGGACCTGACCGAGCACCTCAAGCAGCACAAGCATGACCACCACAGCCGGCGTGGCCTGCTGCTGCTGGTCGGCCGTCGCCGTCGGTTGCTCAAGTACGTCGCCCAGGTCGACGTCGCGCGGTACCGCTCGCTGATCGAGCGTCTGGGTCTGCGTCGCTGACGCACCACTGATTCATCACCATCGCCAGGTCTGCTCCTGCAGGCCTGGCGATGGCCATTGGTACGGGTAGTAACATGAATTTGTTTTGGGCCCGAGTGCTCAAAACATCGGAACGTCACACCAGCGTCCGCCTGAACCTCGTGGGGCGGTCTTCGGTAGTGGCTGCCGGGGCATGACCCCGGCCGCTTCGATCGACGGCCGTCAGCAGTTTGCGGGATGGTTTTCGGGTTTTCTGGATGCTCGCGTGTGACGATGCGACAGCTGTAACAAAGAGGATCCAGAAAAACGGAACCCGCATAGGGCGGGCCCCAGAGAGGTTATTGCGACATCCATGTCTGCAGTTGAAATTGAAGACGGCGTATTCGAATCGACCGCCGTTATCGACAACGGGAGCTTCGGCACCCGCACCATCCGCTTCGAGACCGGCCGGCTCGCTCGCCAGGCCGCCGGCTCCGTCGTCGCCTACCTGGACGACGAGACCATGCTGCTGAGCGCCACCACCGCCAGCAAGAACCCCAAAGACCACTTCGACTTCTTCCCGTTGACCATCGACGTCGAAGAGCGCATGTACGCCGCGGGCCGCATTCCCGGCTCGTTCTTCCGCCGCGAGGGCCGGCCCTCCACCGACGCGATCCTGACCTGCCGTTTGATCGACCGGCCGCTGCGCCCGTCGTTCGTCTCCGGCCTGCGTAACGAGATCCAGGTCGTCGTCACCGTCCTGAGCCTGGACCCCAAGGATCTGTACGACGTGCTGGCGATCAACGCCGCATCGGCGTCGACCCAGATCTCGGGCCTGCCGTTCTCCGGTCCCGTGGGTGGCGTCCGCGTCGCCCTCATCGAGGGCCAGTGGGTTGCCTTCCCGACCGTCGAGCAGCTGGAGACCGCTGTCTTCGACATGGTTGTCGCCGGCCGCGTGGTCGACGGCGATGTCGCGATCATGATGGTCGAGGCCGAGGCCACCGACAACGTCATCGACCTGATCGCCGGCGGCGCGGGTGCGCCGACCGAGGCCGTGGTGGCCGAGGGCCTGGAGGCTGCGAAGCCCTTCATCGCCGCACTGTGCAAGGCGCAGCAGGAGCTGCACGACGCCGCCGGTAAGGAGACCGCCGAGTACCCGGTGTTCCCCGACTACGCCGACGACGCCTTCCAGGCTGTGGCCGCCGTGGCCAGCGATGCGCTGGCTCAGGCGCTGACCATCGCCGGCAAGCAGGAGCGCGACGATCGCACCGACGAGATCAAGGTGGAAGTTCTGCAGCGCCTCACTGTGGACTCGGAGACCTACGCCGGCCGCGAGAAGGAGATCGGCGCGGCGTTCCGCTCGCTGACCAAGAAGCTGGTTCGCCAGCGCATCCTGACCGACCACTTCCGCATCGATGGCCGTGGCATCACCGACATCCGGGCCCTGTCGGCCGAGGTCGCCGTGATCCCGCGGGCACACGGCAGCGCGCTGTTCGAGCGCGGCGAGACCCAGATCATGGGTGTCACCACGCTGGACATGGTCAAGATGGCTCAGCAGATCGACTCGCTGGGACCCGAGACCAGCAAGCGCTACATGCACCACTACAACTTCCCGCCGTTCTCGACCGGTGAGACCGGTCGCGTCGGTTCGCCGAAGCGCCGCGAAATCGGCCACGGCGCGCTGGCCGAGCGGGCCCTGATGCCGGTGCTGCCGAGCATCGAGGAGTTCCCGTACGCCATCCGCCAGGTCTCGGAAGCGTTGGGCTCCAACGGTTCCACCTCGATGGGTTCGGTCTGTGCCTCCACCCTGGCCCTGTTGAACGCCGGTGTGCCGCTGAAGGCCCCGGTCGCCGGTATCGCCATGGGTCTGGTCTCCGACGAGGTCGACGGCGAGACCCGCTACGTCGCGCTGACCGACATCCTGGGCGCCGAAGATGCCTTCGGCGACATGGACTTCAAGGTCGCCGGCACCAAGGAGTTCGTCACCGCCCTGCAGCTGGACACCAAGCTGGACGGCATCCCGTCCAAGGTGCTGGCCGGCGCCCTGGCCCAGGCCAAGGACGCGCGTCTGACCATCCTCGAGGTGATGGCCGAGGCCATCGACGAGCCGGACGAGATGAGCCCGTACGCGCCGCGCATCACCACCATCAAGGTGCCGATCGACAAGATCGGCGAGGTGATCGGGCCCAAGGGCAAGGTGATCAACCAGATCACCGAGGAGACCGGTGCGAGCATCTCCATCGAGGACGACGGCACCGTGTTCGTCGGCGCCTCGAACGGCGAGGCGGCGCAGGCGGCGATCGACAAGATCAACGCCATCGCCAACCCGCAGCTGCCCAAGATCGGTGAGCGGTTCCTCGGCACCGTGGTGAAGACGACGGACTTCGGTGCGTTCGTCTCGCTGCTGCCGGGCCGTGACGGTCTGGTGCACATCTCCAAGCTCGGCAAGGGCAAGCGCGTCGCGAAGGTCGAGGACGTCGTGAACGTCGGCGACAAGCTGCGCGTGGAGATCGCGGACATCTCCGCGGACAACCGTGGCAAGGGTCAGAAGATTTCGCTGATCCTGGTGGATGAAGACGGTGCAGCGGCGGCTGAGGCTCCCGCTGAAGCTGGATCCGATTCGGAGACTGCGCCGGCAGATGCCGCGACTGCAAACTCCTAAATCGACACTGCGTAACGGCCGGGGTTCTTCAGCGACATCGCTGGAGGCCCCGGCCGCTGTGCGCAAGACCAATCTCCCCGGCGGGCTGC
This sequence comes from Mycolicibacterium llatzerense, assembly GCF_025331195.1. Classification (NCBI taxonomy): domain Bacteria; kingdom Bacillati; phylum Actinomycetota; class Actinomycetes; order Mycobacteriales; family Mycobacteriaceae; genus Mycobacterium; species Mycolicibacterium llatzerense. The sequence continues at coordinate 918,789 of NZ_LXOV01000012.1, read as the reverse complement.
GGGTCGTCACCGAACACCTGCCGCACGTCCATTCGGCATCCATCGGGGTGTGGGTCAACGTCGGCTCGCGCGACGAAGGGCCGAGCGTGGCCGGCGCGGCGCATTTCCTGGAACACCTGCTGTTCAAGTCGACCCCGACGCGCACCGCCGTCGAGATCGCGCAGGCCATGGATGCCGTCGGTGGTGAACTGAACGCCTTCACCGCGCGTGAGCACACCTGCTACTACGCGCATGTGCTGGACAGCGACCTCGAACTGGCCATCGACCTGGTGTCCGACGTCGTGCTCAACGGCCGTTGTGCCGCAGCGGATGTCGAGCTGGAGCGCGACGTGGTGCTCGAAGAGATCGCCATGCGTGACGACGACCCCGAGGACACCCTCGCGGATGTCTTCCTCGGGTCGATGTTCGGCTCGCATCCCGTGGGCCGGCCGGTGATCGGCAGTGTCGAATCGATCGCGTCGATGACCCGGAACCAGCTGCACTCGTTCCACGTCCGCCGGTACACGCCGGACCGGATGGTGGTCGCGGTCGCCGGAAACATCGACCACGACCAGGTGGTGTCGTTGGTGCGCAGGCACTTTCGGCCGCACCTCGTGCGTGGCCGCAAGCCGGTGCCGCCGCGCAAGGGTGCCGGCCGCGTGCCCGGCACGCCGACGCTGCAGTTCGTCAAGCGTGACTCCGAACAGGCGCACATGTACCTGGGTGTACGTACGCCGGGCCGCAACTGGGAGCACCGGTGGGCGCTGTCGGTGCTCAACACCGCGCTCGGTGGCGGGCTGAGTTCCCGGCTGTTCCAACAGATCCGGGAGAACCGCGGGCTGGCCTACTCGGTGTACTCCACGATCGACACGTTCTCCGATGCCGGTGCGCTGTCGGTGTATTCGGCCTGCCTGCCCGACCGCTTCGAGGAGGTGGTCCGCGTGACCACCGACGTGCTGGAAGACGTTGCGCGCGACGGCATCACCGCCGACGAGTTGCGCATCGCCAAGGGCTCGATGCGCGGCGGTCTGGTGCTGGGCCTGGAGGATTCCGGCTCCCGGATGCACCGCATCGGGCGTGCCGAGCTGAACTACGGCAACCACAAGTCGATCTCGGACACCCTCGCGTCGATCGAAGCGGTGACGCTCGAAGAGGTCAATACCGTTGCGCGCGAACTACTGACGCGGCCCTTCGGTGCCGCGGTGCTGGGTCCGCACCGGTCGAAGCGCTCACTGCCGAAGCAGCTGCGCTCCATCGGCTAGCGACTTGTGCACGTTTCGTATCGCCGGCCGATACGAAACGTGCACAAGTCACCTTTCCCGGCGCAGCACGAAGAAGTACGGCTGTGATTCGCCGCGGAAGTCCATGGCCCCCAATACCGCGTCGTCGGACAGCTTGCGGAACACATCGTTGATCGGCAGCTGGTCGTAGACCATTGTCGCGGTGTCGACTCCGCGGTACCGCGTGGTGCGCAGCCGCGCCTTGGCCGAGCGGGCCTGCAGCACGGGACGCAGGGTCGCGATGGGTTTGGCGGCCGGAATTCGTTGTAGCAGTGGCACCTTGGTCACCAGGCCGAGGCCGGCGAAGGCCAGCGCAGGGTTGAGTGGCCACAACGTTTGACCTGAGGCGTCCGGGAACAGCAGCGGATGCACGGTCTCGGCGTCGACGAACTGCTTGCCCCACCAGCCGCTGGTTTCCAGCAGCCCGTCCATCGGGTGCCCGGTGGGCACTTCCGCGCCGTGCCAGATGCCGATCATGAAGTCGGGTTCGACGGCCGGCGCGGCGTCGAAGATCTCGAGGGCCGCGTCCGTCGTCGTCGGCGGAGTGGGTAGTAGTTCCTGCAAGAGCATGCCCACGACGATACTTGACACGTGTCAAAAATTCAGTGCCGGTTCGGGTGAAAGTCATCGCCCGGCCGGCGCGACGGCGCGCCGGTCGGGCGATGGGTATCGAGATTCGGGTGTCAGGGCGTCAGAGCACGACGTCGCCCAGCGGCAGACCCAGGTCCGCGGCGACCTGGCCGCACAGCAGCTGACCGTCGTGCGTCGACAGGCCCTTGGCCAGCGCGGCGTCGCCACGGCACGCCGCCTGCCAACCCTGATCGGCGAGCTTGAGCACGTACGGCAGGGTCGCGTTGGTCAGTGCATAGGTCGACGTGCGCGGCACTGCGCCGGGCATGTTGGCCACGCAGTAGAAGACCGAGTCGTGCACGGCGAAGGTCGGGTCGTCGTGGGTGGTGGGCTTCGAGTCCTCGAAGCAGCCGCCCTGATCGATCGCGATGTCGACCAGCACGGAGCCCGACTTCATGTGGGCCACAGTCGAATTGGTGACGAGCTTCGGGGCCTTGGCACCCGGGATCAGCACCGCGCCGATGACCAGGTCGGCCTGCTTGACGGCGTCTTCCAAGTCCAGGCTCGAGGAGTACCGGGTGTGGATTCGCCCGTTGAACTCGGCATCGATCCGGCGCAGGGTGTCCAGGTTGACGTCGAAGACCGTGACGTGTGCGCCCATGCCGCTGGCGATCTGTGCGGCGTGGAAGCCCGCGGTGCCGCCGCCGATGACGACGACGTTGGCGGGGGCAACGCCCGGCACGCCGCCCATCAGGACGCCGCGGCCGCCGTGGCTGCGCATCAGGTGGTAGGCGCCGACCTGGGCCGACAGCCTGCCTGCCACCTCGCTCATCGGGGCGAGCAGGGGCAGGCGGCCGTCGGCTGTCTGGACGGTTTCGTAGGCGATCGAGGTGGTGCCGGACGCCAGCAGGGCGTCGGTGCATTCGCGCGAGGCGGCCAGGTGCAGGTAGGTGAACAGGGTCTGGCCCTTGCGCATGCGGTGGTACTCGGCGGCGATGGGCTCCTTGACCTTGAGGAGCAGATCGGACTCGGCCCAGACCTGGTCTGCGGTGGTGACGATCTGTGCGCCAGCGGCCTTGAAGTCGTTGTCCGCGATCGCCGAGCCTTCGCCGGCTCCTGCCTGGATCAGCACCTCGTGGCCGTGCTTGACCAGTTCGGCGACGCCGGCCGGGGTGATGGCCACCCGGTACTCGTTGTTCTTGATTTCGGTCGGGATACCGACGTGCATCTGGGGTTCTCCTCAGGGCGGATCAGGTGATGTCCTAAGTGTGAATAAACGTCGGCTGACCTGCAATATCTGTGACTATAATTCTCAACATGGCGCCTACTTCTGAACGATCTTCGAAATCGGAGGTTCGAGCGGCCTCCCAGCCGAAGGATGTTCAGCCCGTCGAACTCGATGACGTGGACCGCCAGATCGTGACCGCTCTGCACGCCGATGCGCGCATGCCCAACAGCGCACTTGCCGAGTTGGTCGGGATCGCCGCATCGACCTGTCACGGCCGGGTGCGGCGGTTGCAGGAGCTCGGGGTGATCCGCGGGTTCCACGCCGACATCGACCCCGCCGCCCTCGGGTTGGGCTTGCAGGCGATGATCTCGGTGAGCCTGCAATCAGGTGCCCGGTCGCGTATTCGCGACTTCATCGCCCACATGTGCAGGTTGCCGCAGGTGATGGACGTCTACTTCCTGGCCGGCGCCGACGACTTCATCCTGCACGTCGCGGCCCGCGACACCGCGCACCTGCGCGCGTTCGTGGTGGAGCACCTCAACGCCGACGCCGACGTGGCAGGCACCCAGACCTCGCTGATCTTCGAGCACCTGCGCGGCGCCTCGCCGCTGTGACTAGCGGCTGACCAGTTCCGGGTGGAACTTGGTCACCAGTCGGCGGATGCCGTGGCGCCAGTCCACCGAGGTGCCGCCGATCAGTTCGTGCATGCGCGTGGTGTCCGTCGGGCCGCCGCGCAGCGCATTCGGGTCTTCGGTGAACACCGGTTCGCGGCCGACGAGTTCGCCGATGTAGGCACACCATTCCTGCAGGCTCACGGTCTGATCGCCGCACCAGTTCACCGTGGTGGCGGGCACCGACGCCGCGTCCAGCAGCTTGGGCAGCGTGGCCAGGATGTCGTCTTCGTGGATCGGGTTGTAGCGGGCCGGGCCGCCCGGCGGTACCTGGATCGGGATGCCCGCCAGGATCATCTCCATCTGGTAGTACGGCCAGCCACCGTTGTCGCCGTAGGGAACGTTGAACCGGGCGATCACCGCGGGCAGGCCGAGGGCGCGGGACATGGTGCGCACGACCGTCTCGCCCGCGATCTTGGAGATCGAGTAGGTGGGGAACAGGTGCTTGTGGTTGTCGCCCAGCGCGGCTGACTCGGTGCGCGGCTCGTCGTCGGGCGGGTCGTACACCGCGGCCGACGACGTGTGCAGGAACGCTTTCGCCTTGCGGCAGTGCGCCATCAGCAGGCCGACGGACTCTGCGTTGGCGGCCAGGTCCTTGTCCCATCGGCCGGTCTTGGCCACCGCCAGGTTGATCACGTAATCGAAATCGGATGGCAGCGCGCTGAAGTCACCGACTGCGAGGTTGACCGCCGCACAGCGGACCCCGGCGTGTTCCAGGGCCCCTCGGGAGCGTGGGTCGTTGAACCGGGCGACACCCCACACCTCGTTGTCGACCGCCAGGGCTGTGGCGATCGGGGTGGCCACTTGGCCGGTGACTCCGGTGATGAGGATCTTGGCGCCGCGCATGGGGCCGATAGTAGGGCGGCCGCTAGGGTTGACCTCATGCGAGTCGGAGTTCTGGGTGCCAAGGGCAAAGTCGGTGCAACCATCGTCGAGGGCGTGGAAGCCGCCGATGACCTGACATTCACCGTCGGCGTCGATGCCGGTGACGAGTTGAGCCTGTTCACCGACAGCGGCACCGAGGTCGTCGTCGACTTCACCCACCCGGACGTCGTGATGGGCAACCTGAAGTTCCTCATCGACAACGGCATTCACGCTGTCGTCGGCACCACGGGCTTCACCGAGGAGCGCCTCGCCCAGGTTCGCGAGTGGGTTGCCGCCAAGCCCGGCGTCGCGGTGCTGATCGCCCCGAACTTCGCCATCGGCGCGGTGCTGTCCATGCACTTCGCCAAGCAGGCCGCCCCGTTCTTCGAGTCGGTCGAGGTCGTCGAGCTGCACCACCCCTACAAGGCCGACGCCCCGTCGGGCACCGCCACCCGCACCGCGCAGCTGATCGCTGAGGCGCGAAAGGGCTTGCCGCCCAACCCCGATGCCACCAGCACCGGCCTGGAGGGCGCACGTGGCGCTGACGTCGACGGCATCCCCGTGCACTCGGTGCGGCTGCGTGGCCTGGTGGCGCACCAGGAAGTGCTGTTCGGCACCCAGGGAGAAACGCTGACCATCCGGCACGACAGCATCGACCGCACGTCGTTCGTGCCCGGTGTGCTGCTCGGTGTCCGCGAGGTCGCCAAGTACCCGGGGCTGACCATCGGCATCGAAACCCTGATGGGGCTGTGACGGGCCGGTGATGACCAAACCGAGCTCGCAGGTAATCCGCATCCAGCTGGTAGTCGCATTCCTGTGCGTGGCGCTGGTGGTCTACTTCGTGATGCTCGGACGCTCCGGCGTCATCCTCATGCAGTCGGGCGAGGCCGCGGCGATCGGGCTCGGCATCGGCATCTTCGTGCTGCCGCTGATCGGCCTGTGGGCCATGGTCGCCACCTTGCGGGCCGGTTTCGCACACCAGCGGCTGGCGCGGCTGGCCCACGACGAAGGCGTCGAGCTCGACATCAGTGACCTGCCCAAACGCCCGTCGGGTCGCATCGAGCGCGACGCCGCCGACGCGCTGTTCGAGTCGGTGCGCGACGAGGTCGAGGCCGCGCCTGATGATTGGCGCGGCTGGTACCGGCTGGCCCGCGCCTACGACTACGCGGGGGACCGGACCCGGGCCCGCGAGACCATCCGCAAGGCCGTCCGACTGGAACAAGCCTCACGATGAAACTCCTTGTCGTGCACCACACTCCGTCTCCGAACTGCCAGGAGATGTTCGAGGCGGTGCTCGCCGGAGCGACCGATCCCGAGATCGAGGGCGTCGACGTGGTGCGCCGTCCGGCGCTGACGCTGTCGGCTGCCGACGTGCTGGCAGCCGACGGCTACCTGCTGGGCTCGCCCGCGAATCTGGGCTACATGTCGGGCGCTTTGAAGCACGCGTTCGACCAGATCTACTACCCGTGCCTGGACGCGACGCGCGGCCGGCCGTTCGGCCTCTGGCTGCACGGCAACGAGGGCACCGAAGGCGCGGAGAAGGCCGTCACATCGATCACCACCGGGTTGGGCTGGGTGAAAGCGGCTGAGTACGTGGTGGTTTCGGGTAAGCCGAGCAAGGCCGACCTGGAGGCGTGCTGGAACCTAGGAGCGACGGTCGCGGCGACGTTGATGGCGTGACCGCTGGTGCATTTGACCGATGGGCACGCGTTGTCGAGCGATCGCGGCAGCCTTCTAGGCGTTCTCGTGGCGCGCCGTCGTCAACCGGTCGAACAGGGTCTGCATCCGCGAAACTCGATTGAGGACCTCGATGGGCAGTTTGCCGCCCGTCGAACACATTATTGAGAAACGCTCGCGTTGATAACGCCCGTCGACCCTGACGCGGGTTGCTCTGGTGCTGATCGTTCGAATTCGGGATTGCGTTTTCGAGAGTGCATATTTCAGCAATCGTTCGCCATGCAATTTGTTTCCGGCTTCGCAGAAGTTCATTGCCTCTTCGATGCGGAATCCATAGGGGCGGAACGAATCGGATCCGCAGATCGCAAATCGGTCGTTGACGCCGTTCCACCACTGCCAGGAGGGAACGTGTACCGTTCGTTGCCACTCGTTCGACTGGCCGAACGGGTACTGAGGCAGCGGACGGTGGTAGTAGAGATCGGGTCGTGCGAAGACGACAAAATCGGGCTCGAATGCCTCGATCAGTCCGGTGACCTGGTGCAATGAGTTGAGTTGGTGAACAAGGTTGCATAGCGAAGAGAAGCCGTCGTCCCAGGCATCACCGTACTTCTTGAGGGTGTGGAAGCCCCACCTGTCCAAGCATTCGTCACGTTGCTCCAGAATTCCTGTCATGTTGTCGACGAATGGCGAATAGTTGGATACGTTCAGCGCGTGGGACTCGCCCGACCGCTGATTGACGACCGCATCCTGTTGGTAGAAATGGTAGAAGCACGTCACTTCTGCTTCGGTGGGCAATGCGCCCACAACGTACTTCTGGATAGACGGATAGCAGACGCCGGAACTTCTGGGTATGCCGAAGAAGCCAACGGCAATCCGCATTGATGTCCCCCTCGGTCACTGCGCAATATCGTCACCCTAGCGATCTTCATCACCGTCGGCACTGCTACAAACACATCGGCAGGATTCAGTTAGGTGTATGTCGTCAGTTCAGAAACTGACGGCTGCGAAGGTCATGGGCCGGACAACGGCGGTGCGGCTCACGGATTGAGCCTGTTGGTCCGTAGTGTTTCGGATTGAGTGGACAGATGAGGAGCCGACCATGGGAATCGCGGATCTGGCGTTGGGAGCCGCGCCGCTGGCCGGAGGCGCGCTGCTCGGAGCCGTCGCGGGCAACCTGAAGCCACCGGACGTGCGGGCCGCGATCAAGGCCGACATGGACCTGCTGGACCGCATCCCGGCCGAGCAGACCGAGCGCCGCGCCGAGTTGCAACGAACCATCGACATGCGGATCGACGAGCTGATCACCGCCGTCGACCGCAGCCGCCAGCTCAAGTCGACGGCGATCGGTTACGCGTTCAACCGCGAGGGCCGGCTGCGCGACATCCTGGTCTTCATCCTGGCGGTGCTGTTCACCATCATCTGGTGGAACCTCAAGCACTCCCGCACCGGTTGGCTGCCGATGTTCATCGCGCTGATCGTCTTCACCGCACTGGCCGGTTGGTACGCGCTGCGCGGCATCATCCGGGCGTTTTCGTCAGTGCTGCGCCGCAACAAGAACGCCGGGGACGCCGCTCAGTAGTGGTAGGTGTCCGACGGTGCCGACACGTGGTCGGGGTCGTCGCCGAACATCGACGGGTGAATGCCGTACGCCTTCGCCAGGTCGAGGATCTTGTTGGCGCGGGCGATACGCGGCAGGTCGGAGCCGTTGCGGATTTCGCCGCCGTCGCGCTCGAACTCGGCGAAAAACTCCTGCGCCCAAGCGATTTCATCCAGTGACGGGGACAGGCCCTCATTGACCGTTCCGCACTGCTCGGGGGTCAGACAGATCTTGCCGGTCATGCCGAACTCGATGGACACCGCGGTGGCCTCACTGAGCTTGCGGCTACTGGACCCGATGGTCGGGCCGTCGATGGCGCCGGGCAGATGTGCCGCCTTGGCCGCGATGGTGAACCGCGAGCGGGCGTAGGCCAGCGTCGCCGGGTTGTCGCCGAAGCCGGTGTCACGTCGGAAGTCACCGATACCGAACGCCAGCCGGAACGTGCCCTTGGCCGACGCGATCTCGGTGATGCGCTCGAGGCCGCGGGCGGTCTCGACGAGCGCGACGATCGGCACGTTGGGCAGCCGCTTGGCCGTCTCGGTGACGTGGTCGACGGACTCGACCATCGCCAGCATGATGCCGCCCACCGACGTCTTCGACAGCATCTCGAGGTCGTCGGCCCACCACGGGGTGCCGAACCCGTTGACGCGGACCCAGTCGGTGTTGCCCTCGCCGAGCCAGCGCGCCGCGTTGTCGCGCGCCGAGTCCTTGTCCTTGGGCGCTACCGCGTCCTCGATGTCGACGATGACGATGTCAGCGGGGGACCGGGTGGCCGGCGAGAAGCGGTCGAACTGCGCTCCGTTGACCAGCAGCCAGCTGCGCGCGAGTACGGCGTCCAGTCGGGATCCGTGCTCGTTGGCGTCGGGTTCGTAGGTGCTGGGCTGGTCATACACACGTCAATCGTCCCGCACGGCGGGAGCTGGGCCAGCTCCGGGGGTTACTTCAGCGCCGCACCGAACACCCGCTCCATGGCCTCCCAGTGCCGCTGCGCCGCGGCCTCGTCGTAGGCGCCGGCGTTGTCGGGCACCGCGAAACCGTGCGCGGCGGGGTAGAACTCGACGGTGTGCTCGACGCCGGCGTCGGTCAGCGCGCGGTCCAGAATCTCGCCCTGCTCGGCGGTGAAGGACCCGTCGTTCTCGGCGGCGCCCACATAGACCACCGCGCTGATCCGGCCGGCGTTCAGGTGCGGGCTGTCGTCGGTGTCGGTGACGAGTCCGCCGCCGTGGAACGACATCGCCGCGGCGACCCGGCTGGGCAGCTTGCCCGCGATGATCACCGAGGTGCGACCGCCCATGCAGTAGCCGGTGGTACCGAACTTGTCGCCGCTGACCTCGGGCCGGGCGGCCAGGTAGTCGAAGAATGCCGCCGCATCGGCGGCCATGATGTCCTGCGTGACCTTGCGCATCATCCCGAACAGCCGCGCCCGTTCGGTCTCGTCGGAGAACGCGGTGGCCATGTCGAACGGCGCCCATCCGGCGTCGCGGTAGTAGATGTCCGGTACCAGCACCACGTAGCCCAGTGCGGCCAGGCGCGCGGCCATGTCGTCGAAGGTCTGCCGCGGGCCGCCCGCGTCGGGGTACATGACCACCGCGGGCCACGGACCGGTGCCCTCGGGGGTTGCGACGGTGACGGCGCAGCTGCCGTCGGCGGTGGTGATGGAGTCCTTGGTGATCGGCATGGCATCCGTTCTACTCCGGGGGTGCCGCACGTAAGCTGGCAGCGTGGCTGTGCCGACTCCCTATGAAGACCTGCTGCGCCTGGTGCTCGAGCAGGGCACGCCGAAATCCGATCGCACCGGGACCGGCACCCGCAGCCTGTTCGGCCACCAGCTGCGCTACGACCTGGCGGCCGGCTTCCCGCTGCTGACCACCAAGAAGGTGCACACCAAATCGGTGATCTATGAGCTGCTGTGGTTCCTGCGCGGCGACTCGAACGTGCGGTGGCTGCAGGAGCGTGGCGTCACCATCTGGGACGAATGGGCTTCGGAGACAGGCGAACTCGGGCCGGTGTACGGCGTCCAGTGGCGGTCCTGGCCGACGCCGTCCGGCGAGCACGTCGACCAGATCAGCGCGGCGCTCGAGATGCTCAAGACCAACCCGGACAGCCGACGGAACATCGTCTCGGCCTGGAACGTCGGCGAGATCGCCCAGATGGCCCTGCCGCCGTGCCACGCGCTGTTCCAGTTCTACGTCGCCGACGGCAAGCTGAGCTGCCAGCTGTACCAGCGCAGCGCCGACCTGTTCCTCGGCGTGCCGTTCAACATCGCCTCCTACGCGCTGCTGACGCACATGATGGCCGCCCAGGCCGGCCTCGAGGTCGGCGAGTTCGTCTGGACCGGCGGCGACTGCCACATCTACGACAACCACGTCGAGCAGGTGCAGCTGCAGCTGTCCCGCGAGGCCCGGCCGTACCCGGAACTGGTTCTGGCGCCTCGGGATTCGATCTTCGACTACGAGTACGAGGACATCGCGATCGTCAACTACGACCCGCACCCGGCGATCAAGGCTCCCGTTGCGGTCTGACCTCGAACGTGAAGTAAATGGTGAGTTTTCGGCCGAATTTCGCGAACAACTTCACGTTCGGCCGATGCCATGAAGCTGATCTGGGCCCAGGGCAACGGCGGCGTCATCGGCCGCGGCAATGACATCCCCTGGCAGCTGCCCGAGGACATGGCCCGGTTCAAGGAGCTGACGCTCGGGCAGACGGTCGTGATGGGCCGGCTCACCTGGGAGTCGCTGCCGGCCAGGTTCCGGCCACTGCCCGGGCGCCGCAACGTCGTCGTCAGCCGGGACGGCGGATACGTCGCCGACGGCGCCGAGGTGGTCACGTCGTTGCCGGCCGAGGTCGACGGCTGGGTCATCGGTGGGGCGCAGCTGTACGCGCTGGCTCTCGAATCTGCGACGCTGTGCGAGGTCACCGAGATCGACGTCGACGTGCCCGACGGTGACGCGTTCGCGCCGACCCTGGACGACAGCTGGACCGTCACGCGCGGGGAGTGGCTGACCAGCAAGACCGGCTTGCGGTACCGGTTCTGCAGCTACCTGCGCCGGCCGTAGTCTGCCGGCCGTCGCGCGTACTGGCATCATCTGTGGCATGAAGCGACAGGTCAGTGCTGAGCTCGACGTCGAGGTGACCGAACCGACCACGCTGGAGTTTCAGATCGCGGTCGCTCCACACCCCGGCGCCACGGTCGCGGAGTCGATGTCATTTGTGTTGAACGGCAACGCAATACAGCCCCGCGAGATATGCGGGGCGCACGGAACCCGCATTCATACCTTCGATGCGGCCCCGGGCAACCTGAGCGTCCACTACTCGGCGACGATCGACGGGCACTGCGACCCGGCTCCGGTCTCCGACTACGACAGGACGATGTATCTGCGGCCCAGTCGGTACGCCGAAGCGGACAGGCTCTACGGCTTCGCCGCCGCAGAATTCGGCCAGTATTCGGACGCCGCAACCCTGTTGGAGAAAATCTGCTACTGGGTTGGGTACCGGCTGCAATACGTCCCCGGCTCCAGTGATCCCATCGACGGCGCCGTCGATACCCTGCTGGCCGGACGAGGAGTTTGTCGGGACTACGCCCATTTGGTCGTAGCGCTGCTGCGCGCCGCGAAAGTCCCGGCTCGCCTGGTGGCCGTGTATGCGCCCGGGTGCGTTCCCATGGACTTCCACTCCGTCGCCGAAGCGCTCGTCGACGGCCAGTGGCGTGTCGTCGATGCGACCGGACTGGCTCCACGGCAGTCCATGGTGCGCGTCGCGACCGGACGCGACGCCGCTGATATCGCCTTCTTGGATAACCACAACGGTGCCATCAACCTGAACCGGGTCGCGGTCACCGCCGTCACGGATACCGATCTGCCCATCGACTCGGTGCACGACCTGGTATCGATCACCTGACCTGTCGGCCAAGCCCGCGGGTTACTCTCCCGCGGGCGACACGTCCGAACCCGATCCCTTCACCGACGCCTTCGCGCGCTTCTCGGCGCGCACGGCTCTCCCGTTGCGCACAAACCCGGTGGGGGAGACCGCCGCCGTAACGAGAATGTGCTCGCCGGCGGTGAACGGGTGGAACCCGACGCCGGCGCCACCGCGGCCCTTGACCGGGATGTCGGCGACTTCGGTTACCTTCCAACCCTTTTCGGACGTCGACAGGATCGCCTCGCCGTTCCCGCAGGTGATCGGCAGCGCGGCGATGACCTCGTCGCCCTCGCCCGCCAGCTTCACGCCGGCGACGCCATTGCCTGCCGCGCCTTGCGGATTCACCGAGGCCGGATCGATACGCAGAACCTTGCCGCGGCGCGTCACCAGCGCCAGGTGGTAGCCGGGCGTCAGCACACCCGAGCGCAGCAGCCCGGTGATGTCCGGAGCCACCGGGATGTCGCGGGTCTTGAACGGCAGGCCGTTGCCGTTGGTGAACTTGACGCGCCCGTCGGTCCACACCGCCCAACCCAGGCCCGCGGTGAGCAGGTCGCCGTGGGTGTCGGAGAACACGCCACGATCGTCAAGACGCCAGTTGGCGTTGACCTTTCGTTCGCGGGAGCCGTCCTCGTCGGAGCCCGATGCCGTCGGGACGCCCTCGAGATCGAGGACGGTCCGACGGTCGAATTCGGGTCCGGCGAACAGCTTCGCCGTCTCCTTCAGTTCGTTGTCGATCACCACGCGCCGGGCGTCCGGGTTCGACACCAGCTCGGTCAGCTCGGCGAACTCGGCGTCGAGCTTGTCCGCCTCGGCCTGCAGCTCGATGACGTCGAGCTTCGTCAGCCGCCGAAGCTGCAGGGCCAGCACGTAATTGGCCTGCTCTTCATCGATGCTGAACCGTTCCTGCAGCCCCCGCCGGGCGTCGTCCACGGTGTCCGAGCCGCGGATGACCGCGACAGCGGCGTCGATGTCCAGATGGATCTTCATCAACCCGGACACCAGATGCCTACGGGCGGTGACCTTCTCCAGCCGATACTGGCTGCGGTGCAGCACCACGGAGTCGCGCAGGTGCAGGAATGCGCCGATCAGCTCGCGTACCGTCCACCAGCGCGGCACCCGATCCTCGTCCAGCGCGACCAGGCTGGCGGCGAACGTCGACTCCAGCGGAGTCAACGCGAGCAGCTGGTCGCGGATGGTTTCGGCGGCGTGGCCACGTTTGGCGGTGACGACGATGCGCAGCCCGTTGCGACGGTCGGTCAGGTCGGACATGTCGGCGACACCGGCCAGCTCGCCGGATTCGACCAGCGCCCGAATCCGGTCCTGCACAGTGTTACTCGCGACACCGGGCGGCAGCTCGGTGATGACGACGTTCTTGCCGTCGACCGACAGCGTGCCGCGCACCGTGAGCGCACCCCGGCCGGTGGTGAGGTACTCGCGCAGTCCGGCGCTGCCGACCACCGTCGACCCGCAGCCCCAGTCGGGGCCCGGGATCATCTTGGCGAGCCGGTCGTCGGTCATGTTCGGGGTCTTCAGCAGCGCCCGACAGGCCGCCATGATCTCGCGCGGATTGTGCGCCGGCACCTTGGTGGCCCAGCCTTCGGCGATGCCGACGGCGCCGTTGCAGAGCAGCACCGGCCACTGGGCCGGCAGCATCGTGGGCTCGATCCATTCCCCGTCGAAAGTGGGCACCATCGGGACCGCGTGGTCGTCGAGTTCGGCGGTCAGCGCCGCACCGGGCGCCGACAGCCGCATCTCGGTGTACCGGTCGGCGGCGGGGATGTCGCCCTGGATGCGAGGGAAAGCGCCTTGTCCGTCAATGACTTTCACGCGCTGGAACTCGGCGGCCAGCAGCGCCGCGGCGCCGTACATCGACGCGCCGCCGTGCGGGTGCAGGTTGCCGGTGACGGCCGAGCAGACCTTCGAGGACTTCTGCGGCTTGTTGCCGGGCAGCAGTTTCGAGTCGTGCATCTGGTACAGCAGTCGGCGCTGGCCGGGCTTGAGGCCGTCGAACGCCGACGGGATGGCGCGGTCGCTGACGCTGTAGAGCGCGAACGTCAGCTGATAGTGGTTCCAGTAATCGTCGGCGCTCTGGTCGAGGACCAGGTCCGGATTCTGCTCGGGAAGGTCGAGGGGGGAGGTCACGGTCGAGTCCTTCTAGTCCAGGTCCAGCGCAAGGGTGTCGACGACGGCGGCCACTTCGGCCATCCAGCTGCGCCGGCCCTCGGGCGGCCCGCCGAACAGGGTGTGGTGCAACTTCTTCTCGCCGTCGTCGAGGTGCACCCGAATCACGGTGCGCCGCTGCGGATCCAGCACGGTGTTCCAGAAGTCGTCGGCATCCATCTCGCCGAGACCCTTGTTGCGCTGCACTTCCACGCGGCGCTTGGACCGGGCCTTCAACTCGGCGACGGCGGTGTCGCGCTCGGATTCGTCCTGGCAGTAGATGCGTTCCTGACCGTCCTTGACGACGAACAGCGGCGGCAGCGTCACGTAGACCATGCCGGCCGCGACGAGCGGGCGGTAGAAGTCCAGGAACATCGAGATCAGGCTCGAGTTGATGTTGCCGCCGTCGGGGTCGGCGTCGGACGCGAACAGGATCCGGTCGTAGCGGCACTGCTCGGGGTCGCAGTTGTCGCGCACGCCGCAGCCCAGGATGCGCTCGATGGAATCGAACTCGTCCTTGACCCGGGCCTTGTTCACCGTGAACCCGTAGACGTTGGGCGGCTTGCCTTTCAGCGGGAAGGCCGCCTGGAAGGTGGCGTCGCGCGCCGCCTTGATGGTGCCAAGCGCGGAATCGCCCTCACACAGGAACAGTTCGGCACCCGACCCGCGGCCGGTCTCCCGGCTCGGCAGCAGCTTCGGCGGCAGCGACAGGTTCGTGCCCAATCCCTTGGCTTTCGACGCCGCGCGCGAGCGCGCCTTGGCGCCCTCGGCGCTGCGCCGCGCCCGGGCCGACTCCAGCGCGAGGCGGGTCCACAGCGACACCGTGTCGGCGTTGGCGGGGTTCGCGGCCCAGACGTTGACGCTGCGCGTCACATCCGGGGCCATCGCGACGTTCAGCGAGCGCGACGAGACCGCCGTCTTGGCCTGCGAGTCCCAGCCCACGTCCGGCGCGCGGGTGTCGACGGCCAGCGCGGTGACCGCGGCGAAGTCCTGAGGCTCTGGGCCGTCCTCACCCTTGGCCAGACCCAGGTCCCGGATCCGGGACGCGCGATCGGCCAGGGCTTCGGACAGGCCCTTGATCGCGGCGGTCAGGTGCGACCCGCCGCCGGGGGTGCGCACGGTGTTGCAGAACGCGGCCACGGTGGCCGGTTCGGCCGGTCCGGCGGTCAGCGACCAGCGGAACGGCGTGGGGCCGCGCCCGGTGGTGTACTCACCGCGGCCCTCCACGACGGCGCGGACCGCGGGCAGGGGAGTGCCCGCGGAGGTGCACATGAGGTCGAGCAGCGCCTCGGTGCCCCAGGGGCCGTCGAACGGCTGCAGCAGCGCGGGTGGGACTTCCTCGCCGGGCCAGCCCTCGTCGACGACCTTCAGGTGCACACCGGGGCACATCCGGGCCGCGGCGTGGGCGCGCAGCAGGACCTCGCCGATGTCCACGCCGGCGTCCGGTACGACGGCCGGGTCGAACAGGATGCGCACGGTGGTGCCGTGGGCGTCGGGTTTGCGGTTGCCCGCGCCACGCAGTTTCTGGTTGTCCGCACGGATGAACTCGGCGTTCGGGTCGAAATCCTTCCCCTCGAACGTGCCGGGGTAGCCGTGACCGAAGCTCTGCAGGTAGGTCTTGCCGGCGCGGCGCACCGTCACATCGGTGCGGGCGGAGATGAACACCGCGGCGGCGGCGCCGATGCCGTTGAGGCCGGCTCCGGTGCTGGTGGCGTCGGTGTGGGCGGAGAACTTGCCACCGGCCCGGGCCGTCCCGAGGGTCTTGACGATGCCGTTCTTGCCGGTCACCGGGTCGGAGTCGATGGGCAGGCCGCGGCCGTCGTCGGCGACGCTGACCGATCCGTCTGCGTGCAGGGTGATGGTGACGGTCGACCCGCCGTGGCTGGGGTCGGCGACCTCTTCGACCGCGTTGTCCACCAGCTCGCGCAGGGCGGTGTTGAGCACGTCCAGGCCCAGGTTGACCGCCGGTCGCAGGCGGGTGTGCTGAACATCGTCGAGTTCGGTGATGTCCGCAGCGTTGTAGCTCACTGCTGGTCCTTTCCGTCAGGGCCGGGCATGAAGCGCCCATGCCCCAATACAGGGTGTGCCGCAGGAATGGTAGGCGGTGGAGCCGACAACCTTGCAGATCCATGCGCGAATTTGTCGGTGGTCTGCGCCACGATGTGACAGTGGCAGAACTCACCACGGTCCAGGCCCGTCGCATCGCCGTCGCCGCCCAGGGCCTTTACGAGCCCAAGCCGTCCGGTCCGGTAACCCGTGCGCACCTGAAACGTTTGATGTCCAGAATACAAGTGCTGCAATTGGATTCGGTGTCGGTCTGCGTACGGGCGCACTATGCGCCGGTGTTCAGCAGGCTGGGGGCATACGACCGGGACGCGCTCGACGCGCTGGCCTGGAGCCACAATGCGCGGTCGCCGCGGCAGTTCATCGAATATTGGGCGCACGAGGCGGCGTTGCTGCCGGTCGACGACTGGCCGCTGCTGCGCTGGCGTATGCGCGAGTACACCCATGGTCGTTGGGGCACCGAAATCGTCAAGCGCAACGGCGACTTGGCCGAGAAGATCGTTGCCGCCATCGCCGAACTCGGGCCGTCGACCGCGGGCCAGATCGAGGCCCACCTCGAGGCCGAGCCGCGCGGTGCCAAAGGGCCGTGGTGGGGCCGCAGTGACACCAAGTGGGTGGCCGAGGCCCTGTGGTCGTCGGGTGTGCTCACCACCGCCACCCGGGTCGGCTTCGCCCGGCACTACGACCTGGTCGAGCGGGTGCTGCCGGCAGAGGTGCTGGCCCGCGAGGTCTCTGACGACGAGGCGGTCCGGCAGTTGGTGCTCAAGGCGGCCGGGGCGCTGGGCGTGGGCACCGAGGCCGACATCCGCGACTATTTCCGGCTGGGTGCGCGCCAGGTGAAACCGGCGCTGGCGGCGCTGGTCGCCGAAGGCGAGTTGGAGGCCGTGACAGTCGACGGCATCCCGGCGTACCTGCGCGCCGGGCAGACGGTGCCGCGGCGCGACCGGGGGACGGCGCTACTGTGCCCGTTCGATCCGCTGATCTTCTTCCGGCCCCGCGTCGAGCGGCTGTTCGGCTTCCATTACCGGATCGAGATCTACACCCCGGCAGCCAAACGCCAATTCGGTTACTACGTCTGGCCTTTCCTGCTCGACGGCCGGCTGGTGGGGCGGGTCGACCTCAAACGCACAGCCGACGCGTTGCACGTCGTCGGTGCGTTCGCCGAAGACGGCCAGGACCGCACCCGGGTGGCCGCGGCGCTGGTTCCGGAGCTCAGGTCGATGGCGACATGGCTCGGGGTCGACGACGTGACCGTCGGGGAGCGGGGCGACCTGGTGACCGAATTGGGCCGGAAGGTCTAGCTCGGCCTAGTTGGCCGCGTGGTACGCCTCGACGATGTCGGCCTTGATGCGGCCGCGGGACGCGACGTCGTAGCCGTTCTGCTGCGCCCACTCGCGGATGGCGGTCAGCTCGTCCTTCGAGGTCAGTCCCTTGCCGGCGGCCTTCTTGCCGCGGCCGCGGGACGCGCCGCCCTTGGCGGACCGGCTGCTCGGCTCTGCGACCTTCGGGGTCCGGGTGCGACGGCCACCGACCCGGGTGGCGGCGTCCAGATACGGTGCCAAAGCCTTTTCGAATTTCGCCACGTTCGCAGCGGAAAGATCGATCTGGTAATCAACCCCACGGACCGAAAAGTTAATCCGTTCACCGGTGTCGTCGGTGATCTCAGTGCCGTTAATATCGTCCACAAGCTGGACGACAATGCGCTCGGCCACGAATGTTCTCCTTTTATCGGGGGTCGGCCGGAAGTGTAACGACAAAAGTTCACGATGGCACCCCCGACGTCTCGACCCTGGAAATCTGCGGTCGACATGGATGTTTTTGAACGGCTATCCGGCTGTGCATCGAGAATTTTCAATATGCGGTAATTACCACGGCGCCAAGATGATTCGGCATCGACGGGATATCGGCACCCGTGAGTCCAGGTCGTGGTGACAGACCACTTCCAGCATCATGCCGAACGGATCCAGCCAGAACATCGCGAAGTAGGGCGGCGGATATTGCGGGAACGGTTGTGGCCTGTGCAACACCTCGCCGCCGGTCCGCTGTACGAACTGATGGACGCGCTCGACCGCGGACCGGGTCTTGACCATAAAGGCGAGGTGTTGCAGCCCGGTGCGGTGTCGCGAGTGGTCACCGGGTTCGGCCGACGGATAGAAAAACAGGAAGGTGCCATGTTTGCCGCCGGCCGGGCGAAAGGCGAACTGGTCGTCGGCGGCGATGAATGGCTCAAAACCTACCAATGGCATGAATTCGTCGTAGTAATTCTTCGCAGCCGCGAGATCGGGCACGTTGACGCCGACATGGCCGAGCACGATCCGACACTAACGCCGGCTGCTAACCGGCAGTGCCCTGTTGCAATTCTTCGCCGAGCACGGGCACGCCGCGGCCGCGCAACTTGTTGACCAAGAAGACCACCGTGCCGATGCCCAGCCACACGATGCCGCCGATCTTCGCCAGCGAATCCGCGTTGAACAGCACATAGCCGATGATCAAGAAGCCCAGCGTGGGCATGACGAGGTGCAGCAGATAGTTCTTCGACTTCTGGCGGCCGAGGTAATACCAGACGACGGATACATGCAGCAGGCAGAAGGCGAACAGCGCGCCAAAGTTCACCAGTGACGAGATCAGCGCTATCTGACCGACGAAGAACAGCACCAGCACCACGCTGATCGCGCTGACCACCAGGATCGCCGCGATCGGCACCTTGCGGGAACTGATGGTCGACAGGAAGGCGGGCAGCTGGCGGTCGCGGCTCATCGAGTACAGCAGCCGGCCGGTCGCCGCTTGCGCGGCCATCGCGTTGGCGAAGCCGACCGCCAGCACATTGACCACGAAGAACGCGTTCATCCATCCGGTGCTGGATGCCGCTTCGACCAGTTTGAAGAATGCGTTGCCCGCCTCGTCGTCGCTGAACGACGCACGACCACCTGCCAGCAGGCTGGCCAGCCAGGTCTGGCCGATGAACAGGAAGGCCACGAGGAACAGCGCACCGATCATCGCCTTTCCCGCAGGATTGCGCTTACCCGTAGATTCCTCGGCGAGCGTCGAAATACCGTCGAAGCCAAGGAAACTCAGCACAGCGATCGATAGTGCCGCGGCTATCAACGGTGCACTGACGGTGTCCGGGTTCCAGATCGGTGTGGTGCTCCAATGCACGTTGGGCAACGAATCTCCGTTGATGGCACGCACCGCGATCACGACGAAGATCACCACGAAGGCCAGTTCCAGTGCCAGGAACAACCGGTTCGCCATTTTCAGTGAGTTGATACCCAGCAGGTTGATCACGGTATTGACCAGCACGAACACGAGGGCCCACATCCATCGCTGCGTGCCCGGGAACAAGCCGATCATCGATTCGGCGGCCAGCACGTAGAGCAGCGTCGGTATCAGCAGGTAATCCAGCAGAATCGCCCAGCCGGCGAAAAAGCCTGCGCCAGGATGGATTCCGCGGCCAACGTATGAGAACACCGATCCCGCAAGGGGAAAGGACTTGGCCATCTGCGCGTACGCCGTCGCGGTGAACACCATGGCGATGAGGCCGATGAGATACACCAGGGGCACCATGCCGCCGGCGCTGTTGTATACGACGCCGAAGATCGTCCACGGCGCGATCGGCACCATGAACACCAACCCGTAGACGATGAGGTCGACGGTGGAGACGGACCGATTGAGTTCCTGTTTGTAGCCGAATGATTCGGGAGTGCGCTGAGCTTCGCCTGTGGCGATGCGGGCGGTGGTGGCCATGGAGATCCTGTCGGGTCGGGGGAAGGGGTCAGACCCGGGCGGCTGCGGCCAGATCGTGTTTGGCGAGGAAGGCGGCGACGACGGCGCGGAATTCCGTGGGTTGCTCGAGGTGCGAGCAGTGACTGGTGCCGGGGAATACGTGGCTTGTGGCGCCGTCGATGTGGTCGGCATACGGCTGCCACGCCGTGGGGGTGGCCTCGTCGAATTCGCCGGCGATCACCAGCGTCGGCGCGGTGACGGCAGGGAGCCGGTCGATGACGCTCCACCCGCTCAGCGTTCCGACGACATGAAACTCGTTGGGGCCGTTCATCGTGTGGTAGACCGTCGGCTCTGCCTCCATCTGGTCGATGGTGTCGATCAGGTCTTGCGGCATGGGTACCAGCCGGCACAGGTGGCGCAGGTAGAACTCGTTCGTGGCCTCGAGGTACTCCGGATCGGTGACGGTGCCCGCTTCTTCGTGGTGGGTCAGCGCGGCCTGGATTTCCGGTGGCAACTGCGCACGCAGTTCCGCGCAGCCGGCCATCCAGAGCTCCATCGATGCGGGGGAGTTGCAGATCGCCAGCGACGCGAGCCCGGACGGTTGTCGCACCGCGATCTCCGCGCCCAACATGCCGCCCCAGGACTGACCCAGCAGGTGGTATTCGTCGATGCCGAGGGCCTTGCGCACTGTGTGGAATTCCTCGACGAACAGATCGGGGGTCCAGAACGTGGCGGGCGCATCGGGCAGGTGCGTGCTGTTGCCGCAGCCGAGCTGGTCGTAGTGGATGACCGTGCGACCGGTTTCGTCGGCCAGTTCGGCGATGTTCCGCACGTAGTTGTGGGCCATGCCCGGCCCGCCGTGCAGAACGAACAGCGGAAGCAGCGCCGGATCTGGTGATTCGGGAGTGGTGATCTGGACCCAGGTCTCGTGTTCGCGGAAGGAAACCGTGCGGTGCGTGATTGGCATGACGGTCAGCATGCGACTTCAATGGTCTCGTCACAAGACCATTCATCGAAACTTAACAATCGGTGTCGATACTGTGTGAGACGAGGGAAGGGAGCCGATCCGGCGATGACACATGTCAACGGTGTGCCTGCTCCCGGCATACTCGATCGCGAGCTCGAGTCGTCTTCACGGGTCGACGAAATCACCGACCGACTGGTGACCGCCCTCGCCATCGGCGAATACCTGCCCGGCGCCCGGCTCCCCGCCGAACGCGAGCTCGCAGCCTCTTTACGCGTCGGCCGGATGACGGTGCGCGCGGCGCTGGCCCGGCTGGTCGAGCGTGGTCTGGTGGAAACGCGGCGGGGCCGCGGCGGCGGTTCGTATGTGTTGCAGCAGTGGCCGGACTCGTCCACGTCGGCCGTGGCACGCACGCTGCGAATGCGGGTCGACGAGCTCCGCGACCGGTGCGACGCGATCTGCCGGATGCACGGTGCGGTGTGCCGGGCTGCGGCCGAATCGCGGACCGACGCTGACATCGGCGTCCTGCGGCAGCGCCTCGAGGACTACCGCCGCGCCGACAGCGGCCTGGCCGCCCAGCAGGCGGACAGCGCGCTGCACCTGGCGATCATGGACGCGGCTCACAACATCGTCCTCAAACAGGTGCTGCTCGACCTGGAAGCGTCGATCAGTATCGGCGCCCCGGCTCACGTGTGGGGCGAGCCTGCCACCATGCGGCAAATGGAACAGCGGGCGCTCGGTGAGCACACGACGCTGGTCGACGCCATTGCCAACGGTCACGGAGATGACGCCGAGTCGCTGGCGCGAGCCCATGTGGCCATTGACTTCGAGAACATCTCGGCGGCGATGCGTCGTGCTGGAATGCTCGTCGACTGAGTTCACGGGCCGGCGCCGCCCACGGGGGAGCGGAGGGCGGCTGTCGGCTCGCGACCGGGTAATCTGACCCCCGTGACCACCACCGGAATCGACGTCAGCGCACGCTTGGGCACCGTGCTGACTGCCATGGTGACGCCGTTCGGCCCGGACGGCTCGCTTGATCTGACTGGCGCGAAGAAGGTGGCCAAGCATCTGGTCGATTCGGGTTGCGATGGTCTGGTCGTCTCCGGCACCACCGGGGAGTCGCCGACCACCACGGACGACGAGAAGGTCGCCCTGCTCGAGGCGGTTCTGGAAGAGGTCGGCGATCGCGCTCGCGTGATCGCGGGCGCCGGTAGCTACGACACCGCGCACAGCGTGCATCTGGCCAAGGCCTGTGCCGCGGCAGGCGCGCACGGCCTGCTGGTGGTGACTCCGTACTACTCGCGGCCGCCGCAGGCCGGTCTGTTCGCGCACTTCACTGCTGTCGCCGACGCCACCGAACTGCCGGTGATCCTCTATGACATCCCGCCGCGGTCGTCGATCCCGATCGAATGGGACACCATCCGCGCACTGGCGCCGCACCCGAACATCGTGGCCGTCAAGGACGCCAAGGGCGATCTCAACGGTGGCGCGGTGATCATGGCCGAGACCGGTCTGGCCTACTACTCCGGCGACGACGCACTGAACCTGCCGTGGCTGGCGATGGGCGCCACCGGGTTCATCAGCGTGTGGGGCCACGTCGCTGCCGCCGAGCTGCGCGCGCTGCTGTCGGCGTTCAACTCCGGCGACATCGCCACCGCCCGCAAGATCCAGGTGGGGCTCAGTCCGCTGAGCGATGCGCAGAACCGGCTCGGGGGCGTCACGATGAGCAAGGAAGCCTTGCGGTTGCAGGGCTTGGACGTCGGAAACCCGCGGTTGCCGCAGGTACCCGCCACGGCCGACCAGCTGACTGCGCTCGCCGCGGACCTGCGCGCAGCGTCGGTGCTTGCGTGACCACACCCGATTACGCGCCGCCCGGCCCCTTGGAGCCGGGCGGTCTGCGTGTGACAGCACTGGGCGGCATCGGCGAAATCGGCCGCAACATGACCGTTTTCGAGCACCTGGGCCGCCTGCTCGTCATCGACTGCGGCGTGCTGTTCCCGACGCACGACGAGCCCGCCGTCGACCTGATCCTGCCGGACATCCGGCATATCGAGGGCCGGCTGGCCGACATCGAAGCGCTGGTCCTCACCCACGCGCACGAGGACCACATCGGCGCCATTCCGTATCTGTTGAAGATGCGGCCCGACCTCCCGGTCGTGGGGTCGCGATTCACGCTGGCGCTGGTTGCAGCCAAGTGCCGTGAGCACCGGCTCAAGCCGAACATGCAGATCGTCGCCGAGGGGCAGCGCAGCACCCACGGGGTGTTCGAGTGCGAGTACTTCGCGGTCAACCACTCGATTCCCGATGCCCTGGCCATCGCGGTGCACACCGGTGCCGGCACGGTGCTGCACACCGGCGACATCAAGCTCGACCAGCTGCCGCCGGACGGCCGGCCCACGGACCTGCCCGGCATGTCCCGCCTCGGCGAGCAGGGCGTCGACCTGTTCCTGTGCGACTCGACCAACGCGGAGATTCCCGGGGTCAGTCCGTCGGAGAGCGAGGTCGGTCCCAACCTGCACCGGCTGATCCGCGGCGCGGACGGCCGCGTCATCGTGGCCTGCTTCGCCTCGAACGTCGACCGCGTGCAGCAGATCATCGACGCCGCGGTGGCCCTGGGCCGCAAGGTGTCGTTCGTCGGCCGCTCGATGGTCCGCAACATGGGCATCGCCAAGGAACTCGGCTTCCTCAACGTCGCCGACGACGACGTCATCGACATCGGTGCCGCCGAACTGCTGCCGGCCGACCGGGTGGTGCTGATCACCACCGGCACCCAGGGCGAGCCCATGGCGGCGCTGTCCCGGATGTCCCGTGGCGAGCACCGCAGCATCACTCTGACCGCCGGTGACCTGATCATCCTGTCCAGCTCGCTGATCCCCGGCAACGAGGAAGCCGTCTACGGCGTGATCGACTCGCTGGCCAAGATCGGTGCCCGCGTCGTGACCAATCAGCAAGTGCGCGTGCATGTTTCCGGACACGCCTTTGCCGGCGAGCTGCTGTTCCTGTACCGCGGCGTGCGGCCGCGCAACGTGATGCCGGTGCACGGCACCTGGCGCCATCTGCGGGCCAACGCCAAACTCGCGATCCGCACCGGTGTGCCGGAGGAGAACGTCGTGCTGGCCGAGAACGGCGTCAGCGTCGACCTGGTAGGGGGGCAGGCCCGGATCGCCGGCGCGGTGCCGGTCGGCAAGGTGTTCGTCGACGGTCTGGTGCTCGGCGACGTCGGTGATGCCACCTTGGGCGAAAGGCTCACGCTGACTTCGGGTTTCATCGCGGTCACGGTGGTGCTCAGCCGCGAGACCGGCAAGCCGGTGGCTCCGGTGCATCTGCACTCGCGCGGTTTCTCCGAGGATCCGAAGGCCCTCGAGCCGGCCACCGAGAAGGCACAGGCCGCGCTGGAAACCCTGGTCTCCGAACAGGTTGCAGACCCCGCACGCATCGCCCAGGCGGTGCGGCGGGCCGTCGGCAAGTGGGTCGGCGAGACCTACCGGCGCCAGCCGATGATCGTGCCGACCGTCCTCGAGGTCTAGCTCAGCGCTTGTTGACGAAGCCGGCGTCCACCGGCAGCGTCACGCCGGTGATGTAGCGTCCGGCGTCCGACACCAGCCAGGCCACCGTGTTGGCGATGTCCTCGGCGTCGAGGACCTGTACCGGCAACGCGTTGGTCATGTCCGGTCCGGCTTTGGTCTCTGCCGTCAACTGGCTCAACCATTTCCGGGTGAAGTCGTTGTCGATCATCGGGGTGTCCACCCCGGCCGGATGGATCGAGTTGACCCGGATGTTCTGCGAGGCGAGCAGATTCGCGTACACCCGCATCAGGCCGACCATGCCGTGCTTGGCAGCGGCGTAGCCCACCGACCCGGCCATCGGCGAGGCCAGCCCGACCAGACCCGCGACGGAACTGATCAGCACGATCGAGCCGCCGTTGCCGGCCTTGACCATGGGCCGCATGGCCACGTCCAGGGTGTGGAAGACGCCGGTCAGGTTGACGTCGATGACGTCCTGCCAGGCGTCTTCACCCGCCATGGGTGCGATGCCCGCATTGGCGATGACGATGTCCAGCCGGCCGCCGAGCTCTTCGACGCCGGCCTTGAGTGCGGACTTGAGGGCGTCGCGGTCGCGGACGTCGGCCTGGCCGGCGACGATCCGGGCCCCGTTCTCCTCGACCAGCTTGACCGTCGCGGCCAGATCGTCGGGAGTGGCCATGGGGTAGGGGACCGATGCGATCTGGTCGCACAGGTCGACGGCGATGATGTCGGCACCCATCGACGACAGTTTCACCGCATGCGCGCGGCCCTGGCCACGTGCCGCACCGGTGATGAAGGCAACCTTGCCGCTCAGCTCACCCACGGTCACTTACCCCGCAACTGGCCCTTGGCCGGATCGCCGGCGACGACGGGAGCGAGCATCTTGATGTCGGGTGCGCCGTCGAGGTGCTCGCCGATGGCGCCGAACAGTTTGCCGATCGCCGGGGCGGTGCTGTGGGTCTTGAGGGCGTCCGCGTCGGCCCACTGCTCGACGAAGACGAAGGTGCCGCCGTCGGCCTCGTGCAGCGAGTAGAGCTCACAGCCCGGTTCCGCGTGGACGGCGTCGACCGCCTCGACGCACGCGGCGCGGACCTGATCGACGGACTCGGGCTTGGCCTTCATGGTGGCGACGACAACGACCGGCATGGACGAACTCCTCGATAGATAGCTGAACTAGACAGGTGTCCACGTTAGCTCGGAGCTCTGGGCGGGTGTGACGTGGCTCCCACGGGTAGGTGACCAGCAGATATGCGGCCGAGGTCGTGACCTAAGCGTTACGTGTGTGGCAGATGGTGCAGATGGGGAGAATGCGACTAGGCTGGCAGCCATGGCGAGTAAGACCGCAACGAGCTCAGCTAACCGGGCCAAGGCCGGGTCGGCGAATCGTGGCGCAGCCGGCTCGGGGGCGCGTTCATCGAAGTCAGGCAGTGCAAAGTCGAGTCGGCCGGCACGTCCGCCGGCCCCGAAATCGCCCGCCCGTAAGCCGGCCCGCAAACCGGCACCCCATCCATCTCCGGTCGCTACCGCCGGTGCTGCAGTGGGTCGTGGCGCCCGCGCGGGCTGGTTGATGCTCGCGAAGGGCGCTGGAACGACCGCCCGCAGCGTCGGCCGCGCCCGGGAACTCGAGCCCGGACACCGCCGCGACGGCATCGCGCTGGCGCTGCTGGGCGTCGCGTTCCTGCTCGCGGCGAGCTCCTGGTTCGACGCGGCTCGGCCGGTCGGTGCGTGGATCGACTACGGCGTCCGAACGGTCATCGGATCCGCGGTCGTCGTGCTGCCGGTCCTGCTGCTGGCGCTGGCCGTCACGCTGATGCGGACCCATCCGAACCCCGACGCGCGCCCGCGGCTGATCCTGGGCGTCGCCATGATCGGGCTGCCGGTGCTGGGCCTGTGGCACGTCTGGGCCGGTGCGCCCACCGAGCCGGGGGAGCGCCGCGGCGCCGCCGGGTTCGTCGGCTTCGTCATCGGCGGGCCGCTGTCCGACGGGCTGACCGTCTGGATCGCCACTCCGTTGCTCATCATGGGCGTGCTGTTCGGCCTGCTGCTGGTCACCGGCACGACCATCCGGGAACTGCCGGACACGTTGCGCTACATGGTCTCCGGTCGCCTGCACAGCGACCATGACGACGAGTACGACGCTCCGGCCGGCTATGTCGACGATTTCGCCGATGATTTCTCCGACGGCTACTACGACGACCCGACCTATTCGCGGGACGAGCCTGAAGCCTGGCCTGGTTCGGAGCAGACCACCGCGGCCATGACGCGGCCACTGGGCCGCACGCCGATGGACAACTACCCGGTCGAGCCCGCAGCCGACGAAGCGCCGACCGCGCCCGAGCCGGCGGCCAAGCCGTCGCGCCGCCGCAAGGCCCAGAACGTCGCGGACCCGGTGCCCACCAAGGCCAAGGCCCTGGAACAGGCCGCCGACAAGAACAAGGACGACGGCCTGACGCTCGACCGCGTCATCGAGGGCGACTACACGCTGCCCCCGCTGGAGCTGCTGGCCGACGGCGACCCACCGAAGCGGGTCGGCCGCGACAACGATCGCATCATGAACGCGATCACCGAAGTGATGCAGCAGTTCAAGATCGACGCCACCGTCGTCGGTTTCCAGCGCGGCCCGACCGTCACCCGTTACGAGATCGAACTCGGGCCCGGTGTGCGCGTCGAGCGGTTCACCCAGCTGCAGCGCAACCTCGCCTACGCGGTGGCCAACGAGCACATCCGCCTGTTGGCGCCGATCCCCGGCAAGTCCGCGGTCGGCGTCGAGGTCCCCAACAGCGACCGGGAGATGGTGCGGCTCAAGGACGTGCTGAACGCACCGTCCACCCGCAAGGATCACCACCCGATGGTGTTCGGCATCGGCAAGGACGTCGAAGGCCACTTCATCAGCTACAACCTGGCCAAGATGCCGCACCTGCTGGTGGCCGGCTCCACAGGTTCGGGTAAGTCGAGCTTCATCAACTCCATGCTGGTGTCGCTGCTGCAGCGGGCCACGCCGGACGAGGTCCGGATGATCCTGGTCGACCCGAAGATGGTGGAATTCCCGCCGTACCAAGGCATTCCGCACCTCATCACGCCCGTGATCATCGACCCGAAGAAGGCCGCCGCCGCGCTGGCCTGGCTGGTCGAGGAGATGGAGCAGCGCTACCAGGACATGAGCGCCAGCGGTGTCCGGCACATCGACGACTTCAACAAGAAGGTGCGCTCGGGCGAGATCACCGCTCCGCTGGGCAGCGAGCGGGTCTACAAGACCTACCCGTACATCCTGTGCGTCGTCGACGAGCTGGCCGACCTGATGATGCAGGCGCCGCGCGACGTCGAGGACGCGATCGTCCGCATCACCCAGAAGGCCCGTGCCGCGGGCATCCACCTGGTGCTGGCGACCCAGCAGCCGGTGGTCTCGGTGGTCACCGGTCTCATCAAGGCAAATGTGCCGTCCCGCATGGCATTCGGCGTGACCAACGCGACCAACTCGCGCGTCATCCTCGATCAGATCGGCGCCGAGAAGCTCACCGGCAAGGGTGACGCACTGTTCCAGCCGTCCGAAGCGCCCAAGCCCATCCGGGTGCAGGGTGCCTACGTCAGCGACGACGAAATCCAGGCCGTCGTCGCCTTCACCAAACAGCAGGCCCAGCCCGAGTTCATCGACGGCGTCACGGTCAAGACCGTCGAGAAGCGCGATATAGACAGCGACATCGGCGACGACATGGACGTCTTCCTGCAGGCCGTGGAGCTGGTTGTGTCGAGCCAGTTCGGGTCGACCTCGATGCTGCAGCGCAAGCTGCGCGTCGGGTTCGCCAAGGCCGGCCGCCTCATGGACCTGATGGAGACGCGCGGCATCGTCGGACCGTCCGAGGGCTCCAAGGCCCGCGAGGTGCTGGTCAAGCCCGACGAACTGGCCGGCACCCTGATGCTGATCCAGGGTGGCTCCGATGCCAACGGATCGACGGGTGACGACCCCGGGTTCTGACCGGTGTTACCGGGATCACATCACTGTGGGCCGGCGGTGCGGATAACAACGACGATTGGTGGCAGGCGGCGCTGACTGTGGGAGGCTTAGGTCTCCTAAGGAGGCTTTGCCGTGGTTGACATTTCGCCCGCCGAAGAGCTCGATGCTGAGTTCGAGTCCGGCGGCCGCAGCTGGCCTGCGCTGACGGCGTTCACCGACGTCGGATTCCGCAAGACGACCGCTCACCAGCTGGTTCCGGTGCTGTACGTGCTGGCCATCGCAGGTGCGCTGGTGTCGTATCTGTTCGGCGCCGTGCTCGCGTTCGAGTCGTCGGCATTGCTCGGCCTGTTCTGGCTGGTGATTGCCGGACCCGTCGGGTGCGTCGCGATCGTGCTGGTGGCGCGGCTGATGCTCGAGTCGCTGCTGGCGGTCCTGGCGATGGGTCGGCAGGTCGATGAGGCCAACGAGCTGGTGCTCGAGATCGCAGAGCTGGTGATCGGGATCTCGGACAAGGTCGAGGTGATCCCGACGTTGCCGTTCGGCCGCGGTGGGCGCTCCCGTCGGCGGGCAGCGATCATGGACATCCGCGACCGCGTCGTCGCCCGGAAGTCTGCCGAGTAGGCGCTACAGCGTGACGAGCATCCGGGTGTTGCCCAGGGTGTTCGGCTTCACGTAGGACAGGTCCAGGAACTCCGCCACACCGGTGTCGTACGACCGGCACATCTCCTCGTACACCTCGGCGGTGACGGGCGTGCCCTCGATCTCGACGAAGCCGTGCTTGCTGAAGAAGTCGATCTCGAAGGTCAGCACGAAGACGCGCTGCAGCTCCAGCTCCCGGGCCACGTCGAGCAGCCGTGCCACCACCGCGTGCCCGACGCCCATGCCGCGCACCTTGGGATGGGCCGCGACGGTACGTACCTCGCCGAGGTCGGCCCACAGCACGTGCAACGCACCACAGCCGACGATCTCGCCATCGAGGTCGGCCACCCAGAATTCCTGGACCGCCTCGTAGAGGGTCACCAGGTTCTTCTCGAGCAGGATCTTTCCCGCGTAGATGTCGACGAGGGCCTTGATACCGGGGACGTCGGACGTCCGGGCGCGGCGAACCACCAGCCCTGTGGTGGTGGGTTTCGGTGCGTCGCTCACACGTGGAGGGTATCGGCTGCGTATCGCCCGGTAGGTGACCGGATATCCTGTGTCGGTGACAGGCCAGTCAGATACCGATCCGCGCGCCTCGCGTGCCGGCGTGGCGAACATCGCCAATCTGCTGACCGGCCTGCGCATCGTGCTGGTGCCGGTGTTCCTGGCGGCCCTGTTCGCCGGCGATGGGCACGAAACCCGTTGGCGGATTGCGGCTTTCGTCGTGTTCGCGGTTGCCGTCATCACCGATCGGTTCGACGGCGAGATCGCCCGCAGCTTCGACATGGTCACCGAGTTCGGCAAGCTGGCCGACCCCATTGCGGACAAGGCCCTGATCGGGGCCGCGCTGATCGGGCTGTCGATGCTCGGCGACCTGCCCTGGTGGATCACGGTTGTGATCCTGACCCGTGAGCTTGCGGTGACACTGTTGCGCTTCGCGGTGATCCGGCGCGGCGTCATCCCCGCCAGCCGTGGCGGCAAGCTCAAGACGCTGGTGCAGGCGGTGGCGATCGGTTTGTTCGTCCTGCCACTGCATGCCTGGCCCGCCCCGTGGCTGACCGCTGCCTGGGTCTTCATGTGGGCCGCGGTGGTGCTGACCGTGCTGACGGGCATCGACTACGTCGTCTCCGCGTTTCGTCGCCCCTGAATCGCCGCATCGGGAACCAAAGCGGTGCGTCGCCGCGTTGGTGCCTACAAGACCGTGTAGAACGGGTGGTCCGGCCGGGCTGCGCGGCTGTTACTCAGGCTGAAGGGGAAACGCGATGACGACATTGTTGCGTGAGGTGATCGGCGACGTGCTGCGCCAGGCCCGTACCGGTCAGGGACGCACACTGCGCGAGGTGTCCGACGGTGCACGGGTGAGCCTGGGCTACCTGTCCGAGGTGGAGCGGGGCCGCAAGGAACCGTCGAGCGAACTGCTCGGTGCCATCTGCGGTGCCCTGGAGGTGCCGCTGTCGCAGGTGCTGGCCGATGCCGCCGAGCAGATGCTGCACACCGAGCGCGCCGAGGCCGACCGCACGGTGGCCAACATCGACGTCGCGACCAAGGTCGTCATTCCTCAGCATCTCGCCATGGCAGTTGCTTGAATCGTCGCAGCCCGACCGACGGCTAACTCGCCGCACCGCAATAGTGCATGCGGGCTGCGTCTTGCTGTCCATACCTACTAGGTTGGCTGTAGACGCGCTGCCACCTACGCGGCCGGCAACCTGATAACCGATCCCGAATCACGAACGACACGAAGGCGGACCGATCTCATGGCCAATCCCTTTGTCAAGGCCTGGAAGTACCTCATGGCGCTGTTCAGCTCCAAGGTCGACGAGTACGCCGACCCGAAGGTGCAGATTCAGCAGGCGATCGAAGAGGCCCAGCGCCAGCACCAGGGCCTGACGCAGCAGGCGGCCTCGGTCATCGGCAACCAGCGTCAGCTCGAGATGCGCCTGAACCGGCAGCTCGCCGACATCGAGAAGCTGCAGGCCAACGTCCGCCAGGCCCTGACCCTGGCCGACCAGGCCACCGGCGCCGGTGACGTCGCCAAGGCCACCGAGTACAACAACGCCGCCGAGGCCTTCGCAGCCCAGCTGGTGACCGCCGAGCAGAGCGTCGAGGACCTCAAGGCGCTGCACGACCAGTCGCTGCAGGCCGCCACGCAGGCCAAGAAGGCCGTCGAGCAGAACGCCATGGTGCTGCAGCAGAAGATCGCCGAGCGCACCAAGCTGCTGTCGCAGCTCGAGCAGGCCAAGATGCAGGAGCAGGTCAGCGCCTCGCTGCGCTCCATGACCGAGATCGCCGCGCCGGGCAACACCCCGAGCCTCGACGAGGTGCGCGACAAGATCGAGCGTCGCTACGCCAACGCCATGGGTTCGGCCGAGCTGGCTCAGAACTCGGTGCAGGGCCGCATGATGGAGGTCCAGCAGGCCAGCGTGCAGATGGCCGGGCATTCGCGCCTGGAGCAGATCCGTGCCTCGATGCAGGGCAACTCCCTGCCGTCCGGCGGTGCCGCAGCGCCTGCCACTCCCGCAGCTCCGGCAGCCAACCCGGCGCCGGAGAACCCGCTGTCGCAGTAAATTTCGAGATGTGAGGGGGCAGCGGTGAACGCCCAGTCGTCCGGCCGCCCAGGGGAGACCCGGGGCTGGCAGGCGGTCCTGCAACGCAGCATCGACACCGCTGCCGAATTGTCCGACGTGGTGGCCCAGCGCCTCGGTGCGGCGGCCGATCCACGCGCCAGGCTGCTGCGCAAGCGGCGCTGGGCGGTGCGGCTGGGCTGGCTGTTCGCCGGCGCCAGCGCCTTCTGGATCGGGTTGACGGCGCTGCTGGCCGCGTGGAGCACCCCGTTCTGGGTGCTGATCATCACCGGCCCCATCGCCGGTGGTGCCGCGTTCCTGGCCACCCTGTGCTTCCTGCGTTACCGATGGCTGCGCCGCGAACCGTTGCCGCCGCCGCGGTCCTCGCGGCTGCTGCCGCCCAGGGGCTCGGCGGCGCGCCGTCCGATGGAGACGCTGGCGTCGGCCGAGCGCGGGTTGTACGCACTGCTGAGCGTCATCCAGCGGGGCCAGTTGCTGCCCGCCGCCGAGATCGCCGAAGTGACCGCCGCGGCCAACGTGTCGGCCGCGGCGCTGGCCGGTACGGCCGGGGAAGTGGTCGCGATGGAACGGGCGGCCGGTTCGGTGCCGCAGTCCCGCGGGCATCTGGCGCCGACCATCAAGTCCTACACGGCCCAGCTCGATGCGGGCGTGCGGCAGTACGCCGACATCGCCACCGCGGCAGCGCAATTGGTGTCAGCGGCGAACAGCGGGGCGGGGTCGGCGCGGTCGATGTCCGAGCAGCGTTACCGCAGTGAACTCGTCGCGGCGACCGACCGGCTCAGCGCCTGGGCGCAGGCATTCGATGAACTCGGACGCCTGCGTCACGCCTGACGGTCAGATCGTGGTGGAGCTGCCCGAGCCGTCATCGGACCGGCGGCCGTACCGCTCCTCGTAGGCCGCGTGAATGTGGGCGTTCTTCTGCCGCAGCGACTCTTCGAGCAGCTTCGGGTCGATGCCGTGCTTGACCAGCATGTGCCGGCGCCAGATTTTGTTCAGCGCGTGCGAGAAGTAGATCACCGGAATCAGGATGGGCACCGTCGCGCTGAGCCTGATGATCAGGTCCGAGCCGCCCGTGATGCCGAGCAGCTCGGGCAGGAACCAGATCGGGATCAGGATCAGGAACGCCGGCACGAACATGCGGATGACCACCCGCAGCGTCGCGCCCTGGCCGATGAGATCCTCGGTCACCCAGGCCCGCATCGAGTCGGGCAGCCGGCCGCCGTAGCTGTACTTGATGTACTGCCAGGCGCTGGGCTTCGGGCGATTCTCGTTGGCCATGGTGGCCAATTTTACCGGTGGCTACATAGTCGGCCGCAGGGCCGGGATCGCGGCGCCGAGCAGACCGCGCACCGTGGCCTTGACCATGTCGAACATGTCGAAGTAGTCACGCCACAGCGTGATCCGGCCGTCGTGCACCTCGAACACGCCGCACACCCAGAACTGCAGGCGCACGGGCCCGATGACCAGCGCATCGGTGCGCTCGTTGAGCACGGTGGAACCCTCTCCGACGAGGCGGTGGAACTTCACCTCGAAACTGACCGGGCCCTTCTTCATGGGGCGGAACAGCTTCATGGCGCGGGTGCGGCCGTGGATGGTCGGCAGCCCGACGTTCTCGTAGACGAGGTTGTCGTCGAGCAGGCTGTCCGCCGTCTCCATGTCCTCTGCCTGCAGGGCGTAGAGGAACGTTTCGACGATCTCGGCATTGGTCTGGGTCACTGCCGGTGTGGTCTGTGTCATAAGCCCACCGTAGCCGCGCGACGATCAAGCGGCGAGGGACGAGCCGCGTTGAGGAGTGCGGCCATCAGGCCCAGTGCGCCTGCCCGGCGGTGCCCAGGTGCTGGTGTGACAGGGTGACCCGATGCATGTCGCCGTGGTTGCCGGGCCTGATCCCGGCCATGCCTTTCCGGCGATCGCCCTGTGCCTTCGGTTTCAGGCGGCCGGCGACCACCCGGTGCTGCTGACCGGCCGGCACTGGCTCGACACCGCCCGGGCGGCCGGCGTCGACGCTCGGGAACTGCTCGGGCTCGACCCCGAGCACGGCGACGACGACCTCGACTCGGGCGCCAAGATCCATGAGCGTGCCGCGCGGATGGCGGTGCTCAATGTGCCCCTGCTGCGTGAGCTGGCGCCCGATCTGGTGGTGTCGGACGTCATCACGGTGTGCGGCGGCATGGCCGCTGAATTGCTGGGCCTGCCGTGGGTCGAGCTGACGCCGCACCCGCTGTACCTGCCGTCGAAGGGGTTGCCGCCGTTGGGCAGTGGCCTGGCGCCGGGTGTCGGCCTGCGCGGCCGGCTGCGGGACGCGACGCTACGGTTCTTCACGTCGCGCTCGATCCGCGAAGGGGACCGGCAGCGATCCACGGCGCGCGTCGGAATCGGCTTGCCCGCAACCGATCCCGGGCCGGCGCGGCGGTTGATCGCGACCCTGCCCGAGCTGGAAGTGTCGCGACCGGACTGGCCGGCCGAAGCCGTCGTCGTGGGGCCGCTGCATTTCGAGCCGACGACAGCGGTGCTGGACGTACCGCCGGGCGCGGGCCCGGTTGTCGTCGTGGCGCCGTCGACGGCCACCACCGGGATGCAGGGTCTCGATGAACTCGCACTGGCGGCGCTGATCCCCGGACAGACCCTGCCCGACGGTGCCCGCGTCGTCGTCTCGCGGCTGCGCGGCGCCGACGCGCCGGTGCCACCGTGGGCGGCGGTCGGGCTCGGTCGCCAGGACGAACTGCTGAAGCAGGCCGACGTGATGATCTGCGGCAGTGGCCACGGCATCGTGTCCAAGACGCTGCTGGCCGGGGTGCCGCTGGTGGTGGTGCCCGGAGGCGGAGACCAGTGGGAGATCGCCAATCGGATTGTGCGACAAGGCAGTGGCGAGCTGATTCGGCCGTTGACCGCGGAGTCGCTGGCGGCGACCGTCGGCCGGGTGCTGTCGACGCCGTCCTATCGGAAGGCGGCCGGGCGGGCTGGTGGCAGCGGAGCGGACGTCGCCGACCCGGTGGCTGTGTGCCGTGCGGCGCTGGGAGTCGGTGCTGAGTAGGTTGGTGCGGTGCGACTGACCGAATTCACCCTGCTGATCGAAGACCAGTTCGGTACGGCGCGCGGTGCGGCGTTGGTGAACGACCACGTGCTGGCGGTCCTCGGTGGCCGCACCCCGGCGCAGGCGATCGAAGCCGGCGTCGACCCCCGCGACGTCTGGCGGGCCCTGTGCGCGGACTTCGACGTGCCGCGCGATCAGTGGTGAGCGGCGCTTTTTAGTCCCGCGGCACTGCTCGCGCTTCGGTGTTTGTTGGCCGACGACATGGTGTTGGCCGGGCCTGCCCCGATAGCGTCGCTGGTGAACCCCACGATGGAAGGACGACTTCACGCCGATGAACGCGACCATTGCCGTAGTCACTGGAGCCGGTCGGGGGATCGGCCTGGCCATCGCGAAAGCCCTTGCCGCCCAAGGGCACCGCGTCTTGATCACCGACGTCGACGGGGATGCCGCGCAGCGCGCCGCCGAGACCGTCGGGCGCGGGGCGTGGGGCTTGGCCCAGGACGTGCGCGACGTCGCGGGTCACCAGGGGATCGCGGCGCTCGCCGCCGAACAGGGCCGGATCGCGGTGTGGGTCAACAACGCCGGAGTACTGCACGCGGGCAACAGCTGGGAACAGCCCGCCGAGCACGTCGTCCAGACCCTCGACGTCAACGTCCGCGGGATGATGGCCGGCTGCATGGCGGCGGTCAATGCCATGGGTGCGCGCGGCGGCGTCATCCTCAACATCGCCTCGATCTCGGCGCTGACGCCGGTGCCCGGACTGGCGGTCTATGCCGCGAGCAAGGCCGCCGTGCTGTCGTACACCACCTCGTTGCAGGGCGAACTGCAGACCGCCGGCCTGCCGATCCGGGCCCGCGCACTGTGTCCCGACGTGGTGAACACCGAGATGGTCACCGCCACGACCCACGATCCCGGAGCGGCCCTGCTGTTTTCGGGTCCCAAGCCGCTGGCCGCCGATGACGTGGCGGCCGCAGCCGTGGAGTTGATGGACTCCCACCAGATTTTCCGCGTGGTGCCGCGCTGGCGCGGCGTGATCGCGCGCAGTACCGACGTGGCGCCGGCCGCCGGCCTGCGCGCCCTGTCCCTGATGAGGACGTTGGGCCTGCGGCGCCAGCGTTCGCTGTGACTGCCGCCGACTGCGGGCCGTCCTGGGTGTTGCCGGAAATCACTCGCCGCGCCCTCGGTCATTGATCGGCGTGTCTGCTTGCAGTCGAACACCTGTTCGCTAGTCTGATCCCAGTTCGCGGAACTTGTCGGTGGCCTCATCTAGCGTCACGGCCAACCGATCGGAAACCCGATCAACGGACATCCACGAGGACGGAGATCACCCATGGCAGCACAGGCCCCAGATCGCGAGAAGGCACTCGAACTCGCGCTGGCACAGATCGACAAGAACTTCGGCAAGGGCT
Source organism: Mycolicibacterium llatzerense (assembly GCF_025331195.1). Classification (NCBI taxonomy): domain Bacteria; kingdom Bacillati; phylum Actinomycetota; class Actinomycetes; order Mycobacteriales; family Mycobacteriaceae; genus Mycobacterium; species Mycolicibacterium llatzerense. The sequence goes on along the minus strand of NZ_LXOV01000012.1, from coordinate 882,954 downwards.
CGGTGATGCGGCTGGGAGACGAGACCCGCCAACCGATTTCGGTCATCCCGACCGGGTCCATCGCGCTGGATGTCGCCCTCGGCATCGGTGGTCTGCCGCGCGGCCGCGTCGTCGAAATCTACGGCCCGGAATCCTCGGGTAAGACCACGGTCGCCCTGCATGCGGTGGCCAACGCTCAGGCCGCCGGTGGCATCGCGGCGTTCATCGACGCCGAGCACGCGCTGGACCCCGACTACGCCCAGAAGCTCGGCGTCGACACCGACGCGCTGCTGGTCTCTCAGCCCGACACCGGTGAGCAGGCCCTGGAGATCGCCGACATGCTGGTGCGTTCCGGCGCCATCGACATCCTGGTCATCGACTCGGTCGCCGCACTGGTGCCGCGCGCCGAGATCGAGGGCGAGATGGGTGACAGCCACGTCGGTCTGCAGGCCCGCCTGATGAGCCAGGCGCTGCGCAAGATGACCGGCGCACTGAACAACTCCGGCACCACCGCCATCTTCATCAATCAGCTGCGCGAGAAGATCGGCGTGATGTTCGGTTCGCCCGAAACCACCACCGGTGGTAAGGCTTTGAAGTTCTACGCCTCGGTGCGTATCGATGTGCGCCGGATCGAGACGCTCAAGGACGGTACCGATGCGGTCGGTAACCGTACCCGGGCCAAGATCGTCAAGAACAAGGTCGCGCCGCCGTTCAAGCAGGCCGAATTCGACATCCTCTACGGCAAGGGCATCTCCAAGGAGGGCTCGCTCATCGACATGGGTGTCGAGCACGGCTTCATCCGTAAGTCCGGTTCGTGGTTCACCTACGACGGCGAACAGCTGGGGCAGGGCAAGGAGAACGCCCGCAACTACCTGCTGCAGAACCCGGATGCCGCCAACGAGATCGAGAAGAAGATCAAAGAGAAGCTCGGTATCGGTGCGGTGGTGACCGATGGTGCGGCCGATGACGTCCTTCCCGCCCCGGTCGACTTCTGAGGCGGAGCCGGCGCAGCCGCAGCGGCGTGAGGAGCAGGCGCGGGACGTGTGTCTGCGTCTGCTCACCACCCGGGCGCGCAGCCGGGCCGAACTCGAAACTCAGCTGACCAAACGCGGCTTCCCCGAGGACATCGGCGCCCGGGTGCTGGACCGGCTCACCGAGGTAGGTCTGGTAGACGACGCGGCATTCGCCGAGCAGTGGGTGCGCGAACGCCGCACCAACGCTGGAAAAGGCAAGCGCGCCTTGGCCTCTGAGTTGCGGACCAAGGGCATCGACGCCGAAGTGATCGCCGAGACGCTCGACAGCGTCGACGCGGGAGAGTGGCGGGTGCGCGCCGAGGAACTCGTCGCCACCAAGTTGCGACGGGAAAGCCTCGACGACGAGATGAAGGTGACTCGGCGGCTGGTCGCGATGCTGGCACGCCGCGGCTACAGCCAGGGCATGGCCTTCGATGTGGTCAACACCCAGCTCACGCAGGAGCGTCAGCGCCGCACGGTTTAGTCCTTGGACGAACCCTTGGGCTCAGGGTGCTTGACCTTGGGCGGCGACAGCTTCGGCACCGAGAACTTCGGGACGGAGAACTTCGGCACCGAGAACTTGGGTGCCAAGAATTTCGGCGGCGAGAACTGGCCGGCCGGCGGGTGGACGACGTTATCGGTCGTCGCGTCCGGAAGTTGCGTGGGCTGCTTGGGCGACTTCGGGGGCTTGGGCAGCTTCGGGATGAACGTCGAGACGATCGAATCCTGTTGCACTGTGGGCTTTTTCGGGGTCACTGGAGCCTTCGGGATGACCGGGGTGTCCGGGATGTCGACGGCGGCCGATGGCTTCGCGGCGATCATCATGACGGGCAGCGGGGTGTGCAGTGCGTTATGGGTGAACTGTTCGACCGACGTGATCACTGCCCGGGCGAAGTCCACCATCTGCTGCGTGACGTTGAGGCCGAATGCGGTGGTGTCGACCACGAATTGCTGACCAGGCCCCGTGTTGAACGGCGGGAACGCGGACAGTGTGGTCGCCCTGAACTGGAGCTGGAAGACCGCGATGTCCTGGGCGAACCCGATCAGATCGCGGCCGGCTTCGAACTCGATGTCGGCGACCGCGCTCAGCGCTTGTGCGGCGGCGGTCAATGGCGGCGTGCCACTACCGATGGCCGCCACGAAACTCCCCGGCACCTGCGTCTGGCGTTGGAACAGTGCGGCACCGGTGGTGATCCAATCGGCGAACAGCCCGACGTTGAACACCACCTGCTGATTGAGCAGATCGAGCGGTAGCGGCAGCTGCTGCGCTGTCAGCGAGATGCCCGGTTCGGTCAGAACGGGCACCGACGGGATGGTGGCGCGCCCGGGTGCCGGCGCCATCGTGAGTACCAAACACGCGGTGCACAGCGCCGCGACGGTTTGGGTTGGAGCTGGAACTGCCGCAAACGCACGAACCGCGACACTCATGACGCCTCCCGGGATCGAGTGAACCTCCAACTAGGGACACGACGTGCGTGCCCGCAGGGTTCACCGGGAGGCGAACCCTGCGGGCGGGTCGGTCCGGCGTCAGATCACGAAGCCGCCGTCGATGTTCCAGGTGACGCCCGTGACGAACCCCGACTCGGGATGGGCCAGGTAGGCCACGGCGCTCGCAATGTCGCGAGGCTGCCCGTACTGGCCGACCGCGATGAGCGGGCGCAGCTCGTCGGCGAAGTCGCCGGTGTCGGGGTTCATGTCGGTGGCGACCGGCCCCGGCTGGATGGTGTTGACGGTGATGCCGCGGGGGCCGAGCTCGCGCACCAGGCCTCGCGTCAGCCCGGCGACCGCGGCCTTGGTGAGGGCATACACCGAGAAGCCGGCAGTCGGCACCCGGTCGGCATTCACGGAGCCGATGGTGATGATCCGGCCCCCGGCGCCCAGGTGCGGCACGGCGCGCTGAATGGCGGCGAACACGGCCTTCACATTGATCGCCAGCATCCGGTCGAAGTCCTCCAGCGGGAACGACTCGATCGGTGCTCCCTGCGCGACGCCGGCGTTGTTGACCAGGATGTCCAGTCCGCCGAGTCGCTCGACGGCTTCGTCCACCGCGGCGGCTACGGCCAGCGCGTCGGCGCTGTCGGCTTTGATGGCGGCCACCTTGGCGCCGGCCGCCTCGAGTTCGTCGACCAGGTCCTGAGCGGCATCAGGCGAGGACTGGTAGGTGAACGCGACCGCCGCGCCGTCCGCCGCGAGCCTGCGCACGGTGGCGGCGCCGATGCCGCGGGAACCGCCGGTGACCAGTGCGCGTCGCCCGGCGAGTGGGGCTGCCGAAGTGGTGCTCATGAGTTCTCCCCGTCGTGGAATGATTCTTTCGAACCGATCGGTTACTAAGTACGTTCAGCACAAGCCGCTACGGCCGGGTGGCATTCCGGACTGTGGCCCGGATCACATCAGGAGGGTTGATGGCGATCGGCAGACCGCGCACGTTCGACCCGGAGCGTGTCCTGGACACCGCGATGCGGTTGTTCTGGGAGCACGGCTATGACGGGGTGTCCATCAGCGATCTCACGGCGGCGACCGGTGTCAACCGCCGCAGCCTCTATGACGAATACGGTTCCAAGGCCGAGCTCTTCCGCGCCGCGGTGCGGCGCTACCAGGCAGGTCCCGGCAGCTACGTTGAACGCGCGCTGGCCCTACCCACCGCGTGGGATACCGCGTATGCCATGGTGCACGGCGCTGTCGACGGGTCCTCCGGGGCGGCGGGTCCGCGCGGATGCCTGCTGGTGCAGAGCGCCCTGGCCGCAGGCGACGAGGCGGCCGAGTTGCATGCGGAGCTCGCCCAGCTGCGCGAAGACGGAATCGCTGAATTGGCCGAACGTTTCACGGCTGCCCAGCTGATGGGCGAACTGCCCGGGGCGGACGCGCAGCTGGTGGCGCGCTGGATCGTCGCCGTCAGTCAGGGCCTGGCGGTCCAGGCCAACGGCGGCGTCGAGCGCGACGAACTGCACGCGGTGGCCGATCAGGCGCTCCGCGCCTGGCCCGGAGCGCCTCACGCCGGCGGGGTACCCGGCGCATCCTCCTGAATGCCGGTGTTCACCGGGAGCGGATCCGGGGTACGCCGCGACTGCCGCAGCCGCGCTTCCAGGCGGGTCGCCAGCGCCGACAGCGCGAAGTTGAGGCTGATCATCAGCACCGCGATCACGATCAGCGCGGGGATGTAATTGCTGTACGCCGAACCGATGTTCGTACCCTGGCGGACCATCTCGACGAACGTGATCTGATAGCCGATCGCGGTGTCCTTGAGCACCACCACCATCTGCGACACCAGCACCGGCAGCATCGACGTCACGGCCTGGGGGAGCAGAATCAGCCGCAACGTCTGACTGGGCCGCAGCCCCAGCGCCACGGCGGCCTCACGCTGCCCGCGGGGCAGCGCGTACACGCCGGCCCGCACGATCTCCGCGATGACCGCGCCGTTGTACAGCGTCAGTCCCGTGATCACGCCGGCCAGCGCCAGCTGACGCGATGGGAAGACGTCGTACAGCGCGAACAGGAAATACGCGAACAACATCATGATCAGCACCGGGACGGCCCGGAAGAACTCGACGAAGACCGAGCACACCCACCGCACCGCGCGGGCCTCCGACAACCGCCCCATGCCCAGTGCCAGACCCAGCACGAGCGCCAGCACGATCGACACCACCGCCGCCGTCAACGTGCCGACGGCACCGGGCAGCACGTACGTCGTCCACAGGTTCGCGGTCAGGAACGGGTGCCACTTCGCTTCGGTCAGTTGGCCTTTGGACTCGAACTGCCACAGCACCCAGCCGGCCATCGCGATGATCACCGCGACGATGAGGGCGGCGAACAGCAGGTTTCGCCGCTGCGCCCGCGGCCCCGGGGCGTCGTAGAGAACGGACGATGTACTCATTACCGCACCACCGCGTATCGCTTACCCAACCAACCGAACAACAGTCCCAACGGCAACGTCAGGACCACGAAACCAGCGGCGAAGATCGAGCCGACCGCCAGCAGCGCCGCGGTGTTCTCGATCATCTCCTTCATCAGCAGCGCCGCCTCGGCCACGCCGATGGCCGACGCGATCGTGGTGTTCTTCACCAAGGCGATCAGCACTGAACCCAGCGGGTTGATCACCGCGCGAAAAGCCTGCGGCAGCAGGATCAACCGCAGGTTCTGCCCGAAGCTCAGGCCCAGCGAGCGGGCGGCCTCGGCCTGTCCCAGCGGCACGGTATTGATGCCCGAGCGCACTGTCTCGCACACGAATGACGCGGTGTAGACCGTCAATCCGAGGGCCGCGAGCCGAAAGTTGCTGTCCACCACGGCCGTCGGCGAATGCGAATCGACCAGCGTGACCCGCAGGGTGTTCCCGATACCGAACGAACAGAACAGGATGATCAGCGTCAGTGGGGTATTGCGGACCACGTTGACGTACGTCGTGCCCAGCCAGCGCAGCACCGGCACCGGTGACAGGCGCATCGCGGCCAGTACCGTGCCCAGGATCAGCGCGCCGGCCGCGGCGAGCAGCGTCAGCTGGATCGTGGTCCAGAACGCCTTCAGGATCTTGCCGCCGTAGGTGCCCCACAGATCGACGCGCTTGGCCCCGCCGGCGCCATAGATGTTGGTGTCCAACGGGGGCGGTGGCGGCGCGGACAGTCCGGCCGGGCCCAGATTGCGGTCGAACGCGGCCTGCCACTCACCGGACTTCTGCATCTTCTCGATGGCGTCGTTGATCTTCTGGCGTAATTCCTTGTCGCCCTTGAGCAATCCGATGCCGTACTTCTCGACAGAGAAGGGCTTGCCGATCAGCTTGAACGCACCCGGGGTCTGGGCGGCGTACCCGGCCAGGATCACCTCGTCGGTGCTGAGTGCGTCGATGGCCCCGGTCTTCACGGCCTCCAGGCAGGCCGAGTAGGTGTCGTACTGCTGCAGCTGCACGCCCGGGTACTTGTCCTTGATGCGTTGCGCCGGAGTCGAACCCGACACCGAGCAGAGCTTCTTGTGGTTCTGCAGTGATTCGACGCTGGTGATCTCGTTGTTGTCGGCGCGCACCAGCAGGCTCTGCCCGGTGACCAGGTACGGCCCGGCGAACGACACCTTCTGCTTGCGGGCGTCGGTGATGGAGTACGTCGCGGCGATGAAGTCGACCTGGTGGTTCTGGATCAGGTTCTCACGCTGACCCGATGGGGCTTCTTTCCACTCGATGTCGTCGGGCTTGTAGCCCAGCTGCCCGGCCACGTAGGTCGCGACGTCGATGTCGAAGCCGGCCAAGGTGCCGTCGGGCTTCTTCGCGGCCAGGCCGGGCTGGTCGAACTTGGTGCCGATGGTGATCTTCTTGCTGCTGGCGCCGCAGGCGCTCAGGGTCAGCAGCGCCAGGATCAGGACGGTGACGGCGGCGAGACGGCGGTATCCACGTGTCACCGAACTCTGCCGTATCGATCGTTCCACGATCAGTGGTCCAGGATCTTGCCCAGGAAGTCCCGGGCCCGGTTGGACTTTGGTGCGGTGAAGAACTCGTCGGGCTCGGCGTCCTCGACGATGGTGCCGTCGGCCATGAACACCACCCGGTTCGACGCCCGGCGGGCGAAGCCCATCTCGTGCGTGACCACGATCATGGTCATGCCCTCGGTCGCCAGGGACGTCATCACCGAGAGCACTTCGTTGACCATCTCGGGGTCCAGCGCGCTGGTGGGTTCGTCGAACAGCATGACCTTCGGGCCCATGGCCAGTGACCGGGCGATCGCGACGCGCTGCTGCTGCCCACCCGACAACTGCGCCGGGTACTTGTCGGCCTGGTTGGCCACCCCGACGCGCTCCAGCAGTTCCAGCCCCTTCGTCCGGGCCTCGTCCTTCGCCTTGCCGCGGACCTTCATCGGCGCGAGGGTGACGTTGTCGAGAATTGTCTTGTGCGCGAACAGGTTGAACGACTGGAACACCATGCCGACCTCGGACCGCAGCGTCGCGAGCTTGCGGCCCTCTTCGGGCAGTAGGTCTCCGTCGATGTGGATCGTGCCCGAGTCGATCGTCTCCAGCCGGTTGATGGTGCGGCACAAGGTCGACTTGCCCGAACCTGACGGTCCGAGCAGCACCACCACTTGGCCACGAGGGACTTCGAGATTGATGTCCTTCAGCACATGCAGTGCACCGAAGTGCTTGTTGACCCCCTTGACCGAGATCATCGGGGTGGCAGGTGTCGTCTCGCCGGTGACCATGCTCACAGACCCTACCCAGGTAAGCCACGGACCGTGGTCTGTCACAGAAACCGGGAAACCCCTCGGCAAATTTGGTATAAACCGCGCCGCCCGTACGATTGGCAGGTGATTTCGACAGCGACTCCGGACGTGGAAGCTGACGCCACGGAGTCCGCTACGGGTTCCGGCGCGGGGCGCACCTATCAGGTCCGCACCTACGGGTGCCAGATGAACGTCCACGACTCCGAACGGCTCGCCGGCCTGCTGGAAGACGCCGGCTACCGGCGCGCCGACGACGGCGACGACGCCGACGTCGTGGTCTTCAACACCTGCGCGGTCCGGGAGAACGCCGACAACAAGCTCTACGGCAACATCAGCCACCTGGCGCCCCGCAAGCAGACCGACCCGAACATGCAGATCGCGGTCGGTGGCTGTCTGGCGCAGAAGGACCGCGACACGGTGCTGAGCAAGGCGCCGTGGGTCGACGTGGTGTTCGGTACGCACAACATCGGCTCGCTGCCGGTGCTGCTGGAACGCGCCCGGCACAACCGCGAAGCTCAGGTCGAGATCGTCGAGGCGCTCCAGGAGTTTCCGTCGGCGCTGCCCGCGACACGCGAATCATCTTATGCGGCTTGGGTTTCCATCTCCGTGGGCTGCAACAACACCTGTACGTTCTGCATTGTGCCGTCGCTGCGCGGCAAGGAGGTCGACCGGCGTCCCGGCGACATCCTCGCCGAGGTGCAGTCCCTGGTGGACCAGGGTGTCCTGGAGATCACGCTGCTGGGCCAGAACGTCAACGCGTACGGCGTCTCGTTTGCTTCGGATGAGCGCTTGCGCGAAGACCCGGAGGCCTGGACCGACATCGAACGGGACCGCGGCGCGTTCGCCAAACTGCTGCGTGCCTGCGGCGACATCGAGGGCCTGGAGCGGGTCCGGTTCACCTCGCCGCACCCGGCCGAGTTCACCGACGACGTCATCGAGGCCATGGCGGCCACCCCGAACGTCTGCCCGACGCTGCACATGCCGCTGCAATCTGGCTCGGATCGCATCCTCAAGGCGATGCGCCGCTCCTACCGCGCCGAGAAGTACCTAGGCATCATCGAGCGCGTGCGCGCGGCGATCCCGTACGCGGCCATCACCACCGACATCATCGTCGGATTCCCGGGGGAGACCGAAGAAGACTTCCAGGCCACCCTCGACGTCGTCGAACGCGCCCGCTTCTCCAGCGCCTTCACGTTCCAGTACTCCAAGCGGCCCGGCACGCCGGCCGCCGAGCTGCCTGACCAACTGCCCAAAGAGGTTGTCTCCGAACGTTATATGCGGCTCATCGAGCTGCAGGAGCGCATCTCGTGGGAGGAGAACCTGGCGCAGGTCGGCCGGGAGGTCGAGCTGCTGGTGGCCACCGGCGAAGGCCGCAAAGATTCCGCCACCGAGAGAATGTCGGGCCGCGCCCGCGACGGCCGGCTGGTGCACTTCACCCCGGGCGACGCCGACATCCGGCCCGGCGACATCGTCACCACGACCGTCACCGGTGCCGCGCCGCACCACCTGATCGCCGATGCGCCGATCGCCGGCCACCGCCGCACCCGTGCGGGCGACGCGCACGCCGCGGGCCGCAAACCCACCACCGGCGTCGGGCTGGGCATGCCGCAGATCGGCGCGCCCCCCGTCACGCCCGTAGAGCAGGGATGTTCACGATGAACGACACCAAGCCCAACGGCACCAACGGCGAGTTCGAGGAGTTCAAAGACGACATCGACGCCGCCGAGCAGCGCATCGCCCGCGAGATCGATCCCGGCGGCCGCGCCATGGTCGTGGCGATCTGCGTCTTCGTGATCCTGCTGTCGTTCGTGCTGCCGCACACCGGCGGCGTCAGGGGATTCGACGTCTTGCTCGGCGATCAGGTCGCCCTCGACGCGAAGATTTTGCTGCCGTCGCGGGTGTTCGTCTGGCTGATCCTGGTGTTCAGCGTCGGTTTCTCGATGCTGGCGCTGCTGACCCGGCGCTGGGGCCTGGCCTGGATCGCGCTGGCCGGTTCCGCCGTGTCGTGTTTCCTCGGCATGCTCGCCATCTGGTCGCGCAACACCGTCGTGCACCCGTACCCGGGACCCGGCTTCGGGCTCTACCTCGCGTGGATCGCCGTCATCCTGCTGACGTTCCACTGGGCACGCGTGGTGTGGTCACGCACCGCGGTGCAGCTGGCAGCCGAGGCACAGCGCCGCGACGCGACCGTCGAGCAGCAGAAGCGCGGACTGCTCGACGGCCCGGACTCACCTACTTCTTGATCGCCGCTGAGGCGGCGTCGGCCCACTCACGCCACTGCGCCGCACTGGCGCGCGCCTTCTCGGCATCCTTGGCCTTGCCCGCGGCCTCGGCCTTCTCGGCCTGACGCTCGAACTGCTCGGCCCGCTCGCGGAACTGGTCGGCCCGGGCCTGCGCCTCGGGGTCGGTCCAGTTGCTCTCCGCGGCATCGCGGATCTTCTTCTCGACGACCCGCAACCGGCGCTCCAGCTCCGCGGTGCGATCGCGCGATGCCTTGCCGATGGCGTCCCACTTGTCGCCGATGGCCCGGAATGCCGCACGTGCCGCGTCGACATCGCTGATGTCGATCTTCTCGGCCTCGACCAGCAGCTCGGCCTTGGCATCGGCGTTGGCGTTGAACTCGGCGTCCTTCTCGGCGTTGATCGCGTTGCGGGCGCTGAAGAACGTGTCCTGCGCAGCCTTGAACCGCTTCCACAGCGCGTCGTCGACGTCCTTGGCGGCGCGGCCCGCGGCCTTCCACTCCGTCAGCAGATCGCGGAACGTCGAGGCGGTGGCACCCCAGTCCGTGGAGCCGGACAGTGCCTCGGCGCGCTCACACAGCGCCTCCTTGGCCTGCCGCACGCCGACCCGCTCCCGATCCAGCTCGGCGAAGTGCGAGCCCCGGCGGCGGTTGAACGCCTCGCGGGCCGCCGAGTAGCGCTTCCACAGCGCGTCGTCGACCTTGCGGTCCAGGCCGGTGATGGTGCGCCACTCGTCGAGGATCGCCCGCAGCCGATCACCGCTGGCCTTCCACTGAGTGGAGTTGGCGCCGATGTCCTCGGCCTCGGCGGCCAGGGTTTCCTTGCGGGCGGTCTGGGTGGCCCGGAGCTCGTCGCGCTTGGCTCGCTCCTCCTGCGCGCTGGCGCCGGCCTGCTCGACGACGGCGGTCAGCCGGGCGGTCAGGGCATCGACATCGCCCAGCACCGCGGCGGTCGGGACGGATTCGAGCAGCGTCGCGGCGGCGGCCTTGATCTTGCGGGCGTCGCCGCTACCGCTGCCGAGCCGGTGCTCCAGCAGCGCGACCTCGGTGCTCAGATCGTCGTACCGGCGGCCGAAGTGGACGTACGCGGCTTCGGCGTCGCCGGCCTGCCACGAGGCGATGTTGCGCTCGCCGGCGGCAGTGATCAGCCACACCGTGCCGTCGTCGTCGACGCGGCCGAACCGGTGCGGATCGCAGGTGGGCGGCGCGGCGGCGGCAGGCGCCGGGGGATGGTTGGGGCTCGGGCTGGGCCGGGGACCGGGGCGCGGCGGACCGGGCCGAGGAGTCGGTTTGGGGGTGTTGCCGGGTTCGGTGGTGGTCATATTCGTGCTCCTCATGCCCGCGCGCAGGGTGACCCACGCTTCTGCCGCGCGACGCGGCGCCGTCATCTGGTACTCGCACGCTATTCAAACAGGTCGACGCGCCGTCTGCGCAGGCGTTTGCCGGACTCGTTAGCGTGGACGCGTGCGTAGCGCCGGCCTGACACATATCGCGATCGTCCCGTCGGCTCCCGTTTTGGTGCCTGAGCTGGCCTCCGGCGCCGCCGTCGAACTGGCCGGCCTGACGGCCGCGGTGCGGTCTGCCGCGCAGATCCTGCCGTCACGTTGGGTGGCGGTCGGCGTCGGCCCGCAGGACGCTCACGTGCCCGCTGACGCGGTCGGCAGCTTCGCCGGATACGGCGCCGACGTCCGGGTGACGCTCGCACCCGACGCGACCGGCGAGCCGCGGCCACTGCCGTTGTGCGCGCTGATCGCCGGCTGGCTGCGGGGGAGCGTCAGCCCGGCAGCATCGGTCGACGTGCGGGTGCTCGCCGACGATCTGGCGCCGGAGGCAGCGCTGAAGCGCGGCCGTGCGCTGCGTGACGAGTTGGACGCCGCGACCGATCCGGTGGGGGTGCTGGTCGTCGCCGATGGCGCGAACACCCTGACCGCCGCGGCGCCGGGCGGCTTCGACTCCGATTCGGTTGCGCGCCAAGCGCACTGGGACGACGCACTGGCCACCGGCGATGTGGCCGCGATCGCCGGGCTGTCGGGCGTGCTGGGCCGGGTGGCCTATCAGGCGCTCGCCGGGCTGGCCGGAGCGGACCCGAAGGCGACCGAGCTGTACCGCGGCGCGCCCTACGGCGTCGGCTACTTCGTCGGCACCTGGGTGCCCGCGTGAGGCCCATCGCGGTCGTCGGGCCCACCGGCACCGGCAAGTCGGACCTGGCGCTGGATCTGGCCGAACAGTTGGGCGGCGAGATCGTGAACGCCGACGCCATGCAGCTCTACCGGGGCATGGACATCGGCACCGCCAAGCTGACGGTGCCCGAGCGGCGCGGCATCGTCCATCACCAGCTCGACGTGCTCGAGGTCACCGACATCGCGACCGTCGCGAACTACCAGGCGGCCGCGGCGGCCGACATCGAGGCCATCGCCGCGCGCGGCGCCGTGCCGGTGATCGTCGGCGGGTCGATGATGTACATCCAGTCGCTGCTCGACGAGTGGTCGTTCCCGGCGACCGACCCGACGGTGCGGGCCCGGTGGGAGGGCCGGCTGGCCGAGATCGGTGTCACGGCCCTGCACGGCGAGTTGGCGCGGGTCGATCCCGACGCCGCCGCGTCGATCCTGAACACCGACGGCCGGCGGATCGTGCGGGCATTGGAGGTCGTCGAGATCACCGGCCGGCCCTTCGCGGCGTCGGCGCCGCAGATCGGCGCCCCGCGCTGGGACACCCTCATCGTCGGATTGGATTGGGACACAGAGATTCTCGACGACCGGCTGCAGCGCCGCACCGACCTGATGTTCGCCTCGGGGCTGGTCGACGAGGTGGTGGCCCTGCAGGCCCGCGGCCTGCGCGACGGGGTGACGGCGGCCCGGGCCCTCGGCTACGCGCAGGTGCTCACCGCGCTGGACGCCGGCGGCGACGAGGCCGCGATGGCCGAGGCGCAGGAGCGGACGTTCATCGGCACGCGCCGCTATGTCCGCCGGCAGCGGTCCTGGTTCCGCCGCGATCACCGCATCACCTGGCTGGCGGGCGACGCCGACGGGAACGCGGCCGAAGTCGCGCGGATCTGGCGCCACGTACGCTGAGGGTGTGCGGTTTTCCAAAGGGCATGGCACCCAGAACGACTTCGTGGTGCTGCCCGACATAGAGGCACAGCTGCCGATCAGTTCCGCCATTGTCGCCGCGCTGTGTGACCGGCGCCGCGGACTGGGGGCCGACGGCCTGCTGCGCGTGACGAAGGCCGGGGCGGCGCAGAACGCCGGCGTGTTCGACCAGCTTCCCGACGGGGTCGCCGCCGACGACTGGTACATGGACTACCGCAACGCCGACGGCTCCATCGCGCAGATGTGCGGCAACGGCGTCCGCGTCTTCGCGCATTACCTGCGGGCGTCCGGGCTGGAGCATCGCAACGAATTCGTCGTCGGCTCGCTGGCCGGGCCGCGGCCGGTGGTGCTGCACGCCGCCGACGCGGTCAACGCCGAGGTCACTGTCGAGATGGGCAAGGCCCGTTCGTTCGGCCACGGCAAGGCGGTCGTCGCCGGACGCACCTTCGACGGCCTGGCCGTCGACGTCGGCAACCCGCACCTGGCCTGTGTCGACCCGTCGCTGAACGTGGCCGGCCTGAACGCGCTGGATGTCGCGGCCCCGGTGTCCTTCGACGCCGAGCAGTTCCCCGAGGGCGTCAACGTCGAGATCCTGACCGCGCCGGTCGAGGGCTTGGTGGCGATGCGGGTGCACGAGCGCGGGGTCGGCGAAACCCGTTCCTGTGGAACCGGAACGGTGGCCGCGACGCTCGCGGCGCTGAACCACACCGGCGCCGACACCGGAAGTCTGCGGGTGGTGATTCCCGGCGGCGAGGTCAGCGTGACCGTCACCGAGAGCACCAGTTTCCTGCGCGGGCCGTCGGTGTTGTTGGCGCACGGAGAACTGGCCGCCGAGTGGTGGCATGAGAATGAAGGAAATTCAGATGCGGGCCGCTGACTTTGCGGGCACCATCGATAACTACTTATGACTTATCCTTTTGATCCCGACAACACCCCTAGCGTCGGTGAACTGGCGCTCGAAGATCGTGCGGCACTGCGCCGCGTCGCCGGCCTGTCGACCGAACTGGCCGACATCTCCGAAGTCGAATACCGCCAGCTGCGCCTCGAACGCGTGGTGCTGGTCGGCGTGTGGACCGACGGGACGTCGGCCGACGCCGACAACAGCCTGGCCGAGCTGGCCGCCCTCGCCGAGACAGCGGGCTCCGAGGTGCTCGAAGGCCTGATCCAGCGCCGCGACAAACCGGACGCCTCGACCTACATCGGCTCCGGGAAGGCCTTGGAGCTGCGCGAGACCGTGCTCGCCACCGGCGCCGACACCGTCATCTGCGACGGTGAACTGAGCCCCGCCCAGCTGAACTCGCTGGAAAAAGTGGTGAAGGTCAAGGTCATCGACCGGACCGCGCTGATCCTCGACATCTTCGCCCAGCACGCCACCAGCCGTGAGGGCAAGGCTCAGGTGTCGCTGGCCCAGATGGAGTACATGCTGCCGCGGCTGCGTGGTTGGGGTGAGTCGATGTCCCGGCAGGCCGGTGGTCGCGCCGGTGGTGCCGGCGGCGGTGTGGGTACCCGTGGCCCGGGTGAAACCAAGATCGAGACCGACCGGCGACGGATCCGCGAGCGCATGTCGAAGCTGCGCCGCGAGATCAAGGACATGAAGAAGATTCGCGACACCCAGCGGCACAGTCGCCGGGCCAGCGACGCCCCGTCGGTCGCGATCGTCGGCTACACCAACGCCGGCAAATCCAGCCTGCTCAACGCGCTCACCGGCGCCGGGGTGCTGGTGCAGAACGCCCTGTTCGCCACCCTCGAACCCACCACGCGCCGTGGCCAGTTGGACGACGGCCGGCCCTTCACCCTGACCGACACCGTCGGGTTCGTGCGGCACCTGCCGACCCAGCTGGTCGAGGCGTTCCGCTCGACGCTGGAGGAGGTCGTCGACGCCGACCTGCTGGTGCACGTCGTCGACGGCGCCGACGCCGATCCGCTGGCGCAGATCAACGCGGTGCGCAAGGTCGTGGGCGAGGTGGTGGCCGAATATGACGTCGCGGCACCGCGAGAGTTGTTGGTGGTCAACAAGATCGACGCCGCCGGCGATCTTGCGCTGGCCCATCTTCGGCGGGCCCTGCCGGATGCGGTGTTCGTCTCGGCCCACACCGGTGAGGGTCTGGACCGGCTGCGGCTGCGCATGTGCGAACTGGTCGAGCCGACCGACGCCGCCGTCGACGTGACCATTCCCTACGACCGGGGCGACCTCGTCGCCCGCGTCCACGCGGAAGGCCGCGTCGAGGCCACCGAGCACACCGCCGACGGCACCCGGATCAAAGGCTGGGTACCGATGGCGCTGGCCGCCAGCCTCGGCGAGTTCGTCACCGCCTGAGTCAGGCGGCAGCCTTCGCCGGCCTCTCGGCCTTCTCGGCGGCGGCCTTCGCGGGCTTGGGCGCCTTGGGGGTCTGGGTCTTCTTGTCCTTCTTCGGCTTCTTGGCCTTGTCGGTCGCCGTGGTCTGACCGTCCTTGGCCGGGCCGCCCTTGGTGGTCGAATCGGTGCCGGGCTTCGGATCCTGCTTCGGGTCGGTGGTGTCGGTGGTCTTCGGGTCGGTGACCTTGGTGTCCGGGGTCTTGGTGTCGGGCGTCTTGGTGTCGGGCGTCTTGGTGTCGGGCGTCTTGACGTCCGGGGTCTTGGTGTCGGGGTCCTTGGCCTCGGCGCCCTTCGGATCCGTCGTGTCCGTGGTCGACAGCTTCGGGGTCGTCACGGGCGCGAGCTTGGTGTCACCGGTCGGGGTGGCGGACACCGCCTTGGGCGTGCTCGACACGTTCCGGGCCGCGACCGTCGTCGGGGCCGGCACGGGTGTCGCGGCGATCGGCAGCTGCACCTTGCCGCCGGTGATGTCGCTGACCGCGGCCTTGACGCCCTCACCCGCGGCGTTGATCAGGTCCACCGTCAGCGTGATCGGGTTGATCAGCGGGATCAACCGGAACGGCGCCGGGACGCCGGGGCTCAGGCTGCGGTCGTAGCCGGTGTCGATGAGTACCCGCAGCACCGGGGCGACCAGGTCGACGATCGGCTTGATGATGAAGCTGGTGTGGGTGAAGCCGCCGAATTCCAGGAACGGCCGGACGATCGGCAGGGTCTTGGTCGGGATGGTGATGTAGGTGGTGTCGCCGTACACGGTCTGGTTCTTCGGGTCGGTGAGGGCCGCGTTCAGCTCGGCGGGCGTGTATTCGAGGTCGGGAATCTCTCCGACGTCGCTGTTGGCGTTCGGCGCCAGGTAAGTGCCGTGGGTGTACCAGAATCCGGCGATGGCGTTGAGGTCGGCGAGCAGGTTGATCGGGTACAGCGGGAAGTCGGAGACGCCGTCGTACTCGAACGCGATGTCGGTGGTCTTGATGCCGGTGTTGGTGGGTGCGGGCAGGCCGAACGTCACGTCCAGGATCGGCACGGTGCCGAGGAAGGCCAGCCGTTCGAACAGTCCGCCGTTGGGCCGGTTGGTGTTGCCGATCATGACGAACGCCAGTGCGTCCTTCTGGGCCTGGGTCAGACCGCCCAGGGTGGCCTTCTCTCGGCTGACGATGTTGCCGCCCTGTGAGTAGCCGAAGATGATGACGGGGTTGGCCGGCGTCGCGGTGGGCAATGCGGCGGTCAGGGCGGTGTCCAGGTGGGCGATGCCCTCACCAGTCGAGACGTTCCACTTGGCGCCGGACAGGCCACCCCAGCCGGGGAGTGGGATCGGCCAGAACTGGGCGGGATAGTTGATGCCGGTCAGCGTGCAGCTCGGCTGTGTGCACAACGGGTTGAACGGCGCGATGTAGTAGTTGTCCGCGTTCTGCATGTAGCCCGCCACGATGTTGGCGTTGGGTGTGCCGGTGCCCGGGACGATCAGCGCGGTCGCGGCGAGCGTGAACGCGGCCGTCACCATCGACACCATGCCCAGCAGAACCGTGCTCAGCACCGTCAGCATCACGGCCACCGCTGCGGGGATGGTGCGTCCGAAAGTGCGCATCGTCGGCCCCCCTTTCGGACGTCGCCGACCCCGATAATCGGCTCCTGTTTCGCATCGTCGCACTGCGACCGGACCGGCACCCGGCGTTTGCGGAAATTTGTCGGGTGTGTCGATTTTTGCCTGCTCGGTGCTCCGGTGGTGGTGGGTGAAATCACACCATCGCGATACCTCTTGCGGGGCAAGGTCTTTCGATCCTGGGACGTCCGAATGGGGTGCGGTGGTCAGCGATACGCCCTGTTCGGCACTAAGCTTTGACCAACATCAGCTGCGCATCCATGCAGGACACGCCCGCTGATCACGTCGTGGAACGGCTGAGAGCCTTCAGTTCCCTCTGCACCAGCATTTCTCGCGGCGACCGATACTGCCGCCGGCATTGTCGACCTACCGTGCCGGAAAGGCTGTCTTTATCCATGTCTGAAGAACAATCGTCGTCGTTCGCTGAACTCGGCGTCCCCGAGGCGCTCGTCGCCTCCCTCGCCGGCCGCGGCATCGCCGCGCCGTTCCCGATCCAGGTCAGCACCCTGCCCGACACTTTGGCCGGCCGGGACGTCCTCGGCCGCGGCCGCACGGGCAGTGGCAAGACCCTGGCCTTCTCCATTCCGCTGGTATCGCGGCTGAGCGGCGTCTCGCGGCGTCCGTCGCGTCCCACCGGTCTGGTGCTGGCCCCGACCCGCGAGCTGGCCTCCCAGATCGCCGCGACCGTCGAGCCGCTGGCCAGCGCCTTCGGTCTGAAGGTGACCACCATCTTCGGTGGCGTCTCGCAGAACCGCCAGGTCGACGCGTTGCGCGGCGGCGTGGACATCGTCATCGCGTGCCCGGGCCGCCTCGAAGATCTCATGAAGCAGAAGCTGGTCACCTTGGACGCCGTCCAGGTCACCGTCCTGGACGAGGCCGACCACATGGCCGACCTGGGCTTCCTGCCCGGCGTCACCCGCATTCTGGCGGCGACCCCGTCCGGCGGGCAGCGCATGCTGTTCTCCGCGACCCTGGACAACGGCGTCGACAAGCTGGTCCGTCGCTTCCTGTCCAACCCGATCACCCACTCGGTCGACGAGATCGACGCGCCGCCGCCGGCCATGACCCACCACGTGTTCCACGTCTCGGGTGCCGCAGAGAAGAACGCTCTGGTGCAGCGGCTGGCGTCCGGCACCGGCCGGCGCATCCTGTTCATGCGCACCAAGCACCAGGCCCGCAAGCTGGCCCGGCAGCTCACCGAAGCCGGTGTGCCGTCGGTCGACCTGCACGGCAACCTGTCCCAGCCGGCGCGTGACCGCAACCTCGCAGCGTTCAGCGCTGGAGAGGCGCGGGTGCTCGTCGCCACCGACATCGCGGCCCGTGGCGTGCACGTCGACGAGGTCGAGCTCGTGGTCCACGTCGACCCGCCGGCCGAGCACAAGGCCTACCTGCACCGCTCGGGACGTACCGCCCGCGCCGGCAGCGCCGGTGACGTCGTCACCGTCGTGCTGCCGGAGCAGCGCAAGGACGCCCAGCAGCTGCTGCGCAAGGCCGGCATCACGGCCCGGCCGCAGGAAGTCGTCGCCGATTCGGCGCCGGTGCAGGCCCTGGTCGGCGAGATCGCGCCGTACCGCGCGCCGGCACCCAAGGAAGCTCCCGCACCCCGCGGCGGCAACCGGCCGGCCAAGACCGCGACCGCGGGTCAGGCGCAGCGTCGCCGCCGCAGTTCGGGCGGTCTGCAGGCCCCCGGGCGCGCCCAGTCGCAGTCGGGTCGTACCCAGTCGGGGCGGTCGCAGTCGGGTCGTTCGCAGTCGGGACGTTCGCAGTCCCGATAGCCGTACGACGATCAAGCGGCGAGGTACGAGCCGCGCTGAGGAGTGCGGCCATTCGGCCTAGCCGCACCTACCCAGCCACACCCGGCGGCGCGCCGGGCGTGGTCCCCCTCGCAACCAACCGCCCGGTTGGGATAAGTTGTTGCCAAACTTATCCAGTACCGGAGGTCTCGCATGGGTGTCATCAAGTACGACCGCACGTTGTTCGAACCCGAGCACGAACTGTTCCGGGAGTCGTACCGCGCGTTCCTGGACCGGCACGCCGAGCCCTACCGCGAGGAATGGGAGAAGGCCAAGATCGTCGACCGCGAGGTCTGGCGCGAGGCCGGTAAACAGGGCTTTCTGGGTATGGCAGTGCCGGAGGAATACGGCGGCGGTGGCAACCCGGACTTCCGCTACAACGTCATCGTCAGCGAGGAAACCGCGGCGGGACGGCACAGCGGTCTGGGTTTCACGTTGCAGAACGACGTCATCGCGCCGTACCTGCTGGAGTTGGCCAACGAGGAGCAGAAGCAGCGCTGGTTGCCCGGGTTCTGCACCGGCGAACTGATCTGTGCCATCGCCATGACCGAGCCGGGCACCGGCAGTGACCTGCAGGGCATCAAGACCCGCGCGGTCAAAGACGGCGATCACTACGTGCTCAACGGCTCGAAGACGTTCATCACCAACGGCATTCACGCCGACCTCGTGATCGTGGTGGCCTGCACCGACCCCGACAAGGGCGCGCAGGGCTTCAGCCTGCTGATGGTCGAGCGCGACATGGCGGGCTTCGAACGCGGCCGTCATCTCGACAAGATCGGCCTCGACGCGCAGGACACCGCGGAATTGTCGTTCACCGACGTCAGAGTTCCGGCCGAGAACTTGCTCGGGGTGGAGGGCATGGGATTCGTCTACCTGATGCAGAACCTGCCTCAGGAGCGCATTTCCATCGCGGTGATGGCGGCCGCCGCCATGGAGTCCGTGCTGGAATCGACATTGCAATACGCCAAGGAGCGTAAAGCGTTCGGCAAGCCGATCGGCAGCTTCCAGAACAGTCGATTCGTGTTGGCCGAACTGGCGACCGAGGCCACTGCGGTCCGAATCATGGTCGACGAGTTCATTCGCCTGCATCTCGATCGAAAGCTCACAATCGACCAGGCGGCGATGGCCAAATGGTATTCGACGGAGGCGCAGGTCCGCCTGGTCGATCGGTGTCTGCAGCTGCACGGCGGCTACGGCTATATGCGTGAATATCCCATTGCGCGGGCATTCCTGGACTCGCGGATCCAGACCATCTACGGCGGCACCACCGAGATCATGAAGGAGATCATCGGCCGCGGATTGGGCGTTTAACGAATTGCGGATGCGAATTTATTCGCATAACGAACCGCGACACACTAGGCAGATAACGCCGGATATCCCGCACGATGGGCATGAACTGAAGCAAAGTTGACAGAATCTCTCGATCACGAGAGTTTGTCTGACGGAATTTGTATCCGGAGTTTTGCCAACCGCGGGAGGAATTCGATGACCGGGCTGCGAACCCGTGGCGGATGGGCTGGTGTCGGTGCCCTTTCCGTCGCGGTGGCATTGCTCATGGCTCCGACGGCGCTCGCGACACCGGAAAGCGACGCCGCAGACACGGCGATATCCCACACGTGGGATGCCGCGGGCGGTGACACAGGCGAGCTGGGCGCCAAAGACGGTGACGTGTACCAGGTCGGCGCAGGCTATGCGCAGAACTTCGCGGGCGGAAAGATCTATTTCACCGAGGGCACCGGCGCCCATCTGATTTACGGCGCAATTCTCGACAAATATCAGGCGCTCGGCGGCGCCGCGGACAGCGATCTCGGCTTCCCGACCATCGACGAGGGCGCGGGGAGGGCCACCGGCAGCCGGAACAGCACGTTCAGCGCGGCCGACAAGCCGGTCATCTTCTGGACGCCCGACAACGGCGCCTGGGTGGTCCGCGGTGCGATCAACGTCGCCTGGGACAAGCTCGGCGGATCGGCGGGCACCCTCGGCGTGCCCACCGCCGACGAGTCCTGGAAGGGCGATGTCGTCTCGCAGCCCTTCACCGGCGGTGAGGTGAGCTGGAACGCCAAGACCAAGGCATTCACCACCACGCCCGCCGACCTGGCAGGCCAGCTGACCGGGGTGGACGTGCCGGGTGATGCGACGTCGGCCATCGCCGCGGCGCGCCGGGCGGCCGGCGGGCCGCAGGGTCCCCTCGGCGACGAGCAGGGTGCCCAGTACAAGGTCGGCGACGGGGTGGCGCAGAACTTCGCCGGCGGTACCATCTTCTATTCGCCGGCCACCGGTGCCCACGCGGTCACCGGCGACGTGCTGGCCAAGTACCGCGCGGCCGGTGGACCGCAGGGCGACCTCGGATTCCCGGCGAGCAACGAGACCGACGGCGGCGTGTCGCCGAAGAGCCGGATCGCGACGTTCGCCGCCGCGGACAACCCGACGATCTTCTGGACGCCCGACCACGGCGCGTTCGTCGTCCGCGGCGCAGTGAACGCTGCCTGGGACAAGCTGGGCGGTGCCACCGGCAAGCTCGGCGCGCCGACCGCCGACCAAACCGTCAGCGGCGACGTCGTCAGCCAGAAGTTCACGGGCGGCTCGATCTCGTGGAACAAGTCCAGCCGGTCGTTCAGCACCGAACCGGCGGAGCTGGCGTCGCAGTTGAGCGGTCTGCAGGTGCCCAGCGCCGACGTGCCGGGCGGCGTGAGCGCGCAGTCCGAACAGTCCGGCAAGTGGTACCAGTTCCACTGGTGGTGGCTGCTGGCGATCATCCCGCTGTTGCTGGTGGTGGTCGGCATCGTCATCGCGACGCTGCTGCGGCGTCGGCGTGGCGCCGGTCAGGAAGCCTTCGACGACCAGGACGCGTACGACTACGACGACCACGAGTTCGGCGACGGGGAGTACGGCGACCCGCAGTACGCGGACGGCGGCGTCGACAGCGAGTACGCCCCGGCCGATGAGGGGGAGTACGCCGACGAATTCGCCGCCGAGGACCAGCAGTTCGACAATCCGCACGGCGGCCCGGCCTTCCAGAGCAACCCGGATGTCATCGACACCGCGCCGACGGTGTACCCCGATTTCACGGCTGAGCAGCCCGCGGACCAGGTGTCCGAGGGCGAGGGCGAGACCGCTGCAGAGGCAGAGGTCGCCGAAGAGGTCGAGACCCCCGAAGACGTGCCGGCTGACGAGGTCCACGAGGTGGCGGAGCCTGAGGAGCACGGCGACGACGAGCCCGCCGACGAGCCGACGGTCTCGGTGCAGCTTCCGGACGCATTGCGTCGTGGTGGCGCGGCGGCGGGCCTGACGGCGGCCGGGCTGGCGGGCTTCGCGGGCCTTCGGCCCCGGAACCCCGGCGACCGCGTGTGGGCTGCGCCGGCTGCCGAAGAGCAAGCCGACGAGCCCGAGCCCGAGGAACAGGTCCTCGAACCTGAGCCGGCCGATATCCCGGCAGACGAACCGCCGGCCGAGCCGTCCGCAGACGACACGCTTACCGACGACACGGCTGCGGAGGACGCCGCGGCGGCCGGTCCGGCCAGTGGCCGGCACCATGCCCTGGGGGCGGAAGAGCCCGAGACGGCGCAGATGTCGTTCCGCGTCGCGACCGGTGCGGAACCGCCCGAAGGTTATGGCATCAAGGCCAACACCAAGTCAGGCCTGTACTGGGTGCCGGGCTCTCCCGGATACGACGAAGCCGACGTCGAAATCTGGTTCGCCAGTGAGGAATTCGCGGTCACCAATGGATTCGTCCGAGGCTGACGGCACCGACGGCTGAGCCCCGCTGCGAGCGACTGCAGCGGGGCTCACCTATAGGTCTGGCAGGCGTCAGATCTTGCGGATGACGGTCACGACCTTGCCGAGTACGACGGCGTCGTTGCCCGGGATCGGATCGAACGCCGGGTTGTGCGGCATCAGCCACACCTGGCCCTTGGTGCGCTTGAAGGTCTTCACGGTGGCTTCGCCGTCGATCATCGCCGCCACGATGTCGCCGTTGTCGGCCACGTTCTGCTGCCGCACGACGACCCAGTCGCCATCGCAGATCGCGGCATCGATCATGGACTCGCCGACCACCTTCAGCAGGAACAACGAGCCTTCGCCCACGAGTTCACGGGGCAGCGGGAAGACGTCTTCGACGGCCTCTTCGGCGAGGATCGGGCCGCCGGCCGCGATCCGGCCGAGCACCGGGACGAAGGTCGGTTCGGGCAGCGCGTCCGAACCGGCGACATCGGTGGTGACGGTGGCGCCGTTCGTCTCGTCGGTGCCCCGGACATCCACGGCGCGCGGGCGGTTCGGGTCGCGCCGGAGATAGCCCTTCTTCTCCAGCGTGCGCAGTTGGTGAGCCACCGAGGAAGTGGAGGTCAGGCCGACCGCGTCGCCGATCTCCCGGATGCTGGGCGGGTAGCCGCGCGTGGTCACCGACGTACGGATGACGTCGAGGATGGTCCGTTGACGTTCGGTGAGGCTGCTGGACCGTCCGCCTGGCTGGGCGTCCGGGGTTTCGGTGCTGTCGCTCATAGGGACGAATCTAGCCCAGTGCACACGATTCATCAAACATGTGTTCGAGATCGGGTCGGTCGGCGTGTCGCGCCCGAGATCTGGTCGTGACGTGGCGAAAGCGGGGCCGAAGTCGCGGAACGCAACTTGTCGGTGGGTCGTCGTATCGTTCGCAACAGTTCGATCACATGTTCTACCGTTCGAACGTTTGGGCGATATAGTCGAACATACGAGCTATCGAACCTATGTACGAACTCCCGAGAGGAACCGACATGACCACCATCACCCGCGAATACCCGACCGACGTCGTCGTCCGTGCCGTGCCTCGGCGCGCAGATGTGAATCGGCACCGCCAGGCCCGGCTGCGGCCGGCCGGTTCCCGTCCCTCGGGTGCGGCATTCCGGCACCGCGGTACCGGCGTGCTGACCTCCCGCGCCTCGCATCGGAGCAACCCGATCACCCCGCTGACCACGGTGATCCTGGCCCTCGTCGCGGCGGGGATCACGGTGTGGCTGGGCCTGGTGGCGCAGTTCGGAGAGGCCGTCCAGCCGACCGCATCGACGGCATCGGTGCCCGCGCAGCTCGCCGTGGTCCGGGTGCAGACCGGTGAGTCGATTCAGCAGGTCGCCCGGCGGGTGGCTCCCGACGCGCCCGTCAGTGCCGTCGTCGACCGCATCAAGGAACTGAACAAGCTGCCCTCGGTCGCCCTGGACGCCGGGCAGACGCTGATCGCCCCGGTCGGCTGAGGTCAGCCCGTGCGCACCCTGATCGGCACGGCGCCCGGCCGCGCCCGAGCGGCACGGGTAGGCTCGAGACCGTTCGAAACGGTCGATTGTCGGTGCGGCGAAGGAGCGGTGATGCACTGTCCGTTCTGCCGGCATCCGAACTCGCGTGTGGTCGATTCACGAGAAGCTGATGAAGGGCAGGCGATTCGGCGTCGCCGGTCATGCCCGGAATGCGGTCGCCGGTTCACCACGGTCGAGACAGCCGTGGTCGCGGTGGTCAAACGAAGCGGCGTCACCGAGCCGTTCAGCCGGGACAAGGTGATCAAGGGTGTGCGGCGCGCCTGCCAGGGTCGGCAGGTCGACGACGATGCCCTGAACCAACTGGCGCAGAAAGTCGAAGATGCGGTGCGGGCCACCGGATCCCCCGAAGTGCCGAGCCACGAGGTCGGATTGGCGATCCTCGGTCCTCTGCGTGACCTCGATGAGGTCGCCTATCTGCGGTTCGCGTCGGTGTACCGCTCGTTCTCGTCCGCCGAGGACTTCGAGCGCGAAATCGAGGCGCTGCGTGCACACCGCGGCGTGACGTCGCCGGGCTGACGGCAGCTAGGTCGCGCTGCGTTCGTCGGTCTCCAGCGCGTCGAACACCGCGGCTTTCATGTCGAACGAGGCATCCATCGTCTTTGTTGTGACGCCGGCCTGCAGCAGGCCGCGCAGGGCATCGCGGTCGTAAACCGACGGCGCGGTCGTGTCGATGAAATTCTCGACGAGCTCCACGAATCGATCGGGGTCGTCATGAAATGGGAAATGTCCCGAGTTGTCGAAGAACTCCAGCCGGGAACCCGGCATCGCGGCGTGCGCCAGTTCTCCGTGGGCGGCCGGGATGACAGCGTCGTGCGTGCCCCAAACCAATTGCACCGGAATGGCTTCGGTCAAATAACATCGGTCCAACATCGTGACCACCTGGCCGCGCCAGTCGACGACCGCGCGCAGGGTCCGGCCGAAGGCCGATGACGCCCGGGGTTCGGGCAGATCGTTGAGTATCCGCAGCATGTTCGGTAGATCGTGACCCAGTCCGGTCGACCCGAGTACGGCGCCGCCGAGACGCCCGGCGAGCTGAAGCGCGGGCAGTACCAACGGAATTCGCAACAACGCCAGGGCCTCGGTACCCAACGGCATCGACGCGACCCGCAGTGCGATGTTCACGTCGCGGGTGACACCGCCGGCACCCACCAGCACCAGACGATCGATCAGTTGCGGGAATTGGTAGGCGAATTGCATGGCCACGCCGCCGCCCAGCGAATGCCCGATGACCGTCACCCGTTCGATGTCCAGCACGCTGAGCAGGTCCCGCATGCCGTTGGCGTACGCCGCCACCGAGTAGTCGGCGCGCGGTTTGTCCGACTGGCCGTGTCCCAGCAGATCCGGGGCGATGACGGTGAACCGCTGGGCCAAGCGCTTCTGCACGGTTTCCCACGTGGTGGAGTTGTCGCCGATCCCGTGGATCAGCAGGATCGCCGGGCCGGAGCCTGCCACCCGAAATGCCCGTCGGTAGCCGTGGATGGTGCGGAATTCCAGGCGGGGTGTCACGTCACGCACAGAATGCAGGGTGGGCTTTCCGTCGGGCATCGTCGCTCCTTCCCATCGTGTCGGCGGGCCGACCGCGTGGGTCAGTCGCCGGCGGTGCCGTCGTCGCCGGGGCGGGGATCGGTGAAACCGTCACCCGACTGTTCGGCGAGGAACTGTTCGAACTGGGCGCCGAGCTCGTCGCCGCTGGGTAGTTCCTCGTCACGTGCCAGCAACGACCGATTCTCCTGAGCAGCGACGAACGAATCGTACTGTTGTTCCAGTGCACTGACCACTTGAGCGACTTCTGAGCTGGCCTCCACCTGCTCGCTGATCTTGGTGTACACCTCGGCGCCCGCCTCCGACAGCGCATGCAGCGGAATCTGCAGCGACGCGATCCGGGACACCTCACCCAGCAGAGCTTCGGCGGCCGGCGGATACGCGGTCTGCGCCAGGTAGTGCGGCACATGCACGGTGAAACCCAAAGCCTCATGGCCGTGCTGAATCATCCTGTACTCCAACAGGTTCGACACACTGGCCGGAACCTGCACCTCGCCCACCCACGGCGTGTGTTCGGCGATGAGCTCCTTGTTGCCGGCGTGAGCGGTCATGGTGACGGGCCGGGTGTGCGGGACCGCCATCGGGATGGCGCCCAGCCCGATGACCTGGCGAACACCGAGCCGTTCGGACAGCAGCCGCACCGCCGTGATGAAACGCTCCCAGCGCAGATCCGGCTCCATGCCGGCGAGCAGCAGGAACGGCGTCCCGGCGGTGTCGTGCAGCGCGTACAGGTTCAGCTCGGGGTCGTCGTACTTGGTGAAGTGGTCGGTGGTGAACGTCATGAGCGGGCGGCGCGAGCGGTAGTCCAGCAGTTCGTCGATGGCGAACGAGGCGACCAGCTCGGTGTCGAGCGTGTTCTTCAGGTGCTCGGCGGCCAGCCGGATGGCGTGGCCCGCGTCGGAGAAGCCTTCGAGGGCGTGCACCATCACCGGTCCGCGGCCGTCGGCGGCGGACAGTTGGGGTGCGGGAAACTCCAGCTCGTACATGCCGCTCTGCTCGGGCTGGTACTGCTGGCCCTGGCGGTCGTCGGGCCGCTGGCCGCCCGCGTCGGGCGCGTTCCCGTCGTGCTCGCTCACCTTCACACTCCTTGCCGTACTGCGTGCCACACCGCGCTGGATGTGTCTCCTTACAAGTGTCGCGCATTCTCGCGTTGTTCCCGGTGCCGCCCCGCAGTTCGCCATGGTGCACCAGGTGCTGCTCTGACAGTTGGTATCGGGCAAGATCGGTCAGATGTTGGGCACCCGGCTGGTCGTGAGCGCATTCGTCGCGCTGCTGGCCACTGCGTGCAGCCCACCCACGATCAAGGCCGACCCCCGTACCGGTGACGTCGGTGCGGTCACTGCGGGTTCGGCCGCTGTCCCAGGGCCCCGCCCGGACCCGCGCGTCGGTGCGGTGTTCCTGGGGAGCGATTCGGTGCACACCTGTAGCGGCGCGGTGCTCGATTCGCTGGCCGGGAATCTGATCATCACCGCAGCACACTGCCTGGATGCATCGTTCGACGCGACGTTCGCGCCCGGTTACCGCAGCGGCGTCCCCGGGGACTTCTGGCACATCGACGCGGTGTACCTCGACCCGCGATGGGTCCGACGCCAGGACCCGGCCGCGGACTTCGCGATCGCCCGGGTCAGCCACGGCGGCGCGGCCACGACCGACACGTTGGAACATGCCGCCGGGGGCGGCTTCGTGCTCGGTGCGGCACCAGGCCCGGACGTTCCGATCACGGTGACGGGATACCCGCTCGGTGACGGCGGCGCGCAGGTCAGTTGCAGTGGGCCGACGTCGCGTCCGGACCGCGGGTTCCCGGCGGTGCGCTGCCCCGGGTTGGTCGACGGCACGAGCGGCTCGCCGTGGGTGTCGGCGGCAGAGATCAGGGGAGTGGTCGGCGGCCTGCAGGGCGGTGGCTGCAGCGGCAACGAGCTGTCGTACTCGTCGCCGTTCGACGTGCAGATCCAGGTGCTGTATCAGCGCGCCCAGGAGGGTGGCCCCGCAGACCGGGCCACCGGTGCCCCCGACGACGGCTGCAGCACCTAAGTCTTGAACTGATTCAGTGCCCGCAGCTTGTTCATCACGTCGAGGGCGGCGACCTTGTAGGCCTCGGAGAAGGTCGGGTAGTTGAAGACGGCGTCGACCAGGTACTCCACGGTGCCGCCGCAGCCCATCACGGCCTGGCCGATGTGGACCAGTTCGGTGGCGTTGGAACCGAAGATGTGCACGCCGAGCAGGGTGAGGTCCTCGGTCGACACCAGCAGTTTGAGCATCCCGTACGAGTCGCCGGCGATCTGCCCGCGGGCCAGTTCCCGGTAGCGCGACACCCCGACCTCGTAGGGGACCGAGCCGTCGGTGAGATCGACCTCGGTGGCGCCGACGTATGACACCTCGGGAATGGAGTAGATGCCGATCGGCTGCAGCTCGGTCATGCCCTTACCCGGTTCACCGAAGGCGTGATAGGCCGCCAGTCGGCCCTGGTCCATCGAGGTTGCGGCCAGCGCGGGGAAGCCGATGACGTCACCGACGGCGTAGATGTGGTCGACCTTGGTCTGGTAGTTGTCGTCGACGAAAATCCTTCCGCGGCTGTCGATCTCGAGGCCGGCCTGTTCGACGTCGAGGTGCTCGGTCTGCCCCTGCCGGCCGGCTGAGTACATGACTGTCTCGGCGGGGATCTGCTTCCCGCTGGCGAGCGTGGTCAAGGTACCTGCGGGACCCACGTCCACTGCGGTCACCTCTTCGCCGAACCGGAACGTCACGGCAAGGTCGCGCAGGTGGAACTTGAGGGACTCGATGATCTCGGAATCGCAGAAGTCCAGCATCGTCGGACGCTTCTCGATCACGGTGACCTTGGTGCCGAGCGCGGCGAACATGGACGCGTACTCGATGCCGATGACTCCGGCGCCGACCACCACCATCGACTGCGGCAGGCTCTTGAGGTCCAGGATTCCGTCGGAGTCCAGGACACGCTCTTCGTCGAACTTCACCCCGGCCGGGCGTACGGGCTTGGTGCCGGTCGCGATGACGACGTATCGCGCGGTGATGGTGACGTTCTCGTCGCGGGTGGGGTCCTCGATGACCAGGGTGTGCGCATCGAGGAATCGCCCGTGCCCTTCGAACAGCTCGACCCCGTTGCGCAGCAGCTGGTTGCGGACCACGTCTTGTTCCCGGCCGATGACGTGGGTGGTCCGGCGCAGCAGATCGGCGGGGGTGATCCGCTCCTTCACGCGGTAGCTGGACCCGTACAGTTCGCGCTGGCTCATCCCGGTCAGATAGACGACTGCCTCGCGCAGCGTCTTGGACGGGATGGTCCCGGTATTCACGCAAACCCCGCCGAGCATGCGCCCGCGCTCGATCACTGCGACGGATTTTCCCAGCTTGGCGGCGGCGATGGCGGCCTTCTGCCCACCCGGGCCGGATCCGATGACGACGAGGTCGAACTCCTGCGTGGAACCCATGACAGCCAGGTTGGCACGGTGTGGGCGATCACGCAGCCCGATCGTCGGCGAACTTTGCGGAAACACCTCGGTCGGCGCCGGTTATCCACAGATCCGAGTTCATCCACAGACCCGTCCGCCCGGCCGCATCGACCGGCGATTCCTGACGGCCCGCCCTGCGACCTTCTGGGCATGACAACTTTCAGCTCATTCGATTTCCAACTGAACCGGCCCGGCGCCCTGATCGCGGCGGTGCCCGCCGTCCTGGGGTTTGCGCCGGAGAAGTCGCTGGTGCTCGTCACCATCATCGGTGGTGAGATGGGTGCGGTCCTGCGCGTGGACCTGTCCGAAGGATTCTTCAGTGCGCTGCCCGATGCCCTCGGACATCTGTCCGACATGGCCGCCGCGGCGGACGCCGACGCGGCCATCGCGGTGATCGTCGATGAACAGAGCGTCGACTGCCCGATGTGCGCGGACCTGTACCGCGAGGTGAGCCACGAACTCGGCGAAGCGTTGTCCGATCACGGCATCGAGCTGTTCGCCGTGCACGTGGTCGACCGCGTGGCGGCCGGCGGCCGCTGGCACTGCGCTGACGGTTGCGGGAACGCCGGCGTCGTCGAGGATCCCGAGTCGTCTCCGGTGACCATGGCCGCGGTGCTCGACGGCCGGCGCCTCTACGCCCGGCGCGCGGACCTCGTCGAGGTCGTCGCCGTCACCGATGCACGGCGTGCCGAGGTGCTGCGGCCGGTGATCGAAAAGCGGGCTGCCGCAGTCGATTACCGCGGCCGCCCCGATGCCGAGGTGCGCGCCGATGTCGAGCATGCGGTGGCCTGCGCCACCGGTTCGTCGGAGGGGGCGCCATTGCCCGACGACGACGCGGTGCGCCTGGCCTGTGCGGTGGCGGACTCGCGGGTGCGGGACACGCTGTACGCGTTGGCGGTCGGTGAGCACGCCGCCGCGGCCGAGTCGGTGTGGGCGTCGCTGACCCGCACCCTGCCCGCACCGTGGCGCGTGGAGGCGCTGGTACTGCTGGCGTTCAGTGCCTATGCCCGCGGTGACGGACCGCTTGCCGGGGTGGCACTGCAGGCGGCACTGGAGGTCGACAGCGCGCACCGGATGGCCGGCATGCTCGACTCGGCGCTACAGGCCGGCATGCGCCCGGACCGCATCCGTGAACTCGCGCTCACGGGGTACAAACTGGCGGAGCGCCTCGGCGTGCAGATGCCGCCGCGCAGCATCTTCGGCAGATCGGCGTGAGCGGTTCGCGGCGGGCGAAGCGACGGGGGAGTCTGTCCTCAGACCTTCTCGACCCGGACCGCGTGGGCCATGTGGTGCGGCAACTCGACCTGCTCGTGTCCGGGGATGACGATCATGACGCTGCCATGCTCGGTGGCCTGCACCGTGACACGCGCGTTCGGCACGACGCCGGCGTCTTTGAGCCGGGCGATCAGCTCGATGTCGCCCTGGACGTGTTCGGTCAGCTGGCGCACCCGCACCGCGACCGGGAATCCGGTGGGCAGTTCGGTGAGCCGGACCAGGCTGACGTCGGTGTCGCCGGACGGGATGACGCCGAGCTCGGCAAGACCCGGGATCGGGTTGCCGAACGGGGAGGTGGTCGGGTTGTCGAGCACCTGGACCAGCCGGCGTTCGACGTCCTCGCTCATGACGTGCTCCCAGCGGCATGCCTCGGCGTGGACTTCCTCCCACGGCAGGCCGATGACGTCGACCAGCAGCCGTTCGGCGAGCCGGTGCTTGCGCATCACCGACACCGCCAGCGAGCGGCCCTTGTCGGTAAGTTCCAGGTGGCGATCACCGGCGACGTGCAGCAGTCCGTCGCGCTCCATCCGCGACACCGTCTGGCTGACGGTGGGGCCGCTCTGCTCGAGTCGTTCGGCAATGCGCGCACGCAGCGGCACCACGCCCTCTTCTTCGAGGTCGTAGATCGTCCGCAGGTACATCTCGGTGGTATCGATCAGATCGTTCATGCCAAATCCTCCAGGGCCTCCGCCGGTGCTCAGCTTACCGGTTTGGCCGGGTCAACAGGCATCCACCACGGCCGACCGACCGTGTGATTCCTGCGGCGACCGCCAGCGGGCGGACCGGCCACCAAAAACGGTGCCCGCCGGGTTATCCGGCGGGCACCAGGGGGTGTGCAGTTGTGGGTGTGGTCCGATCAGCTGGCGTAGGCCCGCAGCCGCTCGGCGCGCTCACCGTTGCGGAGCTTCGACATGACTTCGCGCTCGATCTGCCGGACCCGCTCACGGGACAGGCCGAACAGCTTGCCGATCTGATCCAGGGTGCGGGGCTGGCCGTCGTCCAGGCCGAACCGCAGCCGGATCACCTGCTGCTCACGCTCGTCCAAGGTGGCGAGCACGTGCCGGATGTCGGTGTGCAGCAGCTCGGAGATGACGGCGTTCTCGGCCGACATCGCCTCCGAGTCCTCGATGAAGTCGCCGAGCGGCGCTTCCTCGTCGGTGCCGACCGGCATGTCCAGGCTCACCGGATCGCGGCTGTGCTCCAGCAGGTCGTTGATCTTCTCGACGGGGATACCGGACTCTTCGGCCAGTTCCTCGTCGGTGGCCTCACGACCCAGGTTCTGATGCATCTCACGCTTGATCCGTGCGAGCTTGTTGACCTGCTCGACCAGGTGGACGGGGAGCCGGATGGTCCGGCTCTGGTCGGCCATGCCGCGGGTGATCGCCTGGCGAATCCACCAGGTGGCGTACGTCGAGAACTTGAAGCCCTTGGCGTAGTCGAACTTCTCCATCGCCCGGATCAGGCCGAGGTTGCCTTCCTGGATCAGGTCCAGCAGCGGCATGCCGCGGCCGGTGTAGCGCTTGGCCAGCGAGACCACGAGGCGCAGGTTGGCTTCGAGCAGGTGCCGGCGCGCGGCCTCGCCGTCGCGGACGATGACCGCCAGGTCACGCTTGCGGTTGTCGCCGAGTCGCTTCTTGGTCTCGAGCAGGTGGGCTGCGTAGAGGCCTGCCTCGATGCGCTTGGCCAGTTCCACCTCGTCCTCGGCGTTGAGCAGAGCGGTCTTACCGATGCCGTTCAGGTACACGCGCACCAGGTCCGCGGCGGGACTCTGGGCGTCAAGGTCGGAATCGATACGGCGTGTGGTGGCTTTTGCCATTTGCGGCCTCCTGCTCGTGCTCAGCTCTCGAACTGTCACTTGCTTCAACGCCGAAGCGGTAGGAGAAGTTCCCGAGGCCGTCTCCGCTCATGGCCTCTGACCTGCGGTTTTTCCGCTTCGACCTGAGAATGTCCTTAGAAAGGAGAAAGAAGGAAACTCAGGTACGCGTCAGGGCTCGATATCGCCGTCGATGACCGGGTGCCGGTCCTCGATGGCGGGGCGCTCAGCGGTCGGGAACATGGGCGCCCGCCGGGCGGCGTCGTAGCGGCGCGGCTCCTGGGCACTGCGCGGCGGCCGGTCATTGGCGATGAGCACCGCGATCCAGGGCAGGGGGACGGACGCGATGAGGATGGCCAGCGAGATCAGGCCGTTGTGCCAGATGCTGTAGGCCCAGGCGGCCAGCAACAGCGCCGGCACGCGGAACGACATGATCGTGAGATAGCGGCGGACGCGTGCGCGGTGCTGCTCCTCGTAGGCGGGTGCTGCGCGAGTGATGAGGACCGGCCGACCGTCGTCGTCGAAACTCAGCTCAGGGCCGTGTTTCATCCTTCTACTGTCCCACATCTGGCTCAGTGCCGCCCCGGCCGGTAGGCCGCAATAACATCGGCCGGTTTCCGCAGGTGCACAATGAATCCATGCAGACCGACACCCTCGAACGTACCGATTCCGATGAACAGGTCGACGACGGTACGGACGACGACCGACCTAAGCACTTCCACTACGTCAAGAAGGACAAGATCGCCGAGAGCGCCGTCATGGGCACCCACGTCGTCGCGCTGTGCGGCGAGGTGTTCCCGGTGACCAAGTCACCCAAGCCGGGTTCGCCGGTGTGCCCGGATTGCAAGCGCATCTACGAACAGATGAAGAAATAGCCGCAGCCGGTCAGGCCGGCGGCTCGACCTGCTCTACGGGCTGATCGTTGGTGAGGGTCTCGGCCTTCTCCTCGAGCCATTCGCGCAGGCGCCGGGCATGGGTGTCCGGCGCCGGCCACTCTTCTTCGATCGCGGCGTTGAGTTCGGCGCCCAGCATGATCGCGAAGCCCAGCGCGAAGGCGAACAGCAGGAACGCGATGGGCGTCGCCAGCGCGCCGTAGGTGTAGCCGGTCTCGGTGATCCAGGTCAGATAGAACCGCAGTCCCACCGTCGCCACCACGAAGACCACGGTGGCCAGCACCGCGCCGAACAGCAGCCGATGGGTCGGCAGAGGTTTGGGCAGCGACACCCGGTAGAGCACCGTCACGGCCAGCACGATGCCAAGCAGCAGCACCGGCCAGTATCCGTACTTCATTGCGTTGGACCAGGTCTCGGGGATGTGCTGGGCAATTTTCATCGGTCCGATGGCGACCACCGGGGCGGTCGCGATGACGAACAGCAGCATCACGAGATACAGCCCGAGGGCGTAGAACCGCTGCCGCACCGGATGGCGCAGCGCCGTCTGGTCGTGGGCCTCGACGACCGCGTCGACGAACGCGGAGATCGCCGACGAGCCCGCCCACAGCGAGATGACGAACCCTAGGGACACCACCTCGCCGCGGGCACCGACCGCGATGTCGCGGACGGTGGGCTGGATGATCTCGTTGATCACGTTCGGCGAGAAGAAGTTCTTCGCCGTCCCGATCAGCTGTTCCTGGATCATCGGCAGCGTTTCGGGACCGAACAACGGGGCCACGTACGCCAAGCTGCCCAACATGCCCAACAGCAAGGGCGGTAGGGACAGCGCCGACCAGAACGCCGCCTGCGCCGACTCCGAGAAGATCGAGTCGTCCCAGCTTTTCGCCAGCGCACGTCGGATAACCCGTAACACGTGATGACGTGTCGGCTTGATCGGCGGCGTCTGGTCGTTCATGACCAGACCAGCATTACCGAAGAGACCCCATCAGGACCGTATTTGAGGTGACCGGCGGGTCACACTCAGTCCTCGCTGCTGATCTCCAGCACAGCGGCCAACTCGACCAGCTTGGATTCGTGCTCGTTCGCGTGGTGTTGGCAGAACAGAAGCTCCATGCCGGACGGCAGGGTAGCGCGAACGCGGGCGGCAGCGCCGCACCGGTCACAGCGGTCGGCCCGTGTCAGTGTCGGGCCGGTCAGAGTTGCGTTCATGGCTCCTCCTTCTGCTCGTCGCCGCCTGGGCGCTTTGCCGGTTACACATCTCTACTCTCTCAGACGATTTGGATTCCAGCGTTGTTCCCCGAGTGTTCACGGGTGTGTCGTGTCTCACCTATCGTCTGAGTTGCAGGCGCGGCAGGCTGGCCGGATGATCCCGTCGCCCACCGTCCTGGTCCATCTATGTAGTGAAACGGATTGGGCGGGTGCTCAGTTCGATGGCGAGCTGCGGCCGCCGTCGCTCGACCTGGTCGGGTTCGTCCATCTGTCGGCGCCCGAGCAGGTGCACCTGCCGGCCAACCGGCTCTACCGTGGCCAGTCCGACCTGATCCTGCTGGTGTGCGATCCCGGACTGCTGGGGTCGCCGGTTCGCTGGGAGCCCGGGGTGCCGACGGATCCGGAGTCGATGCTCTTCCCGCACCTGTACGGACCGCTCCCCGCTGCGGCGGTGACCCGCACTGTGCCCTACCGGCCCGCCGGCGACGGCGTCTTCGCAGCCCTGCCGGCCAATTTTCCAACCAATGGTTTTAGTTAACGGCAAATGAATGACAGTTTGAGAAATCTGTCCACTGATCGGGAATGTGGCCTGAATCACGGTCACGGGATTGGCACGATCTCGCGCGTAAATATCCCCGAGACGGTGAGGGCATGATCAACCACACAAATTCTGAAGTCGCGACCGGCAAGCGCCGTCGCGCACGGAGACTGAAGGGACTCGGCGTCGCTCTGACGGCCAGTGCCCTTCTGGTCATGTCGGCGCTGCCGGCATGGGCGGCCGAGAACATGACCATCACGTTCATTCGGCATGGTCAGTCGTTCGGCAACACGTCGGGCAACATCGACACCAAGACTCCGGGTCCGGTCCTGACCGATGCAGGGCAGCAGCAAGCCAAGGACATCGCGGCCAAGCTCGGCGACAACAACTACGACGGCATCTACGCGTCGCAGATGGTTCGGACGCAGCAGACCGCTACGCCGATGTCGCAGTACCTGGGTCTGCCGATCACGGTGCTGCCGGGCCTGCAGGAGATCGAAGCCGGGATGTACGAAGGCACCCCGGAGCGCGCGGGAATCTTCGGTTACCTGACGGCTCCGCTGGCGTGGGCGGGTCTGTCGGTGACGCCGCCGCCGAACGTCAGCTTCAACCCGATCACCCCGAACCTGGACGCGTTCATCCCGAGCGCACCCGGTAGTACCACCGGTCTCAATGGTCATCAGTTCGAGGACCGCGTCAACGGCGCGTTGCAGACGATCTATGACAACGGTGATCGCAACGCGGCGGTGTTCTCGCACGGCGGCACCATCATGGTCTGGACGATGATGAACGCCAAGAACCTCAGCCCTGAGCAGAAGATCATGCTCTTCACTCAGCATCCGTTGAGCAACACCAATTACGTCGTCGTCGAGGGCAACCCGACTGATGGCTGGAACTTGGTCGAGTGGAATGGCGTCAAGATTGCCGGGATGCAGAAGGGCCCGATCGAGAACGTGTTGACCCAGGTCCGCACGCTGTCTCGGCAGTTGGGTTCGGTGGTTCAGGACGTCGCTGCGGCGTTCCAGACCGGAAACGTGGGCAAGATCCTGACCGCCATCAACCATGGTGCAGCGGATGCGCTCTTCTCGACCGCCAAGTTTGTTCGGGCGATCAACTCGCAGGTCATCGGTGGCGTCACCACGGCGATCGACAACCTGCAGAAGAAGCTGACCCCGCCGGCTCCGGCCGCGGGCACGCAGACTGTCGCCCCGACTTCGGGTGCGGCGGTCTCGCCGGCCGCGTTCAAGGCTCCGGCTCCGGTTGCCGCCAAGACCGCGGCGGCCGCCGCGGCCGGGGACTCGCCGGCCAAGGTTGCCGACGTTCCGGCGTCGACCAACAAGGCCGACGAGCCCAAGGCTGACGCTGACGCCGCCAAGGCTGATGACGCCAAGGCCGACGCCGACGCCGCCAAGTCCGATGGTCAGGCCAAGGCTGACGCTGCCAAGGCCAAGGCTGACGCCAAGAAGGCTGCGGCTGACGAGAAGAAGTCCGCTGCCAAGGCCAAGGCCGACGCCAAGAAGGCTGCGGCTGAGGAGAAGAAAGCTGCCGCCAAGGCCAAGGCCGAGGAGAAGAAGGCTGCTGCTGAGGCCAAGAAGGCCGAAGCCAAGGCCAAGGCGGAATCTGCCAAGGCCGGCGCCGGCACTGGCGCCGGCAGCACCGACTGACGGTTCGCGGTCGCGCGATCGGCCCCCTGCTCCTCGGCGCAGGGGGCCGATTTGCGTCAGCTCTCGGTTCGTGTGGAGAGCAGCAGGTCTCGGGTGATCTCCAGGTGCCCGACGTGCTGCGCGATGTCGTGCAGGATGTGCAGCAGCGTCCACTCCGGGCTGGCCGTGGCCAGCACCGCGGCGCGCGTGGTGCCGCCGCGTATCCCGTCGGCCAGCGAGCGGTCCCGGATTCCTTCGGTGACCGCCACCTCGACCCAGCCGGGCAGGCGCTGCTGCAGCGCCGTCAGCCGTTCCAGCAGCTCGTCGACCCGTCCGGTGGCGGTGAACTCGCTGTCGCGGTCCCGCGGGATTCGTTGTCCGGCAATGAAAGAGCCCGCCCAGTAGTCGACCACCCCGATGCAGTGGTTGACGATGGCATAGCAGCTGTTCGCGCCGGGTAGGTCGGGCCGGCGGTTGGCGAGGTCGTCGCCGAGCACCGTGAGGATGTCAGCCATCGCTGCGAAGCACTCGGACGAGACGTCCAGCATCGCTTGGCCTAGTGGATGCTCCGAGGTTGGCATGCGCGAAAGCCTTTCACACGCAGCGCTTTCCCCGCCTCCGGTTTTTTGGGCAGTGGGGGAGTCTGGCCTCTGGCCAGCAATCTGACGCAAGCGTAAAATTTGACGGTTCGTATCCAATTCGACCCCGACGCCGGAGGCTTTCATGCACACCAAAACTGTCCTGGCTGTTGCCGCTGCGGCGCTGTTGGTCGCGCCCCTCGGTCCGGTACCCCTCGCGCAAGCGGCACAAAGCTCAACCGATACAACGACGTTCAGTCCACAGCCGACGGTCGTCGCGCAACCGATGAACTGTCGCGGTGAAACGGGCGACCACGGCTGCGGCGCAGGCTGGATCTGGAACGGGTACCGCTGCGTCCCCTGCTGACCTCCGCTCAACAAACGAAAACTGCCCCGAAACCAGAAGTTTCGGGGCAGCTGTTCGATCTGGGGGATTAGTCCAGGTAGTCGCGCAGGACCTGCGAGCGCGACGGGTGGCGCAGCTTGCTCATGGTCTTGGACTCGATCTGGCGGATGCGCTCGCGGGTCACGCCGTAGACCTGGCCGATCTCGTCCAGCGTGCGCGGCTGGCCATCGGTGAGGCCGAAGCGCAGCCGGACGACGCCGGCCTCGCGCTCGGACAGGGTCTCGAGCACCGACTGCAGCTGATCCTGCAGCAGCGTGAACGACACGGCGTCCACGGCCACCACGGCTTCGCTGTCTTCGATGAAGTCACCGAGCTGGCTGTCGCCCTCGTCGCCGATGGTCTGGTCCAGCGAGATGGGCTCACGCGCGTACTGCTGGATCTCCAGCACCTTCTCCGGCGTGATGTCCATTTCCTTGGCCAGCTCTTCGGGCGTGGGTTCGCGACCCAGGTCCTGCAGCAGCTCACGCTGGATGCGGCCGAGCTTGTTGATGACCTCGACCATGTGCACCGGGATACGGATGGTGCGGGCCTGGTCGGCCATGGCGCGGGTGATGGCCTGACGGATCCACCAGGTGGCGTACGTCGAGAACTTGTAGCCCTTGGTGTAGTCGAACTTCTCGACCGCGCGGATCAGGCCCAGGTTGCCTTCCTGGATCAGGTCCAGGAACGCCATGCCGCGGCCGGTGTAGCGCTTGGCCAGCGACACCACCAGACGCAGGTTGGCTTCCAGCAGGTGGTTCTTGGCGCGGTCGCCGTCGCGGCAGATCCACTGCATGTCGCGACGCTGCGCGGCGGGCAGCTTCTCGCCCTTCTCCAGCAGCTCGGACATCAGCTGGGTGGCGTACAGGCCGGCCTCGATGCGCTTGGCGAGCTCGACCTCCTCCTCGGCGTTGAGCAGCGCGACCTTGCCGATCTGCTTGAGGTACGCACGCACAGAGTCGGCGGAGGCGGTGAGCTCGGCGTCCTTGCGTGCCTGCCGCAGCGCCTCGGACTCTTCCTCGTCCCAGACGAAGTCGCCGGAAGCCTTGTCCTTCTCGGACGGCTCTGAGGTGTCGTCGGTCTCTTCGCCTTCGGCGGCCTTGGGAGCGGCCTTGGCGCCCTCCGCGGTGGCCTCACCCTCGGTGTCACCGTCTTCGGCTTCGTCCTCGTCGGCCTCGAGGTCTTCGTCGAGTTCCAGGTCGGCTTCGTCGACGTCGATCTCATCGGGTTCGACGGCGAGGTCGTCGACGTCGGTCACGTCGTCGGTGCCGCCGTCTTCGGCCTTGGAATCGGTGGCCTTGCGCGGGCCGCGCTTGGCGGGAGCCTTCGCAGCGGCCTTCTTCGCGGGAGCCTTCGCGGCACGCTTGGCCGGCGCAGCCTTGGCGGCGGCCTTCTTAGCGGGGGCTTTGGTGGTGCGCTTCACCGGCTCGTCGGTTGTCTCGCTGGCTTTGGTCGCTACCACGGCCACCCTTTCGGTCATACGTACATCGATGGCGTGGGCATGCGCCACCGAAAAGCGTCGGCTGTCGAATATTGGCGTCGATCTTCGATCGGATGTTCGCCGCTATCCGTTCAGGCGGCCGCCGTTGACCATTGTAACGACATAGTGCCCATAAGCCGTATCAGCGGCAGGCTCGGAGCGTTGGCGGGCGGCTAATGGTGATGCAGGGCGCCGTCGGCGGCCATCGCGGCACCGACGATGCCGGCCGAATTCTGCAGCGTCGCGGCGACCACGGGTGTGCGGTTCTTCAGCAGCGGCACCCACTTGTCGGCCTTCTTGCTGATCCCGCCGCCGACGATGAACAGGTCCGGCCAGATCGCGTTCTCGACCGCTACCAGCACCTTCGTGACCTCTTCGGTCCAGCGCTCGTACGACCAGTCCTTGCGTTCCTTGACCGACGACGCGGCCCGGTGCTCGGCTTCCTTGCCGCCGACCTCGATGTGCCCGAACTCGGTGTTGGGCAACAGCACACCGTCGTAGATCACTGCCGAGCCGATGCCGGTGCCGAATGTCAGCAACACGACCAGCCCGCTCACCTCGCGTCCCGCGCCGAACTTCTCCTCGGCCAGCCCGGCGGCGTCCGCGTCGTTGAGCACGGTCACGTCCTGGCCGTTCAACCGCGAGGCGAACATGTCCCGCACGTTGGTGCCGATCCAGCTGCTGTCGACGTTGGCCGCGGTGCGCACGATGCCCTCGGTCACCACGCCGGGGTAGGTCACGCCCAGCGGTCCGGTCCAGCCGAACTCGGCCACGACCGCGGCGACAGTTTCGGAGACGGCTTCGGGAGTGGCCGGCTGCGGGGTGGGGAGCCGGAAGCGCTCGCCGATCAGCTGCCCGGTGTCGAGGTCGACGATGCCGCCCTTGACGCCGCTGCCGCCGACGTCGATCCCGAGCGCTCGATGCTGCGAGCCGTCAGTCGGTCCGGTGGGCGTCTCGGTCATCTGCACTCCTTGGAGGGGGTGGGCAAGAGGGCGCGACCCACACCCTAACCGCGTGTGCTGCGATAGGTGTCATGACCGCACGCGAACCCGAAAGTGGCACCGCGCCTGCTGCGCTGCGAGCGCTCGCCGAGCAGTTGGCGACCGAGGCCGCCGGCTTCGTCCGCAGGCGGCGCACCGAGGTTTTCGCCGGTGCCCCGCAGGGCGACGGCGCGGTGCGCACCAAGAGCAGTCCGACCGATCCGGTGACCGTGGTGGACACCGAGACCGAGCGGCTGCTGCGGGAGCGCCTGGCGGCGTTGCGGCCGGACGACGCGATCCTGGGCGAGGAGGAAGGCGGTGCGGCGCGGGCTCCTGCGGGCGTGCCGGTGTGGGTGCTCGATCCCATCGACGGCACCGTGAACTTCATGTACGGGCTGGGCGCCTACGCGGTGTCCGTCGGCGTGCAGATCGACGGGGTGTCGGTGGCCGGTGCGGTGGCCAACGCGGCCACCGGCGAGGTGTTCTCCGCCGCGCGCGGTCACGGGGCCGTGGTGATCCGGGACGGCGTGTCAACCGCTCTGCGCTGCAACGTCATCGACGAACTGCCCATGGCGCTGGTGGCGACCGGGTTCGCCTACGAGCGCGAGCGTCGGCGCCGTCAGGCCGGTGCGGTGGCCGAGCTCCTGGCCGAGGTGCGGGACATCCGCCGCGTCGGGTCGTGCGCCCTGGATCTGTGCATGGTCGCCGCCGGACAGCTCGACGCGTACTTCGAATCCGGTGTGCACGTGTGGGATTGGGCTGCCGCCGCCCTGATCGCCGAGGAGGCGGGCGCGGTGGTGCGGCTGCCCGCGCCCGGTGCGGAAGACGACGACCTCGTCGTCGCCGCGGCGCCCGGGGTGTCCGCGGCGCTGGCCGGTCAGCTGGCGCGCGTCGGCTACTGCTAGCTGGTCGCGGCTAGCAGGTCCCGCTGTGGATCTTCGGCAGCAGCGAGGTGTCGGCGGGCTGGGTCGCGTCCGGTTTCAGGCTGGCCAGCATGGCTTCGATGTCGTCGCTGTGGGCGAGCTCGTTGAACTCGGTGCCGATCGCCAGGTCGACGGAGTCGTCGGGTCGCTGGTCCTGGAACAGCTGGGTGCAGGGCGCGACCAGCCACAGCGCGGCGGCGGCGGACTTGCCGGCCGGGCCGAACCGGATCTGGCCCTGGCATTCCATGCGGGTGGTGGCGTAGACGGGGTCGTTGCTCGCCGCCGGCTGAGCGAACCCGAGGTCGCGAAGCTCGCCGGCGACCTCGCTGGCCTGGCCGCCCTGGCCGCTGGCGTTGAGCACCTTGATCTTGGTGTCGGCGAGCTTGGCCGGCACCACGTTGACCATCGAGGACTGCGAGACCTCGTCGCCGAGCTTCGGCTGGTTCGGCTCGCTCGGGGCCGGTGGGGGATTGCAGGTGATCGCCTGGTGGATTTCGGCGGGCTGGTTGGCGACCACGAGCCAGGCGATCAGCGTCGCGACGGCCAGCACTGCGAACAGCACCGCGCCGGGCACGTAGTTGCGGCGGCGGAACGGCCGACCGTGCTTGTCGAAGGCTGTGCCCTCGGTGATTTGAGCGACCACATGTGCACTGTAGATGCCCCGCAGCCAGCGTGATTACGAACCATCCCTGGCGCATGTGATGCAAATCACATATAATCGGCGCGCTTTCTGGGCACGAATCATTTGGTAGAAGCGTTCGACGCTGGTACAAAGCTCTGCTGCAAGGTAACGGAGGGGATGACCATGGCTACCGATTACGACGCCCCGCGGCGTTCAGAGACTGATGAGGTTTCCGAGGACTCTCTGGAGGAGCTCAAAGCACGACGCAATGAGGCACAGTCCGCCGTCGTTGACGTCGACGAAACCGACTCGGCCGAGAACTTCGAGTTGCCCGGCGCTGACCTGTCGGGCGAGGAACTCTCGGTCCGAGTGGTGCCCAAGCAGGCCGATGAGTTCACCTGCTCGAGCTGCTTCCTGGTGCAACACCGCAGCCGTCTCGCCAGCGAGAAGAACGGCGTGATGATCTGCACTGACTGCGCCGCCTAGGGATTCACACTCAGGACGGCGAATGGCCGGTCCACACCCGCAGCTGAATCAGTTGCGAGCGTGGACCGGCCATTCGCCGTCTTGCGGGCCGGTCAGCGGCCCTGCAGTGCCGCCAGCACCCGATCCGGATGCCGCGTGCTCACCAGCCAGTACGGCGTGGGGTCATCCGGATCGTCGAGGACGACGAGGATCAGCGGCCCGACCCAGGCGCGGTGTACGACGTACGCGGCGGGGTCCAGCTGCCGGCCCAGGGCCGCCGACTTCGCCGAACGCGGCACCTCGGCCGACCGGGAGATGACGTTCGTGGGGATATGCGCCGGCCCAACCCACAGCTCGGTCTCGGCGTCCGGTCCGGTTCCGGTGCCCACCACGCGCAGCTCGATGCGCCCCATCCACACCAGCGTCGCCGCGGCGACCGGGA
The DNA here is from genome assembly GCF_025331195.1 of Mycolicibacterium llatzerense. NCBI lineage: Bacteria > Bacillati > Actinomycetota > Actinomycetes > Mycobacteriales > Mycobacteriaceae > Mycobacterium > Mycolicibacterium llatzerense. The sequence continues at coordinate 841,163 of NZ_LXOV01000012.1, read as the reverse complement.
GCAGCACGGCGAAGGGCGCCCACGTCGGTACCCCCGACACGCCTTGCACCACTTCCAGCGCGATCAGGGCCGCCAGCCCGAAACCCGGTAACCACCACCACAAAGGCACCGTCAACCGCTCTCGGTAGCGGACCGTTTGGGTGGCTGCTCGCGTGTCTGACACGCGGCCAAGGGTAGTCTGTGGCACCGTGCCCACCTCTCTGGCGGTAGTTCGTCTGGACCGGGATCTGCCGATGCCGGCCCGGGCTCACGACGGCGATGCCGGCGTCGATCTGTTCAGCGCAATCGACCTCGAACTGGCCCCCGGCCAGCGCGAGTTGGTGCCGACGGGGATCGCCGTCGCCATTCCGCACGGCATGGTCGGCCTGGTCCACCCGCGCTCGGGATTGGCTATCCGCGTTGGGCTTTCGATCGTCAACGCGCCTGGCACCGTCGATGCCGGGTATCGCGGCGAGATCAAGGTGGCGCTGATCAACCTCGACCCCAGTGAGCCCATCACCGTCCAGCGCGGCGACCGGATCGCTCAGCTGCTGGTGCAGCGGGTCGAGCTGCCCGAGCTGGTCGAGGTCACGTCGTTCGACGAGGCCGGACTGGCTGACACCTCACGTGGCGCGGGCGGCCACGGTTCCTCCGGCGGACATGCGAGTTTGTGATGGCATTCGAATTCAACTCCGAAGAAGACGGCCCCTTCGACATCGAGGACTTCGACGACCCGGCCGACGCCGAGGCGGCCCGCCTGGATTTGGGTGGCGTGCTGGTCCCGGTGCCCGACGGTTCGCAGCTCAACGTCGAGGTCAATGAGCAGGGCGTGCCGAATGCCGTCTGGATCATGACGCCCAACGGCCGGTTCTCCGTCGCGGCGTACGCGGCGCCGAAGACCGGTGGCCTGTGGCGCGAGATCGCCGCCGAGCTGGCGGAGTCGCTCCGGGGCGACAATGCGCAGGCGCGGATCGAAGACGGACCCTGGGGCCGCGAGGTCGTGGGCCTGCCGGTGCCGCAGCCCGGCCAGGGGCAGGTCGTGATGCGCTTCATCGGGGCCGACGGCTACCGGTGGATGGTGCGGTGCGTCGTCGTCGGCACCGAGGAGACCATCGACGCCATCGCCGACGAGGCCCGAACCTCGTTGGCGGACACCGTAGTTCGCCGCGGTGACACCCCGCTGGCAGTCCGCAGCCCGCTGCCGGTGCAGCTGTCCGAGCCGCTGCTGGAGCAGCTGCGCGCGGCGGCCGCTCAGATGGCACAGCAGCAGATGGAGCAGGCTCAGCAGGCGCTCGAGCAACTGCAGCAGCACATGCAGCAGCAGCCCGAAGGTGAGCCCGACGCCCGCCGCAGCGAGCAGGGCTCGGCCATGCAGCAGCTGCGCACCCAGCAGATGGGCACCATCACAGGAGGCTGACGGCCTCCCGCAGCGCGGCCACGCAGGCGTCGCCCAACACCGTCGGCTCTACACCCATCGCTTCGAGGGTGACGGTCCGCAGCGCGGCCCTGGGGGCGGCCACGGCCCATTCCGCGGCGACCGCAACGGGGTGGACGGCGTCGTCCACGGCCCCGGCCACGCCCATCGGCACCTGTAGCTCGGCGAGTTGTGCACGCGTGGGCCCGCCGTAACCCGCCGCCTCTTCCATCGCGTCCGGCAGCCCCGGCCACTGCGCCGTCCATGACCGTGTCAGTTCGTCCGCGAGCCAGGCCGGGCTGCCCGCGCGCATGCCGGCGACGGCCGCATCCAGCCCGATCTCGCGCAGCTGCTGCGCGGAGTAGCGGGCGGCTTGTGCGGCGGGCGCGCCGTCGGACTCGCCGGTCCAGGCGGGCAGTGCGGCCAGGACGGCAGTGCACTGATCCGGGTGGTTCAGCGCCCAGTTCGTCGCCACCGCAGCGCCCAGCGACACCCCGCCGACCATGATCGGGCCCTGCTGCGCCGCGGCGTCGAGCGCTTCGAGATAGCCGGCGATCAGGCCGCCCGGCATCGGTCGTGGCGCGACCACCACAGCACCCGCTTCGAGCAGGGCGCCACCGAAGGCCCTGCGGATGTAGTCGTCGTCAGATCCCGTGCCGGGCAGGAGTACCGCGGTCATCCCTTGCAAGTTGGCCGTCATCCCTCGATGGTGCCCGGCGGTGGAAATGGCGCTCGCAAGGGGGTCGCGCCGGAAGTGCGGTCCAGTGAGCGGGATAACGAAGATATATCCCGCGCCGAAATGGCGAATCGGAACCAAGAGGTCTAGCGTGACGTTGGTTAGATAGCGGGTCCACGGTGGATTCGCAGCAAGTCTCAGGAGAGACCATGGCTACGGCGGAAGGCTATTTGCGCCGGCTCACCCGGCGGCTTACCGAGGACCTCGAACAGAGTGATGTCCAGGAGCTGAACGACGAGGCCCTCAATACCGGCGCCATGCGGGCGGTGGACTGTACGCGCGGACAAGAAGTGACGATGGTCGGCACGCTGCGGTGTGTCGAGACCAACGGCAAGGGCTGTTCTGGTGGCGTACGGGCCGAGCTGTTCGATGGCACCGACACGGTCACGCTGGTCTGGTTGGGGCAGCGGCGCATCCCTGGCATCGAGTCCGGGCGGACCCTGCGGGTGCACGGACGGTTGGGCAAATTGGACAGCGGGGCCAAGGCGATCTACAACCCGCATTACGAGATTCAGAAGTGACTTTCCCCGACAAGGGGACCGCGGACAGCGAGCAGGCCGAAGCCGACGTCGAAATCATCGCTGAGGCCCAGGAGGACGACCGCGACGCGAAGCTGACGGCGCACGTCCTGCTGGAGCAGATGGGCGGCGTCAGCGGCCTGATCTATTCGTCCCTGCCGGTCCTCGTCTTCGTCCCGATCTCCAGCTTCTTCGGGCTGACTGCCGCGATCTATTCAGCACTCGGTGTCGCCGGCCTGGTCCTGGTGTGGCGGCTGGCGCGCCGCGAATCGGTGCAGCCCGCGGTGTCGGGCTTCATCGGCGTGGGGATCAGCGCGCTGATCGCCTACCTGATCGGCGCCTCGAAAGGCTATTTCCTACTTGGCATCTGGTCGTCGCTGATCTACGCCGGGGTGTTCACCATCTCGATCGTGATCCGCCGCCCACTGGTCGGGTACGGCTGGAGCTGGGTCACCGGGCACGACCGCAGCTGGCGTGACATCCGGCGTGCGGTGCTCGCGTTCGACATCGCGACCGCGGTGTGGGTGCTGGTGTTCGCGGCGCGGTTCCTGGTCCAGAATCACCTGTACGGGCAGGACCAGACCGGCCTGCTCGGCGTGGCGCGGATCGCCATGGGCTGGCCGCTCACCGCGGTCGCCGCGCTGGCGTCCTACCTGGCCATCCGGACGGCGCAGAAGGCCCTCCGGGACGCCGAACATCACGTCACCGAGGACTAGCTCGGATTCAGCACCTGGTTGCGCAGCTCCTGCTCGACCTCGGCGACCGCGACGAACAGCAGTTCGTCGCCGCCCTCGAGCGGCTCGTCGGATTCGGGCACGATGACGCGCGGGCCGCGCAGGATGGTCACCAGCGTCGCGTCGCGCGGCAGCTGCAGCCGCTTGACCGCCTTGCCGCCCCACGGTGTGTCGTCGGGCAGCGTGATCTCGACCAGGTTGGCCTGGCCCTTGCGGAAACTCATCAGGCGGACCAGGTCGCCCACCGACACGGCTTCTTCGACCAGTGACGCCAGCATGCGCGGCGTGGACACCGCGACGTCGACGCCCCAGCTGTCGTCGAACAGCCACTCGTTGCGCGGGTCGTTGACCCGGGCCACGACGCGGGGGACCGCGAACTCGGTCTTGGCGAGCAGACTGACCACGACGTTGGCCTTGTCGTCGCCGGTGGCGGCGATGACGACGTCGAACTCGTGCAGTTTGACGGACTCGAGCAGCGACAGCTCGCACGCGTCACCCAGACGCCACTGCGCGGCGGGGACGGCGTCGACGTCGATGTGATCCGGATTGCGCTCCAGCAGCGTCACCTCGTGGTGATCGACCAGTTCCCGCGCGATGGAGCGGCCGACGGCGCCGGCGCCCGCGATTGCGACCTTCATGTGCGCTCCCTAGTGGCTTTCGACGTCGTCGCCGGGCGGCAGTGAGGCGATCGCGATGGCTTCGGCGACGCGGCCGGACACCGCGGCCATGTACACCTGATCGCCGGCCTGGATGACTGTCTTGGCGTCCGGCAGCACGCCGCTGCCGAACCGGATGAGGAAGGCGACACGGCCGCCGGTCGCGGCCTCCAGTGCGGTGACGCGGAAGCCGACCCACTCCTCGTGCAGGGACAGTTCGGTGACGCCGACGTTGCCCGACGGATCGCGCCACTTGGTGGTCTCGGTCTCGCGGGTGAGCAGATTCAGCAACCGGTCGGTGGTCCACGGCACCGTCGCGATGGTCGGGATGCCGAGCCGCTCGTACACCGCCGCGCGCTTGGCGTCGTAGATGCGCGCGACGACGCGCTGCACGCCGAAGGTCTCGCGCGCGACCCGCGCAGAGATGATGTTCGAGTTGTCGCCGGACGACACGGCGGCGAACGCGCCGGCCTCTTCGATACCGGCCCGCTCCAGCACGTCGCGGTCAAAACCCATGCCCAGCACGCGTTCTCCCGGAAATTCCGGGGACAGCCGGTGGAAGGCCGTCTTATCTCGGTCGATCACGGCGACCTCGTGGCCGATGCGGGCCAACCCGTCTGCCAGCGATGCGCCAACCCGGCCGCAGCCCATCACGACTACTCGCACCAGCCGATCCTTTCTGGGCCAGGAACCGGCCCCGAAGCGAATTTCATGCCTCAGCTCGCCTCCGAACGCTACAACCCGAGCCCCGGGGGCTTACCCTTGGCTCTCGTGTCCAAGCTTTCGACCGCTACGCGACGGTTGGTGATCGGCCGACCCTTCCGAAGCGACAAGCTCGCCCACACGTTGCTGCCCAAACGTATCGCTCTTCCGGTGTTCGCGTCGGATGCGTTGTCGTCCGTCGCCTACGCGCCGGAGGAAATCTTCCTGGTGCTGTCGGTTGCCGGTCTGTCGGCCTATTCGATGGCGCCGTGGATCGGTCTCGCGGTCGCCGCGGTCATGCTCATCGTGATCGCCAGTTATCGGCAGAACGTGCACGCGTATCCATCCGGTGGCGGCGACTACGAGGTGGTGACGACCAACCTCGGGCATACCGCCGGACTGACGGTGGCCAGCGCGCTATTGGTCGACTACGTACTGACGGTCGCGGTGTCGACGGCGTCGGCGATGTCCAATATCGGGTCGGCCGTGCCGTTCATCGCCCAGAACAAGGTGCTGTTCTCGGTACTGGCGATCCTGATCCTGGCGTCGCTGAACCTGCGCGGCATCCGGGAGTCCGGTACCGCGTTCGCGATTCCGACCTACGCCTTCATGATCGGCATGTACCTCATGCTGGCGTGGGGCTTCGTCCAGATCTTCGTGCTGGGCCATCCGCTGCGGGCCGAGTCGGCCGGTTTCAGCATCAAGTCCGAGCACGGCGACGTGCTGGGCTTCGCCATGGTGTTCCTGGTGGCCCGCGCGTTCTCGTCGGGCTGTGCCGCCCTGACGGGTGTGGAAGCGATCAGCAATGGCGTCCCCGCCTTCCAGAAGCCCAAGTCGCGCAACGCCGCAACCACACTGTTGCTGCTCGGGGCCATCGCGGTGTCGTTGTTCATGGGCATCATCGTGCTGGCGAAGCAGATCGGCCTGAAGATGGCCGACAGCGTCGACCAGTTGGTGGGCGCGCCCGAGGGCTATCACCAGAAGACCGTGATCACCCAGCTGGCCGAGGCGGTGTTCCAGGGCTTCCCGGTGGGCCTCTACCTGATCGCGGGCGTGACGGGTCTGATCCTGGTCCTGGCCGCCAACACCGCCTTTAACGGTTTCCCGGTGCTGGGTTCGATCCTGGCCCAGGACCGCTACCTGCCGCGGCAGCTGCACACCCGCGGTGACCGGCTGGCGTTCTCCAACGGCATCCTGTTCCTCGCGTTCGCCGCCATCGCGTTCGTGGTGGCGTTCAACGCCGAGGTCACCGCACTGATCCAGCTGTACATCGTCGGCGTGTTCGTGTCGTTCACCCTCAGCCAGATCGGCATGGTGCGGCACTGGAACCGGCTGCTGAGCACAGAGACCGACGGCTCCGAGCGGCGCCGCATGCAGCGCGCGCGGATCGTCAACACCATCGGCTTCCTCTGCACGGGCGCGGTGCTGCTGGTGGTCATCGTGACGAAGTTCATGGCCGGCGCCTGGATCGCGATCCTGGCCATGAGTCTGCTGTTCGTCTTGATGAAGGCGATCCACAAGCACTACGACACCGTCGCCAAGGAACTGCGTGCCCAATCGGGGCCGGACGAGGACGTGGTGCTGCCCAGCCGCAACCACGCCGTGGTGCTGGTGTCCAATCTGCACCTGCCGACGCTGCGGGCCCTGGCCTACGCCAGGGCGACCCGCCCGGACGTGCTGGAGGCCATCACCGTCAGCGTCGACGACGCCGAGACGCGCGAGCTGGTGCACAAATGGGAGGACAGCGACGTGTCCGTCCCGCTGAAGGTCATCGCCTCGCCGTACCGCGAAATCACCAGGCCCATCCTCGATTACGTCAAGCGCATCACGGCCGAGTCGAAGCGCACCGTCGTGACGGTGTTCATCCCGGAGTACGTGGTGGGCCACTGGTGGGAGCACATCCTGCACAATCAGAGCGCGCTGCGGCTCAAGGGCCGGCTGCTGTTCATTCCCAACGTGATGGTGACTTCCGTTCCGTGGCAGCTGACTTCGTCGGAGCGCGTGAAGGTGACCATGACTCCGGGTTCGGCGCCGGGCGACACGAGACGGGGCATCATCGAATGACCGGCATCATTGAATGACTGAGGTAACAGTGACCGTTGGCCCGCCGGCCAACGGTGGCAGCTGCGTGGCGCGGCACGACGGCCGCGTGATCTTCGTCCGGCACGCGCTGCCGGGTGAGGTGGTGCGCGCCGAGGTGACCTCCGAACGCGGCTCGTACTGGCACGCCGATGTTCTCGAGGTACTCGAGGCGTCTCCCGACCGGGTGGATTCGTTGTGCGCGATCGCCGGGGCGCAGGGATCCGGTTGCTGCGACCTGGCTTTCGTCGATCCGGCCGCGGCGCGGCGGCTCAAGGGCGAGGTCGTGGCCAATCAGCTGGCCCGGCTCGGCGGCCACGAGGCCGGTGACCTCGTCGCAGCGGAAGTCGGCACGGTCGGCGCGACCGGGTGGCGCACCCGGGTGCGGCTGGAGGTCGGCGCGGACGGCCGGGCCGGATTCCACCGGTACCACAGCGACGAGCTGGTGACCGACCTGTCGTGCGCTCAGGTGCCGGCCGGGATGCTGGACGAGCTGCCGCTGCAACCGCCCGGTGCGCACCTGCACGTGGTGCTCGACGACGCCGGGCAGCGGCACGTCGTGCGGTCCGGTCCGCGCGGTAGCAAGAAGAGCAAGGCCGGCATGACCGAAGTGGTCTCGGGCGAGTACGAAGCAGTGCAGCGCGTCGGGGATCAGGAATGGCTCGTTCCGGTGACAGCGTTCTGGCAGTCCCATCGCGACGCCGCCACCACCTACAGCGCGCTGGTCGCCGACTGGGCCGAGCTGTCCGAAGGGCAGACCGCGTGGGATTTGTACGGCGGCGCAGGCGTTTTCGCCGCGGCGCTGGCCGGGTCGGTGGGGGAGTCGGGCCGGGTGCTGACGGTGGACACTTCACGCGGATCGGCGCGCGCAGCCCGGGCCGCGCTGGGGGATCTGGGTTGCGTCGAGGTGGTGACCGATTCGGTGCGCCGCGCGCTCGGCACCCAGCGGGTCGCGGCCGACGTCGCGGTGCTGGACCCGCCGCGCACCGGCGCCGGGCACGAGGTGATCGATCAGCTGGCCGCGGCCGGGGTGCCGCGGGTGATCCACATCGGTTGCGAGGCAGCTTCTTTCGCGCGCGATATCGGCCTGTACCGCGGACACGGCTACCAGGTGACGAACCTGCGCGTCTTCGACTCGTTCCCGTTGACGCACCATGTCGAGTGTGTGGCACTCCTGACCCGGTAAGTTTGCGGTCAGGTGTGCCGGGAAGCCTGGTCGGCGCCGCCCGACGCTGCCCAGGAGACTCGTGATGATCAACCGCAATGAGGGGCCGCGCCGGCGGCTGCTGACCCGCGCCACTTGGCCCGAGACGCAGCGGTTTGCGGAGATTCTGCGCAAGGAGACCGTCGGCGGCATCTTGCTGCTGCTGGCCGCAGGCGTCGCGCTGGTGTGGGCGAATTCGCCTGCCGCGCAGAGCTATCACGCACTGTCCGAGTTCGCCGTCGGCCCGCAGTCCTGGCATCTGCGGCTCAGCCTGTCGGCCTGGGCGGCCGACGGGCTCCTGGCGATCTTCTTCTTCGTGGTCGGCGTCGAACTCAAGCGGGAGTTCGTCGCGGGCGATCTGTGTGACCCGGCGCGGGCCGCGCTGCCCATCGCGGCGGCCGTCGGCGGCATGCTGGCGCCCGCCGGCATCTTCGTAGGCCTGAACCTGTGGCTGGGGCACCCGGAGAATCTGGGCGGCTGGGCGGTGCCGATTGCGACGGACATCGCTTTCGCATTGGCAGTGCTTGCGGTCATATCAACGCACCTGCCCACCGCGCTGCGCACCTTCCTGCTGACGCTCGCAGTGGTCGACGACCTGCTGGCCATCATCGTCATCGCCTGCTTCTACACCGACCACCTCAACCCGGCGGCGTTGGCGCTGGCCGTCATTCCCGGTGGGCTGTTCGTGGCGGCCGTACAGCGCGGCATCAGGCACTGGTGGCTGCTGCTGCCGCTGGCCGCAGCGACCTGGGCGCTGGTGCACGCGAGCGGTATCCACGCCACGGTGGCCGGGGTGCTGCTCGGTTTCGGGGTGCCGGTCCTGGGCAAGCATGCGTCGGCCGAGACGTTCGAGCACGCGCTGCGGCCGTTGTCCGCCGGGGTGGCGGTGCCGGTGTTCGCGTTCTTCGCCGCGGGCGTGAGCGTCGGCGGCTGGCCCGGTCTGGTGGACGCGATCACCCATCCGGTGACCGCCGGCGTTCTCTTTGGACTGGTGTTCGGCAAAGCCATCGGTGTGTTCAGCACCACATTCCTGCTGGCGCGATTCACCGGTGCCGAGCTCGACGAGGGACTCGGCTGGCTCGACGTCGCCGGGGTGGCGCTGCTGGCCGGGATCGGGTTCACGGTCTCGCTGCTGATCGGCGAGCTGGCGTTCGGCGCCGGTACCGCCGCCGGCGCCGACGCCAAGATCGGCGTGCTCGCGGGTTCGGTGATTGCCGGGATGCTGGCGGCGGTGGTGCTGATGTCCCGCAACGCCGCCTATCGCCGCATTCACGAACGTGAGACCGCCGACGACGACGGCGACGGTGTGCCGGACATCTATCAGCCTTGACCGGCTCTACCCGTGGTGCGTGCGTAGACTGTCGGAATGCTTGAACAGGTCCGCGGCCCCGCTGATCTGGCGCACCTATCGCAGCCACAGTTGACCGAACTCGCCGCCGAAATCCGGGAGTTCCTGGTCCACAAGGTTGCCGCCACCGGCGGGCATCTCGGCCCCAACTTGGGTGTCGTGGAGCTGACGCTTGCGCTGCACCGGGTCTTCGACTCGCCGCACGATCCGATCATCTTCGACACCGGCCACCAGGCCTACGTGCACAAGATGCTGACCGGCCGGTGCCCCGACTTCGAGACGCTGCGCATGAAGGGCGGCCTGTCCGGCTATCCGTCGCGCGCCGAGAGCGAACACGACTGGGTCGAGTCCAGCCACGCCAGCACCGCGCTGTCCTACGCCGACGGGCTGGCCAAGGCCTTCGAGCTCTCCGGCTACCGCAACCGGCACGTCGTCGCAGTCGTCGGTGACGGTGCGCTCACCGGCGGCATGTGCTGGGAGGCGCTGAACAACATCGCCGCCGCGAACCGGCCCATCGTCATCGTCGTCAACGACAACGGCCGCAGCTACGCGCCGACCATCGGCGGCCTGGCCGACCACTTCGCGGCGCTGCGCCTGCAGCCCGCCTACGAGAAGGCGCTGGAGCGGGGCAAGAACGCGCTGCGCGGCATGCCCGTCCTCGGCGAGTTCTGTTACCAGTGCGTGCACAGCATCAAGGCCGGCATCAAGGACGCGCTGGCACCGCAGGCGCTGTTCACCGATCTGGGGCTCAAGTACGTCGGGCCCATCGACGGTCATGACGAGCACGCCGTAGAGGCGGCGTTGCGGCACGCCCGCGGGTTCAACGCGCCGGTGATCGTGCACGTCGTCACCCGCAAGGGTATGGGTTACGCGCATGCGGAGAACGACGAAGCCGAGCAGATGCACTCGACCGGCATCATCGACCCGCACACCGGGCGGTCCACCGCTGAGTCGGTGCTCGGCTGGACGTCGGTGTTCTCCGAGGAGCTGATCAAGCAGGCCACCAAGCGGCGCGACATCGTCGCGATCACCGCGGCCATGCCGGGCCCGACGGGCCTGGCAGCGTTCCGGCAGCGTTTCCCGGACCGGTTCTTCGACGTCGGGATCGCCGAGCAGCATGCGATGACGTCGGCCGCGGGTCTGGCGATGGGCGGTATGCACCCGGTCGTCGCCATCTACTCGACGTTCCTGAACCGGGCGTTCGACCAGATCATGATGGACGTGGCGCTGCACAAGCTGCCCGTCACCATGGTGCTCGACCGTGCGGGCGTCACCGGCAACGACGGCGCCAGCCACAACGGCGTGTGGGACATGTCGATGCTCGGCATCGTGCCCGGCATGCAGGTCGCGGCACCGCGCGACGCCGCCCGGTTGCGTGAGGAACTCGGCGAGGCCCTGGCTGTCAACGATGGCCCGACCGCGGTTCGGTTCCCGAAAGGCGCTGTCGGTGACGACATTCCGGCGGTCCGCCGCCAGCATGGCGTCGACATCCTGACCGAGCCCGCGGACGGACTGTCCGACGACGTGCTGCTGGTCGCGGTCGGCGCGTTCGCGCGCATGGCGCTGGTGGTGGCCGACCGGCTGCGCAAGCAGGGCATCGGTGTGACGGTCGTCGACCCCCGCTGGGTGCTGCCGGTCCCGGCGGCCATCGCCGATCTGGCCAAGGCCCACAAACTCGTCGTCACCCTCGAGGACAACGGCGTCGCCGGCGGCATCGGTTCCGCGGTGTCGGCATCGTTGCGCCGCGCCGAGATCGACGTGCCGTGCCGCGACGTCGGTGTGCCCCAGGAATTCCAGGAGCACGCGTCCCGCAACGAGATACTGGCGTCCATCGGTCTGACCGATCAGGACGTGGCCCGCCAGGTCACCGGCTGGGTCGCCGCCCTCGGCAGCTCCGTCGACATCTCGTCGCAGTAAAACCCCCCCACTCGCGAGCGTGCGTGTCTGCACACGCAATTGCGGTGTGTCGCGGGCATTTTGGGGCCGCTCGCGGGCGGCGACGGGACGTGGTTCACCGATCCTGACTGCTTGGCGATCTGACGCTCGATTTTCCGCCGCCAAGTCAGGCTCGGGGTGTGCGCTTCGCTACGCGGCGCCGCCCTCGGGCGCTGCGTTGGCCCGGACTGTGTTGAGGATTGACACGATATTGTCGACGTCGGCCTCGGGGAAGACTTCTTCCGGACCCGTTGGTGCCTTGTCGGTGTATGGGGAGTCGTAGAGTCGCGCGACGGCGACGACGCCCGTGGCCGTCAGTTCGGTGACGATCAGGTTGACGAACCGAATTTGGTCAGCGCTGAAACGAGATCCGTCCAGGTAGGCGCCGAACGCCTCGGTCGCCGCAGCCCGATCTAGGCCAACAAGTGACCGGACGAACAACCCGAGCCCATCCGCCTTGGCCAAGTCGATGTCACCCGGTTCACCAACGCCGCTGTCAATCAGCATGCGCTCCAAAGCGATCAGATCGTCAGGCGTCAGCGGCTTGTTGCGGTGCAGGCGTTGCAGCGTGATGTGGTCGAGGTGGGACCTGAGGTACGCCTTCGCTTTTGCCTTGAACCGGTCCCAGTTGGTGCCTGGTGTGATGTTCGGAAGGTCGACCAGAGTCGTCTCGCCCAGCTCGTCCTGAAAGTCGGTGTACACGACATTCTTCTGGGTGGGGTCGAGGAATCGAATCAGAGCGCGCACTCGCAGTCGGACGAGCTCGAGCATGGGCAGGGTGACATCGACCCACCACTCGTCCGCGCAGATCTCATCCAGGAGTACCTGTTGCGCGGCCACCGACGGGATCGAGGTCTTGGTCAGCAGTTCCTCGGCGATATCCTGAACTTTCGTCCGGATCCGTTCAGCGGCAACAGCATCGCCGTCGAGCTGCGCTAGTTGGCGGCGCAGGATCAGCAGGTCGAACCGCTTGGCCTGCTCATCGTTGTCCAGCTCCGAGGAAGGCAGGCCGGCGAGTTGTGTGGCGACGTCGCCCGCAGCCTCGTGCGTCAACGACGACCATGCCGGCCATTGCGCGTACTGCTCGACGAGTCGACGGTGGGGACGGACCAGCACGTTGTCGAGGTTCATGCCGACGACGATCTTGTGCAGGCTCCATGCTGTGTCGACGCGGAGCCCACGTTCGGATTCGGTGCCATGGCCCTCGGGCGGATTGGCCCCTGGTACAGCGGAATCCAAAGCGGTGACCAGCCCGAGCCGCGTTTCGAACAGGCGCTGATTCAAGGACTTCTGCAGTGAGCCCTGCGTACCTGGCAGATCCTGGCTGAAGAATTCCAGGTTTCCGCAGCAGTCGAAGACGTAGAAGTTTTCCTTGTCCTGTCCAGGACCGAAGAGGTTGGGGCGCAACCGGGTACCTCGGCCGATCATCTGCCAGAACTTGCTCTTGGACCGAACTTCTTTGAAGAACACCAGATTCACCACATCCGGAACATCGATGCCGGTGTCCAGCATGTCGACGGAGATCGCGATGTGGGGTCCCTTGTCGGTGACGGAGAAGTTGTCGATGAGGGTCTGCGCACGTTCGGTGCTGTGAGTGATGACGCGCGCGAACGTACCGGCGTACTCGGGATATTGGATGTTGAAGCGTTCCGCGATGAACTGCGCGTGGGCCTGGTTCTTGGCGAAGATGATCGTCTTGCCGAGTCGGTCGCCGGCAGAGACCTTATGTCCCTGCGACATCAACTGAGCCAGGATCTTGTCGACGGTGTCGGCGTTGAACCAGAAGCGTCCCAGCTCTTCTGCCGACATCGCGTCGGGGGTGTCCTCGTCACCCCAGTCCAGCGAGTCCCATTCGTCCTTCTGCGCCTCGGTCAGTTCGTCGTAGCGAATGCCTTGGCGAAGGAACTTGGTGCCCACTGAAATCCCCACGGCGGGAACAAGAAAGCCTTCCTTGACGGCGTCATCCAGGCCGTAGGCGTCGGTCGGCATGCCGTCTTCGAGGTTGAACAGTCGGTAGGTGTTGTGGTCCACCTCGTCTTTGGGCGTCGCGGTGAGGCCGACGAGCAGCGAGTCGAACCAGTCGAAGATGGTGCGGTACTTCTGGTACACGGACCGGTGGGCTTCATCGATGACCAGGAGGTCGAAATAGCCTGGGCCGAAAGGCCGTAGCCCGTCGTCAACCGAGTTGATGAGATTCATCATGGTGGGGTAGGTGCTGACATAGACCCGGCCGTCGGTGATCTTCTCGGTCACCAGGTTCACCGTGGTGGCGTTGGGCAGGTGCGCCTTGAAGGCGCCGACGGCCTGATTTACCAAAGCGGTGCGGTCGGCGAGGAACAGCACCCGCTTGGCCCAGCCCGCCTCCATGAGCTGTTTGACCAGAGCGATGACGGTGCGGGTCTTGCCCGATCCAGTCGCCATCACCAGCAGCGCCTCACGCTTGTGAGCGGTGAATTCCTCACCGACCCGGCGGATTGCGTGAATCTGGTAGTGCCGCTCGACGATCGCGGGGTCGATCTCCGCGCCCACCAACGGCTTGCGGGACGTACGGCGCGAAATCATCAGGGCCAGTTCGTCGGCGGTGAAGAAGCCTTGAACCTGACGGGGCGGGTAGCCTGCGGCGTCGTCCCACATCCAGTGTTCATAGCCGTTGGTGTAGAAGATGATCGGGCGTCGACCGGTCATCTGCTCCAGGCAATCGGCGTACTGCTTGGCTTGCTCCTGGCCGACGTGCGGGCTCTTTCTGGTCCGCTTGGCTTCGACGACAGCAAGTGGCAGACCGTCGGCGCCCCACAGCACGTAGTCGACGTAACCCAAACCGCCGCCGGGCATTCCGGTGACCTCGAACTCGCGGTCTCTCGGTTGATCCAGGGCCCAGCCTGCCTCGGCGAGGTCCAGGTCGATGTACTCGGAGCGGGTCTGGGCTTCGTTGTAGTCGCGGTCGTCGGGCTGCTGTTTCGCGGCCTGGGCGGCTTTGACCTGTTCGCGCAACGCCGCGAGTTCGGCGTCTTTTGCCGCGTTTTCCGCCACGACCTTCGCATAGGCCTCGTCCTGTGCCTTGAACTTCGCGGCCAGCTGGGTGACTTCATCACGGCTCAGGGGCGCGGCCTTGGCCGCCAGCTTGGGATCGAACGGCAGCTTGAGTGGCGCGGCCTTGGGGTAGGCCGAGTGGTTGTAGACCGCCCACACCGTGACGTGGTGCAGTTCCCGCAAGACGGCGAGTGCGATGTTCGGCGCTATGGCGCGCCGTTCGTGCACTGCGGCGTTGCCGGCCTTACGAATCAGGTTGAGCTTGTGAATGATTGCCGGCGGCACCTGGGTGCTGAACGGACGTTCGTTTATCCGCGCGGCCAGGTCGTCCTTGTACGGGAGCGGTAGGTCCATCACGTCGTAGAGCAGGCCGACGAGTTGCTCGATGGCACGGCGGCCATAGATGCAGGCCGAGCGGGGGTCGGAGCCCAGATAGCTCTCGGCGCGAGCGCAGTCGGATTGGATGTCGGGCCATTCAGCGGCGCCGATGAATGCGAAATTGCTCATGAAGCGGCTCTTCCGCGCTGTCGGTTGGTGTGCTGCATGAGCGCCCGTGCGTGCGCGCTGATGCACGGCGGACATCCGCGTGACATGCCACCCCCTGGTCGCCAAATCAGAAACTCAAACGAACTTATCAACTTCGCTACTACCACAGGCGTGATGACCCCGATTCGAGATCGATCATCTTCCGATTGTCGGTTGCTTCATCACAAGCGGATTCCGAGCGAGTCGAGATTCGTGGTCTCAGCCGTGCTGTTGCGCGAGTGCGTCAATCACCTGCACCGTTCTGATCGCGGTCTCTTCAGCGTCGAAAAGGCCGAGTTCAGGATCGACGGCACCCGGTGCGAGGAGTCCGAACGTTGCACCGTCGGTGCTGGGAACAATCCAGAGGCGAGCCATTCCTAGCGCGAGTCGGTCTGGGAATGCCAGTGATCGGTCGTCGCCGATGGCTGTAGCCCATTCGACGCCAGGGTGCGAAGTACCTTGCCCCAACTGCTTTCGACGCCGCCTATGCGTGCGTGGTCGGGTTGTGTGGCCAGTCGGTCGATTCGTTCCCTGGCTACCTCGGCGGCTTCCTGAGTGTGGAGCTGAGCAGCGGTTGTCCAGCCATTTCCGGCGTCGACCACAAGAGCAAACTGTCTCCCATCAGGTGACCCGATGATCGCAGCGCCGACCGGGATGTCCGCATCGTTGTTCGGTCTAGATTGCCAGCTTCCGAGCATTCTGGTCTCACCAGTCATTTCCCTAGCGGTTCCCTTCTTGATTCGAGTCGACCTGCAACAGGACGACTGCGTGAGCGTGCTTCGCCCTGTTGTCGTCAATGCCGGATGTCCCACAGGTGTACGTGCCCGGGGATCGGTTGGTCCGTGAACCATTCCCAGTCTTCGTATCGGTCGGCCGCAGCCCGCCAACTGTCGGCGTCGGTGTCGCGGCCGACGGCCCGCAGCACCGCGGCGGCCCATCGCTGGAGCTCCTGGCTCTTGCCGTGGAAGCAGACGCCGTCGAGCATCTCGATTGCCTGACGCGTGCTGCCGTCGATCGCGGAATCCAAATGCTGCGGCGCGATTTCGGCGAAGTCCAGCTCTGCCAGTGCGAGCCGGTACGCCGCATCAGCTGCCCGCATCGGGTGGTACATCTCGCGACGTTCGATCAGATTGGACGCCATTTCCTTGGCCAGCGACACCGATTCCTCCGACGGCGGCAGAAAGTCGATCAACGACCAGAAGGTGTGCAGCAACAACTCGGGATCACGGTCGTACTGGCGGGCGAGCACTACGGCCTGTCGATAAGCCGACTCGGCCTCGTCCTGGTCGCCCAATTCCTCAAAGGCAGAACCCAGTTGGGTGCTGAGGTGGGACGCCAGATCGAGCCGACCCGTAGATAGCTGCTCATCTAACTCGACCCGCAGGTCCGCGATCCGCTCGCTCTGCGTCTTTGGTGGATTCAACTCGTCCACGATCGTGCGGATCTTCTGATTCAACCGGGCACTATCGGTGCCGTAAGCGGACATCGACTGCGAGTCGAGATCGTCGCCAACCAACGCCATCGTCAGTGCATCGCAACGCAATCGCCGCGCCTGACTGTAGTGATCCAGAGCCTCCTCCAACTGTCCTGCCCCGGCAGCCTCATCGCCGAGGAATTCGCATTCCTCAGCGGTCGGTTGCTCGTTCATCGACCAACCTCCGTTCCGTCCACGCCCGCGGCGAGCAGAATGACGTCGTCGAGCGCCTCCGAAAGCAGCGCTCGGTCCTCGGCGCCGTCGCATTGGGCGGCCATCCGCGCCTGCACGTAGAGCAATTGGATAAGCCGGTCGAACACCAGGTCATCATTCGTCCGGGTCAGGGCACGGATCACTCGGTTGTTCCAGTTCGCCACCAGATGTACGAGGTTGCCGTACCCGGGCGATGCCACATCGATCTGCCCGTGCCCGATGAAGACCGCAGGCAGGTCGGTGGTGGGAAACTGGCGCACCACAACGCGAGCACCAGATGTTTTGAGCGCCTGGGTCGCTCGCTGTTCGAAAGTAAGAATGTCGCCGACCGCGTCCGTGGGCGGTACGGCTAGTGCGGCGACTTCGGAAGCGGGGTAGGCGCGGGTGACCGTCACTCCGGAAAGGACTTGCGGCAGCATCAGCAGAACTTCCTGGTCCAGTGTGTGGCCGGCGTTGACGACGAGTCGTCCGTCGGGGTTGAAGCTGGCGATGGTGTGAAACTCCTTGACGGACACGGCATAGAGAATGTTCGGATTGTGGGCGACCACGTCGATCAGGCGCATCTGCCCTGCTGTCGTTTGGACAGTCAGCATCGGTAGGACGACTTCGGCGAGCTCCAGATTCTCGCCGTCAGCGTTACGTGTGGCCGCCGAGCGCAGCTCCAGTTCGTTGTCGGCGACGAACTCGGCGAACCGCTGCGGGTCGGTATCTGCCGAGGCGCGCAACCACTTCAGCGCTGCCTGCCCGAGCTTGCGTCGGGTCGCGGCCAGCGCCGCGTTGTTGACGATGGTCTCACGGCTGGCTGTCGGCTCCAGTGTGGTCGAGTTGGCTACCGCCCAGGCGAAGAACGCCCATGAAGGAAGCAGCGTCGCATCCGTGTCGTCGATCAGCATGTCGTTGACGTACACCCGGTTTCGGGCGCCGGACTTCGATTTGCCTACCCCCGTGCCGATGTAGACGACGGCATCCAAGCCGAGGCCGGCGTCGTTCACCGCGACGGCGTCGAGCTGGCGTCCCACACCGACACCGCCGTATACGGGCGGCACACCCTGCTGCACGCTGGAGCGGTGGGACCCGAAGTCGTCAGCCCAGGGGTACCGGCGTGAAACCTCCTTGTTGCCTTGACTTCTCGGCACAGAGATGTCGATCGGCAGAAACTCGGCGTAGCGCTGGACCAGGGGAGTCACCTGCTCCGCACGGGTCCACCCGATCATGTCTGGACGGGGCCGAAGCCGGACTGTGGTGCCGACGGCGACGTCGTCGGCGATGGGTCGGACGGTGTAGGTCCCGTCGCTCTTGCCGATCCACTCAATCGGAGGGGAGCCGTCGGCGTTGCGCGAGATCACGGTGATCTCGTCGGCAACCAGAAAACAGCTCAGCAGGCCGATGCCGAACTGCCCGATGTAGGTTCGCCTGCTGCGGGCCAACTCGTCACGCTTGGAACTCGCGCCGACGGTGGCCAGGAACTGCTCGACTTGATCGGCGGTGACGCCGATGCCGGCGTCTGTGATCGCGAATTCGCTGGCCGTGGAATTCGGAGACGTGACGCCGAACGGCGAGATGGTGATGGTCCTCGGGGTCGGCGTCTCGCCGAGTGCGTCACGGGCGAGGGTGGCGTCGAAGGCGTTCTGAATCAATTCGCGGACGTACACGCCCGGGCTGGAATAGAGGTTCTTGCTGAGCAGCGAGATGACGCCGCCGAGATCCACTCGGAAGTTCTGCTGCTGAGGTGCGGACATGTGCGGTAGCTCCTGCGTCGGTTCGGTCGAAAGCCGCATAGCGTCGCACGGGCCACCGACAAGTTGAGCTCGATGACACGTCGCCTGTCTGAATGTCGGAGTTTGCGTGTATGACTTGAGCGACGAATTCAGAGGGAGTTGATGATGCGCGTCAACCTGTGGGGTGGCGGGCCGACGCTCGCGCTTGCTGATTACTGGCAACAGAGCAGGCTGCTGCCCGACGATCCGCCCGGAACTCAGGCGTTCGGCTACCTCTTCAGTGACGACGCGACGGGAACTGTGACGACGCGGCCCTACCCGGCCGAGTACGCGATGCCGCTGGACAAGGACCAGATGATCGACGGTCTTCTCGAAGCTGACGCCGTCGTTGCCGGACAGGCCGGGCTGGTCGAGGTCGACGTCGAGCGGACGGCAACCGGGGTGCCGTTCGTGTACAGCCTCATGAAGATCAAGCAGGAGCCCAGCGGTGTCCAGTACAACCTGACGCTGCACCTGCACGCCGAGCATGTGCAGCAGGTGCAAGGGTTCTTCATCGAAGGTCACAGGACCGGCATGCGCGACGCGGCAGTGTATGAGATTGCGCGGCAAAATGATTGGCTTCATGAGCCCACTGCGGATGACCCGATGGGCGGCTGGGCTCGTGATCCTTACTCGGGTTTGAGTACCGGCTTCGTGATGAACATGAGCGAGCTGCCCGATTTCGATGGTGATTTTCCGGCCCACCCGCTGTCGATGGCAAGGGAGATCATCGCCGCTGTTCGGGCGAGTTGAATGTCGATCGTGACAGCAGTCGATGTCTACGACGATTGGCCCGTGCAGGTGGCGAGTCCCCGTTACTGAGTCCACCCGGTCATAGAGTCGGGTTGGTTTTATCCGTTCTCAGGTGATGCTGCAGGCCACCGGGGTGTGGGTGCACCGGCAGGCAGCAGCGTACTCGGCTGGCGTGCGGTAGCCCAGTGCCGAGTGGCGGTGTCGGTGATTGTGCTCGTGCTTGAAGTCGCCGATGACCACGCGGGCCTCGAACAGGGTGTTCCAGTAATTACGGTTGAGGCACTCCTTGCGTAGCCGGTTGTTGAACGATTCGATGTAGCCGTTGTCCCACGGGCAGCCCGGCGGTATGTACACCATTCCGGTCCTGTTCTCGCAGAACCGTTGCAGCGCTTGAGAAACCATCTCCGGTCCGTTATCCAGGCGCAGCACCTTCGGCGGGCCACCATTAGCGGCAAACACCTTCTTCAATTCCTCGACCAGGCGCTCGCCGGTGATCGAACGCTCCACCAGGTTCAGCAGCGACTCGCGGGTGTGCTCGTCGATCATCGAGGCGATCTTGATGGCCTTACCGTCGATGGTGGAGTCGAACTGGAAGTCGATCGCCCACACCACCTTCGGCGCATCGGCGATGATCGGCGGCACCGAGGAGATGCCCGCCCGCTTCCGCGGACTGTGCACACGGACCTGCAGGCCTTCTTCGCGCCACAGCCGGTGGATCTTCTTCTTGTTGACCTCACGGCGCTCGTCGTAGCGCAGTGTCGCCCAGGCGCGCCGGAACCCGTGGCAGGGATGTTTGGTGGCGTAGGCGCGCAGCCAGGCCCTCATCTCGGCGTCCGGATCGGTCGGGGTCTGCGCCAACGGCAGGCGGCGGTAGGTGGAGCGGGCCAGCCCAACGGCCTTGCACGCCAGCCGCTCCGACATACTCAACGTCTCCTTGAGCATGTCCACGGCGCGGCGCTTGGCAGCTGGGCTCAGAATTTTCCCTTCGCGACCTCCCGCAACGCGTCCTTCTCCAATTCGGCTTCGGCCAGCAGCCGCTTGAGGCGCCCGTTCTGCTCGCGCAGCTCTTTGAGCTCTTTGGCGGCATCGGTGTCCATGCCGCCGTAGGTGCGCCGCCAGTTGTACAGCGTGGCCGGCGAGACCTGCAGCTCGGCGGCGATCTCCTCGCCAGTCTTGCCCTCGGCAGCCAGCTCATCTGCCCGGCGCAGTTTGCGCACGATGTCCTCCGCGGAATTCCGCTTCCGACCAGCCATGTGTTCATCGTCCCTTCTGGCCCGACATCGGGCCACAGGACTCTAAAACGGGTTGGACTCATTCAGCGGGAACACGCCACAGGAACCGAACCATGTAGTGGAGTACATATGAGCGGCGAGAAATACAAGACGGCAACCAACCGTCAACCGTTGGTCTTCGGGGAAATCGAAGAGCTGCGACGAAAGGGTTTCAACCAGACCGAAATTGCGGACATGCACGGTGTGTCACGGCAGGCTGTTTCGTGGCATAAAACTACCTACGGCGGAGCGAAGTCGACGCGCCAGATCGTCAACAAGGCGTGGCCTTGGGAGACAACGGCACAACACGGGAAGGCATCACCGTTCCAGCGCCTACGTGACCACGGCGAGTTCATTGCCTCGGGTGGGCAAGAGATGTCCGACTTCAAGCGTGGTCGGCACGCGGCTTGGTTGAAGATGATGCGCCGGAACGACTATGTACTCGAGTTCGATCCGAACATCCCGCCTACACCTGGCGTGGCACCAACAGGAGGATTCGCCTACCGCAAGCGCGATCCGCAAACCGATGGGTTCGACCTGCTGATCCGCGTGAACGAGTTCACCACTCTGACGCCTGAGGGGCGCCGCATCTGGAGCTACGCGCCGGGTACGTCTCCACACGCAACCAGGTCCGACGCGGGGTGAGTAGTGGTCCCCGTCCAAGATGGATAGCAATCGGTCTCGTATCGCCATCGCCGGCCCTGCCAGATCGACGGTGACGAAACGGTACCGGTGCCCACTGATCCCACGAACTTGTCGAGCAGTTCTCAATGCCATACGACGGGATTGCCTGTGGCTGCCGATGCTTCGAAGATGCGATGGAGGCGCTTGAGCGTCCACCATGCTTCCGTGAGCATGACCTTGCGCTCACCGACGATCAGCGTCTCGGGATACACCAGTGCAGGTTCAGGCTCATCCCCATCGGCGTTCGCCAGTACTCTGCCGAGTCGAGGTAGCCGCGTCGATACGCCGAACGACCGCGCCGTCACCGATTCCATGGTTTGCAGGTTTGTGAATGTCATGCGCGACGTCGGGCGGCCGTCCAGCGCCGGCGCAAGCTCAATAGATTCTGGGTCCCACTTCTGTTCCAAGATTCGGGTGCGCAGCAGTTCATTGGCGGGCTCTTCGCGGCTGCGTACAACGAATTCGTAACCGATAACCCCTAACTCGACAAGGTCGGGCCACGGTGACTCGTAGTATGGCGACGGACCGAGCGAGTGAAATTTGTCCAACACGATTGGTCCCCAGTCCAATTCGTCCTCAATAACGAACCCGCCCAGGGTGCTGATTGTGCGGGTTGACCCCAGATGATCTTCCCGCAGAAGCAATTCCAGTTCGGGGAGGGCTCGACGTATCTCGCTGGCCGGTGTGTAACTATCCATCAAGCCGCTGAGTCCGGCCAAGATAATCGTCAGATCGCCGAACCGATCGACCGGCAGGCCGACGGCCACACTACGCAGCCACGCCACACCAGAAATATTTCCAATCCACTCGCTGGCGAACGCCATGTCCTCGTGCGTGCACGCGTGCATCGTCCAGTCGTAGATGGTATTTGCCATATCGAAGTCGCAGTTCTGTTCGTCGATCAGTTCCACATCGCCGCATTCGTTGACCGTGAGCATGCTTCGGGGAACTGGCGGTTCGGTGCACAGTCCGTCGCGAAAACAGTTGCACGTCACGTGCGCATCGAGTCCCATGTGGGTGACGCTAGACGGCGGGTGATTGCCGGGTGCCGAAAGTCAACGCCAGGTCCCACGGCGCGAGGCCCCACGTGGCGATGGCATCCAGCATGATCAGGGGAGCGACTTCGATGGTGTCCGCATTGGCTGGTGCGGACAACGTGGTGCTCTCATGTCCGGCCACAATGTGCGGTGCCCAAATTTCTGAACCCGATGGCGCAGGGGCGGTTTCGATGATGCTGACAAGGGCATCGCCGTCGGGAATGACGATAAAAAGGCAAAATGGCTCCGGCCGCGCATCCCATCCGCCCCGCTCGACCAGCAGATATTCGTTGTTGTTCACTGGGGTTCCCCTGAAAAAGTGGACACGGTTAGCTTGATTGCTGATTGATCCGTGCGGTGATCTCGAAGTCGATAGGTGAGATCATTCCCAGTGAACTATGCCGCCTGTCATGGTTGTAGTAGCGAAGGTAATTGTCAAGTCCCGCAGCAAGATTCGCATACGTTGTGAAGGCATGCCGCTTGTAGTACTCGTGCTTGACCGTCGACCACAGTGATTCGGACCCGGCGTTGTCCCAACATATGCCGGTGGCCCCCATAGAGCGGCGCAGGCCGTGATCGGAGCAGACTGTGGCCAAGTCGTGACTGGTGTATTGACTGCCCCGGTCCGAGTGCAAGATGGTGCCGGCCACCGACCCGCCGCGGGTGAACACCGCCGCGTCCACCGCCTGCTCGACGAGCTCAGTGCGCATGTGGTCAGCCACCGACCAGCCCAGCACCCGTCGCGAGTGCTCGTCGCGGATCGCGCACAGGTAGGCATCGCCTTCACCGCAGGTCAGATAGGTGATGTCGGAGGTCCATACCGCATCGAGGCGGCCTTGATCGAAGACCCGGCCCACCCGGTCGGGTGGGAAAGACGCCGCCGGGTCGACGACTGTGGTTTTGACCTTGAAGGTGCGCGGGCTGATGCCTTCGATGCCCATCTCGGCCATGATCGCCGCGACGGTGTTGACCGACACCGAGACCCCAGCGGCGTGCAGGTCGGCGGTGATCCGTGGTGAACCGTAAGTGCGTCGGGATTCTTGCCAGTGGGCCAGGATCTTGACCTCGAGATCGCGGCGCCACTGCTGCCGCGGCGTGGGTTCGGTGCGTCGCTGCCGTGCTTCCCAGGCGTAATAGCCCGAGCGTGAGACGTCGAGGAGCTCGGTCAGTGTGGCGATGTCGTGGTCGGCGCACTCCGCGGCGATGAGCTCAAACCGACTCACCGATGTTGCTGTGCCGCAAAGTACGCCGATACTTTTTTCAAGAAGGCGATATCTCGGTCCTTCTCGGCCAGTTCCGCACGCAGCCGCACCAATTCGGCGCGTTCACGGGCCGTCAGATCGCCTTCTGGCGGCCCATGGCGGGCATCGCTGGCCACCCCGTCGCGGACCCTCTCCTGACGCACCCACTTGCCCAGCAGACTCTCGTGCAGGTTCAGTTCGCGGGCCACCTCCGAGACCGGCCGGCCCCTGTCAATCACCCGACGAGCAGCCTCCACCTTGAACTCCGGTGTGAACGACCGACGCGTCCGCGACATATCGACATCCTTCCAGCAGGACACCGTCCCGCTATCTCAGGTGTCCACTGAAACTGGGGAACCTCCCACCGCGTGGCCGATCGCTTGGGTGAGAAGTTTGCGTACATCGTCGTAGGTGGATTCCGACGGTTCTTGGGCGGGCTGAAGTTCGATGATGCTGCCCTGGACTTGCAACGTGCCATCGTCGGTTGGTGACGGGAATCGGGATTGGAGCCACAGGGTGCCGGTGTCCTCGGAGAGGATCGCCACTTCTCGGAAGCGGTGCTCTTCACGCACCGTGCGCGCGATGGTTCCGGATCCCATGACGGAACGCAGGTACTCGTCGTCGGGCACCGACCACAACCGGGACGAATCGGTCCAGGTGCGCACCAGCCCACCGGCGCACAGGCTCAACTGGGCGACAGTTCCGGTGTCACCGGGATTCAGGGGGAAGTCATCCGACATGCTGGCTCCTTCGATGTGGTTAACCGGCATGTATATCGGATAGGACCGACAGTTTGTACACCAAGCTCCCCAGCCCACTTGCGCCTGACTGAATGCCGGAGTCGACCCGCCAGATTGCCAACCACGCGTGGCCTGGCAGGCGACTAAGCCCGATAGCCAGTCAGTCGCCTACCCGCGCTTGCGTGACCACGGTCAGTTCATCGTCTCCACACGCAATCAGGCCCGACGCTGGGTGAGTAGTGGTTCCCGCCACGATGGATAGCAATCGGTCCCGGATCGCCGTCGCCGGCCCAGCCAGGTCGACGGTGACGAAACGGTAGCGGTGCCCACTGATCACCACGAACTCATCGAGTTCTCCGTTGACGACGGGATACAGCAGCACGCCCTCGGTCGTCGCGCTCAAGTCGTCCCGATCATGCTGGGACTGCACGTACGCATAGAGCTGGAACAGGTGATTACGTGAAAGTTTAGGTTTTCCATACTGATTCGGCTTGAGCGCATCGGCGAACTTCGTTTCGACGATGACACGCCTGTCCGGCAGTTCCAGGATGGTGTCGGTGCGCATCACGGGCAGGATCGCCATTGCGCCGGGGGAGCGCTCCTCTAGCGGCCAGCTGTGCTTGGTTTCGCCAGCATGAACCCGCCAGGGCGGTCGCAGCGTCGCCCGATAGAATCCGCGCACGGCGGCCTCGTACAGGCGGCGGATGTCCGCAACGTCCCGTCGGGGCGACATCCGGTGCGCGGCACCGGCTTCCTCGTTCGGGATGTTCATCCGCAGCAGAAGTCGGGCCGCGTTCACGGCATCGAGGTCGGCTATCTGATTGCGGCCCAAAGTGATTGCATCGGCATTCGTTTGGCTTACCCGCGTTGGAGTGACTCCTTGTAGCCTCAGCATGCCGGCCAACTGACGGCAACGATGAGCGCGATCGCCGTCCTGCGCGATGGTTCCGGCGGTGATCAGGCCGGCGCAGATCAGCCGGTTGGTGGGGTTGTCGACGACAAGTTCGTCATAGCGGCACGCCACCTGGCCCCGCGAAAGCAGCTGCGCCGATTCGGTTTTGATGACGTCGATCCTGCCGCGTACCCGAGTGAGCGGCTGGCTGCGTGTCACGTACGCCCGGCTGAGGCTGCGCTGCAGGCGACGTTCGACGGCACGAGCGAGGACCTCGGCAACCAGGTCGGGGAGTTCGTCTGGTCGGTCCTCGGCGCCGGCGCCGCGAATATCGGGGTTGTCGGCGTACAGTTCGGACGCGTACAGCATCAGCAGCCACAGGTTGCGGACCGGTATCTCGGTCTTGCCGCTGATGATGACGCCAGTCATGGTCAATTACCAAGCAGGCGGTCGGTCTCCCGATCGACTCGGTCAGGCTCATCGAACCAGTATTCGGCCAGCAACGGCCGGATCTCGCGTCGTACTACCTGACGCAGCCAGTCCTGCGAATTGGTGATCTTGCGCGACGTTGGCGGCGTGAAGAAGCTATGGCCGATTTGATACTGGTCGCCCAGGGACCGGTCGGCGGCGATAGCTTGGTTCACCTCGCCGATGCGGAGGGCGACGGTATCAAGCTCAGCCTCGGGTATTCCGCTATGGGTGGAAACCCATTGTCGCCATGCAGTATTGAACATCGGCTGCAGGTTGGCGAACGCGAATCGGCGGCGCAGGGCGAAGTCGACGATTGCGAGCGACCGGTCGGCTAGGTTCATGGTGCCGATGATGAACAGGTTCGGCGGCAGGTAGAGCGGTTCCTCGCCGTCCTTCCGATAGGTCAGGTTGATGGCTTCGGACGGCACCCGCTTTTCGCCCTCTAGCAGCGTGAGCAGTTCGCCGAAAATTTGAGCGAGGTTGCCGCGGTTGATCTCCTCGATGACCACAACGTAGTTGTGTCCGGGGTCGGCGAGGGCCTGCTCGACAATCTGCAGGAAGACCCCGTCGGCCAGTACCAGCTTGCCGTCGGCGCTGGGCCGCCAGCCGCGCACGAAATCCTCGTACGATGTCGACGGGTGAAATTGGATGGCGTGCAGGTATTCTCGGCTCTTCTCACCGATGAGCGCGTAGCCGAGGCGTTTTGCTAGCCAGGTCTTGCCGGTTCCGGGTGGGCCTTGCAAGATCAGATTCTTCTTGGACTTCAGCGCTGCCAAGTACCCGGTCAAGGTATCGGCTGAGATGAAGCAGCCATCGGCGATGATGTCGTTGACGGTGTACGTCTCCACATCGGACGTGAGGTCCTCGTCGTCCGATTCATCGTCAAACGGTAGTGGGGTCCCAGCGATCTCATCGCCGAATCGTTCACGCCAGAATGGTGCGTTGCGGAATTGATCAATGTCCTGATCTGTTCCTTTGAAGGCGAACTCGATCAAGGCGTCGGTGCGCCAATCGCCGCCAATGACCTTCCAGACGGTCGCGCGACTCGTGTAGAAGTACCACTCGCGGATTGCCTGCAGCGGATCCCAATTGACGTCGACTGTCTGCCCGTCGCCGTGATTGCGGGCGATCGTGCCGGTGGCCTTGATGCCGAGTACCGAGACGGGATTGCCGTGGTTGTCGAACGGGAGGTCGTCCGCGCGACTGCGGACGTAGGCAGCTTTGATCGCGATGCGCTCGCCAGGCTGCATCGCGTTGACCTCATCGATATATTTGTTCGCGTAGCCGTTGCGCCAAATGCCCTGTGCAATGAAGGACTCTGACTGATCGCCGGCGTCATCGCCGTCGGTGTAGAAGGCACCGACGAACCAATGTGGCGGGACTTCGTCCACGACCTCAGTAGTGGCTGTGCTGCGGCGTGGCTTCGGTTGGTAGTCCCGGTAGGCGGGGATGCCCTCCAACGTTTCCTCGGTGATGTTGACGGGGTGATCTGTGAGCAATTGTTGGCCTGTTTCAGTGATCGTCGAATAACCGCTTCGGGCCTTGGTGATGGCTTGCGCCCGAGTGAGTGCCGACAGTGCCCAGCCCATTCGGTTTCGAGCACGTAGCTGTCCCGAGCTGAGCGTCTCAGCGCGCTGGTCGGCTGTGAGCTGCATCCGGTCGGCGACGGCATCGAAAAGGTCGGCTGTGCGCCAGGTTTTGCCGTCGGCGAGGACTGCAAGAGTTGGCCGGACAAATGCCGGCCAGCGGCCGATTGGGGATGGCTCCGTCATAGCTCACCTCGGAAGATGCGGGATTGGAGCGAAGCGAATGCGCTATCGGCAAGCTGTAATTGCCTCTCTGACAGGCTCATGCTCGTCCGAACCGCCTGCAACTTCGCGGCGAACTGTTGCTGTTGTGCGAGTGACGGCAACGGAATCGGGGCTTCCTTTAGGTCGCCGAGGTTGATGCCTTGTACGGCTGCACCCTTAGTGCGGCGTGCCATCCAATGCTGAAGGCTGGGCATTTCCATCGCCGCGCGGACGTATGTCGCAGATGCGGGTTCAGTAATCGCGAGCCGCGCCGAATCCTGCGTGATGTTCGCGCCGGCCAGGGACTCGGGAATGAAAGCAAACCGGCCGACGTGGCCTCGGATGGACATCAACAAATCTCCGGTTTGCAGACGTGATCGCTTGTACTGATTACTGATCTCATGCGAGGTCCTGCGTACGGATTCCTCCTCTATGCCACCGTTTTTCATGTCTGCGACGCGGATGTAAGGGACCCCGCCATCGACTTCAGGTCCCGGCTTAAGAATGCCATAGGTGATTGGTCGGGCCGGGTCTATCCACTCTTGAAGAAGCCTGACGGGGAGACCGGGTTGGTTGGCGACAGGGTCGCCAAATGCGTCATTGAAAAGCGATTTCGCCAGTTTGTCGAACTTAGCCAGGCAATTCCGGCGGGTCGACCGCAATCGGTCGGCATGATCGAGTATTGCGGCGACGCGGTGTTGTTCCGCGAACGGCGGCAACGGGACGTGTAGTTCGTGAATCACGTTGCGATTCAGAGTTGGAACACCGGTGCCGGTGCTGAATCGTTCGAGCCTCAGTTCGCGAAGTAGCCAATATACGTACTTTGGATGGTTGCCGTGAAAGTCACGGACGTAGAGTGACGTGTTGAGCGGCCAGAAGTCGCCTTCTACATAATGAACCTTGCCGATACTTCCACTGCGCCCCGTTACGACGCCCGGTCCGCCAACTTGCGCGGTTTCGTGAAAGCCGACCGGTCCGTTCGCAGCGAAGATTGGGATGTTGCCCGGCAGACGGTCTTGGACCGGAAGGTCGAAACCTCTTTGCAGCGTTGCGACATCGCCGAGCGCCGCTGTTGGCCACGTCACGACAGCATCGCCTTCAACTCCGCCAGCCCTGAGGCAATTTCGCCTTCCATCTTCTCGATCTCCGCGATGATCTCCAGCGGCGGTCGGTGCTCGACCTCGTCGTGCACGATCTCCTTGTATCGGTTCAGTGACAGGTCATAACCTTGCGCCACGATATCGGCGACCGGCACGCAGAACGACTGCTCGGCCCGCGCTCGCTCCAACTCAGACGTCGACCGTAAACCCCACCGTGACAGCGCGTCCGGAAGGTCATTGGCTTCAATCGGAGTCCGCTTGTCATCCAGCGAGAACCCGTCGGCGCCAACGTCGTAGAACCACACATGATCAGTACCACCGGAGTTGGTCTTGGTGAACAGCAGAA
The DNA here is from genome assembly GCF_025331195.1 of Mycolicibacterium llatzerense. Taxonomy (NCBI): domain Bacteria; kingdom Bacillati; phylum Actinomycetota; class Actinomycetes; order Mycobacteriales; family Mycobacteriaceae; genus Mycobacterium; species Mycolicibacterium llatzerense. The sequence goes on along the minus strand of NZ_LXOV01000012.1, from coordinate 812,534 downwards.
TTGCCGTCGACACCCCGGCGTACGGCTTGAACACACCGGACGGCAGTTTCACGATGCCGTCGAGCTTCTGGTCCTCGACCAACGTCCGCCGAAGTTCCTTGTGCGCCTTCGACGAACCGAAGAGAACACCGTCGGGCACGATCACCGCCGCACGGCCGCCGGGCTTCAGCAGCTTCAAAAACAGTGCCACAAACAGCAACTCGGTCTTCTTGGTCTTGACCACCCGCTGCAGGTCCTTGGACGTGGCCTCGTAGTCCAGCGAGCCGGCGAACGGGGGATTTGCCAGGATCAGGGTGTACTTCTCGGCGTCCTCTGACGCCCCCTCGGACAGCGAGTCTCGGTAGCGGATGTCAGGAGCCTCGATGCCGTGCATCAGCATGTTCATCGAACCGATGCGCAGCATGGTCGAGTCAAAGTCGTAACCGTGAAACATGCTGTTGTGAAAGTGCTTCCGCTGCGCTGCATCGGTCAGTACTGATTCGTGCGTGTCGCGCACATACTCTGATGCGGACACCAGGAAGCCGGCGGTACCGCACGCCGTTATGCGCTCTCTCCGGGCGTGTCTCACTTTCCTTCGTTCCTGGCACGGTTACGGTGGGCCACCGGCTCGGCCGATCAGCTCGGACAGCCGGCGGGAAGGGCGGTTCTGCTGGATGTGGCAGGAGTCCGAGGACGCCATCGGCGACCTACTGGCGTCAGTGGTACTCGGCCGCGCGGATCAGATCGATGATCCCGTGAAAGTGAGCAGCTGGTGGGCCAACCGCGGGGTCACCATCGCATCGGCTGAGCTCAACCGCGACGGGCTGTTCAGACTTGCAGATGAATGCAGGCAGTCATCCGATCGGGATTGGGTGTCATTCCTGTGGCATGTTCTGGCGTGGGGTGTGATGGGTGACTATCGCAACGCGCCGACGATCGTGAACAGCGCGATGGGGGACGCCAAGCATGCCGAGCTCAACAACGCCCTCGCTGCTGCCGCCGACGCCAGCTACCGCGGCGACATCCGTTCGGCCTATTCCTTACTCCGCGGGAAGGTTCCGCGTCTCGGGCCAGCGTTCTTCTCGAAGTTCCTGTACTTCGTCGCCGACCGCGACTCTGCGCAGGCGCGCTGCCTGATCCTGGACTCACGGGTGAGTGCAGCTGCCTTTACCCTGGCCGGCCTGGAGTATTTCGAGGAGAGAGCTTCGACGTACGACCGGTTCTGCCGCGACGTGCACCGATGGTCGGAACGATTCGAGGTCTCCGCCGACGTCATCGAGTTCCGTCTGTACCAGTTCGGACGACTCATCGATTCGCGGCGCTGGAAGTGGCTGCATGCCGAAGTGAGCCTGTATCGAGAGGGTTACAAGGCCGTCGACTTTGAGACGATCGCGGAGCGCCGCGCCCAGCTCGCCGGATGGAAGGAGTGACGGCGCCGTGCACGTTTACTTCGCGAACTGGGTTCTCGCACATGACATCGACAGCGATCTTCTTCCCAGCGACTCTCCTCGGCTGATCCAGGACGGCACTCCGATCATTTTGGATGACTTCATGCGTCCGATGGAGCCGTGGTGCACGTTTCTGCGGCTCTACTGCGCCAACTTGAGCGCAAACAGTGTCAAGGCTTACGCCCGCGACACGCTGGCCTTCGCGCGGTTCCTCGACGCTAGGCAGACCGGCGTGACGGAAGTCGCTGAGTCAGACCTGGTGGCCTACCGCGCACAACAACTTGCAGCGGGACTGTCATGGCGCTCGTGGGCACGCCATCTCGTCGTTATCCGTGCGCTGTTCACTTATCTCTATGAGACCGGCCAACGTGACACGGTGCCATGGATCCAGGTGGGCAGCCGTTCGGTGGTCTCACCACGGATCCCAAAGACCGAACTGGACGTCCGAGCACTATCGCACGCGCAATGGATCACTGTGCGAGACATCGGATTCGGGGGCCAGCTGCCAAACGGCGAGATGGATTGTTCCTACCGGGGCCGTTCGACGGTCCGAAACGTGTGCGCGGTCGAGCTGGCCTTGACGACCGGAATGCGTCTCAGCGAGTGGTCTACCCTGCTGGACTGCGAAATCGCGCACGACCTTCATGGCGTCTCGATTGCGCTGCAGGCGTGTGCGAAGAACGAGCGGTCACGTCGCGTGTACATTCCGGCATCTACGATCGCATCGATCAACCTCTACCGGAACACCGAACGCGTGGCGCTCGTTCGGAAGTCTCAGGCATCACTGCGGAGCAAACTCGCATCGTTGGCGGTGGTAACCGAGATCGATCATTCAGCAGGAAAACTGCTGTATCGGATGGGAAGTGAAAACAAGCGCACTCCAATCGCAGCAATTCCGATCGAGCTACGTCGTCGACTTGTCCGGATCGATGACTCCGGCCTCATCGAACCGCTCTCCCTCTTCGTCGGCAAGGGCGGCAAACCACCGACACAGCGACGATGGCACCAATACTTCACCGAGGCGAACGAACGACTCGCAAGGCTTGGAGAATTAGCACCCGTCATGGGGCGGGCCGTCACACCTCACGATCTGCGACACACCTTTGCGATCGTCATGCTGCGCAGCCTGCAGCAGCGGGCCGCGAATCTGGAGCGATCATGTCCCACCAATGGGTTCGGCACCATCAGCGAGCACATCATTCACAACCCGCTGCTGACCCTGCAACGCCTCCTTGGCCACGCCAGTCCATCGACGACGATGGTGTACCTCCGATACGTCGATGAATCGGATGATCTGATACAGCGCGCATTTGAGTCCTGGGGCGATGAAACGAAGACCTACGCCGACTATGCCCTCGAAGCGTTGGAGACACGAACGCCATGACGATCGATCCTCTCCACCCTCGCATCTTGCAATTTGCCCCCGGCGCTGCCCTCAAAGCCTCCTACATCGACCCAGGAAAGTACGTCGCATCGCGACTGGTAGCCGATCTGGCCGACTCCTGGATGGCGGGCGCCGAGGCTAACGCCCTCACGCCAGCGACCGCGGCACGCCAATCCGTCGTCATTCGACGACTGGGTGAGTTTCTCACCGAAGATGCAGACCGGTTCCTGACCTTGAATGGCGACGGTACGGAAGTCGCTCGCCGCCTTCATGACTGGGAGTCAGCAGCAGTCAACCAGTTCCCACCGCCCAGTGTTCATGCCAAAAAGCTAGGAACCGCATTGCGCCTCCACGTCGCCCGACACCTCCGCATGCACGATCGCGAGGGCGGGGTGCTCGACGACTGGGCGAAAAGCAGCGTGCTCGACGGCAGACCGTATGAATGCCTTCCCCTCGATGAGTTCAACAACAGTGAGCGACTCGAACTCGAGCGGACCTGCCGAGATCTCGTTCGCGCCACAGAGGACAGACTTCGGCGTGGCGCCGAGCTGCTGGAGGTGGGACGCGACCCGCGCAGCGGGGGTTGGGACCAGGTCGAGAATGTCCTGTGGGCGCTTCGCTACTTGGCGTATGACCCTTCATTTCGGCAGCACCTTGCCGGCGATCAGCGGCAGCTAGATTCCCGCGCAGTCGACCTCATGTCCGGTGTCATCCGCCGGCGTGTCAATGCTCCGCCGATCCCTGCGGCGGTGGGAGCCTTCTTGGTTCCGTCCGACGAGTACTTACTCGCGATCCGGATACTGCTGCACCTTCAAACAGGATGGGCGCCGGAAGAAAGCGCCCAGCTAAGACGCGACGACATCGAGTTTTCGGGAGACGCGGTCCGGGTGCGCGCCCGCAAGCTACGTGCTCAGCGAGTGCGCTGGCACACCCTCGATTCACCGCACCAGCCACCCTGGGGATGGAAGGCCGGCGACCTGCTGCGGCGCGCATCCTTCGCCATGAAGCACGCACACGCGCTGACTCCCGCCGAGGCGACCTTCTGGGTGGTACCTGTTCAGAATTCACGGAACCGCCAGCCGAATGAGTACCCCTCGTTCCAATTGCGTCCCGAATACTTCATGCAGGACTGTTCATTGCGCACACTCGTAGAGAAGTACGCCCTGTCGATCAGCAAGCCCTATGACATGCGCCGTCTCCGCAAGACGGTCAAGAGTGCTCGGGCAGTTCTGATCGGCACCCTCAACGGCGCCGCAGGCGACGACCACTCCATCGAAGTTTTCCGCAACCACTACGCCCAAACCACAACAGTCCATACGATCGCTGCACAAACCGTGCTTCGAGCACAGCAGAAGGTGCTGGACCGCGCCCGCAAGGGCCCGACGTTCGTCGACGTGGCTGCAAAAGCGCTAGTGGTGAACGGCGCCGATCCGGAGCTCGCCGTCATCGCGAACACTGTTGCCGCGGAATCACCCTTGGACCAACAGCTATCCATCACCGGCTGTCGCGACCCCTACCACGGGCCCGCCGACCTACCGGGAACTCTTTGCCACGCATCACCCTCAATGTGCCTTCAATGCCGCAACGCCGTGATCTTCCGCGACCACCTACCAAGGTTGGTGGCATACCGAACCACTCTGACGGAGATCGAAAAGACGATGGCGCCAATTTCTTTCGCCGAGACGTATGGCGAGCAGATGGTGAATGTCGACGCGGTTCTCGCACGGTTCTCGGACGACGAGATAGAGCGTGCACGAGCGCTGCAACTCCACGTGCACAGGCCGTTTGGCCAACGGGCTGAACAATGACCAGCCAAGTCAATCCGACGACGCGGCCATGGATGCCCCCGTTCGACCTATCCGAGTACGTGCTCCCGGAGGAGCGGCGCATCGCGGCGGGTCCCCGTGCGCGGTTCGGCGACATGCCTCGATGGGACCTGAGCGCGGGCGGTCTTGCGCCCAACCTCAATGCCGCACAAGCACATCTGCGGTTTGATGACCTGCCGGCCAGTTGGGTTTCGATGGCGAAAACCCTGGCGATGGCCATGCTCAACCCCACGCATCCGATCGTGAGAAGCGCGGGAGTCTTCCGTTCGAACCAACCGTACAAGATGAAGTCGATCAATCACGCCCTATCAGAGCTTCGCTACCTCGCCCGTTGGGCAACAGAAGCTGATCACGCGACGGACCTGTCGCAATGGAGCGACGAGGTCCTGAACAACTACCTGGAGAACGTCCAAGCGACTCGCGCCGTCTCCGCGAGCCGTTCAGCCACGGATCTTCTGCGGCATCTGGTCGGGTTCGGTGCGCTCATGGAGGGCGGCGGCCTGCGCCTACAGATCGGCTCATCGGAAGGCACCGGCACTGCCGGGGCCATCAAGACTCCCGTAATCCCCCCGGACACTTTCTGGCCACTGGTTCGCGCATGCTGGGCCTACGTCGACGTCTTCGCGCCAGACATCATCGCTGCCCGCGACGAACTCGAATCACTCGACAGTGCACCGATCGCGGCAACACGGCCGAGCACCGCGTCAGTAAACGCGGCGATCGATTCGTGGCTGTCCTCTCCCGACGCGTTCATTCCAGTGCATCCGTATTCCGCCGGTCGCGGCCGCGCCGGCGAGATCAATCTGGATGGCCTGGCGTTCGTCACGTCGCCGCGGATCCGTGAAGCGAACTTCTACGGCCCCCACGGCGCGATGAGGAGACAGAAGCTTCGTGACGCGGTCGACCGGGGCGTGCCGACCCGGTTCGGGTTCACGATGACGACGCCGTCCCTGGTGGAACGGTTGGACGGGACACGCGGCCCTTGGCAGCTCGGCTTCGACCGCTTCGTCGTCAGGAAGGAACTCACGCAACTCCGCAACGCGGCCTACATTTTCGTCACCATCATGACCATGATGCGTGACAGCGAGGTCCAGGGAATCGCGGCAGGTTCAATCCGCCATAGCTATGGGGCACCCGCGGTTGAGAGCACGCTTCACAAAGGGCAGTCCGCACGCGGAAGCCGTCAACGTTGGTGGATCAGCCCGCCAGTCGTTCGGGCTCTCGAAATGGCCGAACAGATCACCCGCCATCCCGGCAGGCTCTTCGGAAGCATGTACGGAGGAACCCAACGAAACCTCACTGGTTTCGACCAGTACGAACAGATCAGATCGTTCGTCGCGTGGGTCAACGCAACGTCCGCACAGACGGGCCTCGCGCCGATACCCGAAACGCCGCTGGCGCCGCACATGTTTCGCCGCACAATGGCGGTTATCACGGCGAACGAACCCGATGGCGAAATCGCTCTCGGAATTACACTCAAGCACAACGCCACTCGCGCGCTTGCGAACGCCACCACCTCCGGATACGGAGCGCCCACCCCGGAATGGGCCCAGGAATTCGAGCATCACGTACAAGACGCCACCGCTGGCCAACTCGTTGCGGAATGGGCCAGCCACTCGCAAGGCGTGCGGACCGCGCGGGGACCCGGAGCGGCCGTTTTCACCCACGGCCTCGACCACGTCACCAACCAGGCAGGCACCAGCGTCGCCATCGGAAACGAACGCATGCTCCGCGACCTTTTGCGAGACGAATTCGCCACGATCCGGCTGGGCACCCTCAATCATTGCCTCGGCGACCCCGCGAAGGCGCTCTGCCTCGAAAGCGCCTCGGCAGCAGTCAAAGCCGGTGGCCCGATCCCCAGCATGTGCCAACCCTCGACCTGCCGAAATTCCGTGATCACGGACAAACACCTGCCGCTATGGCAACACGAGGAAACCGACCTCCGAGCCAAACTCAAAGATAAGTCCATGGCCGAAATCCATAGGCAGCGGCTCCAATCCCAACTCGACGATATCCGCCGCATCACCACGCAGGAGCCCAAGTGACAGCCCCGATCACCCCAGCAACAGAGTTGAATCTTCGCAACGCGATGGAGCGGCTGCTCTCAGGACAGCCAACCCGGACCGACGGGCGGCTCACGAAGGCCAACCTCCACATTGAGGCCGGCGTCAGTCGCGCAACGATGAACCGCGCCGCTGCGGTGATGAAGGACTGGGATGCTGCAGTCAAAACGGACGCCACACCACGGTCGCGGCGGGTGGCAGAGCTAGAGGCGACGGTGACCCAACTGAAGACGACCATCGCGAGACTCCGGCAATCGAATACCGAACTCGAACGCAACAATCAGGCCGCGGCAACGGTCATCGCAGAGCTGTCTACCCAGTTGACTGCATGCCGCCGCGACGAACAAGGGACGCTGGTCCTGCTACCTCGGCGCAAGGGCCACATTCCTAGATGACGAGCACGATGCCACACCTGTCGCCTGAAGTCCTCGCTTGCTGCGCGTTTGACGTACGTGGCACAGGGCCCCCTCCGCCGGTGGCTGGCCGCCGGCACTGTGAAACCAGACAAGAACGGGCCTTACCCCCGTTGAGCGGTCTAAAGTCGGTCTAAAGCGGTCTCCTTGCCGGTAGGCTCAGCTCGTCGGCCAACCGCGTCGACGGTTGGAGGTCGCCATGCCTGATCCATGGCTGTCCGCAGACGGCATCGCTACCCACCTTGGCGTCACCAAAGACACCGTGTATGCGTGGATCGCTGAGAAGGGGATGCCTGCGCACAAAGTAGGGCGCTTGTGGAAGTTCCAATCCGCAGAAGTGGACGATTGGGTACGTCGCGAAGGCCATCGGGCCGACGACACGGCCAGGGACTGAACGTGCAAATCATCGACAACCTCAAAAACCTCAACAACCTCCTGGGCGTCGATCCGAAGGCCGAGTACGCCCAGGGGCGAGGCTGCGAATGGCGGCGTCGACACTCTCAATCTTCGAGTTCGAGGCATTACGCAGGGAGTTGGAACGGCCGAGGAACTGTCGGATCGAATGACTACGGTTACATAGGGCAGATGGGGGCAGCGCAATCGTGAGCTTGTTTGACGACGTCAAACCTCGGCGTGATGTTTTGGATGGTGAACTGACCGAGGCAAGGTTCGCAGCCAGCCTAGAAGAGGTGATTTCGGGAAGCGCGCCCGACGCCTACGGGGATCCGAGCGCGTTCTTCGCCTCCACCTACCCATCCGGCGGGCTGAAGTCGTTGCTAAACGAGGCCATCGGGCGGGTGACCGGCGGGCGTCCCGACGCCGCCAGCGTGATCCGGCTAGAAACCAACCTTGGCGGCGGCAAGACACACAACCTCATCGCCCTTTATCACGCCGTCCGCGGTGGCCTGCGACCCGACCAGGCCGCGGAGTTGATGGATCCCAAACTGCTCCCAAAGACCCCGATCAAACAAGTTGGCGTCTTCGTTGGCACCAGCGCGGGGGCATCGAGCTTCCCGGCGATCGACGGCGTCGCGGCCAAGACGATCTGGGGCTACCTGGCACTGCAGCTGGGTGGAAAAGCCGGATACCAAATCGTGCGCGCCGACGACGAGGCTTTGACCGCGCCAGGTTCGGACGCGATTAAGCGCCTACTCGGCGACGAGCCATCCCTAATCCTCATCGACGAGATCGCCCGCTACTACGCCGTCGCGAAGGGTGTGGAAGTCGGTCAGACGACCCTGGCAGGGCAGACGACCGCGTTCCTAATGGCGTTGATGGAAGCTGTCGACGCCCTCCCGCACGCAGCACTGGTTATCACGACGACCGGGCTGACCGATGCATTCGGAGATAACACCGCCGACGTTCTCACGGCGATCGACGAAGCCCGCGAACTCATGGCGCGCAAGGAGCTCGTGCTGCGCCCGAGCGGGGAGGCGGACCTTCCGAAAATCCTCGCGCGGCGGCTTTTCGAGCCCATCCCGGCCGGGGTGGCCACTCGCGTCGCCAAGAACTACGCCGACGCCGCCGAAGCGGCCTTCAATAGCGGTCTGGACCTGCCAGAAGGGATGACCACAGCGGGGTGGGCCTCGGAGGTAACGAACACCTATCCGTTCCACCCAGCGTTCATCCGGGTCCTCGACAAGCGGTTGTCGACCATCCCCAATTTTCAGCGCACCCGTGGTGCGCTGCGGTTGCTCGCCCGGGTCGTGCGTGAGCTGTGGCATGAAAAGCCCGAAGGCGCCCAGCTGATCCATCTGCACCATGTCAACCTTGCTGACAAGGTGATCGCCGAGGAACTTTCCAGCCGGCTCGAACGCGCGGCCTACGAGCCCGTGATTCGCGCTGACATCGCCACTCAGGGCGGAGAACGGTCACACGCCGATGCGATCGACCAACACATGGGGAACCACTACGCCCGCCGCCTGGCAACCGGCATCTACCTCTACTCCCTGACCCGTGATGTCCCGGGCGTTCCCGCCTCTGAGCTCTACGGTGCGACGCTTTCACCTGGAGACGACCCGAACCTCATCCAGCGCTCGTTGGACGCCCTGGAGAGTGCGTGCTGGTACTTGCACGCCGACATCCGCGGGTTCCGATTCTCCACGGAAGCATCGCTGGTCAAACTGATCCAAGAGGCCGAGACCGAGATCAGCATCACCAAGGCGCGTACCGAAGCGACCAGCATCTTGGCTCAACGCTTCAAGGACGCCGCTCTGAAGGTCAAAAGAGCTTGGGAAGACGCCAAGGTCCCCGACAGCGACGAGGACGCCTGGCTGGTCATCGTGCATTGGGACGAATTCGGCGATCATCGTGGTGTCGACCCCCACACTGCCATTCCCGCCAAAGTCAAAGAACTGTGGGACCGCACCCCGTCGGGTGGTATCCGCGAGTACCGCAATCGGCTGGTCATTCTCGCCCCTTCGCTGGCTACCCACGAAGCTATGGTGCGCTCGGTGCGTACCCGGCTCGCCCTGGCCGCTCTGGAGGGCAATCCAGACGTGCTCGCGGCACTGACCCCCGACAAGCGGGAAGAACTCAAGAACAGGCGGAAGGAATCTGACCTGCTCGCACAAATCGCCGTCTGCAACCACATGAACGTTCTGTACGTGCCAACCGCCGGCGGTCTGGAGTCCATCGAACTTGACATTGTCACCCAGGCGTCCGCGCGACCCAACCAGACTGATGCCATCCTCGACCGTTTGGCCAGCATGGATAAAACCCTCACCGCCGGCTCCAAACCACTCGACCCTGGCTACGTGAAGACCAAACTTGGGGAACTGCTCCAAAAGCCCCAGCCGACAAAAGAACTGATCCGCGCTTTCGCTCGCCGCACCGACCTGAAAATGGTGCTCGACCGAGCACAGCTGGTCGCACTCGTCGGTGCTGGCGTCCGCAACGGTGTGTGGGAGTACCACGATCCTGAACGCGGAGACGAGGGATGGGCCACGAAAGACCACCCCAATACCGCTGTCCGCTTGGCCGAAGACACGTTCATCTACCCGCCGGGTTCGGCGCCACCCCCGAAGCAATTGGCGTGCCCGTTCTGCGGGGCCAGCCACCCAGGCACCACATGCGCGGGGGGCGGTGGTGGCGGTGGAACTACTCCACCGCCTCCGCCAGCGCCAGGCACGCTATTCACTGGGGCGGGATCGGCCGGCAAGGCATTCGCAGATGCCCGCGCCAGCGCCGCTGAGGCTAGCCGCCATGATTTGAACGAAATCAGCGTGACCATCGACCACGTCGGCCCAGGCGCAGGAACGGAGTTGACGAGACTGCACACCGTGGTGAATCCCGGCACACTCGGGGCAACACTTCACTACGACGTTGACGCCACCATCGCACTCAGTGATCCCAACGACTCCATCCAGATCCGGTTTCACGGTTCACCAACGGAGTACGCCCCCCTTCGCGAAGCTCTCAAGCAGCTCCTCGGGCCGCGGCAAGCAACCCTCAAAGCGTCGGTAACCGCACACTGGGAGGGCTCGATCCCGTTATCCGGGGAAGCTGTCAACGGCATCGCCCAGGCAGCGACTGACACTGGGCCGACGAAGTGCGCGATTGCTATAACCACAGAGGCGACGGCATGAGTCGTGCGGAGCACTACACATGTCTGGTAAGCCGTGACGAGGATGGCCGCATCCTCGCTGTTGAGATCGACGTCACCGACCTCGAAGGCGCCCAACGAGTGATCCGGGTCAACGGCTACCAGGCCGCTCACGTCGCAGCGCCACTGCAAGAGATATTCCGAGCGGCAGCACTGCGCGGCAGACAGTGGACTACGCCACGAGCATTCGAACTCTCCCCAACCCTGGGGGCCCATGCCGAACTGCTCCTACGCGCCGTCAAGCCCCTGCGTCGAGTCGACCGAGTCACAAGTATCGCAGGAGGAATCGCTGACATGAGCCGCGAAGAAGCCAATTACTGGCATGCCCAAAGCCAACGTCGACACGGCCTGAAGGCACTCCGCGTCTTGCTGGACGGAGCCAGCAAGTGACGCGCCCGCTCATCGAGCAGTGGCTTCCTGCTGCCGCTATTGGCGCTGAAAGTATGCGTGAGCGTGGCGCATCCAGCGCGCTACCGCCCATTAACTATCTCCACGTCTGGTGGGCCCGAAGGCCCCTTACCGCCAGCCGCGCGGCCGTACTCGCTTCGCTGCTGCCGGCATGGCCGAGCACACCAGAAGCGGAACAGGACGCCCAGGCCGCCAGACTTCTTACTGAACTCAAGAGCCGATTTCCCGGTGGCGAGAACGCATACCGCGCTTGGTACCTCAGAACCCTTGGCATTCTCGGTGACCCTGTAGCTGGCAGGGCAGCAATTAAGGCCGCGAACCTCGCCGGTATCAAACTTGAAGGAAACGGCTACGGCTATCCTCGCGCATTTACCGTTAACCCCAGCGAAGAAGACTCGAAGCTTGTTCACCAACTTGCATCGTTGCGGACCGGTGGAGCCGGAACTCCTGTCGTTCTCGACCCATTCAGTGGCGGGGGCTCAATCCCTTTCGAGGCCGCGCGCTACGGCTTTGAGACAATTTCGAACGAGCTGAATCCAGTTGCAACCGCTATTTTGAAGGGAACGGTCTCCCTTCCTGCGCAGCTCGGTCCGTCCTTTGCGAAAGTAATCGCGGACTGGGGCACGAAATGGGCCAGCAACGTCGAACAGCGACTCGATCGGTTTTTCCCACGTAATCCAACTGAGTCGATCATCGCTTACGTTTGGGCCCACACGGTTCCATGCCCAACCACTGGGCGCCCGACACCGCTGTCGCCAGATTTCTGGCTTGCCCACGGAAAAGCCGGACGTGAAGTGGCGGTCGCCCTTGAGGTTGACAGAGCCGCCGGGACTTACGAATTGCGAATCGTTGAGGGACGTGAAGCTGCCGAGTGGGGTGGTCGGTCAACCTATAAACGGGGTGGTGCCGAAAGTATCTGGACCGGTGAGACATTTTCCGGTGATTACATCCGGCAGAAGGGCGTGGAGCACCGGATCGGGCAGATGCTCTTGGCGGTCGTGATAAACCGGCGTGGAGTGTCTGGTCGTCAGTTCAGGGTCCCGTCAGACGACGATGTTGAGGCGGCCACTGCAGCTGAACGCGAGCTAGCGAAGCTTCGTCCAAATTGGGAGATTCAGGATCTGGTTCCCAACGAGCCGATCTTTGAGGGTAAAGAGACGAAACGTAGCGTCGACATGGGTCTGACCAGATGGTCCGACATGTTCGCACCTCGACAGTTACTTTCCAATGTCACCGCCCTCGATGAATTGCGGAAGATAGTCGGCGAAGCGCGTGCGGCACTCGGGGATGAACCTGCACGGTCGCTCGGCCTGTATCTTGCTCTCGGACTTGACAAGGCTTGCGACTACAATGGGATGCTCAGCAGCTGGCATTCATCGCGAACCACTGTTCGCAACACCTTTGATCGCCACGACTTCGCTTACAAGTGGTCGTTCGCGGAGTTTGATGCGGCCCATTCGCTGTTCCCTTGGGCAGTCTCGCAGGTCGTCGACGCGTATGAAGGCATCGCGAAACTTGCTTACCAGCCTGAGTTGCTTGGTACGGCGGAGCGCCGCGCAGAGGCACTCGTCCTCAGAGGTTCAGCTGCCCAACTGCCGCTCCCTGATGCATCGGTCGACGCTGTCGTCACTGATCCCCCTTACTACGACAATGTCATGTACGCCGAGTGTTCCGATTACTTCTATGTATGGCTGAAGCGTTCCCTCGGAGACACCTGGCCCGAGTTCACCGATCTGGTCATCACTGACAAGCAGGATGAAGCTGTCGCAAATCCAGCGTTGTTCAAAGACGTTGCTGCACCGGCCAAGCGAGGAAAGCGGAACGCAGCTGACGGAAAGACCGCAGCCGAACTCGCCGATGAACGCTATGAGCAGCTGCTGACGGCCTCCTTCCGGGAGGCACATCGGGTTCTTAAGCCAGCCGGTGTCCTGACAGTGATGTTCACGCACAAAAGGGTTGATGCGTGGGACACATTGGGTGCCGCACTGCTCGACGCCGGGTTTTCTATAGATGCGTCATGGCCTGTCCATACCGAAAGCGAGCACTCGCTGCATCAAGCCAAGAAGAATGCCGCGGCGTCGACAATATTTCTTGCTTGCCGTAAGCGGCTGCCTAGTGCGCCCGCTTATTGGGCTGACATCCGTTCCGCGGTGGAACGTGCAGCCGAGGAGGCAGCCGCCCGGTTCGCAACCGAAGGTATGACCGGTGTCGACTTGACGATCGCGACCTACGGGCCGGTGTTGTCGGTTCTCTCTGACAGTTGGCCGGTCTATACCGGAGAGTTGAGCGCTGAAGGACATCCTGAGGTCTTGCGTCCCGATGCGGCCCTTGACTTGGCGCGGGAACGGGTGGCAACTCTAAAGAAGCGTGGTCTACTCGGTGGCCGCGATGTCGAGTTCGATCGAGTGACAGACTGGTATCTGCTGGCGTGGAATGACTTTCGGGCTGCTGAGTTTCCCTTTGATGAGGCCCGGAAGCTCTGTATTGCTACCCATCTCGAGTTCGACGATCTCTCGCGTCGCGACAAGATCGTCAAAGCTACGAGCGGTTCGGTCACATTGCTGACGCCGGCCCAGCGTCGCACCGCTGGCGGGCTGGATCCCGATGCGTCGTCGTTCACCAATTGGATCGACCGGCTTCACGTTCTCATGCTGATCTATGACGAGGACGGCCTGCCCGCGGCACGGGCTTGGCTGGCTCGGACAGGGATGGGTGATGACTCTCGCTTCGCCGATCTCCTGCAAGCTGCACTGACCGCGATTCCTCGCGTGAAGGATAAGGGGCAGTTTGTGCGCCCCGAGGCCCGAATTCTAGACAGCCTTCGCACCGCCTTGTTCGACCAGATTCCGGTGCCTGCCGATGCGGCCGTCCCGCAAGCTCCGAAAGGCTTGTTCGAGATCGATGGCGAGCTCGGGTTCAGCCTTCCTGGTCAACTCGGCTACGAGGAAGAAGAGGCCGCAGAGGGCGCAGAGTGACCATCGAGCGTCGGGATGAGGCGACGACGGCTCCTCCGGGTTTGCGTGGAATCGACCTTCAACCGGGTTACGACTCCAGCGACAGAGTTCTGGAAATCTTTTACGTTCCAGCTCTCTCACGGGCGGTCTCCTATGACCGCTCGGTCGGGTACTTTCGGTCCTCCGCTCTGAGTGTGGCCGCCAGGGGACTCTCTCGTTTCATCAACGGCGGCGGCCAGTTGCGGCTTTTGTGCGGAGCGGAGATCACAGAGTCCGACCGTGATGCACTGCTCGGGCATAGTTCCCTCGAAGGCCCTTTTGCGCAGCGACTGGCCGAGCGCCTGCTCACTGACAACGAGGTTGAACAAAACCGTCTGCAAGTGCTCGCATGGCTCGCACAGCAGGGCCGCCTGGAGGTGCGCATAGCGATCGCTGTGGATGACAACGGCGATCCGATCACCGGCGGTATTCAAGACCCTTACTTCCACGAGAAGATCGGCATCCTGCGAGACAGCCAAGGTGACGGGGTTGCGTTCCAAGGCTCGATCAACGAGTCAGCTACAGCGTGGACGAAGAACTTCGAATCGTTCTCGGTATACAGCTCCTGGGGAGCAAGTTCGGGCTACTTCAGCTTCTGGGCCAATAAGTTCGATGAACACTGGGCTGGTCGGATATCCGGTTTCAGGGTGTATCCGCTACCGAAAGCGGCGCGGGACAAGCTGCTCAGTATCGCTCCTGACGAGCAGCCAGACACGCGAGATATTGAAGAGCCACCCACGATGGGAGTGGATACCGTCGTCGCAAGGTACTTGCGCGTCGCCCCCCGCTTGGTCGCGGCAGAGGGTCTGGCGGAAGCGACGATTGGCTTGGACTTGTTCCCCCATCAACGCCAAGTCGCCGAACGCCTGGCCGGTTTATATCCACGCTCGTGGCTACTAGCCGACGAGGTCGGCCTGGGAAAGACAATTAGCGCGGGCATTTCGTTACGGCGCCTCCTGCTCGAAGGACGGGTCCGTCGAGCTCTGATCCTGGCACCCGCGAACGTCTGTCGGCAGTGGCAAGACGAGCTCTTTGAAAAATTCGGCTTATGGGTTCCGCGACTGGACTCAAACAAGGTCTATGGGGCCCATCCGTCGGATGTTCACAGCGTCGGCGTCAACCCCTACGCTGAACACCCACTCCTGATTGCCTCGAGCCATCTCGCCCGCCGACCAGAGCACCAGCGACTTATTCTTGACGCTGGCACCTATGACCTTATCGTGGTTGACGAAGCGCACCACGCTAGACGAACCCACCTGGCGGAGAACCGATATCGCCCCGGTCGCATGCTGGAGTTACTCGATCAACTGACTGACCAGGGCGCTACCCGAGCGCTATGGCTGTTGACAGCCACGCCAATGCAGATGGACCCGGTCGAGCTCCGAGACTTGCTCGTACACATTGGACTTCAAGGGACGCTATCCGACCGCGATGCCTTTAACCGATTCTTCCGCGAGTTAGCTAAAGACGACGCAGCGCGCATCGCGTGGGACTGGCTCGACCAAGCCTTGCGCGAGACCGGCCACCTGCCGCGCACCGCCGCCGATCAGGCCCTGCTGGACAACATCAGAAGTTCTGTGGGAACCATCGCAACCGCAAGGATCGAGCGTTTCGGCACCGGACAACTCCCGGCGTCAGAAATCGTTAGTGGGCTCGATACCAAGGGAATTGATGCGCTCCGGACTTGGATTCGTAACCTCGGACCGGTTGGTCAGCTCGTCACGCGCCATAGCCGACGCACCCTCAAGATCTATCGCGAGCAGGGACTGTTGTCAGAGAAGCTCGCCGACCGCGAACCCTTGCCGGTCGTCATTCCGTTCGACGGCGACGAGCAGGATCTCTACGACCAGCTCGACGAACTCATTGATCGCCTCATGCTCGCGCACGGCACCACCAAGGGCGCAGGCTTCGTCCTGACTGTCTACCGACGGCGACTGACTTCATCGTGGGCGGCGATTCGTAAGACCTTGACTCGCCGTTTGGACCACGAAGAGCTGTTGCTTGATGACGACCTCTTAGACGAAGCGGACGATGAGGAAATCCCAACAACCACAACGGGAACGATCAACCAAGCACAAGCGCTTCCGCTAACCGCCGAAGAGATCAATGAAATTCGCGGCTACGTCGAGCGTATGAACTTCGTGACTGACTCCAAGTTCAATCGACTGCTCACGGATTTGAACGAGTCCCGCGACGTAGGTCGGTCCACCATCGTGTTCACGCAATTCGCGGACACCCTTGAAGATCTACGCGAACGGCTCAGCGGGGCATACCAGTACCAGATGGCAACATTTACCGGCGCTGGCGGGAGAATCTTCCGCGAACTCGATGGCTGGGTTGACATCTCCAAACGCGATCTCGTTGAAGAAGTCCGCGCTAGACGCATCACCGTCCTACTTGCCACCGACGCAGCCAGCGAGGGTCTAAACCTCCAAACCTGCAGTTATCTAATCAATTACGACATGCCCTGGAACCCAATGCGCGTCGAACAACGCATCGGTCGAATCGACCGACTCGGACAGCAAGCTTCGGTTGTAAAAATCCGAAGTTACTTCATCCCCAACACCGTGGAAGAAGCCGTATACCAAGCTCTCGCCGACCGTATCGACGTATTCAGCGGTCTGCTAGGAAGCCTGCAGCCCATCCTCGGCGCCGCAGAGCAAGCATTCCGCCGAATCTTTCAGGCACCGAGAAGCGAACGCCTCGCAGCGCAACAGCAAGAAGTCAAACAGCTGATTCACCGCCTGGACCACGGCGATAGCCACGGATTGGACACACTGGGAGGTTCCCCAGTTTCAGTGGACACCTGAGATAGCGGGACGGTGTCCTGCTGGAAGGATGTCGATATGTCGCGGACGCGTCGGTCGTTCACACCGGAGTTCAAGGTGGAGGCTGCTCGTCGGGTGATTGACAGGGGCCGGCCGGTCTCGGAGGTGGCCCGCGAACTGAACCTGCACGAGAGTCTGCTGGGCAAGTGGGTGCGTCAGGAGAGGGTCCGCGACGGGGTGGCCAGCGATGCCCGCCATGGGCCGCCAGAAGGCGATCTGACGGCCCGTGAACGCGCCGAATTGGTGCGGCTGCGTGCGGAACTGGCCGAGAAGGACCGAGATATCGCCTTCTTGAAAAAAGTATCGGCGTACTTTGCGGCACAGCAACATCGGTGAGTCGGTTTGAGCTCATCGCCGCGGAGTGCGCCGACCACGACATCGCCACACTGACCGAGCTCCTCGACGTCTCACGCTCGGGCTATTACGCCTGGGAAGCACGGCAGCGACGCACCGAACCCACGCCGCGGCAGCAGTGGCGCCGCGATCTCGAGGTCAAGATCCTGGCCCACTGGCAAGAATCCCGACGCACTTACGGTTCACCACGGATCACCGCCGACCTGCACGCCGCTGGGGTCTCGGTGTCGGTCAACACCGTCGCGGCGATCATGGCCGAGATGGGCATCGAAGGCATCAGCCCGCGCACCTTCAAGGTCAAAACCACAGTCGTCGACCCGGCGGCGTCTTTCCCACCCGACCGGGTGGGCCGGGTCTTCGATCAAGGCCGCCTCGATGCGGTATGGACCTCCGACATCACCTATCTGACCTGCGGTGAAGGCGATGCCTACCTGTGCGCGATCCGCGACGAGCACTCGCGACGGGTGCTGGGCTGGTCGGTGGCTGACCACATGCGCACTGAGCTCGTCGAGCAGGCGGTGGACGCGGCGGTGTTCACCCGCGGCGGGTCGGTGGCCGGCACCATCTTGCACTCGGACCGGGGCAGTCAATACACCAGTCACGACTTGGCCACAGTCTGCTCCGATCACGGCCTGCGCCGCTCTATGGGGGCCACCGGCATATGTTGGGACAACGCCGGGTCCGAATCACTGTGGTCGACGGTCAAGCACGAGTACTACAAGCGGCATGCCTTCACAACGTATGCGAATCTTGCTGCGGGACTTGACAATTACCTTCGCTACTACAACCATGACAGGCGGCATAGTTCACTGGGAATGATCTCACCTATCGACTTCGAGATCACCGCACGGATCAATCAGCAATCAAGCTAACCGTGTCCACTTTTTCAGGGGAACCCCACTGGCAGAAGACCCTCTGCCGCTGCCCGTCTACCCGCCATCGCCAGTCACGCACGCGGATCTGAGGGACGTACTGGTCGATCGGTTCGCCGCGGTCCTCGACGACGTAAACCGGCCTGTCACCTGGACGCCATCCCGCGCGTCTCGCGACCCCCAGTCATGGACTGCCTTGGCCACATACGGTCACCCGCGGCTCAACCCGGTCCTAGACAAACACGCCGGCGAACACCTACCCGACGACAGTGCACTTGTTCTCTCGCCAGGGAACGAGGGCCCCGTAGCAGCGGTTCGAGCGGATCGGACACCGCCAGCGTTAATCACTAGCCTTGCCGACGTCGATCAACTAGGCCCCCCAACAGCTCGTGGTGAAGCCGAAACACTGGCTGCATCAGTGGCTTCCGCGACCAGAGAGTACCGCCGCAGTTATGAGGAGCAACTGGCTGCACTACAACAGAGGCAATCTATCGATAACTTGCGTCAACGGTTCACTTCCTTAGTGCGCGAGACAATCGGCGTCGGCTGCGCGGCCTCGCGGCATGACGGCGGTGGCGGAGCTGACCCCATCACTATCTGGTACAGCCTGGGCTCTGACAGCACCAGCCCTTGGGCATATGCGAGAGCGATGCAAGACCGGCTTGGAGTTCCACTCGGGCAACTCATCTCCGGTGATCTCGGCTCGGATCTTGACCCGATCCCACCTCAACGCTGGACACAAGTAAAGCAGCGCAACGGTGAGAAACTCGGGAAATTGATCAGCGAGTTCACGAAGTGAGCGACCGGAGTCACGCTGCTGCGATTCTGCGACCTAGTTCCAGGAGAGTGTCTCGTGAGACATCCAGATTGCGCATAAAGAACGGGTCGCAGATCTCGTCCGTTGGCCCTGGCGCGGTCATCTTCACCATCAGCTCGATGATGTGGCGCGGTGTGCGGAACTGCCCATTCACGCCGGCCGATGCGATCTTGGACAGCAGGTACTCGTACAGGTCGCCGTTGGTATCGCGGTCGGCCATGGGGATGTCGTCGAGCATGTCGACGACCTTCGACAGCAGCGCCGGGGTCGGGATCGTGAAGCGGGCGTCACGCATGTGCTCCGAATACGTCGACCCGTCACCGCCGAGTGCCCGCAGGAACGGGAACACCCCGTCGGCGATGAGGCCGTACATGACGCCGGGCTCGTCGTTCTTGAACCGCGACCACCGCAGGTCCTGCTGATCGGGCCCGAACCGCAGCCCGTCGGACGTGCCCGTTCGCCGAGCTTTGTTCTCGGCGAGAGTCTCCAGATCGTCGAGACGGCGGATGAACAGCAGGTAGGTGATCTGCTCGATCACCTCGATCGGGTTGGAAATCCCACCAGACCAGAACGCATCCCAGACGCGGTCGACCTTGCTCTTCAACTCACCGGTGATCACGGCGCTCCCTCACTCCCCATTCGAACCTGAACAGGACTGTATATACGAGGCCACCGACAACCGCGGAGCATGGGCACGTGGCGCGAGACTGCCGGGGATGTCTGTTCCCTGTGCGATGATCCCGGCACTACGTCCGTTGACACCAGCGAGGATCGAATGGCTCGAGGCGACCACATTTGGGTGACAAGGCCTTTGGGCTACACACACCACGGCATCGACTGCGGTGATGGGACGGTCATTCATTTCACGGGAGAGCCTGGCAAAAAATCCGACGCCTCGGTGTCGCGCACGACGATGGATGAGTTCGCCCTCGATTCGATTGTTCACCTTCGTGAGTACAGCGACAGCGATACACCTGACGTCGTGATCGAACGTGCCGAGTCGAAGCTCGGCAGCCGGGACTACAACGTCGCCACAAACAACTGCGAGCATTTTTCCACTTGGTGCTGCACGGGGCGCACGGCAAGTCAGCAGGTCCGTATGGTGTCCTCATTGACGACGACGGGCGCAGCTGCAGCGACGTCGCTGGGTGCCACGGCAGGTGTAGTCGGGGCGGTTGGCTCGGTCGCTGGTGTCAGCGGTGCCGGGATCATGTCTGGCCTCGCCTCCGCAGGCGGTCTTATCGGCGGCGGGGCGGCGATGGGTCCGGTCGCCTTGGCGTTGGGCCCCGCGGCGGTTTCGATCGGTGCTGTCCAGGTCGGGCTACGCAAGGACGAGAGTCTGCCCGATGAAGAGAACGATGCGCGTCGCGACGGACGCATCGCGTCGGTAGCGGGTGCCGTGGCGGCCGGTGCCGGCGGACTGGCTGCCGTGTCAGCTGCAGGCGTAGCCGGCACAAGTGCAGTGGGGATTTCCAGCGGCCTGGCGGCGATTGGCGGACTCGTCGGCGGCGGCATGGTTGCGGGCACGGTCGCTGTAGCGGCTGCGCCCGCGGTCATTGCTGCGGCGGCAGGGTTCGGAGCGTACGTGGCATCGCGGAAACTTCGCGGGATCAAGCCCACCAAATGGATGCCTTCGGCTCGCGGGGAGTTGAGTGGTTCCGCAGGCGGGGCGTCGGACTCACCCGACGAAGCGTCCTCGGACCTGACGGAGTAGCCAGCTACTCGGTCAGCCACTTCCACGCGCGGTCGAGAAAGTCGTCGTCCGACTTGGACTTACGTTTGGCCTTGGAGTCCAAAGCTTTCGGCGGAGCATCTGCTTCGTGGAGCGGCTCGGCATGCTCCTGGCTGAGTGAGCCTCTGATCTCTATGTACGCGGCAGCGAGTGCGTTGGTCTTGTCCAGTGACGGCGATGGCTCCTGTGGTCGCGCCGCTTCCACGCCGTACAACTGAGCAGCCAGCCGACTCCGGACATCGTCGCGTTGCTCGGCAATGCGTGCCTGGTCGCGCTCGTCCCGCAGTGATTGGTCAATCTGCTCAGCCTTCTCGGCGCATTCTCGGAGGGCCTTTACCCGCGACCGCGACCGGAACTGCAGCTGCTTGACCTTGGTTCGTGCAACGTCGACCATGTCGATATCGGCTGGAGTGGGATCGGGGAGATTGCTGGATTCTTCGATCAGTCGATTGAGTTCCACAGTGGCTCTGGAGTTTTCGCGGATCATGGCCAGATCCTCCGTGAAGTCGAGGTCCTCTGGGTTGCCGAGCCAGCCAGTTGAGGCAGCTTCGGAACGCTTGATCCGACCGATAGCCGCCTGCGCTCCGTCGAGCATGGCCACGCCATTCGGCCCGAGCTCCTTGGTCAGTGCGGCGCGTTCGAGTTCGTGGCGTGACTGCTTTGTCGCCACTGCGGCCTTAAGTGTGCTCTGGTCGCCATCCCTGGTCCGACGGCTCATCACACCGTGCGTGATCACCAGTCCGATTGCCGACACACCGAGTGTTGGCAGCAGTCCAGCGCCGTCGGTGGCGATCCCGACCCCGATCACCGCGATAAAGGCAACAATCCACACGCCGGCCATGATCTGGAACTGACTCAAAGTTTGCTCGACGTCGAAGTTCTGTCCGCGCTTCTTTCGATCCAGTGCGGACGCGATAGCGGTCAGTGCCGAGGCGCCTGCGATGAAGGCAATGAGCGCTAGGACGACGATCACGACCGCAATCACTACGACGAGGCGAAACATTCCGGCGTCCTTTTCTGGTTGGTTGCTGTGGATGCTAGTTGAGCTGGCCGACATGTCTGGCCGAGCGATGCGCAGCGGGGGAGTTGCGTGGACGCAGACAAGCGACTGGGTCAGTGGTGTGGCCGCGGCAGCGAATCCGGGACTCAAGAGGGTGCGCCGTAGCTGGTGTTTCATTGGCTCAAGCGCAAGCTTATTGCCTGGTGTTGTACGTGTACGTACAATTTGTCATGCCCACGATCAGCGCGAGCACCGCGCGCGAGACCCTTCCGGCGCAGCTCGATCGCGTAGAGAGGGGGGAAGAGGTCGCGATCACCCGGCACGGGCGCGTCGTCGCCGTGCTGGTGAGTCCTGATGTGCTCAAGGCGCGCCGCGCTTCGGGGGTCTGGAATGAAGCCGATCGCATCGATGAGCTGCTCCAGACGGCCCGATCGGAGCCACTCCGCGGTCCGGCGCTTGAACCTGATCGTGCGGACGAACTCGTCAAGGCGGTGCGCCGCGGTCGTAGCGGTCGATGAGACCAAAGACCGCCTTCGACGCCGATGTGTTGATCTACGCGGCGGCCAAAGACCATCCACTTGGCATCAGGGTTGCCGCGCTGTTCGCCGATGCCGATGCCGATGCCGACGAAACGGTAGGTGTCGGCTCCGTTCTGCTGCTTACTGAGGTCCTGGCGAAGCCGATGCGGGATGACCCGGACTCTGATGAATGCGCAGCACTCGTGAGCCTGCTGAGTCGACTGGAGCTACGGCCATTTGACGCGCCCACCGCACGCGTGTCCCTCGCGTTCGCGGTGTCCTATGGTCTGCGCGCTGCGGACGCGGCGCACCTGGCAACCGCAGTCGCAGCGGGGGCTGATCGCTTTCTGACCAACAACCGCAAGGACTTTCCGCAGTCAATCGCGGAGATCGACATCGTGTATCCCGACGAGTTGCCGGCCGACGAACGTACATGACGTTGGACTTGCGCTAGTCCCCGTCCTCACTGTCGACCTTGCCCCTGATCTCCGCGTATGCCTCGGCAAGAGCGGTGATCTTGTCCACCGACGACGACGGCGTCTCCGACGGCGCCGCGTCGATGCCGTACAGCTTGGCGGCCATGCGGCTGCGGACGTCGTCGCGCTTTTCGGCGAGTTGTGCCCGCGCGCGATCGTCGCGCAGCGACTGGTCGATCTCCTCGGCCTTGTCGGCACACATCCGCAGGTCGCTGACCCGCTGCCGGGACCGGGCATCCAGTTGCCGCGCCTTCGTCCGGGCGTCGTCCAGCATCGCGAGATCGTCTGAGTCGGGGTCGGCAAGTTCGCTGAGCTCTTTGATCAGGCCGTTGAGTTCTATTGTGGCTCGGCAATTTTCGCGGATCGCCGTCAGGTCGCTGGTGAAGTCGAGGTCGTTGCCGAGCCAGCCGCCCGTCGCGGCTTCCGAACGCTCGATCCGATCAATGGCTGCCTGCGCGCCGTCGAGCATCGCGACACCGTCGACTCCGAACTCTTCAGCAAGCCGGGCGTGTTCGGTTTCTTGTGGTGACAGTTCGCGCATGGTCGAAGCGCCGGCTCGACCGCCGATCACGATGTGCGTGATCAACAACCCGATGGCCGCGATGCCAAGGGCGGGCACGAGTGCGATGCCCTCCGTCGCGATGCCGACCGCGATCACCACGACGAAAGACACCAGCCAGGCCTTGGTCATCACGGAGCCACGAGATGGCCGGCCCGGCACTTTCCGGTCGGCCGAGGAGGTGAAGGCCGCCCCGAACGCGGCGCCTCCGACAACCATGACGACGGCGAGGATGACAGTCACGACCACGAGCGGTAGGAGGAGCCGAATCATCCCGATGTCCTTCTCTGATTGATGCTGTCAATCGTAGTTCGGCGGGCCAACTTGCCTCGTTGACGCGGTGCAGGGGCGTCACCATCCCGGCACGCCTAGGCTCAACTCATGCATGCCGAACTCGAAGCCTGGAAGTCCGCCGGCCAGTATTTCGACTACCTCGGATTCGACATCTTCTACCGTCAGGACGGCCTGGAGCTCGGCACTGGTCCGGTGCTCCTGCTCATCCACGGCTACCCGTTCAATTCCTGGGACTGGTCCCTGATCTGGCCGACGCTGGTCGACAAGTTCACGGTGATCGCGCCGGACATGATCGGCATGGGCTTCTCAGCCAAGCCGTCGGCGTACCAGTACTCGGTGCACGACCACGCCGATATGCACGAGGCGCTACTGGCCCATCTCGGCGTGCAGACCGCCCACATCCTGGCCCACGACATCGGGGACTCGGTGTGTCAGGAGCTGCTGGCCCGCAACCGGTTCGGCGATCAGTCGTACGGCAGCCTGAACATCGAATCGATCACCTGGCTCAACGGCGGACTGTTCGTCGAGTCGTACACCCCGCGGCTGCTGCAGAAGGCATTGTCGCGAACTCCGTTGGGCGACATCATCAGTCCGTTGCAGGGCACCCCGTTGTCGAGGCGGCTGGCCGACCCGACCATCAACGAGATGTTTGGCGTCAACACGAAACCGTCGAAGGAACTGATGGACAAGTTCCACGAAATCCTCGACTACAACGACGGCAAGAAGGTCATGCACCAGGTCGGACGCTTCATCAACGATCGCTACACCTACCGCAACCGCTGGGTGCGTGCCATGCGTGAGACGACGATCCCGATGCGGCTGATCGACGGCCCGTCCGACCCGAACTCCGGTGCCCACATGGCCAAGCGCTACCGCGAGGTCATCCCGAACCCTGACGTGGTGATGCTGGCCGACGACATCGCGCACTGGCCTCAGATCGAGGCGCCCGAGGCGGTACTCGAGCACTTCCTGGAGTTCGTCACCCCGATGCTGTGGCGGCCGATCGACCACCGTTGACCCGGCGTCCAGGGCGACGACACGCACTTTGCACGCGCACGTAAGAGCCAGCTGGTTCACTTGCCACATGCGCGTCCACCGCCCGGATCTGGTGGCGCTGCTCGCTGTCCTGTTGATCAGTGCGTGCGACGCGGGCACGCCGACCGTCACGTCGATCGTGTTCGACGGCGAGGCGCACACGATCGACACCGGCAAGGTGGTCTGCACCCGGCAACTCGCCGGCGGCGGCTTGGTCATCCTGGCCCAGGGCAAGACGGGTCAGCTGGTTCGGATCCAGCTCACCCAGGTCGGCCGCGTCGTCGTGCAGAAGGTGGGCTTGCGGGACGGCGACGTGACGGGTTTCATCGCCGACCCGCAAGAGGTCACCGGAATCAAAGTCGACGACACCTACACCGTCAGCGGGCGCATGCCGCCGAATCCGGGTGAGTCCCAATGGCATACGTTCAGAATCCAGACCACCTGCCCCGGCTACCAGGACGCGCATCCGCATGACACCGTCCCGGCGATCGGTGCCCCGTGATTGGTTGAGCCTGCGCCAGGGGTGCGACCTTCTTGAACTCTTGCGCCCTGGGTACAGGGTGAACGCACACCTAACCCAACGCAGTAGCCAAGACCGGGCCACAGAGCTCGCGCTGCCACGGGCGGGCGCCGGCGGCAGCCAGGAACTCCTCGACCGCAGCAGGGACGTCAGTCACGGGCTGCCAATCCCAGCACAGCCGCCGCACGGTCTCCGGCGTCACCAAGTTCTCGGAAGGCACCGAAACCTCTTCGGACAGTTCGGAGAGCCCGCCGCGGCACGCTTCCAGCCGCTCGAACGCCTCGGGTTTGCGACGCGACCACCGGGCCGGTGGCGGCAGCCCGTTGTTCGGCTCCGAAGCGGGGGGATCGGCCTCGCGGGCCCGGGCCAGCGCGTCGAGCCACACCTGTGCACTGCGCTTCTGCCGCGAGCCGCCGAAAATCGGTAGCGCCGTGAGCTTTTCGATGGTGTCGGGATTGGCGACGGCGGCCGAGATGATCGCCGAGTCGGGCAGGATGCGGCCGGGCGCGATGTCCCGCCGCTGCGCGATCAAGTCGCGGGTCTGCCACAGCTCGCGCACCGCGGCCAGCGCCTGGCCGTTGCGAACCTTGTGGATGCCCGACGTCCGCCGCCACCGGTCGCGCCGGGTCGGGCTGGGTTCGACGGTCCGCATGTGCTCGAATTCCTGTGCGGCCCATCCGGTCTTGCCCTGCGACTCCAGCTCCGCAGCCACTGCGGCGCGCAACTCCAGCAGCACCTCGACGTCCAGCGCTGCGTAGTTCAGCCAGTCCGCGGGCAACGGGCGCTTGGACCAGTCGGCGGCGCCGTGGCCCTTCTTCAAGCCCAGACCAAGAAGCCGCTGCACCATGGCCGCCAGGTTGACTCGGTCATAGCCGGCCAGCCGGCCGCCCAATTCGGTGTCGTACAGCGACGGCGGCGTCATGCCCAGCTCGGCCAGGCACGGCAGATCCTGGTCGGCCGCGTGCAGAATCCACTCGTCGGAATTCACGACCTCGGCCACCGGCGCCAGCGCCTTCAGCGGGTCGATGCCGTGGCTGACGGGGTCGATCAGCACCGTGCCCGCACCGGCGCGGCGAATCTGGATCAGGTAGGCCCGGTTGGAGTACCGGAAGCCAGATGCCCGCTCGGCGTCGATGGCGAACGCGCCGTGCCCGGACGCCAAAAGCTCGCCGGCACGGGCGATGTCGCTCGCATAGATGGCAACAGCGGGCACGCCGTCGGCGGGCGCCAGCAGGGGAGTGACGTCGGGATCGTCGGCAACTTCGTCGGCGACGGTCCCGTCAGGATCAGGTTCAGTCATGCGGTCACGCGCGCGTGCGCGAACCCAGATCGGTCACGCCGGCAGGCGGCAAGCCGGCGGCGTGTTCGAGCACCTCGCAGAAGGCCTGCACGTGCGGTCCCAGCTCCAGTGACGTCGCGGTCCACGACGCGCGCAGCTCGAGCTGGTGGGCCCGCGGCGGGCCGGAGATGTCGCCGTAGCGCACCGACGTCGTCGCGGTGACGGTGCCGCCCAATGCGGTGACGCCGTCGGCGTGCGACTCGAGCGCATCGACCAGCCAGCTCCACGCCACCTCGGGCAGCAGCGGGTCGACGGCTTCAGTGGAGTCCAGGTCGGCCTGGATGTAGGCGACGAGACGCATGGTGCCGTCCCATGCTTCAGCGCCTTCGGGATCGTGCAGCAGGATCAGACGTCCGAAGGCATCGCCCTCCGAGCTCTCCGGGACGACGGAGGCGTCAGGATGACGTACCTCTGCGCCCAGCGCGTAGCTGAAGGGAGCCAGCCGCTGCGGCGGACGGATCGGGCCGAGTTCGATCTCCTGGCGCACGGTGGCGGCGTTCATTGCCGCAACAGCAGTGCGGAACTGGGCCGGCTCGGCGGAGGTCACATTCTGGGACGCTAGCCCGATCCGGCCGGTCGCGTAAGCAGGCGCGCCGATAGCCCAACATTTGGCTGCACGACAGGGTATAAGCGATCGATCCGGGCATGGCAGCATTAGCAGTGATGAGCACCCGTCGTGAACTGCCGCAATCGCCCTATCTGGCTGCCGCCAACGGCCGCACCCCGGACCGGACCCCGGTGTGGATGATGCGGCAGGCCGGCCGGTCCCTGCCCGAGTACCGCGCCCTGCGCGCCACCCACACCATGCTCTCGGCGTGTTTCAACCCCGAGCTGGTCTGCGAGATCACCATGCAGCCGGTGCGCCGCCACGGCGTCGACGCCGCCATTTTGTTCTCGGACATCGTGGTGCCGCTCAAGGCCGCCGGGATCGATCTGGACATCGTGCCCGACGTCGGCCCGGTGATCGCCAACCCGATCCGCACCCCGGACGACGTCGAGGGCATCAAGCCGCTCGAACCGCATCAGGTGGCGCCGGTCGCGGAGGCCATCGGTCTGCTCACCAAGGAACTGGGTGACGTGCCGCTGATCGGTTTCGCGGGCGCACCGTTCACGCTGGCGTCGTACCTCGTGGAGGGCGGTCCGAGCCGCAACCACGAGAAGACCAAGGCCATGATGCTCGGCGAATCCGCGACGTGGCACGACCTGATGGAGAAGCTGACCGACCTCACCATCGAGTTCCTGCGCGCGCAGCTGGCCGCCGGCGTCGACGCGATCCAGCTGTTCGACTCCTGGGCCGGCACCCTGTCGCTTGCCGACTACCGGGACTACGTGTTCCCGCACAGCTCCCGCATCTTCGCCTCGCTGAAAGACGAAGGCGTCCCGATGACGCACTTCGGCGTCGGCACCGCCGAGCTGCTGGGTGCCATGGGCGAGGCCGGGGCGACGGTCGTCGGCGTCGACTGGCGCACGAACCTCGTCGATGCCGCGGGTCGGGTCGGCCCGGGCAAGGCGCTGCAGGGCAACCTCGATCCGGTCGTGCTGCTGGCCGGCTGGCGCGTGGTCGACGACGCCGTCCGCCAGGTCGTCGCGGACGGGCGCCGGGCCGTGGAGGCTGGTGCCGCCGGGCACATCTTCAACCTGGGTCACGGCGTGCTGCCGTCGACCGATCCCGGTGTGGTCACCGAAGCGGTGGCGCTGGCCCACTCGCTGTGAGTCTGTAGATGAGCAAGACGTATTGCGTTGTCGGCGGCGGCATTTCGGGTCTGGTCGCGGCGTACCGGCTGCGCCAGGCCGACCCGGCGGCACGCATCACCGTCTTCGATCCGGCGGACCGGCTGGGTGGTGTGCTCCGCACCGAACGGCTCGCCGGCCAGTCCATGGACGTCGGCGCCGAGGCCTTCGTGGCCCGTCGGCCCGAGGTCACGTCACTGCTGCAAGAACTGGGCCTGCGGCAGATCGGTACCACCGGTGTCCGTCCGCTGATCTGCAGCGGCGGCCGCCTGCACCCGATGCCCGACGGCACCATGCAGGGCATCCCCGGGCCGGGCGCCAACCTGCGTGGGCTGGTCGACGACGCGACGCTGGCCCAGATCGCGAGCGAGCCGACCCGGCCGCTGCACTGGCAGCTCGACGCCGACCCCAACGTCGCGCAACTGGTCGGTGATCGGTTCGGCACCCAGGTGGTGACCCGGTCCGTCGACCCGCTGTTGGCCGGCGTCTATGCCGGCTCGGCCAAGACCATCGGCATTCGCTCAGCCATCCCGGCACTGGCCGCCGCGCTGGATCGCGGTGCCCCGAGCCTGACCGCCGCCGTC
Source organism: Mycolicibacterium llatzerense (assembly GCF_025331195.1). NCBI lineage: Bacteria > Bacillati > Actinomycetota > Actinomycetes > Mycobacteriales > Mycobacteriaceae > Mycobacterium > Mycolicibacterium llatzerense. The sequence goes on along the minus strand of NZ_LXOV01000012.1, from coordinate 783,757 downwards.
GCCTCGGTGCTGTCGGCGGCCCCACAGACAAGCACGCCGAGCCCTTCGGTCTTCGGTGCCGTCGACGGCGGCTACACCGTCCTGGTCGACGAACTGGTGCGGCGCACCGCGGCCCAGTGGGCGCAGGTCGCCGTCGAAGGGCTGACCCCGGTCGGCCGCGCCTGGCAACTGCGCGACGACGAAGGCAAGTACTGGTCGGCCGACGCGGTGGTGCTGGCGCTGCCGGCACCACGAGTGGCCAAGCTGCTCGCCGACATCGCGCCGGGCAGTGCGGCGATGGCCCGGCTGATCCCGGTCGCTTCGGCGGCAGTCGTCGCCCTGGCGCTGCCGGGTGGCACGCCGCTGCCGCAGCAGTCGGGGGTCCTGATGGCCGCGGGAGAATCGTTGCACGCCAAGGCGATCACCCTCACGTCGCGCAAGTGGGGCCGCGGCGGCAACGTGGAGTTGCTGCGGCTGTCGTTCGGCCGGTTCGGTGACGACCTCGCGCGCAACGTCGGCGACGACCGGCTGCTGGCGTGGTCGCTGGAGGACCTGCGGACGCTGTTCGGCATCACTGCCGAGCCGGTGGATTACCTGGTGCAGCGCTGGATCGACGCCATGCCGCAGTACGGTCCGGGCCACCTCGAGCTGGTCGAGGAGTTGCGGGCCGGCCTGCCCGCGGGGCTGGCCGTCGCGGGTGGGTATCTGGATGGGATCGGGGTGCCGGCGTGCGTCGCGTCGGGAACCCGGGCGGCCCATGAGGTGGTCGGCGGCGGCCTTCCGCGATAAGGCACGATAGAGCCATGGCCAAGCTCGACTACGACGCCCTCAACGCGGTGACCAGGTACATGATGATCTCGGTCTTCGCCGTGCAGCCGGATGAGCTGCCCGCGGACGAGAAGTCGCGGGCCGCCATCGCCGCGGACACCGCCGCGTACCTCAAGAAGCGCGAGGACGCGGGCGTCGTGGTCCGCGGGCTCTACGACGTCGCGGGCTTCCGGGCCGACGCCGACTTCATGATGTGGACCCACGCCGAACGCGTCGAGGACCTGCAGGCCACCTACACCGGCTTCCGTCGTACCGCGCTCGGCGCCGCCACCGAACCGGTGTGGAGCGTCGTCGCGCTGCACCGTCCGGCCGAGTTCAACAAGAGCCACCTGCCGGCGTTCATCGCGGGCGAAGACCCGGGCGACTACGTCTGCGTCTACCCGTTCGTGCGGTCGCTGGACTGGTACCTGCTGGCCGACGAGGACCGCCGCCGGATGCTCGTCGAGCACGGCATGGCCGGCCGCGAATACCCCGACGTGCGCGCCAACACCGTCCCGGCGTTCGCGCTCGGCGACTACGAGTGGATCCTGGCCTTCGAAGGTCCGGACCTGGCCCGCATCGTCGAGCTGATGTGGAAGCTGCGCTACACCGACGCGCGCCGCCACGTCCGCGAGGAGACCCCGTTCTTCACCGGTCCGCGGGTCGGCATCGAGCAGTTGGTCGCCAACCTTCCGTAGCGGCTCTAGCCGGTATCGCCGGCCTTGCCGTCGCTTGCCGCCATGATTCGGCGGTGCAATTCCGTTGTGAGTACGTGGATTTGACGGGTCAGGTCGGTGTTGGTCTTCAGTTCGAGTTCTTGTGTCTCGAAGTCGTGATCGGCCTTGACTCGCTGGAATTCGGCCTGCCGGTTCTGCCCGATCATCACGAACGTCGACAGGAAGATCGCCTCGAGGGAGACCACCAGGGTCAGCGTGGGCCACGGGTTGCGTTCGAAGAAGATCATCCACGCCGCGAACACCACGGCGTGGATGTAGACGAAGCTCATCGACCCGGCGAACGCGGTGATCTGGTCGGCCACCCGTAGTTGCCGGCTCTGACTTCGCTTGATCGCCTGCTGGACCACGACCGGGTGGTGGCTGGTGGTGCCATTCCGCAATCGGTGCTGGATCAGCTGAACAAGGTCGTCGCGGGGCAGGCTCATGTTCGCTCCTGGGTGTGATCAATGGTTACGACGAAAACGTTGCTATCGCGTCACCGCAGCACCGGTCAACCGACTGCGGTGCCGAATAACAGCCCCAGCAGGTAGGTCACCGCGGCGGCGCCGTAGCCGATCATCAACTGGCGCAACGCCCGTCGCAGCGGCGGTCCGCCGGAGAGCAAGCCGACGACCATGCCCGTGGTGAGCAACGCCAGCCCGACCAGCAGGGCGGACACGACGACGGCCGTGATGCCGGTGAGCCCGAACAGGTAGGGCAGCACGGGGATCAGCGCCCCGGACGCGAAGAACATGAAGCTGGACGCGGCCGCCTGCAGCCCGGTGCCGACGGCTTCGTGCTTCTCGGTCGACACCTCGCCCAGTGGCGAGTCGGCCAGTGCGCCCGCCCGCAGGCTCGCGAACACGTCGGAGGCGCGGTCTGCGGCCGCTTCCGGGCTCATCCCGCGGGCGCGGTACACCAGCTCCAATTCGTTGGCGTCGACGTCGAGCGCGCGCACGGCGGTGCCGGCCGTGGCGCTGGGCGTCGAGGCCTCCAGCAGTTCGAGCTGGGAGTTGACGGACACGTACTCGCCGGCGCCCATGGACAGCGCACCCGCGATCAACCCGGCCAGCCCGGTGGCCAGGATCGTGGCGCTCGATACCCCGGTGGCGCCGATACCCAGCACCAGCGCCAGATTGCTGACCAGCCCGTCGTTGGCGCCGAACACCGCGGCGCGGAAGCTGCCGGACAGCTGGTCGCGGCCGCGGCTGGCGAGGGCGCGGACGACCTCCATGTGGATGCGTTCGTCGGCGGCCATGGTGGGTGTGGCGTCGACATCGGTGTCGTACTCCGAGCGTGCTTCGGCCCGTTGCGCCAGGGCCAGCGTGAACACCGATCCGAGATGACGGGCCAGGAACCCGAGGGCCCGGGTCCGCAGATCGGGCCGGTGGGGTTTGCCGACCTGATCGCCGAGCAGTGTCAGCCAGTGCTTCTCGTGTCGGCCTTCCGCGGTGGCCAGTTCCAGCAGGATGTCGCGTTCGGCGCCCTCACGGCGCTGCGCCAGATCCCGGTAGACGGCAGCCTCGGCACGTTCGTTGGCCAGGTGCTGTCGCCACCGACGCAGCTGCGCGTCGGTGGGCTGCGCGACCACGTGTCAGCTCTCGGCCGGGACCAGGCGAAGCGAGATCGAGTTGATGCAGTAGCGCTGGTCGGTCGGCGTGGGGTAGCCCTCGCCCTCGAAGACGTGCCCGAGGTGGCTGTGGCAGTTGGCGCACAGCACCTCGACGCGCCGCATGCCGAGGGTGTTGTCGGCCCGCAGGATCACTGCGTCCGAGTCGGCCGGGTCGAAGAACGACGGCCAGCCGCAATGGGATTCGAACTTCTCGGTGCTGCGGAACAGCTCGGCACCGCAGGCCCGGCATTGGTAGATGCCCTCGGTCTTGGTGTCGGTGTATTCGCCGACGAACGGGCGTTCCGTCCCGGCTTCACGCAGCACGTGGAATTCCTCGGCCGAGAGTTTCTGGCGCCACTGGGAGTCGGAGAGTTCAACCTTCGGCGGCGGGATGCTCATGCGCTCACGCTACCCGCGGCCGGCGCGGTGGGCTCGGACTTGCGCTCGGATTCCGTCAGCCACAACGGGTCGATGCCCTGGTCCAGCCGGCCGTCCTTCTTGGCGTCGAGGTAGCGGAAGTACAGCACGCAGAACACCACGACCAGCATCAGCGACCAGCCGTAGGTGATCTTGATGTATTCGAGGAACCGGCCGGTGGTCGGCCAGCGCCACATGAGCCAGCGGTCCATGGTGAGGAAGCCGTACACCGCGAGCCAGGCCGGCCAGCTGCGGATCGTCGAGCGCGGCAGCACGACCGTCATCAGGAACGGGAACAGCATCATCGAGTAGTAGCCCTGCGCCAGCGACAGCACCAGCCACGAGGCGATCAGCAGGACGCCCGACGACGTCAGCATCCAGAACAGCTGGTCGCGCTCGCGGTAGTAGCGGTACAGCAGCCACAGGCTGGCCGCGGCCAGCAGCACGAAGGCGACGCGCAGCGCCATGATCAGCCACATGGGCAGCCCGTAGTAGATGCCGTTGCCCAGGAGCGAACTGTTGAAGTAGTCGCGGGTCTGGAAGATGTACGGCACGGTGTTGCGCACGAAGCCCATGGGGTCCGCCGACAGCGGCCAGGCCACCGCGTTGAAGACGACGGGCACCGCGAACGCGGCGACCAGCGCCCGCCACTGCCGGTTGAGCAGCGGCAGCAGCAGTAGGACGCCCAGCAGCGGCTTGAGCACCAGCGTCAGGCCGATCGCGGCTCCGGCCAACCACTCGTGGTTCTTCTTGCCGTCCAGCAGCCAGGTGAAGAACAACACCTCGGCCAGCAGGATGCAGCCGTTCACGTTGGTGAAAACCAAAGTGTTGGTGACCGATTCGGTGCAGTACATGGCCAGCAGCAGAGCGGGCAACGCCACCGACGTCAGCGAGAACTTGAACAGCCGTACCAGAAGGCAGGCGGCGATGATGATCGCCACGGAGTTGATCGCGACGAACCAGAACCGCGACGCGAACTCCGGCAGAAAGCCGAACGGCGACAGCAGCAGCGTGCCGCCGGGCGGGTACAGGTAGTGCGGGTCGACGTAGTTGAAGTGCTCGTTGTAGATGGCCCAGTGCCGCCGGAAGTTCGACACCGCGCGGTACACCGGACCGAAGTCGTCGGTGATGTAGCCGTTGGTCGTCAGCACGTAACTGCGGTGGATGATCGACACGATCGCGATGGGCCACAGTGCATTGCGAACGATATCCGCGGTGCTCTGCGGGCCGGTGCGGGGACCGAAGACGCTCAGGAGCGAGAGAGGGCGCGTCACCACCGAACCCTATAACGGGGCGTCGGACCGCCTGGTTAGGCCGGGCAGAACGTGTCGGTCTCCGGCAGCTTGCCGGTGTTCAGGTACGCCTGCACCGGCGGCAGGGCGCATCCCGTGTAGACGATGGTGCCGTGGCCGGTGCCCTGCCACATCACGCGACGGCTGTTGTTGCCCGCGTTGATCGCCATGGCCGCGACAGCCGCGACGCCGTCGCCACCGACGATCGCGTCGTTATGGGTGCCCAGTAACAGGATCGGCACCTTCAGGTCCTTGGGGGGCGCGGGCGCGGGGCTGCTGGGCCAGCTCAGGCACGGTGCCAGGCTGAGCGCCCCGACGGCGCCGAACTGCGGGTATTTCTTGGGCCAGGCCACCAGCAGCTCGCGGACGCGGTCCGGCGTGGGCCGGTTGATGGAGTCGTCGCACCGGTTGACGAACTGACCGTCGGACTGGCGCGTCTCCTCGGCCGTCGTGCTGAGTGCGTTGAGCGCGGTTGCGTCGCCGCTGCGGGCGGCGGCCAGCGCACCGGCGAGGGACAGTGTGTTGGCCAGTCCGTCGCCGCGCGGGTAGCCCAGCGCGGTGGTGATGGACTCGACCAGCCCGGCCGTCGAGGCGCCGCCGGCACCGCGTCCGGCGCGTGCGTCGGCCAGCATGCCGTCGATGGCGCCCTTGGGATCCGGGCCGAGCGGGCAGTTGTTGGCCACGCACTGTGCGGCGAATGCGTCGAGCGCCGCCTGCTGGCCCTTGATCCGCTGTTCGGCGGTGGCTTCCGCCGAGATGCCCAGCGGCAAGGGGGAGTCCAGCACGAGCCGGGCGACCTTGGTGGGATGCGACGCCGCGTAGGCGAGGGCGACCTGGGCACCGTTGCCGATGCCGAGGACGGCCAGCGCGGGCACGTCCCAGGTGCTGCGCAGCCGCTCCAGGTCCTCGGCCGAGTGCGCGTTGTCGTAGGCCGACTCACCCGGCGCGATGCTGTCGGTGCAGTCGGTGGTGGCCGAGGTGGCGACCTTCGCCAGGTTGGCGACCTGGTCGTCACCCGACAGGAACTGGGCCTGGTCCAGCAGGTCCTGGCGGTCATTGGAGGACACACAGCTCAGCGGTCCGGACATGCCCATACCGCGGCGGTCGACGGCCACGACCGGACGTGTCTTGAGCAGGTCGACGCCGCCGCGCTGCAGCCACACCGGCAGCTGATGCGAGGTCGGGATGTCCGAGCCGGTGGTCATGACGATCGGTCCGGCGTCGGCCGGTGTACTGGCCAGGCGGGCACGGACGACACCGATGCTGACGGTCCCGGAGGAGCCGCCCAGGGAGTCGAGGTCGGCGTCGTAGTCGGAGCAGTCCAGGATGACGCCGGGCACGGCGGGCACTGTCGCATCACCGAACACCCGCGACGTGCACTCGTGCCACGTCAGGTCCTTCTTGGGCACGGAGATCGCGGGTGGACCTTCAGGTGCCTTGGACGTGGTGGCCGCACCCTGCGGGCGGGCACCCGAGTCGGTGACGTACCGGGGGTTGGCGGCCAGCAGCGGAGCGCATCCCGCCACGACCGTCGACAGCACCACGGTCGACAGGCTCAGGGCCGGGAGCAGGTGGCGGCGACGCATGGCCACCACAGTAGCGATGCCCGCAGGCCGCACCCGTCAGCGGACGTAGCGCGTGTACAGGTAGCCGGCCGTGTCGGTTAGCACGTGGCTGCGGCGCAGCCGGGTGTGCGCCTCGCCGGGGCCGGACGCGATCCGCCTGGCCTGCCCGCCGACCAGGATCGGGGCGATGGTCACGCACATCTCGTCGATCAGGTCGTCCTCGATCAACATGTTCAGCAGTGACGGGCCGCCTTCGGTCAGCACCCGCAGGAGCCCGCGTTCGGCGAAGATGCGCAGGACGGCGTGCGGGTCGACACGGTCGGGCGCGGCGCCCGAGGCGTCGATGACCTCGGCGAGGCCCGTGAACCGGTGGTACGTGTCGTCGATGCTGTCGCGGCTGGTGAGCAGCAGCGGCGGCACTTCGGTGCGGGTGAACAGCTTGGCGTCGTGCGGAATGTCGGCGCTGTGGGTGATCACCGCGATCGGCGGCACCTCGGCCTGGCCGCGCAGCTGGCGGGCCTGCCGCTGCGCCGCGGACATCTGCGCGCCGGAGTAGTTCTCGATGCGGACCGTGGCTGCACCGACCAGAATGACGTCGGCGTGCTGGCGCATGAGGCCGAACAGCGCCCGGTCACCGGGACCGGCCAGGCCACCGGAACTGCCGTCGTCGGTGGCCCCGCCGTCGAGGCTGGTGATCATGTTGGCCCGCACCCACGGCCGGTCCAGCTGATCGGGGTATGAGTAGAGCGGCGTCAGCAGCGATTCGTCGTTGGTGGCGGAGTCGGTCAGGAAGGCAGCGCCGACCGCACTGAGCTCTGTGAGCTGCGTCGCAGCGTCGGGATCGGACACGTGAATCATTCCAGCACGCCGCTAAGGTGCCTTCATGCCTGGGGCCAGCGAAGTCGCGCACCTGACCGATCGCCATCCGACCGTGACGCCGGAAAGACTGATCGCAGAGCTGGTTCCGCCACCCACCTTCGCCGACGTCAGCTACGACTCGTACCGGCCCGATCCGAATGAGCCGTCGCAGACCGCGGCGGTGGTTTCGGCGCGCAAATTCTGCGAGGACGCGACGCGTCAGCGCGCGGGCAAGAAGAAACTGTTCGGCAAGCGGGAGGCGCTGCCCGGCGTCGGGATGTACCTCGACGGCGGTTTCGGTGTCGGCAAGACCCACCTCCTGGCGTCGACGTACTACACGCTGGCCGGGGCCAACGCCGGCCCAGCCGCGTTCGCCACGTTCGGTGAGCTGACCCAGCTGGCCGGCGTCTTCGGCTTCACCGAGTGCATCGACCTGCTGTCCGAATATGTGGTGGTCTGCATCGACGAGTTCGAGCTCGACGATCCCGGCAACACCACGCTGATCTCCCGGCTGCTGTCGGCATTGGTGGAGCGCGGTGTGTCGATCGCCGCGACGTCGAACACGCTGCCCGAACAGCTCGGTGAGGGCCGCTTCGCCGCCCAGGATTTCCTGCGGGAAATCAACACGCTGTCAAGCATTTTCACCACGGTCCGGGTCGAGGGCCCCGATTACCGGCAGCGCGCCCTGCCGTCGGCTCCGGTGCCGCCGTCCGACGACGAGGTGCGGTCCTGGGCACTCGGCGTCGAAGACGCCACCCTCGACGAGTTCGACGCCTTGTGCGCGCACCTGGCGACCATGCACCCGTCGCGCTATCACGCGTTGATCGAAGGCGTGCAACGGGTTTTCATCACCGGCGTGCACATGGTGTACGACCAGGCCGTCGCGCTGCGGCTGGTGTCGCTGATCGACCGGCTCTACGACGCGGGCATCCCCGTGGTCGCGTCGGGGGAGAAGATGAACACCGTCTTCAGTGAAGAGATGCTGGCCGGTGGCTTCCGCAAGAAGTACCTGCGTGCCACGTCGCGCCTGCTCGCGCTGACCCACGAGGGCACCCAGCTCCACGCCTAGTGGCTACAGAGAGCGCACCAGGACGTAGTCGCTCTCGATCCGCCCGCCGAGCTGAAAGGTCTTGGTGCCGCTGATCTCGAACCCGTGCTTGCGGTAGAACCGTTGGGCGCGTTGGTTTTCCTGATTGACGCCGAGCCACACGCAGCGGGCGCCCAGGTCCCGGGCGAACCCGACCGACGCATCCATGAGCGTCGCGGCAACCTTGCCGCCGTGCACGTCGGGCAGCACGTAGCACTTGGACAGTTCGACGGCCGGCCGTGCCGGCACGGCGCGCTGCACCTCGGCGTCGTCGGCCACGCCACGAATGAGCATGGTGTAGCCCAGGATTCGGGCTTCGTCGTGGGCGACGAACACGGCGCGCTCGGGATCGCGCAGGTACGCGTCGAAGCGATCGGCGGACAGGTTGCCGGCGATGAAGGCGGCGATGTCGTCCGGCGCCGACGACGGCGGGCAGGCCAGCGGGAACGTGGCGGCAGCCACGTCAGCCAGTTCGGCGACATCCGCGGCCTGCGCAGGCCGCACCTGAACCGTCATCGGAATCTCCTTGCCGCAGACACAAAACTGCCCCTGTCCTAGGGGCCAGGGGCAGTTTATGTCGGATCGACGGCGGCTCAGGGGATCGGTGTGCCCGGCTGCCAGAGATTCCACTGCGCGAGGTGCGTGCCGGTGGCCGGGTTGAGCATGACCACGTTGCTGACCAGACCGCGGTAGACGTCCCAGTAGACGACGCCGTCGACGGTGGACCCGGCGGGCGCGCTCAGCAGCTTGAGCTCCAGCGCGTTGGGGTCGTCGGTGTGCTTGGACACATAGGCGTCGGCGAAGGGGGTGACGCCGGTGAAGGTGGCGCCGGACGCCATCCAGTAGGGGTTCGGCGTCGAGATGACGTGGACCGTGACGTCGGACTTCCACGGGCCACCCTGGTTACGCCACCGTGGGGTGCCGTTCCAGGTCCAGCCCGGCGGTTCGTCAGACGGGAGCACGTTGTGCACGGTCACATCGGCGACCAGGCCCTTGTAGTTCACCCGCAAGGTATCGCCGACGTTGCCGATGGTCGTCTCGGCCGCCGCCGACGGCGCCAGCGTGGCGGCCAGCAGGGTCAACGCACCGAGCAACCCCGCCAACCATCGGTAGGTCCTGTTGCCGTTCACGCCCGTGCTCATCGCGTCCTCTCCGTAATGACTGCCTCGCATGATGGCATACCGCCATCACGGCCTCGTCCGAATGGAGTAGATCTGGCCACTTCGTCGAGGTCAGTGGGTCGATTTGTCCCTGTCAGTGGACACTCACGCCGGCCCGGACTGTTCTCCGGCCGCGTGCCCGGCGGCGACGAAGTCGGCGAGCATCTTCTCGAGCTCGTTTTCGAGGTGGCCCTTGTCGACGCCGAGACGGTGCAGCGGTCCGTCGGCGTCCTCGGATTCGAGCAGCGCCAGCAGGATGTGTTCGGTCCCGATGTAGTTGTGCCCCAACCGAAGTGCTTCGCGGAAGGTAAGTTCCAGCACCTTCTTGGCAGCGCCGTCGAACGGGATCAGCGCCTTGGGTTCGGCGGTGCCGACGGCAACGGCTGCGGCCGTGCGGATCTGGTCGGCGGTGATGCCCTGGTTGGCCAGCAGGACCATGGCCAATGATCCCGGATCGGTGAGCAGTCCGAGCAGCAGATGGTCTGGGGTGATCTCGGTGCTGCGCGAGGTGTGCGCGGCTTGCTGGGCCTCGACGACGACGGTGCGGGCGCGCGGGGTGAACCGGCTGAATCCGTCCTTGGGATCCATGGTGTCGAGCCGGGGTTCCTTGGGTACGAAGCGCTTCTGCGCCGCCTGCTTGGTGACGCCCATGCTGCTGCCGATGTCGGTCCACGACGCGCCCGAGCGGCGGGCCTGGTCGACGAAATGGCCGATGAGGTGGTCGGCGATGTCGCCGAGGTGTTCGGCGGCCAGCATCGCATCGGTGAGCTGATCGAGCGGTTCGGTGTGCACCTTCTTGATCGCCACGATCAGGTCATCGAGGCGGATGGTGCCGGCAATCGGATTGGGAGTCGACGTATGCGCGGATTCGGACATGCGTCAACCATAGGTTGACGATAGGGAGTCGTCAACCGGTGGTTGACGAAAATTACGAGTGACGCAGGGTGTCCCAGTCGTGCTCGGTTTCCAGTTGCTCGATGGCCTTCGCGGTGCGCTCTTTCAGTACCAGGGTCACGGTCAAGGCGAGCAGGCCGCCCACCAGCAGGGCCACCCAGGAGAACCGGGCCAGCCACTTCTCGGCGGCCACGCCCAGGTAGTAGACGACGGCCGTGGTGCCGCACGCCCACACGATTCCGCCGGCCGCGTTGGCGGCCAGGAAGCGCGTGTAGTGCATCTTGAGAGCACCTGCCAGCGGCCCGGCGAAGATGCGCAGCAGCGCGACGAAGCGGCCGAAGAACACGGCCCAGACACCCCACCGGCTGAAGAGCCGGCGGGCGAGCGCCACGTGGCCCGGGCCGAAATGTTTGGGGAACCGGCGGCCGAGACGTTCGAACAGTGACATGCCGAAGCGTCGGCCGATGCTGTATCCGATCGAGTCGCCGATGATGGCGCCGGCGGCGGCCGCGAGCCCGACGCCCACCGGGTCGATGTCGAGAGTGTGCCGCGATGACATGACCGCGGCCGTGACGAGAATGATCTCGCCCGGCAACGGGATGCCCAGACTTTCGAGCCCGATCACGAGCCCGACCACGAGGTACACCGCCAGCGGTGGGATCGATTGCAGCAGCGCGTCGACGTCCATGCCGCTAAGGATGCACTACTAAGGCGTAGGTGTCGGCGCAGGCGGTGCCGGTGCGGGCGCTGGGGCGGGAGCACCGCCGCCTCCGCCGAGGGTGCCGAGAATGGCGATCGCGGCGCGGGCCTGCGGGGAGATGTTCGGACCCGGTCCAGGGGAGTCCGGGGCGGCGTCGGTGACGTGCCACGGCTGGCAGCCGCTGGTCTTGAACGCCTTGTCGGTGACATCGATGAGCACGACCTGCGGCTTGGCGGTCATGGCGCTGTCGATGACGTTGTTCTTGGCGTGCGGGTCTGCGTTGTTCATCCGGCGCCAGTAGCAGCGTTTGTCACCGACGGGTCCGGCGGTGGCGTAGGTGCCGGGCGCGATGTCCTTGCCGACGATGAACAGTCCGTCACCGTCGATGCTGGTCTTCGGGCCTGCGGCGTTTGGCGCGGCAGGGCCCGGAGGGGCCGGCGTGGGGTCGGCCACGGCGACGGCCGTCGATGCGCCCCAGCTCACCACGGCCAGTGCCGCGGCAACGGCGATCGACGTCTTTGAGCTCATGAGGTCAAAGTTTAGCTCTTCTAGCTATGTGCGTGGGGCGATGAGTGGCCAAGAAAACAGCGAAGGGCGTGGGCCGTTGTGGCCCACGCCCTTCGCTGTTTGCGCGAGCGATCAGTGCTGGGGTGCGAAAATGCCGCCGACGAGGCCGACGAGCTGGTTGGTGGCGTAGGTGCCGAGCACGCCGGTGTTGTGGTTGTAGTAGGTGCCCGCGGTGCCGGCGGCCTGGTTGTAGTAGGTGCCGGCCTGGCCGAGGGCCTGCTCGTTGTCGGTGCCGAACTGGCCGATGGCGTGGTTGAGCTGGGTGCCGAACTGGCCGATCTGCTGGATCGGGTTCGGCGGCGGGGTCGGGGCGGCCGAGGCGGCGCCGGCACCGGCGAGCGCGACGATCGCGGCGCCTCCGGCGAGCGCGATCGATCCTGCGATACGACGAGTGGTGATGTTAGCCATGATGAGGGTCCCTCCTGGAGCGAAAGTCGCTTACAGCAAACATTTGTAGTCCACGTTCGCGTCTCGCGCAACCATATGAGCGAACTTCTTGGAAATGTTCACTTTGCGATTTCAGATTTGCTGTGGACAAAGAAGACCGTCGTCGACGTGACGACGGGTGGGGCGGGTGTGGTGTCGGGGCTGGATCGTGGGCCGACCTGCAAGAACTCGCATGCAAGGCGTTGAACAGTACTGATGTCTGTCTCGTTGGACCTTTTGAGTGGGCTGCACGCCCACTGGGAACGAGGCTGAGAACATTACGTCAACCAAATTAGCTGCACGGCAGGTCAATTTCGCCGCGTAGCTATTGAATGAGGCGCATCGGTCTAGTTCATCGACGAATAGCAGTAAAGCGTTACACGCTGGGCAATCGCTATCCGAGCGTGTTCACTGTGCCCGCGCCTTCGTGGCCGCGCGGTGGTGTTGGGATGCCCTGGTGGTGGGGCTTTCAAACGGGTAAGCTATGACTGATTGACCAAAGGAGTCATAGCTATGGCGGTGGCGTTTACCCCGGACGAGAAGGACGGCATTGCACGTGTTCTGGTCGAGACGGCGGAGCAGTTGTTCGCCACCCAGGGCCTGAAGAAGACGTCGCTGGACGAGCTCGTGCAGGCGGCGGGGATCAGCAAGGGCAGCTTCTACGTGTTCTTCGACTCGAAGGAGTCGCTCTATCTCGAAGTGATGCTGCGGCGTGCGCCTCTGGTGGCCTCGGGGCTGAGCGAAGCGCTCAGCCGTCCGATCGACGAGGACAACCTGGTCGGCCTCATGCGTGCCATGACCGACGTGCTCGTCGACGATCCGTTCTATCGGCGGCTGCTGATGCGCGCCGACGAGCTGACGGCGGTCACCCGTCGCGTCGGGCCCGAACAGCTCGCCCGGGTCGTGCCGCAGGTCGTCAGCCCGGTGCTCGATTACCTCGCGGCCGGGCAGCGGGCCGGCGTCCTGGTCGACGACATCGCACCGACGGCCCTGCTGGGCGTCATGCGGTCTGTCGGACTGGTGGTGATGAGCCGTGACCGGTTCGGCGCCGAATACGACGACGTGCTCGATGCGACCATCCGGACTCTGGCAAGGGGGATGCTCCGATGAAGCTGCTGGACAAGTACGCCAGCGCCGCCGGCATGAGCGACGAGGCCTGGCGCCGTCACGCCAACCCGTGGAGCGTATGGACCCGATTCGCCGCCATCCCGCTGATGATGCTGGCCATCTGGAGCCGTATTTGGATCGGGTGGTGGGCGCTGGTGCCGGTCGGCGTCGTCATCCTGTGGCTGTGGTGGAATCCGCACGCATTCGCACCCGTCGACAAACCCGTTGCCTGGTCGTCCCGTGGCATCTACGGCGAGCGGCTGTGGCTGCAGGACCGCTCGCGTATGCCGGCGGGTTTTGCTGTGGTGCAAAGGATTTGGATAGTCGGAGCCCTGGTCGGCGCGGGGCTGCTGGTGTGGGGACTCGCCGCGCTGCTCATCTGGCCGACGGTGTTCGGCGCGGTGCTCGTCGTCTACGGACAGCTGTGGCGCATCGACCGGCTCGGCATCTTCTATGACGAGGCGACCGCCGGTCAGTGACCGGACTCTTATCTCGTTTTGGTCGCGCACGGGGGAGTGCTGCGCGAGAATAATTCGATGCGCGAGTTCAGCGAAGAGCGAGCGATCGGCCAAGTCGTGGCACGCCTGACGACTCGATATCCGTCACTCGATCCCGACCGGATCGCCGCCGCAGTTCGACACGCGCACGAGGGTTTCGCGTCGAGCGCGGTGCGGGATTTCGTGCCCCTCCTGGTGGAGCGACACGTCCGCGAGGAACTCGATCAAGGCCTGCGAGCCGCCGCGGTCTGAGCCGTATTCCTGCGGGCTCTGATCAGCCTTCGCAGGCGATGCCGTCGCCGTCGCGGTCTTGGGACGCCTTGTAGTCGGGATCTCCCTGAGGGATGTTGTACCGGCCGTCGGCATGAGCTGCCGAACAGTTCTTGTAACCGGACGCCTGGGCGGCGGGGGCTATGGCGACTCCGCCAGACGTGATCAGGGCAGCAACGATCAACGCACGCAACATTTCGACCTCGGAGAGTTAGCTCGGATCGGCAATATGCCGATATTGCAAGGTGGACGCTACTGCTGTCGCTACTGGTCTGTATGCGAATTGAGAAAAAAGCAGCGCATTGGTACGAATAAATTGTGGATTGCTGGATTCGGTAACCCGTCCACCTGTGCCGCCGCGAAACAAGAGAAAGGCCCGGTTCGAAAACCGGGCCTGTCGTGAAGCGCTGGTGCGCGATACTGGGATTGAACCAGTGACCTCTTCCGTGTCAGGGAAGCGCTCTCCCGCTGAGCTAATCGCGCCGGGTTGAAACTTGTGGAGGTGGAGACGGGAATCGAACCCGTGTGCACGGCTTTGCAGGCCGTTGCCTCACCACTCGGCCACTCCACCACTGGGGCTGATGCCTTCGCACCTTCGAGCGGATGACGGGATTCGAACCCGCGACCCTCACCTTGGCAAGGTGATGCGCTACCAACTGCGCTACATCCGCGTTTCGCTTCGGTTGAACTTTGTTCGTCCGTTGCGATGCAAGACATTAGTGCACGAATGCGAGCAGACACAAATCGCGTGAAAACCGCTGGTAAACAGGCCGGTTCGGGGAGCTGACCGAGTCATGGCCGGTGTTTCAGGCGTTGCGTCCTGTGACTCCTGAGGCGGTGCGGTGGCGGGTTCGGGTGACCCGGGTGGGTGCGGCCGGATGCCGCGGGGCGCGATTCCCGTTCGGGTCACGGGACGTGTTAGTGTCTGTCGTCGCACCGATTCGGTCGGTGAGATTCCCCGGTCTCGTAGCTCAGGGGGAGAGCGTCCGCCTCACACGCGGAAGGTCACTGGTTCGATCCCAGTCGGGACCACCACACAAACTCAGGTAGCCGCCGAGATTTGTATTCGTTGAATTGCCCTGAGCGCTGCGATGCTCAAAGGCATCCTGCGGGCCACCATTCGGGCCAAGTTTCTGTGATTCTCCGTGACGCGGTGGTGCGGCTAGACGATGCGAAGAGTGGCCGCGGCGCCGTCAAGGAGTGCGTTGAATGGCTTCCCGCCTTCATGCTCCAAGTAACCCTGCAGGTCGTGCTTCGGATAATCCGCATACACCGATCGATAGAGCCAGGTGCTGCCCATGTTTGTCGCCCTTTCGGCATCTAGAAAAAAATCTTCGTTGGTCCCGAGGGACGTGTCGCCCAGGGACTGTGCGCCGACGAATGGCTTCTGCAGAGCGGGGTCGCGTTCGTTGAAACCGATTCCGAGCGATGAGTTTTTTGGAAGCGCGGCTCGCACTTTGGGTAACGAGTGACCATTGCCTACAGCGGGCGCGAGGCATACAAGAGCTACTGACGGAGCCGATTGCAGCGTCGATGCTTCATATTCGCCGACCTCGATGTGGTCGTCATAGACCGGGTCGGAAATGCAGCTGAACGCCACGCCCGCGCCGCGGCTGTGCGTGATGAACAGGACTGGCAGGTCAAGGGGTCGCCTGTTCATGAGCGATCGAAGGCCGATCTGTCCGGCGATATTGGAGTACGTCATGGCGTCGAACCAGTACAACAACGGCGCGCGCCAGGTGAGCGGACCGCGGTGCATTCCGTCCCAAAACACCTCCAAATACACCGGTTTGAGTATTGGGTGATGCTGAAGCTGAGCCCTGATGCGAGAGTAATTCTCGGCCGCAGCAGGGAGAGCGTTGTTGTATCCGTGAATCAAGACGACCATGCAATTTGCCGGGACGCTCTTTGCTTTCGTCTTCAAAGATTCCGCGACTTGGGCAGTGGCGGCAGCAATTTGCGACGGGCCATACTCATAGCCGAGGCGATCAAGCTCGTGCCGGAGGGACCACGCGTAGTTGCTGCCTATGCGAGGTTGGCGTATGGCTGGAACATCTACTGATGTGGGATAGATGACTCCGTATTGGTCGAAAGCGACTCGTACCGTGTCGGGTGGCGCTGACGCCAAGTAAGTCGCGCAGGGAACGTTGTGGACGCCTGCCGTGAACGTGACAAGCCGGTAGAGCGCGCTGGTGAATCCTCTGAATCCTCGGTTTTGGATCACCTCGAGATCATCGAAGACTTGCTGGCGAGGGGTTGGCGAACTGCCCAAACTCGACGCGAAATTCACCCGTTCGGCCGACACGTGCTCTGGTGACGGACCGGCCGCAGCTGCTATCCGATGCTTGACCTGGGTTGCGAGCGGAGTTGCTTCACCCTTCCTCTGGAATGACGACTTCCCACTGCCCGAAGATCTGCAAATCCAGGCTCGCGGCCAGCTTGTTCGAGGCGGCATTGTCCAGCTGGCACCGGTACTGCGGCTCGTATCCTTCGGTGAGCGCGTAGCGAAACATACCGCGCACCAAGGTCTTTGCGTGCCCTCGGCCCCGCGCGGCGCTGGTGGTGAGCACGCCGAGATCGGCCAACGGATACTCGTCGTCCCACGGATACATGCTGCCGATGCTGACCAGGTGCTGGCGGTCGTCGAATGCGCCGAACACGGCCCAGTGATCAAGCTCGACGTATGCGCCGTCCCAATCTTCTTCGGAAACGGCCGCTTTGAACGCCGCAAACATGTCGGCGTCCCTTTCGGTGAGGCGGCGGACGTTGATGGATTCGGTGTCGCCGAGGATGTCGTCGGCCGTCGAATCTGAGAGATAAAACACACTATCGGCGCCGTTCAGTACGACGCCTTGGGCGGCCAGCGCGGCCCGGACGTCGGTCTCTGTCGGATTGCCGAGCGCGGCAATGTCTTTGGCCAGTGCATCGGCGACTGCGGGGCTGACGGCAATCGAGACGCGGTCATCGTCGGCAGTCCGCAAGATGGTTACGCGTTCGTTGTCGTCGAGATCGGGGTTGGCGGTGATCGTCAGATATTCGTTGTTGTGCAACGGCTTCCCGCTGAACGCCGCGGCCCAGTAGTCGGTGATGACCGGTGCGAAGTCGGGCACGGAAGTACTCCTGGGGCGCTGGAAGCATTGGGGTGGGCAGGTCGCATCTTCCTGCGGCCCCACTCGATCGGCAACGCATTTTCTCGAGCCGTACCACCCGGCTGCTACCTTAATGAACATAGTTTTCATTATCGTTAGCGGTGGGAGGGGATGCGTGATGGCAATGCCGGTGTGGATGGCGTCGCCGCCAGAGGTGCATTCGGCCTTGCTCAGTAGCGGTCCAGGCCCAGGTCCGTTGCTCGCCGCCGCTGCCGCATGGTCTTTGCTTGGCGCGACCTACGAGGCGGTTGCCGAGGAACTTCGAGCAGTCCTCGCCGCAACGAACGCCGGCTCGTGGCAGGGGCCGAGTGCGGAGATGTACGTGGCCGCACACGTCCCGTACTTGGCGTGGCTGACTCAGAGCGGCCTCGAAAGCAATGCCCGCGCGGTCCAACACGAGGCCATCGCCGGCGCATACAGCGCCGCGCTGGCCACGATGCCCACCCTTGTCGAATTGGCCGCCAACCATGCCACGCAGGCCGCGCTGGTGGCCACGAACTTCTTTGGTATCAACACAATTCCCATCGCGGTGACCGAGGCCGACTACGTCCGCATGTGGGTGCAAGCCGCCACCGCAATGGCGACCTACGAGGCCGTGTCGGACGGTGCGATGACGTCCACGCCGCACTCCACACCCGCGCCGTCGATCGTGGAGCACGACGACCACGACCACGACCACGACCATGATCACGATCACGATCACGATCACGGCCATGATCACGACCACGGCCACGGCGATCTGGACCCGACCCACTGGGAGTGGTGGCTGGACGTGGGCGCCGAGATGGGCGAGCATCTCGAACTCCTCTGGAACAACTTGCTGACCGATCCGGCTGCGCTGCTGACCAACCTGCCGCTGGTGTTGGCGGACGTGACGTTCCATGCCTCCCAATTGGCTTCGGTACTCGGTCAGTTCGCGCCGGCCCTGATCCAGCCGGCATTGGGGTTGGCGATCGCCAACCTGGGCTGGGTGGCCGGGTTCGCGGGGCTGGCCGGAATCCAGGTGTCCCCGGAGGCAGTTGGTGCGCAGCCGCCTCCTGCCTCGCAGGAACCGTCCACGCCTGTCGCCACGTCGGCCCCTGCGCCCAGTCCGTCGTCGACGTCCGCCTCGGCCACCGCTCCGGCAAGTGCCCCCGCGTCGACGGCGGCCGGCTCTGTGCCAGCACCCGCGCCCACCCCCACGTCGCCGCCGCCTATCGGCGACCCGGGTTTCCCGTACGCGGTCGGTGATGGTGCCGGCGTCGGCGCGACCACTTGGCTTCAGCGTCAGGCGCGCGCTGACGCCGGCGCGTCGGCGCGAGGGTCCGCGACCGCTCAGGCAGCCTCGAGCGCCGCGGCTGCGGCGCGGCAAGCACGCCGCCGCCGCGGTCGGAGCAAGCAAGAAGGCCGCGCTGTCGAATACATGGACCTGGACGTCACTCCCGAATGGGACTCGGGCCCAGATCCGGACGACGACGCGTCTGCCGCGCGGGCCTCGAACCACGGCGCGGGGCCGATGGGGTTCACCGGCGCCGTGTCCAGATCGGGTGCGACGCCCGCGGGATTGACGGCGTTGGCCCCTGACCAATTCAGCGACGGCGCGCGGGCGCCCATGCTTCCGGGCACCTGGAACCCCGACACCGAAAACTGACGATCAGACCGGCAGTCAGCCGCCGCACAGTCGTTCCGTATGGCCTGTGTCCCAACGGATTTCCATGCTGTCGCTGCGGCGAACCGCTAGACGGACTCATCCTTCTCGGCCTTGTCGGCCGCGGACAACGCATTCAACTGGTTCTGCAGCAGCTGCATCGAGGTCCGCGCGTAGATCATCTGGCTGGTGATCGCCATCTGGGCACGCCCGCGGCCCAGGAACGTGACGAACCAGGTGAACAGCGTCGTCACCCGGTTCTTGTAGCCGACCAGATAGACCAGGTGCAGCACCAGCCACGACAGCCAGGCGAGCACGCCGGCGAATTCGAGCTTCTTGTTGGTCAACGGAATCGGTACCTGCGCGACGGCATCGAACCGCGACACGGTCGCCATGCTGCCCTTGTCCCAGTACTTGAAGGGCTCACGGTTGGCGGGGTCGTCCTGGCCTGCCAGGTGCTGCTTGATGATGCCGGCGGCGTAGGCGGCGCCCTGGATTGCGCCCTGCGCCATGCCTGGCACGCCCTGGACGGCCATCAGATCGCCGACGACGAACACGTTCGGGTGTCCCTTGACGGTGAGGTCGGGTTCGACCATGACGCGGCCCGCACGGTCGGTCTGGGTGCCGTCGGACTGCTCGGCGATGAGCTTGCCCAGTGGGCTCGCCTGCACACCGGCCGACCAGACCTTGCATGCGCAGTCGATACGGCGCTCGGTGCCGTCCTTGTCCTTGACGGTGATGCCCTTGTAGTCGACGTCACTGACCATCGCGTTGAGTTGAATCTCGACGCCGAGCTTCTCCAGGCGTTTCTGCGCCTTGGCGCCGAGCTTGGCGCCCATCGGCGGCAGCACCGCAGGGGCGGCGTCCAGCAGGATCACCCGGCAGTCCTGCGGCTTGATGCTGCGGAACGCCCCGGCCAGGGTGCGTTCGGCCAGCTCGGCGATCTGCCCGGCCAGCTCGACGCCGGTAGGTCCGGCGCCGACGACGACGAAGGTGAGCCGGCGTTCACGCTCTGCCGGGTCGGTCACCACTTCGGCGGCCTCGAACGCACCCAGGATGCGGCCGCGCAGCTCGAGGGCGTCGTCGATGGTCTTCATGCCCGGTGCGAACGTCGCGAAATGGTCGTTGCCGAAGTAGGACTGCTGGGCGCCGGCGGCGACGATCAGGCTGTCGAACGGGGTGACGGTCTCCTGCGACATGAGCTTGGAGGTGACGGTCTGCGCCTCCAGGTCGATGTGTTCGACCTCGCCGAGGCGGACGGTGACGTTCTGCTGCTTGCGCAGCACCAATCGTGTCGTCGGCGCGATCTCGCCTTCCGACAGGATGCCGGTGGCGACTTGGTAAAGCAGCGGCTGGAAGAGATGGGTGGTCGTGCGCGAGATCAAGGTGATGTCGACGTCGGCGCGCTTGAGGGCCTTGGCGGCCTGTAGGCCACCGAATCCCGATCCGATGACGACGACGCGATGACGCTGGGACGCGAGGGTCATGTTGCTCCTTCGGGGCACAACCGTGAGGACCGAACGACAGGGCAAACATACTGGCAATCTCTCCGCCGCGGGTGACAACTGACGTCCAGACGTCAGCGCCCTGCTGCTGGTAGCTCGATTCCCATCTGCTGCAAGGCTTTTCGCATGGAGCTGTCACCGCGTTCCAGGTAGCCGCTCAGCTGATCGAGTGCCGCGTCCGCGGTGCCCGGCGTCATCATCATGCAAACGCGGGCGAACGAACGGAAGTTGTCGATGCTGTCCTGCAACGATGAATTGACGTCCTGGTCGGGGGTCGGCAGGTTCTTGCCGAGATCGTCCAAAGTCCGTTGCAGCTTCGTGCAGTCCCGCGACATGGCGACGAAGTCGTGCGCGGTCATCCCTTCGCCGACGGTGCCGAGCGTGCCACCCAGGCTGGACACCGCATTGGTGATGGGGCGCTGCCAGGTGAGCTCGGCCGGCGCGCCGGCCTGCCCCGACACGGTCTGCGTGCAGGCACTGAGCAGCGCACCTGCCACTGCCAGTGCCGCGACTCGACGCATAGAGCCAGCGTAGGCGACCTCGTGGTCGCGTGAGAGCCTGGCTGAATGAGGCGCACAGTGATCCGCGGCGCGTTGGCACTGGTCATCGCGGCGGCCGCGGCGTGCGGATCGCCTGACGGGGAGTCGCGTCAGACGCTGAAGGTGTGCAGCACCGGTGACTACCGCCCGTTCACCTACCGCGACGCCGACGGCCAGTGGAGCGGCATGGACATCGATCTGGTCCGGGATTTCGCCCGGAGTACCGGCGCCGATCTGGATTTGGTGCCGACCACCTGGCCGACGCTCATGGCCGACCTGGGCCAGAAATGCGACCTGGCGGTCGGTGGCATCACCGTCACCGCCGAGCGGGCTGCCAGGGCGCTGTTCTCGGACCCGTATCTGCGCGACGGCAAGGCCGCCGTCGTGCGGTGCACCGATGCCGCGAATTACCGTTCCCTGGCCGAAATCGACCGCGGGGGAGTTCGGGTGGTCGTCAATCCCGGTGGCACCAACGAACAATTCGACCGGGCCAACCTGCACCACGCGACCATCGTCGGCTACCCCGACAACAGCACCATTTTCGATCAGGTCATCGACGGCAAGGCCGACGTCATGATCACCGACGGCAGCGAAATCCGTTGGCAGGTCACGCAACATCCGCAACTGTGCGGGGTGTCGACCGACCGGCCATTCACGGACGCACAGAAGGCCTACCTGATGCCCAAGGATGCGACGGCGCTGCAGCGGCGAATCAACCAGTGGCTCAGCGCCATTCAAGGCAATGGCAGCTACGCAACCGTCAGCCGCACGTGGCTGGGCGCGGATATCGGGCCGAAGTGAAGGTCTAACGCAGCGCGCCGTTGATGACGGGCTTGTCGATGACGCCCATCTCCACACCCCATTTGGTGGCGATCTGCCGGTACTCACCGGTCTGCATCAGATGTTTCAGCGCCGCTTGCAGTGCGGAGGCGAGAGACGAGCCCTTGGGCACGGGCCACCCGTAGGGCTGCGCGTCGACGATCCCGCCGGCAGCCTCGAGCTTGCCTCCGCTGAGTTTGATCGCGTAGCCGGTGACGGGCGAGTCGGCGGCCATCGCGTCGACGGTGCCGGCCAGCAGGGCCGCGGTGACGCCGTCCTGGCCGGCGATGGGGACGATCTCGATCGGCGCGACCCCCGCCGCCACACACGCCGCGCTGCGGGCCGGCAGATGGTCGGTCTCCTCGACGGAGCCCAGGTGCACACCCACTCGAAGTCCACACGCCGCACTGGGGTCCACGCTCGATCCGGCCCGCCGCGCCCACAGCACACCGGCTTTGAAGTACGTTACGAAATCGGCTGACTTCTCCCGTTGTTTCGTGTCGGTCGTCGACGACGCCCCGACCGAGATGACGCCGTCACGGACCGAGGCCACGATCTTGGAGATGCCGATCTCCCGGAACTCCGGCTCCAGCCCCAGCACGCGACTCACCGCGGTTATCAGGTCGACGTCGAATCCGGTGAATTTGCCGTCCGGGCCTTTGAATTCGTTTGGCGCATAAGGAATGTTGACCCCGACCACCAGCCGTCCGGAATCCTTGAGATCGGCAGGCACCTTGGCGGCGATCGACGGGACCGAGCCCGACGGCCCGACCTCGTACTGCCGGGACCAGTAGAGCCAGGCTGTTCCGGCGCCGGCGGCCAACACGATGACCGCGCCGACGGCGATGACGACCCGCCGGGTACGGCGCTTCGGTTCGGCGGGCTGCACCGCATGGCGTCCCGATCCCGTTCGCGGGCCCGTCCGGCCCGTTCGGCCCGAGACACGGCCTTGGGCGCTCAGCGCGGCGCGGGCGTCCGCGGCGAGTTCACCGGCGTGCTGATAGCGCTTGCCGGGCTTCTTGGCCATTCCTTCGGAGATCACGTCGTCGAACGCGGCGAGGCGGCGATCGACGTCGGACGGCTTCGGCGCGGGAGCGCTGATGTGCCCGGCGATCTGGTGCTCGAGGCTGTCCGCCGGATACGGCCGCTTGCCGGTCAGGCATTCGTACAGCACGCAGGTCAACGCGTAGATGTCCGAGCGCGGGTCCGCCTGGCCGCCCTCGAACCGCTCGGGCGCCATGTAGGCCAGCGTGCCGAGAGTGCTTCCGGCCGTGGTCAATCCGTGTTCGCCGGCGGTGCGGGCGAGGCCGAAGTCGATCAGGTAGGCGAAGTCATGGTCGGTCACCAGGATGTTGGACGGCTTGATGTCGCGGTGGATCAGCCCCGTCGCGTGCGCCGCGTCCAGGGCCGCGGCGATCTGCTCGATGACCCCGACGGAGAACTCGGGGCTCGGACGGTGTTCGGTGTCGGCCAGGATCTCGGCCAGGGTGCGGCCTTCGATGAGCCGCATGTCCAGGTAGAGCTGATTGTCGATCTCGCCGAAACCGTGAATGGGGACGACGTGCGGCTCGTTCAGACCGGCAGCGGCCTGGGACTCGCGCTTGAACCGTTCCTGGAACACGGGGTCCTTGGCGAGGTGCGGCGGCAGTACCTTGAGCGCCACGGTGCGCTGGGTGTTGGTGTCGTAGGCGACGTACACCTCGCCCATGCCGCCGCGGCCTATCAGTTCGCGCAGCTCGTACTGCCCGAATCGTGTCGGCTCCACGCAGCACTCCTTGGCCGTGTCAGTGTCGTGTGAAAGCTACAACACGTGGTCAGCGGAGTCTGAGTGAATGACGCTCACGTGTCTGGCCGGTGTCGCCGAGTTCCAGGCCAGGGTCGGCAGTTCGCTCTTGCCGATCTGGGTGACCTGGGTGGCGCTGTCGAAGTAGATGCCCTCGTCGATGATCGGCCCTGGAGCGCTTCGCCGATAGGCGGCAGACCGTTGAACCGATCGAAATTCATTCCAATCCAATCCAATTCGATGGTCACCGCGTCGTCGGAAACGTGGAACCGGGTGTCGTCGTGGACATGATTTCGCTGAACTTCGAACACCAGAACCCTTGCTGTTCGAACAGGTGTTCGATAGAATGGGGTATGGGGATCACGGGAGAACTCACCACCAGCCTCAACATCATCCGAGGGGCGTATGTCCCCGACGAGATGGCCGGGGGTGACGCCCTGGCGGTGATGCGGCTGCTGGTGGCGTTGCGGAATGTGGTTGATTATCTGGCGGCCACGGTGGCGGGGGCGCTGGACCGGTGTGGGGTGGCGGCCGCGCAGGGGCGGACCCCGCGTGAGCTGCTGATTGGTCTTGGTTGTGCACCGTCGGTGGCGGAGCGGTTGGTGCGTGTTGGTGCTGCGTTGCCGTTGCTGCCGACCTTGGTGGCGCATGCTGCTGATGGGGCGATTTCTGGTGAGCATGTCGATGCGATCGTGAAGGGCATCAATCACATTCGGGCACGTTCACCTGGTCCGGTGGACGAGGCCAGTCGCTTCGCGCAGGTCACCGATTTGTTGGGGCAGTTCTTCTCGGGGGCGACTCCGGCTGCGATCGGTGACCGGGCTCGTCGTTTGGGGAATCGGGTGGCCGCCGCCGAGGGTGGCGTGCCGGCGGCGGAGGACCGGTCGATCAATACCGTGGACCATCGGGTGACCAGTGACGGCCGGTTGCAGATCCGCGCGGACCTGGATGCTGAAGTCGGTGCCAAATACGTGGCGGCGATGGAGGAGTTGTCGGCGCCGCGGCCCGAACCGGACGGCAGCCCGGATGTGCGGTCGGCGGGGCGGCGGCGTGCTGATGCGTTGGAGGCGGTGTTGGATATCGCCGCCCGGGGCGGGGACATGGCCAGCGCGCCGCGTACGCAACTGCTGCTGACGGTGCCCGCGGACACCCCGGACTTGGCGGAGTTGGAGTTCATGGGGCCGATCACCGCCTTGACCTTGGACCGGCTGACCTGCGACACCACGGTCACCACGGTGCTGGTGGACGGCGAACACGTGCCGCTGGACATGGGGCGGGAGAAACGCCTGTTCCCCGCTCACCTACGCAAGGCCCTGTATCTGCGTGATCAGTGCTGCATCAAATGCGGCGCACCGCCCGGGCGCACCCATGCGCATCACATCGTGCATTGGAGCCACCACGGCGAAACCAGCTTGGGCAATGGGTGCCTGCTGTGCCCGGCGTGCCACGCCAATGTCCATCACGACGGTTGGGACGTGGTCATGGGCATGGACAAGCATCCGTGGCTGATCCCACCGGCCGCCGTCGACCCGCACCGGCGAGCCATCCCCGCCAACAACCGCCGCACGATGCGACTGGATGTGGCCGCCTGACACCCGACCTGCTGTTTGACAACTGAACAGTGTTGGGGCCGAACGGCAAATCGCTCAGACGGCGCGCAGATAGCGCTGGGTGATCACCCGCTGTGCCACTCGTGCGGCAGGTGAGCCGAGGCGGCTCCACCAGGTGGCGGGCCGTGAGAACGCGCTGATCTCGGCATACACCTTGTCGGTCGTCGGGTCGTGGCGCACGCAGAACAGCTCCTCGCCGGACTCCGGATGGCCAGGCAATGTCCCGTACGCGAACCCGCGCCGGTCGGGTTCGTCGACGACGTACACCACGCGGCAGGGGACCCTCATCGGCCCGAGTCGGCCCAGCACGTCGGTTCCGGGAGCTGCGGTCACCGTCGTCGCGTCCACCCGCATGCCCACGCCCCGCTGCATGCCCCAGCGCAGCACCGCGTCGGCCGCCGCATCGAATCGTGCTCGGCCCGTGCCGATCTGGGCCGCCGCACGCACGTGGTGGTAGCCGTCGGGCAGCTCGCCGGCCGTCGCGCCGACGTCGGGGTAGGTGAACGCCAGCCCGGCCAGGTCGCTCAGTCTCATGGGGCCACCTTGCCACCGTGGTAAGAGAAGCAGGTGGATAAGCATGCCGGTGGTGGGTTCAACCCGCCCAAACCCACCACCCAGGGCGGCCCGGACTACGGCCGGTTCGTCGAATCGGTCCGCATGGTCAGCGACCATGCGCGTGGCGCCGACGCACCCGACGACGTCATCGGCCAGGCGGCGAACCTCATCGAGCAGGCCAACGCGCTCCTGGCGCCCTACCGCGCCGACGAATGGCACTCACCGTCAGGCCGTCGCCTCGACCTGCCCAACCGCGGCAACATCCTGAACGTGCCGTCGAACCTCAAGGTCACCGACGACGGCCGGATCGCCGGTCCCGTGCGGTTCCGGCGCTTCCACCTGGGCCGCAACGGGGCCGCGCACGGCGGGGCCATCGGGCTGCTGTTCGACTCGGTGCTGGGGCACGCCGCCTACCGGCTCACGGACAGCCCGTTCCAGCGCACCGCCTACCTGCACATCAACTACCGGCAGATCGTTCCGGTCGAGCGGGACCTGCAGGCGACGGCGACCCTGGAACGTGTCGAGGGCCGCAAGATCTTCATCACCGGCGCGCTGCTGGACGGCGACACCGTCCTCGCCGACGCCGAGGCCCTCTTCGTCAAGCTCAAGCCGGGTCAGCCCTGAGATGGCGCTGGGCCGCGAAGCGATGACCGGTGCCGATAGCATGGTCGCGATCGTCACCTAACCCGTAGGAGTGTCTCGATGACCGCCGTCGCCAGCCCCGCACCAGCAGCCCCGATCCGGGTCGCTGCCGGGACTACCGCCGGCGCCGCGGTCCGCGAGGCCGGGCTCCCGCAGCGCGGCGAGGTCGACGCCATCGTGGTGGTCAAGGACGCCGACGGCCGCCTGCGCGACCTGTCGTGGACCCCGGACGTCGACGTCGAGGTCATTCCGGTGGCCGCCAACACCGAGGACGGCCGCAGCGTCATCCGCCACTCGTGCGCCCACGTGCTGGCCCAGGCCGTCCAGGACCTGTTCCCGGACGCCAAGCTCGGCATCGGACCGCCGATCACCGACGGCTTCTACTACGACTTCGATGTCGCCGAGCCGTTCACGCCCGAGGATCTGGCCAAGCTCGAGAAGCGCATGCAGAAGATCGTCAAGGACGGTCAGCTGTTCGACCGGCGGGTGTACGAGTCCAAGGACCAGGCCCGCGAAGAGCTCTCCAAGGAGCCCTACAAGCTCGAACTGGTCGACGACAAGTCCGGCGACGCGGACATCATGGAGGTCGGCGGCGACGAGCTGACGGCCTACGACAACCTCAATCCGCGTACCCGCGAACGGGTTTGGGGCGACCTGTGCCGTGGCCCGCACATTCCCACCACCAAGTACATCCCGGCGTTCAAGCTCACCCGCAGCAGCGCCGCGTACTGGCGCGGCGACCAGAAGAACGCCAGCCTGCAGCGCGTCTACGGTACCGCCTGGGAGTCGCAGGAGGCGCTCGACAAGCACCTCGAACTGATCGAGGAGGCGCTGCGCCGCGACCACCGCAAGCTGGGCGTGGAGCTGGACCTGTTCAGCTTCCCCGACGAGCTGGGCTCGGGTCTGCCGGTGTTCCATCCCAAGGGCGGCATCATCCGGCGTGAGCTGGAGGACTACTCGCGGCGCAAGCACCAAGAGGCCGGCTACGAGTTCGTCAACACCCCGCACATCACCAAAGAGCAGCTGTACATCACCTCGGGACACCTGGAGTGGTACGCCGACGGCATGTACCCGCCGATGCACATCGACGCGGAGTTCAACGAGGACGGCACGCTGCGCAAGCCGGGGCAGAACTACTACCTCAAGCCCATGAACTGCCCCATGCACCACCTGATCTTCCGGTCGCGGGGGCGGTCGTACCGCGAGCTGCCGCTGCGGCTCTTCGAGTTCGGCAGCGTGTACCGCTACGAGAAGTCGGGCGTTGTCCACGGCCTGACCCGCGTGCGCGGCATGACGCAGGATGACGCGCACATCTACGCCACCCGTGAGCAGATGCGCGACGAGCTGACCACGCTGTTGCAGTTCGTGCTGGATCTCCTCAGCGACTACGGCCTCGACGACTACTACCTGGAGCTGTCCACCAAGGACCCGGACAAGTACGTCGGCTCCGACGAGCTCTGGGATGAGGCCACCGAGACCCTGCGCGAGGTGGCCGAGGCCTCCGGCCTGGACCTGGTGCCGGACCCGGGCGGCGCCGCGTTCTACGGCCCCAAGATCTCCGTCCAGGTCAAGGACGCGCTGGGCCGAAGCTGGCAGATGTCGACCATCCAGCTGGACTTCAACATGCCCGACCGGTTCGAGCTGGAGTACACCGCGGCCGACGGCAGCCGTCAGCGCCCGGTGCTGATCCACCGCGCCCTGTTCGGCTCCATCGAGCGGTTCTTCGGTGTGCTCACCGAGCACTATGCCGGTGCGTTCCCGGCCTGGCTGGCCCCCGTGCAGGTCGTCGGTATCCCGGTTGCCGACGCGCACCTGGACTACCTGTATGACGTTGCGGCGCAACTGAAGTCGCGCGGCGTGCGGGTCGAGGTCGACGGCAGCGACGACCGGATGGCCAAGAAGATCGTCAACCACACCAACCAGAAGGTGCCGTTCATGTTGCTCGCGGGCGACAAGGACATCGAATCCGGCGCGGTGTCGTTCCGCTTCGGTGACCGCACCCAGGTCAACGGCGTCCCGGTGGCCGAGGCCATCGAGATCCTCACGGGGTGGATCGGCCGCCGCGAAAATGCCATCCCGACAGCCGAATTGGTGAACGAAGCGCGGGGCGCGCAGGCGTGACCGAGGATCGGAGCATCGTGGACCGGGGGGTCGGTGACGTGGACCATCTGCAGCGGCTGTGGACGCCGCACCGGATGAGCTACATCGTCGACGCTCCGATGAAGGGCGGTGAGGGCACGTCGGCCGGCTCGAAGCAGCCGTTCATCGACATCCCCACCATGTCCGACGAGGAAGGCCTGATCGTCGCGCGCGGCGAGCAGGTCTACGCGGTGCTCAACCTGTACCCGTACAACCCGGGGCACCTCATGGTGGTGCCCTACCGGAAGGTGTCCGAGCTCGAAGACCTCACCGAGGCCGAGAGCAGCGAGCTGATGGCGTTCACCCAGAAGGCGATTCGGGTGATGAAGTCCATCTCCAACCCGCATGCCTTCAACGTCGGCCTCAACCTGGGCACGTCCGCCGGCGGCTCGCTCGCCGATCACCTGCACATGCACGTGGTGCCGCGCTGGGGCGGCGACGCCAACTTCATCACCGTCATCGGCGGCACCAAGGTGATCCCGCAGCTGCTGCGTGACACCCGCAAGTTGCTGGCCGACGAATGGGCCGCGCAGGACGGGAAAGCCACCCGGGGCGAGCGCAGCGACGGGAAAGCCACCCAGCCGTGAGCGACTTCTACCTGCTGACCCGCGCGGCCTACACCAAGCTGAGCCGCCCGCTGGCCCGGGGAGCGCTGCGCATCGGGCTGACGCCGGATGCCGTCACCGTCATCGGTACCACCGCATCGGTCGTCGGCGCGCTGACACTGTTCCCGACCGGACACCTCTGGTACGGCGCCGTGACGGTCTGGTTCTTCGTGCTGGCCGACATGCTCGATGGCGCCATGGCGCGCGAACGCGGCTACGGCACGCGCCTCGGCGCCGTGCTCGACGCGACGTGCGACCGCATCGGTGACGGCGCGGTGTTCTGCGGCCTGCTGTGGTGGATCGCGTTCGAGATGCACGACAAGCCGCTGGTCATCGCCACGTTGATCTGCCTGGTCACCTCGCAGGTCATCTCGTACATCAAGGCCCGCGCCGAGGCCAGCGGACTGAACGCCGACGGCGGCTTCATCGAACGCCCGGAGCGGCTGATCATCGTCCTGGTGGGCGCCGGGTTCTCGGACCTGCCGATCCATCCGCTGCCGCTGGCGCTGCCCATCGCGATGTGGGTGCTCGCCGTCGCCAGCGTCATCACGCTGGGGCAGCGCGTCGCCTCGGTGCGCCGCTCGCCGGGCGCCGATGCGCCACTCCCGTCGAGCTCGCCCACCAAGGAGCAGCCATGAGCGTTCCCACCGGCGGTGTTCCGTCCTTCGGGGGCTTCGACGTCCCGATGGGCGAGCAGATCAAGGACCTCGGCTACGCAGCCGGGTGGGGCCTGATCCGGACGATGCCGGAGTTCGCCGCCCGCAACATGTTCGACGCGGGTGCGCTGTACGCGGCGCGCGGCGGCGGTCCCGAGCAGCTGCGCAAGAATCTGGCCCGGGTGCTGGGCGTCCGGCCGGCCAAGGTGCCCGGCCGCATGATCCGTGCCTCGCTGGCGTCGTACGGCCGGTACTGGCGGGAGGCGTTCCGGCTGCCGTCGATGAACCAGCGCACCCTCGGTGAGAAGCTGCGGCACTGTCTGGTCGGGACCGAGCACATTGCCCGGGGGCTCGAAAACGGTAAGGGCGTCATCCTGGCGGTGCCGCACAGTGGCAACTGGGACATGGCCGGTGTCTCGGTGGTGCACCAGTACGGAAAGTTCACCACGGTTGCCGAACGGCTGAAACCCGAGTCGCTGTACAACCGTTTCGTCGAGTACCGCGAATCGCTGGGATTCGAGATTCTGCCGCTGACCGGGGGCGTGCGTCCGCCGTTCGAGGTGCTCACCGAACGGCTGCAGGAGGGCCGCGTCGTCTGCCTCATGGCCGATCGTGACCTGTCCCGAAATGGCGTGCAGGTCAACCTCTTCGGCGAGCCGACCCGGCTGCCGGCGGGTCCGGCCAAGCTCGCCGTGACGACGGGTGCGACGCTGCTGACGGTGCAGTGCTGGAACAAACCCAACGACTGGCAGTTCGACGTCTCGTCGCCGCTCGACACGTCCAGCGGCGATGTCGCTGCCATCACTCAGGACCTGGCCACGCGCTTTGAGGCAGGCATCGCCGCGCACCCCACCGACTGGCACATGCTGCAACCGCAGTGGTTGGCCGACTTGTCCGAGGAACGTCGGGCCCGGTTGGCCGGGAACGACTGATGCGCATCGGCATGGTGTGCCCGTACTCGTTCGACGTACCGGGTGGCGTTCAGGCACACGTGCTGCAGTTGGCCGAGGTGATGCGCGGCTACGGCCACGAGGTCAGCGTGCTGGCACCGTCGTCGGCGGAGACGCACGCCGACCTGCCCGACTACGTCGTCTCCGGTGGCAAGGCCGTGCCCATCCCGTACAACGGGTCCGTGGCGCGGCTGCGGTTCGGCCCCGCGACACGCCGGATGGTCAAGCGCTGGATCATCGACGGCGAGTTCGACGTGCTGCACCTGCACGAGCCCAACGCGCCGAGCCTGTCACTGCTGGCGCTGATGGTGGCCAGCGGACCGATCGTCGCGACGTTCCACACCTCGACCACGAAATCGTTGACGCTCAACGTCTTTCAGGGGATTCTGCGGCCCTGGAACGAGAAGATCATGGGCCGCATCGCGGTGTCCGATCTGGCGCGGCGCTGGCAGATGGAGGCCCTCGGCTCGGACGCCGTGGAGATTCCCAACGGCGTCGACGTGTCGGCGTTCGACCACGCCCCGCTGCTGCCCGGCTATCCGCGGCCCGGCCGCACCGTGCTGTTCCTCGGCCGGTTCGACGAGCCGCGCAAGGGCATGCAGGTGCTCGTCGGTGCGCTGCCCAAACTGGTGGCTGCCTGCCCGGACGTCGAGGTGCTGATCGTCGGCCGCGGCGACGAGGACGCGCTCAAGGAGACCGTCGGCGAGCACGCGGGGCACCTGAGGTTCCTCGGCCTGGTCGACGACGCCGAGAAGGCGTCGGCCATGCGTAGCGCCGATGTCTACTGCGCCCCGAACACCGGCGGCGAGAGTTTCGGCATCGTGCTGGTCGAGGCCATGGCCGCGGGCACCCCCGTGGTGGCCAGCGATCTGGATGCCTTCCGGCGCGTGCTCGATCAGGGCGAGGCGGGCCGACTGGTACCGGTCGACGACGCCGAGGCGCTCGGCGATGCGCTGGTCGAGATGTTGTCGAACGACGCGGCCCGCCGCCGATACGCCGAGGCAGCCACCCAGGCAGTGCGCCGCTACGACTGGTCGGTGGTCGCGCAGCAGATCATGCTGGTCTACGAGACGGTGGCCGGGTCGGGGACGAAGGTCCGGGTGGAGGCCTGATGAGCGCTTGCGCGAAGAAGAAATGACCGGCGTGCACTGGTTCCTTTGGATCGCGCTGGTCTGGCTGGCGCTGACGGTCCTGATCACCGTGGTGTGGGCGTATCAGACCGCGCACCGGCTGGACCGCCTGCACGTGCGCTACGACCTGTCGTGGCAGGCCCTGGACGGGGCGCTGGCGCGGCGGGCGGTGGTGGCGCGGGCTGTCGCCGTCGATGCGTACGGGTCCCGCCCGGCGGGACGCCGGCTGGCAGGGCTCGCGGCCGATGCAGAACTGGCACCCCGGGCGGCCCGCGAGGCCGCCGAGAACGAACTGTCGGCGGCCCTGGCGCAGGTCGATCCGGCGTCCATCCCGGTGTCGTTGGTCGCCGAGCTCGCCGACGCCGAGGCCCGCGTGCTGCTGGCCCGCCGCTTCCACAACGACGCCGTGCGCGACACCTTGGCGCTGCGCGAGCGAACCCTGGTGCGCTGGTTGCATCTGGGCGGAACCGCCGCCATGCCAACGTATTTCGAGATCGTCGAACGGGCCTCGCGGCACGAGGCCGGCGCGGGCCGACGTACGTCGGCCCGGGTGGTGCTGCTGGACCAGGATGGGCAGGTGCTCCTGTTCTGCGGCAGTGACCCGGCCGCCGACCCGCTGATGGCGCCGCGGTGGTGGTTCACCGTCGGGGGAGCGGTCGAACCAGACGAGTCGCTGTCCGACGCCGCCGCCCGTGAGATCGCCGAGGAGACCGGGCTGAAGGTCGACCCGGCCGAGCTGACCGGCCCGGTGTGGCGTCGCGAGGCGGTGTTCGAATTCAACGGATCTGTGATCCGCAGCGAGGAGTTCTTCTTCGTGTACCGCACCTCACGGTTCGAACCGGTGACCAGTGGCCACACCACGGTGGAACGGCAGTCGATCCACGCTCATCGCTGGTGCGACGCGGCGGTCATCGCTCGGCTGGCCGCAGATGGTGAGATTGTCTATCCATTGCAGCTCGGTGAATACCTTTCGCTCGCAGGCGAATTGGCGGACGGCAAGCGCGAATTGGGGGCGGCGGGCCCGGAGCCTCAGCCTATCCGCTGACCTGCGCGGATAACCGATTTGGACCGGCCACTAGACTTGCCGTGTACCAAATTCTTGAGGGAGATTGCAGTGGATACCGCAGCGGATAACAGCGGTCAGACGGGCACAGCCCGGGTCAAGCGCGGCATGGCCGAGATGCTGAAGGGCGGCGTCATCATGGACGTCGTCACACCCGAGCAGGCACGTATCGCCGAAGGCTCAGGCGCCGTAGCCGTCATGGCGCTCGAGCGCGTACCCGCCGATATCCGCGCGCAGGGCGGCGTCTCGCGGATGAGCGATCCGGACATGATCGAGGGCATCATCGACGCCGTCACCATCCCAGTGATGGCGAAGGCTCGCATCGGCCACTTCGTCGAGGCGCAGATTCTGCAGAGCCTCGGCGTGGACTACATCGACGAGTCCGAGGTGCTGACCCCGGCCGACTACACCCACCACATCGACAAGTGGAAGTTCACCGTGCCGTTCGTGTGCGGCGCCACCAACCTGGGTGAGGCGCTGCGCCGCATCAACGAGGGCGCGGCCATGATCCGCTCCAAGGGTGAGGCCGGCACCGGTGACGTCTCGAACGCCACCACGCACATGCGCAAGATCGGCGGCGAAATCCGTCGGCTGTCGTCGCTGTCGGAGGACGAACTGTACGTTGCCGCAAAGGAATTGCAGGCGCCGTACGAGCTGGTGGTCGAGGTCGCGCGGGCCGGCAAGCTGCCCGTGACGATGTTCACCGCTGGCGGCATCGCCACCCCGGCCGACGCCGCGATGATGATGCAGCTGGGCGCAGAGGGCGTGTTCGTCGGCTCGGGCATCTTCAAGTCCGGCGACCCGGCGGCCCGCGCCGCGGCCATCGTCAAGGCGACGACGTTCTACGACGACCCCGACACGCTGGCCAAGGTGTCGCGCGGTCTGGGCGAGGCCATGGTCGGTATCAACGTGGAGGATGTGCCGGAGCCGCATCGGCTCGCCGAGCGGGGCTGGTAAAACCAACACGTGGCAATCGAGCAGATACTCGACCTCGAGCAACTCGAGGTCAACATCTATCGCGGCAGTGTCTTCAGCCCGGAATCGGGTTTCCTGCAGCGCACTTTCGGTGGCCACGTAGCCGGTCAGTCGTTGGTGTCCGCGGTGCGCACCGTGGATTCGAAGTACCAGGTGCACTCGCTGCACGGGTACTTCCTGCGTCCCGGTGACGCCCGCGCACCGACGGTGTACATGGTGGAGCGCATTCGGGACGGTGGGTCGTTCTGCACCCGCCGCGTGAGTGCCATCCAGCACGGCGAGACCATTTTCTCGATGTCGGCGTCCTTCCAGACCGATCAGTCCGGCATCGAGCACCAGGACGCCATGCCGGTGCCGCCGCCGCCCGACCTGTCGAAGGGCTTCCGGTCCGCCGGCGCGTTCGACGACGCCGGGTTCGCCCAGTTCGCCGAGTGGGACGTGCGCATCGTGCCGCGCGACCAGGTGGCCCGGGTACCCGGCAAGGCGTCGCAGCAGCAGGTCTGGTTCCGGCATCGCGACCCGCTGCCCGACGACCACGTCCTGCACATCTGCGCCCTGGCCTACATGAGCGACCTGACCCTGCTGGGTTCGGCGCAGGTGAATCATCTTGAGGCACGCAAACATATGAACATCGCCTCGCTGGACCACGCCATGTGGTTCATGCGGCCGTTCCGGGCCGACGAATGGCTGCTGTACGACCAGTCGTCGCCGTCGGCGTGCGGCGGCCGTGCGCTGACCCAGGGCAAGATTTTCAACCAGTACGGCGAGATGGTGGCCGCTGTGATGCAGGAGGGGCTGACTCGCTACCAGCGTGGTTTCGTCCCACCGGCCGAGTGAGCCCGCACGTCGGTGTCCTGGCCTTGCAGGGGGACACCCGAGAGCATCTGGCTGCCCTGCGTGACGCAGGTGCCGAGGTGTCCACGGTCCGGCGCCTCACCGAGCTGAATAGCGTTGACGCCCTGGTGATTCCGGGTGGTGAATCCACCGCGATGAGTCATCTGCTGCGCGAGCTGGAACTGCTGGAGCCGTTGCGCGCCCGGCTGGCGGCGGGCATGCCCTGCTACGGGTCCTGCGCCGGAATGATCCTGCTGGCCACCGAGATCAACGACGCGGGCGTACCGGGGCGCGAGGCTCTGCCGCTGCGTGGGATCGATATGACGGTGCGGCGCAACGCTTTCGGCCGTCAGGTCGATTCATTCGAAGGCGACCTCGACTTCGTCGGGCTGGACGAGCCGGTGCACGCGGTGTTCATCCGGGCGCCGTGGGTCGAGCGCGTCGGCCCCGAAGTCGAGGTCTTGGCCCGCGCAGCCGGCCATCCCGTCGCGGTCCGTCAGGGCCGCATGCTGGCCACATCGTTCCATCCCGAGGTTACCGGCGACCGCCGCATTCACAAGCTCTTCGTCGACTCCCTCGAGTGATTTGTGCACGATTTTCCGCGCTGACCGCGGATTTTCGTGCACAAATCACGCCAACCAGACGCGCAACCGGTCGTAGATCCGTTCGTCGTTGAGCAGGGTGAAGTGGTTCGCCTCCGGTAGGTGCAGGCGGTTGTCGCGCTCAAATCCCATGTCGCGCTTCTTGCTTCGGCCTTGCGCGCTGCGCACCTGCACCAGCCCGTCGCCGAGCACCCAGCCGATCGGGTTGGCCGGCGTCCGGGCGAGGGTCGCGCTCACGCAGTAGTACTCGACCCCGTCGAGCAGCGGGACGTCGGTTTGCGCCTCGGCACGCAGGGCATCGGCATCGCGGTCGCGCCAGTCGCGTTCGTCGAGGGAGCCGAACCGCAGGTCGCGGATCCCGGTGCTGCGCCGCCGCAACAGGCTGCCGAACGGCCGGGTCTCGGGCAGCGCGCTGAGCGCCGCCGACCCGAAGTGCGCGAGCTTCTCCAGCGGCGCACCGGTATGCGGGGTGCCGAGCGTGACGACGGTGCGCACCCGGTCCACCCACGACCGGTCGGGCACCGCGCAGGCCGACCGGATCACCAGGCCGCCCATCGAGTGGCCGACCAGCGAGATCGTCGTCACCGGGACCGGCCACGCGGCCACCAGTTGGTCCAGCAGTTCGGCGAGCAGACGGCCGTTGTCGGAGATGTGCAGCCCGGTGTTGTAGCGGATCTCGACGCCGGTGATGCCGATGTCGGCCCCGAGCCGCTGGCTGTACGTCGGTCGCTTGCCGAGCGCCCAGAACGCCTCGGTCTCGATCAAACCGTGGAGAAACACCACGACGTCACCTGTTGCGGCGGGATAGGCAGCTCGCAGGCTGTCGGGCTCCAGAGCCACCGGCCGGCCCTCGACGCGCACCGACATGGTGGTCGCCAGTACCGAGCCCTGCTCGTGGAGCTTGTCGCCGATCAACCCTTGCAGCGCGCCGAGCACCCGGGCGCCACCGGCGTGTTCAGACAGTTTTCCGGCGGCCTGTCCGTGGACTGCCTTGCCGGCGATGGGCGCGGCGGTCGTCATCGTGTGACTGATGGTGGAGTAGACGCCGTCGGTGATGGCGTCGTAGACGATCTTCACGGGCTTGGCGGCCGGGCCGACGCCGAAGCCCACCAGCCGGAACACCCGCTCGGAGATGGCGCGCTGGATCTTGTGGATGCCATCGACGGCCGTGCCCAGCTCATTGAGGCCGAGCTCGGCGAGGGCGCCGGCTTCGCTGGCAGTGGGGTCGTCCATGCGGTGAGTGTACGAGTGTTCACTGGATATGCTGGCGATGAATCTGCTGATTGTGAGCAGATTCATCTACTGCGGGGCTATCCCCAAGTCATAGCGGTGGCTCGCCCGCTTCACAGCTCGGCCATAGCTGGGGCTGCCTTAATGGTCGGGTGAGTACGACATCCGCTGCCGTTCTGGACGCCCCGACGGACGAGCCGCAGACCCCGGCGCCGCGCCGCTGGAGTCTCGCCACCAAGACCGGTGAGCGCTCGGCGCTGGCCCTGCTCCTGATCGTCACCGCGATCGGCTACCTGTGGAACATCACCGTCAACGGCATGGGCAACCAGTTCTACGCCGCCGCGGTGTGGGCCGGTTCGCGGAACTGGGAGGCGCTGCTGTTCGGGTCCATCGACCCGAACAACGTCATCACCGTCGACAAGCCGCCGCTGTCGCAGTGGGTGATGGCCTTGTCCGGCCAGATCTTCGGCTTCAGTAGCGCGAGCATGCTGATCCCCGAGGCGCTGATGGCGGTCGGCTCGGTCTGGCTGCTCTACGCCGCGGTACGACGGATCAGTGGTCCGGCCGCCGGCCT
The DNA here is from genome assembly GCF_025331195.1 of Mycolicibacterium llatzerense. Lineage (NCBI taxonomy): Bacteria > Bacillati > Actinomycetota > Actinomycetes > Mycobacteriales > Mycobacteriaceae > Mycobacterium > Mycolicibacterium llatzerense. Next base: position 746,816 of record NZ_LXOV01000012.1, on the reverse strand, counting down.
GCTCGCCGGCGCGGTTCTCGCGCTAACCCCGGTGTCCGCGATGATGTTCCGCTTCAACAATCCGGACGCGGCCATGGTGCTGCTGATGACGCTGGCCGCCTGCTTCACCGTTCGGGCGTTGAAAGACAGTGTCGACGGCGCGGCTCGCCGCGGTGGCGCCAAGTGGATGGCGCTGGCCGGTGTCGCACTCGGGTTCGCGTTCCTGGCCAAGATGCTCGAAGGCGTGATGGTGGCGCCGGCCCTCGGTCTGACTTACCTGATCGCCGCGCCGGTCGCGCTGCGCAGCCGGCTATGGCACCTGCTGGGTGCGTTGGGTGCGCTGCTCGTCTCCGCCGGCTGGTTTGTGGTGCTGACGATCCTGTGGCCTGCGTCGTCGCGCCCGTACATGGCGGGCTCGACCGACAACAGCTTCATGAATCTGGTGTTGGGCTACAACGGCTTTGGTCGCGTGCTCGGCAAGAACCACATGGGCAAGACCGACCCCGACAAGCCGTCGACCGTGCACACGCTCACCGGTGAGCACGCCGGGCATGCCGCCGGCGAGGCGATGAAGACGGCAGGGCACCACGGCGGCGGCTTCGGCGATCAGACCCAGGGCCTGCCGCGGTTGTTCACCGGCGAGTTCGGCTTCGAGATCGGCTGGCTGGTGCCGGCCGCGCTACTGGCCACCGTGCTGGTGCTGATTTCTCGCGGGCGGGCGCCCCGCACCGATCGGGTCCGCGCCGGCGCCATCCTGTTCGGAGGCTGGCTGGTGAGCGTCGGCCTGGTGCTGAGCTTCATGAAGACCAACGTGCACCCGTACTACTGCCTCGCGCTGGCTCCGGCGATGGCCGCGATGTTCGCGATCTTCGTCATCGAGTTCTGGCGCCGCCGGGATTCCCTGTTCCACCGGATCGGTTTGACGACAGTCCTTTTGGCCAGCGGGGTGTGGGGCTTCGTGATCCTGGGCCGTAACGCCGACTGGCTGCCCGCATTGCGCTGGGTGCTCCTGGTCGCCGCCATTGTCGGCGCCGTGGCACTGGTGTGGGCCGGTGCCGGGGACAACCGCAAGCGCATCGCGACGCTGGCGCTGGGTCTCGCGATGTTCGGCGCGGCCGGGGGATCGGTGGCCTACTCGCTTGCGACCTTCGGTCAGCCGCACCTCGGTGGCGGCCCATCCGTCGGCCCGGCGGACAAGGACGACAAGGGACATGGCGGCTTCGGTCAGCGTGACGACAACCCCCAACTGAACGCGCTGCTCAAGGCCACCACCACGAAGTGGTCCGCCGCGATCGACCGGTCGTCGCCGGCTGCCGGTCTGGAGCTCGACACCCGCACGCCCGTCATCGCGATCGGCGGGTTCGGCGGCAGCGACCCGGCGCCGACGCTGCAGCAATTCCAGTCCTACGTGGCCAATCACGAAGTGGCGTACTACATCGTGTCCGACAGCAAGGGGCACTGGGGCGCCGATGCGCACAGTGACATCGCGGACTGGGTGAGCGCCAACTTCGCGCCGCTGAAGGTCGGTTCCGACACCGTCTACAACCTGACGCAACCGGTCAAGAAATAGCCTCCGATTCTGCGATCGACCAGGCCGGTCAGGGCGCGTCACCCGTCCACGTAAACTGGTCAGCTGACGTTTGATCAGAAAGAGGGCGGACACGCATGAGCGGCCATTCCAAGTGGGCGACAACCAAGCACCAGAAGGCCGTCAAGGACGCGCGCCGAGGTAAAGAGTTCGCCAAGCTGATCAAGAACATCGAGGTCGCTGCGCGCACCGGCGGTGGTGACCCCGGTGGCAACCCGACCCTGTACGACGCCATCCAGAAGGCCAAGAAGACCTCGGTCCCGAACGACAACATCGAGCGCGCGCGCAAGCGCGGTGCCGGCGAAGAAGCCGGCGGCGCCGACTGGCAGACCATCATGTACGAGGGCTACGGCCCCAACGGTGTCGCGGTGCTCATCGAGTGCCTGAGCGACAACCGCAACCGCGCCGCCGGTGAGGTCCGCGTCGCCATGACCCGCAACGGCGGCAACATGGCCGACCCCGGTTCGGTGTCCTACCTGTTCTCCCGCAAGGGCATCATCACCCTGGAGAAGAACGGCCAGACCGAGGACGACGTGCTGATGGCCGTCCTGGACGCCGGTGCCGAAGAGGTCAACGACCTTGGTGAGGCGTTCGAAGTGATCTGCGAGCCGACCGACCTGGTCGCCGTGCGCACCGCACTGCAGGACGCCGGCATCGACTACGACTCGGCCGAGTCCGGTTTCCAGCCGTCGGTGTCGGTCACGGTCGACATCGAGGGTGCCCGCAAAGTGTTCAAACTGGTCGACGCCCTCGAGGACAGTGACGACGTGCAGAACGTCTACACCAACGTCGACATCCCGGACGACGTCGCCGCACAGCTCGACGAGGAGTAGTCGGCTTCGGCATGCCGGTAGTCAAGGACCCCGACGGGACGCAGTGGCGCGTGCGTCGGCGCTGGTGGCCGTACTCGGACACGCTCGACGCGCTCGACTTCGCGTTGCTGGATTGGTTGGCAGTCGCGCTGGTGCTGCCATTCCTGTTGGTCTGGCCGTTCTGGCTGCTGGCCAAGCTGTTCGGGGCCCGCTGGTCGATCATCGTCGAACGCGAGGGCGTCCAGGCGGACCGTGAACTGGTCCGCTGGTGGGGAGCGTCCGAAGCGCGCATCGCCGAGCTGGCTCAGGAGATTCAGCGGGGCTCGCGGTCCGGCTACTTCCAGATCTGAGCGTGTCCCTGGCGCGTCCTGTCGCCGCTGCCCGCTAAGCTATCGAACAGCTGTTCGGGATCTAGTGAGGAGTAGGCGTGCGGGTGATGGGCGTCGACCCCGGTCTGACGCGCTGTGGCCTCTCGATGGTCGAGGGAGGCACAGGGCGCAAGGTCACCGCGCTCGATGTCGACGTGGTGCGTACCCCGTCCGACGTCGAGTTGCACCGCCGGCTGCTGACCATCAGCGACACCGTCGAGCACTGGATGGACACGCATCGTCCCGACGTGATCGCCATCGAGCGGGTGTTCGCCAACCAGAACGCGAATACCGCCATGGGCACCGCGCAGGCCGGCGGCGTCATCGCGCTGGCGGCCGCCCGGCGGGGGATCGACGTGCATTTCCACACGCCCAGTGAGGTGAAGGCCGCGGTCACCGGCAACGGTCGCGCGGACAAGGCTCAGGTCACCACCATGGTGACCAAAATTCTTGGACTGCAACAGAAACCAACTCCGGCCGACGCCGCTGACGCCCTGGCCCTGGCCATCTGCCACTGCTGGCGGGCGCCCATGATCGCCCGGATGGCCGAGGCGGAGGCCAAGGCCGCCGAATTCAAGAAGCAGTACGCAGCGAAGGTGAAGGCGGCACGCGCATGATCGCATCGGTCCGTGGCGAGGTCATCGACATCGCACTCGATCACGCGGTGATCGAGGCCGCCGGCGTCGGCTACAAGATCATGGCCACCCCGGCGACCCTGTCCACCCTGCGCCGCGGCGCCGAGTCCCGACTGATCACCGCGATGATCGTGCGAGAGGACTCCCAGACGCTGTACGGCTTCGCCGACTCCGACGCCCGGGACCTGTTCAACGTCCTGCTCGGGGTGTCCGGCGTCGGTCCGAAGATCGCGCTGGCGACGTTGGCGGTCTATGACGCCCCGACGTTGCGGCAGGCCCTGGCCGATGGTGACGTCACGGCGCTGACCCGCGTGCCGGGCATCGGCAAGCGCGGCGCCGAGCGCATGGTCCTGGAACTGCGCGACAAGATCGGCGCGACGGCCGGTGCCGGCGTCGGTGTTGCCGGCGGGCATTCCATTCGCGGTCCCGTCGTGGAAGCCCTTATCGGACTTGGCTTTCCGGCCAAGCAGGCCGAAGAGGCCACCGACAAGGTGCTGGCCAACGATCCCGAGGCCAACACCGCGACCGCGTTGCGGTCGGCCCTGTCGATGTTGGGTAAGAAGTGAGCCGGTTCGAGGACGACGGCGTCGAACCCGACGAGCGGGACGTCTCACCCGCGCTGACCGTCGGTGAAGGCGACGTCGACGCCAGCCTGCGGCCCAAATCGCTGCGTGAGTTCATCGGCCAGCCCCGGGTCCGGGAACAGCTGCAACTGGTACTCGAAGGCGCCAAGAACCGCGGCGGCACACCCGACCACATCCTGCTGTCCGGCCCGCCCGGTCTCGGCAAGACGTCGCTGGCCATGATCATCGCCGCCGAGCTGAGTACCTCGCTGCGCGTCACCTCCGGCCCCGCCCTGGAACGTGCCGGCGACCTGGCCGCCATGCTCAGCAACCTGGTCGAGGGCGACGTCCTGTTCATCGACGAGATTCACCGCATCGCCCGGCCCGCCGAGGAGATGCTGTACCTCGCCATGGAGGACTTCCGGGTCGACGTGGTGGTCGGCAAGGGCCCGGGCGCGACGTCGATTCCGCTGGAGGTTGCGCCGTTCACCCTGGTCGGCGCGACGACCCGGTCGGGCGCGTTGACCGGCCCGCTGCGCGACCGGTTCGGTTTCACCGCGCACATGGACTTCTACGAACCGCCCGAACTGGAGCGCGTGCTGGCCCGTTCGGCCGGCATCCTCGGCATCGAGCTCGGTGTGGAGGCCGGCGCCGAGGTGGCCCGGCGGTCCCGCGGCACGCCCCGTATCGCCAACCGGTTGCTGCGCCGGGTCCGTGACTACGCCGAGGTCCGCGCGGACGGCGTCATCACCCGTGACGTCGCCAAGGCGGCGCTGGCGGTCTATGACGTCGACGAGCTCGGCCTGGATCGGCTGGACCGGGCCGTATTGACCGCTCTGACAAAGAGTTTCGGGGGCGGTCCGGTCGGTGTCTCGACGCTGGCGGTCGCGGTCGGGGAGGAGGCCACCACCGTCGAGGAGGTTTGCGAGCCGTTCCTGGTGCGGGCCGGCATGATCGCGCGGACTCCACGGGGGCGCGTGGCGACCCCGCAGGCATGGACGCATCTGGGCCTGCAACCGCCGATAAACGGATTTGGGCAGTCCGGGCTGTTTGAATAGGACCCATGCTGACTGCAGGGTTGATCGTTGCCGGCCTGGCCGCGCTGTTGCACGTGTACATCTTCGTGATGGAGTCGCTCACCTGGACTTCGCCGCGGACCAGGGCCACCTTCGGCCTCACTGAGCAGCAGGCGGTGGACACCAAGGAGCTGGCCTTCAACCAGGGGTTCTACAACCTGTTCCTGGCCATCGTCACCGCCGTCGGTATCGCGGCAATCATCATGGGGTGCAAGGGCATCGGCCTGGCGCTGATCTTCGCAGGCATCGGTTCCATGGCCGCCGCGGCGCTGGTGCTGCTGCTGTCGTCCCCGGACAAGGCGCGGGCTGCCATCACCCAGGGCACCTTGCCGGTGCTCGGCATCGCCGCCTTGCTGATCGGATCCTTGGGGTGATCCGCCGCTGCGCGACCGTCGTTGTTGCTGTCGTGCTGGCGTTCACCGGTGGCGGCACGTCTGCCGCGGATCCCGGTCCTGACCCGGTGCAACTCGCCGACGGCCTGGTCGCCGACGAACAGGCCGTGCGCGATCCGGCGACGCCGGAACCCGCACTGATCGCCGCTGCGCACCGGCAACAGACGGCGTACCGCGAGATCGCCAGGCATCCGGAGTGGGATGCGGTCATCGCCCCGCGCATCCCGCCGACGCTGGCCGCGGCCTACGACCGCAACGTCGACGCCGGCCGCCAGCTGTTCGGCATGACACCGCCGCGCGACGCCATCCCGCTGTGGACCATCCAGCCGCCGGCGCCCGCCGACGAACTGCTCGGCTACTACCGCGAAGCCGAGGCGGCCTCCGGGGTCGACTGGACCTACCTCGCGGCGATCAACCTGATCGAGTCGCGGTTCGGCCGGATCAACGGCGACAGTACGGCCGGGGCACAGGGCCCCATGCAGTTCCTGCCGTCGACGTTCGCCGCGTACGGCTCCGGGGACATCCGCGCACCCCGGGACTCGATCCTGGCGGCCGGTCGCTATCTGGCCGCCAACGGTTTCGCCGCCGACCACGACCGCGCCGTGCACCACTACAACCATTCCGGCGCCTATGTCCGCGCGGTCAACGATTACGCGGCGGTACTGGCCGCTGATCCCGCCGCGTTCGCCGGCTACTACCAATGGCAGGTCTACTTCCGGACCACGTCGGGCGACGTGCTGCTGCCCGTCGGATACCCCGCCACGCGCTAGGCGCCTGCCGTTTCGGCGGGTCAGCGATTGCGCCGGTTGCGGGCACTGACGCCCGTGATGGCACACTGGTCAGTACCGCGGCACGGCGCTCGGCTGGTCCGGCTCGCCTGCCTGTTCACAGACTCAACAGAACGAAAGATTTTCGCTGTCATGGATTTGGTTGTCTTTCTGCCGCTGCTCCTGGTCATGGGTGCGTTCATGTTCTTCGCATCGCGGCGTCAGCGGAAGCAGATGCAGGCCACCATCGACCTGCACAACTCGCTGAATGTCGGCGACCGCGTGCACACCACCTCCGGTCTGCTGGGCACCATCGCCCGGATCGACGACGACAACGTGGATCTGGAGATCGCCCCCGGCGTCATCACCACCTGGATGAAGCTGGCCGTGCGCGACCGTATCGAGGCCACCGAGGACTCGGCTGAGGACTCCGAAGAATTGACTGCGGCGTCGGCCGAAGAGGGCGCGCCGAAGACCGAAGGCTGACATTCCCGCACCAGCACGTACCCTTTGCGGGGCTGACCGTACCGATCTCAAGGAGACCCTAGAACCGTGGCATCGTCTTCGGCGCCGGTGCACCCATACCGCTATTTGTCGTTCTTCCTGGCGCTGCTCGTCGGTGCCTACCTACTGGTGTTTCTCACCGGCGACAAGCAGGCCAAGCCCAAGCTGGGCATCGACCTGCAGGGCGGTACCCGGGTCACCCTGACTGCACGTACCCCTGACGGCTCGACGCCCACCCGCGAGGCGCTGATCCAGGCCCAGGAGATCATCGGATCCCGGGTGAACGGACTCGGTGTCTCCGGCTCTGAGGTCGTCATCGACGGTTCGAACCTGATCATCACCGTGCCCGGCCAGGACGGCAGCGAGGCCCGCAACCTGGGCCAGACCGCGCGGCTGTACATCCGGCCCGTCGTGCACGTCATCCCGGCTCAGGGCGCGCAGCCCGCGAAGCCCGCCGCGCCGGCTCCCGGCGCACCTGGCGCTCCCGGAGCCCCTGGTCTGCCTCCGGGCATCCTGCCGATGCCTGGTGGTCCCGGCGGCGGCGGTATGCCGCCGCTGATCGCCCCGGCCGAGCCCGAGGCCCCGGTCACCCAGCCGACGCCGGGCGTGCCCGCGCACCCGGCATCCACCGCTCCGGCGCCCGCGCCGGCCCCGCAGCCGCGGCCGTTCCCCGAGGAGCCGACCCCGGCACCGTCGGACAGCCCGACTGCTCCGGCGCCCGCGCCCGCAGAACCCGGCGCGCCCGCGCCTGGTGCCCCCGCCGCTCCGGTCCCTGGCGCTCCGGCCCCCGGTGCTCCGGCCGCTCCCGCCCCTGGTGCTCCGGCACCGGGCGCGCCCGATGCGCACGGCCCCAAGGCCGAGTTGGCTCAGCGCATCGCCGATGAGAAGGCCCTGCGTCAGAGCACGCAGCCGCAGATCCAGCTGCTCGCGCTGCAGTTCCAGGCCACCCGCTGCGACCAGCAGGACGTGCTGGCCGGCAACGACGACCCGAACCTGCCGCTGGTGACCTGCTCCAAGGACCACAAAGAGGTCTACCTGCTGGACAAGTCGATCATCAGCGGTGACGAGATCAAGGACGCGTCGTCGGGCCTGAATCAGCAGCAGGGCGAGTACGTCGTCGACGTCACGTTCAAGGAGAAGGCCGCCGATGTGTGGGCCACCTTCACCGCCGCCAACATCGGCACCCAGACCGCCTTCGTTCTCGACTCCCAGGTGGTCAGCGCCCCCGCCATCCAGGAAGCGATCCCGGGTGGACGCACGCAGATCACCGGCCACTTCAACGCCACCACGGCGAAGGACCTGGCCAACGTGCTGAAGTACGGCTCGCTGCCGCTGTCGTTCGAGTCGTCCGAGGCCGAGACGGTGTCGGCCACGCTGGGTCTGACGTCGCTGCGGGCCGGGCTCTGGGCCGGTCTGATCGGCCTCGGTCTGGTGCTGCTGTACTCGCTGGCCTACTACCGGGTCCTCGGAGTCCTGACCGCGCTGTCGCTGGTCGCGTCGGGCGCCATGGTGTTCGCGATCCTGGTGCTTCTGGGCAGGTACATCAACTACACGCTGGACCTGGCCGGTATCGCAGGTCTGATCATCGGTATCGGTACGACCGCCGACTCGTTCGTGGTGTTCTTCGAACGCATCAAGGACGAGATCCGGGAAGGCCGCAGCTTCCGCTCGGCGGTGCCGCGCGGTTGGGCCCGGGCCCGCAAGACGATTCTGTCCGGCAACGCGGTGACCTTCCTGGCCGCCCTGGTGCTGTACGTCCTGGCCGTCGGCCAGGTGAAGGGCTTCGCGTTCACCTTGGGCCTGACCACGATCCTCGACGTCGTGGTGGTGTTCCTGGTGACCTGGCCGCTGGTCTTCCTGGCATCCAAGTCGGCCACCCTGGCCAAGCCTTCGTACAACGGCCTCGGCGCCGTGCAGCAGATTGCGCGCGAGCGGCGAGCGGCCAGCCTGACGGGACGGGGGTAACACCGATATGTCGAAGCATTCAGCAGATGACACCGAGTTGGAACTGACCGAATCGGCTGCGGCCGAAGAGGATTCGGCCACCGAGGTCGCGGAAACCACGGCCTCGGAGCCGGACGGCAACCTGCCGCACCACAGCTTCTTCGTCCGGCTCTACACCGGTACCGGCGCCTTCGAGGTGATCGGCAAGCGCCGCATGTGGTACGCGATCAGCGCGCTGATCATGCTCATCGCGATCGCCAGCATCGGTATCCGTGGATTCAACTTCGGTATCGACTTCGAGGGCGGTACCAAGGTCGCCATGCCCGTCGCGGGTGTCAGCGCCACTGCCACCCCGCAGGGCGTCGAGGACGTCTTCAGCAAGACCCTCGGCCACGCGCCGGAGTCGGTCGTGCGGGTCGGTAACGGCGACTCGGCCACCCTGCAGATCCGCACCTCGACGCTGTCGACCGCGGACACCGAGAAGCTGCGCAACGCGCTGTTCGATGCGTTCCAGCCGAAGGGCGAGGACGGCAAGGCCTCCAAGAACGTGATCAGCGACTCCGCGGTCTCGTCGACCTGGGGTGATCAGATCACGAAGAAGGCGCTGATCGCGCTGGTGGTGTTCGTCGTCATCGTCGCCATCTACATCACCATTCGCTATGAGCGGTACATGGCGCTGGCGGCATTGGCCTCACTGGCGTTCGACCTGGTCAGTACGGCGGGTGTCTACTCGCTCGTCGGGTTCGAGGTCACGCCGGCCACGGTGATCGGCCTGTTGACGATTCTGGGCTTCTCGCTGTACGACACCGTCATCGTGTTCGACAAGGTCGAGGAGAACACCCACGGCTTCGAGCACACCACTCGACGGACCTTCGCCGAGCAGGCCAACCTGGCGGTCAACCAGACCTTCATGCGGTCCATCAACACCAGCCTCATCTCGGCGCTGCCGATCATCTCGCTGATGGTGGTCGCGGTGTGGCTGCTGGGCGTGGGCACGCTCAAGGACCTGGCGCTCGTTCAGCTGGTCGGTGTCATCGTCGGCACCTACTCGTCGATCTTCTTCGCCACTCCGCTGCTGGTGTCGATGCGCGAGCGCACCGACCTGGTCAAGAACCACACCCGCCGCGTGCTCAACCGCCGCAAGTCGTCGACCGAGCGCGGCACTTCCGGTGGCGACGAGGTGACGGTCGGCGTGGTGGACGCACCGGCAAAGCCGGCGCCGGGGGCCAAGCCCTTGCGGCCCACCGGTAAGCCGTCGGGTAAGCGAAACAGCCGGGGCTAGCCCACCATGCCTGTGCGGTTCCGCGCATTGGCCGGTGCGGTGATGTTGGTGGCCGGTTTCGGCCTAACCGGTTGTGACAGTTCGGCTGACGCCGTCGACTACATCGTCGACGGCGCTCTGCCCACCTACAACACCGCGTCGGTCGTCGGCGCGGCATCCGGTGCGCCGCAGGCCTTTTCGCGGGTGCAGACAGGCTTCAACTTTCGCGGGCCCGACGGGCAGGTGGTCGCCGACCGTGACTTCGGCACCGTCTCTGTCGTCGGCCGCGCCCCGCTGACCCTCGACTACAAGATCAACGACAGTGCCGTGTACTCCGACGGCAAGCCCGTCACCTGCGACGACATGGTGCTGGCCTGGGCCGCGCAGTCGGGGCAGTTCCCGGCGTTCGACGCGGCCAGCCGTGCTGGATACGCCGATCTCGCCGCCGTCGACTGCACCCCGGGCCAGAAGCGGGCTCGCGCCGTCTTCGTCCGTGACCGCGCGGTCACGGACTACGGGCAGTTGTTCGCCGCGACGTCGATGCTGCCGGCGCACGTGCTGGACGACGCATTGGGCCTCGGCGACGGCGGAGTGGCGAAGGCGCTGCAAACCGGCGACGGACCGACCATCGACAAGATCGCCGAGGCCTGGAACACCACCTGGGATCTGAAACCCGATGCGGACCTCAAGCGGTTCCCGTCGGCCGGCCCGTACAAGCTGGCGTCGGTGGCCAAGGACGGCTCGATCACCTTGGCGGCCAACGACAAATGGTGGGGCGCCAAGCCAGTGATCGGCAAGATCACGGTGTCACCGCGCGGCGCCGACCTGGCGAGCCGGATCAAGTCGGGCAAGGCCGAGATCGTCGATGTCGCCGCCGGGGTGATCGGCAAGGACGATGTGCCGGCGAGTTACACCCGCAAGGACAGCGCCTCAGATGACATCCAGCAGTTGATCTTCGCGGCGCAGGGTGCGCTGGCCGATCCCGGTGCGCGCCGAGCCGTCGCGCTCTGCACGCCGCGGGACGCCATCGCCGCTGCGGTCGGGGTGCCGGCCAGCAACGCCCGGCTGAACACCGCGTCTGACGATTCCCTCGCGGTGGCCGAAAACGTGGATGCGAGTGGACAATTCGCCGCCGCCGACGTGGACGGCGCGCGCGCTGCCGTCAACGGCCAGCCCCTGACGGTGCGGATGGGCTATCGCGGCCCGGACGCTCGGCTGGCGTCGGTGGTCGCCGCGATCACCAAGTCGTGCGCCGCTGCCGGCATCACGGTGCAGGAGGTGGCGTCGCCGACGGTGGGCGCACAAAGCCTGCGCGCCAACGACATTGACGTGTTGCTGTCCGGTGGCGGGGGAGCCGCGGGTAGCGGGTCCAGTGGTTCGTCGGTGGTGGATTCGTACGCCTTGCACAGCGGCAACGGCAACAACCTGTCGGGATATGCCAACGAGCGGGTCGACGGCGTCATCGCCGCCCTGGCGATCATCACCGATCCCAAGGAGCAGGCGCGCCTGCTCGGCGAAGGGGCGACGGTGCTGTGGGGCGACGTGCCGACCCTGCCGCTGTACCGCCAGCAGCGGACCCTGCTGGTGACGAACGACATGACGTTGGTGCGCGCCAACCCCACGCGGTGGGGTGCCGGCTGGAACATGGACCGTTGGGGGAGCAAATGAGTGACCTGAATACCCTCTTCGCCGAACTGGTCCGTGAGGTGCCGGATTTCCCGGAGCCCGGTATCCAGTTCAAGGATCTGACGCCGCTGCTGGCCGACGGCCGCGGACTGGCGGCCGTGACGGCAGCACTGGCCGAAGTGGCTGACGGCGTGGACCTGGTCGCCGGTATCGACGCCCGCGGCTTCCTGCTGGGCGCCGCGGTCGCGACGCGGTTGGGTACCGGTGTCCTTGCGGTCCGCAAGGGCGGGAAGTTGCCGCCGCCGGTGCACAGCCAGGCCTACGCGCTGGAGTACGGCACCGCCACGCTGGAGATTCCCGCCGACGGGATCGATCTGACCGGCCGGCGTGTTGTCGTCATAGACGACGTGCTCGCCACCGGCGGAACGGTTGCTGCGACGGTCCGTCTGCTGCAGGCGGCGGGTGCGACGGTGACCGCCGCGGCGGTGGTGCTGGAGCTGAATGGCCTGGGTGGACGCGCTGTATTGGAACCGCTGCCGGTCACCAGCCTGTACGTGGTCTGAGGGGCTATTCTCGACAAACCAGGTGTAGGAGGTGTGCGGCGTTGGCTGACGACAAGGTGACGCAGGTTCAATCGGCGCCGCCCGAGCCGACGCCGGGGATGTCACTGGAAACGGCCAAGGGCACGGTCAGTGCATCCCGCCGCGTACGTGCTCGGCTCGCCCGCCGGATGACCGCTCAGCGCAGCCTGGTGAACCCGGTCCTCGAGCCGTTGGTCGCGGTGCATCGGGAGTTCTACCCGAAGGCCGACCTGGTGATCCTGCAGCGTGCCTACGAGATTGCCGAGGAGCGGCACGCGCCGCAGCTGCGCAAGTCCGGCGACCCGTACATCACGCATCCGTTGGCCGTGGCCAACATCCTGGCCGAACTCGGCATGGACACCACGACGCTGGTCGCCGCGTTGCTGCACGACACCGTCGAGGACACCGGCTACACCCTGGAGGCGCTGACCGCCGAGTTCGGTACAGAGGTCGGCCACCTGGTCGACGGCGTCACCAAGCTGGACAAGGTCGTGCTCGGTTCGGCGGCCGAAGCCGAGACCATCCGCAAGATGATCATCGCCATGGCCCGCGATCCGCGCGTGCTGGTGATCAAGGTTGCCGACCGGCTGCACAACATGCGCACCATGCGGTTCCTCCCGCCCGAGAAGCAGGCCCGCAAGGCTCGCGAGACGCTGGAAGTCATTGCGCCGCTTGCTCATCGGCTCGGTATGGCGACCGTCAAGTGGGAGCTGGAGGATCTCTCCTTCGCGATCCTGCACCCCAAACGCTACGAAGAGATCGTGCGACTGGTCGCCGACCGGGCCCCGTCGCGTGATACCTATCTCGCCAAAGTTCGCGCCGAGATCGCCAATTCGCTGCTTTCGATGAAGATCAACGCGACGGTCGAGGGCCGGCCCAAGCATTACTGGTCCATCTACCAGAAGATGATCGTCAAGGGCCGCGACTTCGACGACATCCACGATCTGGTCGGTGTGCGCATCCTCTGCGACGAGATTCGGGACTGCTACGCCGCGGTCGGCGTCGTGCACTCGCTGTGGCAGCCGATGGCAGGGCGGTTCAAGGACTACATCGCTCAGCCGCGGTTCGGTGTCTATCAGTCGTTGCACACGACGGTCGTCGGCCCGGAGGGCAAGCCGCTGGAGGTGCAGATCCGCACCACCGACATGCACCGCACCGCGGAGTACGGCATCGCGGCACACTGGCGGTACAAGGAAGCCAAGGGCCGCAACGGGTTACCGGCGGGCGGCCATGCCACCGAGATCGACGACATGGCGTGGATGCGCCAGCTGCTCGACTGGCAGCGAGAGGCCGCGGACCCCGGCGAGTTCCTGGAGTCGCTGCGTTACGACCTTGCCGTGCAAGAGATTTTCGTGTTCACCCCCAAGGGTGACGTGATCACGCTGCCGGCCGGTTCCACGCCTGTCGACTTCGCCTACGCCGTGCACACCGAGGTTGGGCACCGTTGCATCGGCGCCCGGGTCAACGGGCGCCTGGTGGCGCTGGAGCGCAAGCTCGAAAACGGCGAAGTGGTCGAGGTTTTCACCTCCAAGGCGCAGAACGCCGGCCCGTCGCGGGACTGGCAGACGTTCGTGGTCTCGCCGCGCGCGAAGGCCAAGATCCGGCAGTGGTTCGCCAAGGAACGGCGTGAAGAGGCGCTGGAGACCGGCAAGGACGCCATTGCCCGTGAAGTGCGCCGCAGCGGAATGCCGTTGCAGCGGTTGATGAACGCCGAACTGATGGCCACGCTGGCCCGCGAGCTGCGCTACGCAGATGTCTCGGCGCTGTACACCGCAGTCGGTGAAGGACATGTCTCAGCCCGGCACGTTGTGCAGAGGCTGGTGGCCACGCTCGGTGGTGACGACGAGGCCGCCGACGAGATCGCCGAACGGTCGACGCCGGCCACCATGCCGGTGCGCCGCCGCACGAATGACGATGTGGGCGTGGCGGTTCCGGGCGCACCCGGGGTGCTGTGCAAACTGGCAAAGTGCTGCACGCCGGTGCCCGGCGACAACATCATGGGTTTCGTGACCCGTGGCGGTGGCGTCAGCGTGCACCGGACTGATTGCACCAACGCCACGTCGCTGCAGGAGCAGGCCGAGCGCATCATCGACGTGAAATGGGCGCCGTCGCCGTCGTCGGTGTTCCTGGTAGCCATCCAGGTTGAGGCGTTGGATCGCCACCGGCTGTTGTCCGACGTCACGCGGGTGCTGGCCGACGAGAAGGTCAACATCCTGTCGGCATCGGTCACCACGTCCAACGATCGAGTTGCGATCAGCCGCTTCACTTTTGAAATGGGTGATCCGAAGCACCTCGGTCATGTGCTGAACGTGGTGCGCAACGTCGAGGGCGTATACGACGTCTACCGTGTGACTTCAGCCGCGTAGCGGGCTTTTTCGCTGTTACTCGCGATTTGAGCAAACCCGTACTCAGCGCTGCGCAAGATTGGTGCAGGACTGCGGTCTGCGGTGCGGGTAATCTCAGATGCGGGACTGTCCAGAAGTGGGGGTGGACGCGTTGAGCGGTGAACTGAAAATCGACCTGGAGACCATGTCGTGGTCGGCTGGCACGGTGGACCCGGCTGAGAGTGCGAGTATCCCCGCGGGCGGTGACCCGGTCAGCTTGATGCTCTCGTCATACATTCCAGGGTTGGTTGACGGAGCGAACGCAAAGGTCGCGGCTGCGCAGGCGGAAGATCATGCGTTTGCAGGAAAGGTGTCGTCGGCTAAGGGCGCCTACCAGAGCGGGGACGACGCGGGTGCGCAGGCGATCCAGAAGGCCGACGGCAATCTGAATCCGGCATCTGCGACGGGAAAGTCTGGCGGCGGCGCTGACGGCGGCATGGGCCAGTTCGGCCAGATGATGGGCATGGCGATGCAGGCCTTCCAGGCCCCCGCGCAGGCGATGCAGGCGCTGGGCTCGGTGCCGCAGACCGCGATGCAGGCTGCCCAGCAGATCGGGCAGCAGGTCCAACAGTTGGCTGGCCAGGCCGGCAAAGACGGCGGCAAGCCGGGCGAGGCCGGCGCTGGTGCAGCTGGTGCAGCCGGGGCGGGCGGCGCCGGTGGCCCGCAGGCCAAGCCGGAGGATCGCAAGCCGGGCGAGGAAAAGGCCGGCGAGGAAAAGCGGGACGAGAAGGCCGACGAAAAGAAGGATCGCGAGGCCGACAAGAAGCACGCCGCGGCCGGACCGACCAGTGGCCCCACCGCGCCGGTTCCGCCGTCGTCGCCTGCCCCGCGGTCGGGGCGCCACGCCGCAAATCCTGCGGTTGATGTGTAATTTTCGGTCTTGACTGTTTTGCGTTGTGAGTTTGTGAGGGAGGGCGATCTGTGACGCAACCGCCGACGTGGGGTGCGCCCCCGCCGCAGCAGCCGGGTGGCTGGCCTGGCCAGCCTGCGCCAGGTCAGCCTGTGCCAGGTCAGCCTGGTCCGGGTGGGCAGTGGGGTCCGCAGCAGCCGTGGCCGGCGCCGGTTCCGCCGAAGAAGAGCGGTGCCGCGAAATGGGCCATCGGGGCGGTGTCATTGGTCGCGGTGATCGCACTGACGGCCACGGTTGCCGTGTCATGCACCAAGAACAGCGGTGACAGCAACGGTGGTGGCGGAGGTGGCACCAAGACTTCGGCCGCACAGTCGGACGTTGCGAGCGCGAACGACAATGGCCCGGTCGGGATCATCACTGAAGATCCGTCGTGTGCGCCGTGGACGCCAATCACTAATACGTTGGCGGGCGTCGAGAGTAACGGTTGGCTAAAGCGAGACCCGTCGATCCCGCTCGGGGCGTGGACACCGGAGGCTCGGGGGCAGTACGAGGCGGTTGGCAAGGCAATGCGTAAAGCTGCTGACCAAGCGGTGCCACTTTCCAAAATGACGACGCATCGGGTGATGCGCGAAATGTATGGGCAATTCATAGCCTACTCACGCGCCTACGCGGACAGTCTGATGACCTATACCGCGGTTGACGATAATTTGGCCAGTGCCGCCTCGACGGCGTCATTGGTTATTACATATGTCTGTGGTGCAGTTATTTCGGGGGCTGCGGAGGCTCGCGCATCCTTGGTGCCTGCTCCGGCGCCGCCACCGACTGTGGCCCCTGTCGGGAACCTATCCAATCCGCAACGAATATTTGATACGCCAGACACGGTATGTTCTGAATTGAGTCCGACTTTGCAGCAGCTATTACAGAACCCCGTGTTCAAGAGTTGGGTCAATGGTGATCCTTCTGTTCCAGCGGCCAATCTGCCACCCGATCAGCAGGCTCTAGCTGATGCGGTTGCACCTTTGATGACCTCAACCGCCGATGCCCTTGAGACGCTCGCGAAAAAGACGTCCAATCCGGTTGTGCGGGATTTCATCGAATTGGGGGTCCAGTACCGGCGCACTTTTGTTCAGGCGCTGGCGACATATCAAGCGAACGATCAGGACGTTTACCTGGCCGGTCAGTATGCGCCTGGGGTTGTGTCAATGGCATGCAGATACGCTGCTAGTTAGGCGGTGGTAGTTCCGTGTCGGAAGTTGCTATTGCAGTTCGCATCAGTTGCGCTCTGAGTCTCGCGAATCCATGTAGTTCTCGTGATGATTGGATTACGTATGCCTAGCATCGAGCGCTATCACGATGGTGAATATGGCAAGCAAACGGTAGTCGGTCCCGCGTTTCCGGATGTCGATGAAAACGTGCTGAATGATATCGCCGTCCGTCTCATGGCATTGGGAGATCGACTCGATGGTGAGGTAATTCCGCACCATGCGCACCAGAGGATGACACTCGCAGACTGGCAGGGGGAGGCTGGTCGGCTGGCAGGGCAATCGGCGACTGCTGTTCTCGGCTCATATGGTGACGCGTGCAAGGCCGCCTACGACGCGGCGCGAAAAGTGTTTCGCGCCGAAGCCGCAGTGGTTCAGACCAAGAATGCAGTTAATAAGACTGCCGAAATTACGGAACAGGTCTGTCAGGCATTTAAGACGGCCTGCGAAAAGATGTTGGCGGCTGAAGAGGCAGCTAGGCAGGCAGGCGATACCGCAGGTGCAAACACTTTTCACAATTCGGCTGTGACATTTGCCAACCTTGTTCAGAAGATGATTGGCGTTGGTCTCAAGGAAAACACGAATGCGGTAGCGGCGTGTGCGACGAGTCTCGCAGGCGAGTTGGACATCCCGAAAGGGACTCCGGGGGCCGATGGAAATGTGCTGCCTCCAGCTCCAGCTCCGGCGCCGCAGGGGCCCGAGGGGCCCGGGATTCCGGGAGTGGGGAAAACCGGGGGAGTGCCCGGCGTCTCGCCTGGTGGCGGCGGGGATAAGGGGGCGTCGTCCGAAGCTGGTCCTGGAGCTGCGACTCAGCGGGAGGTCAAGCCGGAGGTGCAGAGAACCCCCGGGGACAAAGGGGGCGTTGCTGAAGCTGGCCATGGCGCCGTCGATCAGCGGGAGGTTAAGCCGGAAGTCCGAGCGACCCCTGGCAACAAAGGCGGTGTTGCTGAAAGTGGCCCTGGGGCGGACATGGCTGGTGAACCGGGAGGGCATGCGCAAGCTGCCTACGGGGGAGGAAACAATGGATCCTCGAATCCTGGGGGCGCAAATGCCAGCGGTGGCAGCGGGTCGGTGATGCCAGCGCCGCCGCGATCGTCGCAAGCGACAACGTCGACCGGCGCGCCCTCGGCGTCGTCTGCCTCTAGTTCAGCCTCAGGAAGCCCCTCAGGCTCCCCGACCGGCCAGGGCGCGGGGCAAGGCACCGGCCAGCAAACCGGCCAGCAGGGCCAAGGCCAGGGGCAGCAGACCCCGAAGAACCCGTTCGGGCAGCTACCGACGCAGCCGTTGGGCGCGGCGGCAACTGCCGCGTCACTAGCGACTCCGGAGCCGGCCGCACAAACCGGTGCAGCGTCGGGCACCTCGGCCGCGGCGGGCGCAGCCACCGGCGGCACCAGCGGCGGTGCAGCGCCCGTCGCGCAGGCAGCGGCTAGCACCGCAGCCGCTCCGACAGGCACGCCGGCCGGCGCGGCGCCGGCTGCTCCGCTGGGTCCGGCTCCGACGCCGTCCCCGGCCGCGCCCGTCGCTCAGCCGGGTGCGGGTGCCGGCGGTCCGGGCGGCCCAGGTGTCGCGCCGATGTCGGCCAACCAGCAGCAGAACGCCGCTGCGGCGGCGCCGATCCCGGTGACGGCGGCGCGGGCCGAGCGCGACGCGATGGCGGCTGCAGCGCGGGCCGGTTTGGTGCGAAAGTCGGCGGGCGACGCGGATGTGCAGTTCGCCGAGCGGATCGCCGCGGCGCTACACGCTCCGCCGTCGATCCCGCCGATGGCGTGGAACTTCGTGTGGGCGGTCGGCGTGACGACCAACGGCGAGATCATTGCCGCGAATTCCTATGGAGTGTCGTTCATTCCGGACGGGATGTGTCTACCGTCGCAGGTCATTTTTGTCAGCGCCGACGAGAATGTCCCGGCGGGCCAGCGTGGCCGCTGGGTTCGTGAGCCGTTTGTCGCGCTCCAGGCGTGGTGCACGTTCTACGAGAAGACGCTGAAGGTGGTCATCGGCACCGAGCAGGAAGTGCAGCCGTTCGCCGGCAGCCTGCAGACGAAAGTCATTCCGCCGGAGGATATTCCGACCGACGGACTGATGAAGGGCCGCACCCGTCTGGAGATCATCGCGCCCGAGGCGGCGGCGAAGCTGGCCGAATGGCCGGACGCGCAGCTGCACGAAGCCCTGCCGCCGCAGCCTGTTCAGCTGGTACCGCCGGACCCGGCGGCGATCGGCAAGGCGTGGATGGAATCGATCCGGCCGTTGATGCAGACGACGGGCGAGACCTACCGGACGGCGCACCTGGAGAAGCTGGCCGCCTACGGCCGGCTGCAGGAGGCCGCGGCGCTGTACCGCGCGTACACCGCGCCGCACGCGGCCGACCTGCGGGCAGCGATCACCGATTGGGTGTGGTGGCAACAGTTCTCGACGATTCAGGGCGACGCCCAGCTCGTGGAACTGGGCGCCTAGCCCTACATACCCTTGGGCAGCATCGCCAGCTGGCGGCTCTGCACGACGACCTGACCGGTGGAGTCGAGGATGACGTGGTCTTCCTCGAACCAGGTCTCACCGACCACCGTCGAGCTGGCCTGCACCCGCAGCCAGCCCGGCGCGGGCCGCCGTCGCACGTAGGTGGTGAGCTGCACGGTCGGCGTCCAGCCGAAATGCCCCTGATTCATGGTGACCGGGGGAGTGATGTCGCCCGCCATCAATGCGAACAGCAGAGCGGTGTCGGGATTGGCCTCGTCATCGGCGAAGGGCCGCAGCCACATTCGATTGATGGGGTCGCCCTCTTCGCCGGAGAGGAACGGTGTCGCTGCGTCCAGGAAGAACTCGCAGCCCTGCGCCACGTGCACCAGCTCGCCAACCACCTGGCCCGCGGTGACGCGCACCGCATCCGCCGGCGGTTCGACCGGTAGGTAAGACACCGCCAGCGATTCCTGCAGACGCGGCGGCTTGGCATCGAGTGGGCCGAGGGTGACAGCACAGCTGACCGCCGCGCGCCCATCCTGGGACAGCTGGACGTCGACCAGGGCGACCTGGCGCCCGTGCTTGCGGACCGTCGTCATCAGCTGCACCTCGCCGGGGTCAGGTGCATTCAGGTAGTTGGCTGACACGGCGACCGGGGCCAGTTCGGACTCGGATCCGATGGCCTGCTGCGCGGCCGCGGCGCACACCGCCATCATGCAGCCCCCGTGCACCTTCGGGCCGATGGTCCACACCGGGTCGATGGTGGCGGTGAAGATGCCATCGCCCACCGCGGTGACGGTGGTGAGGTCGGTGAACGGGCGCGCAGTCATTTCATCTCAAACGGTGACGTGGTGGTTGCTGATTCCAGAACAGGCAAAGATCGCTACCGGTTGGCCCGGATCTCGATGTCACCTGCGGAAACGGTGGCAGCATTTGGATCATCGGTGACGATCACGCCAACCTGGTTTCCGGATTCGCGGTCGACGAAGCACAGCGGCCCCCGGCCGTTCTGCAGATGTTTGTCGCCCCACTGGCTCATCGCGAGGTACACCGGCAGCAGATCTTCTCCGGCCGCGGTCAGCTGGTACTCGTCTCGGACGCGCTTGCCGGGCTCCTGATAGGGCACCCGGACCATCAGTTGCGCAGCTTCCAGCTGCTTGAGGGCGCGGGACACCGCGGGCGCCGACGTCCCGATCCGGTCGACGAAGTCTTCGAATCGTGTTGTGCCGAAAAGGCTTTCGCGGACCGCGAGGAACACCGTCTTGGTGCTGAGCAAGTCCAGCAGCTTGGCCACCGAGCAGCCATCGCCGATCGTCCACTGCCGGTCGCGCAGTCGTTCTTCGAACTCCATCACACCCTCTTTTTGGATAACGCTTGCGTTACTCAGATATCCGTGCTTCCATCTTAGTAACGACTTCGTTATTCAGCAAGGGAGAGTGGTCAAGATGGTCGCAGTGGCAGGCAAAGTGGTTGTGGTAACCGGCGGTCGACGGGGTCTGGGCGCCGCCCTGGTCGACGAACTGCTGGCCAGGGGAGCGCGCAAGGTCTACTCGACGGGCCGGTCGTCGTTCGCCGACGAACGACCGGAGGTCGTCCCCGTCGAACTCGAAGTGCGTTCGGAGGAGTCGGTCGCCGCGTTCGCGGACATCGCATCGGACGCTGAGATCGTGTTCAACAACGCCGGCATCCTGTTGCCCGGCTCGCTGCTGACCGGTGGTTTCGACGATATCGAGGCCACCTTCGACATCAATGTCTTCGGGCCGTTGCGGGTGGCTCGGGCCTTCGCGCCGATCCTGGCGGCCAATGGCGGCGGCGCCCTGGTTAACATGCACTCGGTGCTGTCGTGGGTCGCGGGTAGCGCGGCATACGGCGCCTCCAAGGCGGCGATCTGGTCGGTCACCAACTCGCTGCGTGGCGAGCTCGCCGGCCAAGGCACGCAGGTGGTTGGCGTTCACGCCGGATTGATCGAGACCGACATGGCCGCAGATATCCCCGGACCCAAGACCACCGCCGTCGACATCGCGACGCGCATCCTCGACGGCCTGGAATCCGGCGCGGTCGAGGTCTTGGCCGACGATGTCTCGGTGGGCGTCAAGTCGGCGTTGTCGGGCCCGGTCGAGAACCTGACCTTCGCGATGGCAGTGTGAAAAACCATGCCGCTGTGGACCATTCACCACACACCGGACTTCTTCACCGCCGAGGATAAGCGGGAGTTGGCGTCCCGGATCACTGATCACTACGAGAAGGCCGGGCTGCCGCGGTTCTACGTCGTCGTCATCTTCAACGAAACCCGTTCGGGCGACCTGTATGTCGGCGGTGAACAAACAGATGTCGCGCTGCGGGTGGTCATCGACCACATCGCCCGGCGCGCCGCAGACAAAGAGCACCGCAACCGGGTTGCGCACTGGATCAAGTCGATCCTGAGCCCATACCTGGACGGTCGCGACAACCTGCACTGGGAGTTCCACGTCGACGAGACCAGCGAGGACCTCTGGATGATCAACGGATTGATTCCGCCGCCCATGGGCTCCGACGCTGAAAGGCGTTGGGTCGCAGAGAACGCGGTTTCTGCGTACTGATCACGTCAATGCTGCCGTAGGGGTCACGACCCCAACGGCAGCATTGCCATTTGTCGACTCTGCACGACCACCTGGCCGTTGGCGTCGAGGATGACGTGATCCTCTTCGAACCAGGTGTCGCCGACGACGGTGGAACTGGCCATGACTCGCAGCCAACCGGGTGCCGGCCGGCGGCGCAGGTAGGTGGTCAGCTGGACCGTCGGCGTCCACCCGAAGTGCCCGCGGTTCATCGTGACCGGAGGTGTGATGTCACCGGCCATCAGCGCGAAGAGCAGGGCCGCATCCGGGTCGGCTTCGTCGGATGCGAAGGGACGCAACCATAACCGCGTCACCGGCTCGCCTTCGGCGCCGGTGAGGAACGGCGTGGCGGCGTCCAGACGCATGTCGCAGCCCTGCGCCACGTGGACGACGTGCCCGACGGGATGGTCGGGAGTGACCGGTACCGCATCAGCCGGTGGCTCGGCCGGCATGGCCGTCGCGGCCAGTGGCACCTGATGGCGCGGCGGCTTCGTGTCGAGCTGCCCGAGCGTGACCGAACACGTCACGGCGACCCGGCCGCGTTGGGACAACTCGACCTCGACGAGGTTCACCTGGCGGCCGCGTTTGCGGATCGTGGTGCTGAGTTGGACCTCGCCGGGGTCAGGTGCGCTGAGGTAGTTGGCGCTCAACGCAATCGGTGCCAGTTCGGCGGCGTCGGGGACGCTGCGTCGAGCGGCTGCGGCGCACACCGCCATCATGCAGCCGCCGTGCACCTTGGGGCCGATGGTCCACCTGGCGTCGATGTTGGCGGTGAACGTACCGGCATCGACGGCGGTGACGGTCGTCAGATCGGTGAAGGGGTGGGATGTCATGCCATCTCCAATTCCGGTGTTGTGCTTGCGGTTTCAGTGGTGCGAGCGGGACGGGTGCGGACCTTCAGGGGCCACCAGAACCAGCGTCCGAGCAGCGCCGCGATCGACGGGGTGATCAGGGAGCGCACCACGAAGGTGTCGAACAACAGGCCGAGCCCGATCGTGGTGCCGATCTGGCCGACCGATCGCAGGTCGCTCGCGATCATCGAGATCATGGTGAACGCGAACACCAGCCCGGCCGCGGTGACCACGCCGCCGGTGGCGCCGGTGGCACGAATCAGTCCGGTGCGCAGACCCGCGCCGATCTCTTCCTTGAAGCGCGACACCACCAACAGGTTGTAGTCGGAACCGACGGCCAGCAGCACGATCACCGACATCGCGATCACCAGCCATTGCAACTCGATGCCCAGGAAGTACTGCCAGATAAGGACGGACAGGCCGAAGGACGCGGCGAGGGACAGCACCACGGTGCCGACGATCACGATCGACGCGACCAGCGCCCGCGTGATCAGCAGCATCACCACGAAGATCAGGATGATGGCAGCGAGCGCCGCGATCAGCAGGTCGTAGTGCGCGCCCTGCTGGATGTCCTTGTAGGTGGCGGCGGTACCGCCCAGGTAGAACTTCGCACTGGCCAGCGGCGTGCCCTTGACTGCTTCCTTGGCGGCCTGCAACTCGGCGTCGACGTGCGAAATGCCTTCCAGGGTGGCCGGATCCACATCATGGGTGACGATGAAGCGCGCCGCCTTGCCGTCGGGGGACAGCATCAGCTGCATACCGCGCTGAAAATCGGGGCTGCTGAAGGCTTCTGGCGGCAGGTAGAACATGTCGTCGTTCTTCGCGTCGTCGAACGTCTGGCCCATGGCCGCGGCAGTGTCGGTCATCCGCTCCATCTGGGTGACCATGCCGTCGAAGGTGCTGCGCATCGTCTGCATCAGATCGCGGACGTCGGAGGACAGGCTGATCATCGGCGGCAGCTGCGCGGCGATCTGCGGTGTCACCGTGTCGAGCCTGCCCATCGCGTCGGACAGTGCCTTGGTGTTGTCGGCGAGCCGGTCGAAGCCATCGGTCGCGTCGAACACCGAGCGCATCGCATGGCAGATCGGAATGTCGAAGCAGTGCGGCTCCCAGTAGAAGTAGTTCCGCAGCGGCCGGAAGAAGTCGTCGAAATCGGCGATCTGGTTGCGCAATTCGGCGGTGGTGGCCGACATGTCCTGTGCCGCAACATCTCCAGCGTGCGTGGCGTCGGCCAGCTGCACGCTGAGCTCGTGCATGTGCCGCATGATGCCGATCATCGAGGTGAGGTGGTCGGTCATGGTCTGGATGTCGCCGAGCCGAGCCTTCATGAACTGCAGGTTTTCGTTCATCGAGACGGCCTGGGCGCTGATCTGGAACGGCACCGAGCCGTGTTCCATCGGCGGTCCGAGAGGCCGGGTGATGCTCTGCACCCGCGCGATGCCCGGTACCCGGAAGATGTTCTTCGCGATCCGGTCCAGCACCAGCATGTCCCGGGAGTTCCGCAGGTCGTGGTCGGCTTCGACCATCAGCATGTCGGGGTTCATTCGCGCTGAGGTGAAATGCTTTTCGGCAGCCGCGTAGCCGATGTTGGACGGCACGTCTTTCGGCACGTAGAAGCGGTTGTCGTAGTTGGTGCGGTACCCGGGCAGGGCCAGCACGCCGACCAGCGCGGCGGCGGTGGCCGCGACCAGGATGGGCCCGGGCCACCGGACCACGGCAGTGCCGACGCGGCGCCAGCCGCGGGTCTTGTTGGCGCGCTTGGGGTCCAGCAGACCGAAGTGGGTGCTGACGACCATCACCGCGGGTGCGAATGTCAGCGCCATCACCAGGATGACGATCATGGCGGTCGCGCAGGGCAGGGCCAGGGTGTTGAAGTAGTTCAGCCGGGTGAACAGCAGGCACATCATGGCGCCGGCGATGGTCAGCCCGGAGCCGAGGATGACGTGATAGACGCTGGAAAACGTTGAATAGTAAGCGGTTACCCGGTCCTCGCCGGCACTGCGCGCTTCGTGATACCGGCCGACCAAGAAGATCCAGTAGTCGGTGCCGGCGGCGATCGCCAGGGCGGTCAGCACGCTGACCGCGAAGGTGGACAGGCTGATGGCATGGATGTGCCCCAGCACGGCGACCATTCCGCGGGCCATGCTCATCTCGGTCAGCACGACCAGCAGGGCAATGAATGTCGTTGCGAGGGAGCGGTATACGACCAACAACATCACGGCGATGACGACGAGCGTCACCACGGTCATCTTGACCATGCTCTTGTCGCCGGCTTCGTTGGTGTCGGCCACCAGGGCCGCCTGACCGGTGACGAAGGCTCTCACGTCGGCCGGTGGATGACTGCGATCGACGATGTGCCGTACGGCGTCGACGGATTCGACGCCCTGCGTGGATCCCTGGTCGCCGCGCAGGTTGACCTGGACGTACGCCGCCTTGTGGTCTTCGCTCTCGGAGCCCGCCGAGGTGATGCGGTCGCCCCAGAAGTCCTGCACATGCTCGATGTGGGTGGTGTCCCGCTGCAGCTGTTGGACCAGATCGCCGTAGTACTGCCGCGCTGTGTCACCGAGCGCCTGGTCGGACTCGATGATGATCATCAGCACGCTGTCCGAGTCGAATTCGCCGAACTTGGTGCCGATGTGCTTGGTCGCGATAACCGACGGCGCATCCTGCGGGGAGAGGGACACGGCGTTGTTCGCGCCGACGACTTCGAGCTTGGGCACCAGCAGATTGGTGGCCGCGGTGGCAGCCAGCCAGATCAGGATGATCGGCACCGACAGGATGCGGATCAGTCGCGGATAGCCGCCGCGGGTGCTGTGCTGGCCGCTCATGCTGCTTTCACCAGGCAAAAGGTGGTCGCCGATGCGCCCTCGGCGGCCTGGTGGTCGCGGAGTTCGCCATTGACCGTGATCCGACAGGTCAGCCGGTTGCTGTCACCCTGCGCGACGAGGTTGGCGAACACGCTCGGCACCGTCGTGGTCAGCGTCTTCGACCAGGGCAGTGAGGTGAAGCGCTCCTGCTGCGGCTGCGCCCGTTCGTCGACGTAGCTGATCATCCCGGAGGTGCCCGACGGTCCGTCGACCTCGTACGTCACGTACTTCGGGATCGTGGAAACGATGTTGTCCGTGCGGGATTCGGCGGACTGCTGGCTGCCGAACACGCCGTGGAAGCGGTCGATGATGAAACCCCCGACCGTGACGACCGCGACAACGGTCAACAGCACCCAGCTGCGCCGCGCAGCCTTGAGCAACCAGTTCATGAAAAGCACCATACGACCGTATGTATACGCATGTATAGTTACGGTGCGGTGGCGACCGTCACACCTCGCCATCCGGCGGCGATTAGGGTGAAGGCATGGCAGGGTCGACACGGCAGCGGAATGTGCGAGGACAAGGCGCACTGCTGCGCGACGAAATCCTGGCGGCCGCGATCCGGGTGGTCGACGCGTCCGCGTCCACCAACGAGGTGTCGTTGCGCAGCATCGCGCGCGAAGCCGGCATCTCCAACATGTCGGTGTACGCCCATTTCGACAGCCGCGAGGACGTGCTGGCCGCCGTTGCGGAGTTGAGCTGGGACCAGGTGCGCCAGGACATCGCCGAGCAGGTGCCCAGTGGCAAGACGCGACGAGAGCGGCTGCTGCTCGGGTGCCGCGCGTATGTCGCCTTCGCCCAACGCTTTCCGTTGCGGTACGTCCTGATGGTCAAGGTCGACGAGATCACCCCGTCGGCGCGTCAGGCGCTCGAGGTGGTGACCCGCGGGCTGCTGGCCGCCGGCGGCATGGACCCCGACTCTGAGCCGGGACCCGACGCGCAGCGGATGGCCGCGGCGCTGTCGGTGGCGCTGCACGGCGTCGCGATGCTGCACCGCACCGACACCCCGCATCTGTGGATGAGCGATTTCAGCACCTGCGAAATCATCCAGACCATGGTGGACGCGGCCATCCTGCAGCTCGAGCGCGGGGCATGATGGAAGTCATGCGGATGATTTCGGCGGCTGTATGCGCCGCGACCACAATGGTTTGCTTGTCGTCGATTGCTGGGGCGACGCCGGAGAACTTCCCGGACCTGTCCACGTACCAACAGGTCAACCCCGAGAACTACGGTGGCGAATTCAGTTACGCCACTGCAGGAGTACGCTTCCGGACCCCGGACGGTTTGCACTGTTCGCTCAGTCGCAACATGAAGGCGAGCTCGTCTGTCGCGAGTTGCCGCGGCAAATTGCCGGGCGCCAACGGGGCCACGGGTGTCATGGCATCGACCTTCGCGCCGACCACCTGGCAACAGGTCGATTTGGGCAAGCCGGAGACCTATCAGGAGATGCGGCAGGAAGGCTCGCGTGAGGTTCCGCTGGACCCTTCGGCGTTCAAGCCACTACCGGCCGGCAGCCGGATCACCTATCAGAACATCAGCTGCGCGGTCAGTGACGCGGTGACAACGGCATGCATCATCGGCAGTGCCGCAACAACATTGGATGAACACGGCTTCGTGCTGCAGCCGGGCGGCAGTTGGATTTTCTGACCGTCGCCCGACCCCTACTTCTTCTTCGCCTCCCGCCAACCCCGCTCGAACGGCAGCCGCCAGGCGTTCGGTGCGATCAGTTGGTGAATGGCGTTGGGACCCCAGGTGCCGGGCTGGTAGTTCTTCACCGGCGGCGGATCCTCCAGCAGTGCAGCCGAATTCGCCCACAGGGACTCGATGCCCTCAGCGGTGGTGAACAGGGTGTGGTCGCCGCGCATGGCGTCCAGGATCAGCCGCTCATAGGCCTCCAACACCTGATCGGCACCGTCGGCCTCCCCAGCCGAGAACTGCATCGACAGCTTCTCCAGCTTCATGCCCGGCCCCGGTCGCTTGCCGTAGAACGACAGCGACACCTTCGAGTTGTCGGCGAGGTCGAAGGTCAGGTGGTCGGGTCCCTGGGAGCCGACGCCAGAGCCCGACGGGAACATGGTGCGCGGGGCCTCTTTGAACGCGATCGAGATGATGCGCATGCCTTCGGCCATCTTCTTGCCGGTGCGCAGGTAGATGGGGACGCCGGCCCAGCGCCAGTTGTCGACGCGGACCTTCAGTGCGATGAAGGTCTCGGTATCGGAATCCCTTGATACGCCGTCGAGTTCGCGGTAGCCGGTGAACTGGCCCCGGACCACGTCGGAGCATTTGATCGGCAGCATCGACCGGAAGACCTTGTTCTTCTCCTCGCTGATGGCCCGTGGCTCCAGTGCCGTCGGCGGCTCCATCACCACGAAGGCCATCACCTGCAGCAGGTGCGTCACCACCATGTCCTTGTAGGCGCCGGTGCTCTCATAGAAGTTCGCCCGCTGGTCCAGTCCGAGCATCTCCGGGATGTCGATCTGGATGTGGTCGATGAAGTTGCGGTTCCAGATCGGTTCGAACAGGCCGTTGGCGAACCGGAACGCCAGGATGTTCTGGGCGGCTTCCTTGCCCAGGAAGTGGTCGATCCGGAAAATCTGATCCTCGTCAAACGTTTCGTGGACGAAGTCGTTCAGCTCGACCGCGCTGGCCAGGTCGGTACCGAACGGCTTCTCCATCACGACGCGCGAGCGCTCGACCAGTCCGGCCTCGTCGAGCGTCGCGATCACCGCGCGCGCCGCCTTCGGCGGCACCGAAAGATAGTGCAGCCGGCGCACATTCGGGCCCAGCCTCTTTTCTGCCGCGGCCACCGCTGC
The DNA here is from genome assembly GCF_025331195.1 of Mycolicibacterium llatzerense. Lineage (NCBI taxonomy): Bacteria > Bacillati > Actinomycetota > Actinomycetes > Mycobacteriales > Mycobacteriaceae > Mycobacterium > Mycolicibacterium llatzerense. The sequence goes on along the minus strand of NZ_LXOV01000012.1, from coordinate 718,645 downwards.
CGCCAGTCCCGACGGTCCGGCGCCCTGCGGGACGTAGGTGAGCGTCGCGGCGAACCGTTCCCACTGCTCGGGTGTCAGGTGATGGCTGCCGAATTCGTCGATCGCGGCCCTGGCCAGCTCCCGGAACTCGTCGATGGTCAGGTCCTCCAACGAGGTCCCGACGATCTGGATGTCAGGTGCCAGTTCGGACTGGTCCAGATAGGCCAGGCCGGGCAGCAGTTTGCGTTTGGCGAGATCGCCGGTCGCGCCGAACAACACGATGACGTGCGGGTCGACGGCGACATCGTCGTGACGGTTCGGCCGTGAGCCGGGCGCGGGGTACGAGATGGTCTGCGGTTTGGTGTTCGCCACGATGCGCATGATTCCACCGCGACGGGGTCCGCGCAGGACCTACAACGAAGAAGGCCCGGTCACCGTGATCGGTGACCGGGCCTCGACGCAAAGCTGTCAGTCCAGCTGGATGTACTTCACGGTGACCGGCTGCGCGGGCTTGCCGTCGCCGGCACCGCCCTCGATGCCGTTCTGGGCGACCTTGTCCAGGGTGGCCAGGCCGGTGGCGTCGACGGTGCCGAACGCGGTGTAGCCCGGAGGCAGCTGCGAATCCTGGTACACCAGGAAGAACTGGCTGCCGTTGGTGTTCGGGCCGGCGTTGGCCATCGCCAGCGTGCCGCGCGGGTAGACGACCGGCTGGCTCAGCGCGGGGCTGTCGGGCTGGTACTGGTTGGTCGGGTACTCGTTGGCGAACTGGTAGCCCGGGCCGCCCATGCCGGAGCCGGTCGGGTCACCGCACTGCAGGACGTCGAGGCCGCCCTTGGTCAGCCGGTGGCACGGGGTGTCGTTGAAGTAGCCCTGTTGTGCGAGGCTGACGAAGCTGTTCACCGTGCACGGGGTCTTGGCGTTGTCCAGCGTCAGCCCGAGGTTGCCCTGGCTGGTGCTCATGCTGGCCGTCACCGTGGCCGGGGTGGTCGGGATCTTGCCGGTGCGCGGCGGGTTGACCTTCTTGCTGGCCTGCTCCGACGATGCCGGGTACTGGCAGTTCTCGCCGAGGCCGGCGGGCGCCACGAACGGCGGCAGCTTGCCGTCGGCGGGCGGGTTCTGCGCCGGGGCCGTCGAGCTCTCGGTCGATGCCGAGGCCGTCGCCGACGAGGACTTGGAGTCCTTGTTGAGGTAGATGACGCCGCCGACGACGCCGCCGACAACTGCGAGCACCGCGACCACGGACGCGGCGATCGTGATGATGCGCTGCTTGCGGGCCTTCTCGGCCCGGCGCTCCAACTGGCGTTCCAGCTTGCGCTTGGCGGTTTCCCGCCGTTGTTCGTTCGTCGGCACCGCCGAAGCCCTCCTCGTCACGGTCGGGGTCAAGTGCCCCGACGTATGGTCGGCACCGAGTGTGCCAGGTCACCCTGGATGCGGGGGCCGCGACCCGCGTGACCAGCCGTCAGTTGACGGACTTGAGCTGGTCCAGCAGCGCCTGCGGATCGGGATGTTGCAGCAGGGCGTCGCCGATATCGGTCCCGTTGAGCAGCACCGTCGGGGTCGAATTGATGCCCGAACTCTTGACGGCGTCGTTGACCATGTCGCGGTTCTTGCTGCTCGTGATGCAGTCGGCCACCGAATCGGGTGCGCCGGCCTTCTCGGCCTGTGCGACCAGCTCGTCGTCGGACGGGAACGTCGCGGCCGACTCGTCGGGCTGGCGCGCGAACAGCGCGGCATGGAACCGCTGGAAGGCGGCGGTGTCGGCGTCAGCGACGCAGTAGGCCGCCGCACCGGCACGGACCGAGTACGCCTTCACGTCACCACGGCCCAGGATCGACACCATGGTGTAGTCCACGGCGACCCGGCCGTCGGCGATCAGCTTGCTCATGGTCGGGCCGTAGACCTGCTCGAATCGAGCGCAGAACGGGCACAGGAAGTCCTCGTAGACCGTCAGCGTGGCCTTCGGCTCCGCGCTGCCGGGCTTGGTGGCGACATTCGGCGCGGCGAGGCGGATCGAGCGCAGCGGGGTCGGGCCGTCAGCGGCGGAGGACGTCTCGGCGGCACCACCGACCGGCGTGTTCTCGTGGCGGAGCACGATCATGGCGGCGACACCGGCCGCGACCAGCGCAATGACGGCGATCACGGCGAACAGCACCCAGCCGGTGCGGGACTTCTTCGGCGGTGGAAAGCCCGGAAATTGTTGTGGCACACCGTAGTACTGGGGTTGGTTGGGCTGCGGGGGTCCCCACGGTCCTGGCTGAGTCATGGAGGCAGTTTCCCACGTGGGAAACTGGTTGCCGTGTTGTTGACGGGGTTTCCGGCCGGGATGTTGCAGTGCAACTGCTACATCCTTGCGGCGCGCGCCGGGTCGGACGCCATCATCGTCGACCCGGGCCAGCGGGCCATGGGCCGCATCCGCGAGATTCTGGATGAAAATCGGCTCACCCCGTCGGCGGTGCTGCTCACGCATGGACACGTCGACCACATCTGGTCGGCGCAGAAGGTGGCGGACACCTACGGCTGCCCGGTGTACATCCACCCCGAGGACCGGTTCATGCTGGCCGATCCGATCAAGGGGTTCGGTCCGCGGCTGGCCCAGCTGGCGTTCGGAGTGCTGTTCTCCGAACCCAAGCAGGTCGTCGAACTCGACCGGGACGGCGACAAGCTCGAGCTGGGCGGAATCACCGTCACGGTGGACCACACCCCGGGGCACACCCGGGGCTCGGTGGTCTTCCGGGTGAGTGATGGACCCGACGAGCTGGCATTCACCGGAGACACCTTGTTCAAGCAGTCGGTGGGCCGCACCGATCTCCCGGGCGGCAGCGGCCGGGACCTGCTGGACTCGATCGTGACAAAACTGTTGGTGCTCGACGACGACACCGTGGTACTACCTGGGCACGGCCCACAGACCACGATCGGCGCCGAACGCCGTACCAACCCATTCCTCGAAGGCTTATCAAGTTGAGCGATTTTCAGGCACCCAAGGGCGTCCCGGACTACCTGCCCCCGGACTCGGCGGAATTCGTCGCGGTGCGCGACGGCCTGCTGAACGTCGCGCGACTGGCCGGGTACGGCCACATCGAGCTGCCGGTGTTCGAGGACACCGCGCTGTTCGCCCGCGGTGTGGGTGAGTCCACCGATGTGGTGTCCAAAGAGATGTACACCTTCGCCGACCGCGGTGACCGCTCGGTCACGCTGCGCCCGGAAGGCACCGCCGGCGTCATGCGGGCCGTCATCGAGCACGGTCTGGACCGGGGCGCGCTGCCCGCCAAGCTGCGGTACTCCGGGCCGTTCTTCCGCTATGAGCGGCCGCAGGCCGGCCGCTACCGCCAGCTGCAGCAGGTTGGCGTGGAGGCCATCGGCATCGATGACCCGGCGCTGGACGCCGAGGTGATCGCGGTGGCCGACGCCGGTTTCCGCTCGCTGGGGCTCGACGGTTTCCGTCTGGAGATCACCTCGCTGGGTGACGACACCTGCCGCCCGCAGTACCGGAAGCTGTTGCAGGACTTCCTGTTCAAGTTGGACCTCGACGAGGACACCCGGCGCCGGGCCGAGATCAACCCATTGCGGGTGCTCGACGACAAGCGGCCGCACGTCAAGGAGATGACGGCCGACGCCCCGGTGATGCTCGATCACCTGTCGGAGGCCGCCAAGGAGCACTTCGACACCGTGCTGGCGCACCTGGACGCGCTGGGCGTGCCGTACGTGATCAACCCGCGCATGGTCCGCGGCCTGGACTACTACACCAAGACCACGTTCGAGTTCGTGCACGACGGCCTCGGCGCCCAGTCCGGCATCGGCGGCGGCGGCCGCTATGACGGGCTGATGAAGCAGCTGGGCGGGCAGGACCTGTCGGGCATCGGATTCGGGTTGGGTGTGGACCGCACGGTGCTGGCGCTCAAGGCCGAGGGCAAGACGGTCGCATCGCCTGCGGCCGTCGACGTGTACGCCGTGCCGCTGGGTGCGCCGGCCAAGCTGGAACTGGCAAAGATCGTTGCGGCCCTGCGTGGTTCGGGTGTCCGTACCGACATGTGCTACGGCGACCGCGGCCTCAAGGGCGCGATGAAAGCGGCCGATCGCTCCGGCGCCAAGGTGGCCCTGGTGGCCGGTGACCGCGACATCGAGGCCGGCACCGTCGGCGTCAAGGATTTGTCGACCGGCGAGCAGGTCGACGTGCCCATCGCCGACGTCGTCACCCAGGTAGCGGCGCGGCTGCGTTAGCCCGTCATGCGGCGCAGCATGCCGTCGCGCAGCGTGAGCGTGTGCAGCAGGATGGCACTGACGTGCGCCGCGACTGCGGCGACCAACAGGTAGGCCACCACCGAATGCGCCTGGCGCAGAATGCCGTACAGGTCGGCGTCGAACGGCGCGATGTCGGGCAGTGTCAGGCCGCCGAAGACCCGGACCGGGGTGCCCGACGCCGACACCATCGCCCAGCCGACGAGCGGCTGCGCCAGCAGCATGGCGTACATCGCCAGCTCGGACCCGGCGATCAGCTTGCCCTCCAGTGGCCCCACCGTGTCGGGCCACTTCGGCGGCTTGTGCGTGAATCTGTTTGCCGCGCGGACGATCACGATGACCAGGATGCTGATACCCAGTGTCATGTGGACGGCGACCAGGGCGCCATGGGAGCCGATCTCGTTGGTCATCGTGAAGCCGATCAGCAGTGCGGCGAAGACCGCCACCGCGGTCAGCCAGTGCAACACCCGGGTGCGGATCGGAAAGCGGCCGGTCACGGGGTCACCTGAACGGCAGGAGCGGTATTCGGCTCGGTGGTTCGCGCCCGGTACGACCCCGCGTACACCGCCGACCGAGCACTGAGCAGTGGATCGTCGGACGGCTCGATGCCGTCGGGCAGGACCAGGGGATCGAAGTTGATGTCGCGGGCGTTGCCGGCGGCATCGGTCTGGGCTTCGGTGAGGGTCAGGACCCCGGCATCGATGACCTGCCGATCGGCCGGCCAGGGCAACGTCGGATCGATCGGGTCGCCGTCGTGTCCGACCGTCAGTCGTAGATTCCACTGCAGCGGAGCCTTTTTCAACTGCAGGATCAGCGCGTCGAACAATGCATTGCGGTCGTCGGACTTCGGCGGCAGCGCGGTCTGCTGAGGGACGAACGACCAGCGGACCGGGGTGCGGGCGCCGGAGTGGTTCACCAGATAGAACGTATTCAGACCCCAGAACGTGCTGTCTGCGAAACCCGGTGTGGGCGGGCTCTTCTTGACCAGTGCCATCGCTGCCGCGGTCTCCGGATGCCGGCTGAGGAAGTCGGTCATGACCTTCGGGTCGGGCTTACCGGTGCCGGGAACCGGCTTGGACGCCAGCAATCGGTCATAGAAGCCCTGCGGTGAATTATCAAGGAACACCGGGATATTCAGCATCGCCGTCCGCCATTGGCCGGTGCCGGGGAAGCCGATGGCCAGGCCGAGCCCGCGTGCCGCGCCAGGAGTGTCGGCGACTGTCGGGTTGCCGCCGGCCAGCGAGAACCGGCCCGCGACGGGCGCCTCACCCGGCCCGAAGACCGCGGCATGAGACAGGGCCGCCGCGTTGCCGTTGCTCATGAAATGGCCGACCACCGAGACGCCTTTGGCATGGTTCTTCCGGAATCCGGGGTGATCACCGAAGACCTTCTGGAAGCCGTCGAGGAACGTCTGGCGGGTCAGGGTGCCGGCGCGGCTGGTGTACGCGACCAGTCCGAGATCCACGGCGAGGAATGCGCTGACGGCGCCGAGCCCGACCAGGATCGAACGCCGGGTCAGGGGAGTGCCGCGCCAGGATGGGCCGTCCATGACCACCACAGGTACCACAAAGTCCTGTGGCAACATCTGCGAACGTGCGGGTACTGGTGCAACGGGTGACGTCGGCGCGGGTGACGGTCGACGGGCAGACCGTCGGCGAGATCACCCCGAATCCTCAGGGCCTGGTGGCGCTCGTCGGTCTCACCCACACCGACGACGCGGCGGTGGTGCGCAAGATGGCCGACAAACTGTGGCGGCTGCGCGTCCTCGACGGTGAACTCAGTGCCGCCGACGCGGGTGCCCCGATTCTGGTGGTCAGCCAGTTCACCCTGTACGCCGACACCGCAAAGGGCCGGCGGCCGTCGTGGAACGCCGCCGCTCCTGGACCGGTTGCCGAGCCGCTGGTGGACGAGTTCGCGACGGCGCTGCGGGCACTGGGGGCTGTGGTCGCCACCGGACAGTTCGGCGCGCACATGCACGTCGAACTGGTCAACGACGGCCCGGTGACGGTGCTGCTGGAACTGCAGGCGGGGTGATACGCCTGAGGCAGGGTGTAACGGTCCGGTACGGTCAGTCGATATGACCGGCATGCGTAAAGCGACAGTCAAGCTCGGAGTGGTGTGTGGCGCGGCAGCGGTGGCAGCCGCTGGGCTGATGGCGCCTGTGGCGTCTGCGGCCCCGGCTGGTCACGAGGTCCGATACACGCTGTCGGTGGGCGGCCCGGCGACCTTCGACCTGCTCTACCTGGTCAACCAGCCGGCGAACAAGGCCGCCTACAACGCGGACGCCTACTCCTACCTCAAGCGTGAGACGGTCACTGTCGGACCGGACGCCCCGTGGGTGTTCACCACCACACTCGCCGACCCGCAGTGGGCCATCTTCACCGTCAGCAGCACCACGCACGGTGGCCAGGCTGCCCCTGATTCGACGTGCGATATCGCGGTCGACGGTCAGTCGGCGGCGCACCAGACCGCGCCGTACAACGTCCAGTGCCAGCTCGGCCAGTGGTAGTTCGCTAACCCGCGAACACGTAGACCCAGGCCTGTCGGCCAGACCGTAACGGCACCTGCACGCGCTGGTAGTCGTTGACCTCGTATTCGTCGGCGGCGGCCAGTTCGGCATCGGTGATCTCGAACACGCTGCCGTCCACGGCGTCCTCTGGCGTACCCGACTTCAGGATCGGGTGCCGGTCACTGCCGCTGGTCTCGATGACGTGCGGGTCGGTGATGGTGACCCAGTCCAGGCGGTAGCCGACGATGGCGTCGTCGGAGCCGTTCAGTTCACGGCCGAACGTGGACAGTTGGACATCGCGCTGGCGCAGGGTTCCGTAGGAGAACAGCAGTTCGGGCACATGCGTGACGGTACCGTTTTCCGCCTGGCGATCAACCCGTTTCACAACGCCGTACCCGCTGTGGGAATTGTGAAACGTTGGGCGAGTTGAGGTTTCGCCGAGGCCGACACGGGTATCCCACATCTAGCCGGATCGTATTCGGCTGTATTGGATTGAAACCAACCATGTTTGGAGGAAACCCGTGGGAGAGCGCAACAGTGGCCCTGAAGAGGGAATCAAGGGCGTGGTGGAAGGCGTCAAGGGCAAGCTGAAGGAAGCTGCCGGCGTGGTCACCGGCCGTGACGACCTGGTCCGCGAGGGACAGGCCCAGCAGGACAAGGCGCAGGCCGAACGGGACGCGGCCAAGCATGAGGCGAAGGCCGAGGCGGCCCGTGCCGGTGCGCAGGTGGCCGAGGAGCGACAGCGGCGGAATCAGTAGCCGCAACAGAACGGCCCGATCTCCCCTGACCGTGGGGAGATCGGGCCGTTTCTTGCGTACCCGCTGGGTGCGCCGTCAAACGTGTCTTGTGTACCGGCAGAGGCATCTGCGCTCGCGTTAGTTTGCCGACCGCAGCGCCGGGGTACTCATCTTCCGGAGGCCATTCGGGCCGATGTAGGAGGAGCAATGTTGCGAGGAAGCGTTGGCGTCATAGTGCTGGTCTGGCTGCTGGTCGGTGTACTCGCCGCGTGGCAGCGTGACTATTTCCGCGGCGGCGACACCAGCTGCGGCTCGGCCGGCCGCATCGCGTTGACGGTGATCGCCGGACCGTTGAATTACGCCGGGGTCAACCCGCGGGTGGTCGATTGTCGTCTGCCTCAACCAAGTTCGATGCGGTGAGCCGCTCGCACCCGGTCAATTGAGATGTAGTGAGAGATAAGGAAACGGTCATCATGATTGCTTTGGGAGCGGTTCTGCTCATCCTGGGCTTTGTGTTCAACGTGTATCTGTTGTGGGTCTTGGGCATCGTGCTCGTCGTGGTCGGCGCGGTGTTCTGGTTGCTCGGCACAGCCGGCCACAGCGTCGCCGGTCGGCGCCACTGGTATTGATGGAGGTCGATGGCAAGAGAGCCCGGGCCAAGGCCCGGGCTCTCTTGCACTGTGTCGGCGCAGACGACAATCAGGCGCCGCGGCCGAAATCATCTTCGTCAGGGTCTATTTCGACATCCTCGGTCTGTTCCTGCCAGTCGTGCGCCGTCGCGTCGGTCGGCGGCGCAGTCGGACCTCTGACAGCGGCCTCCTCGTCCGGCACCTGTTCGCGGACGTCGCGGGCCTGCTCGGCAGCATCGGCCTCGGGGACCTCGCCCGGGAACTCTTCGTGGCTCATGACGGTGGCCTGGTCAACTCGTGATGTCTCACCTCGGAGCCGTACCCGGTGAGTGCAGCGGCCAAACCGCCCTGCCTGGTTGTGGCTGTGGCGTTAATATGTTGCTCGGCTCCCTGCCACCCAAAAACGATATGACTAAATCCAACGGCGAGATCGCCGACTCCGAATCCTGGGATGTCGCTGCCGTATTCAGCGGCGGCGACAGTCAGCACGTGGGTAGCTTCCAGTTTCTTCTTGCCGACCAGAGGTGGGTGTGGTCCGCGGCGGTCGCCCGAATGCACGGCTACGCGCTGGGGGAAGTGGAGCCCACCACCGAGTTGCTGCTGAGCCACAAGCATCCGGACGACCGCGCCAAAGTCGCCGAGATTCTCAAGCGGGTCCAGACCGGTGGCCTGTTCAGCAGCCGGCATCGCATCGTCGATGCAGAGGGGAAAATCCACTGGGTCGTGGTGGTCAGCGACCGGATGACCGACGATGCCGGCGAGACGATCGGTACCCACGGCTACTACATCGATGTCACGGCCGGTATCCAGTCCGATCTCACCGTGGCGATGGCCTCGGTGGTGGAATCGCGCGCTGTGATCGATCAGGCCAAGGGCATCCTCATGGCGGCCTACGGAATCGACGCTGATCGCGCCTTCGAGATTCTGAAATGGCGTTCGCAGGCTACCCAGACGAAGCTCCGGACTGTCGCGACCCGGTTGCTGGAGGCGGTGATTCACGAGGGCCTGGCTCCTGAGACCGTCACCGCGATCGACCATCTGTTGCTCGTCGACGGTCCAGGTGATGACGATGATGGTGATGATGAGACTTGACAAGTAGTCGAACAATTGTTCGAATGTAGGCATGCGGTGGGACGGGCAGGCGGTGACGCGGGCCGAAGCGGACGGGGCCTTGCCGGGCCTGGAACGTCTCGGTTTGGTACGCAGCATCCGGGTGCCGAAGTTCGACGGCATCACGTTCCATGAGGTGCTCTGTAAGTCGGCGTTGAACAAGGTGCCGGAAGCGTCGAATCTGCCGTTCCGGTACACCGTCAACGCCTACCGCGGCTGCTCGCACGCCTGCCGGTATTGCTTCGCGCGGCCCACCCATGAGTACCTGGACTTCGACTCCGGAAATGACTTCGACCGTGAACTCGTGGTGAAGACGAACGTCGCAGAAGTGTTGCGGCGGGAGCTCTTTCGGAGGTCTTGGACGCGCGATGCGGTCGCGTTGGGCACCAACACCGATCCCTATCAGCGGGCCGAGGGGCGATATGCGCTGATGCCGGGAATCATTGCGGCGCTGGCTGATTCCGGGACCCCTTTCTCGATCCTGACCAAGGGCACGCTGTTGCGGCGCGACCTGCCGCTGATCGTCGATGCGGGAACGCGGGTCGGGGTCAGCGTCGCGGTGTCGTTGGCGATGTTGGACCCGGACCTGCACCGGTCGGTCGAGCCCGGAACGCCCACGCCCGCCGCGCGGCTGGAGCTGATTTCGGCGATAGCGGAGGCGGGCCTCGGCTGCCACGTGATGGTGGCGCCGGTGCTGCCGTACCTGACCGACTCGGAATCCCATCTGGATGCGCTGTTATCGCGGATCGCGGCGGCCGGTGCCACCGGCGTGACGGTGTTCGGGCTGCATCTGCGCGGCGCGACGCGCGGATGGTTCCTGGCGTGGCTGGGCTCGGCATATCCGGAACTGCTGCCCAGATATCGCGAATTGTATGGGCGCGGTGCGTATCTCGGACCGGAGTACCGCGAACGGTTACGTACCCGAGTGGCACCGCTGGTTGCCCGGTACGGCCTCGGCGGCAGCGGACACAGACCTGACACCGTGCGTACCGCCCCGGCGGCAGTGGCCGCCGGGGCGGTGCAGCCTGCGTTGTTCTGACTCAGCCGACGTGGAGCACTGCGGCGCCCGAGATTCGACCAGCGGCCAGATCCCCCAGGGCGCGGTCCGCCTGATCCAACGGGTAGATCGGGGTGGTGACCTGGATGCGATGGGCGCCGGCGAAGGCGAGAAATTCTCGGGCGTCGGCGCGGGTGTTCGATGCCACCGATCGCACCTGGCGTTCCTGGAACAGGTGCCGCTGATAGTTCAGCACCGGAATATCACTGAGATGGATGCCGGCGATCGCCAGTGTGCCGCCGTGGTCCAAGGCCTCCAGCGCCGGCAACACCAGATCGCCCACGGGGGCGAACAGGATCGCGGCGTCCAGCTCGACCGGTGGCCGCGCCGTGGCGCCCTGGGCCGAGGCGGCACCGAGCTCGAGCGCCAGCTGTTGTGCGGCCTCGCCGCGGGTCATGACGTGCACCTCGGCACCGCGGGCGAGCGCCACCTGGGCGGTGATGTGCGCACTGCCACCGAAGCCGTAGATTCCGAGCCGGCCGCCGGCGGGTAGGTCGGCGCGGAGCAGCGACCGGTAGCCGATGATGCCGGCGCACAGCAGCGGGGCGAGTTCGGCATCGGTGTACCCCGCGGGCAAGCGGTGGACGTAGTCGGCTGGCGCCGTGAGAAATTCGGCGTAGCCACCATCGGCGTCCCAGCCGGTGTAGCGCGACTGTGGGCACAGGTTCTCCGCTCCGCGGCGGCAGAACCGGCAGCGTCCGCAGGTCTGCCTGAGCCAGGCCACGCCGACGCGATCACCGACGACGAGGTCGGTGTCCGTGTGTTCGGCTATCGCCACCACCTCGCCCACCACTTCGTGGCCAGGGGTGACCGATGGCCGGTGGACCGGCAGGTCGCCTTCGGCGATGTGGAGGTCGGTGCGGCATACGCCGCACGCCCGCACGGCGATGAGCACCTCGCCGGCACCGGGTTCAGGGACTGCGGCGGTGCAGAATTCGAGCGGGCCGCGATCGATCGGCGCGGGCGTACGCACTCGCCATGCACGCATGGGCCCAGCCTACGTCGCCGTCATTCGAGCCGGACGTGAAAAACGTCCGACAGTGGACGGCGCGGTGTCGGCGGCGGGACGTCGTCCAGCGCCGGCGCGTTTCCGATCCGTACCAGTACCTGCGGCAGCGGATGCCCGGTGAGCGTGCTGATGATGTCGCGGGTGGCGGGGTGTTCGGTCACGTGGGTGAGGGTGCAACTGGCGAGCCCCGCGGCTGTGGCTTCGATCAGCACCGCCGACAGTGTTTCGCCGCACGCCATGATGTCTCGCGGGGTGTCGTCGAGTGCCGAGATCACCACGATGGTGGCCTGATCGTCCCCGGTGTGTTGGCGCCGTTCCCGGTTGTGCGTGACGGGGAAGGTGCGTCCGACCTCGACCCGGTCGGATTCGGCGGCCGAAACCAGCGCGCTGTGCGGTATCCCGGTGGTTGCCCCGAAAGGCGCGGTCCACCACGCCAATTCGGCATGGTACGCGGTGTCGTACATGCGCAGCGCCTCTGCGAGATGGGAGGCATCGGCCACCTCGCTACGTTGCTGCGGCGCAATCAGGTCGACGTGGGTGGGGTGGTCCTCGACGGCCAGCCGCAGCATCATCTCGAACGCCGACGGATCCTCCACCGGGTCGTAGGGCAGCCGGTCGGACCGCCGGATCGCAACGGCGTCAGCGTCCCGGCGCTGTGCCGCTGTGACGCCGGCCGACTGTCGGAACTCGATGTCCGCCAGGTGGTTCCGGTTGTTCGGGTTCGGAAAGCGGTCTACCACGATGTCCCAGCCACGCGCCGCCGCGACGACTCGTAGATGGTCCAGCGCGGCCCCGCAGCTCAGCAGTGCCTGACGGCCGGAGCCATCGGTGTCCACCAGGTGATCGGGATCGAGGAACAGCCTCAAGGTCGTCGATTCCAGCACCCAGGTCCACGGCTGGCTGTTATGGAATGACGGGGCGCGGCATGCCGAATGGACTGCGTCCTCGAGGTTCCGAAGTGCGATGGCGGTTTTCGTCATGAGCCCACACTGCCCGGCCGCGGGCCGATTCAGACAGGGCCAGAAGTCATCACTTTTCCAACGCGCGCAAGCAGAACGCGTAGATGCGATCGCTGCCGATCGGGGTGAGTTCGAGTCCTGGACCCAGCGCGCGCAACCGGAGCGCGCCGAAGATGGTCTGCATGACCAGTGCCGCGGAGGTTTCGATATCCAGGCCCGGCCGGAAGGTGCCATCGGCGGTGCCGCGTTCGAGGATGTCGACGATGAGTGCGTGCAGCGGTGTCAGCACCCGGCCGTAGTCGTCGGGCATCGTCTCGGCCAGGCGATCGTGGTAGAAGGTCAGCCCACGATTGATGCTGTCCTGCGTGCTGGACGCGGGCGGTACGCAGATGCGGTCGACCAGCGCGCGCAGCGCCGCCGCGGGCTCCAGCTCCGCTGCTTCGGCTTGCCACGTTGTGACGAACTCGGTCAGCATCGCGTCGATCAGCGCCAGTACCAACTCGTCTTTCGTGGCGAAGTGCTGATAGAAAGCCCGCAACGAGGTCTTCGAACGTTCCACGACCTGGAGCACGGTGAACTCCGTGCGGCCGGTCTCGCCGAGGATGTCGAGCGCTGAGCGCATGAACTGTCTGGCGCGCGTCTCACCGTCGAGACTGTTGCTTGCCACTCCGGCGGTCGACTTCGCCATGGCGACTGAGGTTACCCGGTCAAATCTTGAGATATCCCTTGTCTGCCGGGATTTGCGCAGCCGTTACCAACGACGATGCGTCGCTGGCCAGCCACACCACGATGTCGGAGATCTGGTCCGGCTTGATCAGCGAATCCGTCGGCAGGGCGCCGGGGGAGAAGCTGTGGATGTACTGCGGATGGTTCTGCAGGACCTGGTACATCGACACGTCCATGCCCATCGGGGTGTCGGTGCCGTACGGGTGAATCGAGTTCACCCGGATCCCGAACTCGCCCAGTTCGACGGCCAGCGAATTGATCATCCCCACGACACCGAACTTGGTGGCGCAGTAGTGTCCGCAACCCGGGACCGCCTTGATCCCGGCGGCCGAGCTGGTGGCGATGATCGAGCCGCCGTTGCCGGCCTCGATCATCGCCGGCACGACGGCCCGGATGGTGTTCCACATTCCGGTGAGGTTGATGTCAAGGGTGTCCTGCCACTGCTGCTGGGAAATCTCCCAGAGCCGACCCCAGTTCAGCACGCCCGCGTTGGCGACGACGATGTCCAGCCGGCCGAACTGCTCGATGGTCTCCGCGACCACTCGCTGCTGGCCTTCGGCGTCCCGGACGTCGATTTCCTTGGCGTAGATCTTGCGGCCTTCGCCCTCAACGAGATTGACCGTCTCGGCCAGGTCTGCCGGCGTCGCGGGCTCGTACCCGTTGGCCGCGGCCACGGGTGCGCAGGCGTCGATCGCGACGATGTCGGCTCCGGCTCGCGCCAGCCGGACGCAATGCGAACGACCCTGTCCCCGAGCGGCTCCGGTGACAAAGGCGACCTTGCCGGCCAATGGTTGATCGGTCATGCGGTCAGTTCCTCACTCATCGTGGTGGCGCGGACGTCGCTGAACTCGTAGTCCGTGAGCGGCGAGCGCCGCGCGAAAATCCTTGAGCCGGTGATTGTTTGCGGTCGGTAGTAGGGCGTCTCGTGCTGGGAGTTGACGAAATAGGTGTTGAGTTCGGTAGCGCGGGTGTAGTACGTGTGGGCGGTGCGACCGCGCCGGTCCATCAGGGCGTTCCACTTGTGGAACGCGTCGTTGCTCACCGCGACGACCGGCGCGTCATTCCGGCGGGCTTCGTCGATCAGCCGAACCGCATGGGCGGCAACGGTTTCGACCCAGTCCATCCAGGCGAAGCCGACGAACCCGAGCGGACCGACGATCTCCCACCTGTTCGGCAGCCGGGGGTGGGCGGTGCCGGCGTAGGCGTGCAGTCCGTGGGCGCGGTAGTACTCGGCGAGGTCGAATCCGTTTGAGCCCAGGATGGTTCCGGGTCGATACGTTTCCGGATCGGTCCACAGTTCGTAGCCGGTGGCGGTGACCAACAGATCCGCCGGATGGTCCACGCCGTCGACGGTGCGAACTCCGTCGCGGGTGATCCGCTCGATCGGAGTCGTGATCAGGTGCGTATCGGGATGGTTCAGCGCCGGCAGGAACGAGCTGGAGATCACTGGACGCTTTGCCATGATTCCGTAGCGGGGCAGCAGTGCTTTGCGCGTTGCCGGGTCTTGCACGGTGGTGCGCAGCAGCAGCCGATAGAGGTTGCGGCTGTTGCCGTCGTACAGGGGCATGAGCTTGGTCAGCACCTTGCGCGGCAGCCGGGAGTAGACGTGGATGATCGGTGCCACCATCGTGGCGTCCATCAGCAGCCGGCCGAAGATGTTGATCGCGCTGACGAAGCCGGGCACCTTGAACAGCCGTCGCAGCCATGGCGGGATGTCGAAGTCGACCTTGGGTAGTACCCATGCCGGAGTGCGTTGATACACATCGAGATTCGCGGCGACCCCGGACAATGCGCCGGTGATCTGCACACCGCTGGAGCCGGTGCCGATCACCGCGACCCGCTTGCCGCGGACGTCGTAGTCATCGTCCCAGGCATTGGGACGCATGATGGCGCCCTCGAAGTCCTCGATGCCGTCGATGTCGATGACGTTCTTGGCATTGACGTAGCCGCCGACCGAGCTGATCAGGAATCGTGCCGTCACGTCCGGCTGGTTGCGGATGGACAGCCGCCACAGGCCGGCGTCGTCGTCCCACTGCTGGCGGAGCACCTCGGAATTGGCGCGGAGGTGCTGCCGCAGCCCCAGCGTGTCGGCGGTGTCGCGGAGATAGGCGTAGATCTCCGGCCCTGGCGCGAAGAACCGGCTCCAGTTGGGGTTGGGTGCGAAGGACAGCTGGTACCACGGTGACGGGATGTCGACGGCGAGTCCGGGGTAGTGGTTGTCGCGCCAGGTGCCGCCGAAGTCGTCGCCGCGGTCGACGATGAGAAAGTCGTGAATACCTTTCTGCTGCAACAGGTGCGCGGCGGCGATGCCGCCGGGTCCTGCGCCGATGATGACCACTTCGTGGTCGGGTGTGGTCATTGAGTCTCTCCGGTGAGTCCGTTGATGATGTGGTCGGTGACGAAGCGCCGGATGGCGCGGGGGTTGTCGAGGTTGACGCCGATGGGCGGCAGGAGTTCGAAGCTCAGCAGCACCCGGACGATCCACTCGCCGGCACGGGCCGGGTCTACGCCGGCGCCGATTTCACCGTCGCGTTGCGCGGCCTTGACGCGCGGCTTCCACAGTTCGACCGCGCGCTTCATCAGGTCTTCGCCGATGTTGCGCAACAGCAGAACGACGATGCCCTCGTTGATGCCCTTCTGCGGTGCCGAGGGAGAGCTCTGCCGGTGGGCGCAGATCAGGACGGCGGCAGCGGCGACCTGATCTGCCAGCGTGGACTGCTTGTCGATCTCGGTGGCCATGCCGTCGACGAACGCCGAGGCCAGGTGGTCCAGCGCGACGCCGATGGCGTGGTCACGACCGCCGAGCGCGTTGTAGACCGTGCCGCGCGAGACGCCTGCGGCTTCGGCAACGGCGGTGAGGCTGAATTGCCTTGGGCCCAAACGATGGAGCGTCTCCGCGGTGGCTTCCAGCAGTGCCGGCGAGATGGTGCGCGGCGTCGGCGGCTTTGCGGGCATTTGCACACATTAACGAAATTTGTTCAATGTGGTCAATGATTTAGGGACCCGATTTCGGTGGTGGCGCCGGTCGGGGGCGGGGTGTATATTCGAACATATGAACTGCTTATCTGCTTAAGTGGACCCGGTGGCTAGAATTCGCCAAAGGTGTTGCTAGGCAACAACTCTTGATCGATCTCCGGTAGGCGTTCAATGTCATGCAGTGGGGCGTCGGTTCCACCGATGAGATCGGTCAGCGGATGCGGGTCCGTGTTCACGGCCTGTTGCAGTAGCCGGTAAAACAACATTCCTCGGGCCTTTGACCTGCGGCGATTGAACCGGAACGTGAATTCGTCGAGGTAGTACGGCAGGTGCTCGCGTTCGACTCGATAGTGGTGGGTGCCGGCATTCCAGCGTTTGAGCAGTGATGCGATGCGATGTGGACCCGGCAGGGTCACATGACCCGGCTCTGGCGAGCTGTAGCCGGAGATGTACTCGTGTCGGTAGCCCTCGCTGGCCAGCACGCGGAACATCCGGGCGCCATCGGTGCGGATCAGCGAGCCGGGTTCAGCAGTGCTGCGAGCGAAATCCACGAGCTGTTTGGAGCCGGGCGCATCAGCGACTCCTAACCGAATCCGGCCGAGACGCAGTTTCCGATTCACTTGCGTACCAATATTTTCCACCGCAATCATCACGGGAACCTTGGACGTGGACGCACCATCACGTCCGGCTGCGCGGCCGCCGATGAACGATTCGTCGACCTCCACCACGCCGGAAAGCAGCTCACGATCGGGACGCACCATCGCGCGCCGCAGTTTGTGCAGCCAGACCCACGCGGTTTCGTAGGACCCCAGGCCGAGCATGTCATGCAGGTTCTGCGCCGAGGCTCCGTTCTTCTGCGAGGTGACCAGCCAGATCGCTGCAAACCACGTGGTCAAGGGTGTGCGGGTGCGATGAAAGATCGTCCCGGCGGTGACCGACGTCTTACGGCCACAGGCCACGCACTTCCAATGCTGCGTCGAGGTCTGCCACGCCCGATCGCCATTACACACGGGGCAGCGAAATCCTTCCGGCCAGCGCAGATTCGCCAGATACTCCAAACACGCCGCTTCATCGGGAAACCAGCTCCGAAACTCCTGGAACGTGCGCGGATAGTCGACCCCGCCGACCGGCCCACCCTCTGCAGTACCCATGCTGACCAGCATAGGTCCAATTAAGCAGATAAGCAGTACATATGAGCGAAAGCTTGGTGGATATCGACCCTGACGCCGATGAGGCGGCGTTGCTGGGTCGCATCACCGAGCTCGGACGGATCAAGGCTGCCGCGGCCGCCGGGCAGGCGCGAGCGGCGGCTGCGTTGGAGGCCCGGCGGGTGGCGGCGGCGAAGGCCGGTGGGCCGCGGGTGTCGCGGGTGTCGCGGGCGGCGCTGGGGTCGGAGGTCGGGCTGGCCCGGCAGGAGTCCCCGCACCGGGGTGAACTGCTGATGGCGATGGCCCGGGTCCTGATCGCGGATATGCCGTGCACGTTGGAGGCACTGGAGTGCGGGCGCCTGTCGGAGCATCGGGCCGAGCTGATCACCAAAGAGGCGGCGTGCCTGTCGATCTTCCACCGCCAACTCCTGGACAAGGAACTATGTGGGGACCCGGCCACGGTCGACGGCATGGGCAACGCCGAGATCGCCGCTGAGGCCAAGCGCATTGCCTACCGGCTGGATCAAGAGGCGGTACTGGAGAAGGCGCGGCAGGCCCGGGCCGATCGGCATGTGCGGTTCCGAGCCGTCGGTGACGGCATGGCCACGGTGAGCGTGCGGTTACCGGCCGCCGAAGGTAAGGCGGTGCACACCGCCCTGTCGCAAGGGGCGGCGACGACGCTGGCCTCGACGATCCCGGGGACGTCGGTGCCGGCTGGGCTGGGTCGTACCCATGGCCAGATCATGGCCGACCTGGTGGTTGAGCGGGTCACCGGACGTAATCCGGTCGAGGCGCCGGTGTCAGTGACGGTGAACCTGGTGCTCTCTGATGAAACGCTGCTCGCCGGCGGTGAGGAACCCGCTCACCTGGACGGGTACGGCCCGATCCCGGCGGAGTTGGCCCGACATTTGGTGCTGGCCGCCGAAGCCGACCCGCAGGCGGCCGCGGCGGTGCGGCGGCTGTATGCCCAGCCGGGTACCAACAAGTTGGTCGCGATGGAATCGACGGCGCGGGCGTTCCCGAAAGGGCTGGCCCGGTTCATCGCTCTGCGGGACCAGATCTGCCGGACGCCATACTGCAACGCCCGGATTCGTCACACCGACCATGTGAAGCCGCACGCCCACCACGGACCCACAAGTGCAGACAACGGGGATGGGTTGTGCGAGCACTGCAATTACGTCAAAGAAGAACCCGGCTGGCAAGCAGCCGCGAGCTACGACCGGTACGGCCGGCACACTATCGCGTTGACCACGCCATCGGGAGCGGTTTACACCTCGACCGCACCACCGGGGCCCGAGGGGCTACGCATCTTCACGCGCGACGTGTACATCGCGCGGATCAACCCTGCGGCCTAGCCCAGATCCTGTGCGTTGTACGTGTCGCACTGCTTGGGGTCGCCGGTCTGGTAACCGGTGGTGAACCACTTCTGTCGTTCGGCAGACGATCCGTGCGTCCACGACTCCGGGTTGACGCGGCCGGTGGCCTGCTTCTGGATGCGATCGTCACCGACCGACGAGGCGGCCGACAAGGCGTCGGCAATGTCCTTGTCGCTCAACGGCTGCAGAAACGGGACGCCCGTGCTCTTCTGCTTGACCGTCGAGGCGTAGTGCGCCCACACGCCCGCGTAGCAGTCGGCCTGCAGCTCGGTGCGGACGCTGTTGCCCTCGGCGCCCTTCGGCCCCCGCTGCGCCTTTCCGATGTCACCGAGCAGATTCTGGACGTGGTGGCCGAACTCGTGCGCCACCACGTACTCCTGCGCCAAAGGTCCGCCGCTGGAACCGAATTGGTCGACCAAGGTCTGGAAGAAGCTGGTGTCGAAATACGCCGTCTTGTCGCCGGGGCAGTAGAACGGGCCCACCGAGGTGTCTGCCGGACCGCACGCGGTGCTGACCTGCCCGCGGAACAGCCGAATCTTCGGCGGCGTGTAGCCCTTCAGCAGCTGCGACCACACGCCGTCCACCGAGTTGCCCGTGGCCACGATGCGGCACTCCAGGTACTTGTTGGCGTCCGCGCCGGTCTTGCACTTGCTCAGGTCGTAAGCGCTGGATCCCTGGCTGGACTGGGGCGCCTGGTTCTGCTGGCCGAGAATCGAACTCGGATCCACGCCGAGGAACATGGCGACCACCACGATCACCAAGCCACCCATGCCGCCGCCGATCGCGATGCCACGACCGCCGAAACCGCCACCCCCGCTGGTCGACGTATTGCTCGTGTCGATCTGCATACCTTCGTTGAAGGTCATCACCGCTCCGTCCGGGCCTCGAATACGACTGGATGCCAGCTTTCCACACTAGGATTTCCAGTGTGGCCGTCCAGCCCGAAACCATTGACCGTTCGACCATCGTTCACACCGTGGCGGGCGCCCTCCGTGGCACCACCGAAGGCAACGTGCACGTCTGGCGGGGCGTCGGCTATGCCGAGCAGCCGGTCGGGCCGTTGCGGTTCCGCGCTCCGCAACCGCTGATCCCGTGGTCCGGCGTTCGTGACGCCATCGACCACGGACCCATCCCGCCGCAGGGCAAGTCGTTCGTCGGCGGCGGGCGCGACGACCCCAAGATGCGGGACGAAGCCTGCCTGACCGTCACTGTGTGGTCACCCGATGTGACGGGCTCGCTGCCGGTGATGGTGTGGATTCCTGGCGGCGCCTTCGTGTTCGGGGCCGGTCAGTTGCAGCTGTACAACGGATCCCGGCTGGCGGCCAACGGCGACGTGGTGGTCGTCAACGTCACCTACCGACTCGGCGTGTTCGGCGGTTTCGAACTCGGTGACCTCGGCCCGGGATTCGACGACAACCTGTGCCTGCGGGACCAGATCGCGGCACTGCAATGGGTGCGCGACAACATCGCCGCGTTCGGCGGAGACCCCGACCAGGTCACCGTCTTCGGCGAATCGGCCGGTGCGACATCAGTGCTGGCGCTGCTGGCCAGTCCCGCGGCCGACGGACTGTTCGGCCGGGCCATCGCGCAGAGCCCGGCGCTGCCGCTGATCGCCGACCGCGAGACCCGGGCCCGCCAGGCCCATGAGTTCGTGCGCCGCCTGGACGTCCCCGTCGACGAGATCGTCGGGCTACCGCAGCGCCAACTGCGCCGCGCCGCCGGGCAGCTGCAGGGGGAGAGCGCGGCCAACAGTCCGAAGCTGGCCTACGGGCTGACCTACGGCGTCGACCTGCTGCCCGCACATCCGGTGTCGGCCGCGCAGGCCGGGGCCGTGGCGAAGGTGCCACTGATCGTCGGTACCAACAGCCGCGAGGCGTCGATGTTCGCGTGGGGCAAGCCGCCGATGCTGCCCACCACCGTCCCGATGGTCGACGACTACTTCGCGCGCATCGCACCGGACTCGAAAGATGCTGTGCTGCAGGCCTATCCGAGCTATCCGCGGCGCCGGGCGCTGATCGGGATCGGCTCCGACGTCATGTTCGGCGCCCCGACGTGGGCCTTCTCGGATGCCTACAGTCAGCATGCGCCGACGCACGTCTACCGGTTCGACCACACCACGTGGACGCTGAAAGTGCTGGGTCTCGGCGCGACGCACGGCAGCGAGATCGTGCATATCCAGCACAGCTACGGCTCCTACATGGGCCGGATACTGCACCCGCTCGGCCGTCAGGTGCAGCCGTCGGTCGGCCGGCGGATGCAGCGGCTATGGCTGGACTTCGCGTCCCGCGAGCGGCTGGACTTCGCCACGAAGAGCGACAGCATGGCCGATTGGCCGGCCTACGACACCGACCGGCGCGCCACCAGGGTCATCGGCTCGATGCGCGACGAAACCATCGATGACCCGGACCAGGTGCGCCGGCAGGTCTGGGAAGGGCTCTACGCGCCGTAGCGCTCGTCCCCGTAACGCTCGTCGGTGTAGCGGCGCAGGTTGTGCAGGAACCGCTGGAACAGCCACGCCATCATCGGGCGGCCGGCCCGCATGCCCAGCTCACCGGCAAGGCCGCTGGGCTTCATGGCCATCACCCACGTCAGGTGGCAACCGCCCGGGGTTTCCTCGACGGTGTAGCCCTCGGCGAAGGCCGAGAGCATGTTGGAGGTGCTGGTGTTGAAGCGGAAAGCCATGTAGGAGAACGGCTCCCAGCCGATGAACTCCTCATCGCCGACGATATGGCCGCGCATCGTCACCGTACGGGTGGTGCCCACGCCGTACGGTTTCGGGCTGGTCCACTCCACGTTGGTGATCAGTGTTGCCCAGCGCGGCCAGGACGTCTCGTCGGAAAAGACCTCGAACAGCTGCTCCGGTTTGATCGCCAGCTCGACTTTGCTGACGAAGCGGAACGGTGCGCTGTCGATGAAGTCGACGCCGACGGGCTCGCACTGGTAGATCTTCATGAGTAGACACCCTAGAGCAGGGTGTCTACTGGTTCACGGCGTCCAGACCATCAGGTCTTCCATGCCGTTGTTCATCGTCACCGTCGTGGGCGCGGCGCCGGTGACGTCGAAGTGAATCTTCCCGGTCGACTGCCCGCCCTGCGGAATGGTCGCGCCGCTGATGTTGATCGGGCTGGCGACCATCCACAGCACGCGGTAGCTGGCCTGGTTCGGCGCGACGGCGTTGAACTGCGAGACACCGGGGGTGACCGGACCACTCAGCGCGCGGACAGTGGCCGTGGCCTCCCAGAGCTTTCCGGCGACCGGATAGCCCGGCATGACATCGGAGCTCGGCTTGAGGTCAGAGACCTGCCAGCTCAGCTGGACCTGTCCGACGCTGTCGGTCATCTTCAAGGTGCTGCCGAGCTTGCCGACGAGCGGATAGCCGGCCGACGACGCGATCGGCGCACTGGCGATGCCGACCACCGAGAGAACCGCAACAGCTGTTCCGGTGAGCTTCACTTCTGCCTCCTCGACGCTATTAATTTGGCTTGTGTCAATTACGGATTACCACGCGACGGCGCTGATGGGAATAGGATCTGAGGCACGCGAAATCATCTATCGAGACGCGTCTTTCGTAACCGTGCAGAGGCGGGGCGCGTACTGGCCGGTCTGCTGACGGCGTACCGCGGCAGACGCGATGTCGTCGTGCTCGGTCTGGCCCGCGGCGGGGTGCCCGTCGCGTCGGAGATCGCGGCCGCTCTGAATGCGCCGCTGGACGCCTGCGTCGTCCGGAAACTGGGCGTGCCCGGTCACGAGGAGTACGCCATGGGCGCGCTGGGCGGTGGCGGTCACATCGTTGTCAATCAGGATGTGGTTGGGCCACTGCAGATTTCGCAGCAGACGCTGTCCGAGGTCGCCGAAGCCGAGGGCCGCGAGTTGGTGCGGCGCGAAACCGACTACCGCCGGGGGCGGCCACCGCCCAACGTGAAGGGGCGGACCGTGATCCTCGTCGATGACGGCATGGCCACCGGCGCCAGCATGCGGGTGGCCGCGGAGGTGGTGCGGGAGAGCGGACCGCGGACGTTGGTGGTGGCGGTACCGGTCGGCACCGAGTCTGCCTGCCGGCAGCTGACCGGGATCGTCGACGACGTGGTCTGCGCCGACCTCCCGACGCCGTTCGCCGCAGTGGGGGAGTCCTACCGTGATTTCGGCCAGGTCAGCGACGACGAGGTGCGCCGGCTGCTGCGTTAACCCGGTCCGTCACTCGCCGCGGCCAACAGTGGCACCAGCAGGTCGCTGATCGGGGTGGCGATGCCATGCGCGGCGCCCTTGCGTTGGATGACGCCGTTTCGGATGTCCCATTCCAGCGGGCGGCCGGCTTCGCGGTCGATCAGCATGGACGTCGCCATATCGGTGGGCGCCTGCTTGAGCATGTCGGCGATCTCGTCGACGACGCTGTCGGGCAGTGCCGCGCCCTCGGCGCGCGCGACCGCCAGGCATTCGGCCAGATACCTGCGGGCCACTGCGGCGACGTCGTCGCGCCGGAACATCCCGGAGCGCCGGCCGGACAGCACCATGAAGCCCACCACGGCGTTGACCAACAGCTTGCGCCACGCAGCGCTGAGGAAGTCCGGATCCAGTTCGATCCTGATCCCACTGCCGTCCATGGCCGCCGCCAGCCTCGTCGCGGCAAGTCCGTCGGGCAGCACCAGCCGCGGGGCCTGCAGCACCTTCACCCAGCCTTCGGGTTGGGTCTCCGCCGCAATCCAGATCGCCGCAGCTACGACGGCAGATTCGGGGCAGTAGGGGCGAAGCCGGTCAGCTTGTTCGACGCCGTTCTGGAGCGCGCAGACGACGGTGTCCGGACCGCACAGCCGGGCCAGCCACGGAGCCGACGCTGCGTACTGGGTGTCCTTGACCGCCAGCAGCACCACGTCGACCGGTCCGGCGACGGTATCGGGATCGGTGTGCACCGGGCCGGGCACCACGATCGGCGCGCTGCCGTCCACCCGAACCTCGATGGCGCCGCGGGGCGTCCGCCCGCACAGCAGCACCTCGCGGCCCGCCGCGTACAGCAGTGCGGCGATCGTTGATCCGATGGCACCCGGTCCTACGAGGGCAAAGCTCACTGTCGCCAAATTACCGGTCGAGGCGCCCCTCTAGACTTAGCGCTCGAATTCAGACTTCTTGAGGAGATATTCGTGTTGCGCAGTCACGCCGCCGGTTCGTTGCGATCCACCGACGCCGGTCAGACGGTGACCCTGGCTGGATGGGTGGCGCGCCGGCGCGACCACGGCGGCGTCATCTTCATCGACCTGCGCGACGCCTCCGGGGTCTCCCAGGTGGTGTTCCGTGACGCCGCGGTGCTCGAGCAGGCGCACCGGCTGCGCGCCGAGTTCTGTGTTCTGGTCACCGGCATCGTCGAGGTGCGGCCCGACGGCAACGCCAACAAGGACATCGCGACGGGCGACATCGAGGTCAACGCGACGACGCTCGAGGTGCTGTCCGAAAGTGTCCCACTGCCGTTCCAGCTCGACGAGACCCCCGGCGAGGAAGCCCGGCTGAAGTACCGCTACCTGGACCTGCGCCGGGAAGGCCCGGGCAACGCAATTCGGTTGCGCTCCAAGGTCAACGCGGCGGCCCGCGGCGTGCTGGACAAGCACGACTTCGTCGAGATCGAGACCCCGACGATGACCCGCTCGACCCCCGAAGGCGCCCGCGACTTCCTGGTGCCCGCCCGCCTGCAGCCTGGCTCGTTCTACGCGCTGCCGCAGAGCCCGCAGCTGTTCAAGCAGCTGCTCATGGTGGCCGGCATGGAGCGCTACTACCAGATTGCCCGCTGCTACCGCGACGAGGATTTCCGCGCCGACCGCCAGCCGGAGTTCACCCAGCTCGACCTCGAGATGAGCTTCGTCAACGCCGACGACGTGATGGGCGTGGCCGAAGAGGTGCTGGCGGCGCTGTGGAAGTTGATCGACGTCGACCTGCCGCTGCCGTTGCCGCGCATCAGCTACGAAGAGGCCATGCGCCGCTTCGGCTCGGACAAGCCGGACCTGCGCTTCGCCGTCGAGCTCGTCGAGTGCACCGACTACTTCAAGGACACCCCGTTCCGGGTGTTCCAGGCGCCGTACGTGGGTGCGGTCGTCATGCCGGGCGGTGCGTCGCAGCCGCGCCGCACGCTGGACGGCTGGCAGGAGTTCGCCAAGCAGCGCGGTCACAAGGGCCTGGCCTACGTCCTCGTGGGCGAGGACGGCGAGCTGGGTGGACCGGTGGCCAAGAACCTCACCGACGCCGAGCGTGCCGGTCTGGCCGAGCAGGTCGGCGCGAAGGTCGGTGACTGCATCTTCTTCGCGGCCGGTCCGGCCAAGGGTGCCCGAGCCCTGCTGGGCGCGACGCGCATCGAGATCGCCAAGCGACTCGACCTGATCGACCCCAACGCCTGGGCCTTCACCTGGGTGGTCGACTGGCCGCTGTTCGAATCCGCCGACGCGGCCACCGCGTCAGGTGACGTCGCCGTCGGCTCCGGTGCCTGGACCGCCGTGCACCACGCGTTCACCGCGCCGCAGCCCGACTCGATCGGCACTTTCGACACCGACCCGGGCGCGGCCATGGCCGACGCCTACGACATCGTCTGCAACGGCAACGAGATCGGCGGCGGCTCGATCCGTATCCATCGCCGCGACGTCCAGGAGCGGGTGTTCGCGATGATGGGTATCGACGAAGCCGAGGCGCAGGACAAGTTCGGATTCCTGTTGGACGCCTTCACCTTTGGCGCGCCGCCGCACGGCGGCCTGGCCTTCGGATGGGACCGCATCACCGCGCTGTTGGCCGGGGTGGACTCGATCCGCGACGTCATCGCCTTCCCGAAGTCCGGCGGCGGCGTCGATCCGCTGACCGACGCCCCGGCGCCGATCACCGCGCAGCAGCGCAAGGAGTCGGGCATCGACTTCAAGCCCGAGGCCAAGAAGGCCGAGGCTCAGAAGGCCGAGGCTAAGTAGTCAGGAACCCGCGCAACGCCGCTGCCATCTGGGCGCGGACGGGGGCTCCGGACACGACGAGGTCGACCATCGTCGTCGACAGGTGCGTGTGACCGCGGGCCTGGACGTGCTCGGTGGGCACACCCGCCGCGGCCAGTGCGGCGGCGTATGCGTTGCCTTCGTCGCGCAGCGGATCGAATTCGCAGGTCACCACCATCGCCGGTGGCAGGCCGGTGAGGTCGCCGCGCAGCGGGGCCCGTCGCGGGTCGTCGGCAGGGCCGTCGTACAGCGCGGCGAACCACTGCATGAGCGGTGTGGTGAGTCCGTAGCCGTCGGCGTTCTCCACGTACGACGGGTAGGGCTGCGCGTCGGTCGCCGGGGTGAGCAGCAGCTGCCCGCGGATGCGCGGGCCGCCATGGTCGCGGGCCCACTGGCAGACGACCGCGGCGATGTTGCCGCCCGCGCTCCATCCGGCCACCGCCAACTGGTCGGGCAGGCCGCCGAGCGCGGCGGCCTGGTCGGCGACCCACCGCAGCGCGGCGATGCCGTCGTCGACGGCCGCGGGGAACGGATGTTCCGGCGCATGCCGGTAATTCATCGAGATGACCAGCGCGTCGGTGCGGACGCACAGGTCGCGGCACAGCGGGTCGTCGGACGTGGCGTCGCCCAACACCCAGCCGCCGCCGTGGAAGTACACGACCACCGGGTGCGGTCCGGGGCTCGCCGGCCGGTACAGCCGGTAGTCGAGTTCGCCTGCCGCGCCGGGAAATCCGCCGTCGAGGACCTCACCCACCTCCGGTCCCGGCGGCCGGGTGCTGTTCGCCTCGAGCATCGCGGCCCGGGCCAGCTCGACCGGAAGTGATTCCAGCGGAGGCGGATTCATCGCCGCGACCATCTCCAGCACCAGCTGGACATCGGGCTGCAGCCGCCGGACCACGCCGTCGTGGCATTGCGTACCGGTCGGCCCGGTCAGGTGGAAGCCCAGATAGTCCTGGCCGACGACGTCGGCGCAGGCGGCGGCGTAGAAGTCGACACCCGCCGCGTAGGGCATGAAAACCCGGGGCTTGCCCGGGATGTTCGCGCCGACGTACCACGAATTCGCTTGCGGGAACATGGTGATGGCGCCGGCATCGGCGACGTGCTGCATCCAGCCGGCCTCGGCGGTCGGGGTCGGTTCGATGGTGTCGAAGCCGTGCGCACGCAGGTACGTCAATGTGTCGGCGACGAGCTCGACGTGCTGTTCGATGGACACCGCCATGTTGGACAGCACCGACGGACTACCGGGTCCGGTGATCAGGAACAGATTCGGGAACCCCGCCGTGGTGAGGCCGAGATAGGTCGACGGCCCTTGTGCCCATTTGGTTTTCAGCGCGAGTCCGTCGCGGCCGACGATGTCGATGGCCGCCACCGCGCCGGTGATGGCGTCGAATCCGGTGGCGAGCACCAGCGCGTCGAAGTCGAAGGACTCACCGACGGTCTCGACGCCGGTCTCGGTGACGCCGACAAGTGGCTGGGTCCGCAGGTCGACCAGGCGGACATGGGATTGGTTGAAGGTGGCGTAGTAGTCGGTGTCGAGGCAGAGGCGCTTTGCGCCCACCGGATAGTCGTTGGGACACAACAGTTCTGCGGTGTGTGGATCGCGCACCGCGGCGCGGATCTTGCCCCGCACGAAGTCGGCGAACGACTCGTTGGCGGCCGGGTTGCTCATCAGGTCCGAGAACATGTTGAGCGTTTCCAGCAGCTCGCCGATCTGCCAGGCGCGCTCGTAGCGCTGCTCGCGGTAGGCCTCGGGCACCGCGAACGTCGGGATCAGTGTGCGCTCCTGCGGCACCCCGCCGAACGAGGCGCGTGCGGCGGCGCGGTAGCCGGGTTCGTCGGCCAGTGCGGCCTGCTTCTCCGCCGACACCGGGCCGTTGTGCGCCGGGATGGAGAAACACGGCGTGCGCTGGAAGACCGTCAGCCGCGCGGCCTGCGCGGCGATCAGCGGAATCGACTGGATGCCCGACGATCCGGTGCCGATCACCCCGACCCGCTTGCCGGCGAAGTGGACGGGTTCGTGGGGCCAGCGGTTGGTGTAATACGTTTCGCCCGTGAAGGTTTCGATGCCCGCGATGTCGGGTTCTTTGGGGATCGACAGGCATCCGGTGGCCATCACGAGGTGACGGCAGGTGACGTCGTCGCCCTGGTCGGTTCGCACCCGCCAGGTGCCGTCGTCCCAATGGGCGGTGGTGACCCGGGTGCCCAGCGTGATGTCGCGGCGCAGGTCGAACTTGTCGGCGACGTGATTGAGGTAGCGCAGGATTTCCGGCTGGGTCGCGTACTTCTCCGACCACTTCCAGTCCCGCTGCCAGTCCGGGTCGAAGCTGAACATGTAGTCGAGGCTCGGGATGTCGACCCGCGCGCCGGGGTACCGATTCCAGTACCAGGTGCCGCCGATGTCGTCGGCCGCCTCGAAGACGCGAACCGAGAAGCCGCGCTCGCGAAGTTCATGGATCAGGTACAAGCCGGCGAATCCGGCTCCGACCACGACGGCGTCGACTTCTGGCG
Source organism: Mycolicibacterium llatzerense (assembly GCF_025331195.1). Lineage (NCBI taxonomy): Bacteria > Bacillati > Actinomycetota > Actinomycetes > Mycobacteriales > Mycobacteriaceae > Mycobacterium > Mycolicibacterium llatzerense. The sequence continues at coordinate 690,736 of NZ_LXOV01000012.1, read as the reverse complement.
TCATTGGCACCTCCGTCAAATATCAGACAAGTATCGCGGAGGAACGGGAACATTTGGGTCAGTTCACGAGGTTGGGTCAGTCATGACCGAATTCACGGACGCTGCGTCCTTCCACGCCTTCAATGCCGGCATCGTCGACGAGTTCCGCGCCAACGGCGGCAAGGTGGGTGGCCAGTTCGAGGGCGGCAACCTGCTGCTGTTGCACACCACCGGTGCCAAGTCGGGCCAGCCGCGGTTGTCGCCGCTGGCCTACCTGCCGGTCGACGGCAAGATCCTCATCGTCGGCTCGAAGGCCGGCGCCGATACCCATCCCGACTGGGTACACAACCTGCGCGCCAACCCCGGCGCCCGCATCGAGATCGGCGCCGGCGGGGCGAGCGAAGCGACGGGGAAAATCGACGCCTATGACGTCGTGGCCCGCGAACTGCTGGACGACGAGCGTGAGGCCACGTATCCGTTGATCACGGCCGTGGCCCCTGTCTTCGCCGACTACCAGGCGAAGACCTCGCGCGTCATCCCGCTGTTCGAGCTCGTTCGCGCCTGAGCGTGGCCGCAGCCCCGGCAGGACAGGGGGACGGACTGCCGGGGCTGCGTCATTCAGGAGGTCTTACAACCGCTCGATGATGGTGGCGTTCGCCATGCCGCCGCCTTCGCACATCACCTGCAGGCCGTAGCGTCCGCCGCGTTGATCGAGGGCGTTGACCAGGGTGCTCATGATGCGGGCGCCGCTGGCGCCGAGCGGGTGGCCGATGGCGATGGCGCCGCCGTTGACATTGGTGCGCGCCAGGTCCGCCCCGGTATCGGCAGCCCAGGCCAGCACCACCGGCGCGAACGCCTCGTTCACCTCGAACAGGTCGATGTCGGACAGCGACAGCCCGGAGCGGGCCAGCACCTTCTCGGTCGCCGGGATGACGCCGGTGAGCATGTACAGCGGGTCGGAGCCGACCGCGGTCATGGTGTGGATGCGGGCCAGCGGCTGCAGGCCGTGGCTACGGGCGAAGGCGCCGCTGGTGATCATGACCGCCGCGCTGCCATCGGACAGCGGCGACGAGTTGCCCGGCGTGATCTCCCAACGGATTTGGGGGAAGCGTGCGGCGTAGGCGTCGCTGTAGAACGCCGGCTTCAGTCCGGACAGGGTTTCGACGGAGGTGCCCGGCCGGATGATCTCGTCGGCGGCCAGCCCCGCCACCGGCACGAGCTCGTTGTCGAACAATCCGTCCTTGGCGGCGCGCGCGGCCTTCTCGTGACTGGCGGCCGAGAATTCGTCCAACTGGGTGCGGGACAGGTTCCAGCGTGCGGCGATCAGTTCGGCGCTGATGCCTTGGGGGACAAGGCCGTCGGGGTAGCGCTCGGCCAGGCCGGCGCCGAACGGGTTGCTGCCCGGCAGCACAGCAGCGCCCATCGGCACGCGGGACATCGACTCGACACCGGCGGCGATCACCGCATCGTACGAGCCGGCCAGCACACCCTGTGCGGCAAACGAGATGGCCTGCTGCGAGCTGCCGCACTGGCGGTCGACGGTGGTGCCGGGGACGCTCTCGGGGAAACCGGCTCCCAGCAAGGCGTTTCGGGCGATGTTGGCGGCCTGGTCACCGGCCTGTGTGACGGCACCCGCGATGACGTCGTCCACCAGGACCGGGTCGATGCCGGTACGTGCCACGACGGACCGCAGGCTGTGGGCCAGCAGGTCGGCGGGCAGGACGTCGTGCAGCGCGCCATTGGCCTTGCCCTTGCCGACCGGCGTGCGTACCGCGGCCACGATCACGGCGTCGCGGTCTGTGTAACCCGACATGAGAATCCTCCTGTAACTCCACGCTGAGTACTGCTTCCTATACCCAGATCTAACACCTGAGTATGGCAAGAGCAACCCAGCGGTAGAGTGATTCGTATGACAGCGCTACAGGGTGTCCTCGCCGAACGCGACAAGTGGTCGGCCGTCGGTCAGTGCGCCATCGAGAAGACGATGTCGTTGGTCGGCACCAAGTCCGCCATGCTGCTCATGCGCGAGGCCTATTACGGCACAACGCGTTTCGACGACTTTTCCCGGCGCGTCGGCATCACGAAGGCAGCCACGTCGGCCCGGCTGGCCGAACTCGTCGAGGCCGGCCTGCTGACCAAACAGCCATACCAGGAGCCCGGCCAGCGCAGCCGCGACGAATACGTACTGACCCCGGCGGGCACCGACTTCATGCCGGTGGTGTGGGCGATGTTCGAATGGGGCCGGCACCACCTGGGCGACACCGGCCTGCGGCTCACCCACCTGGGCTGCGGCGCCGACGCCACCGTGGAGATCCGGTGCGCAGCGGGACACGAGGTCCCGCCGGACGAACTCGGGATGAAACTGGCCCGTCGCCGCGGTCGGTAATCTTCGGCGGTGCTGCATCTACGTGTGATCACCCCGCCGGAGCTGACCGAATCGGTGCTCGACCTCTATCGGCACCGTGGCGGCATCGCCAACGTGGTGGCTCACCCCGGCGCGGCGATCGATCCGCGAGGTGACGTCATCACCGCCGACATCGCCCGCGACGCCGCCGACGGACTGATCGGCGGACTACGGGCGCTCGGCATCGACCAGGACGGCGCCATCACGATGGAGGTGCTCGACACCGTGCTGTCGACCGCCGCCTACCGTGCCGAGGGCGAGATCGACGGCGACGGCGAAGACGCCGTGGTCTGGGACGAACTGGTGCTGCGCACCCGTGAGCAGAGCAGCCTCGGCATCTCCTACATGGCATTCCTCTGCATCGCCTGCCTGCTGGCCGCCGTCGGCGTGCTCACCGACTCGGCCATCACCGTGGTCGGCGCCATGGTCGTCGGCCCAGAATTCGGCCCGCTGGCCGCGCTGGCGGTCGCGGTGGTGCGGCGGAAGGGCTATCTGGCGAAGCGCGCGGCGCTGGCCTTGCTCGTCGGATTCCCGGCGGCGATGCTCGTCACAACACTGGCCACGCTCGGATTCGAAGCACTGGGCTGGGTGGCGGTACGCAGCATCCATGAATTGCAGAACGTCGACTTCATCTTCCAGGTCGGGCCGTTCTCATTCGTCGTCGCGCTGTTGGCCGGGGCCGCGGGGATGCTGTCCCTGGTGACGTCGAAATCGGCTGCGCTGGTTGGGGTTTTCATCTCGGTGACGACAGTTCCGGCCGCGGGCATGGCCGTCGTGGCGGCCACCACGGGCGACTGGGACGTGGCGTTGGCGTCGGCCGGGCAGTTGGCGGTCAACATGATCGGCATCGTGATCGCGGCGGTGCTGGTGCTCGCCGGATACAACCGGGCCCGCCGGGGCTAGCTTTCTCCGCCCTGCGGCCCGCCGGTTCCGGTGCGCAGCGGGGTACCGGTTCCGCCGCATGAACTCGGAATCAAGCCGGTCCGTCCGGCTCGGTGGATTTCGGCCTGAGAATTTGCCAGAGGCGCTACAGTACCGGCGGCTGCCACACTAAGTGCCGCAGCGGCACCTTCGCCAGAAAGGCCTCCGCGCGCTATGAAAGATCCGGCTGACAGCACGCTGGCCTACATGGACCAGGCGTCCTACCTCGCGCGGCGGGCGCTCGGGCGTGGTCCCGTGATCCAGTACGTCTGGATCTACGAGCGGGGCGTGGACCTGGACGGACTGCGGCGGTTCCAGCGCAACTTGGCGGACGGGCTGCTGGGCAGACGCGTCGAACGATCATCGGTACCACTGGGCCGTCACCACTGGGTGTCCAGCCCGCCGACCGGCATCGACATCGCCACCACCGAACGCGCCCGCGACGCGATGTGGGAGTTCGCCGACGAGCGTGCCGACGTCGAGGTGGACCCGGAGCACGGACCGCCGTGGCATCTCGGAGTCCAGCCGCTGGTCGGCGGCGGTTCCATCGTTTCGCTCGTGGTGTCGCACACCGTGGCCGACGCCGGCGCGCTGATCGAGTCGATCACCCACGCCGTCGCAGGCACCGGCCGCGACCTGCGCTATCCCGCGGCACGGTCCCGCACTCGCAAGCAGGCGCTGAGGCAGGACCTGCGCATCTTGGCGCGCGCCATCGCGGAGATACCGGCTGCCGTCGTCGGCGCGGCCCAGCTCGCGCGTGCAGAGTCGGCGGACCTCGCCGCATCGGCCAAGGCAGCGCCGGTGTCGCTCGGTGTTCGGTCCGAGCTGCCGGTGCATCTGCCGACGGTCGCTGCGCGCGTCGACCAAGGGGAATGGGACGACCGGGCCCGCGCACTTGGCGGGAGCAGCAACGTCTTGCTTGCCGGGATCGCGAGCCGCATCGGCGCCCACCTCGGCCGTGTCGACACCGACGGCAAGGTGCTGTTGTCGATCCCGGTCAGTGAGCGGGTGGAAGGTGACACCCGCGGCAACGCGCTGAATGCCATCACCGTGACCGTCGATCCGGAGCACGTGGCGGCCGACCTCGGTGGACTCCGGGGTGATGTGAAGGTCGCGTTCGCCGAGATGACCGCGAAGCGGGACCTGCTGATGGCGCCGCTGCCGCTGACGCCGTACACCCCAAAATTCCTGGTTCGCCGCCTGGAAAAGATGGTCATGCGGATCGGCAAGCCGATCGGCTCGTCCAACGTCGGTGTGCTCCCGGAAGCGATCAACTGCCCGGACGGCACACCCGCGGACTACTTCATGTCGCGCTCGCCCGAGCCCGGGGTCACCGGCTCCGACCTGGACCGCATGGACGGGCGTCTGATGCTGGCCGCCGGCACGATGGCAGGCGCGGTGTGGATATCGGTGGCGTCCTGGGAGGTCGGCTCGGAGAACACCCGCGACCAACTCATGCAAGCGGTCAAGGAAGCGTTCTGTGACTTCGACCTCGCGGTGGAGCTCACGTAGCTCCTCCATCCTGCGACCCGCCAGTTGTTGTGGTGGGATCGGCTATGGCAATAAAGGTGGCGCTGGAGCATCGCACCAGCTACACGTTCGACAGGCTGGTCAAGGTGTACCCGCACGTGGTGCGGTTGCGCCCGGCCCCGCACTCGCGCACCCCGATCGAGGCGTACTCGCTGCAGGTCGAACCCGCCGATCACTTCATCAACTGGCAACAGGATGCCTTCGGTAACTTCGTGGGGCGCTTGGTCTTTCCGAACCGCGCCACCAGCCTGAGCATCACCGTCGGACTGATCGCCGACCTCAAGGTCATCAACCCCTTCGACTTCTTCATCGAGGAATGGGCCGAAACCGTCCCGTTCACCTATCCGGACAACCTGCTCGAGGATCTCAAGCCCTACCTGCGCCCGGTCGACGACGCCGACGAGTTGACGGCGGCCTGGGTCCGCGACTTCGAGGTGGTGCCGGGGACGGGCACCATCGACTTCCTGGTAGCGCTCAACCGGGCGGTCAATGCCGACGTCGGCTACAGCGTCCGGCTCGAACCTGGCGTCCAGGCACCGGATTTCACCCTGCGCACCGGCATCGGGTCCTGTCGGGATTCCGCCTGGCTCCTGGTGGCGATCCTGCGGCGGATGGGCTTCGCGGCCCGCTTCGTGTCCGGCTATCTGGTGCAGCTGAGCGCCGACATCGAGGCGCTGGACGGGCCGTCGGGACCGGTCGCCGACTTCACCGACCTACACGCCTGGACCGAGGTGTACATCCCGGGTGCCGGCTGGGTCGGCCTGGATCCGACGTCGGGCCTGCTGGCCGGCGAGGGCCACATTCCGCTGTCGGCCACCCCGCATCCGGAGTCGGCCGCGCCGATCACCGGTGCTGTCGAACCGTGCCAAACCACCTTGGACTTCGTCAATGTCGTGACCAGGGTGCACGAGGACCCGCGGGTGACCCTGCCGTACACCGCGTCGGCCTGGGAATCGATCCGGGCCCTCGGCGCGGTCATCGACAAACGGATGGCCGAGCGCGACGTGCGGCTGACCGTCGGCGGCGAACCCACCTTCGTCTCGATCGACAACCAGACCGACGCGGAATGGACCACGGCCGCCGACGGACCGCACAAGCGCACGCTCGCCTCCGCGCTCACCGCACAGCTCAAGGACGCGTGGGCCCCGGACGGGCTGGTGCACCGGAGCCAAGGCAAGTGGTATCCGGGAGAACCGTTGCCGCGCTGGCAGATCGGTCTGATGTGGCGCTCCGACGGGACACCGCTGTGGACCGATCCGGCGTTGCTGTCCGACCCGTGGTCCGGTGAAGCCCACACGGCGGCGCCGGATGTGGACCGCCGGCTGCTCACCGAGATCGCTGCCGGGCTCGGGTTGCCGGACAGCCAGGTGCGTCCGGCGTACGAGGATGCGCTCGCCCGGCTGGCCGATGCCGTGCGCCGGCCGGATGGCGATCCGGTCACCGAGGATCTGACCGACGACGCTGCGTCGCAGCGGAAAGCCTTGGTGGACAAGCTCGATGCCGCGGTGACCGAACCTGCCGCCCACGTCCTGCCGCTGCATCGCCGAGACGACGACACCGGCTGGGTGTCCGCCGACTGGCAACTGCGCCGCGGTCGCCTGGTGCTGACCGCGGGCGATTCGCCGGCCGGGCTGCGGTTGCCGCTGAGCTCGATCAGCTGGCATCCGCCGCAGCCGGTCCCGGACGCCGACCCGCTGGCGGGGGAGAGCGCCACGGTCCCGACCCGGCCCGCCGCGGTGGTCAGCGCCGACGGCGCACCACCCACCGCGCTGGTGGCCGAGGTGCGCGACGGTCTGCTGTACGTATTCCTGCCGCCCACAACGACATTCGACGACTTCACCGACCTGATCGGCCGCATCGAGCAGGCCGCCGCCCAGCTCGGCGTCCCCGTCGTGATCGAGGGATACGGGCCACCGTCCGACCCGCGACTGGAGCAGATGACCGTCACCCCCGACCCGGGTGTCATCGAGGTCAACGTGGCACCCACGGCCACCTTCGCCGAACAGGCCGCACAACTGGAGACCCTGTACGAGGCCGCCCGGCAGGCCCGCCTCGGCACCGAGGGCTTCGACGTCGACGGCACCCACGGCGGTACCGGCGGTGGCAACCACATCACCCTCGGCGGCATCACGCCCGCCGACTCACCGCTCCTGCGCCGGCCCGATCTGCTGGTGTCGATGCTGACGTACTGGCAACGCCACCCGGCGCTGTCCTACCTGTTCTCCGGCCGGTTCATCGGAACGACATCGCAAGCGCCGCGGGTCGACGAGGGTCGGATCGAGGCGCTGTACGAGCTGGAGATCGCGTTCGCCGAGATCGCGCGGGTTGCCGATGACGGCGAAAACCGCGCCTGGGTCACCGACCGCGCCCTCCGGCACCTGCTCACCGACATCACCGGCAACACGCACCGCGCCGAGTTCTGCATCGACAAGCTCTACAGCCCGGACAGTGCGCGCGGTCGCCTGGGCCTGCTGGAGCTGCGTGGTTTTGAGATGCCGCCGCATTTCCAGATGGCCATGGTGCAGTCGCTGCTGGTGCGGTCGCTGGTCGCCTGGTTCTGGGACGAGCCGCTGCGGGCCCCGTTGATCCGGCACGGCGAGAACCTGCACGGCCGATACCTGTTGCCGCACTTCATTGTTCAAGACATCGCCGAAGTGGCCGCCGACCTGCGGGCGCACGGCATCGCGTTCGACACCAGCTGGCTGGACCCGTTCACCGAATTCCGTTTTCCCCGGATCGGCAGCGTGATCGCGGGCGGCGTCGAGCTGGAGCTGCGCGGGGCCATCGAACCGTGGAACACGCTCGGTGAGGAATCCACCGGCACCGGGACCGCCCGCTACGTCGACTCCTCGGTGGAGCGGCTGCAGGTCCGGGTGATCGGCGCCGACCGGCACCGACACCTCGTCACGGTGAACGGCCACCCCGTCCCGCTGCTGGCCACCGACAACCCCGACGTCCAGGTCGGCGGGGTCCGGTACCGGGCCTGGCAGCCGCCGAGCGCCCTGCACCCCACGATCACCGTCGACGGCCCGCTGCGCTTCGAACTGGTCGACGGGTTCACCGGATTCTCGAAAGGCGGCTGCACCTACCACGTCTCGCACCCGGGCGGGCGTGCGTACGACACCCCGCCCGTCAATGCCGTCGAGGCCGAGTCCCGGCGCAGCCGGCGTTTCGAGGCCATCGGCTTCACCCCCGGCACGGTCGATCTGGCCGATCTTCGGGAGAAGCAGGCCCGCCAATCCACCGATGGCGGAGCGTCGGGCATCCTCGATCTGCGCCGGGTGCGTACCGTTCTGCGGTAATGGTTCTCCGTACACACAGTTCCCCAGGCCTGGCCGAGGATGCGGCGCCCGTCGGCGACCCCCTGGCCGGGTATCGGGCCGACCGCGCCCAGGAGCCCCTGTTCGACGTCCGTGACCTGGCCGCCAGTGCGGGCTACGACGAGCTGGTCGACGAGTCGGGCGCGATCCGGCCGGCCTGGCAGGAGCTGACCGACTGCGTTCGGGACCGCGGTCGGACCGGCCTCGATCAGCTGCGCGGGGTCGTGCGGGAACTCGTCGACAACGACGGCATCAGCTACGTGCAGGTCGACCGGGATGGCGCGGCCGTCATCGATGTCGACGGCACGCCGGTGGTGGACACCTGGCAGCTCGACGCCCTGCCCTTGGTGTTGTCCGCGGCGGACTGGTCCACCCTCGAATCCGGACTGGTGCAACGTTCCCGGCTGCTCGACGCGGTACTGACCGACCTGTACGGGGCCCGCCGCTCCATCACCTCCGGCGTGCTGCCGCCGGAGTTGTTGTACGGCCATCCCGGTTACGTGCGTGCGGCTCGCGGTATCGCGGTGCCGGGTCGGCACCAGCTGTTCCTGCATGGCTGCGACGTCAGCCGCCATCGCGACGGTGGCTTCGCGGTGAACGCCGACTGGACCCAGGCGCCTTCCGGGGCCGGGTACGCCCTGGCCGACCGTCGGGTCGTCGCGCACGCGGTGCCCGAGCTGTACGAGAAGGTGGCCCCGCGTCCGGCGTCGCCGTGGGCCCAGGCGCTGCGGCTGGCGCTGATCGATGCCGCGCCAGAGGCCGCGCGGGAACCCGTGGTGGTCGTGCTCAGCCCCGGCAGTCATTCTGAGACGGCGTTCGACCAGGCCTACCTGGCCAGCGTGTTGGGCTTCCCGTTGGTGGAGAGCGCCGACCTCGTGGTGCGCGACGGCAAGCTCTGGATGCGCTCGCTCGGCACCCTCAAGCGGGTCGACGTCGTACTGCGCCGCGTGGACGCCGAATATGCCGATCCGTTGGATCTGCGCCCGGACTCCCGCCTCGGCGTGGTGGGACTCGTCGAGGTACTGCGCCGCGGGGCGGTGACCGTGGTGAACACGCTGGGCAGTGGCATCCTCGAAAGCCCGGGCATCACCCGATTCCTGCCGGAACTGGCTGAGCTGCTCACCGGGGAGACCCCGGAACTGCCGAGCGCCCGATGTTTCTGGGGCGGCATCGACGCCGAGCGCTCGCATCTGTTGAGCAAGATGTCCACCCTGCTGATCCGGCCGGCGAACGGCGGCCCGGCGATCGTCGGCCCAGCGCTGACCGCGGCCAAGCGGTCCGAGCTGGCGGCCCGGATCGCCGCCGCCCCGTCGCAGTGGATGGGTCAGGAACTGCCCGAGTTCTCCACGGCGCCGATGGACCTGCTGCCCAGTGGATTGTCCGCGGGCAGCGTCGGGATGCGGCTGTTCACCGTCGCCCAGCGCGGCGGCTACGCGCCCATGATCGGCGGGCTGGGTTACGTGCTGGCGCGGGGACACGCCGCGTACGGCATGGAAACCATTGCGGCCAAGGATGTCTGGGTGCGATCGCCCGACCGGGCCGCGGTGGTGCAGGCACAGCCGGTCGACCTACCGGGCATGACTCCGAGCCCGACGCGCGCGGTGAGCTCGCCCCGGGTGCTCTCCGACCTGTTCTGGCTGGGCCGGTACGCCGAACGCGCCGAGTTCACGGCGCGACTGCTCACCGTCACCCGCGAGCGCTACCACGAATTCCGTTACCGGCGGGACCTCGCCGGCAGTGACTGCGTGCCGATACTGCTGACCGCACTCGGCCAGATCACCGGCACCGACACCGGAGCCGACGGAGACTACGCCGAACAGCTGGCCATCACGCCGACGACCTTGTGGGCGCTCACCGCCGACCGGCACCGCCCGGGTTCGCTGGCGCAATCCGTCGAACGGCTGGGCCTGGCCGCGCGCGCGGTCCGCGACCAGATGTCGAACGACACCTGGATGGTGCTCGCCGCCGTGGAACGTGCGGTGCTGCAGCCATCCGACCGAGCGCGGCAGCGCCAGGGCACGACACTGTCGCCCCCGAATTCGAAGACCAAGGGCGAGGCGTACCTGTCCACCGCGCCCAGCCAGACTCTGGCCGGGATGCTGGCCCTGTCCGGCGTGGCGGCCGAATCCATGGTCCGCGACGTGGGCTGGACCATGATGGACATCGGCAAGCGCATCGAGCGCGGCCTCGGCCTGACGGCGCTGCTGCGGGCCACCCTCACCACCGGCCACGGCGCCGAGACCGAACGGACCGTCAGCGAGTCCGTGCTCGTGGTGTGCGAATCGGCGGTGATGTACCGCAGGCGCATGCTGGGACAGGTGAGCGTGGCTGCCATCGCCGATCTGGTGTTGTTCGACGAGGAGAACCCGCGGTCGCTGGCGTTCCAGTTCGAGCGGCTGCGCGCCGACCTGCGGGCACTGCCGTCCTCGACCGGGTCCACCCGCCCGGAACGCATGATCGACGAGATCGCCGCCCGCCTGCGACGTCAGGATCCGGCCGACCTGGAGCACGTCACCGAGGAGGGGCGGCGCGCCGAACTGGCCGAGCTCCTCGACGGTATGCACGCCGATCTGCGGGAGTTGTCCGAGCTGATCCGGGCCGCGCACCTGGCCCTCCCGAGCGGCATGCAGCCGCTGTGGGGTCCTGACGAACGGCGGCAGATGCCATGACCCGCGAGTACCAGATCACCCATCGCACGCGGTACCGCTACTCCGACGTCGTCACGAGCTCGTACGGCCGCGGGTTTCTGACCCCACGCGACAGTGATCAGCAGCGTTGCCAGTCGTATCGGTTGAACATCGATCCCGAGCCGGCCGACCGCTCCACCAGTCGGGACGCCTACGGCAACATCAGCTCGTATTTTCATGTGACAGAACCACATCACGAACTCATCGTGACCGGGCGCAGCATCGTGGAGGTCGACCCGCCGCCGGTCGAGTGGTATGGGGCAGGGGCTGCCGTGGCGCCGTGGGAGCACGCCCGCCCGACCGGGCCCGACGGGGCGCTGGCGGCCGAGTTCGTGCTGGATCTGAAATCCGCCGAGATCACCGAGGCGGTAAAGGATTACGCCGCACCGAGTTTCGCTCCGGGGCGGCCGCTGATCGAGGTACTGCGCGACCTGAACTCGCGCATCTTCACCGACTTCACCTACCGGTCCGGGTCGACGACGGTGTCCACCCGGGTCTCGGAGGTGCTGGCTGCCCGCGAGGGGGTGTGCCAGGACTTCGCCCGCCTGGCCATCGCCTGCCTGCGCGCGAACGGCCTTGCCGCCAGCTATGTTTCGGGCTACCTGGCCACCGATCCGCCGCCCGGCAAGGAACGGATGGTGGGCATCGACGCCACCCATGCCTGGGCCTCGGTGTGGACACCGGGGAACCAGTGGCTGGGGCTGGATCCGACCAACGACCAGATGGTCGACGAGCGCTACATCGTGGTCGGGTTCGGCCGCGACTACGCCGACGTCCCGCCGCTCCGCGGCATCATCTACACCGACTCCGAGCGCAGCGTCATCGATGTCTCGGTGGACGTCGCACCGCTGGCCGGAGGCCCACTGCATGCGTGACTTCAACTGCCCCAACTGCGGTCAGCGGCTGGCGTTCGACAATTCGGTATGCCTGGGCTGCGGCAGCGCACTGGGCTTCTCGCTGGAGAACATGGCGCTGCTGGTGATCTCGCCCCCCGGCGGCACCGGCAACAGCGACCATGCCGGCTCGGTGGCCTCGACGGACTACCAGCTGTGCGCGAATCTGCATCTGGCCGAATGCAATTGGCTGGTTCGGGTCAGTCCGGTGCCGCAACTGTGCGTGTCGTGCGCACTGACCCGCACCCGTCCCGGTGACGATGACACCAAGGCCATGTCGGCGTTCGCCGATGCCGAGCAGGCCAAGCGCCGACTGATCGTGGAGCTGACCGAACTGGGCCTGTCGATGGACGGGCTCGGCTTCGACCTGTTGTCCAGCGAGCACCAAACGGTGCTCACCGGGCATCAGAACGGGATCATCACGCTGGACCTGGCCGAGGGTGATGACGTGCACCGCGAACAGCTGCGCGTCGCCATGGCCGAGCCGTACCGAACTCTGCTGGGCCACTTCCGTCATGAGATCGGGCACTACTACTTCTACCGGCTCGTGCAGCCGTCAGCAGAGGCGAGCGCACGCTTCACCGCGTTGTTCGGGGACCCCGACAGCGACTACCAGGCGGCGCTGGACCGGCACTACCGCGACGGCGCGCCCACCGGCTGGGAGCGGCAGTACGTGTCGTCCTACGCAACCATGCATCCGGCCGAGGACTGGGCCGAGACGTTCGCCCACTATCTGCACATCCGTGATGCCCTCGACACCGCGGCGGCCTTCGGTTTCGCGCCCGCCGGGGCCACCTTCGACCGGCGGGTGCTGGGGCCCAGCGGATTTGACACGCTGATCGAGCTCTGGCTACCGCTGGCCTGGGCGTTGAACATGGTCAACCGGTCGATGGGCAAGGATGACCTCTACCCGTTCGTGCTGCCGGCCGCGGTACTGGAGAAGATGCGGTTCATCCACGCGGCGGTGAACGAATCGGCCTGATCGCCGGCACAGTTCTGCGCGGCGCGTTGACGCGGCCCACAGCGATAGAGCACGATCGCGCCCATGATGTGCGTAAGGGTGGGGGCAGCGGTACTAATGGGTCTGGTGGCCCTCGCGCCGGCTGCATGTAGCTCGAAAACCACGGTCAAAGCGGACGACGCCGCCAAACAGGTGGTCAAACTGGTGTCCGACCAGAACAAGTTCACGCCCACCGACGTGAAGTGCCCGTCCGATGTGGTGGCCACCAAGGGCGGCCAGTTCGACTGCCACTTCACCGGACCGCGCAAGGTGCAGTACGTCGCGCACATGAAGATCGTGAAAGTCGACGGCGAGCGCATCACCTGCGACATCAAGGTCGAGAAGGCCCCGTAACCCGTCATTCGTAACCGGGCCGTGACGAAAACGCGGGTGGCGCAACCAGATCTGGCCCGCGCGGGTTTCTAGGATCGGTCCTGTGAGCGACCGATACGGATCCGATGTGCTGGCCCGCAACCCGAACGCCAAGAAGCGTTCGACCGAGCAGACCGCCGAGAAGGGGCTCGTGGTGGAGTGCGCCACGACCGGCTTCGTGGGCGCTGTGGTGCAGGTCGAGTACGGCCGGATGGTCCTCGAGGATTTCGACGGTTACCGCAAGCCGTTCCCGATCGGTCCGGGCTACCTGGTCGACGGCAACCCCGTCATCCTCACCGCGCCCAAGCGCACCGCACCCGCCGCCCCCACCCGCACCGCATCGGGTTCGGTTGCGGTGCAAGGACATCGAGCCCGCACCGCGCTGGCCAGCCGAATCTACGTGGAAGGCCGCCACGACGCCGAACTCGTCGAGCAGGTGTGGGGCCACGACCTGCGGGTCGAGGGCGTCGTGGTCGAGTACCTCGGCGGTGTCGACGATCTGGCCGCCATCGTGCGCGAATTCGAGCCAGGGCCGGGCCGCCGCCTCGGCGTGCTCGTCGACCACCTGGTGTCCGGGTCGAAGGAGGCGCGCATCGCCGAGCAGGTGCGGCGCGGCCCCGGCGGCGAGCACACGTTGGTGGTCGGCCACCCGTTCATCGATATCTGGCAGGCCGTGAAACCCGCCCGCATCGGGCGCGAGGCGTGGCCGGTGATCCCGCGCGGCATCGAGTGGAAGCATGGCGTCTGCGACGTGCTCGGCTGGCCGCACGCCGACCAGGCCGACATCGCCCAGGCGTGGCAGCGGATCCGCGGCCGGGTGCGGGACTGGAACGACCTGGAACCCCAGCTGATCGGACGGGTCGAGGAGCTGATCGACTTCGTCACCGCACCCGCCGATTGAGCCGGGCGCTCACTCCGACCGTGAGATCAGGATCGAGTTGGAGCTGACGGCCAGCATGGCGGCCCGGTCCAGCAGCGCCTCCTTCGTCATCCCGGCAGGGCGGTCGATGGCGATTCGCAGCGCGAGCTGGAGCATCATGCCCATTCCGAGATAGAGGATCTCGTCGACCGCGGTGTCGGGGAGATGCGGGTAATGGTGCAACAACGCCAGGCGCGCAATGTGATACAGGTGCTCCTCGATACCGGGCAGCACATTGCTCTGGCTGCCCAGCGGGAGGTCGTTGATCACGGCGCCCATCACGCCCCGGTGGTCTTCGAGGGCGTCGACCAGTGCCGAGAGCACATGGCGGGCGCCCGTCACCATGTCCAGCGACAGACCTTCGGCGAGCGCCGCGACCAAGCGGCGCATGATGTCGTCTTCGGTGCGCGCCCGCAGCGCGACGATGATCGCGTCCTTGTCGGCGAAGTACCGGTAGACGGTGCCGATGCTCACATGGGCGTTCTTCGCGATCTGGTTGGTGGACACAGCGTGATAACCATCTCGGTCCAAAAGCTGAGCTGTCGAATCAAGAATCTCGTTGATCGATTGCTGCGAGCGCTTCTGCACCGGCACACTGCGGCCTGAACTGGACATTTAGCGAACCTCTCAACCCATCCTGATGGATGAAAAAGTGAGTAGAAGACGAGTTCCGCTCGATTCTAGGCTGAATGTGATGGCGAACACAGCCACAGAGAGGTGGCCAGTCATGATGCTGCTCGACGACCTGATCCGCATGGTGGTGCCACTCGACGACGGGTCGGTGCCCGACCTGTCGCCGGTGTGGGCCGAACTGCGCAGGCGCCCGACAGCGCTGCTCAACCCCATGGATCTGTTCTTCGAGATCCAGCGGCCGGAGTACTTCAAGAAGGCGCGGTTCGACGGCCCGGCCGGCGACCCGGGGTGGTTCGGTCCGGACAGTGCCGCCTGGTACGTGCACACGCACACCCCGTCGGTGGTCGTCGGCATGGTCAACACCGCGATGATCGACATCCTGCATCAGGACATCCAGTACTCGGTGTATGACCACTCCAAGCTGGTCGGACGCCGTCCCGACGGCAGCGTGCGGTCCGGAACCTTTTCCAGCAGCGGGCTCATCGTCCGTGCCGGACATACCTTTTCGTTCTTCACCGGGGTCATCTACGGCTCCACCGACACCGCCGAGTCGCTGTGCCAGACCGTGAAGGCCATGCACCACCGGGTCAAAGGGACGCGGCCGGACGGCAAGGCGTACGACGCCGATGAACCGGAGTTCTTCCGGTGGACGTACGCCAGTGTGGTCGACGGCCTGGCCGGAGCGCACCGCCGATATCACCCGAAGCCGTTGCGCGGCAACGATCTGGACGACTTCTACCGCGACTACGCGCGGGTCGGGGAGGCCTTGGGCGGCACGGACCTGCCGCAGACCCGAGCCGAATGCCGCCGCGTGCTCACCGAATCCCCGTCGGCGGCCGAGGTGGGGCTCAACGCCGACAACATCAAATATCTTCAGCTGCTGAACCCGCCCGGCATCACGCCGCTGCGCCCGATCTACGACTTCGCGTACTGGGTGATCATGGACATGATGCCCGAACCGGTACAGCAGGCGGTCGGCTTCATGCAACCGAACCTGCTGGTGCGCAATGGATATCGGCAACTCGCTCGCACGCTGCTCAATGCCCCGCGGATGCTCGGTGAGATACGCGAGGTGGAAGCCGCGAACCGTCGGGTGCGATCCGTTCGCCCGGTCGAACGGATCGCGTCATGACCATCCCGGCGCAGCAGGACGTACACCCGTACGACTACTACTACCGGCCGGGTATGCCGATGCGGCCGGCGCCGCCGCGGCTGCGTCGCGACCCCGCCTGGGCGGACCGGCCCGTGTTCGACGAGTTCCGGCCGAGAACGCTGACCGACGCACAACGCGACCTGCTGGAGCTGTTCATCGACCACTACTGGCAGGGCGACCCGCTGATGGATGCCGTGGTGGAACGGTTCCGGGTGATCAGTGTCGCGCGCGGCCGCCGACTGCTGGAGCAGGCGCTCGATCACGGGATCGACAGCCTCGACGACCCGCCGAGTGAACTCGTGGATCTGTTTGCCAGCCTTGACAATCCACCGGACTGGCACGATCCGGTGGTGTGGGAGCGCGGTCGGCGGCTGTGGATCGACTGCTCGCTGGCCGGCAAGGTAGGGATGGGCATCCAGGACGCGATCGGTACCTTCGTCGGCGCCGAGGTGTTGTCGGCGACCGGCGCCACCAAACGCTTCGTCACCGCTCCGCTGGTGCGCAACCTGGAAACCGCCAAATGGTTCCACGACGCGACCAAACCGGGCTTCATCGACCGGTACAGCCCCGAGTTCAAGGAGACCGTGCGCGTCCGGCTCATGCATTCGCAGGTCCGCCTGGGGCTGCGCAGGTCCTGGGGCGACGACCATTTCGGCGTCCACGGCAACCCGATCTCGACCAGCACCACCATGGGTGCGGCGGTGACGTTCGGCTTGCTGCCGATGCTGACCGACCACAATCACGGCAGACGACGCTCGGTCGCCGAGTTCGATGCCGTCATGCGCTACTGGGCCTACATCGCGTACGTCTTCGGGGTCACCTCGGAGATCATCCCCACCACCGCGCAGGACGGAATCATGTTGGCGGACTACATGATCTCCACGGCCGGCGGTCCGACCGACTGGACCGCGCAGATGACGCAGGCGGCGGCCGACGGCATCGGCGGCATCGAGGGCCTGCCCGGCCTGCTGGCTCGCGCCGCCGTCGCGCCGGTGGTCGGGATGGTCGCCTACTACAGCGGTGATGCGTTGGCACGTGCGCTGGTGTCGGCGACGCCGTACCGGGATGTCGCCATCCAGCCGTGGAAAGCGCTGACCGGTGTGGCCGTGCACGCCGGCGTCAAGTCCCGCATGGTCCTGGACCGCGTTCCAGGTGCCGGGCTGCGGCGTGCGCTGCGGGCCCGCCACAGCGATCCGTGGTGGGCCGTCAATGTGCAGATCGCCACGATGCTGGCCCGGCGCGGCGGGATCACCGGCACGCCCTACCGGCACCACGACCGCACGCCCGACGTCCCGCGTGGTTGTCCGATGCACTGAACTCGCGACGTGGCACGCTGGACCCGTGTCTGACGGGCTGTTCGATGTAGGAGGCGATGCCGAGCCGGCGTCCGGTTCCGTCGTGGCCGCACCGCTGGCCGTGCGGATGCGGCCGGCCGGACTCGACGAGGTCGTCGGCCAGGATCACCTGCTCAAACCAGGGTCGCCGCTGCGCCGGCTGGTCGAAGGATCGGGCGCGGCCAGCGTCATCCTCTACGGGCCGCCCGGTACCGGCAAGACCACGCTGGCGTCCCTGATCTCCGGGGCCACGGGGCGTCGGTTCGAAGCGCTGTCGGCGCTGTCGGCGGGCGTCAAGGACGTCCGCGCCGTGATCGACGAGGCCCGGCGCGCCGCGATCCACGGCCGCCAGACCGTGCTGTTCATCGACGAGGTGCACCGCTTCTCCAAGACCCAGCAGGACGCGCTGCTGGCCGCGGTCGAGAACCGCGTGGTGCTACTGGTGGCGGCGACCACGGAGAACCCGTCGTTCTCGGTGGTGGCGCCGCTGCTGTCGCGGTCGCTGATCCTGCAACTGCAGCCGCTGACGGCCGACGCCGTGCGGGCCGTGGTGGAGCGGGCGATCGCCGACCCGCGCGGGTTGGGCGGCGCGGATGTCGACGACGACGCGGTGGAGCTGCTGGTCAAGCTCAGCGCCGGGGATGCCCGGCGGGCCCTGACGGCGCTGGAGGTCGCGGCGGAAACCGCGGGCGAAGAGCGCGTCACGGTCGAGGTGGTCGAGCAATCGCTGGATCAGGCCGCGGTGCGCTACGACCGCGACGGCGACCAGCACTACGACGTGGTCAGTGCGTTCATCAAGTCGGTGCGCGGCTCCGACGTCGACGCGGCACTGCATTACCTGGCGCGGATGCTGACCGCGGGGGAGGACCCGCGGTTCATCGCCCGCCGGCTGATGATCCTGGCCAGCGAGGACATCGGCATCGCCGATCCCACCGCGCTGCCGACGGCGGTGGCCGCCGCGCAGACCGTGCAGCTCATCGGGCTACCGGAGGCCCAGCTGACGCTGGCCCACGCGACGGTGCACCTGGCGACAGCGCCGAAATCCAACGCCGTGACCGTCGCCCTGGGCGCGGCGATGGCCGATATCAAGGCCGGCAAGGCCGGTCAGGTACCGACGCATCTGCGCGACGGGCACTACGCCGGAGCGGCCGCACTCGGCCACGCGCAGGGCTACAAATACGCACACGACCACCCGGGTGGTGTTGCGGCGCAACAGTATCCGCCCGATGAGCTGGTCGGCGTCGACTACTACCGGCCCACCCCGCACGGGGCGGAACGGGAGATCGGCGGCCGCCTGGAGAAGCTGCGCGCCATCATCCGGCGGCGTCGTTGATGGCTGCCCCGGGCCGGCGCTAGACGAGTTCGGGCACCCGCAGGTGCGCGATGGCCAGGTCGAACGCGCAGTCGGCGATCTCCGACGCGCCGGCGGCCTGCACCGATTCGATCTTCAGTGCCGTGGCCTGGTCCCAGTAGTCCTCCATCAATTCACGGGTGCGGAACGACGCCGACGACACCGCGCGGCCCGAGCCGCGGTCGACCAGCAGGCTGGCACTGCAGAACCCGGGCAAGTGCTCGATCTGCCGCAGCACGGTGTCGCGGAAGTAATCGATGCCGGCCTCCATCAGATCCGGCGGCACGGTGAGCCAGGTGGCCCGCACGCACGCGCCGTTGCCGCGTTCGCGGTGCAGGACGGCGATCTCCCATTCCTCGACCATCGGGGCGCCGGCGCCGAACCGTTCGGCGGCCAGGTTGCGGAGCCGTCGGCCCTCGCTGGCGCTGTAGTGCAGGGCGTCCTCGGACTCCCATGCGCTGGTGGCGATGCACCGGCCGGTTTCCCGGTCGAACATCAGAGACAGGCCGATGGAGCCGGGCAGTTCCTGCAGCACAGGCATGACCTCGTCGCGGATGTGGGCGATGCCGGCATCGATCTGGTCAGGGCGCGCCATCATCGTGGTAGAACGTGCGAACACGGTCCACCCCCTTGTTGTTCAGGGCGGCGCTCCGGTGGCGCCACCGGGATAAAGACAACTGTCCTCCCCGGCGGTACGACGCACAATGGATGTACGGGCTGGGGTCCAAGTAGTGAACCTGCAGACCGGTACTGTTATGCGGGCAACTACCCGGTCGATGAAGGACAGCAGCACGTGCAGACACACGAGATCAGGAAACGATTCCTCGATCATTTCGTGAAAGCGGGCCACACCGAGGTGCCGAGCGCATCGGTGATCCTGGACGATCCGAACCTGTTGTTCGTCAACGCCGGCATGGTGCAGTTCGTGCCCTATTTCCTGGGCGACCGCACCCCGCCCTACGACAAGGCGACCAGCGTGCAGAAGTGCATCCGCACGCCGGACATCGACGAGGTGGGCATCACCACCCGGCACAACACCTTCTTCCAGATGGCCGGCAACTTCTCGTTCGGCGACTACTTCAAGCGCGGCGCCATCGCGCTGGCCTGGGATCTGCTGACCAACTCGGTGTCCGAGGGCGGCTACGGCTTCGACCCCGAAAAGCTTTGGGCCACCGTCTATCTCGATGACGACGAGGCCATCGCGCTGTGGGAGGAGATCGCCGGACTGCCGCCGGAGCGCATCCAGCGCCGCGGCAAGGCCGACAACTACTGGTCCATGGGCATCCCCGGCCCGTGCGGCCCGTGTTCGGAGATCTACTACGACCGCGGCCCCGAGTACGGCATCGAAGGTGGCCCCGAGGCCAACGAGGACCGCTACATCGAAATCTGGAACCTCGTGTTCATGCAGAACGAGCGTGGCGAGGGCACCAGCAAGACCGACTTCGAAATCCTCGGCCCGCTGCCGCGGCAGAACATCGATACCGGCATGGGTGTCGAGCGCATCGCGTGCCTGCTGCAGGGCGTCGAAAACGTCTACGAGACCGACCTGGTCCGTCCGGTGATCGACATGGTCGCCTCGGTGGCGCCCCGGCACTATGGCGCCGGCAACCATGCCGACGACGTGCGCTACCGCGTCATCGCCGACCACAGCCGCACCGCCGCGATCATCATCGGCGACGGCGTCACCCCGGGTAACGAAGGCCGCGGCTACGTGCTGCGCCGCCTGCTGCGCCGCATCATCCGCGCCGCCAAGCTGCTCGGTGTCGAGCAGCCGATCATGTCCGAGCTGATGGCCACCGTGC
The DNA here is from genome assembly GCF_025331195.1 of Mycolicibacterium llatzerense. Lineage (NCBI taxonomy): Bacteria > Bacillati > Actinomycetota > Actinomycetes > Mycobacteriales > Mycobacteriaceae > Mycobacterium > Mycolicibacterium llatzerense. The sequence goes on along the minus strand of NZ_LXOV01000012.1, from coordinate 670,438 downwards.
GCGACACGATGGGTCCGTCGTACCCGGAGCTGGTCACGGACTTCGAGCGCATCAACCGCATCGCGGTCGCCGAGGAGGTCGCCTTCAACCGCACCCTCGCGGCGGGTTCGCGGCTGTTCGAGGATGCGGCCGCCGCCACCAGGGCCGCCGGCAAGACCGTCGTCTCCGGCAGTGACGCCTTCACGCTGCACGACACCTACGGCTTCCCGGTCGAGCTGACGCTCGAGATGGCGGCCGAAGCCGGCCTGTCCGTCGACGAAGAGGGCTTCCGCGGCCTGATGGCCGAGCAGCGGGCACGCGCCAAGGCCGACGCCGCCGCTCGCAAGCACGCGCACGCCGACCTGTCCGCCTTCCGTGACCTGGTCGACGCCGGCCCGACCGAGTTCACCGGCTTCGACGAATTGACTTCCGAGGCAAGGATTCTCGGCATCTTCGTGGACGGCAAGCGGGTGCCGGTGGTGACGCACGGCGGTGAAGAGGCGGTGGGGTCCGGCCGTATTGAACTCGTGCTGGATCGGACCCCGCTGTACGCCGAGTCGGGTGGCCAGATCGCCGACACCGGAACGATCACCGGCACTGGGTCTTCGGCCACGGCCAAGGCCGCGGTCACCGATGTGCAGAAGATCGCCAAGTCGCTATGGGTGCACACCATCAACGTCGAGTCCGGTGAGTTCGTCGAGGGCGACACCGTGACCGCCGCTGTCGACCCGACCTGGCGCCGCGGCGCCACCCAGGGTCACTCGGGCACGCACATGGTGCACGCGGCACTGCGACAGGTGTTGGGCCCCAACGCTGTTCAGGCCGGTTCGCTGAACCGTCCGGGTTACCTGCGGTTCGACTTCAACTACCAGGGCGCGTTGAGCGACGAGCAGCGCAGCCAGGTCGAGGAGGTCACCAACGAGGCGGTGCAGGCCGACTTCGAGGTGCACACCTTCAACGAGAAGCTGGACAAGGCCAAGGCGATGGGCGCCATGGCGATGTTCGGCGAGTCCTACCCGGACGAGGTCCGCGTGGTGGAGATCGGTGGACCGTTCTCCATGGAGCTGTGCGGTGGTACCCATGTCCAGCGTTCGGCGCAGATCGGCCCGGTGACCATCCTCGGCGAGTCTTCGGTGGGTTCGGGTGTGCGTCGCGTCGAGGCCTACGTCGGGCTGGACTCGTTCCGGCACCTGGCCAAGGAACGTGCGCTGATGGCAGGCCTGGCCTCGTCGCTGAAGGTGCCCTCGGAAGAGGTGCCCGCCCGCGTGGCCACCCTGGTCGAGAAGCTCAAGGCCGCCGAGAAGGAACTCGACAAGGTCCGGCTGGCCGGCGCCAAGGCCGCCGCCGCCAATGCTGCGGCAGGCGCCGAGGTCATCGGCAAGGTGCGCCTCGTCGCGCAGCGGATGGCCGGTGGCTTCTCCGGTGGTGACCTGCGCACCCTGGTCGGCGACATCAAGGGCAAGCTGGGCTCGGACCCGGCGGTGATCGCACTCATCGCCGATTCGGGCGACTCGGTGCCGTACGTGGTGGCCGTCAACGCCGCCGCGCAGGACCTGGGATTGAAGGCCAACGAACTGGTGCAGCAGCTGGGCACCGCAGTCGATGGTCGTGGTGGTGGAAAGGCCGATCTGGCACAGGGTTCCGGTAAGGGGGCAGCGGGTATCGACGCGGGTCTGGCCGCGCTACGCGCTGAACTGGGCCGGAGCTAGCTTTGGCCGATTCCGACCGCATGCCCGACCGCCCCGGGGCCGACGACCCAGGTCGCGGTCGCCGGCTCGGCATCGACGTCGGTACGGTGCGGATCGGCGTCGCGGTGTGCGACCCGGATGGCATCTTGGCGACGCCCTTGGAGACGGTGCGTCGCGACAAGACCGACAAGCACCTGGCTCGGTTGGTGAAACTGGCCGGTGAGCAGGACGCGGTGGAGATCGTGGTCGGACTGCCTCGCACACTCAAGGACAGGGCCAGCAGCTCGGCGCTGGATGCGATCGAGGTGGCCGACGCGCTGGCGCTCCGGGTTGCTCCGACCCCGGTGCGGATGGCCGACGAACGCTTGACGACGGTCACCGCGCAGCGCTCGCTGCGGGAGGCCGGTGTGCGCGCGAAGGGGCAACGTCAGATGATCGATCAGGTCGCAGCCGTCGGCATCCTGCAGAACTGGCTGGACATGCGCCGCACTGTGCTGGCCGCCGCGGCACGCAATGAGGCCGACGAATGAGCCCGGCCGAGGACATGATTCCCGACGCTCCCGATGACGACGACGAGTGGGGCAGCACCCGCATCAAGCCGGAATCGGTGGGCCGGCCCCGCCGCGGCATGAGCCGGGCCGAGCGGGCCCGCGCCGAGCGCAACCGCAAGCGCCGCCGTCGCCGCAGCATCGTGGCGCTGACGGTGTTCATCGTCGTCGTGGTCAGCGCGGTGTTCCTCGGATCCCGGCTGTGGCACGGCGTCTTCGGATCGGGCAACGACTACTCCGGTGACGGTGGCAGCGACCTCGTCATCGAGGTGCACAACGGCGACTCGACCACGGCCATCGCGCAGACCCTGCTCGATCACGGCGTCGTGGCGAACGTGAAGACGTTCGTCCAGGCTGCCGAGGGCAACAAGGCGATGACCGAGATTCAGCCCGGCTTCTACAAGATGCGGACCGAGATTTCGGCGGCCAACGCGGTGTCCCGGCTCACCGAGAAGAACAATCGGGTGGGCCGGCTGGTGATCCCGGAGGGCCGCCAGCTCGACGACACCACCGACGTCAAGACCAACAAGATCAACCAGGGCATCTTCAGCCTGATCTCGGCAGCCTCGTGCGTCGACCTCGACGGCAAGCACAAGTGCGTGCCCGCCGCGGAGCTGAAGAAGGCCGCCGGTGCCGCCGATGTCTCGGCATTGATGGTGCCGAGCTGGGCGGCCGGGCCGGTGAAGGCGTTGGGTGCCGACCACCGCAGGCTCGAGGGCCTCATCGCGCCGGGCACCTGGAACGTCGACCCGGCCGGCACGCCGGAGTCGATTCTGGCGGGCCTGATCAGCTCGAGCGGTCACCAGTACGAACAGGGCGGCCTGCTCGACGCCGGCGCGACCGCCAACATGACGCCGTACCAAATCCTGATCGTGGCGTCGCTGGTGCAGCGCGAGTCCAACCCGCAGGACTTCGCCAAGGTGGCCCGCGTCATCTACAACCGGCTGGCGACTCCTGACCATCGCAAGCTGCAGTTCGACTCGACGGTGAACTACCCGCTGGACCGGCAGGAGGTGGCCACCACCGATGCCGACCGCGAGCAGGCCACGCCGTGGAACACCTATGCGCGCGAAGGTCTTCCGGTCACGCCGATCTGTTCGCCCGGTCAGCCCGCCGTCGTCGCGGCGCAGGACCCGGCGCCGGGGGACTGGCTGTACTTCGTGACCATTGACCTGCAGGGCACGACGGTGTTCACCCGCGACTACCAGCAGCACCTCGCCAGCATCGAGCTCGCCAAGCGCAACGGCGTGCTCGACAGTGCCCGATGAGAGCTGCGGTACTGGGTTCGCCCATCGCACATTCGCGGTCCCCGCAGCTGCATCTGGCGGCCTACCGCGAGCTCGGTCTCACCGACTGGACCTACGACCGCATCGAGTGCACCGAGGCCCAATTGCCCGGCCTGGTAGGCGGTTTCGGCCCGGAATGGGTCGGTGTTTCGGTCACGATGCCCGGCAAGTTCGCGGCGCTGCGGTTCGCCACCGAACGCACCGGGCGGGCTGAGCTGGTCGGCTCGGCCAACACCCTGGTGCGCATCGACGGCGGCTGGCGGGCCGACAACACCGACGTCGACGGGGTCGTCGGCGCGCTGGGTGAGGTGTCGGGCGCCGCAGCAGTGTTGGGCTCCGGTGGCACGGCGCCCGCCGCGATGGTGGCCTTGGCTGCTCTGGGGATCGCCGAGATCGCCGTGGTGGCCCGCAATGCCGACAAGGCCGCGTCCCTGGTGGAACTGGGGGACAAGCTCGGGGTGCAGGCCCGGTGGGTGGCGCTGGGTGAACCGCTGAATTCCCTTGGCGTGGTGGTCAATACGTTGCCGGCCTCCGTGGCGGGCGAGTACTCGGGGACTGTCGCCGGCACCGCGGTGCTGCTGGATGCCATCTACGACCCGTGGCCGACGCCGCTGGCCGCCGCCGTTGCCGCGGCCGGTGGCCGCGTGGTCAGTGGCCTGCAGATGCTGCTGAACCAGGCCTTCGCCCAGGTGGAGCAGTTCACCGGGATGCCCGCGCCGCGCGAGGCCATGGCCGCGGCGCTCGCGGCGACGTGAGCGCCTCACCCCAAGGCATTTGATCCAGAGCTGTCACAAACCGTGACATTGTCATCATGTGCTGACAATGTCAGCCGAAGCTGACAGGTTCAGATCGCACATGTCCCAGGGAGAGCCGACACGCCCGGCGCCCTGTTTTGGTGTCGGGACGCCCCGCGTAACTCGCCTAGCCTCGAAAGATGGGGGCGGGCTTGATCGTTGGGGCCTGGATGGTCGCGCTGTGTGTCTACGACCTCCGGGAGCGACGCCTGCCCAATTGGCTGACGCTGCCCGGCGCCGCGCTGCTCGTCGGGGCTGGTGTGATCGCGGGCAAGGGGCCCGCCGCCGCTCTCGGCGCAGCGGCCCTGTTCGGCATCTACCTCCTGATCCATCTGTTGAGCCCCAAGGCCATGGGCGGCGGTGACGTCAAACTCGCGATCGGGCTGGGCGCGCTGACCGGGATGTTCGGCGCCGACGTGTGGGTGCTGGCGGCCATCGGGGCGCCGCTGCTCACCGCGGGCTATGCCGTGGTCGCTCTGGTGCGACGGGCGGGACGGACTGTGCCGCACGGCCCGTCGATGTGCCTGGCGAGTGCCACGGCCGTCGCGCTGGCGATTGGTTGAGTTAGCCTGTCCCGCATCATGAGTACCCGTGTTGCCACCACTGCTGACCTGTCTGCCATCGCCGACATCTACGCGCACTACGTAGTCAACAGCGTGGCGTCGTTCGAACTCGAAGCGCCGGCAGCTGATGAGTGGCAGACGCGGTTCGCGAAGGTCGCCGCCGCCGGCCTGCCCTTCCTCGTGGTCGAACGTGACGGCCGGGTCGCCGGGTACGCCTACTGCCTGCCCTGGAAAGCCCGGCCCGCCTATCAGGGCACGGTGGAGGACTCGATCTACCTGGCACCGTGGGCCACCGGACAGGGCGCGGGCTCGGAACTGCTGCGCGCGCTGCTGGAGGCGTCGCGCGCCGCGGGCGTGCGCGAGGTGATCGCCGTCATCGCCGACAGTGGCGATCCGTCGTCCATCGCGCTGCACAAGAAGCTCGGTTTCGACGATGCCGGCCGGCTGCGCAAGGTCGGCCACAAGCACGGCCGCGACATCGACACCGTGCTCCTGCAATGCAGCCTGCGCTGACGGATTTCAGCCGGTAAACCCCCTCATGGGACAATGGGACACGTGTTGCGATGGACCACAGCAGGTGAATCCCACGGCCGCGCCCTGGTGGCCATGCTCGAAGGCATGGTGGCCGGTCTTTCGGTGACCTCGGACGACATCGCCACGCAGTTGCAGCGGCGTCGTCTCGGCTACGGTCGCGGTGCCCGGATGAAGTTCGAAAAGGACGAAGTCACGCTGCTCGGCGGTGTTCGGCACGGCCAGACGCTGGGCGGCCCGATCGCCATCCAGATCGGCAACACCGAATGGCCCAAGTGGGAGACCGTGATGGCCTCCGACCCGGTCGACCCGGCCGCGCTGGCCAACACCGCGCGCAACGAGCCGCTGACCCGGCCCCGGCCCGGTCACGCCGACTACGCCGGCATGCTCAAGTACGGCTTCGACGACGCCCGCCCGGTCCTAGAGCGCGCCAGCGCCCGCGAGACCGCGGCCCGCGTCGCGGCCGGCACCATCGCCCGTGCGTTCCTCAAGCAGGCCCTCGGTGTGGACGTCGTCTCGCACGTCATCTCCATCGGCGCGTCCGAGCCCTACGACGGCCCGGTCCCGCAGCCGCAGGACCTCCAGACCATCGACGACAGCCCGGTGCGTGCCTTCGGCAAGGCCGCGGAAGAGTCCATGATCGCCGAGATCGAGGCCGCCAAGAAGGACGGCGACACTCTCGGTGGCGTGGTCGAGGTCGTGGTCAGCGGACTACCGATCGGCCTCGGCTCGTTCATCAGCGGCGACAACCGGCTGGATAGCCAACTGGCCGCGGCCGTGATGGGCATCCAGGCCATCAAGGGCGTCGAGATCGGTGACGGCTTCGAGACCGCGCGGCGCCGCGGCACCGTCGCCCATGACGAGATCTACCCGGGCCCCGACGGCATCACGCGCTCCACCAACCGCGCCGGCGGCCTGGAAGGCGGCATGACCAACGGCCAGCCGCTGCGGGTCCGCGCCGCGATGAAGCCGATCTCGACCGTGCCGCGCGCGCTGGCCACCGTCGACATGGCCACGGGCGAAGAGGCCGTCGCCATCCACCAGCGATCCGATGTGTGCGCCGTGCCCGCGGCCGGTGTGGTCGTCGAGGCCATGGTGGCGCTGGTCGTGGCCCGGGCCGCACTGGAGAAATTCGGTGGCGACTCGCTGACCGAGACCCGCGCCAACGTCGAGAACTACCTCCGTGCGGTGCATGAGCGCGAACCGCAGATGTCCGGATAAATCTATGACTCCCAAGGCTGTACTGGTCGGCATGCCCGGTTCGGGCAAGTCGACGATCGGTCGGCGGTTGGCGAAGGCGCTGCAGGTGCCGATGCTCGACACCGACGCCAAGATCGTCGAGACCACCGGTCGCAGCATCGCCGACATCTTTGCCGAAGGTGAACCGGTGTTCCGCAAGATCGAAGCCGACGTCATCCGCGATGCGCTCGCCGAACACGACGGCGTCGTCTCGCTGGGCGGTGGCGCGGTGACCACCCCGGAGGTGCGCGAAGCGCTCGTCGGCCACACCGTCGTCTACCTGGAAATCAGTGCGGCAGAAGGTGTTCGGCGTACCGCGGGCGGCGGCCGTCCGCTGCTCGCCGGCGACGACCCGGGCACCAAGTACCGCGAGCTGATGGCGCAGCGCGTGCCGCTGTTCCGGCAGGTCGCTACGCTCCGCGTGAACACCAACCGACGCAATCCCGGTGCCGTGGTACGCCACATCGTGCACCGGCTCGAGCAGCCGCGCTGCGACGAGCACTCCCGGCGCCGCCGTCGTTCGGCGTGGCGCCGGCTGCCCACGGTCCTGAACCCCGGACCGACCACCGAGGCCCCGCCGAGCCCTGCGGCACTGGCCAAACGTTTGAAAGGCTCGCAATGACTGAACCCGTCGTCGTCGAGGTGAACGTCGACCGGCCCTATCCGGTGATCATCGGAACCGGGCTGCTCGGTGACCTCGGCCGGGTCCTGCAGGGACGGCACCGCGTCGCGATCCTGCACCAGCCGGTACTGACCCAGACCGCCGAAGCGATTCGTAGTTACCTGGCGGACAACGGAATCGACGCGCACCGCATCGAGATCCCGGACGCCGAGGCGGGCAAGGAACTGCCCGTCGTCGGCTTCATCTGGGAAGTGTTGGGGCGCATCGGAATCGACCGCAAGGACGCCGTCGTCAGCCTGGGCGGCGGCGCGGCCACCGACGTCGCCGGGTTCGCCGCGGCGACCTGGCTGCGGGGCGTGGACATCGTGCACGTGCCGACGACGCTGCTCGGCATGGTCGACGCCGCGGTCGGCGGCAAGACCGGTATCAACACCGACGCCGGCAAGAACCTCGTCGGCGCCTTCCACCAGCCACTGGCGGTGCTGGTCGACCTCGCGACGCTGGAATCGTTGCCGCGCAACGAGATCATCGCCGGCATGGCCGAGGTCGTGAAGGCCGGCTTCATCGCCGACCCGGTGATCCTGGACATGATCGAGGCCGATCCGGAGGCCGCTCTGGATCCGACCGGTACGGTGCTGCCCGAACTCATCCGCCGGGCCATCGCCGTCAAGGCCGAGGTGGTCGCCGCCGACGAGAAGGAATCGGCACTGCGCGAAATCCTCAACTACGGCCACACCCTGGCGCACGCCATCGAACGGCGCGAGCGCTACCAGTGGCGCCACGGCGCCGCGGTGTCGGTGGGCCTGGTGTTCGCCGCCGAGCTCGGCCGGCTCGCCGGTCGCCTCGACGACGACACCGCTGATCGCCACCGCCGGGTGCTCACCGCGCTGGGCCTGCCGGTCAGCTACGACGGCGACGCCTTCCCGCAGCTGCTCGAGTCGATGGCGGGGGACAAGAAGACCCGTTCGGGCGTCCTGCGTTTCGTGGTGCTCGACGGGCTGGCCAAGCCGGGCCGGCTCGAGGGGCCGGACCCGTCGCTGTTGGCGGCGGCCTATTCAGTGGTGGCGAAGGACTGATCTGGTTCCTGAACGCCAACTGGCATGGTGGTCGCGAGTTGTTCCGGACCACCATGCCGACGGCGTTCAGTAGACGGGATTGAAAAAGTCGGTACCGCCGACCGGGCATTCAACCTTGGCTTTCCACGTCGTGCCCGTCTGAACGCCCGGGAACCACAGGTCGTGGCTTTGATTTGCCTGGAGCTGGAACGGAACCTTGTACACCGGCAACGGCTTGACCACCTTCCAGCCGAACCACGGTTCGGCGGAGTAGAAGCACAGGCCTTCACTTCCGGTCGAGGTGATGTGGACCGTGACACCCGCTGCGTCACTTGCCGTATCGAGCACAGACAGGGCCTGCGCGGTTCCTGTGCCGAGGAACATCACTGCCGGGGCGGCCAGGGCGGCGGCTGCCGCGCCAAGGGTGGCGGTGACGGACTTCGTGCGATTGCTCTTGGTGTTCATGGTGTGCTCGTCTTTCCAGGTTTGCGGCTCTGGTTGAGCCGCTCTCACCGGTAAGAGGAGTTACGCCGCGCGAGTCTGACACTTTTCCGCGAAGGACTTGCCGCAGAGCAGACCAGCAAAAAAACGCGGCCAGTCGAGATGACCGGCCGCGATTATTGTGTGGGTGCCTAGGACTGCTCGTCGTTCTTGTCGGCGGCGACAGCGGCGAAGACGTCGGTGTCGGCGCGCTCACCCTCACCGGCGTGGTCGTGCTTCGGCGGCGGCGGGGCGTGGCGGTCGACCAAGTAGCGGCCGAGCGATACGCCGCAGACGCCACCCACGAAGACGATCAGCGCGGTGAACGCGGCGAACGTGGTGACCTCGGCGGCCAGCGCGTCGACGTAGATGTTGTCGTAGACCTGTCCGATGAGCCAGGCGACGAAGCCGCTCACGACGCCGGCGAACAGGCCGCCGACCAGCCATGCCATGGCCAGGTCCTCGCGGCGGTCGGGGTCGGGCTGCGCCTTCGCGTCGTTCTGTCCGTCGAACACGCCCCAGGCGAATGCGGCGATGACGTACAGCACGACCAGCGTGATGCTGATCATCAGAGACTGTTTTTCCCAGGCCCCGATCATCGCGCCTTGCAGCAATCGGACGATCACCATCAACGCCGCAAAGACGATTCCGCGCAGCAACCACTTACTCATGAGCAGACAGCGTAGCGAGTAGCGTCACATATCGTGACAATTTCCCACCGGCGCCACATTCTGCGTCGCCAGCTGGCGGCCGCCGAGCTGGATGCGATCCTGGTAACCGACCTGGTCAACGTGCGTTATCTGTCCGGATTCACCGGATCCAACGCAGCCCTGCTGATTCCCATTGACCAGGACAAAGACGGGGACACCTTTGTCCTCGCCACCGACGGGCGGTACCGGACGCAGGCCGCACAGCAGGCCCCCGACGCGCAGATCGTCATCGAGCGGGCGTGCGCACCGCAATTGGTGCGCGCCGCCGAAGCCGCCGGCGTGAAGCGGCTCGGCTTCGAAAGCCACGTCATGACGGTCGACGCCCATGCGGCACTGCAACGCGTCAGCGGGGACATCGAGCTGGTCCGCGCGCCCGGCATGGTCGAGTCACTGCGAGAGGTCAAGGACGCCGGCGAGATCGCGATTCTGCGGCTGGCCTGCGAGGCCGCCGACGCCGCGCTCAAGGACCTGATCGAATCCGGCGGGCTGCGGGCCGGCCGCACCGAGAAGGAGGTCGGCCGCGAGCTGGAAGCGCGGATGCTCGACCACGGTGCCGACGGGCCGTCGTTCGAGACCATCGTCGCGACGGGCGCCAACTCGGCGATCCCGCACCACCGCCCTACCGACGCGGTGCTGGCGGCCGGCGACTTCGTGAAGATCGACTTCGGCGCGCTGGTCGAGGGCTACCACTCGGACATGACCCGCACCTTCGTGCTGGCGCCCGTGGCGCAGTGGCAGCGCGACATCTACGACCTGGTCGCGACGTCGCAGCGCGCGGGCCGGGAGGCGCTGGTGCCAGGTACCACGTTGTCGGCCGTGGATCGGGCGTCGCGGCAGGTCATCACCGATGCCGGCTACGGCGAGCAGTTCTCCCACGGGCTCGGGCACGGGGTCGGGCTGCAGATTCACGAAGCGCCGGGAATCAACTCCGCCGCCGCCGGTACACTGCTTGCTGGCTCTGTGGTAACCGTGGAGCCCGGTGTCTACCTGCCCGGCCGGGGCGGCGTCCGGATCGAGGACACGCTGGTCGTGGGCAGCGATACGACACACACACCTGAGTTGCTTACCCGGTTCCCCAAGGAACTGGCCATCCTCTGACGACAGAGAGCTAGGAGCAGTACCGACCGTGGCATCTACCGCCGACTTCAAGAATGGTCTTGTCCTCAACATCGAGGGCCAGCTGTGGCAGATCACCGAGTTCCAGCACGTCAAGCCCGGCAAGGGCCCGGCCTTCGTGCGCACCAAGCTCAAGAATGTGCTGACGGGCAAGGTCGTCGACAAGACGTTCAACGCCGGCGTGAAGGTGGAGACCGCGACCGTCGACCGTCGTGACGCCACCTACCTGTACCGCGACGGCAGCGACTTCGTCTTCATGGATGCCGAGGACTTCGAGCAGCACCCGCTGTCGGAGGCCCTGGTGGGCAACGCCGCCGGCTTCCTGCTGGAGAACCTGCAGGTGCAGATCGCGTTCCACAACGGCGCACCGCTGTACCTGGAACTGCCCGTCAGCATCGACATCGTCGTCGCACACACCGAGCCGGGCCTGCAGGGCGACCGCTCGAACGCCGGCACCAAGCCGGCCACCCTGGAGACCGGCGCCGAGATCCAGGTCCCGCTGTTCATCAACATCGGCGACAAGCTGAAGGTGGACACCCGCGACAGCAGCTACATCAGTCGGGTCAATGCCTGACCGTCGTTCCGACAAGGGTCGGCACCAGGCGCGCAAGCGCGCCGTCGACCTGCTGTTCGAGGCCGAGGCCCGCGGGATCACCGCGGCCGAGGGTGCGAAGCTGCGCAACACCATCGCCGCGAGCGACCCCGAGGTCTCCGCGCTGAACCCGTACACGGTGACCGTTGCCGACGGTGTCACCGAGCACGCGGCGCACATCGACGACCTGATCTCCGCGCACCTGCAGGGCTGGACGCTCGAGCGGCTGCCCGCGGTGGACCGGGCGATCCTGCGCGTCGCGGTGTGGGAGCTGCTGCACGCGACGGACGTGCCCGAGCCGGTGGCCGTCGACGAGGCGGTCGAGCTGGCGAAGACGCTGTCCACCGATGAGTCACCCGGTTTCGTCAACGGTGTGCTCGGCCAGGTGATGCTGGTGACGCCGCAGATTCGGGCGGCGGCCGCGGCAGTGCGGGGCGAGTAGCAGTGGACGAACCGCAGGATTGGGCGCCGTACTCGAGTGTCGAGGACGCGGCGAAGGTCTACCTGCGGGATCCGGAGCTGGCGCTCGAACAGCTCCGCTCTGTGGTCGATTTCCGGTCGATCAAGTCCTTCATCATGTCGCGCGGCGCGTCCGAGGAGTCCTGGGGCGACGCCGTGTGGCAGGAGGTCGTCCTCACCGACGGTGAGCGGCTGATCATGTGGCGGGCCGACGACGACGCCAGCGGCGAGGACGAACACCTGCGCCGGACGTTGGACACCTCGGTGCGGACCATCCTGCTGTCCACCATCACCGACCACATCCTGACCACCCAGTTCGAAGTGCTGGCCGACGGCACGCGGCGACTGGCCGAGGTCCGGCTGCGGATGTACACGCAGCTGATCACCCGCAGCCGGGAGAAGTCCGCGATCGACACCGATTTCTTCTGCGAGTCGTTCCGGTACACGAAGTCCGTCGACGACGGCGGCCTGGCCCAGATGCAGCGGTTGCTGCAGTTCGGCCGGGAGCTTTCACACGCGCTCTAGCCCGGCCGGAAGTGGTCGCGTGCCTGTTGGGTCTGATCACTACTCATCGAGCGTGGGGGATGACGTGACAATTCTGCGAATTTTCCTCGTCAACCCACACGCTCGGCGTAGCAGTCGCTCTCCCGGACACTGGGACCATTCGTGACCTACGTCTCAGTAACACCGTTACAGTCGAAACATGGGAACCCGGCCGAGAGTGATCGCCGAAGTCGGCGAAGACGGACTGCACCTGCACGCCTGCTGCCTGTGTGAAGCCATGTGCGGCTTGGAGATTCAGGTGGCCGACGGCAAGGTCGCCGGCATTCGGCCGAACAAGGCCGACGAGTGGAGCGCGGGACATATCTGCCCCAAGGGCGCCTCCCTGGGTGCGCTGCACGAGGACCCGGACCGGATTCGCCGGCCGATGATCAAGGTCGACGGCCAGTGGCACGAAGTCGACTGGGACACCGCGTTCCGCCGCTGCACCGAACTGCTGGCGCCGGTCATCGAGAAGCACGGCATCGGCGCGGTCGCCGCGTACACGGGAAACCCACTGGCGCACTCGTTTTCGCTGTCGCGGTACGCCGCGATCCTGCTCGGCCTGTCCGGCATGCCGATCACCTATTCGCCCGGCACCATCGACCAGTGGCCGAAGAACCTGTCGTCGCACCTGATGTACGGCAGCTGGTGGGCCTTCCCGACCCCGGACCTGCAGCGCACCGACCTACTCGTGGTGATGGGCGCCAACCCCGCGGCCTCGCAGGGATCGCTGTTGGCCGCTCCCGACATCATGGGCATCATCGGCGGAATCCGGAAGCGCGGCAAGGTGATCGTCATCGACCCCGTCCGCACGCAGACCGCCGCCAAGGCCGACGAGTGGCTACCGATCACCCCGGGCACCGACGCGGCACTGCTGCTGGGCGTCATCCACGCGGTGTTCGACGAAGGGCTGGTGAACCTCGGCCAACTCGAGCAGCACCTCGACGGGGTACCCGAACTGCAGCGGGCCGTGGCCGACTGGTCGCCCGAAAGAGTCTCTGCCGCAACAGGTATCGAGGCAGCACGAATTCGGGAACTGGCACGCGAGCTGGCCGGCACGCCCCGCGCGGTCGTCTACGGCCGGATCGGCACCTGCAACCAGGAATTCGGCAGCCTCGCCAGCTGGCTGATCGACGTCGTCAACATCGTCACCGGACACTTCGACGTTCCCGGCGGCGCGATGTTCGCCACCCCGACCGCCTGGACCGTCACCAGCCAGACCATCCCGGGCCTGGAGGACGGGGCCGCCAACTTCGGCCGCTACCAGACCCGGGTCCGCGGCGCCAAGGAAGTGCTGGGCCAGGTACCGGTCTCGTGCATGCTCGAAGAGATCACCACACCGGGCGAGGGTCAGCTCAAGGCCCTGATCACGGTGGCGGGCAACCCCGTGCTGTCGACGCCGGGCGGCGACAAACTCGACGAGGCGCTGTCGCAGCTGGACGCGATGATCTCGGTGGACCTGTGGCTCAACGAGACCACCCGGCATGCCGACGTGATCCTGCCCGGCCCGTCGGCACTCGAGCAGGCGCACTCCGCGGACCTGCTGCTGGGCGCGGCCATCAACAGCTTCGCCCGGTACTCGCCGCCGGTGTTCCATCGCGAGGACCCCGATGCGCCGGAGGAGTGGGAGATTCTGATCCGGCTCACCGGGCTGTGCACCGGCACCCCGGCCGAAGACGTCGACATCGCCGCGCTGGACGACGGCTGGTTCGACTACCTGTGCTTCACCCAGGGGCTCGACGGCGCCGAGATCCGCAAGAAGTACGACCGCGGCGGCCCGGAGCGCATGCTCGACCTGACTCTGCGGACCGCCGCGTTCGGCGACCGGTACGGCGAGAACCCCGACGGGCTGACGCTCGAGAAGCTCAAGGCCCACCCGGACGGCATCAACTACGGCCCGATGGTGCCGCGGGTGCCCGAGGTGCTGGGTACCGCCGACCAGAAGATCCGGCTCGCGCCGCAGTATCTGCTCGACGACCTGCCGCGGCTGGCCGCGCGGCTCGAGCGTGCCGACGACGAGCTGGTCCTGGTGAGCCGGCGGCATCTGCGGTCCAACAACTCCTGGCTGCACAACGTCGGTGCGCTGATGAAGGGCCGCGACCGCTGCACGCTGCTGATGCACAGCCGCGACGCCGCCGAGCGGGGCATCGTCGACGGTGACGACGCCGAAGTCGCCTCTGGTGCCGGGAAGATCGTCGTGCCCGTCGAGGTGACCGACGCGATCAAGCCGGGTGTGGTGTCCATGCCGCACGGCTGGGGGCACGGACAGCCGGGCACTCGGCTGGGTATCGCCAACGCGTCGCCCGGCGTGAACACCAACATCCTGTCGCTGCCGGACTTCATCGACGAGCCGTCGGGTAACGGTGCGCTCAACGGGATTCCGGTGACGGTGAGCCGTACCTGATGTCCGCGAGATAGGCGAAATGCCGTCAATTGGTCAGGTCGACGCGGATCGTGAGCAGGTTCGTCCCGAACGTGCGCACCCCGGCGCTGTTGAACTGTGGCAGCTCGTGCAATCGGGCGCGAGGATCGTCGTCGGGCATCAGGTGCGCTGTCCCGCTGTGCCATCGGCCGCGCAGCCGCACCCGAACAGCAGGCAGCGCCTGGATGTTCTTGACGTATTGGGACTTTTCGCCGAACTCCGAGACAAACCAGAATTGATCGCCGATCAGGCTGCCGCCCAGGGGAGTACGGCGGGGCTGACCAGACTTGCGTCCGGTCGTCTCCAGCAGTGTTTGGCTCGGTAGGCGTTTCATTATCGGGTTCCCCACCCGTCGCTGAAATGACTTGGTGATGCGGTCACGTACGACGCTGGCCATCGATTTCCTTTCACGCTGAATGGGCGTTGTCACAAGCTCATTGAATTTTCCGATGACACGAGTTGCAGCCGTGCCAACGTTTTTCACGTGGAGAGGCCGGCCGCAGCCCTCCTGCTGCCCAGTCGTGCTGGCAGTCGGGTGAATCCGTGCAGATTGACCAGACCGCGCCGTTGCGGCGGTGCGGTTAGCTGCAGGTCTGGGAAGGCTTCGAATAGTGCGCGGAGGGCGGTCGCGCCTTCGATTCGTGCCAGCGCCGCGCCGAGGCAGGCATGTATGCCAGATGCGAACGCCAGGTGGTCGCGTGCGTTCGGGCGTGTGATGTCGAAGCTGTCGGGGTTCGGGAAGACGTTTGGGTCCCGGTTCGCGCCGCCGATGAGCAATGCGACCATGTCGCCGGCAGCAATATGCTGTCCACCGATTTCGACGTCGCAGTTGGCGGTGCGTGAGGTCATCTGGACGGGGCTGTCGATTCGAAGTATCTCCTCGACGGCGGAGGGCCAGAGGTCGGGGTTGTCGCGCAATAGTGCCAGCTGATCGGGGTGTTGGAGCAGCAAGACGATGCCGTTTCCGATCAGGTTGACCGTGGTTTCAAAACCTGCACCGATGATGAGCGCAGCGTTGGCGGTGAGCTCGCGATCGGTCAGAGAGCCGTCCGAGGCCAGTCGGCTGAACGGGTTGTTGCTCGGTTCATCGGCGCGCAGTTGGCGGAAGTGCTCACGAAGATAGGGCTCGACGTCGCGCAAGCCGTCGATGGCGCCCCGGTAGGTGTGCCATGCGATTCCGATATCCAAGAGCGGAGCGCCGCTGCGGCCCCAGCCCAACATGAGTGAATGGGTGTCGGAGGGCAGATCGAGGATCTCGGCGATGATCGCGACCGGCAGCTGCGCGGCGAAATCGGCGATGAGATCGGGGCAGGGGATGCCGGAGATCTGGTCTATCAGTTCTTGAGTCACCTCGCCGACCCGTGCGGAGAGCGTGTCGATCGCGCGGGGAGTGAAACTGTGGGTCACCAGCTGTCGATAGCGAGTGTGATCGGGTGGATCTACGATCACCATCGCCGGGGGTTCTACGGGATTGGCCACTCTGGGGTCGGTTCTGGAAAGCAGTGAGCGCAGTGGTCCCGGGAAGTCGACTTCGGTGGTTGCCGATACGCCGAACCGCCTGTCGCGCAGCGTTTCTCGGCACACAGCATGATCGGCACTCACCCACACGAATGGCGTGCGCACCAGCGGTCCCTGCGTCCTGATCGCTTCGATCAACGCATAGCGGCTGCCACCATCGCGATTGCCGAGCAAGCGGGCCAGGGGCTCGCCGCGGCGAGCCTGAACCGCGAAGAATGCCCGCGGCAAACCGTGCATCGCTACCCACCGCGCCCACAGACCGAAACCCATGAGAATCCCCTTCATCGAACGATAATTCCGCTAACATGAGGCGGCTGAGACAATGAGACGAAAATCGTCTCGCTAGTTTCGAGGGCAACGGTACGACGGCTGAGGCCGAGAGGCAAGGGAGATTTCAATGGCGCTGTCTCGGGCGGCGGAATTCATCCGGCGAATTGCGGCACCCGACCCGGCTACTGTGGCGCAGCTCGACAACCCGGACGAGATCACCACGCGCATCCTGCACGCCGGGCTTGAACAGGCAGAATTGGTCGGGTTGCGGCGCACCACCATGGACGACGTCGCCCGCCGTAGTGGTGTCGGCCGCGCAACCCTCTATCGGCGCTTCCCGACCAAAGCGGCCCTGACCGACGCCATAGTGCTGGCCGAAGCGCGGCGCTTCCTGGAGGGCAGCGCACTGGCCCGTTCGAACGCGAGCACGCTCGAAGACCACGTGGTCTACGGCACCCTGTTCACGGTGACATTCCTGCGCGAACATCGGCTACTCAGGCAGCTACTGCGCACTGAGCCCGAAACGCTTCTGGAGAGTCTGACCATCGACGCCGGCGCCATCATTGATTTCGCTGTCGAATACTCCATTGAGTGGATGCGGCCAGAACTCTACGGCGAGAAGAAGACGACGCCTGCACAGGAGCGCCACCTACGAACAGTCGCAGAGCTGCAGACACGCCTCACGTTGTCTTTCATGGTGACCCCCCACACCAGCATCGACCTCGCCACCGCCGACGACACGCGAACGTACGTACGCAACTACCTCCTGCCGATGATGACAGCGCCCAACTAGCTGGCTGACACTGCGGAATGCGAGTCACGGTGCGACCGGGTTTCGATTCATCGAGATTCGAACTGCCGCAGGTTTTCGAGGTGGCGCAATGGTCGTTGAGGCCCCGATTTGTGCAGGTCATGGGCGTACCGGGGCGGCGCAATGCGGGTACCGTCGAGCCACCCTATTCGCGGGGGCAGACCTGACACCTGCAGGTCCCTACGGTCAACCGCATGCCCACGTCGTCCCCGTCGCTTTGCTCGCCCCAGCCGACCGATCCGACCCCGCTGCGCCGGCGCGCCGACCGCGCCCGGCAGGTGGCCGACGTGCTGCGACATCAGGTGCGCGACGGGGTCTACTCGGACGGTCTGCCCGGCGAGGCCGAGCTGGTCGCCGAGTTCTCGGTATCCCGCAACACGGTGCGCGAAGCCCTGGCGATCCTCAAGGCCGAAGGGCTGATCGACCGGGGGCCGCGAGTCGGCACCCACGTGGCCCAGCGCAAGTACGATCACGGGCTGCACGCGCTGGTCGGTCTGAAGGAGACCTTCAAGGACTTCGGCGAGGTCCGCAACGAGGTCCGCGCCGCGACGCAGCTGCCGGCGCCCGCGGCGGTGGCGCGCCGGCTGCAGCTGGGTCCCGGTGAGCCCGTCGTCTTCATCGAGCGACTGCGCTACCTGGGCGACCTGCCGCTGAGCCTGGATCTGACATACCTGGCGCCCGACATCGGCGCCGCGGTGCTCGAGCACTCGCTGGAGACCAACGACGTGTTCGCGTTGATCGAGCAGGTCACCGCACAGCGGCTGGGCACGGCGGACATTGCGCTGGAAGCAGTTTCGGCCGATCCACACACCGCGGCCACCCTGGACATCCCGGCCGGGGGAGCGATTCTGATGCTCGAACGGCTCACCACGCTCGACGACGGGCGCCCCGTCGACCTCGAATACATCCGACTGCGTGGTGACCGAATCACCATGCGCGGCAACCTGTTACGGAGTGAATCATGACGCTGGTCAATAACCAACGAGTCGATGTCCCGGTGACGATCGACGAGTCGCTCTGCATCGAGGGCTGCACCCTGTGCGTCGACATCTGCCCGCTGGATTCGCTGGCCATCAACCCCGACAACGGTAAGGCCTACATGCACGTCGACGAGTGTTGGTACTGCGGGCCGTGCGCCGCACGCTGCCCAACCGGCGCTGTCTCCGTCAACATGCCCTACCTCATCCGCTAAGGACTCCAGCCCAATGACAAGCAAGCATCTCGCCCGGTTTTCCGCCCTGGCCGCCAGCGTCGTGCTGGCCGCCACCGGCTGCTCGGTCGATTCGGCCGGCAAGGACGACAACGTCGTCAATGTGGTCGTCGGCTACCAGTCCAAGACCATCAACACCGTCACCGCAGGGACATTGCTTCGTGCGCAAGGCTATTTGGAACATCGGCTCAGTGACATTTCTGCCAAGACCGGCAAGAAGTACCACGTCGAATGGCAGGACTACGACACCGGCGCACCGATCACCGCCCAGATGGTCGCCGAGAAGATCGACATCGGATCGATGGGCGACTACCCGATGCTGATCAACGGGTCCAAGACCCAGAGCAACGAACGCGCCAAGACCGAGCTGGTGTCGGTGACCGGGTCCAGCCCCACCGGATCGCTGAACATGGTTGTGGTGTCCCCGGATTCGCCGGTGCAGTCGCTGAATGAGCTGGCCGGCCAGAAGGTCTCGGCCAGCGTCGGCTCGGCCGGTCACGGCACGCTGGTCCGGGCGCTGTCGAAGATCGGCATCGACCCGAAGACCGGCGTCGAGGTGCTCAACCAGCAGCCGCAGATCGGCGCGTCGGCACTGGAATCCGGCCAGGTCAAGGCCCTTTCGCAGTTCGTCGCCTGGCCGGGACTGCTGGTCTTCCAGAACAAGGCGCGGCTGCTGTACGACGGGGCCGAGCTGAACTACCCGACCTGGCACGGCGTCGTGGTGCGACGGGCCTACGCCGGCGCGCATCCCGAGGTGCTCGACGCCTTCCTGCAGGCGCAGCTCGACGCCACCGACTTCCTCAACACCAAACCGCTCGAGGCCTCGCGCATCGTCGCGCAGGGCAGCGGCTTGCCACAGGAAGTCGTGTATCTGTACAACGGCCCCGGCGGCACCCGGTTCGACACCACGCTGAAGCCATCGCTCGTGGATGCGCTGAAAGGCGATGTGCCGTACCTGAAGTCGATCGGTGACTTCGCCGACCTGGACGTCGCCAAGTTCGTCGAGGACGGACCCTTGCGCAAGGCGCTGTCCGAGCGGGGCCGCGACTACAACGCCGAGGTCGCCCGCACCGCGAATCCGTCGGTGGTGCACGGTACCGACCCGGTGTGCAACATCGCGGCCGACAACCCGGCACTGGCCGGTGAGCTGTGGCTGGACGGTTCGGACACCACGCAGCCGGCGGCCAACCCGACCTGCTTGCTGAAGGCGATCCGTGCGGCCGAGGCCAAGGGCGCCAAGGTGCGTGCCGCCTACGTGCCGGACGCCGAATTCGGAACCCGTTGGCTGGCAGACAAACCCGTGTGGGTGCAGCAGGGTGCGGAGTTCGTCCCGTTCGACACCGCCGCCGGCGCGCACCGCTACCAGGCGGCCCATCCCGGTTCGTCGGTGGTGACGTACCAGCAGGCTCTGGTCGGTGCGGCATGACGGCGATAGCCGGCGGCGTCGAAGCGGCGGTGTCATTGCCTGCCCGCACTGCCGAGGCTGAGGTGGCGCGGCGGCGGGTTCCGGCCACCTGGCGCAGTTACGCCATCAAGGCGCTGTCGGTCGCTGTGGCCGTGGGCATCTGGCAGCTGCTCACCGCGGGCCACGTCCGGTTCTGGCTGCGGTTCGACAACCTGCCGACCGTGACTCAGATCGCCGCCAAGTTCGTCGCGTCCGTGGGCACCGGCCAGTACTGGCTGGACCTGACTCAGTCGGTGATCCGGATCGTCAGCGGCTTCGGACTGGCCGCGGTGGTCGGCGCCGGGGTCGGGATCGCGCTCGGCCGGTCTCGGCTGTTCGCCGACATCGTCGGACCATTGACCGAGCTGGCCCGGCCGATCCCGGCCATCGCGCTGGTCCCGGTGGCCATCCTGCTGTTCCCGACCGACGAGGCCGGCATCGTATTCATCACGTTCCTGGCGGCGTTCTTCCCGATCATGGTGAGCACCCGGCACGCGGTGCGAGCATTGCCGACGCTGTGGGAGGACTCGGTGCGCACCCTCGGCGGTTCGCGCTGGGATGTGTTGCGGCAGGTCGTGTTTCCGGGTGTGCTGCCCGGGCTGTTCGGCGGATTGTCGGTCGGTATGGGTGTGGCCTGGATCTGCGTGGTGTCCGCGGAGATGATCTCCGGCCGGCTCGGTGTCGGCTACCGCACCTGGCAGGCCTACACCGTGCTGGATTACCCGAGCGTCTTCGTCGGAATCATCACCATCGGAGCCCTGGGCTTCGGCACGTCGGCCGCGGTGGAACTGATCGGCCGGCGGCTGACGCGCTGGCTGCCGCGTGGTGAGGAGAACGCGCGATGACCGCCGTGGTGACCGAGCCCAGGATTGCGGGCCTGCGCCTCGAACTCGACCGAATCCGACTGTCCTACACCGGCGAGCCGGTCGTGGACGGGCTGAGCCTGACGGTGCAGCCGGGAGAGATCCTGGTGCTGACCGGGCCGTCGGGCTGCGGCAAGTCGACGGTGTTGCGGGCGCTGGCCGGGCTGCTGAAGCCCGATGCGGGGCGGGTCCTCGCGGACGGCGCGCTCGTGACCACCACGTCGCGGGACCGCGGCATGGTGTTCCAGGACAGTGCGTTGTTGCCTTGGCGCACAGTGCGATCCAACATCGAGCTGGCGCTGCAGCTGCGCGGTGTGCCGCGTACCGGCCGCCGCGAACGTGCCGAACGCTGGATCGACGAGGTCGGGCTCACCGGGTTCGCCGACTTCCTGCCGAAGAGCCTGTCCGGCGGCATGCGCCAGCGGGTCCAGCTGGCCCGTGGACTGGCCGGGGCGCCGCGAGCCGTCCTGATGGACGAGCCGTTCGGTGCGCTCGACGCCAAGACCCGGAATGCCATGCAGCACCTGCTGATCGACACCTGGCAGGCCCATCCGACCACCGTCGTATTCGTCACGCATGACGTCGATGAAGCCCTCGCCCTGGGTGACCGGGTGGCTGTCCTCGGCCGCGCCGGGCAGCCGCTGCGCGCGCTGCTCGACGTTCCCAGTCCCCGTGATGCCGATGTTGCCCGCACCGAGCTGCGGGCCGAAATCCTTGGAGCACTACACCAATGAGCACCCTCGAGGTCCCCGACCTCGCCACTCCCGTCCGCCTGGACTGTGACGTTCTGGTGATCGGCGGCGGCACCGCCGGCACCATGGCCGCGCTGACCGCCGCCGAGAACGGCGCCCAGGTGCTGCTGCTGGAGAAGGCCCACGTACGGCACTCCGGTGCACTGGCCATGGGCATGGACGGCGTCAACAACGCCGTCGTCCCGGGCAAGGCCACCCCGGAGGATTACGTCGCCGAGATCACCCGGGCCAACGACGGAATCGTCAACCAGCGCACCATCTATCAGACCGCGACCCGCGGCTTCGCCATGGTGCAGCGGCTGGAACGCTACGGCGTCAAGTTCGAGAAGGACGAGCACGGCGAGTACGCGGTGCGCCGGGTGCACCGCTCGGGTTCGTACGTGCTGCCGATGCCCGAGGGCAAGGACGTCAAGAAGGCGCTGTACCGCGTGCTGCGGCAGCGGTCGATGCGCGAGAAGATCCAGATCGAGAACCGGCTGATGCCGGTGCGCGTACTGGTGCAGGACGGCAGGGCGGTCGGGGCTGCTGCTCTCAACACGCGCACAGGCGAATTCGTGACGGTCGGGGCCAAGGCCGTCATCCTCGCGACCGGAGCCAGCGGCCGGTTGGGCCTGCCGGCCTCGGGATATCTGTACGGCACCTACGAAAACCCCTGCAACGCCGGTGACGGCTACTCGATGGCTTATCACGCCGGGGCGGAACTGTCGGGCATCGAGTGCTTCCAGGTGAACCCGCTGATCAAGGACTACAACGGACCCGCCTGCGCTTACGTCGCCAATCCTTTTGGCGGATACCAGGTGAACGCGCTGGGGGAGCGGTTCGTCGACTCCGACTACTGGTCGGGCCAGATGATGTCCGAGGTCAAGAGCGAGATCGAATCGGCCCGCGGTCCGATCTATCTCAAGGTCACCCACCTGCCGGACGAGACCATCACCGCGATGGAGAACATCCTGCACACCACCGAACGCCCGACGCGCGGCACGTTCCACGCCAACCGCGGCCACGACTACCGCACCCACGACATCGAGATGCACATCTCCGAGATCGGTTTGTGCAGTGGGCATTCGGCGTCCGGGGTGTGGGTCGACGAGCACGCCCGTACCACCGTGCCGGGGCTCTACGCGGCCGGTGACATGGCGTGCGTCCCGCACAATTACATGATCGGAGCGTTCGTCTACGGTGACCTGGCCGGGGAGCACGCCGCGTCCACGCTCGCGGACGTCGACGCACCCGTGGAGCTTCCGCAGGATCAGCTGGCCGAGGCGCATGAGCTGATCTACCGTCCGCTGCGGCATCCGGACGGCCCGCCGCAGCCGCAGGTCGAGTACAAGCTGCGCCGCTTCGTCAACGACTATGTGGCCCCGCCCAAGACGGCGACCAAGTTGTCCATCGCCGTGCGCACGTTCGAGCGGATGGCCGAGGAGATCGAGCAGATGGGCGCCCGCACCCCGCACGAGCTGATGCGGACGGTCGAGGTGTCGTTCATCCGGGACTGCGCCGAGATGGCGGCCCGGTCGTCGTTGACGCGCACCGAATCGCGGTGGGGTCTGTACCACGATCGCGCAGACATCCCCGAGCGCGACGACGAGCAGTGGCGTTATCACCTGAACCTGCGCAAGGACGCGAACGGGGAGATGGAGTTCCTGAAGCGGCCGGTGGCACCGTATTTCGTGCCGGTGCCCGATCTGGACCACCTGCCGTCGGACCACGCGGTGCAGCACGTGCACCAGCCGGACCTGGTCGGCGGCAAGGCGCCGGCGACCGCCGGATCGCGCCTGCGGCCCACTGAACCGGCGACGCCGCCGTCGCCGCGGATCGCACAGGTGATCGCGCTGGAGGAACCGGCGCTCGACGATCTGGCGGGGTTCCTGCAGGACACCGACGCGGGTGTTCGCCGAGCCGCTGTCGCGGTGCTGGTGGAAAACCTGCCGGACGGCTACCAGCCGCCGCTCGTCGCTGCCCTCGGCGACGACGACGGCGCGGTGCGGGCCACCGCGGCCGGTGCCTTGCGAGAACTGGTCGAGATGGTGCCCGACCCGGCGGCAATTGCCCCGTACCTGGCCTCCGCTGACCCGGTGGTGCGGGCGGTGACGCTGTACGTGCTGAGTTCGCGCCGCGCTGGTGCGGCCCCCGATTACCGTGCCGCCGTGACGGATTCGGACCATCGCGTGCGCATCGAAGCGGTGCGGGCGGTGGTCTCGGTCGATGACGTCGACGGAGTCGCCGCGGCTGCGGCCGACGACAACCGTGAGGTGCGGATCGCCGCGGGCAACGGGCTGGCGACGCTGCGGTCCGGCGCCGACACCGTGCGGGAGTTGCTGGCCGACCGGGACCCGCTGGTGCGTGCGGCAGCGCTCGCCGCCCTGGCCGCCGTCGGCTGCGCCGAGCAGGATGTGCCGGAAGTGCAACGCGCCCTGCGGGAATCAGCGTGGCAGATTCGTCAGGGCGCGGTGCGGGCACTGTCCGGCGCGGCGCCGGCGGTCGCGGTCGAACCGCTGTCGCAGGCGCTGCACGACCCACACTTGGACGTGCGCAAGGCCGCGGTGCTCAGCCTGACTCGGTGGGCCGACTCCGAGGAGGCTGCCCGGACCGCGCTCGGTATCGCGCTGGAAGACGGCGATGCCGACGTGCGGGCCTACGCCCGGCACGCGCTGGCGAGCTCCTGAATCCGGGCGAACGGCCGCTCGGCCTCCAGCAGGAAGGCCAGCTCGAGCAGGGTGCGCTCATCCCCGTAGGCGCCGGACAGCTGGACGCCGACGGGTAGGCCGTCGGGGGACCGGTGCAGCGGCAGCGAGATCGCCGGGGTGCCCGCGATGTTGTTGAGCGGGGTGTACGCGACATACCGGCGCAGTCGGTCGATGAGCTCGGGGAAGTCCACCGTCGGCGCGAGGTGGCCGATGCGGGGCGTGGTGTGCGAAAGCACCGGCGAGAGCACGACTTCGTGCCGCGCGAACATCCGCGCGTACTGGTCGGCGATGCCGCGCAGCCGCAGCAGCGCGCCCGGGGTGCGGTGCAGATTCCGGCGGTGATGCGCGCGCAGCCCCAGGCTCAGGCCGTCGGCCTTGGCAGCGTCGAAGGACCGGTCCAGGATCAACCGGCCGGTGCCGACCGCGAGATCGGCCAACAGTGCCCAGTATTGGACGAAGTCGTCGGCGAACTGGGCGGTGACGGGCAGCGAGATCGGCTCGACGACGTGGCCGGCGGCCTCCAGCAGCGCCGCGGTGTCTTCGACGGCTGCGCGGGTGGCGTCGTCGACCGATTCGCCGGTGACGCTGTCGAACAGCACGCCGACGCGAAGGGTGCGCTGTGCCGGTCCGCTCACCCGGCCGATCGGCGCCAGTTTCGGGTTGCGCCAATGGTTCTCGCAGGCGGCGAGGTACGCCGCGGTGTCGCGGACGCTGCGGGTCAGGACACCCTCGGAGATCATGTTGATCGGCAGGTGGCCGGCCTGCTCACCGTCGCGGTGCCGGCCCCGGCTCGGCTTGAGCCCGACCAGGCCCGCGCAGGCGGCGGGAATGCGGATGGAACCGCCGCCGTCATTGGCGTGCGCGATGGGCACGACGCCCGCGGCGACCAGGGCAGCCGAGCCGCCCGACGAGGCACCGACGGAGTATTCGGTGTGCCACGGGTTCCGGACGGGCTTCTCGGTCATGTATTCCGTGGTGGCGTTGAAACCGAATTCGGGCATTCGGGTCTTGCCCATCAGCGTCATGCCGGTGCTGAGCAACTGTGTCGTGTAGGCGCCGTCCTTCTTCGCGGGCCGGGCCGTGAACGCCTCCGAGCCGTGCGTGGTCGGCAGGCCGGCGACGTCGGTGTTGTCTTTGATGAACGTTGGGACACCGAAGAATTCGGCGTTCGGGTCGGTGCTGTGCCGCGGCGGCGTCTCGCACGCCACGGCCTGCAGTTCGGGGTTGACGAGCCGGGCGCGGGCCGTGGCGGCGGCGGCCAGTTCATCCGGGCTGACCTGCATGCCGCGAACCAACTGGGCCAGGGCGACGGCGTCGTGGTCGCCGAGCGCGTCATCACCGAAGGCGTGGATCGTTGTCATGGGTGGTCTCACTCTCCGAGTACTTGTTGTAGGTAGTCGTTGGCGAAAGTCCGGCTGGGATCGAGCTTTTCGCGGACCGCGAGGAAGTCGTCGAACCGGGGATAGCTGTCTCGCAGGTCCGCCGCGGTGCGGCCATGCATCTTGCCCCAGTGCGGTCGCCCGTCGTAGCGGCGCATGATCTGCTCGACGGCGGCGAAGTACTCGGTCGGGTCGTCACGTACGTAGCGGTGCACCGCGAGGTACGCACTGCGGCGCCCATACGCGGTGGACAACCAGTTCTCGTCGGCGGCGGCTGCCCGGACCTCGATGGGAAAGCCGATGCGCCAGCCCCGTTCGGCGATCAGGCTGCGCACCTCGTCGAACGCGGCGCCCACCGACTCATAGGGGACGGCGTACTCCATCTCGCGGAACCGCACCCGCCGCGGTGAGGTGAAGACGCGGTCGGAGCGCTGCGTGTGCTCACGGTCGGACAGGAACCGGGTGACGGTGCGGTTCAGCATGGGCACGGCGGCCGGCAGTGCGCTGCCCACCGCGCAGATCGCACCCAGCACACCGTTCTCCACCACTTCCTCCTCGATCCACTGCGAGACCCGGTTGGTGGGCTCGAGCTGGGTGTAGGCGGGCAGCCGGATGTTGGCCTTGGTGAACGCGACGTCGGTGTGCGGGAACCAGAAGAATTCGAAATGGTCTGTCTGCGTGCAGCGTTCATCGAACGCGGCGACGACGTCATCGACCGGTTCGACGCGTTCGATGGCGTGGATCGCAAAACCGGGGACGCACTGCAGCGTCACCTCGACGATGATCCCCAGCGCGCCCAGGCCGACCCGGGCGGCCGGCAGCAATTCGCTGCCCTGCTCCTGATCGATCCGGACCAGCTCGCCGGTGCCCGAGACCAGGGTCAGCCCCACCACCTGGGTTGCCAGGCCACCGAAGGTCAGACCGGTGCCGTGGGTGCCGGTCGAGATGGCTCCCGAGATGGTCTGGCGGTCGATATCGCCCATGTTCTCGAGTGCGAGTCCATGCGTCGCCAGCAGTTGCGTCAGCTGCCACAGCGGTGTCCCGCCGCCGACGGTGACCTGCTTGCGGTCCCGGTCGACGCCGATGACACCGGCCAGAGCGCCCAGGTCCATTTGAATATCGGGCGCGACGGCGATGCCGGTGAAGCTGTGCCCGGAGCCGACCACCTTGACCCGGCGGCCGGCCGCGCCGGCGCGGGTGACGGCGTCGCACACCTCCGTGGCGGTGGTGGGCCGCAGCACCTCCGTCGGCTGCGCGGTCTCGCACCGACCCCAGTTCGTCCACTGCTGCCCGCTCATAGGAACGTCTGCCCTTCGCCTCGGTAGGTGAGCGCCGCGCCGACGGTTTCTCCGTTGTCGACCAACAAGAATCGGTCGACGTGCTCGCTGAGCTCACCGGCCTTGCAGTGCCGGAACCACACGCGGTCGCCGACTTTCAGTGCGGCGGCGGCCTTTCCGGTGACCGGCGTCTGCACCTCCCCGGCCATCTCGGCCGGCAGCAGACTCAGCCCGCGCGGCCAGACCGGCAGCGGTACCCGATCCCGGGCCGGCGGTCCGGACGCGATCCAGCCGCCGCCGAGCACCGTCGCAATCTGCGGTGTCGGCTTGCGCACCACGGACAGCGCGAACGCGGCAGCCGGCGCGGGTGTGAACCCGCGGTACGTGTCGAACAGGTGTGGGCCGAAAAGACCACTGCCGGCCGCGATTTCGGTGACCGCGGGATCCGAGGCGGTGAACTCGATCGATCCGGTACCGCCGCCGTTGACGAACTCCAGATCCGTCACCTGCCGGACCGCGGCCACTGCCAGACCGCGACGTTCGAGCAGTTCGTCCTTGGAACGTCGCTGCATCCAGCGGACCAACTGCGACCGTGCGGCCTGGCCCCGGACATCGTCACCGACCCCGGCGATCTGAGCTTCGTAGGACATGAGGCCGACCAGCGAGAAGCCCGGGCGGGCCGCGATGGCCGCGGCCAGGGTGCGGGCCTGAGCGGCGGTGTGGACGGGGGAGCGGCGCACCCCGAGATGCCCGAGCGCGGGTGCCTGCCATGAGGCGTCCAGATCCAGGCAGACCCGCAGCGCGGGCCGCGCCGCCGGTGCGGCGACGTCGTCGATCAGATCGAGTTGGGCCGGGTCGTCGACCATGAGTGTCACCCGTGCCGCCAACTCCGGCGACGACGCCAAGCGGGCGATCGCGGCGCGGTCAGCAGTCGGGTAGCCGACGACGACGTCGTCGTGCTGCGGGTGCTCGTCGTCGCCCTGGGCCAGCCACAGCGCTTCGGGCAACGTGAAGGCCAGCACGCCCGCATAGCCGTCGAGGGCTGTGACGGCGTCCAGGATCGCCCGCGACCGAACTGATTTGGACGCCACCCGGATCGGTGTCCCCGCCGCGCGGCGGCGCAGGTCGTGGACGTTGTGGTGCAGCGCACCGAGATCGATGGCCGCGAGCGGCGGGTCCAGATGTGCAGTCGCCGCCGTCAATGCCGGCCAATACGTGTCGGAACGCGCCCACGACCCCTCGACAGAGGGCGGCTTCGACAGATCGACCGGCAGTGACGTGACCATGGATCGGGAGCTAACCGCATGTCGGTGGGTGCGCACGAGGGCATCGGTGACCACAATGGGGGGAAAACCGGACACGTGTAGGAGGTGAGGTGGGTCAGGAAAGCGCGGCGTTGATCCCGACGTCGGTGCTCGTCAACGTCGTCGACGTCGCCGACCGGGCGGGCCTGCCCACCGACCGGTGGCTCGCGACGACCGGCCTGTCCGCAGAGACGCTCAATGCC
The DNA here is from genome assembly GCF_025331195.1 of Mycolicibacterium llatzerense. Classification (NCBI taxonomy): domain Bacteria; kingdom Bacillati; phylum Actinomycetota; class Actinomycetes; order Mycobacteriales; family Mycobacteriaceae; genus Mycobacterium; species Mycolicibacterium llatzerense. The sequence continues at coordinate 642,093 of NZ_LXOV01000012.1, read as the reverse complement.
CCCGATGCCCGGGTCTCCTTCCGGCAGGCGGCGCACGTCCTGCGTCATGCGGTGCGTGCCATGCCGGACCGGGGTCTCGGGATCGAGGTGGGGTCGCGGGACATGTTCTTGTCGTTCGGGGTGCTGGGCCTGGCCATTCGCTCCGCGGAGAACCTCCGCGCCGCAATGGAAGTCGGCGTCGAACTGCAACTGGCCGCCGGCGGCCTGATGGACGTTGCCGCCGAACGGGTCGGTGAGACCTTCGCGCTGCGGGCCTATGAGCGCCATCCGGAACCGGAGCTGCTGCCCTTCCTGTGCGAGGAGCTGTTCTGCAGCGTCGTGGTGACCGTCAGGACCGTGCTGGAGTTGCCACGGCTGGCGCCCGCGTACGTCCAGGTCAGTTACCCGCCGCCCGCGTACGCGCAGCGGTACCGCGAATTCTTCGGTTGCCCCGTCCTGTTCAACGCCGATGCCAACCGGGTGGCGCTCCCGGACGCACTCTGGACCCGACGTCTACCCCGCGCTGATCCGGCGACGCACGCGGTCGCGGTGGCCGCCTGCCGGGACATGGTGGCCGGGGGTGAGCAGCCCAATGACGTGGTGCAGACGGTCGAAACGATGTTGCGCGACAGCGTGCGCGATCCGCTGACCATGGCTCAGGTCGCCAAGCGGCTGGGCGTCACGGAACGCACCCTGCGCCGTCGCCTGAGCGCCGGCGGGCAGCAGTTCATCGCGTTGCGCGACAAGGTGCGCAGTGAACGGGCGCGCTACCTGGTCCGGGAGACGTCGATGCCCATTCACGCCATCGCCACCGAAGTCGGGTTCACCGACCCGCGGGAATTCCGCCGGGCGTACATCAAATGGACCGGGCATCCGCCGACGCACGACCGGACGACCACCTAGGCCGGTTGATAATCCGGCAGGTCGATCGACTCGGCAGTGGAGAACCACTTGCGGCCGGCGTACAGGCGCAGCGGCCAGCGCTGCACCCATTTCATGGCGGACGCGGCCCCGGCGATCTGGCGTTCGGACATCGGCGCGTACCCGTCGAGTCCGCCGGGCAGGGCCTGGCACCGGTCGACGTACGGTCGCATGACCGTCTCGTATCGCCGCAGCGCCGCCTCGATGCCGGCTGCGTCGAGCGTCGCGGCCGGCCCGAGTTCTCCGGCCAGCACGTAGGCGCCAACGAGGGCCAGGCTCGTGCCCATGCCGGACAGTGGCGACGCGCAGTAGCCGGCGTCACCGCACAGCGTGACCGGGCCCGCCGACCAGGTGTCCATGTGCACCTGGACGAAATCGTCGAAATAGAAATCTTCGGATTGCTCTGCGGCCCTGAGTAATTCGTCGCAGTACCAGCCGGCGTCGCGGAACCGTTCGGTCAGCAGTGCACGCTGCGCGTCCGGGTCTCGGCGGTCGTATTCGAGTGGTTCGGACCGGAACGCCAAGCCGGCCTTGGCTGTCGCCGCGTCATGCGCCGGCCGCAGTGACGCGTTGAGCCCGCCGGCGGCCTGGAACATCAGGAACCAGCCATCCAGGCCGATCATGTCCGGTGCGGTGAACCAGGCGTTGTAGCCGCCCAACCGCCGGATGAACTGCTCTTCCGGTCCGAATGCCAACTGCCGCACCGCGGAATGCGGGCCGTCGGCCCCGACGACCAGGTCGGCCCGGATCACGTCGCCATCGGTCAGCGTGGCCCGGACACCGTCGTCGTCCTGTTCGATCGCGGAAATCCGCGTGCCGAATCGATACTCCGCCGACTCGCGGGTGGCCTGGTAGAGCACATCGGTGAGGTCGCCGCGCAGGATCTCGAGTGCGGAGACGATGCCATTGCCGTCGAAGGCCTCGACCGGCATCTCCGCGCGCCGAGTGCCGTCGGAACGCACCCAGGCGATGCCGCGCTGAAACAGGCAGCGTTCGGTCATCGCCGTCAACAGGCCCATCCGGGCGACGACGTCACGGCCGGCGCCCCGCAGGTCGACCGTCTGCCCGCCCGGGCGGATGGCCGGAGCCGCCTCGACGATCACCACCCGGTAGCCGTTGCCGGCCAGCCAGTGGGCCAGTGCAGGGCCGGCGATCCCGGCGCCGCTGATCAGTACGGTCGGCTGGGTCACAGCGAAAGCCTATGGCATGTGGCCCATCCCGGCATTCACAGCACGCTCTAATCGATGACTCTTAGGCTGGCCCCATGGCGGACATCGACCGGCGCACAGTTCTCAAGGGCACAGCGGCGGCAGCGGGGGTGGCCGCGGCGGGAGTGGGCGGCTACCAGCTGTTGTCCCGCGCGGGCCGCGAGCATTCGGCGGGCAGGCCCAACATCCTGGTGGTCATCGTGGACCAGATGCGCGCGCCCCAATGGTTTCCCGATGCGAAACGGCTCGGCGAACTGCTGCCCAACCTGGACCGGCTCCGGCAGCGCAGCGTGTCCTTCGAGCGGCACTACTCGGCATCCAACATGTGCACGCCGTCGCGCGGCGTCCTGACCACGGGGCTCTACTCGCACCAGACGGGGTGCCTGTACACCGGTGAGGGACCCACCGAGTCCACGTTGGCGCCCCGCTTCCCGACCTGGGGCACCATGCTGCGCGAGCAGGGTTACCGGACGTGGTGGTGGGGCAAGTGGCACCTGGGTCACGTTTCCGACACCACCCCGGACGGCCTTGACGCACACGGTTTTTCGGGTGGCACGTATCCGTCGCCCAACGGTGGCCCGAACCAGGGCCTGCAGGTCGACCACACCATCGTCGACCAGTTCGACGGCTGGTTCGCCGACCACGCCGGCAGCGGCCCGTGGTGCACCACGGTGTCCCTGGTGAATCCGCACGACATCTGCTGGTGGCCGAGAAACCCACTGCCGGACGATGTTCCGCACGTGTTCTCCGGGATGCCGGTCAACTTCGAGACGCCCGAGGACATGCGCCGCCGCGGTAAGCCGCAGTTGCAGATCGACTACATGAACTTCATGTCGCCGCTGATGACCGGCCCGGTGCCGTATTCGGGTCCGGAGATGGCGGCGCAGTGGACCCGGTGCCTCGACAACTATCTGTGGCTGCATCAGCAGGTGGATGTCCAGATCGGCCGGGTGCTGGACACCCTGGCGTCGCGCCCCGACGTGGAGCGCGACACCGTGGTGGTGTTCACCTCGGACCACGGCGAGTACGCCGGCTCGCACGGCCTGCGCGGCAAGGGCGCGGCGATCTACGAAGAGTCGATCCGGGTGCCGCTGTACGTGCACGACCCCGCCGGCCACCTGACCCCCAAACCAGGGGAGCGCCGCGGCCAGCTGACCTCCAGTGTGGACATCGCTCCGCTGCTGCTGACCGTCGCCACCGGCGGCAACGGCTGGCGTTCGGACAGCCGCTTCAGCTACCTGCAGGCGCGGAGTGACATCGCCGCCATCGCCGCGAATCCCGGTGCGGCGGGCCGCCGTTGGGTCGCGCACGCCACCGACGACATGTCCGTGGAAGAAATGGCGGCACTGATGAAATCGCCTGCGGTGCAGAAGATGATGGGTGGCGGGCCGATATCGACTGAGATTCCGACGTCGGCGCCCAGCCACATCGTCGCGGTCCGGACGCCCGACGCGAAGTTCGGCCGCTACTCGTACTGGCAGCCCGGCGGCATGGAGACCGATCGCACCCGCAAGATCGACTACGAGCTCTACGACTACGAGTCACCCTCGGGCGCGCAGGAACTCGACAACCAGGCGGGTCGCAGCGGCAAGCAGGCCAAGCTGCAGGGGCTGCTCGACAACGAGGTGCTGCCCGAGCTGCGGGCACCGCTGCCGGCCTGGATGCACGATGCCCAGGAGCAGGGCATGGCCGACATGCACCGGCTCACCGTCGCCCGGGCGGGCTGACCTACAAGCCCAGCGCCTGGTACGTCCGCTTCACGAATTTCGGTCGCGCCGAACGGAGTTTGGCCTGCGAGGCGTTGCCGGCGACCGCGGCGGCGGCATCCACACTGAGTTCCGGCTGATTCTGGATCAGGTAGATCAGGATCAGGTTCGCGCTCGGGTCGGCCTGCCACCAGGTGCCGAACGCGCCCGGCCAGCTGAACGTGCCCGGGCCGCCCGGACCGAAGAACGGCGTGGCCTTGGCCTCGTCGGTGACCAGAGACAGGTTCAACCCGAAGCCGCGGCCGATCCAGAACGGCGCGCCCAGGAACTGTTGGTGCTTCTGCTCGGCGGTGAGCCGGTCCGTGCGCATCGACGCCACCGATTCCTCCGACAGCACCCGAACCCCGTCGACCTCGCCGCCGGCCAGCAGCATCCGCGCGAACGTCAGATAGTCGTCGACGGTCGACCACAGTCCGCCGCCGCCGGCGCAGAACGTCGGCGGCATCACCTGGGGCGGCCCCATTTTTCCGGGCTGGAGCGTCAGCGTGTCCCCGTTGGGGGCCAGCTGGTACATCGTCGCGGCTCGCCGCCGGCCCGAGTGTGTCACCGCGAAACCGGTGTCCACCATGTTGAGCGGCTTGAAGATGCGCTCCGTCAACACATCTGGCAGCGGCTTGCCCTCGAGGCGGGACAGGATGAAGCCCAGCACGTCGGTCGATTGGCTGTAGGTCAGCGCGTCACCGGGCTGATGGGCCAGCGGCAGTTGGCCGAGCTCGGCCAGCCAGCGGTCCGGATCCTGCAGCGACTGCAACTTGTTGTAGGCCTTGCCCAGTGGCGGCGGCACCGTGAACCCGTAGGCCAGGCCGCCGCGGTGGGTCATCAGATCCTCGATGGTGATGGGCCGTCGCGCAGGCACAGAGCGGTCCAGCGGCCCGTCGAGGCTCGTCATCACGCGCGGGTTGGCCAGCTCGGGCACCCAGTTCGCGATGGGATCGGTCAGCGCCAGCCGGCCTTCGTCGACCAGCGTCATCGCGGCGGCGACGGTGACGGGCTTGGACATCGACGCGATACGGAAGACGGTGTCGCGCTCCATCGGCAGCTTGGCGTCCACGTCACGGTGACCGAGGGTGTTGACCTGCCGGACCGCGCCGTCCTGCCACACCAGCGTGACCGCCCCGGCCAGCAGGCCGGTGTCGATCGCCGCGCTGACCGATTCGGTGTTCGCGTCGAGATTCACCCCGGTCACGTTAGCCGGTGACAGCGGGGCGCTCGCGGCGCCATCCGAGCCATCGGGAAGTAAATCGATCAGCAGCAGACTGGCGGTAGGCAATACTGCCTGACGTGGCTGCAGACCCGTCGACCCCGCACACTCCGATGAACAAGGTGGCGTTCGCCAGTTTCATCGGCACCGCGATCGAGTTCTACGACTTCTACATCTACGGGACCGCCGCGGCGCTGATCTTCCCGCAGGTGTTCTTCCCGAACCTGCCGCCCGCCATGGCGACCATCTCGTCGCTGGCCACCTTCGCGGTCGCGTTCCTGGCCCGCCCGATCGGCGCGGCAGTCTTCGGGCATTTCGGAGATCGCCTGGGCCGCAAGAAGACTCTCGTCGCGACACTGCTCATCATGGGCCTGTCCACCGTCGGTGTCGGCCTGGTGCCCAGCTCGGCGTCGATCGGCATCGCCGCGCCGATCATCCTGCTGACGCTGCGCGTGTTCCAGGGCTTCGCGGTGGGCGGGGAATGGGCCGGTTCGGCACTGCTGTCCGCCGAATACGCCCCGGCCGGAAAACGCGGCATGTACGGGATGTTCACCCAACTGGGCGCGGGCGCCGGCCTGGCGGTCAGCAACCTGGTGGTGCTGATCGCCAATGTGACGATCGGGGAGAAGAGCCCGGTGTTCCTGGACTGGGGCTGGCGGCTGCCGTTCCTGTTCAGCGCGGTGCTGCTGGCCGTGGCGCTGTACGTCCGGTTGAGCATCGACGAGACCCCGGTGTTCGTGGCGGAGCAGAAGCGGGGCACGGTGCCCCGCGCGCCGCTGTCGGAACTGATGCGCCGGCAGAGCAAGCAGGTGTTGCTCGGTGCCGGCTGCATGGTCGGCATCTTCACCATGAGCTTCCTCGGCGGTACCTACCTGATGAGCTACGCCAGCACCCGCATCCACCATCCGCGGACCCTGATCCTCGCCGTCGGTGTGCTCGCGGGCGTATCGCTCATGGTGTTCTCGGCGATCTCGGCCGTGCTGTGCGACCGGTACGGCCGGCGCCGCATCATCCTGGTCGGCTTCGGGCTGGCGCTGCCGTGGGCATTCCTCGTCATGCCGCTGATCGACTCCGGGTCCCCGGTGGCCTTCGCGGTGGCGATCGCCGGCATCTTCTGCATCTTCGGGCTCGCCTACGGACCGATCGGGGCGTTCCTGCCTGAGACGTTCGCCACCCGCTACCGCTACACCGGTGCCGGCATGGCCTTCAACCTCGCCGGGATCGTCGGCGGTGCGTTGCCGCCGCTGGTCGCCGGGCCGCTGGTGGCCGCGCTCGGGAGCTGGGCCGTTGGCCTGATGATCGCCGTCTTCGTGCTGGTCAGCATCGTCTGCACGCTGGTGCTGCCGGAAACCCGGGGGGCGGTGCTCGACGAAGCGCAGGACACCATGCCTGACGGCAACGCGGTGGCGGCCTGCTAAGCTACGCGGCTAGTTAGACGTCCTTTAACGATCCGTCCAGAGAGGCGGAGAAGGAGGTCAGGTACTCGTGGCTGCTCACGAAACTGGCGTGTCCGGTGACCCCACCGACCGGGAATTGCTGTCCGCCGCCGACGTCGGCCGGACCATCTCGCGCATCGCGCACCAGATCATCGAAAAGACCGCGCTCGACGCGCCCGACGCACCGCGCGTCGTGCTCCTCGGCATCCCGACCCGCGGCGTCACCCTGGCCGCCCGGATCGCCGAGAAGGTGAAGGAATTCTCCGGTACCGAATTGCCCACCGGAGCGCTCGACATCACGCTGTACCGCGACGACCTCAACTTCAAGCCGCCGCGGGCGCTGGCCTCGACCTCGATTCCGGAGGGCGGCATCGACGACGCGACGGTGATCCTCGTCGACGACGTCCTCTACTCCGGCCGCTCCGTCCGCTCGGCCCTGGACGCGCTGCGCGACATCGGCCGCCCCCGCATGGTGCAGTTGGCCGTCCTCGTCGACCGCGGCCACCGCGAACTGCCCATCCGGGCCGACTACGTCGGCAAGAACGTCCCGACGTCGCGCAGCGAGAACGTCAAGGTGCGCCTGTCTGAAACCGACGGCGGAGACGACCACGTCTCCATTGCCCCTTACGGAGGACCCACCAGGTGAAGCATCTGCTGTCCGCCTCGGACCTGAGTCGCGAACAGGCCACGGCCATCCTCGACGACGCCGACAGGTTCCGCGAAGCGCTGCTGGGCCGCGACGTCAAGAAGCTGCCGACGTTGCGCGGCCGCACCGTGATCACCATGTTCTACGAGAACTCCACCCGCACCCGGGTGTCGTTCGAGGTCGCCGGTAAGTGGATGAGCGCCGACGTCATCAACGTCAGCGCCTCCGGATCCTCGGTGGCCAAGGGGGAGTCGCTGCGGGACACCGCGCTGACCCTGCGCGCCGCCGGAGCCGACGCGCTGATCATCCGGCACCCGGCTTCCGGTGCGGCACAACAACTTGCGGCCTGGACGCTTGACGAGCACGGTGGTCCGTCTGTGATCAATGCCGGCGACGGCACCCACGAACACCCGACGCAGGCCCTGCTGGATGCGCTGACCATCCGCCAGCGCCTCGGCGGTATCGAGGGCCGGCGGGTGGTGATCGTCGGCGACATCCTGCACAGCCGGGTGGCGCGCTCGAATGTCTCGCTGCTGTCGACACTCGGCGCCGAGGTGGTGCTGGTGGCGCCGCCGACGCTGCTGCCGGTCGGCGTCGGGGACTGGCCGGTGACCGTCTCGAATGACCTGGACGCCGAACTGCCGGCCGCCGATGCGGTGCTGATGCTGCGCGTGCAGGCCGAGCGGATGAACGGCGCGTTCTTCCCGTCGGCGCGCGAGTACTCGGTGCGCTTCGGCCTGTCGGAGAAGCGCCTGGCCGGCTTGAGCGAGGACACGGTGGTGCTGCACCCCGGTCCGATGCTGCGCGGCATGGAGATCGCGTCGTCGGTCGCGGATTCGTCGCAATCAGCTGTACTGCAACAGGTTTCGAATGGGGTGCATGTGCGCATGGCAGTGCTGTTCCAGCTTCTCGTGGGCGCCGGCCGGGAGGTGATCGCATGAGTGTCTTGATTCGTGGCGTTCGCCTCTACGGCGAGGGCGATCCGGTCGACGTGCTGATCGCCGATGGGCAGATCGCCGAAATCGGGACCGGCCTGACCGGTGACGAGGTCATCGAGGCCGCGGGCCAGGTCATGCTGCCCGGCTTCGTGGACCTGCACACCCACCTGCGCGAGCCCGGCCGCGAATACGCCGAGGACATCGAAACCGGTTCGGCGGCAGCCGCTCTCGGTGGCTACACCGCGGTGTTCGCCATGGCCAACACCGATCCGGTCGCCGACACCGTCGTCGTCACCGACCACGTCTGGCACCGCGGGCAGCAGGTCGGCCTGGTCGACGTGCACCCGGTCGGCGCGGTCACCGTCGGACTCGACGGCAAGCAGCTCACCGAGATGGGCCTGATGGCCGCCGGCGCCGGGCAGGTCCGGATGTTCTCCGACGACGGCATCTGCGTCGACGACCCGCTGGTGATGCGCCGGGCCCTGGAATACGCAGCGGGACTCGGGGTCCTGATCGCCCAGCACGCCGAGGAACCGCGCCTGACCGTCGACGCCGTCGCGCACGAAGGCCCGAACGCCGCCCGGCTGGGATTGGCCGGCTGGCCGCGCTCGGCCGAAGAGTCCATCGTGGCCCGCGACGCGATCCTGGCCCGCGACGCCGGTGCCCGGGTGCACATCTGCCACGCCTCCACCGCGGGCACCGTCGAGCTGATCAAGTGGGCCAAGGCCCAGGGCATTTCGATCACCGCCGAGGTCACCCCGCACCACCTGTTGCTGGACGACTCGCGCTTGACTGATTACGACGGCCGCAACCGGGTCAACCCGCCGCTGCGCGAGGCCAGCGACGCCGAGGCGCTGCGCCAAGCCCTGGCCGACGGGGTGATCGACTGCGTCGCAACCGATCACGCCCCGCACGCCGAACACGAGAAGATGTGCGAGTTCGCCCACGCCCGGCCCGGCATGCTCGGCCTGCAGACCGCACTGTCGGTCGTCGTCGAAACCATGGTGGCGCCCGGCCTGCTCAGCTGGCGCGACGTCGCCCGCGTGATGAGCGAGGCCCCGGCCGCCATCGTCGGCCTGCCCGACCAGGGCCGCCCGCTGGCGGTCGGCGAACCCGCCAACCTGACCGTGGTGAATCCCGACGCCACCTGGACGGTGCAGGGCACCGGCCTGGCCAGCCGTTCGGACAACACGCCGTACGAGTCGATGACGCTGCCCGCCACCGTCACCCTGACGATGCTGCGCGGCAAGGTGACTGCGCAGGACGGGCGGTCGCCGGCGTGAATACCGGCACTTTGATCACCTACCTGGTGCTGGCCGCCGTCTTGCTGGTGCTGCTCGGGTTCGCGATCCGGCAGATGCTCAAGGGCTGGATGCACCGGGTGCAGCGCCAGGCCGGCGCCGTCGGGCTGCTGCCCGCGCTGCCCGACACCGTGGGGCCGGCGACGGTCTCGGCCACCAAGGGCATGTACATCGGCAGCACCTTCACGCCGAGCTGGCAGGACCGAATTGCCGTGGGCTCCCTCGGCTTTCGTAGCAAGGCCGTACTGACGCGCTACCCCGAAGGCATCATGCTGCAGCTCACCGGCGGCAGCCCGATCTGGATTCCCGAGGAATCCATCACCGCGATCCGCACCGAGCGGGCCATCGCCGGCAAGGTGCTCACCTACGACGGGATTCTCGCCATCCGGTGGCAACTCCCGTCGGGCACCGAAATCGATACCGGATTCCGCAGCGACGACCGTCGCGAACTGGCCAAATGGGTTGAGGAGGACAGTAAGTGACGAGTGACCAGACCGCCGTGCTGGTGCTGGAGGACGGCCGGGTGTTCACCGGAACACCGTTCGGCGCCGTGGGCCAGACCCTGGGAGAGGCGGTGTTCTCCACCGGCATGTCCGGCTACCAGGAGACCCTGACCGACCCGAGCTACCACCGGCAGATCGTGGTGGCCACCGCCCCGCAGATCGGCAACACCGGCTGGAACGGCGAGGACAACGAGAGCCGCGACGACAAGATCTGGGTCGCGGGCTACGTGGTCCGGGACCCGTCGCCGCGCGCCTCGAACTGGCGGGCCACCGGCACCCTCGACGACGAACTCGTGCGTCAGGGCATCGTCGGCGTCGCCGGCGTCGACACCCGCGCCATCGTGCGCCACCTGCGCAACTTCGGGTCGATGAAGGCCGGCGTGTTCTCCGGAGCCGCTTTGGCGGCGACATCAGGCGCGGGTCCGGCGTCCGTCGATGAGCTGGTGGACCGCGTGCGCAACCAGCCGTCGATGCTCGGCGCGGACCTGGCCGGCGAGGTCAGCACCGATGGCGGATATGTGGTGGAACCCAATGGGGCGCACCGCTTTTCCATCGCGGCCATCGACCTCGGCATCAAGACCAACACCCCGCGCAACTTCGCGGCCCGCGGCATCCGCAGCCACGTGCTGCCGTCGTCGGTGACGTTCGACGAGATCGCCGACCTCAAGGTCGACGGGGTGTTCCTGTCCAACGGCCCGGGTGACCCGGCGACCGCCGACCACATGGTCGAGTTCACCAAGCAGGTGCTGTCGGCCGGAATTCCGTTGTTCGGCATCTGCTTCGGCAACCAGATTCTGGGCCGCGCCTTCGGCCGGTCCACCTACAAGATGACCTTCGGCCACCGCGGCATCAACATCCCGGTGGTGGAAAAGGCCACCGGCCGTATCGCGATCACCGCGCAGAACCACGGCTTCGCGCTGGAAGGTGAAGCCGGGGAAGAGTTCGACACCCCGTTCGGTCGCGCGGTGGTCAGCCACACCTGCGCCAACGACGGTGTGGTGGAGGGTGTTTCGCTACTCGACGGTCGCGCCTTCTCGGTGCAGTACCACCCGGAGGCGGCGGCCGGCCCACACGACGCCGAGTACCTGTTCGACAAGTTCGCCGATCTCATGGCAGGGGACAAGTAATGCCGCGCCGTACAGACCTCAACCACATCCTGGTCATCGGGTCCGGCCCGATCGTCATCGGCCAGGCCTGTGAGTTCGACTACTCGGGCACCCAGGCCTGCCGCGTGCTGCGCGCCGAGGGGCTGCAGGTCAGCCTGATCAACTCCAACCCGGCCACGATCATGACCGACCCGGAGTACGCCGACAACACGTACGTCGAGCCCATCACCGCGGCCTTCGTCGAGAAGATTTTTGCGCAACAGGCCGAGCGCGGCAACAAGATCGACGCGGTATTGGCCACCCTCGGCGGGCAGACGGCGCTCAACACCGCGGTCGCGCTGCACGAGAACGGTGTGCTGGAGAAGTACGGCGTCGAGATGATCGGCGCGGACTTCGACGCCATCCAGCGCGGCGAGGACCGGCAGAAGTTCAAGGACATCGTCGCCAAGGTGGGCGGCGAATCGGCCCGCAGCCGGGTCTGTTTCACCATGGACGAGGTCCGCGACACCGTCGCCGACCTGGGTCTGCCGGTGGTGGTTCGGCCGTCCTTCACCATGGGCGGTCTGGGCTCGGGGATGGCCTACACCAACGAGGACGTGGAGCGGATGGCCGGCGAGGGCCTGGCCGCATCGCCTTCTGCCAATGTGCTGATCGAGGAATCGATCTACGGCTGGAAGGAATACGAGCTCGAGCTGATGCGCGACCATCACGACAACGTGGTGATCGTCTGCTCGATCGAGAACTTCGATCCGATGGGTGTGCACACGGGTGACTCGGTGACCGTCGCGCCCGCCATGACCCTGACCGACCGCGAATACCAGAAGATGCGTGACCTGGGCATCGCGATCCTGCGCGAGGTCGGCGTCGACACCGGTGGCTGCAACATCCAGTTCGCCATCAACCCGGCCGACGGCCGCCTGATCGTCATCGAGATGAACCCGCGGGTGTCGCGGTCGAGTGCATTGGCTTCCAAGGCAACGGGTTTCCCGATCGCCAAGATCGCCGCCAAGCTGGCCATCGGCTACACCCTCGACGAGATCGTCAACGACATCACCAAGGAAACGCCGGCCTGTTTCGAGCCAACCCTCGACTACGTCGTGGTCAAGGCGCCGCGGTTCGCGTTCGAGAAGTTCCCCGGCGCTGACCAGACCCTGACCACCACCATGAAGTCGGTGGGCGAGGCGATGTCGTTGGGCCGCAACTTCATCGAGGCGCTCGGCAAGGTGATGCGGTCGCTGGAGACCAAGCGGGCCGGCTTCTGGACCGGTCTTGATGTCGACAAGACCCTCGACGAGCTGCTCGACGGACTGCGCACCGCGACCGACGGCCGGCTCTATGACATCGAACAGGCGCTGCGCCTTGGTGGTTCGGTCGAGGCCGTGGCCGAGGCATCCGGGGTGGACCCGTGGTTCATCGACCAGATCGCCACCCTGGTGGCGCTGCGCGGCGAACTCGTCGACGCCCCGGTGCTCAATGAGCGCCTGCTGCGTCGGGCCAAGCACAGCGGCCTGTCCGACCGCCAGATCGCCGCGCTGCGGCCGGAATTGGCGGGCGAGACCGGCGTGCGCGCGCTGCGCGAGCGGCTCGGCATCCGGCCGGTGTACAAGACCGTCGACACCTGTGCCGCTGAGTTCGACGCCAAGACGCCGTACCACTACAGCAGCTACGAGCTGGACCCCGCGGCCGAGACCGAGGTGGCCCCGCAGACCGAGAAGCCCAAGGTGCTGATCCTGGGCTCCGGCCCGAACCGCATCGGGCAGGGCATCGAGTTCGACTACAGCTGCGTGCACGCGGCAACCACGTTGAGCGACGCCGGATTCGAGACCGTCATGGTCAACTGCAACCCGGAGACCGTCTCGACAGACTACGACACCGCTGACCGGCTGTACTTCGAGCCGCTCACCTTCGAGGACGTGCTCGAGGTCTACCACGCCGAGCAGGCCTCGGGGGCCGGCGGCCCGGGCGTGGTCGGCGTGATCGTCCAGCTCGGTGGCCAGACGCCGCTTGGCCTGGCCGACCGGCTGGAGAAGGCCGGCGTGCCGATCGTCGGTACCAGCCCCAAGGCCATCGACCTGGCCGAGGATCGCGGCGAGTTCGGTGAGGTGCTGCGCTTGGCCGGGTTGCCCGCCCCGCGCTTCGGCACCGCAACGAGTTTCGAGCAGGCCCGCCGCATCGCCGCCGACATCGGTTACCCGGTCCTGGTGCGTCCGTCGTACGTGCTGGGCGGCCGCGGCATGGAGATCGTCTACGACGAGCAGACCCTGCAGGGCTACATCGAGCGCGCCACCGAGCTCTCACCCGAGCACCCGGTGCTGGTCGACCGGTTCCTCGAAGACGCCATCGAGATCGACGTCGACGCCCTGTGCGACGGCACCGAGGTGTACATCGGCGGCGTGATGGAGCACATCGAGGAGGCCGGTATCCACTCCGGCGACTCGGCCTGTGCGCTGCCGCCGGTCACGTTGGGCCGCACCGACATCGCCGCCGTGCGGAAGGCCACCGAAGCCATCGCCCACGGCATCGGCGTGGTCGGGCTGCTCAACGTGCAGTACGCGCTCAAGGACGACGTGCTCTACGTGCTGGAGGCCAACCCGCGTGCCAGCCGGACCGTGCCCTTCGTCTCGAAGGCCACCGCCGTGCCGCTCGCCAAGGCCTGTGCCCGGATCATGCTGGGCGCTACCATCGCCCAGCTGCGTGCCGAAGGCATCCTGGTCGCCGAGGGCGACGGTGCCACTGTCGCGTCCAACGCGCCGATCGCGGTGAAGGAAGCCGTGCTGCCGTTCCACCGGTTCCGCAAAGCCGATGGCTCGCAGGTCGATTCGCTGCTCGGGCCGGAGATGAAGTCGACGGGCGAGGTCATGGGTATCGACAGCGATTTCGGTACCGCCTTCGCCAAGAGCCAGACTGCGGCCTACGGCTCGCTGCCCTCGGGCGGCACGGTGTTCGTGTCGGTGGCCAACCGCGACAAGCGCTCGCTGGTGTTCCCGGTCAAGCGCCTGGCCGATCTCGGCTTCCGGGTGCTGGCCACCGAGGGCACCGCGGAGATGCTGCGCCGCAACGGCATTCCGTGTGAGGTTGTGCGTAAGAACTTCGAAGAACCCAGCCCGGACCGGCCGGCGATGTCGGCGGTCGACGCCATCAAGGCCGGCGAGGTCGACATGGTGATCAACACGCCGTACGGCAACTCGGGTCCGCGCATCGACGGCTACGAGATTCGGTCGGCCGCCGTGTCGGCCAGCATCCCGTGCGTGACGACGGTGCAGGGCGCCTCGGCCGCGGTGCAGGGCATCGAAGCCGGCATCCGCGGAGACATCGGGGTCCGGTCGCTGCAGGAGCTGCACAGCCAGTTGGGTGCCAAGTGAGCTTCGGCTCAAAACTGCGCGCTGCCATGGCACAGCGGGGTCCGCTGTGCCTTGGCATCGACCCGCACCCGGAGCTGCTGACGGCCTGGGGTCTGCCCGTTTCGGCGGACGGCGTGGCGGCGTTCAGCGACATCTGCGTCGAGGCGTTCGCGGGTTTCGCGATCGTCAAGCCGCAGGTCGCGTTTTTCGAGGCCTACGGTTCGGCCGGCTTTGCCGTCCTGGAGCGGACCATTGCCCGGCTGCAGGAGGCCGGCGTGCTGGTGCTGGCCGATGCCAAGCGCGGCGACATCGGCTCCACCATGGCCGCCTACGCCCAGGCCTGGGCCGGTGATTCGCCGCTGGCCGCCGATGCGGTGACGGCGTCGCCGTACCTCGGCTTCGGCTCGCTGCAGCCATTGCTGGACGTCGCGGCCGCCAATGGCCGTGGGGTGTTCGTGCTGGCTGCCACGTCCAATCCGGAGGGTGCTTCGGTGCAGCGCGCGGTGGCCGGTGACCGGACGGTGGCGCAATCGATCGTTGACTCCGTCGCCGCGGTGAACGCCGCCGCCGATGGTTCGGTGGGCGTCGTGGTCGGCGCGACGCTGGCGGAGGTGCCCGACCTGTCCCAGCTGGGTGGACCGGTGCTGATGCCGGGAGTCGGCGCGCAGGGTGGCCGTCCGGACGCGCTGGCCGGGCTCGGCGGCGCTCAGCCCGGCACGCTGCTGCCGGCGGTGTCGCGTGAGGTGCTCCGGGCCGGACCGGACGTCGCGGCCGTACGGGCCGCGGGGGAGCGGTTGCGCGATGCCGTCGCTTATCTGGCCTGAGGCCTACTCGGCCTGACGCCTGCGGCGCCGGCGAATCCAGAGCACCGCGACCAGCACCCCGCCGCCGAGCGCGGCCGCGATCAGTGCCAGACCCGTGACGCCGCCGCGGTCGCGGGTCCGGTAGATGACCTGCGCGTAGTCGGAATCCGTTGCGGCACGGGTGAATACGTAGTCGCTGTCGATGAGCTGGGGCTGGCCGAGATAGTTGGTCCAGCGGGTCAGGTAGTGGCCCCGGTAGCCGGCCAGGGCCGGTGAGTCCGTCCGGCCGGCGTACTGCAGGGTCGGGGCGTTCCCGGAGACGGGTACCGAGCTCGGATCCATCCGGTGGTCGGCCAGCACATACAGGTCGACACTCTGCGGCCCCGTCGCCGACCGGGACAGCCGCATCGGATAGACGGCGGTGTCGGACGCGAACGACAGCCGCAGCGGTTGCAAGGTTCCCGTCAGCGTGGTGTCACCGGCGTCCGGCGCGAGCTGGATCGCGACGATCTCCCAACGGGCCGCGACGTAGGACGCCAGGTTGGCGTCGAGTCCGTCGGGGTGGGGGAAGCCTTTGGCTGTCAGCCAGCTCGTTAGGGCGGCCGGGTCGTCGGCGGCCAGGCGCGTGACGTCGAACGGCCCGATCCGCCGGCTGGACAGCACGTTGACGCCGCCGGGACGCGCGCCCGCCCCTTCGAGTGCACCCCGCGAACCTCCGGTGAGCCAGTCGAAGGTGGGCCACCAGTTGTCCCGGTATTCGATCCGCGGCGCGGTGATGCGCGCCAGCTCGTCGAACACCGTCGCGTCGCCCAAGGTGACCTGGGCGGCCGACGGGACGGGCATCACCCAGGCGGCCCGATCCGAGGCGCCGCGAATCCCGAACGACATGAGGATGTCCTCGGTGCTGCCGTCCCACGCGATGAGCGCCCGTTCGTCGACGACGGCGGCCCCGGCGCGGTCGGGGATGTAGGCGCCACAGCCGCAGGCCCATGCCGGAGCTGCGATGTTCGCCGTCAGGGAGGCGAACATGAGCAGCGAGACGCACAGCAACCGGTACGCGACAGCCATCGGCATGAACGTACCGGCCGTGCGCCTCAGGTCACAGCGGAATCCAGATGGGGCCGAGCCAGAAGCCCCAGGCGTTGAAGCCCTGGTCGAACACCGGGTTCACCCACTGGCCGTTGTAGCTGAACGGCTGGTGGTCCCAGCGGCCGTCATCGATGCCGCGGCCATGCCAGTCACGGCCACGGTCGTCACGCCAGCCGTCCCGGTCGTTGTGCCAGTCGATGCCGCGCTGCCAGCCGCCACGGTCGCCACCCCAGCCGCCTCGGTCGCCGCCGCGGTCGTCGCGGTGGTCGTCATGCCCCCCGCACGGTGCGCCCGGGGGGCACCAGTCGGCGCTCGCGGTCGCCAGGCCGATGCCGAAGAGTCCGGCGGCGCCGATGCCGGCCGCCAGGGTGGACGCGGTCAATGCCTGTTTGATCTTCATGCAGCTGACGCTATGGCGGCCCGATGGGCGTGCACTTAGCTGAACTTAGGTGTGTGCTGTGTATGCGGTCACGTTGCGGGAACGCCGCGCTGAACGTTTCCTGTCGGTTTCCAGAGAGTCTGGGAAGATGTTGTGCGGGAACCGATTTGGTGCCATGAAATGTTGCCGGCTCGGCGCTGTCGACGGTATGCCGATGGCGCGGACAACATTTGCCTACAGATGCCAGACGGCCCACCACGATGACGTGGCGGGCCGTCTTGCCGCAGGTCCGGTTACCGGGCCTCGATCACAGCGGAATCCAGATCGGGCCGAGCCAGAAGCCCCAGGCGTTGTGCCCGTTGTCCCATACCGGGTTCACCCACTGGCCGTTGTAGTCGAACGGTTGGTGATCGAACCGGGCATCGTCGATGCCGCGGTGCTGCCAGTCGCGGCCCTGGTTGTCGTGCCAGCCGTCGTCACGGCCGACCGGGGCGGCCGGGCCACGGTTGTCGCCCGGGCCCCGGTTATCTCCCGGACCGCGGTTGTCACCCGGGCCGCGGTTGTTGTCGTGCTGGCCGCACGGCGCGTTCGGTGGGCACCCCGGGTCGGCATTGGCGCCGGCCAGGCCGACGCCGAACAATCCGGCGACACCGATACCGGCAGCCAGGGTGGATGCGGTCAACGCTCGCTTGAAGTTCATCGCGGCTCACCTTCCTCTTCCATGTGGTGGGCGGGTTGTCGCCACACTGGAACTCAAGTTAGGACCGCCTAATGTGTGTGCACTTTGGCGTCATTAGGTGTGTGCTGTGCGTGCCGCAACAGTTTGGCCACAAGGCGCTGATCGTTGCCTGTGGGAAGTGCGACCACATGGGAAAACGTTGGGCAGGAAACAGTTTCATCACGACCGTGCCACGGGTCCGGCGCCGAGCCGGCTCGGTTGCCGCGGGAATCATGACGCATCCGAGTTTGCGGAGTTTGCGTGGCAGCGCACATCGGCGCGATGTTGCCCGACTCCCGCGGTGCCGAACCGACCGTCGAACGGGCTGAAATGGGGCTATTTGGGCGGTCCAACCACCCAAATCGCGGCTCTGGGCCACCAGCGCGTCACCGGCGGTGCACCAACCCGATCGCACTCGGCACCGACACGCCCGACACGCCGTGACCTGCGAAAATTTTCCTGAATCGCCCCGGATGACGGCCCGAAAATCGGCCAGACCTGGTCCCGGTCGAGCGGCCGTCGTCCCACTGAGTGCTCAAAACCCTTGATACGCAGGCAGATCTGTGACTGCAGCGCTTGAGCGCAGCCCCTGTCGAGCTTGCACTTCGCAGCCATCTGGAGCCGCCGTTCGCACTACACGCTGGGCTTTTAGCTTCGTTACCCGGGGGGTGGGGTTAGCGCTTGTCGGTAAGCGTGGGTACGGTCGTCGTCGCTGGCTGGTTCATCCCAGCCGTGACAGAAATTATTTGACGGAGATACGGAGGAACCCCGTGGCCCTTCCCCAGTTGACCGACGAACAGCGCGCGGCAGCGTTGGAGAAGGCTGCTGCCGCACGTCGAGCACGTGCCGAGTTGAAAGACCGGCTCAAGCGCGGCGGCACCAACCTCAAGCAGGTCCTGACGGACGCCGAGACCGACGAGGTTCTCGGCAAGATGAAGGTTTCCGCTCTGCTGGAAGCCTTGCCCAAGGTTGGCAAGGTCAAGGCGCAGGAGATCATGACCGAGCTGGAGATCGCTCCGACCCGCCGTCTGCGCGGACTGGGCGACCGTCAGCGCAAGGCCCTGCTGGAAAAGTTCGACTTTTCCTGATCTGACGCAAGACTGACGAGCAGTAGGGGCCGGACGGCGATGAACCGTGTTGTTGTGCTGGCCGGCCCCTCTGCCGTGGGTAAATCCACGGTCGTGCGCTGCCTGCGTGAGCAGGTGCCCGACCTGCATTTCAGTGTCTCCGCCACGACGCGTGCACCGCGTCCGGGCGAGGTCGACGGTGTCGACTACACGTTTGTCTCGGCCGCAGAGTTCCAGCGCCTCATCGATGACGGTGAGCTGCTCGAATGGGCCGAAATTCATGGGGGACTGCAGCGCTCCGGTACCCCCGCCCGGCCGGTCCGGGAAGCCATCGCCGCTGGTCAACCCGTCCTCATCGAGGTCGATCTGGCCGGCGCTCGGGCCGTCAAACAAGCCATGCCGGAGGTGCTGACGGTCTTCCTCGCGCCGCCCAGTTGGGAAGCGCTGGAGAGCCGGCTCATCGGCCGCGGCACCGAGAGTGCCGAGGTGCAGGCCCGTCGCCTGGCTACCGCGCGGGCCGAACTGGCCGCTCAGGACAGTTTCGATGTGACTGTTGTCAACAGTCAGTTGGAATCCGCCTGTGCAGAATTGGTATCCTTGCTGGTGGGCCGCTGAGCAGTCTGCGCAACACCCGCACAGACACGCTGATAGCGACGCCATCTACACGCCGAAACCCGGGAGAACACTTCGTGAGCACCACTGTCGAGAGCATCGACTCCGACGCCGCCATCGCCTACGACACGCCGCTGGGTATCACCAACCCGCCCATCGACGAGCTGCTGGATCGCGTGTCGAGCAAGTACGCGCTGGTGATCTACGCCGCGAAGCGCGCGCGCCAGATCAACGACTACTACAACCAGCTCGGTGACGGCATCCTCGAGTACGTCGGCCCCCTGGTCGAGCCGGGTCTGCAGGAGAAGCCGCTGTCGATCGCCATGCGCGAGATCCACGGCGACCTGCTCGAGCACACCGAGGGCGAGTAAGGCCACCGAGTAGGGCCAGGAGGCGCCGACCATGGCCGACCGCAAGCGCATCGTCGTCGGAGTCGCCGGAGGTATCGCCGCCTACAAGGCGTGCACCCTGGTTCGTCAGCTGAGCGAGGCCGGCCATTCGGTCCGCGTGGTGCCGACCGAGTCGGCGCTGAAGTTCGTCGGCGCCGCCACCTTTGAAGCACTGTCCGGCAATCCCGTGCACACGGGAGTGTTCGAGGACGTCTCGGAGGTACCGCACGTCCGGTTCGGCCAACAGGCCGACCTGGTCGTGGTCGCGCCGGCCACCGCCGACCTGATGGCACGTGCGGTGGCGGGCCGCGGCGATGATCTGCTGACCGCCACCCTGCTCACCGCGCGCTGTCCGGTGCTGTTCGCCCCGGCGATGCACACCGAGATGTGGTTGCACCCCGCCACCGTCGAGAACGTCGCGACATTGCGGCGTCGCGGCGTCGTGGTGCTGGACCCCGCCTCCGGGCGCCTCACCGGCGCCGACAGCGGCCCCGGACGCCTGCCGGAGGCCGAAGAGATCACCACCTTCGCGCAGCTGCTCCTGGAGCGCGGTGACGCGTTGCCCCATGATCTGGCCGGGGTCAAGGTCGTCGTCACCGCGGGTGGCACCCGAGAGGCCATCGACCCGGTCCGGTTCATCGGCAACCGCAGCTCTGGCAAGCAGGGCTACGCCGTGGCTCGCGTCATGGCCCAGCGCGGCGCCGACGTCACGCTGATCGCCGGAAACACCGCAGGCCTGGCCGATCCGGCCGGCGTGGATGTCGTGCACATCAGTTCGGCCGCGCAGCTGCGGGACTCGGTGTTCAAATACGTGCCCGACGCGCAGGTGCTGGTGATGGCCGCCGCCGTCGCCGATTTCCGTCCTACCGAGGTAGCGACCAGCAAGATCAAAAAAAAGCACGGCCCCGGTGAAGCCGAGGCCGCGCCCGTCATCGAACTGACCCGGACCGACGACATCCTCGCCGGCGCGGTGCGGGCCCGCACCGACGGTCAGCTGCCGAACCTGCGCGCCATCGTCGGCTTCGCCGCCGAGACCGGCGACGCGAACGGCGACGTGCTGTTCCACGCCCGGGCCAAGCTGCAGCGCAAGGGCTGTGACCTGCTGGTTGTCAACGCGGTGGGGGACGGCAGGGCCTTCGAGGTCGACGTCAACGACGGTTGGCTGCTGGCGGCGGATGGGACCGAGTCAGCGCTGGAGCACGGGTCCAAGACCTTGATGGGCAGCCGCATCGCCGACGCGATCGCGGCGTTCCTGCGCGGCAACGACGAATGACCATCGCCTGAACCGTGCCGCAGCCGGGTTTGCTGCGCGGGGGTACACGACAGTTGTTAGGCGGGCGCGGATATTATGCGCCGGACTAAAGTTTTGGAAGGGAATTGCGACGTGAGTGAAGGTCGGCTGTTTACCAGCGAGTCAGTGACCGAAGGACATCCGGACAAGATCTGCGACGCCATCAGCGATTCCGTGCTGGACGCGCTGCTCGCGCAGGATCCCAAGTCGCGGGTCGCGGTAGAGACCCTGGTGACCACGGGTCAGGTGCACGTCGTCGGTGAGGTGACCACCAACGCCAAGGAAGCATTTGCCGACATCCCGCTGATCGTCCGTGACCGGATCCGCCAGATCGGCTACGACCACTCCGACAAGGGCTTCGACTACGCCACCTGCGGCGTGAACATCGGCATCGGTGCGCAGTCCCCGGACATCGCCGCGGGCGTCGACACCGCCCACGAGGCGCGCGTCGAGGGCGCCGGTGACCCGTTGGACGCCCAGGGCGCCGGCGACCAGGGCCTGATGTTCGGCTACGCCATCAACGACACCCCCGAGCTGATGCCGCTGCCGATCGCGCTGGCGCACCGGCTGTCGCGGCGCCTGTCCGAGGTCCGCAAGAGCAACACCGTCGACTACCTGCGTCCGGACGGCAAGACCCAGGTCACCATCGAGTACCGCGACAACGTCCCGGTCCGCCTCGACACCGTGGTGCTGTCGACCCAGCACGCCGAGGGCGTCGACCTGGACGGCACCCTGGCCCCGGACATCCGCCGCCACGTCGTCGAGACCGTGCTGGCCGACCTGGCGCACGAGACCATGGACACCTCCGACTTCCGGCTGCTCGTCAACCCGACCGGCAACTTCGTGGTCGGTGGCCCGATGGGTGACGCCGGCCTGACCGGCCGCAAGATCATCGTCGACACCTACGGCGGCTGGGCCCGCCACGGCGGCGGCGCCTTCTCCGGCAAGGACCCGTCAAAGGTGGACCGCAGCGCCGCGTACGCGATGCGCTGGGTGGCCAAGAACGTCGTCGCTGCAGGCCTGGCCGACCGCGTCGAGGTCCAGGTGGCCTACGCCATCGGCAAGGCCGCCCCGGTGGGCCTGTTCGTCGAGACCTTCGGCACCGAGCACTTCGACCCGGCCCGCATCGAGAAGGCCATCACCTCGGTCTTCGACCTGCGTCCCGGCGCCATCATCCGCGACCTGGACCTGCTGCGCCCGATCTACGCGCCGACCGCCGCGTACGGCCACTTCGGCCGTACCGACATCGAACTGCCGTGGGAGCAGCTCGACAAGGTCGACGACCTGAAGGCCTCCGTCTGAGCCTTTCTGCGCGAGCAGACACGAAACCCCCTGAATCGATCGATTCAGGGGGTTTCGTGTCTGCTCAGCTGACGGGCTGAGGCTCCAGCCGGTTCGTCCGGTGCAGCCGGTACAGGGCCAACGCGACCAGCAGGCTGATGGTCGTGAGCGCGACCCAGATGAGTTCGGGTCGGCCGGCATCGCGTGCGGTCTCCATCAGCGCTCCGGTGGCGAGGTTCCCCACCAGGATGCCGATGCCGACGATGGTGTTGTAGAAGCCGTAGTAGGTCGCGACGAGCCGGTCGCCGGCGAGCGAGACCACGGTGTCCATCTCGAACGGGTACACCGCGGCCGATCCGACGGCCAGCAGCGCGGCCGTCGTCAGCAGCGCGGCCACCGCGACCGGTCGGCCCCACCGGTCGTCGGGCACGACGATCAACGGGACGAACGCCGCCGCCAGCACCAGCACCCCGATCGTCAGCGACTGGGCGCGGCCGTACCGCGCGGTGAACCAGGACGTGATGCGGATCTGGCCACCGATGGCGACCAGCCCCGACACCGCGAAAACGGCTGCCACGATGGCTGATTCATGGTGCGGCGCGAGCACCCCGGCGTGCAACGGCAGCGCCAGGTACACCTGGAACGTCACCACATAGGTGCCCACCATCGACGCGGCGAACAACAGGAACGGCCGGTTGGCCAGCACGGTGCGCCAGTCGTGCAGTACCGAGACGCGTTCGGCGACAGCATGATCGGCATGGTCTTTCGGCAGCGCGAACAGCTGCGCGATGGTCAGCACCGCGAACACCACCGCCGCCATGCCCGCGGTGACCCGGAAGTCCAGCGCCATCAGGGCCAGCCCCACCAGCGGGCCGGCCAGGATGCCACCCTGATAGAAGACGTTGAACACCGTGAACGCCGCCACCCGGCGCTCGCCGGAGTCCGCGGCCAGGTAGGCCCGCACCGCGGGGTTGAACAGTGCCCCCGCGAAACCGGTTGCCGCCGAGGCGATGAGCAGCGTCGGCAGGGATTGCGCGACCGCCAGCAGCCCGAAGGCGGCCGTGCGCAACAGGCAGCCCGCCACGATCAGCGGCTTGTAGCCGAGCCGGTCGGCCAGCGTCCCACCGACGATGAACATGCCCTGCTGCGAGAAGTTCCGCACCCCGAGCACCAGCCCGATGGCCCAACCGGCCAAGCCGAGCGGGCCGGCCAGATACCCGGCCAGATACGGCATCAGCATGTAGAAGCCGACGTTGATGCCGAACTGGTTGAGCATCAGCACCCGACTGGGCCAGCCGAAGCTGCGGAACTGGGCGAGGACCTCCATCACCGCACCTCCGTCACAGCGATGCCGCATCGGGCCTGCGCACCGTCGCGCAGCGCGTCCACGAATCCACCACGCGCTCAGCGGGGTCGGTGATCACCGCCGGTTCGGACGGCGGTTCGATCCCCAGCAGGTTGTGCTCACGGCAGTAGTCGTCGTTGTAGACGGTGTCGAAATACCGTTGCGGCCCATCGGGAAAGATCGCGGCGATCGTGGTGTCCGGATCGCGATGCCGGGCCGCCCAGCCGGCGACCAGCGCCACCGCGCCACCGCTCCAGCCGCTGCTGGCGTAGCTGGTCCCGGCCAGCGCGCGGCAGGCCCACACCGCTTCGGCGGGCGCCACCCAGTGCACCTCGGAGAACGCGTCGTAGTCGACGTTGTCCGGGTAGATGCTCGACCCCAGACCGCGCATGAGGCGACTCTGTGCGGGCTGGCCGAAGATCGTCGACCCGATGGTGTCGACGCCGATCAGCTCGAGATCAGGATTGAACTCGCGCAACACTTTTGCCACCCCGGCCGAATGGCCGCCGGTGCCGACCGAGCACACCAGGACGTCGACGGTGCCGAGCTGCGACTGTAGTTCCAGGGCGAGATCGCGGTAGGCGTCGACGTTGTCGGGGTTGTTGTACTGGTCGGGGTACCAGGCGGTGGGATCGCCGGCCAGGATCTGGGCCACCCGGTCGCGGCGGGCCTGCTGCCAACCGCCGGTCGGGTGTGGTTCGGTGACCAGGTCGATGTCGGCGCCATACGCGGCCAGCATCCGCAGCATCATCGGTTCCATGCCCGGATCGGTTACCAGGGTGACCGGGTGTCCGTACACGGTGCCGGCCAGGGCCAGGCCGAGTCCGAGTGTGCCGCTGGTGGATTCGACGATTCGTGCGCCGGGCAGCAGGTCGCCGCGGCCGCGGCCGCGTTCGACCATGTACATGGCGGGCCGGTCCTTCATGCCACCGGGGTTGACGCCTTCGAGCTTGGCCCAGAAGCCCCGGTCGTCGGTGGTGAACGGTGCGGCGATCCGCAGCACCGGGGTGCCGCCGACCATGGTGCCGGGGCGGTCGTAGCGAGCCAGCCGGCACGGCCCGGACGCCGGCCGAGTGGATTTTCTGGGCAGGGTGAGATTGGTCGAATTGTTCATGAGTGCATCACTTTTCGCTTGAGGCCGCGGCGCGGCAGCGGAATCGGGCAGCGAACACCGACCGGACACGAAGCGTGGCCGATCTGCGCTGACCGATCAGCGTCGGGAGATGCAGAGCCGGGTCAGGACCGCCCGGCCGGTGTGAATCTGAAGCGCGCGACGCGGCGGACCCCGGCCGGTCTGGGGCGCCAACGCGCGCCAGCACACCATGAGAACGCCGAGGGTCACCACCAGGCCCAAGGCCAGGAGGTTGGAGGCGGAGCGGGGGAGTCCGGCAGTGGTCACCAGCTCCGGGGCCGACGGGGCCGAGCCGTCCCGCGCGTGTGGGTGCTGCGCGGCCACCGACGGCAGCGTGTGTCCCGGGGCGACGAGCATGGGGGCGGCGTGTTCATGCGGCGTGGCAACAGGCTTGGCGCTCAACTGAATACCGATGCCGAGACCGAGCAGGGTGACGAGCAGCACGGCCGCTGCCCGCCATCGCATCGGCCGGGAAGTCACGTTCGCGACTGTACCGACGTTTCGGCGCCTATAGCCGGGCCGATGCGCTCCGTGCGGCAAAAGTTATCGGGTTCAAAGAACTTTCATATCAGTGCGGGCTTGAACGCTCACGCGCTGAACTCGTAGTCGTCGAGGTCGAACCGGCGGCTGCGGACGTAGGCCTCCACCGTGGTGGCGGGCCGCAGTGGCACGTCGCCGTTCTTGTCGAAGTAGTAGCTGTTGGCCGACTGGCAGCTGTCCTGCCAGAACACCTGCCGGTGGCGTTTGCTCAACATCTCGGCGAAATACCGGTCATTGGCTTCCTGGGATACCTCGACCCGGTGGGCGCCAACCTTCTCGGCCCGTTGCAGGCACCGCACGATGTGGTGGACTTGAGCTTCGATCAGCGCGAAATAGGACGAGCCCACATACCCGTACGGCCCCATGACGGTGAAGAAGTTGGGGAAGCCGGGGATGCTGACGCCCTCGTAGGCCTGCAGCCGCTGCGTCTCCCAGAACTCGCCGAGGGTGTGCCCGCCGGCGCCGGTGACGGGGAACGTCGGCACGCTGTCGACGTCCATCACCTTGAATCCGGTGGCGAGGATCAGGACGTCCACCTCGTGGTCCTGACCGTCGGTGGTGCGCACGCCGCTCGGGGTGATGCGCTCGATGGATTCGGTTATCAGACTGACATTTTCGCGGTTGTAGGTCGCGAGGTAACTGTTGTGGAAGCCCGGCCGTTTGCAGCCCACCGCGTAGCGCGGGGTGAGCTTGTCGCGCACCACGGGGTCATGGACCTCGCGGCGCAGGAACGACCGTCCCATGCGGGCCGCACCGTCGGCCAACGGGAAGACGCTGTAGTACTGCGCCGACAGCGGGAAGGTCAGCTCGACGTACGCCTGGCTGGCCAGGCGCTGCAGCGTCTTGCCGCCCGGGATGCGCATCGCCCACCGGGCCGCGGCCGGCAGCGGTAGGTCCAGCTTGGGGAAGCACCAGATCGGCGTCCGCTGAAACACCGTGAGCTGCTCCACGATCGGCGCGATCTCGGGGATCACCTGGACCGCCGAGGCGCCGGTGCCGATGATCGCGACGCGCTTGCCGCTCAGGTCGATGTGGGAGTCCCAGCGCGCGGTGTGCAGCGTGATACCGGCGAAGTCGGTCACGCCCTCGATGTCCGGCGGCTTGGGCACCGTCAGCACGCCGCTGCCGTTGATCAGGAACCGCGCGGTGAGTGTGCCGCTGCTGGTGTGCACGCGCCAGAGGTCGGTGGCGTCGTCGTACTCGGCACCAGTGACCTCGGTGCCGAAGCGGATCCGGTCCCGCAGCCCGTACTTGTCGACGCAGTGCTCGGCGTACGCCTTGAGCTCATGGCCTTTGGCGTAGGTGCGGGACCAATCCGCGCTCTGCTCGAACGAGAACTGATAGGAGAACGACGGAATGTCCACGGCGACACCGGGGTAGGTGTTCCAGAACCAGGTGCCGCCCGGCCCGGAGCCGGCTTCGAGGATTTGGTAGTCACCGAGCCCGGCCCGGTCCAGCAGGATGCCGGCCCCGATCCCGGAGAAGCCGGCGCCGACGATCACAGTTTGGACATCAGGCGTTGTCATGGCTCCATACTCGCGCGAGCAGACGCAAAACTGTCGCGTTTGTCGCAAAAACGACGGGTTTGCGTCTGCTCGCGAGAGAACAGCTAGGCGTAGAGGGCAGCCTGCAGGGCCGCCAGGCCCCGGTTGGTGGCCTCGGTGGCCACCGGCGAGGCCAGCGCGAGGCTGACGAAGCCGTGCACCATGGTCGGTTCGTTGCTCAACTCGACCGGAACCCCGGCTGCGGCAAGCAGTTTGGCGTACAGGGCGCCGTCGTCGCGCAGCGGGTCGTGCTCGGCGGTGCCGATGTAAGCGGGCGGCAGCCCGGCCAGCGACTCGGCGTTGGCCGGGGCCAGGTCGGTCGGCAGCGTCGAGGCGTCACTGATGTCCATGCCGGGCAGGTACCAGGACAGGAAGGCCGCGGTCACATTGCTGTTGAGCATGGGTGCGTCGGCGTTCTCGGTGAACGACGGCAGCGTGGTGTCACCCGTGGTCGCGGGGTACCAGAGCAGCTGGAACGTCAGGTTCGGGCCGCCGGCGTCGCGCGCCCGCTGCGCCATCACCGCGGAGATGTTGCCGCCCGCGGAGTCACCGGCCACTGCGATGCGCGCCGGGTCGCCGCCCAGTTCGGCGGCATGCGCGGCAACCCACTGCAGCGCGGCCCAGGAATCCTCGATACCGGCCGGGAACGGATGCTCAGGTGCCAGCCGGTACTCGATCGACACCACGATGGCGCGGGCGCCGATGGCGTGGGCCCGGGCCACGTGATCGTGCGAATCCAGGTCGCCGATCGCCCAGCCGCCACCGTGGTAGAAGACCACCACCGGCAGCGGACGCGTCTCACCATCGATGGGCGGCCAGTAGATACGTGCCGGAATCTGGCCTGCGTCACCGCAATCGAGCACGCGGTTCTCGATCCGCAGGTCCGGCAGCATCGCCGCGGGGGGTCGCATCGCTGCGATCTTGGCCCGGGCCACCTCGACGCCGTCGTCGATGGTGAACTCCAGCGGCACGGCGTCCAGGAGAGCTTTGAGGATCGGGTCGATATCAGGGCGAGTGTCCGGCGTCACATCCGAGGTCATGCCTCAGGCTAACGCGGCCCTCAATGCGGCGATTCCGCGGTCGGCCGCCTCGGTCGTCGCCGGCACCACGCCGTGGTAGCCGAGATAGCCGTGCACCACGGTCTCGGCGTTGTGCACCTCGACGGAAACCCCTGCAGCGGTGAGCATCTCGCCGTACCTGATGCCGTCGTCGCGCAGTGGGTCGTATCCGGCGACGGCGATGTACGCCGGTGCCAGCCCGGCCAGTGACTCGGCGCGCGCGGGCACCAGTGCGGCCGGCGGATTCCGCAGGTCGACGCCCGTGGCATACAGCAATGAGAAACCACCGACGGCGTCGCGGCCCAGGACCGGCGCGTCGGCGTTCTCGGTGAACGACGGCAGCGAGGTGTCCCAGGTGGTCGCCGGGTACCACAGCAGCTGGGCTCGCAGCGTGATGCCGGCATCGCGGGCCAGCTGTGCGACCACGGCTGCGAGATTTCCGCCGGCTGAATCACCGGCCACGGCAAGGCGATTCGGGTCACCGCCGATCTCGTCGGCATGGGCGGCCACCCACTGTGTGACGGCCCAGACGTCGTCCACCGCCGCGGGGAACGGGTGCTCGGGGGCCAGCCGGTAATCCACCGACACCACCACGGCGCCGGTCCCGGCGGCATGCAGCCGGGCGGTGCCGTCATAGGTGTCCAGATCGCCGACCACCCAGCCGCCGCCGTGGAAGAACAGCACCACCGGTGCCGACGGTTCGATATTCGGCGGCCAGTAGATCCGGACGGGCGCCTCGCCGATGACGCGGTCCTCGGCGCGGACCTCCGGGAACACCGCCTTGCGCGGCAGCTCACGGAACCGCGCACGAGCGGCTTCGACGCCGCCATCCATGGTCAATTGGAACGGAACCGCTTCCAGTACCTTTTGCAGAATGGGATCGAGTGGGGGACGCACAGTGTCCGACATGAGTTCACCGTACGCACCGCGCTGGCGGCTGTGGGTGGCGGCCGCAGTGGTCGCCGCCGGCTACGGCATCTTCCTCATCGCGACGGCGCTGCGGCTGCCGTCGGGCGCTGACCTGACCGGACAGTTCGCCCTGCAGCCCGAGATCAAGGCGCTGCCCGCACTGCTGCTGGCCGCGGCCGCTGCCGGACACGCCATCGTCCGTGAACGCCGCTGGTTGGTGGCCGCGCTGGTGTTCTCGGCAGGCGGTGACTTCCTGCTGGCCATGCCGTGGTGGCAGCCGGGCGGGGTGCCGTCGTTCGTGTTCGGGCTCGGCTCGTTCCTGATCGCGCACCTGTGTTTCCTGGCAGCGCTGCTGCCGCTGGCCCGGCGTACCCCGGCAGCCACGGCCGGCGCCGCGGTGCTGGTCGTCGTCTGCATCGGGCTGGTCGTCTGGTTCTGGCCCAGCCTGGTCGCGCAAAAGATGACCATCCCCGTCACCATCTACATGGCCGTCCTGGTGGCCATGGTGTGCACGGCGCTGTTCGCCGACCTGCCGACCCGCTGGACCGCACTCGGAGCACTGTGCTTCGCGGTGAGTGACGGCATGATCGGCATCAGCAAGTTCGTCCTCGGTGACGAGACACTGGCGGTCCCGATCTGGTGGGCCTACGCCGCCTCCCTGCTCCTGATCACCGCCGGGTTCTTCGCTGGCCGGACGGTGTCGACGGTGTCGTCCCTGTCTGCTACACCGGCTGCGTGACCGTCACCAGGACGCAGGCCGAACACGAGCCCGTGGCTCGGGTGCTGCCGATGCTGTCGGTGCCGCACCTGGACCGCGAGTTCGACTACCTGGTGCCTGCCGACCTGTCCGACGACGCGCAGCCGGGCGTCCGGGCCAAGGTCCGGTTCAACGGCCGCCTGGTCGACGCATTCATTCTCGAAAGACGTTCGGACACCGACCATTCGGGCAAGCTCGGTTGGCTGGACCGCGTGGTCTCGGCCGAGCGGGTTCTGACCCCGGATGTGCAGCGCCTCGCCGAAGCCGTGGCCGCCCGGTACGCCGGCAGCCGACCCGACGTGCTGCGGCTGGCCATTCCGCCGCGGCACGCCACCGTGGAGAAAGGTCCGCCGCCGGAACTCCCGCCGTTCGCTCCGCAGCACGTCGACCCCGGTGCCTGGCAGCCGTACGCCCGCGGTGAGCAGTTCCTCGAGGCGCTCGCCGAGGGCCGGGCGGCGCGCGCGGTGTGGCAGGCCCTGCCGGGGGAGGACTGGGCCAAGCGGCTGTGTGAGGCGGCGGCCGTCGTCGTCAACGCCGGGCGCGGTGCGCTGCTGATCGTCCCGGACCAGCGCGACGTGGACGCCGTCCACGCCGCGGCCCTGACCTTGGTCGACGACAACCGGGTGGTGGCGCTGTCCGCGGGCCTCGGCCCGTCCCAGCGCTACCGGCGGTGGCTGGCGGTGCTGCGTGGCCAGGCCCGGCTCGTGATCGGCACGCGCAGCGCGGTGTTCGCGCCCGTCGCCGACCTCGGGCTCATCGTCGTGTGGGACGACGGCGACGACTCGCTCTCCGAGCCCCGGGCGCCGTATCCGCACGCCCGCGAGGTCGCGATGTTGCGTGCACACCAATTGCGTTGTGGCGCAATCATCGGTGGCTTCTCGCGCACTGCCGAGGCGCAGGCGCTGGTGCGCAGCAATTGGGCGCACGATCTGGTCGCCGGGCGCAGTGTGGTGCGGGCCCGGGCTCCGCGGGTCGTCGCGCTCGACGACGACGCACATACCCACGAACGCGACGCCGCCGCCCGCACCGCGCGGTTGCCGTCGATGGCGCTGGGCGCCGCGCGCGCCGCGTTGAGCGCCGGGCGGCCGGTGCTGGTGCAGGTGCCGCGCCGCGGTTACGTCCCGGCGCTGGCCTGCGGCAAATGCCGGACCATCGCCCGATGCCGGCACTGCACGGGCCCGCTATCGCTGCTCGACCGGGACACCGTCGGCGCGGTGTGCCGCTGGTGCGGCCGTCAGGACAGCGCGCTGCGCTGTGGCCGGTGCGGCTCCGATGCGGTACGTGCCGTGGTGGTCGGGGCCCGGCGCACCGCCGAGGAACTGGGCCGGACCTTCCCTGGCGTGCCCATCGTCACCTCCGGCGGTGACGCCGTGGTGGCCGAGGTACCTGGACGCCCCGCGGTCGTGGTGGCCACCCCGGGCGCCGAGCCGCGCGCTGACGGCGGCTACGGTGCGGCGCTGCTGCTGGACGGCTGGGCCTTGCTGGGCCGCCAAGATCTGCGGGCCGCCGAGGACACGCTCCGCCGCTGGATGTCGGCATCGGCCATGGTGCTCGACCGCGCGGCCGGCGGCACGGTTGCGGTGGTCGCGGAATCGTCGATCCCAACGGTGCAGGCGCTGGTGCGCTGGGACCCGGTCGGGCATGCCGAGGCCGAACTCGACGGCCGCACCGAGGTCGGGCTGCCACCGGCGGTGCATCTCGCCGCCGTCGACGGCATCCCGGAGGCAGCGGACGCGCTGTTGGAGGCCGCCGCACTGCCGCCCGACGCCGAGGTGCTGGGTCCCGTCGACCTGCCGTTCGGCGCCCGCCGACCGCCCGGTCTGGACCCGGGCACACCCGTGCACCGGATGCTGGTCCGCGTCTCGCGCGACCGTGGGCTGGTGCTGGCGGCGGCCCTGCGCCGGGCGACCGGAGTGCTCAGCGCCCGCCACGATCAGCAGCCGGTGCGGGTGCAGATCGATCCGCTGCACATCGGATGAGGGTGTTCGGGTGGACCACAAGTAGCCTGGTGGATCGTGCGTATCGTCTTCGCCGGAACACCGGAACCCGCGCTGCCTTCATTGCGCAGGCTCATCGCGTCGCCCCGCCACGAGGTGGTCGCGGTGCTGACCCGTCCTGACGCGGCCTCTGGTCGTCGCGGCAAGCCGGCGCCGTCTCCGGTCGCGGAACTTGCTCTCGCCGAAGGCATTCCGGTGCTGCGGCCGGCCAAGCCCAATGAGCCCGAGTTCGTCGCCGAACTCGCCGAGCTGGCGCCGGACTGCTGTGCCGTCGTCGCCTACGGCGCGCTGTTGCGCGACGAGCTGCTGGCGGTGCCCCGGCTGGGCTGGATCAACCTGCACTTCTCGGTGCTGCCGGCCTGGCGCGGCGCCGCGCCGGTGCAGGCCGCCATCGCCGCCGGTGACGAGGTGACCGGCGCCACGACTTTCCAGATCGAACGTGCCCTGGACTCCGGGCCGGTGTATGGCGTGATGACCGAGGCGGTGCGGCCCATCGACACCGCGGGCGATCTGCTGGCCCGGCTGGCCGACGCGGGCGCCGGCCTGCTGGAGACCACGCTCGACGGTGTCGAGGACGGTGCGCTGACCGCGGTGCCGCAGCCCACCGACGGCGTGACGGTCGCCCCCAAGGTCACTGTCGAAGACGCGCGGGTGCGCTGGGACCTGCCTGCGCATGTCATCGACCGCCGCGTCCGCGCGGTTTCTCCGAACCCCGGAGCCTGGACGGAGATCGGCGACCTGCGGGTCAAGCTCGGTCCGGTGGTCCCGGTCGAGGCAGAACCGTTGGCGCCCGGCGCAATTCGCGTGCAGAAGGCGGGCGTGCTGATCGGCACGGGCAGCACTCCGGTGCGGCTGGGCACGGTCCAGCCGCCGGGGAAGAAGGCGATGAAGGCAGCGGACTGGGCGCGCGGCGCCCGGCTGGACGAAGGTGTGGTGGCCCGGTGACCGAACGGAACGGACGCGGCGGCGATCGCGGGCGGCAGGGTCGTCCGAACAATCAGGGACGCTCGGGCGGCCGGGATCGTCAGGACCGCCAGCCGGGCAGACAGCCGGGCCGGCAGCAGGCCCGGCCGGCCGACGCCGAGCGGCGCGCGCCGCGTGGCCCGCGCCGTAAGCCGCTGGATCCGGCGCGCCAGGCGGCGTTCGACGTGCTGCGTGCCGTGTCCGAGCGCGACGCCTACGCCAACCTCGCGCTGCCGGCGATCCTGCGCGACCGCGGCATCGAGGGCCGCGATGCGGCCTTCGCCACCGAGCTGACCTACGGCACCTGCCGCTGTGTCGGACTGCTCGACGCGGTGATCGAGAGTGCCGCCGGCCGGCCCACCGACCGGATCGACGCCGTGCTGCTGGACCTGCTGCGCCTCGGCGCCTACCAGTTGCTCCGTACCCGGGTCGACGCCCACGCCGCGGTCGACACCACCGTCGAGCAGGCCGGCGTCGAATTCGATTCGGTGCGTGCGGGTTTCGTCAACGGCGTGCTGCGAGCCATCGCGAGCAAGGACGAAGCCGCCTGGGTGGCCGAGCTCGCACCGTCGGCCGCTGCCGACCCCATCGGCCACACCGCGTTCACCCACGCCCACCCGCGCTGGGTGGCCCAGTCCTTCGCCGACGCCCTGGGCGCTGACGCAGGGGAGCTGGACGCGATGCTCACCAGCGACGACGAACGTCCCCTCGTGCACCTGGCGGCCCGCCCCGGCGAGATCAGCGCCGAGGAGCTGGCCGCGGCGATCGGCGGCGATGTCGGCCGGTTTTCGCCGTACGCGGTGTACCTGCCCGGCGGTGACCCCGGCCAGCTGGACCCGATCCGGGACGGCTTGGCACAGGTGCAGGACGAGGGCAGCCAGCTGGTGGCCCGGGCCCTGACCGAGGTGCCGCTGGAGGGCAACGACACCCGCTGGCTGGATCTGTGTGCGGGTCCCGGCGGCAAGACTGCGATGCTGGCGGCCATCGCCGCGCAGTGCGGTGCCGAGGTGATCGCCGTCGAACCGACCGAGCACCGGGCTGAGCTGGTCGAGCGCAACACCACCGGCATGGGTGTCGAGGTGCTCCGGGTCGACGGCCGCGACTCCGGTCTGGAGCCCGGCTCCTTCGACCGTGTCCTGGTCGACGCCCCCTGCACTGGCCTGGGCGCACTGCGTCGCCGGCCCGAGGCGCGGTGGCGCCGGCAGCCGTCCGATGTGCCCGGCTTGGCCCGCTTGCAGCGCGAATTGCTCGCCGCGGCAATCAAACTCACCCGCCCCGGCGGTGTGGTGCTGTACGCGACCTGCTCGCCGCACCTGGCCGAGACGGTCGGGGTGATCGCCGACGCGCTGCGCCGTCAGCCCGTCGAGGCGATCGACACCCGCCCGCTGTTCGCCCCGGCTGATCGGCTGGGCCCCGGACCACATGTGCAGTTATGGCCACATCGGCATGGCACCGATGCGATGTTCGCGGCCGCGCTCAAAGTAGTCTGACCGCCATGGCAGGACCATCTTCCGTCGCTCCGCTCGCCCACGCCCCGCTGATCGCGCCGTCTATCCTTTCCGCCGACTTCGCCCGGCTCGCCGACGAGACCGCGGCAGTCGCCGGCGCCGACTGGCTGCACGTCGACGTCATGGACAACCATTTCGTCCCCAACCTGACGCTGGGTCTGCCGGTCGTCGAGAGCCTGCTGAAGGTCACCGACATCCCGATGGACTGCCACCTGATGATCGAGGACCCCAAGCGGTGGGCGCCCTCCTACGCCGAGGCCGGCGCCTACAACGTCACGTTCCACGCCGAGGCCACCGACGACCCGATCTCCGTCGCCCGCGACATCCGGGCCGCCGGCGCCAAGGCGGGCCTGAGCGTCAAACCCGGCACCCCGATCGAGCCGTACCTGGAAATTCTGCGCGAGTTCGACACCCTGCTGGTGATGTCGGTGGAGCCCGGGTTCGGCGGCCAGAAGTTCATTGCTGAGGTGCTGCCCAAGGTCACCGCGGTGCGCCGCCTGGTGGACGCCGGTGAGCTGACCCTGGTCGTCGAGATCGATGGCGGCATCAACGACGACACCATCGAGGCGGCCGCCGCGGCCGGCGTCGACTGTTTCGTCGCGGGCTCCGCGGTCTACAACGCGGCCGACCCAGGTGCCGCCGTGGAGGCCCTGCGGCGTCAGGCCGCCGCTGCCTCGCCGCACCTGGTGCTGTGACGCCGGAGGCACTCGAGGCTGCGATGCGGATGGCCATCGGCCAGGCCTACGCGGTGAAAGGCACCACCTACCCGAATCCGCCGGTCGGCGCGGTCATCCTGGACCGCGACGGCGAAGTGGCCGGCGTTGGCGGGACCCAGCCGGCGGGGGAGGCGCACGCCGAGGTGATGGCGCTGCGCCGGGCCGGTACCCGGGCCACGGGCGGCACCGCCGTGGTGACTCTCGAGCCGTGCAATCATCAGGGCCGCACCGGCCCCTGCGTCGACGCGCTGCTAGATGCCGGGGTGGCGGCCGTGGTGTTCGCCGTGTCCGACCCGAATCCGGTCGCCGCAGGCGGTGCTCAGCGGCTCACCGACGCCGGTGTCACGGTGTCCTTGGGCGTCCTCGCCGATGAGGTTTCCGGCGGGCCGCTGCGGGAGTGGCTGCACCGCCAGCGCACCGGCCGCCCGCACGTCACGTGGAAGTTCGGGGCCAGCATCGACGGCCGCAGTGCCGCCGCCGACGGCACCAGCCAGTGGATCACCGGTGCGGCCGCCCGGGCTGACGTGCACCGGCACCGCGCGGTCGCCGACGCCATCGTGGTGGGGACGGGAACCGTGCTGTCGGACGACCCAACGCTGACCGCACGCCTGACCGACGGCACTCTGGCTGCCCGTCAGCCGCTGCGGGTCGTCGTCGGCGAGCGTGAGATTTCGTCGGAGTCCAACGTCTTGAACGACGAATCCCGGACCATGGTGATCCGGACACACGACCCGCTCGAGGTACTGCAGGCGCTGTCTGACCGGACCGACGTGATCCTCGAAGGCGGTCCGACCCTGGCCGGGGCGTTCGTGCGGGCCGGGTTGGTGGACCGGATTCTGGCCTATCTGGCGCCGACGCTGCTGGGCGGACCGATCACCGCGATCCACGACGTC
Organism: Mycolicibacterium llatzerense; assembly: GCF_025331195.1. Classification (NCBI taxonomy): domain Bacteria; kingdom Bacillati; phylum Actinomycetota; class Actinomycetes; order Mycobacteriales; family Mycobacteriaceae; genus Mycobacterium; species Mycolicibacterium llatzerense. The sequence goes on along the minus strand of NZ_LXOV01000012.1, from coordinate 606,756 downwards.
GGCGTGCCGACCATCTCGCAGGCCCGCCGCTGGCGGTTCGACGGGGTAGCGACCGTCGGCGCCGACGTGCGGCTCAGTCTGGTGCCGAACTGATTGCTCGGCGACTTCCAGCGAACTTTTTGCGGCCACCGTGGGGGCTCGGCCCGTGAGTTCCGCCCGCTGAACCGTCCGAATTGATTCCCGCAAGCTGCTGAGACGTGCGATTCACCGTGGCGCGCAGTGTGATTGGCCTCACCGCGCCCCATCTTTAGTTTTGCTAATCGTTATCAGTTCGAGATCAACGCCTCGGCATTCGTGCAGGAGGCCACGATTTCGCATCCGTAAAATTGGGTACAGAGACCGGGTCATCTGGATCCGGCAGAAATATCGCGCTCACCGATGTCGTTAGAGCGAAGGTGAACACGAGCAAAGGATAAGAGCATGACTGCATTGCAGGACTGGCTCAGCTTCCGTCCGGTTGAAGATGGCATCAAAGACATGGTGTTCCGCCGGCCCCTGCGGGCGGTGCTGAGTGTGGTCGAGGAATTCGACGACGCCGTGGACGGGGCGCTGGAACGCCTCGCGGCACACGCGAACGGGCCCCACGCGGCCCCCGCGCCGACCTCGGCGTACATCCCGGACAACGTGGTGCTGATGCGCCCGGGTGTGGAGCGGTGCTAGCACGCCGCCACTGAACAGGCCAGAAACAACGGAGCCGCAGAGTCGATCGACTCTGCGGCTCCGTTGTTGTCACGGGTCAGGCGACCGGCGCCGGATCAGCCTCGGGGGCGTTCTCGGGTTCGTCGGCCTGCTCGTGGCGGCCGGCGATCAACAGCCCGGCCAGCGCACCCACCACGCAGACGACGGCGGTGATCAGGAAGATCGAGCTGTACTGCATGGTGTATGCCGTCTTCGTGTTCTTCGCGATCTGTGCGGCCGCGTCAGCCAGGTCGACGCCCTTGACCGCAGGCATCGAGGACAGCGCCTGTTGGACCTTGTACAGCCCCCACGCCGACAGCGCCGCCATGCCGATCAGCATGCCGATCATGCGCGACACCACGACCGCGGCCGAGGCGATGCCGTGCTGGGCCGTCGGCACCACCCGCAGCGTCGCCGACGTCAGCGGTCCGATGACCAGGCCGAGCCCCAGGCCGGCGATGATCAGATCGGTCGGCAGCTTCGGCAAGGACACCACCACGAGGTCGTGAGTGGCCGAGAGCACGTCCATGTCCCAGTGCGACACCAGCAGATACGCGGCCGCCGCGATGAGCAGGCCCACGAAGGCGACGATCCGGTCGCCGACCCGGGTGGCGATCCACCCGCCGACCAGCGCGCCGACCGGCAACGCACCCAGGAACCACGCCAGCTTGAAGATCGCATGCGCCTGGTCGATACCGAGCACACCGCGGCTGAAGAGCTCGACATTCACCAGCGTGACCATCAGCGCCGCGCCCGCGCACAGCGATGACGCCAGGCCCGCCAGGAACGGCCGGAAGTGCACACCCACCGGATCGATCAACTTCGTGCGGGCCATCTTCTCCCACACGAAGAACGCGACCGCGACGACCGCGGCGCCGATCAGCAACGGCGGGCCGTTTTCCGGGAGGACCTGCTTGCCGTCCGGGTTCGGGTTGTACAGACCCCAGGTCGCCAGCCCGAGCGCGACGGCAAGCAGCACGCCGCCGAGCACGTCGACCTTCTCCGGCGTCTCCGTCTCGATGCGCGATGGCAGGCTGAAGTGGATCATCACCATGGCCGCGATGGTCAGTGGCACGTTGATCCAGAAGACATCCCGCCAGTCGTGCAGCAGCCACACCACGGCCACGCCGTACAGCGGGCCGAGCACACTGCCCAGCTCCTGCGCCGCACCGATACCGCCCAGCACGCCGGCGCGGTTGCGCGCGGCCCACAGGTCGGCGGCCAGGGCCAGCGTCACCGGCAGCAGCGCGCCACTGGCGACACCCTGAATGGTCCGGCCGACGATCAGCTGGATCAGCGGCTCGATCACCTCGTTCGCCGGGGCGAACATGCCTGCCATCGCCGTGACGATCGAGCCCACCACGAACAGCGCCAGGCTCGCCTGCAGCACCAGCTTGCGGCCGAACCGGTCCGAGGCCCGGCCCAGCAGCGGCATCGCCGCGATGTAGCCCAGCAGGTACCAGGTGACGACCGGCGTGACCTGCTGGATCTTGTTGATCGGGATGCCGATCCCGTCCGGCGGGTCCTTCATCATGTCGGTCATGATCGTCACGACGACATACGTGTCGAGCGCGCCGAGCAGGACCGCGATACTGCCTGCGGCTATCGCGACGTGGCGGTTATTGCCCCCGGCCATTACTGAACGTCGGGCTTGTTGACGGTGACCGGCTTGCCCCAGTCCGTCAGCGTCATCTGCAGGTTGTTGCCCGGGCTGGTCTCCAGCTGAGCCTGAGCCAGCTGGTGGTTGCCACCCTCTTCGATCCAGGCGGTGCCCGGGAGGGCTTGAGTGACCTTCAGCTGCGGGGCGATCTTGTTGACCGCGTCGGCGCTGACGGTGCCGGTGACCTTGACGGTCTTCACGCCGTTGATGTCCTCGCGGCCGACGGCCTTGGCCTCGGTGAAGTTGTCCAGGATGTTGGCCAGGCCGGTCTCCGGGCGCAGGATCGCCGAGATGTCGTAGATGGCGTCGGCGGGGCCGAAGTCCGACAGCGGGCCACCGGACGACAGCGAGGCGTACAGGTGGTTGTCGTAGACGACGAACGGGGCGTCCTGGACGCCCATGCCGCCCACGGACAGGTTGGCCTTGCCCTGGCCGGCGACCGCCGGGGTCAGCGTCATGTCACCGGTCAGCTTGGTCACGGTCAGCTTGGCGATCTTGCCGTTGACCGTCAGGACCAGGTGCACACTCTGCTGGCCGCGGGTGGTGTCGGCGGACTGCTTGAGCAGCGCGGTGGCGTCGGGCAGCGGTGCCGAGGGGGCCTCGGACTTCGAGCAACCGGAGACCAGGAGCACCCCGGCCATCACGGTGGAGAGTAGGGAAACAAGCATGGCGGAGCGTTTGCGCGTCTGCATGCCCTGCATCGTAATAGGTGCGGCCGACTAACCAGTTGCCTCGATCGGCCGGTAGAACCTCAGGCATGGTTGCTGAACTCGAATTTCGGGCTGTTCCGATCGATATCGGCGACGGCGGGACTTCAGGGAGAAGGAGCTCGGGGCGTAGCTGAGGGGGTGGTTAGGCTGGGCGCATGTTCACCGGCATTGTCGAAGAGCTCGGCGAGATCGTCAGCAAGGACCAACTGACCGATGCGGCGCGGTTCGTCATCCGCGGCCCGTTGGTCACCACCGATGCCGGGCACGGCGACTCGATCGCGGTGAACGGCGTCTGCCTGACTGTCGTGGACGTGCTGCCCGATGGCGCGTTCTCCGCCGATGTGATGGCCGAGACCCTCAACCGGTCCAGCCTGGCCGGCGTCGAGGTCGGTGGCCGGGTCAACCTGGAGCGCGCCGCCGCGATCAACAGCCGCCTCGGTGGGCACATCGTGCAGGGCCACGTGGACGGCACCGGCACTGTGCTGTCGCGCACACCCTCGGAGCACTGGGAGGTCGTGCGCATCGCGCTGCCGCCGCAGCTGGCCCGATACGTGGTGGAGAAGGGCTCGATCACCGTGGACGGGGTGTCGCTGACGGTGTCCGGCCTGGGGCGCGACGAGCAGGGCGACTGGTTCGAGATCTCTCTGATTCCAACGACGTTGCAGCTGACGACGTTGGGCCGCGCCCCGGTGGGGACGACGGTGAACCTGGAAGTCGACGTCATCGCCAAATACGTCGAGCGGCTGCTCACCCCGGCGCAGTAGCGGCCGGTCGTGCCGTGTCCGCTGAGCGGACCGGCGGGAGTAAGTCGGCCTGTACCAGTGGTTCATACTGGTAGGTGATCAACTTGGCCCTGAGGTGGCCACGGCAAGGGTGGTGGAGATGACGAGGCTTGATTCCGTCGAGCGGGCGATAGCCGATATCGCGGCGGGCAAGGCTGTCGTCGTCATTGACGACGAAGATCGCGAGAACGAAGGCGATCTGATCTTCGCCGCGGAGAAGGCGACGCCGGAGTTGGTGGCCTTCATGGTCCGCTACACCTCGGGCTACCTGTGCGTTCCGCTGTCCGGCGAGGTCTGCGACCGGCTGGGTCTGCTGCCGATGTACGCGGTGAACCAGGACAAGCACGGCACTGCCTACACCGTCACTGTTGACGCGAAAAAGGGTGTGGGAACCGGTATTTCGGCATCCGACCGGGCCAAGACCATGCAGGCACTGGCCGATCCGGACGCTGTCGCCGACGATTTCACCAAGCCCGGACACGTAGTTCCGTTGCGCGCCAAGGACGGTGGCGTGTTGCGTCGGCCCGGTCACACCGAGGCCGCGGTGGATCTGGCTCGCCTGGCCGGGTTGCAGCCCGCCGGTGCGATCTGCGAGATCGTCAGCCAGAAGGACGAGGGCTCCATGGCCCAGACCGACGAGCTGCGCGTCTTCGCCGACGACCACGACCTGGCGCTGATCTCCATCGCCGATCTGATCGAGTGGCGCCGCAAGCACGAGAAGCACATCGAGCGCGTCGCCGAGGCCCGCATCCCGACCCGGCACGGCGAGTTCCGCGCGGTCGGCTACACCAGCATGTACGAGGACGTCGAGCACGTCGCGTTGGTGCGCGGCGATGTCTCCGTGGAGAACGGTGACGACGTCCTGGTGCGCGTCCACTCCGAATGCCTGACCGGTGATGTGTTCGGTTCCCGGCGCTGCGACTGCGGCCCCCAGCTCGACGCCGCCATGGAGATGGTGGCGAACGAAGGCCGCGGCGTGGTGCTGTACATGCGCGGACATGAAGGCCGCGGCATCGGCCTGCTGCACAAGCTGCAGGCCTACCAGCTGCAGGACGCCGGCGCCGACACCGTCGACGCCAACCTGGAACTCGGCCTGCCCGCCGATGCCCGGGATTACGGCATCGGGGCCCAGATTCTGGTCGACCTCGGTATCCGGTCCATGCGGCTGCTGACCAACAACCCGGCCAAGCGCGTGGGTCTGGACGGCTACGGCCTGCACATCATCGAGCGCGTGCCGCTGCCCATCGGCCCCAACGCCGACAACATCCGCTACCTGATGACCAAGCGGGACCGCATGGGGCACGACCTCAGCGGGCTCGACGATTTCGCCGGTGACACGACAGACGGAGACGGTAAATGAGCTGCGCGGTCGGAGAACGCAAATGAGCGGTGTCGGCGTTCCGGACATGCCGGCGCTCGACGCGTCCGGGGTCAAGCTGGCCATCGTCGCCAGCACCTGGCACACCACCGTCTGCGACGCGCTGCTCGATGGCGCTCTTCGGGTCGCCACCGCGTCGGGTATCGCCGAACCGACCGTGGTCCGGGTGCTCGGTGCCATCGAAATCCCCGTGGTGGCACAGGAATTGGCCAAGACCCACGACGCGGTGATCGCGCTGGGTGTGGTGATCCGGGGTGGCACGCCCCATTTCGACTACGTGTGTGACGCCGTCACGCAGGGCCTGACCCGGGTGTCGCTCGACGAGTCGACGCCCGTCGCGAACGGTGTCCTCACGGTCAACACCGAAGAGCAGGCGCTCGACCGCGCCGGCTTGCCCGGGTCGGCGGAGGACAAGGGTGAGCAGGCCGCGTCGGCGGCCTTGGCCACCGCGCTGACCTTGCGCGACCTGCGTCGATGACGAAGGAAACCGCCGGCTGGGACCTCGAGGTCCGGCCGCAGCGTGTGAAGATCGTCGCCTACGTGGCGGCCGCCGTCATCATCGCCGTGCACGTCACGGTGGGCGCGCTGCTGAAAATCGGTGCCACCGGGGTGATCTTCCAGACCGCCGACCAGGTGTCCATGGCGTTGCTCGGGGTCATCCTCGCCGGCGCGGTACTGCTGCCGACGCGCTCCCGGTTGCGGGTCGGTCCGGCCGGCATCGTCATCCGTAACGTCTTGAGCGACAAGACCATTGCCTGGTCCGACGTCGCCGGCGTGTCGTTCCCGCTGGGGGCGCGGTGGGCGCGCGTCGACCTGCCCGACGACGAGTACGTTCCGATCATGGCCATCCAGACCGTCGACAAGGCCCGGGCCGTCGATGCGATGGATCGCCTCCGCGAATTGGTCGTGAAATACCGCCCGGACCTCAACTCAGCGTCAAAGACATCGTGAGTTCGTCTGCCCGACCGGGGATTTGGGAACCGCCGGCCGGATCGGTCGTGGCGACGAACCCGAAGGCCCGGTAGACCCCGAGCGCGGCGTCGTTGTTCCGGTGCACCCGCAGCGTCACGGTGTGCGCTCCCAGGCCGCGTCCCCAGTCGATGGCCGCGGTCAGCAGGGTGCGCGCCACCCCGTGGCCGCGGGCGATCGGATCGGTCCACAGCGAGTACAGGTACACCGAGCCGGGGCTGGCCCGATGCGCGGCGATCAGGCCCACCAGGCGGTCCTCGTACGCGAGGGCGAACTGCGCGTGGGCCCGCAGCCGCCGGCGCCACTGCGTCCCGGTGAAGCTCATCTCGGTGCGGTACTCGGCATCGTCGGTCCCCGCGGAATCGGCCAGCGCCCGCAGTCGCAGCGCGGCGAACATCCGCCAGTCGGCTTCGGTGAGCCGGATCACCCCTGTCCCGGTCATAGCCGCCCCACCATGAGGCTCACCTGTCCGCTCCCTCCCATGGGATAGAATTTGCTGATAGTGACCGATTTTCGCATGCCTTCGCCGCCGCTGGACGTCGTGGCGATCGCACCCGCCGAACTGGTCGGCCGCCTTGGTGCCAACCCGACGGTGACCGTGCCGATCTACCAGGGCCGGACCGTCGACACCGCGTGGCTGTGGAATCACCTCGCCGAACCCGCGGACTACTTCGGGCTGACCATGCCCACGCAGGCCGCTCTCGGCGCCGCGGTGGCTCGGTTCTCCGAGGGGCCCGCACTGGTCGCCGTGACCGTCACGATCGTGGGCGGAGGCCGGTGCGAGGCGACGGGGACGCCCTCTCAGATCCATGCACCCGAACCGGTCCGGATCGGCCGGCGGGACAGCGACTGGACCGCGCCGGCGCCGACGGACGAGCAGTGGCTGCGGATGGCGGCCCGGACCACCAGCCTGGGCACCGTCGACCTGCTGCTGCGCCGATTGGCCGAACAGGGCTGCGTCGACGGCATCGGGCCCGGTCCCGACGTCACCCCGGCCGTGGCCGGTGCACTGGTGCTCGACGTCGGTGCCGAGCTGGTCGGCCTCGACAACCCGGAGCCGGTCTCGATCCTCGATCAACTGCAGGCCTGCGGTGTGCTGGGTCCCGTCGCGCGCCGCGCTTCGGCGCCGCTCGACGCGGTGCGCCGGGCCTGGTGGATCTCGCCGCAATACTGCACGCATCCCGTCGCCCGACTCGGCGACCGCCCCGTCCCCGTTGATTCCGCCCATCCGTCGTTCCTGGAGCAGCTGTGACCAAACCTTTTGTCCCACAGTCCTACAAGTCGTTCCGCATCGACGGGTACGACATCGAGGGCGGCGTGTTCCGCGGGCGCTACACCATGTGCGGGGCCGATTCCGCCGACGACGTCAGCTTCGCCGAGACCGTCGACTTCGGGGAGAGCCTGGCCGGTGGTCGGCCCGACGACCGGTTGCTGCGGCTGCTGACGCTGACCTGCTCGCTGAGCTACTACAAGGCGGCTGCCCCGCCGCAGATCGAAATCGCTTTCCCGACTTACGATTTCGAACGCGACTATCTGCGCCAGGTGCTCGCCGGTGGCCTCGGTGAGTACGCCTACCGCAACAACCTGCCCGGCGCGCTGAGCCCGGAGATCACCGGCGACCGCGCCGAGATTGCCGAGCAGCGGCCCGACACCTGGAACCCCGACGCCGCGCCGCTGGTGCCGGTCGGTGGCGGCAAGGACTCGGTGGTGACCATCGAGGCCCTCGCCCCGCTGCAGCCGGTGTTGTTCAACGTCAACAAGTTCGACCCCATCGACCGGTGTGTCGAGATCAGCGGGCTGCCGCACGTGCGCGTCATGCGGACCATCGACCGCACCCTCATCGACGTCAACGCCGCCGGCGCCTACAACGGGCACATCCCGGTCACCGCGATCAACAGCATCATCGGGTTGATCGTCGCCGATGCCAAGGGCCTCGGGCCGGTGGTGCTGTCCAACGAGCGCTCGTCCAACGTCGGCAATGTCGAATGGATGGGCCAGGACATCAACCACCAGTGGTCCAAGAGCGTCACCTACGAGACGCTGCTGCGGGACACCCTCGCCGCGTACGGGCTGAATCCGGACCGGTACTTCTCCCTGCTGCGCGGCCTCTCCGAGTCGCAGATCGCCGACCGGTTCGCCGCCAGCCCGCAGTATTTCCGTGCCTTCATCAGCTGTAACCGGCCGTTCGCGCTGGACGCCGGCCGGCGCGGCGCCACCTGGTGCGGGCACTGCCCGAAGTGCCAGTTCGTCTTCGTGCTGATGGCGCCGCGGTTGGGCCGCACCGAGGTCGAGGCGATCTTCGGGCGAAACCTGTTCGAGGACACCGACAGCCGCGCCGAGTTCGAGGACATCCTCGGGGTCGGCGCGCACAAGCCGTTCGAATGCGTCGGCGAGTACTACGAGGCCGCCGAATCGATGCTGACCATCCTCGACGACGAGTCGTGGGCCGGCCTGCCGCTGGTCGAACAGTTCCGCAGTGCGCGTGCCGATTTGGCGCGCGTCGCCGCCGACCACGACGACAGCCCGGCCGTGGAGTACGTGCCCGAGCGTTACCGCGCCGCCCTGGACGCCCGGCGATGACGCCGGTACCGCGGCAGCGTCCCGACCTCGCCGGTGCCGCCGTCGGCATCTGGGGCTTCGGCAAGGAAGGCCAGTCGCTGGCCCGCACCGCGGCTGCCGCGGGGGCGGCACGCATCGACGCCGTCGACGACGCCGGCCGGGGGACCCTGGACGCACCCGGCGATATCGCCAACCTGAACCTGTGGTGCGGTGCCGAGCACCTGACCCGGCTGGCGGACTGTGACGTGGTGTTCCTCAGCCCTGGAATACCCTGGCATCAGCCGTTTTTCGCCGAGCTGCGCGACGCCGGGACCATGGTGTCCAGCGCCGCCGACTGGTACCTGCGCCGGTACGCGGACCAGACCGTCGGCGTCACCGGAACCAAGGGCAAGAGCACGACGGCGTCGTTCCTGTCGCATCTGCTGGGCCGGCTCGGCGCGGACGCCGTGGTGGCGGGAAACATCGGCATCCCGCTGTCGGATCTGGAGCCCGGGACCGGCGCCGTCGTGGTCGCCGAGCTGTCCAGCCAGCAGTGCGCCCTGGTGACTGCGTCGCCGCGGATTTCGGTGATCACCAATCTCTTCGAGGACCACCTGGACTGGCACGGGGACATCGACGCCTACCACCGTGCGAAGGCCAACGTCTTCGCCTGCGGCTGTGAAGTTCTGGTCACCACACCGCAGGTGCTGGCCGCCCTCGAGCGACTCGGCATCGCGCTGCCGCCGGTGGTGCGCACCGTCGACCCGGCCGACGCCGTACGCCCGACGGTGGAGGGGCTGGGCGACTACGTGATGGCCTACGAGCACAACGTCGTCAACGGCGCCCTGGCGGCCGTCGCGGCCGCCGAGGTGATCGGCCGGCCCGTGACGGAGGATGAATTCCTCGGCGCGGTAACCACATTCGAGGCCCTGCCGCACCGGCTGCAGGTCGTGCGGCGTACCGGGGCTGTCCGCTGGATCGACGACACCCTGGCCACGACGGGGGAGAGCGTGGTCGCCGCACTGCGCTCGATGCGGCCCGACGACCGGGTGGCCCTCATCGTCGGCGGCATGGATCGTCAGCTCGACTACGAACAGATCGACGACTATCTGCTCTCGGGTGCACGTGACGTTCACCTCATCCAGGGACCGACCAATGGGACAGACATCGGGCGCGGTTTCGCCGCGGCACACCCCGAGTTCGTCCACCCGGTGGACAGTCTGCAGGCGGCGGTGCGGACCGCGGCCGCGGTACCAGGAGTGACGGCCGTGCTGCTGTCGCCGGGGGCGGCCAGCTACGACCTGTACGCCAACTACGTCGCCAAGGCCGCGGCTTTCTGTGAGTTCATCGATGCCCACCTGGATGCGTCCGATGCTGTCAGCCAGTCGAACTAACCTGTAACAGTGCCTGATCCATCGACGTACCGGCCCGCGCCGGGAACCATCCCGTTGGAGCCGGGTGTGTACCGGTTCCGGGATCCGCATGGCCGGGTCATCTATGTCGGCAAGGCCAAGAGCCTGCGCAGCCGGCTGAACTCGTACTTCGCCGACCTGTCGGCGCTCGCGCCGCGGACCCGGCAGATGGTGACCACCGCGGGCAGCGTCGAGTGGACGGTCGTCACGACCGAAGTCGAAGCGCTGCAACTGGAATACAACTGGATCAAGGAATTCGATCCCCGGTTCAACATCCGGTACCGCGACGACAAGTCGTATCCCGTGCTGGCGGTCACCCTCAACGAGGAGTACCCGCGGCTGTTCGTGTACCGCGGTCCGCGTCGAAAGGGCGTCCGGTACTTCGGCCCGTACTCGCATGCGTGGGCCATCCGCGAGACGCTGGATCTGCTCACCCGCGTGTTCCCGGCGCGCACCTGCTCGAACGGAGTGTTCAAGCGGCACAACCAGATCGGCCGTCCCTGTCTGCTGGGCTACATCGACAAATGTTCGGCCCCCTGCGTCGGCCGGGTGAGCGCCGCCGAGCACCGCAAGATCGTCGATGACTTCTGCGACTTCCTGGCCGGCAAGACCGACCGGCTGGCCCGCGACATGGAACAGCAGATGGCCGAGGCCGCCGAGGAATTGGAGTTCGAGCGGGCGGCCAGGTTGCGGGACAACATCTCGGCACTCAAGCGGGCGCTGGAGAAGCAGGCCGTGGTGCTCGGCGACGGCACCGACGCCGACGTGGTGGCCTTCGCCGACGACGATCTGGAAGCCGCCGTACAGGTGTTCCACGTCCGGGGCGGCCGGGTCCGTGGCCAGCGCGGCTGGGTCATCGAGAAGTCCGGCGAACCCGGTGAGTCCGGAGAGGACTACCTGGTGAGCCAGTTCCTCACCCAGTTCTACGGCGATCAGGCCGAGCTGAGGGGGTCCGGAGTCACCGATGAGGCGACCAACCCGGTGCCCAAAGAGGTTCTGGTGCCGGTACTTCCGGACAACGCCGGTGAACTCGCCGACTGGCTGTCCGGTCTGCGCGGTTCCCGGGTGCAACTGCGGGTGGCCCAGCGCGGCGACAAGCGCGCCCTGGCCGACACCGTGCAGCGCAACGCGCAGGATGCGCTGGCCCAGCACAAACTCAAGCGGGCCGGCGACTTCAACGCCAGATCCGAAGCACTGCAAAGCATTCAGGATTCGCTCGAGCTGGACGACGCGCCGCTGCGCATCGAGTGCGTCGACATCAGCCACGTGCAGGGCACCGACGTGGTGGCCTCGTTGGTGGTGTTCGAGGACGGCTTGCCCCGCAAATCCGATTACCGGCACTACGCGATTCGCGAGGCCGCCGGCGACGGCCGGTCCGACGACGTCGCGTCCATCGCGGAGGTGACCCGCAGGCGCTTCGCGCGGCATGCGGCCGACACCCAGGTCGGCGCGGACATCGCCGGCGCCGAAACCGCCGAAACCCCAGCGCGGCCAAAGCGATTCGCCTATCCGCCCAACCTGTTCGTGGTCGACGGCGGTGGACCGCAGGTGAACGCGGCGGCCGCTGTGCTCGACGAATTGGGCGTCACGGACGTGGCGGTGATCGGCCTGGCCAAACGTCTGGAAGAGGTGTGGGTGCCCGAACAACCGGATCCGCTGATCATGCCGCGCAACAGCGAGGGCCTGTATCTGTTGCAGCGCGTGCGTGACGAGGCTCACCGGTTCGCCATCACCTATCACCGCAGCAAGCGATCCAAGCGGATGACGGCGTCGGTGCTCGACGCGGTTCCCGGCCTCGGCGAGCACCGGCGCAAGGCGCTGGTCACCCACTTCGGTTCGGTCGCGCGGTTGAAGCAGGCCGGCGTGGACGAACTGACAGCGGTGCCTGGCATCGGGGCGGCGACGGCGCAGGCGGTGGTCGACGCGCTGCGGTCTGATTCCCCGGGGTCTGATTCCCAGCCGGATTCGGGGGCGGCGCCGACCGATATCGGCAATGATCGGACAGGGCAGTGAGCGCAGCACCACCAGATGAGCAGCGGGGGATGGACGAAGTCGTGACGGACGATCAGATGGACGGTGCTGCCGCCGGTGAAATCGACGTGGTTCTGGTCACGGGTCTGTCGGGCGCCGGTCGCGGCACCGCGGCCAAGGTGCTCGAGGACCTCGGCTGGTACGTCGCCGACAACCTGCCGCCGGAGCTGATCACCCGGATGGTCGAGCTGGGTCTGGCCGCGGGTTCGCGGATCACCAAGCTGGCCGTGGTGATGGACGTCCGGTCCCGGGGTTTCACGGGCGACCTCGATTTTGTTCGCCGTGAATTGGCCACCCGCAGCGTCGTCCCTCGGGTGCTGTTCCTGGAGGCATCCGACGACATCCTGGTCCGCCGCTACGAGCAGAACCGTCGCAGCCACCCGCTGCAGGGCAACCAGACGCTCGCGGAAGGCATTGCCGCCGAACGGAGATTGCTGGAGTCGGTCCGTGCAACGGCCGATCTGATCATCGACACCTCGACGCTGCCGGTGCCGGCGTTGCGCGCGAGCATCGAGCGGGCCTTCGGCGAGGAAACTGCGACCGGTACGAGCGTGACGGTCGAATCGTTCGGCTATAAATATGGTCTGCCGATGGACGCCGACACCGTGATGGATGTCCGGTTCCTCCCGAATCCGCATTGGGTCGACGAGTTGCGGCCCCACACCGGGCAGCATCCGGCGGTTCGGGACTACGTGCTGGGACAAGAGGGGGCTGCCGAGTTCCTGGACACCTACCATCGGCTGCTGGGGGTTGTGATCGACGGCTATCGCAGGGAGGGGAAGCGCTACATGACCGTGGCCATCGGCTGCACCGGCGGCAAGCATCGCAGCGTTGCGATCGCCGAAGCACTGGCCAACCGGCTGCGTGGTGGCGATCACCTGACCGTGCGAGTGCTGCACCGGGATCTGGGGCGCGAATGACGGACGCTCGCGAGGAGGATCGCGCGCCCGCGCGCATCGTCGCGCTCGGCGGTGGACATGGCCTGTATGCGACGCTGTCCGCGGCGCGCCGGCTGACGCCGCACGTGACGGCTGTCGTCACCGTCGCCGATGATGGCGGTTCGTCGGGCCGGCTGCGCTCCGAGCTCGACATCGTGCCCCCAGGTGATCTGCGAATGGCGTTGGCGGCCTTGGCATCTGACAGTCCGCACGGGCAGCTGTGGGCCACCATCATCCAGCACCGCTTCAACGGCAGCGGTGCGCTGGCCGGTCACCCGATCGGCAATCTCCTACTTGCCGGCCTCAACGAGGTACTCGCCGATCCGGTCGCCGCGCTCGACGAGCTCGGCCGGATCCTCGGGGTCAAAGGCCGGGTGCTGCCGATGTGCCCCATCGCGTTGCAGATCGAGGCCGACGTGTCCGGGCTGGAGGCCGATCCGCGGATGAGTCGCGTGATCCGGGGCCAGGTCGCGGTCGCGACGACGCCGGGCAAGGTGCGCCGGGTGCGGTTGCTGCCGGGCGATCCGCCGGCCACGCGGCAGGCCGTCGACGCCATCATGTCGGCGGACCTCGTGGTGCTCGGTCCGGGCTCGTGGTTCAGCAGCGTCATCCCGCATGTGCTGGTGCCCCAACTGCTGGCCGCGCTGCAGGCCACCGAGGCGCGGCGGGCCCTGGTGCTCAACCTCGCCGCCGAGCCGGGGGAGACCGCCGGGTTCTCCGCCGAACGGCATGTGCACGTGTTGTCTCAGCACGCCCCCGGATTGACGGTGCACGACATCGTCGTCGACGCGGCGAGTGTGCCCAGCGAGCGGGAACGCGACCAACTGCGTCGGGCGGCGTCGTTTCTCGGGGCTCAGGTCGAGTTTGCTGACGTATCCCGACCTGGTACACCTTTACATGACCCGGCACGGCTTGCGGCTGTTCTGGAGCGGGTGCGTCGTGGTGGCAGCGCACCGGCCCGGCCCGCATACGAGCCATCCACTCCCGCCGCTCGGTCGGCCGACGGTAACCGTGCGCAGCCGACCCCTGAAGGACCAAGAGGTGACGATTCGTGGCGATGACGTCGGAAGTGAAGGACGAGCTGAGCCGGCTGGTCGTCAACTCGGTGACCGCACGGCGGGCCGAGGTGGCGTCGCTGCTGCGCTTCGCGGGCGGCCTGCACATCGTGGCCGGACGCGTCGTCGTCGAGGCGGAGGTCGACCTGGGCAGCATCGCCCGGCGGCTGCGCAAGGACATCTACGACCTGTACGGATACAACGCCGTCGTGCACGTGCTGTCGGCCAGCGGCATCCGCAAGAGCACCCGGTACGTGGTCCGGGTCGCCCAGGACGGTGAGGCGCTCGCTCGTCAGACCGGGCTGCTGGATCTGCGTGGGCGGCCCGTGCGTGGCCTGCCGGCCCAGGTGGTCGGCGGCAGCGTCGGCGACGCCGAGGCGGCCTGGCGCGGTGCGTTCCTGGCGCACGGTTCGCTGACCGAGCCCGGCCGCTCGTCGGCGCTGGAGGTCAGCTGCCCGGGACCGGAGGCGGCGCTGGCGTTGGTCGGTGCGGCCCGTCGGCTCGGGGTCAGCGCCAAGGCGCGTGAGGTCCGCGGCAGCGATCGGGTGGTGGTGCGCGACGGCGAGGCCATCGGCGCGTTGCTGACCCGGATGGGCGCGCAGGACACCCGGCTCAATTGGGAAGAGCGGCGCATGCGCCGTGAGGTGCGTGCCACCGCCAACCGGCTGGCCAACTTCGACGACGCGAACCTGCGCCGGTCCGCCCGGGCTGCGGTCGCGGCCGCGGCGCGGGTCGAGCGGGCGCTCGACATCCTCGGTGACACGGTGCCCGACCATCTGTCGGCCGCCGGGCGGTTGCGCGTCGAGCACCGGCAGGCCTCGCTCGAGGAACTGGGCCGGCTGGCCGACCCGCCGATGACGAAAGATGCTGTGGCAGGCCGGATTCGGCGCCTGCTGTCGATGGCGGACCGCAAGGCCAAACAGGACGGCATTCCGGACACCGAGTCGGCTGTCACCCCGGACCTGCTCGACGACGCCTAGCGCACGTCGACCGGTGGTCACCGGACAGGGATCGGACCCGACGCGCGGCGCACGTCGGAGTCCGACGTGGAGTTCGTCACAGCACTAGGCTGGCTGAGGATTCACCGCATGACCTGTCCAGGATTTCCGGCAAAGGAGCACAGCAGTGACTATTCGGATCGGCGTCAATGGCTTCGGACGCATCGGGCGTAACTTCTTCCGCGCTCTGGACGCGCAAAAAGCGGCGGGCATCAACACCGATCTGGAGATCGTGGCGGTCAATGACCTGACCTCGACCGACGCGCTGGCTCATCTGTTGAAGTTCGATTCGATCCTGGGCCGGCTGCCCTATGACGTGCGGGTCGATGGCGACACGCTGGTGGTCGGTGATGCCAAGATCAAGGCCCTGGCGGTCAAGGAGGGTCCGGCGGCGTTGCCGTGGGGCGACCTCGGTGTGGACATCGTGGTGGAGTCGACCGGGATTTTCACCGACGCCGCCAAAGCCAAGGGGCATTTGGAGGCCGGGGCCAAGAAAGTGATCATCTCCGCGCCGGCCACCGGTGAGGACATCACCATCGTGATGGGTGTCAACGACGACAAGTACGACGGTAGTCAGAACATCATTTCCAATGCCTCGTGCACCACGAACTGTCTGGGCCCGATCGCCAAGGTGCTCAACGACGAGTTCGGCATCGTCAAAGGCTTGATGACCACCATCCACGCCTACACCCAGGACCAGAATCTGCAGGACGGCCCGCACAAGGATCTGCGCCGGGCCCGCGCGGCGGCGATCAACATCGTGCCCACCTCCACCGGGGCGGCCAAGGCCATCGGTCTGGTGCTGCCCGAGCTCAAGGGCAAGTTGGATGGGTATGCGTTGCGGGTGCCGGTGCCCACCGGTTCGGTCACCGACCTGACCGTGGAACTCGGCAAGTCCGCGTCGGCCGCGGAGATCAATGCGGCGATGCAGGCTGCTGCCGAGGGCCCGTTGAAGGGGATCCTCAAGTACTACGATGCCCCGATCGTGTCGTCCGATATCGTCACCGACCCGCACAGTTCATTGTTCGACGCCGGACTGACCAAGGTCATCGACAACCAAGCCAAGGTCGTCTCGTGGTACGACAACGAATGGGGCTACTCCAACCGCATCGCCGACCTGACCGCACTGGTCGGCAAATCGCTGTAGATCGCAAGTGAAGCAACAGAAAGACAGGTATGAGCATCAAGACCCTCGATGAGCTGTTGGGCGAAGGTGTAGAGGGGCGGGGCGTTCTGGTCCGTTCCGACCTCAACGTCCCGCTCGACGATGACGGCAACATCACCGATGCCGGCCGGATCATCGCCTCCGTGCCGACGCTGGCCGCGCTGGCCGACGCCGGCGCCAAGGTCGTCATCACCGCACACCTGGGCCGGCCCAAAGGCGGACCGGACCCCAAGTTCTCGCTCGCGCCGGTCGCCGCGGCGCTGGGGGAGAAGCTGGGCCGGCACGTCCAGCTGGCCGGTGACGTCGTCGGCACCGACGCGCTCGCCCGCGCCGAGGGCCTGACCGACGGTGATGTGCTGTTGCTGGAGAACATCCGCTTCGACCCGCGCGAGACCAGCAAGGACGACGCCGAGCGCGCGGCCCTGGCCCGCGAGCTGGCGGCTCTGGTGGAGGGCCCCGACGGCTCGCCGGGCGCGTTCGTCTCCGACGGCTTCGGGGTGGTGCACCGCAAGCAGGCATCGGTGTACGACGTCGCCGGCATCCTGCCGCACTACGCGGGCACGCTGGTGGCCACCGAGGTCAAGGTGCTCGAGCAGCTGACCAGCTCGACCGAGCGGCCGTATGCCGTCGTGCTCGGTGGCTCGAAGGTCTCCGACAAACTCGCGGTCATCGAGAACCTCGCAACCAAGGCCGACAGCATTGTCATCGGCGGCGGCATGTGCTTCACCTTCCTTGCGGCCCAAGGGCTTTCGGTCGGTACCTCGCTGCTGCAGGAGGAGATGATCGACACCTGTAAGCGCCTGCTGGACACCTACGCCGACGTCATCCACCTCCCCGTCGACATCGTCGTGGCGGACAAGTTCGCCGCCGATGCCGAACCGGAGACCGTGGCCTCCGACCGCATCCCCGACGGCAAGATGGGCCTGGACATCGGCCCGGAGTCGGTCAAGCGCTTCACCGCGCTGCTGTCGAACGCCAAGACCGTGTTCTGGAATGGCCCGATGGGCGTCTTCGAATTCCCGGCCTTCGCCGACGGCACCAAGGGCGTCGCCGAGGCCATCATCACCGCCACGTCCAAGGGCGCGTTCAGCGTTGTCGGTGGCGGCGACTCTGCGGCCGCGGTGCGTCAGCTCGAACTCGCGGAGGACGGCTTCTCCCACATCTCGACCGGTGGCGGTGCGTCGCTGGAGTACCTCGAGGGCAAGACGCTCCCGGGCATCGAAGTACTGGAGTCGTAGGACATGGCACGCAAGCCGCTCATCGCCGGCAACTGGAAGATGAACCTCAACCATTTTGAGGCCATCGGACTGGTGCAGAAGATCGCCTTCGCCTTGCCGGCCAAGTACTTCGCCAAGGTCGACGTCACCGTCCTGCCGCCGTTCACCGACCTGCGCAGCGTGCAGACCATGGTCGACGGCGACAAGCTCCTGCTCACCTACGGCGCCCAGGACGTGTCTCAGCATGACTCCGGCGCCTACACCGGTGAGGTGAGCGGCGCGTTCCTGGCCAAGCTGGGCTGCACGTTCGTCGTCGTCGGGCACTCCGAGCGCCGGACCTATCACCACGAGGATGATGCCCTCGTCGCCGCCAAGGCGAAGGCCGCGCTCAAGCACGGCCTCACCCCGATCGTGTGTATCGGCGAGGGGCTGGACATCCGCGAGGCCGGCAACCACGTCGAGCACTGCACCGGCCAGCTCACCGGCTCGCTGGCCGGGCTCTCCGCCGAGCAGATCAGCCAGGTCGTGATCGCCTACGAACCCGTCTGGGCCATCGGCACCGGCCGGGTGGCCAGTGCCGGGGATGCCCAGGAGGTGTGTGCGGCCATCCGCACGACCCTGGCCGAACTGGCGTCGCCCGAGATCGCCGCGACCGTGCGCGTGCTCTACGGCGGCTCGGTCAACGCCAAGAACGTCGGCGAGCTGGTTGCGAAGCCGGACATCGACGGTGCGCTGGTCGGCGGTGCGTCGCTCGACGGCGAGCAGTTCGCGATGCTGTCGGCGATCGCCGCGGGTGGGCCGCTGCCGTGAAACGGCGAATTGGACAGCTGCCGTGACGCAGCGGTGAGGGGGCCGGCCCTAGTTGGCCGGCTCCAACACCATGGTCGGCAGGTTGCCCCTGTTGATTCCTCCGGGTAGCGGCCTCGTCGTCGTGGTCGTCAGCGGTGCGTCAGCTGCCTTGGCCGGTGGCGCGTGGCAGCCTGTCTCGGGGTCCATGCCGGGGATGCCTCCCGACTCTATGCAGCACAGGTCGGCGTTCCGGACGGTCTTTTTCATGCAGTTGTCGTAGGCCTCGATGTCCCACGTGTCATCGCTGGGTGCGGCGATCGAGACCGGTGCTGTGGTGACCGCCAATGCGGCAGCCAGCAAAGCTGCTGAAGCAAATTTGAGGACGGACATGTTGGCCTCCAAAGGGGCCGAGTAGTGGATGCTGATCTGTTCATAGTGCGCCGCCACCGCGGCCCGCATCGCCGAAACTGTGAATTTTCTGGCAAATCCAGCAACGTGGTCGCGACCATGGTGACGACCCGACGGTGGTCCGCGGCAGGAGCGCGGCGCCCTACCCGGTAAGCTGTGGGTCATGATTTTGGCCCTGCAGATCACGTTGATCGTCACCAGCCTGTTGGTTGTGTTGCTGGTGTTGCTCCACCGGGCCAAGGGTGGCGGTCTGTCGACCCTTTTCGGCGGCGGCGTGCAGTCCAGCCTGTCCGGCTCCACCGTCGTGGAGAAGAACCTGGACCGCCTGACGTACTTCATCACCGGCATCTGGCTGGTGTCGATCGTCGGCATCGCGCTGCAGATCAAGTACGGCGCCTAATTTTCAGATTTTCCGAACCGGCCACGCCTGTCAGGCGTGGCCGGTTTTGTTTGTGCTGCTGCCACTGACAGGAAGCGTCCAGCCGGTGCTTGGCTGGCACTTATGCCGATGACAGGACGCGCTTAGCGCCCGCTCCTACGCTCGCCTCGATACCTGGCGGCGTCGCCGGGACAGTGGTCGCTTACGTCGGGCGGAGTCTGTGGTGAAACGTGTGCGTATCGGCGCGGGTGCGATGGCGCTGCTCTCGATAACCGGTGGCGTGGCCGGCGGGGTGGCGCGAGCCGATCCGCTGCCGGTCGCCGACGTCCGGCAGGCCATCAACACCGAAGACGGTTGGCGCCTTGGAGTTTCGCTCACCCAGATGGCCGTCAACTCGGTGCCCAACATGGCTGCTACGGCCTTCACCCGCGAGGGATTCGTCACCGGCCGGGCCGAGGCCACCATCGACGGGAGTGGCTCGTCGGCGGTGAACAACGGGACGTTGATCGTGGGCTTGCAGCTGGGCTGCCAGGTCGACCTCAGTGAGGGCGCCAGCGTCGGAGGTGATGCCGACATCGGCATCAACCCCGGATTCAGCGGAAACGTGCTGAATGCCATCGGTCCGTACGCCGATCTGGAGGGCAACGTCTCGGTGAACCTGTTGCCGGGCACCATCACCAACGTGGTGCTGGGGAAGAAAACGCTGAAGGGCCGCGACGGTGGCATCACCGTGCACGACGCACACGTCAAGGTCGACGCCTGCGGCGGGGCAGTGGCCATCCGGTTCTTCTCCACGGTGACCATCGACACCGACAAGAACGACGACAGCGTGAATGCGTACGGGGACATCCTGCAGCTATGAGCGCCGTGCGAATGCCTGTCATATCCGGACGCCGATGGCTCTCGGCGGTCGGCGTCGTGGCCTGGGCGGTCTCGGTTTGGCTCACGGTTTCTCCGCCGGCAAGCGCGGACTGCACCGGCGCGGGTGACTTCGGCGCCGGATCGGGTTGCGCGCCACCAGGTGGCGGCAGCTCGTCGGCCAAGGCCTGGCCCCCGACCGCGGTGGATTGGCCACCCAACGTGGATTCAGACAGCAGCGGTGGGGGTGGCGGCGACAACCGCGATAGCGCGGCGTCCCCGATTGTGCTGCCGGACGGGCAGAAACCATCGGCGCCGCCATCGACGACGAATCCGTCGCCGACGACGTCGTCAACGCCGATCGTCCCGGTTGGTTCGCCGTGAACCAGGCAGCCGTGCCCTGCAGCACCGGCGTCCACCGTCGATACTGAGGTGATGGCAGAGCTTCCGAACGTCCCCGACACCGCGCTGCTGCCGATCGGATCGGTTCAGCGCACCGAACTCGGCCGTGAGGCCACCGAACCGATGCGCGAGGACATCCGGCTGCTCGGCGCCATCCTCGGCGACACCGTGCGCGAACAGAACGGCGACGCCGTCTTTGACTTGGTGGAACGGGCGCGAGTGGAATCGTTCCGGGTGCGGCGGTCGGAGATCGACCGGGCGGAGCTGGCAGCGCTGTTCTCCGGCATAGACATTCATCAGGCGATACCGGTGATCCGGGCGTTCACCCACTTCGCGCTGCTGGCCAACGTCGCGGAGGACATCCACCGCGAACGGCGGCGCGCCGTGCACGTGGCGGCGGGCGAGCCGCCGCAGGACAGCAGCCTGGCCGCGACGTACCGCAAGCTGGACCAGGCCGGCGGATTGGACGCGGCGGCCGTCGCTGACGCGCTCCTTGGCGCTCTGGTCTCGCCGGTGATCACCGCTCACCCCACCGAAACCCGGCGGCGCACCATCTTCGACACCCAGAACCGGATCACCGACCTGATGCGGCTGCGACTGCACGGACACACCTTGACGCGCGACGACCGCGACATCGAGACCGAGTTGCGCCGGCACATCCTCACCCTGTGGCAGACCGCGCTGATCCGCTTGTCGCGGTTGAAGATTCAAGATGAGATCGCCACCGGTCTGCGCTATTACCCCGCCGCGTTCTTCGATGTCATCCCGCAGGTGAACGCGGACGTGCGGACCGCGCTGCAGGCGCGCTGGCCGGATGCTCAACTGCTGGAGACGCCGATCCTGCGGCCCGGTTCGTGGATCGGCGGTGACCGCGACGGCAACCCCAACGTCACCGCCGACGTGGTGCGGCTGGCCACCGGTAGCGCGGCCTACACCGCGTTCGACCGCTACTTCGCCGAACTCCTTGCGCTGGAACACGAGCTGTCCATGTCGGCGCGGCTGGTCCGCGTCAGCGATGCGCTGCAGGCGCTGGCCGACCAGCATCCCGAACCGGCCCACGCCGACGAACCGTACCGCCAGGCGCTGCACGTGATCCGCGGGCGCCTGACGGCCACCGCCGCCGAGGTCCTCGACCGGCAACCCGAGCACGAGCTGGACCTCGGGCTGCCGCAATACACCTCGCCGTCCGAGCTGCTGGCCGACCTGGATGTCATCGACGCCTCGCTGCGTGCCGGCGGCACCAGTGTGCTGGCCGACGACCGGCTGGCCCGGTTGCGAGAGTCTGTGCGGGTCTTCGGTTTTCACCTGTGTGGCCTGGATCTGCGGCAGAACTCCGAAGTGCATGAGCAGGTGGTTGCCGAGCTGCTGGCGTGGGCCGGCGTGCATCCCGACTACGCATCGCTGCCGGAGGACGAACGCGTCGCCGTTCTGGTCACCGAACTGTCCACCCGCCGGCCGTTGGTGAGCCGAGACGCCGAGCTGTCGGAGCTGGCGCGCAAGGAACTGGACATCGTCGCCGCGGCGGCCCGGGCGGTCGAGGTCTTCGGGCCGCCGGCGGTTCCCAACTACATCATCTCGATGTGCCAGTCGGTGTCCGACCTCTTGGAAGCTGCGGTGCTGCTCAAAGAAGCAGGCCTGCTGGACGCGGCCGGGCCCGAACCGTACAGCCCGGTGGGCATCGTGCCGCTGTTCGAGACCATCGACGACCTGCAACGTGGATCGTCGATTCTGGAAGCGGCCCTTGCTATTCCGCTGTACCGCTCGATCGTCACCGTCCGCGGCGACCACCAGGAGGTGATGCTGGGCTACTCAGATTCGAACAAGGACGGCGGCTACCTGGCGGCCAACTGGGCGCTGTACCGGGCCGAGCTCGATCTCGTGGAATCGGCCCGCAAGACCGGTATTCGGCTGCGGCTGTTCCATGGTCGCGGCGGCACCGTCGGCCGCGGCGGTGGCCCGAGCTATGACGCGATTCTCGCGCAGCCGCCCGGTGCGGTCAGGGGCTCGCTGCGGATCACCGAGCAGGGCGAGGTCATCGCCGCCAAATACGCCGAACCGCATGCCGCGCATCGCAATCTGGAGACCCTACTGGCCGCGACCCTGGAGTCGACGCTGCTCGACGTCGAAGGGCTCGGGGACGCGGCAGCACCTGCGTACGACGTGCTGGACGACCTCGCCGAGCGGGCCCAGCGGGCCTACAGCGCATTGGTCCACGACACACCGGGATTCGTCGAGTACTTCAAGGCGTCGACGCCCGTCAGCGAGATCGGTGCGCTCAACATCGGGAGTCGCCCGACATCGCGCAAGCCGACCACGTCGATCTCCGATCTGCGGGCCATCCCGTGGGTGCTGGCCTGGAGCCAGTCGCGGGTCATGCTGCCCGGTTGGTACGGCACCGGGACGGCCTTCGAGGAATTCGTCGAGAGCACCGACGGCGGCCTCGCGGTGCTGCAAGACCTGTATGCGAAGTGGCCGTTCTTCCGGACCGTGCTGTCCAACATGGCGCAGGTGCTGGCCAAGTCGGATCTCGGCTTGGCAGCGCGGTATTCGGAGCTCGTGGACGACGAGGCGCTGCGCCATCGGGTGTTCGACAAGATCGCTGCCGAACACGAGCGCACCATCCGGATGCACGCTCTGATCACCGGGCACGATGACCTGCTCGCCGACAACCCGGCCCTGGCACGGTCGGTGTTCAACCGGTTCCCCTACCTCGAGCCGCTGAACCACCTGCAGGTCGAGCTGCTGCGCCGCTACCGGTCAGGCGACGACGACGAACTCGTGCAACGCGGCATCCTGCTGACCATGAGCGGGTTGGCCACCGCGCTGCGTAACAGCGGGTAGCGATCTTGGCTCGCCGTTAGCGGAACGGCATCCAGCCGTGGTGGGCGACGCGCGCCGGCCGGCTTGCCCGGCCTTTGACAAGCAGGAGAAAGCTCTTTTTCATCAACATCGCCCCGAGAGCGATGAGTAAGGCGATTGCTGAAACCGCGATGATGACGATCAAGGCGTCGGTGCTGATGATCATGATGGCTTCTTTGAACGGTTGACTAGGGTGTCGGGTCTCAGATCGGCCGGACTGGGCTTTGGGTGTCGCGAAATATGCTGTGCCACAACAGCACTAGTAGTGACGGTGTCCGAAGGCGGGGTTCGAAGAAGGGAATCCGGTTGCGCCCAAGGCTGAATTCTTGTGGTTCACCCGTGATTCGGTGGTGGTGCCGTTTGTGAGCACACCGGCTAATCCTGCGATCGTCGCCATGAGCAGAACGACTAGTCCAATGATGACGATCACGGTGGCACCTCTGATATTGCTAGAAGTCCAGTACACGCCCCATGGGCACCGCAGTCAACAGTGTCGAACTACGGCTTCGAACTACCGTGTCGCGGGAAGCTGACCAACCCCTGTGGTGGTGCGGTAGCGAACTCGAGGGGCGATACGGGCCGCGGCGGCGAGCGTCGGCAACAGCTGGCAGCGGGTTGCTGCCCGGCACGCCCCATTTGCCGGCACCGCAGTCAACAGTGTCGAACTACGGCTTCGAACTACCGTGTCGCGGGAAGCTCAGCTGCGCGGGCTTCCCGGGCCGCACGCGGCAAAGGGCGCGGCGCAGGTCAGGGGCCCCGACAACCGAGCCGCCGACACCGGCGGGCGCCTACCGCGCCGCGGACCAGGCTGTCAGCGCTTGCGACGGTGACCCTCCGCCGCTCGACATGGCGCTGCGGCCCGGTACGCCCGCGCAGATTGTCGCGGCGCCGAACATGGGCCCCCACCATATCCACCCGAACCGACCAGGGAGCGCCACACCATGCACCCGCACGTGGTCGCGGGGCAGATCGTGGGCCGGGACGATAGCCACCTGAAGGCGGTCTGCCGGCCGGCAGACCGCCTTCAGGTGGCTATCGTCCCGGCCCACGATCTGCGCGGCGACCATCGGCGCGTGCGTCCCGAGCCGCGGCGACATGTGGAGCAGCGGAGTGTGCAGCGGGCCCGTCGCGAAGAAGTTCGTGATCACTGCGACGTGCTCGACGTTGATGGCGCCCTCAGCTTGGGCGGCGGCGACCAGATCGGCCTCGCACTGCGACAAGGTGGTGGGGTCCAGTGGGCTCTGCCGTTGGGGCCCATGGTGGTGGTCCAGCCGCCGGTGTCGGCGGCTCGGTTGTCGGGGCCGCAGGCCAGGGTGAGGTTGGTGATGTCGGTGGGTCCGTCGTCGCCACCTGCACCGTCCAGGAGCTCGAAAAAGGCGCGGGGGTGGCCGTCACCCACACCGGCAGCCGCCTACCGATCCCGGACCTCATCCGCATGGCCGGACAAGGCGCCCACCACTACCTCGCCGTCTTCGACCACCACACAGCCCGCCGACGCCCAGCGACCCGCGTATTTCCCAGGTGGGCGGCTGGAATCACTACGACATCGGGTATGGGTCGCCGACCGGGTTCGGGGGGATATCGGCGGGGCCCAGGATCGCCCCCGGATAACGGCGAGTCACGCTCCAGAACTTGATGGCCTCGACAAGCGCGCTGCCGCAGGTGCTCGTGTCACAGCAGGTCGCCTCATCGGAGACAACCCAGTACACAGGGCCGGCATCGTTGGTCGTCGGCGGACTGTGTGTTGGTGATCGAGCCGGACAACGGTGATAATGGTGCGGCGCACGCGAACTATGTGACGGCGATGCGGACACTGGCGGTCACGCTGGACCTTCCGCTGCTCGACATGTCGCTGCGGCTCGGTACGCACGCGCAGATGGTCGCGGCGCAGATCATGGGCCCCGACGATATCCACCTGAACGCGGTCGGCCAATCCGACTGGGCGGCAGTCACCTTGGAGGGTGTGCAGTCCGTAGCCCGCGCCGCTGACGGGCTGGCGACAGTGAAGGCCACAGCGGATGCATCGACCGGCCGCGCAATCGCGTTCTCGATCGCCCTCGGATAAAGGAGAGTGATGCCTGTGGTCTTTGTCGAAGTCTGTCTCGTGCAGGCAGCGGGCGCTCTACGGAGCCCAGCCGCTTCCTGCGCGGCCTCGGCTGACGTCGGCGAGGGTGGTGCCCGTGTTGAGTCGCGTGCGTCGCGTCACGAGAACACAACCCCCGACATCACGAACGAGACAGCGGACGCGGTACCGGCAAGCGCGGAGATGAAGTCACCCGGCCCGAGGAACTGGCCCGACAGCTCAGACACCACGGTGGAATCACCAGCACCGAGTGAGTACGCCGACAGCACTCGATTCGCGGAACCCGCAGTGCCGCCGGACTTCACCAGCGACAGGGACACCGTGACTGGCGACCCTGTCGTGTTCGTGAGGACGGCTGACGCGATCTTGACGGCCGACGATGCCGGCCCTGTGTACTGGGTTGTCTCCGATGAGGCGACCTGCTGTGACACGAGCACCTGCGGCAGCGCGCTTGTCGAGGCCATCAAGTTCTGGGGCATGACTCTCCTTTATCCGAGGGCGATCGAGAACGCGATTGCGCGGCCGGTCGATGCATCCGCTGTGGCCTTCACTGTCGCCAGCCCGTCAGCGGCGCGGGCTACGGACTGCACACCCTCCAAGGTGACTGCCGCCCAGTCGGATTGGCCGACCGCGTTCAGGTGGATATCGTCGGGGCCCATGATCTGCGCCGCGACCATCTGCGCGTGCGTACCGAGCCGCAGCGACATGTCGAGCAGCGGAAGGTCCAGCGTGACCGCCAGTGTCCGCATCGCCGTCACATAGTTCGCGTGCGCCGCACCATTATCACCGTTGTCCGGCTCGATCACCAACACACAGTCCGCCGACGACCAGCGATTACGCAGGGCAGTGATGTCCGCGACGATCTGCGACGGCGTACGCCCCATGCCAATATCGTTGGCGCCGAGCGCGATCCACAACACATCAGCGTCCGAGCTGTCGGGCCAGTTCCTCGGGCCGGGTGACTTCATCTCCGCGCTTGCCGGTACCGCGTCCGCTGTCTCGTTCGTGATGTCGGGGGTTGTGTTCTCGTGACGCGACGCACGCGACTCAACACGGGCACCACCCTCGCCGACGTCAGCCGAGGCCGCGGCTTTCACGGTGGACTGAGAGTGGAGGGGGAGGCTACTGGTGGTGTCCACCGCACGATGCCACCCGCCCGACGGCACGCATACCGTCGTGATAACTGCGGCTTCGGGTAGTTCGGATTCTGTTCTGCTGCTGGGCTTCCGGGTGCGTCAGGCGTCGGGTATCAGCTTCGACAACCTCGCCGTCAAGTACGGCATCGCGGCGTACAACCAGGAGCACGACGCCGGTGACTTGACTGGTCGCGCAGTGGCCGAGGACTACAGCTCGGACGCTGATGTGTTGTGGATCGCGCTCGGCGCCAACGATATTGGCATGGGGCGTACGCCGTCGCAGATCGTCGCGGACATCACTGCCCTGCGTAATCGCTGGTCGTCCGAAGACTGTCGCGGGCAGGCAGCTGGCGCGCTACGGAGCCCAGCCGCGAACGGACTTCAGCACGCCACGCACCGCATTCTCGGTGACCGTGACCGGTGAGAGGACCGTCTCGGCGACGCCGACGATGGCCTCGACGCGTGACACGATCGCCTCCATCCGATCGACCACGCCGAAAATGCGGGGCGCGAGTTCGTCGATCTGGGTGATGGTCTCGTTGAACCGCGACATCGTCGTGTCGAGGTTGTCGGTCAGCCCGCTGAGGGTGGCCAGCGTGCCTTCCATGTCGACCAGCAGTGCATCGACCTGGGAGACGGTGACGTCGGCGTTCAGCGCTGCCTGTGTGAGCGTCCGGATACGGCCGCCGACGGGGCGGGTGCGGCCATCGCCTTTGTCGACCATGGCTACAGTTTCGCCGCCGCGGCCGCGTCGAGCAACCACACAGTTGCCTCGGTGCCGATCGCGCCGGCCGCTGGAATGTCATCTGCCGCAGCGCCGCCGACCGCTGCTGCCACCGCATCGGCCTTCTCGGCGCCGGCCACGACCAGCCACACCTGGCGGGAGCGACGGACGGCGGGCAGGGTCAGCGTGATCCGTCGCGGCGGCGGTTTGGGGGAGTCGGTGACGGCGACGACGTACCGCGCGGTCTCGCGGACCGCGTCGCTGTGCGGGAACAACGAGTTGACGTGGCCCTCGCCGCCCATGCCCATCAGGTGCACGTCGAATTCTGGTGTGGACGCGCCGTTTCCGGACACGACGGCCAGCTCACCTGCGTAGGCGGCAGCCGCGGCGTCGATGTCGTCACCGAATTCGCCATCGCTCGCGGCCATCGCGTGCACGTTGTCGGCCGGAATGGCAACGGAATCCAGCAGCGCCTCCCGGGCCTGCTTGATGTTCCGGTCGGCATCGTCGGCCGGGACGTAGCGGTCGTCGCCCCAGAACAGGTGCACTTTGGCCCAGTCGATCGGATGTCCGCCGACATGCTTGAGCAGCTTGATGCCGGTACCGCCGCCGGTCAGCACGATGTAGGCCACGCCGCGGGCCTCGATGGCGCCGTTGATGGCCGCGACCAGGCGATCGCCCACCGCGGTCACCAAAGTGTCGGCGTCGGAGTACTTCTCGATGATCTGCTCAGACATAGATGACCTTGTCCAGGCCCTGCAGGGCGCGGTGGTAGATGTCGTCGGCATCGAGCCGGCGCATCTCTTCGGCGAGGCAATCGCGAGCTTCACGGCGTGCCAAGGGGATTCGGGCCTCCGGCCGGCCGGTGCGGGTGAGCACCGCCGTGACGCCCTTCTGTGGCCGGCTCAACGCGATGGTCTCGCTGGGCCGCACCAATTCCACCTTGAGGTCGCCGACCGCGCGGTGCACCGGACCGTCGATGCAACTGGCCAGCCAGCCCGCCAGAATGTCCAGTGCGGGTTCGTCTTTCAGGCCCGACACCAGAGCCGAGGTGATCGGTTCGTACGGCGCCTGATCGACCGCGGATGCCAGCAACGCTCGCCAGTACGTGACCCGGCTCCATGCCAGATCAGTGTCACCCGAGGTGTATCCGGCCAGCCGGCCCTTGATCGAGGCCAGGGGATCGGATCCGTTCGTCGCGTCGGTGATGCGCCGCACGGCCAGCTTGCCCAACGGGTCGGCGGCGGGGACGCCGGGAGCCGCGTCGGGCCACCAGGTCACCACCGGGGTATCGGGCAGCAGGAACGGCGTCACCACGCTGCTCGCGTGGCCGGCCAACGGACCCGAGAGTCGCAGCACCACAACCTCATTGGCGCCGGCGTCCCGGCCCACCCGCAGCTGGGCGTCGAGTCGGGGCGTCGCCGCCGATACGTCGCCCGGGATCACCACGATGACGCGGCAGGGGTGCTCGCGGCTGGCCGTGTTGGCCGCCTCGATGGATTCCTCCAGGAGCATCTCGGTGGTCGGGGCGACCACGAGCGTCAGCACCCGGCCGAGGGTGATGGCGCCACCCTCTTCGCGCAGCGCGACGATCTTCTTGTTGATGGCACCGGTATTGGTGTCGGGCAGATCGAGAATCACGGCCGCCTCCATTCACGGCCGGACCGCCGCAGCATCTCGAACGCCGATTCCGGTCCCCAGGTACCCGACTCGTAGGCCTCGGGCCGCCCGCCGGCCTCATCCTGCGCGGCCCAGTGCTCCAGCGCGGGATCCAGGATCTTCCAAGACAATTCGACTTCGGCGTTCACCGGGAACAGGGACGGTTCGCCGAGCAGGACGTCGAGGATCAGCCGCTCGTAGGCCTCGGGGGAGTCCTCGGCGAATGCTGAACCGTAGGAGAAGTCCATGCTGACGTCACGGACTTCCATGAGATGGCCCGGCACCTTCGAGCCGAACCGCAGCGTGATGCCCTCGTCCGGCTGCACCCGGATCACCAGTGCGTTCTGGCCGAGTTCGTCGGTCATGGTGGCGTCGAACGGCAGGTGCGGTGCCCGCTTGAACACCAGCGCGATCTCAGTGACCCTGCGGCCCAAGCGCTTTCCGGTGCGTAGATAGAACGGCACTCCCGCCCACCGCCGGGTGTCGACCTCGACGGTGATCGCCGCGAAGGTCTCGGTGGTCGAGGTCTTGGAGAAGCCTTCCTCGTCCAGCAGGCCGACGACCTCTTGTCCGCCCTGCCAGCCGGCGGCGTACTGACCGCGGGAGGTGGTCTCGTCCAACGGTTCTGCCAACCGCGTCGCAGACAGCACCTTGATCTTCTCGGCCTGCAGTTCGCCGGGGGAGAAGTTCACCGGTTCTTCCAGCGCCGTCAGCGCCAGCAGCTGCAGCAGGTGGTTCTGGATGACATCGCGCGCCGCCCCGACACCGTCGTAGTAGCCACCACGTCCGCCGAGGCCGATGTCCTCGGCCATGGTGATCTGCACGCTGTCGACATAGTGCGAGTTCCACACCGGCTCGAACAGCTCGTTGGCGAACCGCAGCGCCAGGATGTTCTGGACGGTCTCCTTACCCAGGTAGTGGTCGATGCGGAACACCGACGACTCCGGGAAGACACTGTTGACGACGCCGTTGAGCGCCTCCGCGCTGGCCAGGTCGTGGCCGAACGGTTTCTCGATGACCACCCGCGACCAGCAGCCGTCGGGCTTGTTGGCCAGACCGGACTTGGACAGCTGCTCGCACACCTGAGGGAACGCATTCGGCGGAATCGACAGGTAGAAGGCGTGATTGCCGCCGGTGCCGCGTTCCTCGTCGAGCTTGTGCAGCGTGTCGGCCAGCCGCGCGAACGCCGCGTCGTCGTCGAAAGTGCCCTGCACGAAACGGAATCCCTCGGCGAGGCGATCCCACACCTCCTGGCGGAACGGCGTGCGGGCGTGCTGCTGCACGGCGTCATGGACGACCTGGCCGAAGTCCTCGTGATCCCAGTCGCGCCGGGCGAAACCGATCAGCGAGAACGTCGGTGGCAACAGGCCCCGGTTGGCCAGGTCGTAGATTGCCGGCATCAGCTTCTTCCGGGCGAGATCGCCTGTGACGCCGAAGATCACCACCGCGCATGGGCCGGCGATGCGGGGCATGCGCTTGTCGCGCTTGTCCCGCAGGGGGTTCACCCAATCCGCCGGCCGCCCGCTGCAGTCAGTCATTGCGTGTGCCTCGGCTCGTCGCGCCAGCGCTCATCGCAAAGCGTCGAGTTGACCTTGCACAGCCTCGAGCAGTTCGCCCCACGACTTCTCGAACTTGTCGACGCCCTCGACTTCGAGGAGGTTGAACACGTCGTCCAAGTCGATGCCGACGGCCGACAGCTCGTCGAACACGGCCTGCGAAGCGGCGGCCGTTCCGGAGATGGTGTCGCCGGTGACCTGACCGTGGTCGGCGACCGCTTCCATGGTCTTCTCCGGCATGGTGTTCACGGTGTCGACGGCCACCAGTTCGGTGACGTACAACGTGTCCGAGTAGTCCGGGTTCTTCACGCCGGTCGACGCCCACAGCGGACGCTGCACCCGGGCACCCTCAGCCTTGAGGTTCGCGAACTGCGGACCGCCGAAGACCTGCTCGTAGGCCGCGTAGGCCAGCCGGGCGTTCGCGACGCCGGCCTTGCCGCGCAGACCCAGCGCCGAGCCGCCGAGCTTCTCCAAGCGGGCGTCGATCTCGGTGTCCACGCGGGACACGAAGAACGAAGCGACGGAATGGATCTTGGACAGGTCGTGGCCGGCCTCGCGGGCCTTCTCCAGGCCCGTCAGGTAGGCGTCCATCACGGCGCGGTGGCGTTCCACCGAGAAGATCAGGGTGACGTTGACCGAGATGCCCTCGGCGATCACCGCGGTGATGGCGGGCAGGCCCGCCAGCGTCGCCGGAATCTTGATCAGCAGGTTCGGCCGGTCGACGATCTTCCACAGCTCGATGGCCTGCAGGATCGTCTTGTCGGTGTCGTGCGCCAGCCGCGGGTCGACCTCGATGGACACCCGGCCGTCGACGCCGCCGGAGGCCTCGTAGGCCTTGGCCAGCACGTCGCAGGCGTTGCGGACGTCATCGGTGGTCGCGCTGCGGATCACCGCGTCGACATCGGCACCGCGCGAGGCGAGTTCACGCACCTGCTCGTCGTAGGCGGTGCCCGAGGTCAGGGCCGCCTGGAAGATCGACGGGTTGGTGGTGACGCCCACAACGCTGCGGGTGTCAATGAGCTGCTGCAGGTTTCCGGTCTGCAGTCGCTCACGGGAAAGGTCATCGAGCCACACGGAGACACCGGCGGCGCTCAGCGCCGCGAGGTTCGGGTTCTGAGTCATCTGAATGCTCTCTTCTGTCGACTTAGTTATCGAGCGATCGTTCCGCGGCAGCAACCACCGCGTCCGCGGTGAAGCCGAACTCCCGGAACAGGGTCTTGTCGTCTGCCGATGCGCCGTAGTGCTCGATCGAGATGATCTCGCCGGTGTCACCGACCAGCTTGTGCCAAGGCTGGGCGATACCCGCCTCGACCGCAACTCGTGCCGAGACGTCCGGCGGCAGCACCGCGTCCCGGTACTCCTTGGGCTGTGCCTCGAACCACTCCAGGCACGGCATCGACACCACGTAGGCGACGATGTCCTTGTCCGCCAACAGCTTCTGTGCTTCGACGGCCAGCTGCACCTCGGAGCCGGTGGCGATGATGATCACGTCGGCGTCGTCGGCGGGGTTGCCGCCGCCGAGCACGTAACCACCCTTGGCGGCGCCTTCAGCAGAAGTGCCCTCCAGAACGGGTACTCCCTGACGGGTCAGGATGAAACCGGTCGGGTTGTTGCCGTGGGTGCGCTGCAGGATGGTGCGCCAGGTGTACGCGGTCTCGTTCGGGTCGGCGGGACGCACCACCGACAGGTTCGGGATCGCGCGCAGCGCGGCCAGGTGCTCGATCGGCTGGTGCGTCGGGCCGTCTTCACCCAGGCCGATGGAGTCGTGCGTCCAGATGTAGATCGGGTCGATGTTCATCAGCGCGGCCAGGCGCACCGCCGGACGCATGTAGTCGGCGAACTGCAGGAAGGTGCCCGCGAACGGACGCGTCGGGCCGTGCAGCACGATGCCGTTGAGGATCGAGCCCATGGCGTGCTCGCGGATGCCGAAGTGCAGCACCCGGCCGTACCAGTCGGCGGTGTAGTCCTCGGTCGAGATCGACGGCGGGCCGAACGACTTGACCCCGTTGATGGTGGTGTTGTTGCTGCCCGCGAGATCGGCTGAGCCGCCCCACAATTCGGGCAGCTTGGTGGCGACGTCGTTGAGCACCTTGCCGAACGCGGCGCGGGTCGCGACGGCCTTGCTGCCCGGCTCCCAGTACGTCAGGTCGGCGTCCCAGCCCTCGGGCAGTTCGCCGGCGTGCAGCCGGTCCAGCAGCTTCTTGCGCTCGGGTTCCTTGGCGGCCCACGCCTCGAACGCGACCTGCCACTCGTCGTGTGCCTTCTTGCCGCGGGCGACGAGCTCGCGGGTGTGCTCGATGACCTCAGGCTTGACGTCGAAACTCTTGTCCGGGTCGAAGCCGAGCACCTTCTTGGTGGCCGCGACCTCGTCGGCGCCCAGCGCCGAGCCGTGCACGCCACCGGTGTTCATCTTGGTGGGGGCGGGGTAGCCGATGATCGTGCGCACCGAGATGAACGACGGCCGGTCGGTCACGGCACGTGCGGCCGCCAGGGCTTCTTCGATCGCGGTGACGTTCTCGCCGCCGTCGACCTCCTGGACATGCCAGCCGTAGGCGCGGTACCGGGCGCAGGTGTCCTCGGACAGCGCGATGTTGGTGTCGTGCTCGATGGAGATCTTGTTGTTGTCCCACAGCACGATCAGGTTGCCGAGCTGCTGCGTGCCGGCGAGCGACGATGCCTCGCTGGTCACGCCCTCTTCGATGTCGCCGTCCGAGGCGATGACGTAGATGAAGTGGTCGAACGGGCTCTCACCCGGCGCGGCGTCGGGGTCGAAGAGCCCACGCTCGTACCGGGCGGCCATCGCCATGCCGACCGACGAGGCCAGGCCCTGGCCCAGCGGGCCGGTGGTGATCTCCACACCCTTGGTGTGGCCGTACTCGGGGTGGCCCGGGGTCAGCGAACCCCGGGTGCGCAGGGCTTCGATGTCGGCCAGTTCGAGGCCGAAGCCGCCCATGTACAGCTGCAGGTACAGGGTCAGGCTCGAATGCCCACAGGACAGGACGAAGCGGTCGCGGCCGATCCAGTGGGTGTCGGACGGGTCGTGCCGCATCTGGCGCTGGAACAGGGTGTAGGCCAGCGGGGCCAGGCTCATGGCGGTTCCGGGATGGCCGTTTCCGACCTTCTGAACCGCATCCGCGGCCAGCACTCGTACGGTATCGACGGCGGCCGAGTCCAACTCGGTCCAGTCGCCCGGGTGGTGCGGGCGGGTGAGTTCGGAAATCTCTTCGACTGTGGTCACGGGCGCACTCCTACTGAGGGACGTCTCGGGCTCGGCACATCGCAAGCGAGCTGCATGACTACCCTAGTGCGCGCCGCTCGTGCGGTGCAGACCGCTTCACCTTTGGCCTGTCCGCGATTGGGTTTCTGTTCACCTGAAACCACCCTGCGGTGTCGAGCACTCAGGTAGCCGGTCTACCATCGTCTGTAGTAGAGGCTGCGCGGCCGTGACATCCGAGGAGATATCTGCGTGAGCATTCGCGAGCGCCGTTCTGTCCACGGGGCGCACGGTTTCGGTCCCGGAGCTGCGGCGTCTGACGAGTCAGCCACCAAGTCGCCGAACCGGGTTCGGGACACGTTGCTGGCCTACATCGCCCTCACCAAGCCGCGGGTCATCGAACTGCTGCTGGTGACCACGATCCCGGCGATGCTGCTGGCCCACCGCTTCGACTGGGTGGCCAGCCAAGGTCCGATCAAACCGCTGTTGATCCTGAACACCTTGTTCGGCGGCATGCTCGCAGCCGCCGGCGCCAACACCCTGAACTGTGTCGCCGACGCCGATATCGACAAGGTGATGAAGCGCACGGCCCGCCGGCCACTGGCCCGGGCGACGGTACCCACCCGGAACGCGCTGATCTTCGGTCTGGTGCTGACCGTCACGTCGTTCCTGTGGCTGTGGCGCACCTCGAATCTGCTCTCGGGCCTGCTGGCCCTGGCGACCATCGCCTTCTACGTGTTCGTCTACACGCTGCTGCTGAAGCGCCGCACCTCGCAAAACGTGGTGTGGGGCGGCGCGGCCGGCTGCATGCCGGTGATGATCGGCTGGTCAGCGGTCACCGGCACCATTCAGTGGCCGGCGCTGGTGATGTTCCTGATCATCTTCTTCTGGACGCCGCCGCACACCTGGGCGCTGGCCATGCGCTACAAGGAGGACTACGAGGCAGCCGGAGTGCCGATGCTGCCCGTCGTCGCCACCGAGCGCGAAGTCACCAGACAGATCCTCATCTACACCTGGGCGACCGTCATCACCACGCTCGCCCTGGCGTTCGCCACCGGCTGGCTGTACGCGGCCGTCGCGCTCGTCGCCGGCGTGTGGTTCCTGGTCATGGCGCACCAGTTGTACTCCGGCGTGAAGCGCGGCGAGCCCGTGAAGCCGCTGCGCCTGTTCCTGCAGTCGAACAACTACCTCGCGGTGGTGTTCTGCGCCCTGGCGGTCGATTCGGCTCTCGCGCTGCCGATGGTGTTCGGCCGCTGACGGACCCGCTAGTTTTGGGGCATGCCCCAATTGGTGAGCCCTGACAACTTCGTCCGCGCCGAATCGGATCTGTACTTCTCCGGCATCGTGAACGACGGAGGCGTCGGTAGCCTTCTTCACCACCGCGAGCTGAGCTCGATCGACCACCAGATCGTCATCCGGCAGAACCGCGACACGCTCTACTCGGCAGCGGTGTTCGACCTCGATGCCGGACCCGTCACCGTCACCTTGCCCGACAGTGCGGGCCGCTTCATGTCGCTGCAGGCCATCAGTGAGGACCACTACACGACCCAGGTCGCCTACGCCCCGGCCACGGTGACCCTGACGCGCGAAGCCGTCGGTACCCGCTACGTCGCGACGGCGATCCGCATGTTGGTCGATCCCAACGATGCTGCCGATCTGGCGGCCGTGCACGCACTGCAGGACGCCATCACCGTCGCGCAGGACGCGCCCGGCAGCTTCGAGGTGCCGCAGTGGGACCCGGTGAGCCAGAAGACGGTGCGCGACGCGCTCGTCACCCTCGCCACCACGCTGCCGGACACCAAGGGCATGTTCGGCACCGTCGCCGACACCGAACCGGTGCGCCACCTGATCGGGTCGGCCAATGCCTGGGGCGGCAATCCCGAACGTGACGCGTTCTATCTGACCGTCGTACCGGCGCGTAACGACGGCACCACGGTGCACCGGCTCACCGTCAAAGACGTTCCGGTCGACGGCTTCTGGTCGGTCACCGTCTACAACAAGGACGGCTACTTCACGGCGAACGACCAGAACGCCTACTCGCTGAACAACATCACCGCGGTTAAGGACGCCGACGGCAGCACCACCATCCAGTTCGGCGGCGCCGGCGGTCCCAACCTGCTGCCGATCACCCCGGGCTGGAACTACACCGTCCGGTTGTACCGGCCGCGTCCCGAGATCCTCGACGGCGGCTGGACGTTTCCCGCGGCCCAGCCGGTCTAGGGGACCAGCACCACCGAACCGACGGTCAGACGGGCCTGCAGGTCGGCATGTGCGCGCGCGGCGTCGGCCAGCGGGTAACGCTGGCTCACCGTCACGTTGAGGGTCCCATCGGAGATCGCCTGCAGCAGTTCGCCTGCCCGCCAGGAGAACTCGTCGGTGTTGCGGGTGTAATGCGCGAGCGTCGGCCGGGTCAGGAACAGGGATCCGCCACTGTTCAGGCGCTGTGGATCGATCGGCGGCACCGGGCCGCTGGATGCGCCGAACAGTGCCAAGGTGCCCCGCACTGCGAGGCTGGCCAGGCTCGCCTCGAACGTGGAGGCGCCCACTCCGTCGTACACCGCGGCGACGCCGTTGCCGTCGGTGAGTTCGCGGATTTTGGCGCCGAACTCGGCGGGATCGTCGGGGTAGTCCAGCACCTCGATGGCGCCGGCCTGCCGCGAGAGCGCAGCTTTGTCGCTGTTGGAGACCGTGGTGATGACGCGCACCGCCATGCTGGTGGCCCACTGGGTCAGGATCAGCCCGACGCCGCCGGCGCCGGCGTGCAGCAGCACCGTGTCGCCTTGCTGCACGGGGTAGGTCGACTTGATCAGGTAGTGGGCCGTCATGCCCTTGAGCAGGGCCGCCGCGGCGACTTCGGGCTCCACGCCGTCGGGCACGTAGGCCACGTAATCGGCTGGTGCGACGCAGTATTCGGAGTACGTGCCGTCCGCCGCGGCGGTGACCACCCGGTCGCCGACGGCCAGCGCTGCCACGTCGTCGCCGATGGCGGCGATGGTTCCGCAGACCTCCTGGCCCGGGATGTAGGGCACCGGACGCGGATACAACCCGGAGCGGAAGTAGGTGTCGATGAAGTTGACGCCGATGGCCTCAGCCTTGATCAGGACCTCACCCGGACCCGGGGTGGGCTCGGGACGTTCGACGAAGGACAGGACTTCCGGACCGCCGAGTTCGGCGACTTCGATGGCGTGCATGCCACCTATCATTCCAACGTGAAACTCGCGCGGCCCGATATCCGTCATCCCCGTGTCGTTTTGGCAGGTTGTCAGGCTCTCGTCGAAGGCGACGGAGACGACGACGGGTTGGTCAGGGCGTTGCGCGACCGCGGTTTGCATGCCCACTGGCTGGCCTGGGATGACCCGGCCACCCTGCAGGCCGATCTGGTGATCCTGCGGGCCACCTGGGACTACACCGAGCGGCACGACGAATTCCTGGCGTGGACGAAGCAGGTGCGCAATCTGCTGAACGCGCCCCAGGTGGTCGCGTGGAACAGCGACAAGCGGTACCTGGCCGATCTGGCGGCCGCCGGGGTGCCGACGGTGCCCAGCGGTTTCTTCGCGCCGGGGGAGTCGGTGTCGGTGCCCCGCGGCGAGGTGGTGGTCAAGCCCGCGGTGGGTGCCGGTTCGGTTGGGGCGCAACGGTTCACCGATGCTGCCGCGGCCGCTGAGCATGCTGCCGCACTACAGTCCGACGGCCGCACCGCGCTGATCCAGCCCTACGACGAGCGCATCGAGGCAGGGGAGACCGCACTGGTGTTCCTGGCCGGCAAGCAGTCGCACGCCTTCATCAAGGGGCCGATGTTGCCGCCGCCCGGCGGCAGTCTGGAGATGCACGATTCCGGCACCTACGCCGAGGAACAGCTGCAACCGGCTGACCCGGACTTCGAATTGTGGGACGTCGGTTACGCGACGCTGGCTGCCGCGGCCGCCCATCTCGGCATCGAGCCGACGGAATTCCTGTACGCCCGGGTGGACGTCATCGGCGACCGTCGGGACCCGCGGTTGCTCGAGCTGGAATTGGTCGAGCCAGGGCTGGGCTGGCGACAACTGGCCGAACCCGAACGGGCTTTGGCGCAACGGCAATTCGCCGTCGGCGTCGAGTCAGCCTTGGAGCGGCTCGACCTCGGTCCGCTCTCGCATCGACGCCCATAGCGCGGCGGTGGCCGCGGTGCAGGCGGCGGCGCCGGCCACGTGGATGGCGACCAGTACCGCGGGCACGCCGGTGTAGAACTGGACTGCGCCGACCAGGCCCTGCGCAAGCACGAGTCCGGCGAGGACGGCCAACCGCACCAGCACCGGCTTGGGGGCGCGCACTGCGAGCAGGGTAAAGCCCAGCCCGATCACGAAGCTGAGGTAGGCGACCAGCAGCGACGAGTGCAGGTGCGCGAGGTCGGTGATTTCCATCTGCAGGCGCTTGACCGGTTGCAGGGCGCTCTTGTCGCCGGCATGCGGTCCGGCGCCGGTCACCAGAGTGCCGGTCACCAGCACGGTGGACAGCGTGACGGCGGTCAGGGCGGTGAACCAGCGCAGTGGCCGGGGTACAACGAGTTGGGCGGTGCCCGAGTCGGGTTCGCCGATCTTGACATAGAGCAGCACTGCCAACCAGACCATCACCATGGACACCAGCAGGTGGACTGCCACCGTCCACCACAGCAGCCCGGTGCGGACCGTGATTCCACCGATGACCGCTTGCAGCACCGTCGACCCGGGCATCAGCCAGGCGTAGACCTGGACTTCGCGGCGGCGGCCGGCGCGGATGACGGCCAGCACGGCCAGGGCGGCCGTCAGCACCACACCGAACGTGAACATCCGGTTCGTGAATTCGACGGCCTGATGCACCACGGGCACTTCGGCGTGCGGCACCGGAACGAAGCTGCCGGGGAAACACTGCGGCCAGGTCGGACAGCCAAGTCCGGACGCAGTGACACGGACGATGGCCCCGGTGACGGAGATACCGCCCTGGGTCAGGATGACCAGGAACGCGATGAGCCGCTGGACCCGAAGCGAGGGGATAGGCAGCTTGGCGAGCACGGCCTGATCGTAGAACAGCGCTAACTACGTGGCGTAGTAGGGGCGACGAACGGCACCAGAACCTGGTCGACGAGTTCGACCACCAAGTCGTCGGTGATGGGATCGCCGGTGATCAGCAGGCGGTGCCACAGCACGCTCTGGCCGAGTTCGCGGGCGATCTCCACGGGGACGTCGGCCCGCACGTCTCCGCGGGCCACCCCGCGGGCCAGCAGGTCGGCCATCTCCTCCTTGCGCCAGCCGATCACGTCGCTCCGGAACGCGGCGGCGAGCTCGTCGTCGCCGGTCATCGCGGCGACCACCGCGCGCATGGTGGCGGCCTGCGGTCCGGTGAACACCGCGGCCCAGCCGCGCAGGACCGCCAGTATGTCGCCGCGGTAGCTACCCGTGTCGGCATGGGGAATTGCCGCTTTCGCGTTGCGCAGCAAGGTGTCTCGCAGCAGCGCGGCGCCGTCGGGCCAGCGCCGGTACAGCACGGGCTTGCTGGTGCGCGCGGCGGCGGCGACGGCTTCCATTGTCACCCCGGCCGGCCCCTGTTCGGTGAGCAGTGTCATGACGGCGGCGCGGATCGCCGCATCGAGCTCGTCGCCGCGTCGCCGCATCACAACCTCCATAAAGAAACGCTTGCGTATCTTATCGGACCGGCTTAGCGTTCATATCAAGAAACGGCATCGTATCTTGGAGGAGCCATGAGCCGACCGATCCTGTTCCCGCTGCGGTCCCTCGACACCGCGACCGTCCGCTACACCGAGGCGCCGCACCGCCGGCGCCGGGTGACGATTGAACACCGGCCGCTGCCCGGGGTGACGCCGACGATGCTGCTCGCGTGGTTCACGCACCTCGGTGGCACCATGCGCTACGGCGACCAGGTCATCGACCGATACCTGGCCTGGCACCCGGTCGACCACATCCGGTGGGAACTGGCTAGGCCCGCTGCCACCGGTGGCGCGGCGGAAGGCGCCCGGTTCCGTATCGTCGAAGCCTTCGGCGGACGGCCCGAATATCGCGTCGACGTGGTGGACCGGGTCGAGAAACTCGATGAGACCGGCGTCCGGCTGGTGCAGCGGGTGGCCGGTGTCATCGCGTTCTGCCTCGAACACACCTGGTCAGCCGGTGTCGAAGGGGCGCACTACGTCAGCGTGCTCGATGTCGGCGCACGGTCGCCGCTCATGGCGCCGGTCAACCGGATGCTGACCCGACGGTTTCCCGACGACATGGTGCGGGCGTGGGTGAAACACAACATCGAGGAAGTCGGGCAGCTGGAATTCCTGCTGCCTCAGCTGGTGCCCGTCAGCTGAACCGGAACCAGCGCATCGCGGCGAGCCCGGCGATCACGCCCCAGGCGGCCAGTACCGCGATGCCGAACCAGTCCACCGACAGCATCATCGCCTGAGTGAGAGCCTCGGTCAGCGCCCCGGACGGCGTCAGCCGGGCCACCCAGCGCAAGGCCTCGGGGACCACTCGGTGCTCGATGGTCAAGGCACCCAGGCCGGCCAGGATGAACCACAACAGGTTCGCGAGGGCCAGCACGATCTCGGCTTTCAGCGTCCCGCCCAGGAGTAGACCCAGTGCCGCGAACGAGGCGGTGCCGATCGCGATGACCACAGCGCCCAGCAGCAGGCTGAGCGGGCTCGGCCGCCAACCCAGCGCAATACCGATGCCGCCCAACACAACTGACTGCAGAAACACCGTGGTGACCACGGCCAGCGACTTGCCGGCGATGATGCCCCACACCGGCAGCGCGGTGGCGCCGAGGCGCTTCAGTGCGCCGTAGCGCCGATCGAATGCGACGGCGATGGCCTGTCCGGTGAACGCCGTGGAGATCACCGCCAGCGCCATGATCGGCGGCGTGAACGTCCCCGGGCGGTGATCGCCGAGCGAGCCGATCGGCAGCAGCGTGAGCCCGACCAGCAGCGTGATCGGGATGAACATCGTCAGCAGCAGCTGCTCGCCGTTGCGTAGCAGCAGCTTGAGCTCCAGGCCGTATTGCGCCGCCAACATCGCGGGGATCGGCGCGGGCGTCGGGTCCGGGGTGAAGGTCCCCGGAGCGAACCGGTTCGTCTCGGTTGTCACGGCCGCAGCTCCCGTCCGGTCAGATCGAGGAACACGTCCTCGAGGCTGCGCTGCTCGACGCGCATGTCAGTGGCGAGCACGTTGAGGCGGGCGGCCCAGGCGGTGACGGTGGCCAGCACCTGCGGGTCGATGTGCCCTTCGACGAGGTACTCGCCGCTGGCGGCTTCGCTGGCGCGGTAGTCCTCGGGCAGCGCGGAGACCAACAGCGACAGGTCCAGCTTGGGCGGTGCGGAGAAGCGCAACTGGTTCTCGGCGCCACCGCGCATCAGGTCGGCGGGCGTGCCTGCCGCCACCGCGGCGCCGTGGTCGATGATGACGATGCGGTCGGCCAGTTCCTCGGCCTCGGTCAGCTGGTGCGTCGTGAGCACGACGGTCACGCCGTCGCGGCGCAGGCCTTCGATCAACTCCCACACCACGATTCGGGCGTGGGCGTCCATGCCGGCGGTGGGCTCGTCGAGGAACACCAGCTCGGGGCGTCCGACGATGGCGCAGGCCAGCGCCAGGCGCTGTTGCTGTCCGCCGGACAGCCGGCGGTAGGTGGTGCGGGCGGCTTCGGTCAGGCCGAGGGTGTCCATCAGCCACTGCGGATCGAGTGGATTGGCCGAGTACGCCGCGACCAGATTCAGCATCTCGCCGGCCTTGGCGGCGGGGTAGCCGCCGCCGCCCTGCAGCATCACGCCGATGCGTGCGCGCAGCTTGGCGTTGTCGGCGGTCGGGTCGAGGCCCAGGATCGAGATGGCGCCGGAGTCGGGTTTGATGAAGCCTTCGCACATCTCGACGGTGGTGGTCTTACCGGCCCCGTTGGGTCCGAGCAGGGCCAGCACCTCGGCGCGCTGCACCTCGAGATCCAGGTTGTTCACGGCCTGGATCTCGCCGTAGCGCTTACTGACGCCGCGCAGCAATACGGGCGTCTCAGTGGAACTCACGGGGATTCAGCGTAAGCGTCGGGCCTGGCAGCGGCGCTACCAGGGGCGGCACCGTCGTCTGAATCCGGCAATCCGCGCCACGGCAGGCGATTGCGAGTCAGCGCGATCAGCAGCACCACGATGACGGTGCTGGCCAGCGTGGCGTCGAGGATCTGGAACAGCGCGAACCGGTCTCCGTTTGCCGTCGGGCCGAAGACGCCGACGACGAACGTCACCACGATGGTCGTGCCGCGGAAGCCCGGCCGGGTGGCCCAGCAGGCCAGCGGGATGATCGCCCACAGCAGGTACCAGGGCTGCACGACGGGGAACAGCAGAACCGTCGCACCCATGGCGACCCCGAGGCCGCCGAGCGGATGCAGCCGGCCGCGCAGCACCGACAGCAGCAGCCAGCTCACCAGCACGCCGATGACGAAGACGCCGATCCCACGGGTCAGCCCGAGCACCGCGGTGGTGTGGTCGCCCAGCCCCAGCAGGATGCCGACCTGCCCGGTGCCGAGCGCGACCAGCGTCGGCGGCGACATCCAGGACCGCACCACGTTCGCGGTGCCGAGGGTGAACAGCCAGCCGAAGCCGAGGCCGCTGGCCCAGCCGATGAGCGCCATGACCGCCAGCGCGACCACGCCCAACGGGACACAAGCTTGGAAGAAGGCCTTGACCGTCCCGCCGAGCCGGCGCGCGAGGGCCATGGCCACAAACCCCAGCGCC
Source organism: Mycolicibacterium llatzerense (assembly GCF_025331195.1). NCBI lineage: Bacteria > Bacillati > Actinomycetota > Actinomycetes > Mycobacteriales > Mycobacteriaceae > Mycobacterium > Mycolicibacterium llatzerense. The sequence continues at coordinate 564,430 of NZ_LXOV01000012.1, read as the reverse complement.
AGCAGGGACGGCAGCTTGATCTGGGACGACATGGCGATGAGCACCGTGCCGGTGAACAGCATCGCCAGTGGCCACCAGGCGGCCCAGTCCTCGCGGTGCCGTGGCCAGCTCAAGGGCCGGGGGATGAGTGGCCGGCCGGAATCGATGCCCCGCATGGCGAATTCGGTGCCGGCGAGCATCAGCCCGAGCATCGGCGCCTCGTTGTGGATACCGGCGATGAGGTGCATGAAGAGCAGCGGGTTACACGGTCCCAGCCACAGGGCGCTCACCTCGCCGACGCCGCAGCGGCGGGCCAGGCGTGGCGTTGCCCACACGGTGGCCGCGACGCCCAGCAGTACGACCAGCCGGTGCGAGAGCACCCCGGCGACGATGTTGTCGCCAGTCAGCTCGGAGATGCCGCGTCCGATCCATAAGAACAGCGGTCCGTATGGGGCCGGGGTTTCTCGCCAGAGGCTCGGCACCGTCAGGGTGAAGACGTGGCCGAGCCCGAGGCCCGTGGCCGGGCCGACGCGGTACGGGTCCAGGCCGATGCTGGCGATCTGACTCTGCGCCAGGTAGGAGTACACGTCCTTGCTGTACATCGGTGGCGCGATCAGCAGGGGTAAGGCCCACAGCATCAGCGTCTGGTCCAGCTGGCTGCGGGACATGCGGCGTTTGCCCAGCGTGTAGCGCCCCAGCATGAGCCAGGCCAGCGCCATCATGACGGCACCGGTGGTGGTCATGGTCAGCGAGACGGTCTGGATGCGCGACGGCAGGTTCAGCAGGCGCACCCCGAACGTCGGGTCCTGCACGACGGGCCGGGCGCCGGCGCCGAGAGCGCCGATGGCCATCAGTACCGTTCCGGTGGCGCCGAACCGCCGGGTCCGGCGCAGCGAGGCGACCTCGGACGCGTTGAGCGGGGAGGCGACGGGCGGCTCGTCGGCGTGCCAATGCGCGACGGCCGTGCTCAGATGCTGAAGGCGGTCGGGCATCAGAGCAGATTAGCCGTAGGCCAGTTCTGGATCGCCCAAGTCCGCGGCGGCGGTGATAAGGGTTACCTTCCTAGATTCGGATTCCGAATTCCGTCACAATGGTGTTGTGAAATTGCCGTCCGAAGCGCTCGGAGCTGTCGGCACCGCGACCGCGGTGACGTCGGCGACGGCCGTCTCAGACGGACACACCCGGTCGGCGATCGTGCAATTGCTGCTGGAAGGCGCGGTTACCGCGACCCAGATCGGTGAGCACCTCGGCATCTCCGCCGCCGGAGTCCGGCGGCATCTCGACGCGTTGATCGACGCCGGCGACGCGGAATCCAGCGCTGCCGCCGCGTGGCAGCACAACGGCCGCGGCCGGCCCGCCAAGCGGTACCGGCTGACCGCCGCGGGACGCGCCAAGCTCGGCCACACCTACGACGACCTCGCCGCGGCCGCCATGCGCCAGCTGCGCGAGATCGGTGGTGACGACGCCATCCGGACCTTCGCCCGTCGTCGTATCGACTCGATCCTGTCCGGCGTCACCACCACACCGGACGTCGCCGATACCGCGGACCAGCTGGCCGCGGCATTGACCCAGGCCGGCTACGCCACTACGACCACTCCGGTGACCGGACCCATCGGCGGGGTGCAGATCTGTCAGCACCACTGCCCGGTCTCGCATGTCGCCGAGGAGTTCCCCGAACTGTGCGACGCCGAACGTGAAGCGTTCGCCGAGGTGCTCGGTACGCACGTGCAGCGCCTGGCCACCATCGTCAACGGGGATTGTGCATGTACGACGCACGTCCCGGTCACGCCGGAGCACGCAGTCTCAACGGCTTCTACACCCATCCACACCGCGACCCAAGAAGAAGGAGTGTCGCAATGACGACCACCCCGGAACAGTTGACCCAGGAGGAGACCATTGCCTCCCTGGGCACTTACGGCTACGGCTGGGCTGACAGTGATGCCGCAGGCGCCGCCGCGACCCGTGGGCTGAATGAGGCTGTCGTCCGCGACATCTCGTCGAAGAAGAACGAGCCGGAGTGGATGCTCGACTTCCGGCTGAAGTCGCTGCACATCTTCGACAAGAAGCCCATGCCGCGCTGGGGCAGTGACCTCGACGGCATCGACTTCGACAACATCAAGTACTTCGTGCGGTCCACCGAGAAGCAGGCAGCGACCTGGGACGACCTGCCCGCCGATATCAAGAACACCTACGACCGCCTGGGCATCCCGGAGGCCGAGAAGCAGCGCCTGGTGTCCGGTGTCGCAGCGCAGTATGAATCCGAGGTCGTGTACCACCAGATCCGCGAAGACCTCGAGGCGCTGGGCGTCATCTTCCTGGACACCGATTCCGCACTGCGGGAGCACCCGGAGATCTTCAAGAAGTACTTCGGCACCGTGATCCCGGCCGGTGACAACAAGTTCTCGGCGCTGAACTCCGCCGTGTGGTCGGGTGGCTCGTTCATCTACGTGCCGCCGGGCGTGCACGTCGACATCCCGCTGCAGGCCTACTTCCGGATCAACACCGAGAACATGGGCCAGTTCGAGCGGACGCTGATCATCGCCGACGAAGGCTCCTACGTGCACTACGTGGAGGGTTGTACCGCGCCGATCTACAAGTCGGACTCGCTGCACTCGGCCGTCGTCGAGATCGTGGTGAAACCCGGTGCGCGCGTTCGGTACACGACCATCCAGAACTGGTCGAACAACGTCTACAACCTGGTCACCAAGCGGGCCCGCGCCGAGGCCGGCGCCACCATGGAGTGGATCGACGGCAACATCGGTTCCAAGGTCACCATGAAGTACCCGGCGGTCTGGATGACCGGCGAGCACGCCAAGGGTGAGGTGCTCTCGGTGGCGTTCGCAGGCGAAGGCCAGCACCAGGACACCGGCGCCAAGATGGTGCACCTGGCGCCGAACACGTCGAGCAACATCGTGTCGAAGTCGGTGGCCCGTGGTGGCGGCCGGTCGTCGTACCGCGGACTGATCCAGATCAACAAGGGCGCGCACGGCTCCAAGTCGAGCGTGAAATGCGATGCGCTGCTTGTCGACAACATCAGCCGCTCGGACACGTACCCGTACGTCGACATCCGCGAGGACGACGTCACGATGGGTCACGAGGCCACGGTCTCGAAGGTCAGCGAGGATCAGATGTTCTATCTGATGAGCCGCGGTCTGACCGAGGACGAGGCCATGGCGATGGTGGTGCGCGGCTTCGTCGAGCCCATCGCCAAGGAACTGCCAATGGAATACGCGCTCGAGCTGAACCGGCTGATCGAGCTGCAAATGGAAGGCGCTGTCGGATAGTGAGTTTGACTGAACCCGTTGAGGGCATTGTCACCAATAAGGGTGAGCTGTTCACGTCCTACGACGTCAACGCTTTTGAGGTGCCGCACGGCCGTGACGAGCTGTGGCGGTTCACCCCGCTGAAGCGCCTGCACGGCCTGCACGACGGCTCCGCGGTCGCCACCGGCGCTGCGCGCGTTGAGGTTTCAGAACGCGCCGGCGTCACCGTCGAGACCGTCGGTCGCGACGACGAGCGCCTGGGCCAGGGCGGTGTGCCCGCGGACCGGGTTGCCGCCCAGGCCTATTCGTCGTTCGCCGAGGCGACGGTGGTGTCGGTCGGCCGCGACGTCCAGGTCGCCGAGCCTGTCGAGATCACCATCGCCGGCCCCGGCGAGGGCAAGACCGCGTACGGCCACCTGCAGCTGCGGGTCGCCGAACTCGGCGAGGCCGTCGTGGTCATCGACCAGACCGGCAGCGGAACCTACGCCGACAACATCGAATTCGTCGTCGGTGACGCGGCCCGCCTGACCGTCGTGTCGATCGCCGACTGGGCCGACGACGCGGTGAACATCAGCACCCACCACGCGACCCTGGGCAAGGACGCCGTGCTGCGGCACATCGCGGTCACCCTCGGCGGCGACGTCGTGCGCCTGACCTCGCGGACCCGCTACCTCGCTCCCGGCGGCGACGCCGAGATGCTCGGCCTGTACTTCGCGGACGACGGCCAGCACTTCGAGTCGCGCCTGCTGGTCGACCACGCGCAGCCGAACTGCCGGTCCAACGTGCTGTACAAGGGTGCGCTGCAAGGGGATCCGGATTCGAAGAAGCCCGATGCCCACACCGTGTGGATCGGCGACGTGCTGATCCGCGCCGCGGCCACCGGCACCGACACCTTCGAGGTGAACCGCAACCTGGTGCTCACCGACGGCGCCCGCGCCGACTCGGTGCCCAACCTGGAGATCGAGACCGGCGAGATCGTCGGCGCCGGACACGCCAGTGCCACCGGACGTTTCGACGATGAGCAGCTGTTCTACCTGCAGGCCCGCGGTATCCCCGAGGACCAGGCCCGCCGCCTGGTGGTCCGGGGCTTCTTCGGCGAGATCATCCAGAAGATCGCCGTGCCCGAAGTCCGCGACCGCCTGACCGCCGCCATCGAACACGAACTTGAACTGACTGAAGGACGCAACAACTCATGACCACACTGGAAATCAAGGACCTGCACGTCTCGGTCACCGCACCCGACGGTGCCGACGTCCCGATCCTCAAGGGCGTGAACCTTACCGTGAAGTCGGGCGAGACCCACGCGGTCATGGGCCCCAACGGTTCTGGCAAGTCGACGCTGTCGTACGCCATCGCCGGCCACCCCAAGTACACCGTCACCTCCGGGTCCATCACCCTCGATGGCGAGGACGTGCTGGAGATGAGCGTCGACGAGCGCGCCCGCGCCGGCCTGTTCCTGGCCATGCAGTACCCGGTCGAGGTGCCCGGCGTCTCGATGTCGAACTTCCTGCGCACCGCGGCGACCGCGGTCCGTGGCGAGGCCCCCAAGCTGCGCCACTGGGTCAAAGAGGTCAAGACCGCCATGTCCGAGCTGGACATCGACCCGGCGTTCGGTGAGCGCAGCGTCAACGAAGGTTTCTCCGGCGGTGAGAAGAAGCGCCACGAGATCCTGCAGCTGGGCCTGCTGAAGCCGAAGATCGCCATCCTCGACGAGACCGACTCGGGCCTGGACGTCGACGCGCTGCGCGTGGTGTCCGAGGGTGTCAACCGGTACGCCGAGGCCGAGCACGGCGGCGTCCTGCTGATCACGCACTACACCCGCATCCTGCGCTACATCCGTCCGCAGTTCGTGCACGTCTTCTTCGACGGCCGGATCGTCACGTCCGGTGGTCCGGAGCTGGCCGACGAGCTCGAAGAGCACGGCTACGAGCGCTACACCGCTGCGGCTGCCCAGGCCTGACATAGCGCGCACGCGAGGAGCAAGACGGTGACGGTGTCGGTTCATTTGGATGTGACGCGGATCAGGGCCGACTTCCCGATCCTCAGTCGGGTCATGCGCGGCGGAAACACGTTGGCGTACCTGGATTCCGGGGCCACGTCGCAGAAGCCGTTGCAGGTCCTCGATGCCGAGCGGCAGTTCCTGACCACCTCCAACGGCGCGGTGCACCGCGGTGCGCACCAGCTGATGGAGGAGTCCACCGACGCCTACGAACAAGGGCGCGCGGACATCGCGTCGTTCGTCGGTGCCGATGACGACGAGCTGGTGTTCACCAAGAACGCCACCGAGGCGCTGAACCTGGTGTCGTATGCGGTGGGGGACAGCCGGTTCGACCGCGTGGTCGGGCCGGGGGACGTCATCGTCACCACGGAGCTGGAGCATCACGCCAACCTGATTCCGTGGCAGGAGCTGGCCCGCCGGACCGGCGCCGAGCTGCGCTGGTACGGCGTGACTGACGACGGCCGCATCGACCTGGATTCGCTGCAGCTCGATGATCGTGTGAAAGTTGTTGCTTTCACCCATCATTCGAACGTCACCGGCGCCATCGCGCCGGTCGCCGAACTGGTGTCGCGGGCCAAGGCCGTCGGCGCGTTGACCGTGCTGGACGCCTGCCAGTCGGTGCCGCACCAGCCGATCGACTTCCATGCTCTCGACGTCGACTTCGCGGCGTTCTCGGGTCACAAGATGTTGGGACCCACCGGAATCGGTGTGCTGTACGGCCGTCGTGCGCTGCTGAACGCGCTGCCCCCGTTTCTCACCGGCGGATCGATGATCGAGACCGTCACCATGGAGTCGGTGACCTACGCCCCGGCACCGCAGCGGTTCGAGGCCGGCACCCCGATGACCTCGCAGGTTGTCGGATTGGCCGCTGCCGCACGGTATCTCGACGCGATCGGGATGGCGGCCGTCGAGGCACACGAAGCCGAGTTGGTGGCTGCCACGCTCGACGGACTGACCCAGATTCCGCAGGTGCGGATCATCGGACCGACCACCACCGAGCACCGCGGTTCGCCCGTGAGTTTTGTGCTCGACGGAGTGCACGCCCACGACGTCGGCCAGATCCTCGACGACGACGGCATCGCGGTCCGGGTCGGTCATCACTGCGCGGCCCCGCTGCACCGGCGATTCGGTATCGCCGCGACGGCCCGGGCGTCGTTCGCGGTCTACAACACCCTCGACGAGGTCGACCGGCTGGTCGCCGGCGTCAAACGCGCTGTGGAGTTCTTTGCATGAGAATGGAACAGATGTACCAGGAAGTGATCCTGGACCACTACAAGCACCCGCATCACCGCGGGCTGCGGGAACCGTTCGGCGCGCAGGTGCACCACGTCAACCCGACGTGCGGTGACGAGGTGACGCTGCGGGTGACGCTGTCCGACGACGGCGAGACCGTCGCCGACATCTCGTATGACGGGCAGGGCTGCTCGATCAGTCAGGCGTCGACGTCGGTGCTCACTGATCAGGTGATCGGCCAGAGCGTCGACGAGGCGCTCAAGACCGTCGGTGCGTTCACCGAGATGATTTCCTCCCGCGGCAACGTCGAGGGGGACGAAGATGTGCTGGGTGACGGCATCGCGTTCGCCGGTGTCGCCAAGTACCCGGCACGGGTGAAATGCGCGCTGCTGGGCTGGACTGCGTTCAAAGCCGCGCTCGCCGAGGCGAGTGCATCAGAGACTGTGCTGGCAGCTGTCGGCACCAATGCGGAGGACAGGCGATGACTGAAGGCACACCCGAAGGAACCACCACGGCCAACGTGGTCGACGACCCCCAGCTGCTCGACGCCGTCGAAGAGGCCATGCGCGACGTCGTCGACCCCGAGCTCGGCATCAACGTCGTGGACCTGGGTCTCGTTTACGGCATGACGCTCGAAGAGGGCGATGAAGGCACTGTCGTGAAGCTGGACATGACGCTGACGTCGGCGGCCTGTCCGTTGACCGATGTGATCGAGGACCAGTCGCGGTCCGCCCTGGTGGGCGCGGGCCTGGTCAGCGACCTCAAGCTGAACTGGGTCTGGAACCCGCCGTGGGGTCCGGACAAGATCACCGACGACGGCCGCGAGCAGCTCCGGGCACTGGGCTTCACCGTCTAGCTAGTTTTCGTCGAGCGTGTGGGAAGACGAGGAGATTTGCCCGAATTATCTCGTTTGGCCACACGCTCGACGCAGTCCAGGCCCTGAGGCCTGTGGATAACTCGCGATTCTGACGTCTTTTGGCGGCGTTCTTGTCGGTCGCCTTCTCTAGCTTCCACCGCAAGAGGACCAATCAGGTCCGATGCGGAACGGAGGCACCATGAATTCAGAAATCGAGCAGCCGGGCGAAGTCGCGCGCGTTCCCGGCGACGAGTACCCAAACTCGCTGGCGCTGTGCATGATTGACGCGATGTACGTCACCGGGGCCCGGCACCTGACGGTCGAGAACATCGTCGCGCGGTACCGCGCTTTTCGGGCCGGGCAGGGCGGGAACGCTGATCGCGATGGCGTGCCGGAGCTGCTGGCGAACATTGCCGCCGTGGGCGGGCCCTACCAGTGGGCCGCCGACATCGGGAATCGCCGACCGACATCGACGGCCAAGAACGCGCCGCTGCGTGCGGTGGCGCTGGCCGAGATCGCACAGCAGTTCTCGGCGCTCGGCATTGCGACGGCGGCGGACCTGCGAGCCGTCGCCGAGGACGACGAACTGTCCGCCGAGGTGCAGCGAGTCTGGTGCGCCATCCCGGGCCAGCGTTCGGGCTTCAGTTGGCGCTACCTGCTGATGCTGGTGCAACCGCCGAGCCTCCGAGTGGCACCACCGGACGCGGAGACCGCATGAAAAGGCGATAACCGACCCGCCAGTCGGGCGCCGGCGGAATCGGTTGAGCCGCCACGGTGTTGCATAGGCTCATGACCGTCGATGCATCTGGACTCTTCGCTCCACTGGCCCTGCGGAACCTGACCGTACCCAACCGGTTCGCGATGGCTCCCATGACCAGGCAGGCGTCGCCCGGAGGCGTCCCGGGGCCCGATGTGGCGGAGTACTACGCCCGCCGGGCTGCCGGCGGCGTCGGCCTGATCATCACCGAAGGTGTGCGACTGGGTGACCCGACGGCGACCGGATCGCAAGACATCCCGACGCTGGTCGGCGCCGAGGCGCTCGACGGCTGGCGCAACGTCACCAGCGCGGTGCACCGCCACGGCGCGACCATCGCCGCGCAGCTCTGGCACCAGGGCGCCGAGCGTGGGGACCGCGACGGAGTGGCCCCGGTCAGCCCGTCGGGCGTGAACGGTCTCGGCGAGCAGATCGGCCGGGCCCTGGCCGCTGATGAGCTTCCTGCCGTCGCGCAGTGGTACGCCGAGGCAGCCCGCAACGCCAAGGACGTCGGCTTCGATGCGGTCGAACTGCACGGCGCCCACGGCTACCTGCTGGACCAATTCCTGTGGACCAGAACGAATCTGCGCACCGACGAATACGGTGGCACGCTCGAGAACCGGACTCGCTTCCCGGCTGAGGTGGTTGCGGCGGTGCGCGCCGCGGTCGGCCCGGACTACCCGATCATCTACCGCTTCTCACAGTGGAAGGGCACGGACTACAACGCGACGTTGGTCGACGATCCGATGCAGCTGCAGGAACTGCTGGCCCCGCTGGTCGATGCCGGCGTCGACGCGCTGCATCCCTCGACCCGCCGGCACTACGTGCCGGCGTTCCCCGACGCCGACCCGGCCCTGACGCTGGCCGGCTGGACCAAGAAGGTCACCGGGACGCCGGTCATCGCCGTCGGCTCGGTGGGCCTGCAGACCGCGTTCCGGTCCGAGAAGCCCGGCCAGGTCATCGAGCCAGGCCCGGTGGACCAGTTGGTCGAGCAGTTCGACGCCGCTGAGTTCGACATGATCGCGATCGGCCGGGCGCTGCTCGCCGATCCCGGATGGGTGAACCGCCTGCGCACCGGCACCCTGGACGGGTTCAATGGCTACGATGCGGCCAGTGCGCTGGCCCGGTTGGCCTGACCACATACTGGGAACAAGCAGGTACATCGCAATGTTGGGAGAAGCGTGAGCACCAAAGACATCACCGCCGCCGAATTCAACGGCATCATCAGCGACAACGACATCGTGCTGGTGGACTTCTGGGCGTCATGGTGCGGACCGTGCCGGGCGTTCGCCCCGACGTTCACCGCATCGTCTGAGAAGCACCCCGACGTCTTCCACGCCAAGGTCGACACGGAGGCCGAGCAAGGTCTGGCCAGTGCGGCCGAGATCCAGGCCATCCCGACCCTCATGGCGTTCAAGAAGGGCCAGCTGGTCTTCCGTCACTCGGGCATGCTCGCTGCGAACCAGCTCGACGAGGTCATCAGCCAGATCAAGGAGTTCGACATCGACGCCGCGATGGCAGACGACAGCGCGACCACCGACATCTGAGCAATCTGCACTGCCGGCGGGTGTGACATTGCGCACCCGCTAGCGTGCAGGACGTGAGCGAACAGACCCCACTGGTACTCGTCGACCGGCCGCGCCCCGGCGTCGCACTGGTCACCCTGAACCGCCCCGAGCGGATGAACTCCATGGCCTTCGACGTCATGGTCCCGCTCAAGGCGGCGCTCGACGAGATCAACCACGACAACGACGTGCGCGCGGTCGTCCTCACCGGAGCCGGACGCGGGTTCTCTTCGGGTGCCGACCACAAGTCGGCCGGGTCGGTGCCGCACGTGGCCGGGCTGACCCGCCCGACGTTCGCGCTGCGCTCCATGGAGGTGCTCGACGACGTCATCCTTGCCCTGCGCAAGCTGCACCAACCCGTGATCGCAGCGGTAAACGGTGCAGCCATCGGCGGTGGGCTGTGCCTGGCACTGGCGTGCGACATCCGGGTCGCCGCCGAGGGTGCCTACTTCCGCGCCGCGGGCATCAACAACGGCCTCACGGCCAGCGAACTGGGCCTGTCCTATCTGCTGCCGCGGGCCATCGGCACGTCGCGGGCATTCGAGGCGATGCTCACCGGCCGGGACATCGACTCCCAAGAAGCCGAGCGCATCGGTCTGGTGTCGCGGACCGTCGCCGACGATCAGCTCCTGCAAACCTGCTTCGACATGGCCGAGCGCATCGGCTCGTTCTCCCGCCCGGGAATCGAGTTGACCAAGCGGACTCTCTGGAGTGGACTGGACGCCGGTAGTCTGGAGAGCCATATGCAGGCCGAAGGCCTGGGTCAGCTCTTCATCCGACTGCTCACCGCCAACTTCGAAGAGGCGGTTGCCGCGCGCGCCGAGAAACGACCCGCGGTCTTCACTGACGAGCGCTAGCGCGAGGAATCGGCTAGCACCGTCGACAAGTAGGCAGTACCCCGAGCCAAGGAGGCAGCAGCGTGATCACCGCAACGGACCTGGAGGTCCGCGCCGGAGCGCGCACGTTGCTGGCCTTCGAGGGTTCCGCGCTGCGCATCCAGCCGGGCGACCGGATCGGTCTGGTCGGCCGCAACGGCGCCGGCAAGACCACCACGCTGCGCATCCTGGCCGGTGAAAGTCAGCCCTACGCGGGCTCGGTCGAGCGGATCGGTGAAGTCGGATACCTGCCACAGGATCCGAAGGAAGGCGATCTGGACGTCTTGGCCCGTGACCGGGTGCTCTCGGCCCGCGGACTGGACACCTTGCTCGCGGACCTGGAGAAAGTGCAGGCCATCATGGCCGAGGTCGTCGACGACGCTGCCCGTGACAAGGCGGTGCGCCGGTACGGCGTTCTGGAGGAACGGTTTTCGGCCTTGGGCGGGTACGCCGCCGAGAGTGACGCCGGCCGGATCTGCGCCAGCCTGGGCCTGCCGGACCGGGTGCTGACCCAGCCGCTGCGGACCCTGTCCGGCGGTCAGCGTCGCCGCATCGAACTGGCCCGCATCCTGTTCGGCGCATCCGAGGGCACCGGCTCCAACACCACGCTGCTGCTGGACGAGCCGACCAACCACCTCGACGCCGACTCCATCGGCTGGCTGCGCACGTTCCTGCAGAGCCACACCGGCGGCCTCGTGGTGATCAGCCACGACGTCGAGCTGCTCGCCGACGTGGTGAACCGGGTGTGGTTCCTGGACGCCGTACGCGGTGAGGCCGATGTCTACAACATGGGCTGGCAGAAGTACCTGGACGCCCGCGCCACCGACGAGCAGCGCCGCCGCCGCGAGCGCGCCAATGCCGAGAAGAAGGCCAGCGCGCTGCGGACCCAGGCTGCCAAGATGGGCGCCAAGGCCACCAAAGCCGTTGCGGCACAGAACATGTTGCGCCGCGCCGAGCGCATGATCGCCGAGCTCGATGCCGAGCGCGTGGCCGACAAGGTCGCCAAGATCAAGTTCCCGACGCCGGCGCCGTGCGGCAAGACGCCGCTCATCGTGAAGGGTCTGACCAAGACCTATGGCTCGCTGGAGATCTTCACCGGCGTGGACCTCGCGATCGACCGGGGTTCGCGCGTCGTCGTGCTCGGCCTCAACGGTGCCGGTAAGACGACGCTGTTGCGTCTGCTGGCGGGCGTGGAGACCGCCGACGCCGGCGGTATCGAACCTGGCTACGGCCTGAAGATCGGTTACTTCGCGCAGGAGCACGACACTCTCGACAACGCGGCGACGGTGTGGGACAACATCCGGCACGCCGCCCCGGACACGGGCGAGCAGGATCTGCGTGGCCTGCTGGGCGCGTTCATGTTCACCGGCCCGCAGCTGGATCAGCCCGCCGGCACACTGTCCGGTGGCGAGAAAACCCGGCTGGCCTTGGCGGGCCTGGTCGCCTCGACCGCCAACGTGTTGCTCCTCGACGAGCCGACCAACAACCTGGACCCGGCATCGCGCGAGCAGGTGCTCGATGCGCTGCGCAGTTACGCCGGTTCGGTGGTGCTCGTGACGCACGACCCGGGCGCGGCCGAGGCGCTCAATCCGCAGCGAGTGCTGCTGCTGCCCGACGCCACCGAGGACTTCTGGTCGGATACCTACCGCGATCTCATCGAATTGGCCTGACCCGATTCACCGAATCGCCCGCGCCGAGCGACTGCTGTTTCTTACGCTGATTCCCGTCAGCCCGGTATACCGCCGGGGGAGAGTCAGGGGACCGGCGATGAGGCAATCCAAGGCATCTCGCGACCAGATGATGACCCAGCTGCGCAACGCCTACGAGAGCGGCGCCAGTATCAGGTCATTGGTGGCCATATCTGGCAAATCCTATGGGTCGGTGCACAGCATGCTGGTGCAGTCGGGCGCGGTCATGCGCAGCCGCGGCGGCCCCAACCACACCCGCAAGATTGCCTGAATAGCCCGCGGCCCAGCCGCTTTCGCCGCGAACGGACATTCGCGGAGCCGTCCTGTGCGTGCGGGGGTACGCACAAGACGGTCTCCGCGGTTCGTAACCCGTTAACGCGCCCTAGATTTCGTCCGTCAGCCGCACAGGGGCGATCATCTCGAAGACGTCGCCCGGACCGGGGTTCGTCGGCGAGGTCGATCCACCGAACTGATCCATCACGGCCCACACCGCGTTGAGCGCCGTGGTGATCGCGCCCTCCGCCCACCCCGCCGTCCACGAGATGTCGTCACCGGCCAGGTAAATGCCGCGATGCCGTTCGTCGAGGCCATGCTGCATGAAGTGGGTGTACAGCGTCTCCTGGTAGCGGTAGTGGCCCGGCAGGTTCGCTTTGAACGCACCCATGAAGTTGCGCTCGATCTCCCACGACACTGTCTTCGGCGTCTCGATGATGTGGCTGCGGATGTCGACATTCGGGTAGATCGCCTGCAGCGACTTGAGCATGAGGTCCATGCGCTCGGTTGCGTTCAGCGGCACGATCTTCCGGGAGTCGTCCTCCCAGGTGTACGACAGGCAGATGACGCCGGGCTTCTCGTTGCCGTTCGCGTCGAGCCCCTGATCGAGCAGATAGGTGCCACGGCTCATCCGGTCGGTCAGCGTCATCGACATGACGTCGCGGCCCTGGGCGTCCTTGTCCTTCCAGAACGGGCGGTCCACCAACACGAACACTTTCGATGAACCCATGTAGTGGGTCTGCTCGATGGCCGACCACACGTTCGACGGGAACAGGTCGTCGTCGCAGCGAATGTTGTTGAGCAGCATCCACGATTGGGCGGTGACGATGACGGCGTCATAGGTCCGGGTTTCCCCGTCGGCGTCGGTGATCGTGTAGCGGTTGGGGTGCGTGCGCCGGATGTCGGTGACGGCGCTTCGCGTCTTGCCGCCGTGCAGCGATTCGAGCGAGGTGCCGGCCGGCCAGTGGGCGAGGCGCTCGGGGGAGCGCTGCCACAGGCGCAGCGGGAGCTGCTGCGAACCGCCCACCACGCCGCGGTGGTTGTCGTCGGCCTCGGTGAGCACCACCCGCAGGATTTCGAGCATCGAACTCGGGTAGTCGGTGTCCCAGCCGCCCGTGCCGAAGCCGACCTTGCCGAAGATCTCGCGCAGCTCGAACGACTTGAAGTGGTGCGACTTGGTCAGGAAGCCCCAGAACGTCTCGTCGTCGAGTTCGCGAACGAGCTTGCCCCACGCCGACTTCAGCGCCTGGGTGTCGCGCTCGCGGATGGCGTTCTGGATCGCGTGCAGGTCGGCGCCGTCCTCGAGCGTCTGGCGCCAGGCGTCGGCGACGTCGGTGAAGGCCTGCGGCAGGTCGGCGAGTTTCTCGGCGTAGTACGTCTGGCCCTTGAGGTCGACGACGGTGCTGGGGGCCGCAACCGACAGCGGGTTCGGGAATTCGACGGTCTCGATGCCGACCTTGTCGAAGTACTCGTAGAGCGTGGTGGAGGTGGGCGGGAACCGCATGGCGCCCATCTCGGCCACGGCGTCGGGGGCGTGCTCGAACGGGATGGACCGCATGCGGCCGCCGATCTGATCCGCTTCGTAGACAACGGGTTTGAGGCCCAGCTTCATGAGTTCATAGGCGGCGGTGATGCCGGCGCAGCCGCCGCCGACGATCGCGACCTCGGTGCCGTGGCGGTCGGCAGGGATGGAGCCGAGGCCTGCAGCGGAGGACACGTAGTCGTCGTAGGGGAAGGGGAAGTCCGGTCCGAACATCGTTATGGGCTTGGCTGCCGGCTTGTCCGACAACGATGTTTCGTTGATGGGCTGGGGGACAGTCATCGGATCTGGTTCTCCTGGTAGAGGTCTCGGCGGCGATCGCTGAGATGGGTGTTGACTGCGCGGGACACGGCTACCGCGGTCGGATCAATGTGGGTGATGAGCAATTGCTCGGCTTTACCACCGCGACTCAGTTCGGTCGTGTCGGGCGCGATGGTGCAGCTCAGGCCGCAGTATTCGAGGTCGTTCTCGACTCCGGCGCGATTGACGTACGAGAGGAACAGCTGACTTTCGTAGGCGCGGGCGGGCACGATGTGCGTCGCGACGAAACTCCATGGCTCCATGAGTCCCGTTGGGACGACGAGCCATTCGGTACCCGCGTCGGCGTGTGCCCGGGCGTTCTCCGGGAATTCGATGTCGTAGCAGACCAACAGGCCGCAGGTGACGCCGTCGAGGTCGAACTGCGTGACCCACTGCGAACCCGGGGTGAAGTAGTCCCGGTCGAAACCGTAGAGATGGGTCTTCCGGTAATTGGCCAGGGATTCGCCGTCGCGGTCGACGACCTGCACGCTGTTGTACGGCTGACCGGGCGCCGACTCCGGATACCCGTAGACGACGGCGATTCCGGTGTCGCGCGCAATCTCCTGAACGGCCCGGAAGATCGGGCCGTCGGCGGGTTCTGCGCGCCGGGCGATGTCGGTTCCGATGTTGTATCCGGTGGCCGACATCTCCGGGGTGACGACGATCCGGCAGCCGGCGTCGGCGGCCTGCCTGGCCGCCGACGCGATGGCGGCCAGGTTCTCGGCGACGGTCCCCGATTCCTGCGGACCTTGGAACATGCCGACGGTGATCATCTATGCAGCGTCCACTCGCAGCTTGGATTTCCTGATGCTGTAACCGAAGTAGATCACGAGGCCGAGGGCACCCCAGATGCCGAACGCGATCCAGGTCGCGACAGGCAGCGCCCACATCAGGTAGCAGCAGAAGAGGAAGCCCAGGATCGGTGCGACGGGGAACAGTCGCAGCCGGAACGTGCGATCGAGATCGGGGCGTGTGCGGCGCAGGATGATGACGGCGATGTTGACCAGGGCGAAGGCGAACAGGCAGCCGATCGAGGTGGCGTTGGCCAGCTCGCCGAGCGAGATGAACCCGGCCAGCAGTGACACCACGACGCCGCAGATGACGATGTTCCACGTCGGCACGAACGTTCTCGGGTTGACCTTGGCGAACAACGCCGGAACCAGCCCGTCGACGGCCATGGTGTAGAGGATGCGGGTCTGTCCGTACTGGACGGCGAGAACGACGCTGGCGATGGCGATGACGGCACCGACCGACAGGATGATGGCCGGCACGTTGCTGGTGGTGATGCCGCTGAGCGCGACGGCGAGGGTGGCGCCTTCGTCGGCGCTGAACTTGGTCCAGCTCATGGCGCCGAGCGCCGCCAGTGCCACCGCCAGGTACAGCACGGTGACGATCAACAGCGAGGCCATGATCGCGCGCGGCAGGTCCCGCTTGGGGTTCTTGGCCTCGTTGCCGGCGGTGGACGCCGCATCGAAGCCGATGTAGGAGAAGAACACCTGGGACGCCGCGGCGGAGACGCCGAGGAAGCCGAGTGGCATGAACGGGGTCAGGTTGCCGGCCTTGAACGCGGTGAAGGCGACGGCACAGAAGAAGACCAGCACGACGCACTTGAGGATGACCATCGCGGTGTTGACGACCGCGGACTCGGATGCGCCCCGCAGCAGCAGGATCGACGCGAGCACCACGATCGCGACGGCGGGCAGGTTGATGACGCCACCTTCGCCGGGTGCGGCGGTGATGGCTGCGGGGAGTTCGATGGCGAACAACTGGTGCAGCAGGGTGTTGATGTAGCCGCCCCAGCCGACGGCGACCGCCGCGACGGACACGCCGTACTCGAGCATCAGACACCAGCCGCACACCCAGGCCCAGAACTCGCCCATGGTGGCGTAGGCGTAGGAGTAGGAGCTGCCGGAGACGGGGATGGTGCCCGCGAGCTCGGCGTAGGACAGCGCCGAGAACAGCGCGGTGACGGCGGCGAGGATGAACGAGAGCAGGACGGCGGGGCCGGCTTTCGGTACCGCCGCGCCGAGAATGACGAAGATTCCGGTGCCGAGGGTGGCGCCGATGGACAGGGCGGTCAGATGGATGAATCCCATCGACCTCTTGAGGTGGGGGCCGTCGGTGGCTTCGTTCGCAGCGACGATGTCGTCAACCGACTTTTGTGCGCTCATCGCGCGCAGAATGCCCGGCCGGGGGGCCTCGGTGATGGCCAAGGGGAGCTCCGTGGAGAGGAGGGCGCGCCACGAGATTTGTGACTCGCGTAACAGAGTGCGGTACGTCACTCCCATCTGTCAACAGTCGGAGTGACCTAGGAAACAATTGTTGCCTTTGGCGTCCCTGCTGCCTACCCTATGGGGCAGTGATCTGAGCCACATCAAAGGGGATGGCATGGCAGGTGCAATCGAGACGCGGTCCATCGACTGGATTCCGACCCGGGAACGCAAGGGCAAGGTGCATCACCAGGCGCCGTTCTGGTTCACCGGGAACTTCGTGTTGACCACGATGGTCACGGGCTTCCTCGGGCCGGCCAACGGCTTGTCCGCGGGGTGGTCGGTACTGGCCGCGGTCGCGGGCGCTTGCTTCGGGACGCTCTTCATGTGCTTCCACGCCAACCAGGGCCCGACCATGGGCTTGCCACAGATGATTCAGTCGCGCGCCCAGTTCGGTTCGCGCGGCGCCCTCGTTCCCTTCATCGCCGTCATCTTCGTCTACATCGGCTTCAACGTCTTCAACACGATCCTCGCGACATCGGGCTTCAAGACGGTCTTCCCTGGCCCGAACTGGGTCTGGTACCTCGGACTGATGGTGGCCGCGATCGTCATCGCCGTCGTGGGCTTCGACCTGATGATGGTCGTGCAGCGCTGGCTGACGTACCTGCTGATCATCGTGTTCGGTGTGCTGACCGTGTACGCGTTGTCGACATTGCACCTGAACGCCGCCATCCCCGACGGCGGCAAGTTCTCGCTGACGGTGTTCCTGATGCAGTTCGCCGCGGCAGCCGGCTATCAGATTTCGTACGCGGTCTACGTGTCCGACTACTCGCGGTACCTGCCCGAGAACACCTCGGCCAAGCACGTCATCTGGTGGACCTATCTTGGGGCCGCCGGCTCGTCGGTGTGGCTGATGTCGTTCGGCGCCATCCTGGCGTCAGCGCTGCCGACCCCGGACGCCATCGCCTCGATCCGGACCGTCGGCAACCAATTGCTACCCGGCTTCGGCACTTTCACCGTCGTGGTGTCGTCGGTGGCGCTGGTGACCATCATGTCGGTCAACGCCTACGGCGCCAGCCTGACCAGCATGAGTGCCTTCGACGCCTTCCGGCCGATCACGCCCACCATTCGGCTGCGGGTGATCGGCATCGCGGTCACGTCGTTCATCGCGTTCGTCGTCGCGCTGTCGCTGCCCGAGGGCTACCTCGAGTCGTTCAACACCTTCGTGCTGCTGATGCTGTACTTCCTGATCCCGTGGACCGCGGTCAACCTCGTCGACTTCTATTTCGTTCGGCGCGGGCACTATTCGATCGTCGACATCTTCCGGCCGGACGGGATCTATGGCCGCTGGTCCTGGCAGGGACTGACGGCGTACATCCTCGGCATGGTGTCGATGGTGCCGTTCGTGGCATTGCACTTCTACGAAGGGCCGATCGCCAAACTGCTTGGGGGAGTGGATATCTCGTTCATCGTCGGGCTGGCGGTGTCCGGCCTGGCGTACTACGTCCTGACCCGCGGTGTCGATCTCGGTGGCGAGCATGCCGCGGCCGACCGCAGCCGCGAAGAGTTGAGTGCCGCCTAGCGGCGGGGCTACTCAGCTGCCTCGGCCAGGCGCCGATGCGCCAGGGCCGGGGTCAGCACCCACAGCACCTTCGCGCCGGACTGCGCATCGGCGTGGAAGGCATGGGGACGATCCGCATCGAAGGTCAGTGCGTCGCCCTGGTTGAGCGTGATGCGGCTGCCGTTGCCCTCGATGAAATCGATGTGGAGCCGGCCCTCGATGACCATGGCGAACTCGACCTCGGCGGGCAGGGAGTAGGTGTCGGTCCCGCTGCCGCCGCCAGGCTCGATATCGCTCATCAGGACCTGGAAGCGGCGCTCGTTGCTCGGCGTCAGTTGGAACTCGTTCATCTTTGTTCCGCCGAACTCGATGGGCGGGTACTCCCCGGCGCGGACCACCTCGCCGACGGGCGTTTCGTCGAACAGGGAACCGACCTGCAATTCGAGTGCTTCGCAGATGCGGATGAGCGCGGCGACGGACGCGTTGGACTGGCCGCGTTCGACCTTCGACAGATAGCCCTTGGTGACGCCACTGGCGGCGGCGAGTTCATCGAGGGTCATCCGCTTGGCGCTGCGGGCAGCCTTCAAGCGTGCGGCGATCGATAGTTGCGTTGCCGGTGAACCGCCCACAATTTCCTCCTAGGAAACAAAGGTTGACAATGATTCTACTGCCGGAAACAATGAGACCCAAGCCACACGCCACGACTTTGGAGAACCGATGAGCTTCGACCGGTACATCACGACCACCGCGCCCGACGGCCGCGAGATCATCGGCCAGGTCGATGCCAGCCGTTTCCCGCGCTACGCCGAACCGGCCACCTTCGCGCGGGTGCCGCGCCTGGACCAGGTGTCGTCACCCGACGTCACGATCCTCGGCGTCCCGTTCGACTCCGGGGTTTCCTACCGCCCGGGCGCGCGCTTCGGCCCCGGCCACATCCGGGCGGCGTCCAAGCTACTGCGGCCCTACAACCAGGCGCTCGACGTGTCGCCGTTCGCCAACCAACAGGTCGCCGACGCCGGAGACATCGGGGTCAACCCGTTCAACATCAACGAGGCGATCGAGACCATCGACACCGAGGTGACCGCGCTGCGCAAGGACGGCAGCGCCGTGCTGACGCTGGGCGGGGACCACACGATCGCGCTGCCGATCCTGCGCTCACTGCACCGCGACCACGGCCCCATCGCCGTGCTGCATTTCGACGCCCACCTCGACACCTGGGACACCTACTTCGGTGCCGCCTACACGCACGGCACCCCGTTCCGCCGGGCCAGCGAAGAGGGCCTCATCGATATGGAGCGCTCGCTGCACATGGGTATCCGCGGTCCGCTGTACAGCAAGAAGGACCTCGAGGACGACGCGATCCTGGGCTTCCAGGTCATCCGCTCCGACGACTACCAGGTCGACGGTCTGGCCAGCGTGCGTGAGCGCATGGTGAAGCGGCTGACCGGCCAGGGCGAGCGAAGCGACGGGAAAAATGGTGCCCCGGTTTACGTCTCCGTCGACATCGACGTGCTCGACCCGGCGCACGCGCCCGGTACCGGGACGCCGGAAGCCGGGGGATTGACCTCGCGCGAGCTGCTGCACTCGCTGCGCTCGCTCACCGGTCTGAACGTCGTCGGCGCCGATATCGTCGAGGTCTCACCGGCCTACGACCATGCCGAGCTGACGGGGATCGCGGCCGCACACGTCGGCTATGAACTGCTGTCGGTGATGAGCGCCAACCGCTAACAGAGCCGCTAGGGCTTGCGGCGCACCGACGCCTCGACGATGTCGAGGACGGCGGTCAGATCCTCGCCGGTCTGACCCGAGGCGAGCCGCGCGATGAGGCCGTCGAGCACCAGGTCGAGATAGATGTGCAGCACTTCGGTGGGCACGTCGTCACGGAGCGTGCCGGCGGCCTTCTTGCGCTCCAGACGAGCGATGGTGGCCTGGTTGAGTTCCTCGTAGCGCTGCTGCCATTCGGCGCGGAACTCGGCGTCGGTGCGCAGCCGGCGGGCGATCTCCAGCCGGGTGCCCAGCCACTGGTAGTTGTCCGGCTTGGCGAGCATGTTGCGCATGACCTGGACGAGGCCGTCCTTCTCGACGGTCTGCGCCATGCGCTCACCGTCTTCCTCGGCGAGCGCGAAGAACAGCGCGTCCTTGTCGCGGAAATGATGGAAGATCGCGCCGCGCGACATCGCGGTGGCTTCTTCGAGCAGCCGCACGGTCGCACCCTCGTACCCGAACTCGGAGAAACAGCGTCGAGCCCCGTCGAGGATTTGCGCTCGGCGGGCGGCGAGGTGATCGTCGCTAACTTTGGGCACGAGGGCTCCTACTGGTGAACGGTTGGGCGGCCCGAAAGGCCGCCCAACCGTGTCAGCCAGCTATCAGGACTCGCTACCCGACCGCAGCATGTTCCGCAGCACGTACTGCAGGATGCCGCCGTTGCGGTAGTAGTCGGCCTCACCGGGCGTGTCGATGCGGACCACGGCGTCGAACTCGACCTTTTCGCCGCTTTCCTTGGTGGCCGTGACGTGCACGGTCTTCGGGGTCTTGCCGTTGTTCAGCTCGGTGATGCCCGCGATGTCGAACGTCTCGGTGCCGTCGAGGCCCAAGGACTTCCACGACTCGCCCGCCGGGAACTGCAGCGGGACGACGCCCATGCCGATCAGGTTCGAGCGGTGGATGCGCTCGAACGATTCGACGATGACCGCCTTGACGCCCAGCAGGCTGGTGCCCTTGGCGGCCCAGTCGCGCGAGCTACCCGAGCCGTACTCCTTGCCGCCCAGCACGACCAGCGGAGTGCCGGCCGCCTGGTAGTTCTGCGACGCGTCGTAGATGAACGACTGCGGGCCGCCCTCCTGGGTGAAGTCGCGCGTGTAGCCGCCCTGCGTGCCCTCGAGGCCGATGCCGTCGAGCACGCGGTTCTGGAGGCGGATGTTCGCGAACGTGCCGCGGATCATCACCTCGTGGTTACCGCGACGGCTGCCCAGCGAGTTGTAGTCCTTGCGGGCCACGCCGTGCGAATCCAGGTACTGCGCAGCCGGGGTGCCCGGCTTGATCGGACCGGCCGGGCTGATGTGGTCGGTGGTCACCGAATCGCCCAGCAGGGCGAGCACTCGGGCGCCCGAGATGTCGGTGACGGGTGCCGGCTCCATCTGCATGCCGTCGAAGTACGGCGCCTTGCGCACGTACGTCGAGTTCTCGTCCCACTCGAACGTGTCGCCCTCGGGGGTCGACAGGTTCTGCCAGCGCTCGTCGCCGGCGAAGATCGTCGAGTACGACTTGCGGAACATGTCCTGGCTGATCGCCGACTTGATGGTGTCGTCGATCTCCTGCGCCGACGGCCAGATGTCCTTGAGGAAGACGTCGTTGCCCTCGGTGTCCTTGCCCAGGGAATCCGTCTCGAAGTCGAAGTCCATGGTGCCGGCGAGTCCGTACGCGATGACCAGCGGCGGCGAGGCCAGGTAGTTCATCTTGACGTCGGGGGAGATGCGTCCCTCGAAGTTGCGGTTACCGGACAGCACCGCGGTGACGGTGAGGTCGTTGTCGTTGATGGCCTTGCTGATCTCGTCGGGCAGCGGGCCGGTGTTGCCGATGCACGTCGTGCAGCCGTAGCCGCCCAGGTAGTAGCCGAGCTTCTCGAGGTACGGCCACAGGCCGGCCTTCTCGTAGTAGTCGGTGACGACCTGAGAGCCGGGGGCCATGTTGGTCTTCACCCAGGGCTTGGTGGTGAGGCCCTTCTCGACGGCGTTGCGCGCGAGCAGTGCCGCGCCGAGCATCACCGACGGGTTCGAGGTGTTGGTGCAGGACGTGATGCCCGCGACCGCGACCGCGCCGTGGTCGAGCACGAACGTGCCCCGCTCGCCGGTCACGGTGATCGGCTTGCTCGGGCGGCCTTCGGCGCCGTTGGCGGCGGACTGGACGTCGACGGCACCGTCGTCGGCGAACGACAGGGCGGCCGAGTCGCTGGCCGGGAACGACTCTTCGACGGCCTCATCGAGGTGCGTGTGCGGAGTGGGCGCAGCAGGGGTGCCGTCGTTGGTGTAGTTGTGGATGTCCTTGCGGAACGCGATCTTGCTCTCCGACAACAGGATTCGGTCCTGCGGGCGCTTCGGGCCGGCGATCGACGGGACCACGGTGGACAGGTCCAGCTCGATGTACTCGGAGAAGGCCGGCTCACGATCGGCGTCGTGCCACATGCCCTGGGCCTTGGCGTAGGCCTCGACCAGCGCGAGCTGCTCGTCGGTGCGGCCGGTGAGGCGCAGGTAGTTGATGGTCTCCCCGTCGATCGGGAAGATCGCGGCGGTGGAACCGAATTCGGGGCTCATGTTGCCCAGCGTCGCGCGGTTCGCGAGCGGCACCTCGGCGACGCCCTTGCCGTAGAACTCGACGAACTTGCCGACGACGCCGTGCTTGCGCAGCATGTCGGTGACGGTCAGCACCACGTCGGTGGCGGTCACGCCGGGCTGGATCTCGCCGGTCAGCTTGAAGCCGACGACGCGCGGGATCAGCATCGAGACGGGCTGGCCCAGCATGGCGGCCTCGGCCTCGATGCCGCCGACGCCCCAGCCCAGCACGCCCAGGCCATTCTCCATGGTGGTGTGGCTGTCGGTACCCACACAGGTGTCGGGGTAGGCCTGGCCGTTACGGACCATCACGACGGGCGCCAGGTACTCGATGTTGACCTGGTGCACGATGCCCATGCCCGGGGGGACGACCTTGAAATCGTCGAACGCACCCTGGCCCCAGCGCAGGAACTGGTAGCGCTCGCCGTTGCGCTCGTACTCCAAGTCGACGTTGCGCTCGAGGGCGTCGGCGCGGCCGAAGACATCGAGGATCACCGAGTGGTCGATGACCATGTCGGCGGGGGAGAGCGGGTTGACCTTGTTGGGGTCGCCGCCCAGGGTGGTGACGGCCTCGCGCATGGTGGCCAGGTCCACGATGCAGGGCACGCCGGTGAAGTCCTGCATGATCACGCGGGCGGGGGTGAACTGGATTTCGGTGTTCGGCTCAGCCGAGGGATCCCAGTTGGCCAGGGCCAGGATGTGATCCTTGGTGATGTTTGCGCCGTCTTCGGTGCGCAGCAGGTTCTCCGCAAGCACCTTGAGGCTGTAGGGAAGCTTCTCGGTCCCCGGCACCGCGTCGAGGCGGAAAATCTCGTAGCTGTTTTCCCCGACAACGAGCGTGTCACGGGCTCCAAATGAATTGCTGCTCACATCAACTCCCGGCTAGATCTCGCCGCGACGGGCTGTGTCAGCGGCGCGTTGCTACCCTAACAGTACGCTTGTCCTATGAGCGCCCAGGGGGTGGCTACAGTCTGGTCGGGTTGTGGGTGTGCCGTCAGGGAGTTCGCGGAAATTCCAGTACCGTTTGCCCCGTGACAACTTTCGCGGCATTCATTCCGCCGGACGTCTGTGCCACGGTCGGGCAGGACCCGGCCAAGACCCCCGTCGACGTCTGCATGGCGACGGTGATCACGCAGGTGCGTGACGGTGGGGTCAGCGCGCCGGGCATCGCGCCCGCCAAGACGCCGGCCACGCCGCAGGAAGCAAAGCAGGCCGCCGAGGCCGCCAAGGAGGCCGCCGCGCTGCGGCAGGTGGTCGCCGACGCCCATGCCAAGGGCATCGACCTCAAGATCGTCGTGCTGCCGACGAGTCCCGGCATCGACACTCCGCTGCGGGACATCGCCGCCGACGTCGGCCATGTGTACCCCGAGTCGACGGTGCTCACGCTCAGCCCTGGCTTCGCCGGCTCGGTCAGTCCGACCTATGACCGGTCGCACTTGGAAGCGGGCCAGGATCTGGCGAAGACGCCGAGTGTCGTGCAGTCGTCGAAGAATTTTGTGAGCCAGCTGGAAACGCCGATTTTTCCGTGGACTTCGTTCACTCTGGTCGTCATCCTCGGTGTGGTAGCGGCCGCCGTCGGTACCCGGTTCTTGCAGGTCCGGGCCCGGAAATCGGCCGCCGCGGCCGCTCCGGCGCCTGCCGCCGCAACCCCCTCGGAGTAGCTGGGCGCGGTGCGCCGCGAATTCGAATATCACTATTCGGTCACACCTTTTTCAATTACACCGATGTGGTTTGTTACTAACGTTTCATTTGTGCAACCTGTGACGTACGGTGCAGTTGGTACCGCGTGTTGCAGTTGTGATGAATTTTGATTTCTGTGACTAACGGAACCGACGGATTGCGCCCGCATATGCCTTTCGCGGGCACCAGCGCGCTGGAGCCATAGGAGACCAGAGTCAATGGGACCCAGAGTCAGGGGACACGGCATTCGCCCCTTTGTCATCGGGCTGGGCTGCCGCGTGGGCACCGGATCGCTCGTGTTCGGTGTGATGACCGCGTCCGTATTCGGTTCCGGCACCGCCTCGGCCCAACCCGGCGGCAGCGAGATCGCCGCCCTGGTCACCGATTTGGCCAACGCCAACCAGAAACTGCAGGACCTCGGCGCGTCCATCCAGACCCGGCAGGAATCGGTCAACAAGGCCATCGCCGACGTGCAGACCGCCCGCGACAACGCCGCGACGGCCCAGCAGGACATCGACGCCAGTCAGAGTGGCCTCAAGGATGCCAACGCCGCGATCGCCGCCGCCCAGTCGCACTTCGACAAGTACGCCGAAGCGGCATACATCAACGGCCCGTCCGCCTCGTACCTGACCGCCACCGATCCCGGCGAGATGATCAACACCGCCGCCACCGGTCAAGCCTTGACCATCAGCTCGCAGGAGGCCATCGCCGACCTGCAGCGCACCCGGACCGAACTGGCCAACCGTGAATCCGCCGCCCGGCTGGCCAAGCAGAAGGCCGACCAGGCCGTCAAAGATGCGCAGACCAGCCAGGACGACGCGGTCAAAGCCCTGACCGATGCCCGGACCACGTTCGCCGACCAGCAGACCCAACTCGATCAGTTGGTCAGCCAGCGGAATGCGGCCCAGGCCAAGCTCGACGCGGTGCGCACGCAGTGGGCGGCCACGACCACCGGGACGACCACCGGGACGACAACCGGGCCCGCCGCCACGTCCGGTGTGCCCGCGGCCGACCCCGGTCGGTACGCCGCCAACTGGGACGGCGCCCCTGCAGCCGCCGGCCCCCGCAAGTGGGACGACGGCGGCTGGGACCCGACCCTGCCGAAGCTGCCCAGCGCCAACATTCCCGGTGACCCGATCGCCGTCATCAACAACGTGCTCGGTATGACCGCCACTTCGGCCCAGGTCACTCAGCAGATGGGCCACAGTTTCCTGCAGAAGCTCGGCCTGGTGCCCGCGGAGGTCACGAAGAGCGGCTACACCAATGGCGCCATCCCGCGCGTCTACGGCAAGCAGGCTTCGGAGTACGTGATCAAGCGCGCCATGACGCAGATCGGCGTGCCGTACTCCTGGGGCGGTGGCACCGCGGCCGGCCCGGGCAAGGGCATCGACTCGGGCGCCGGCACCGTCGGCTTCGACTGCTCGGGCCTGATCCTGTACGCCTTCGCGGGTGTCGGCATCAAGCTGCCGCACTACTCCGGCAACCAGTACGAGATGGGCCGCAAGATCCCGACCTCGCAGGCCCGCCGCGGCGACGTCATCTTCTACGGCCCGGGCGGCAGCCAGCACGTCACCCTGTACCTCGGCAACGGGCAGATGCTCGAAGCGCCGTACACCGGCTCAGACGTGCACGTCTCGCCTGTCCGCACCAGCGGCATGACGCCGTACGTGATCCGTTACATCGAATACTGATTGGGTATTGCATTGCAGGGCAAGGAATTTCACCGGAGAGACGTCCTCGCGGGCGTCGGCGCACTGGCGCTGGCGTTCGCGTTCGGCCCTGCGCCGAGTGCGATCGCCGAACCCGACGGCGGCTGGGACCCGACGTTGCCCATGAAAGCCAGCTCCGGCGCCCCCGGTGACCCGGTGGCCATCGCCAACGCCTCGTTCCAGGCCAGTCAGCTCGCCCTGCAGACCACCCAGAACCTCGGCCAGAGTTTCCTGTCCGCGCTGGGCCTTGGTGGCAAGCCGAGCGGCGGTGGCGGCGGGACCGCCACGATGATGCCCGGCGGCCGCGTCGGCGGTAAGCAGGCCATCGAATACGTCATCCGGCGCGGCGGCTCCCAGATGGGCGTCCCGTACTCGTGGGGCGGCGGTACCTTCCTTGACCGGTCCCGGACCCGGCGTCGACTACGACGCCGGCAAGATCGGCTACGACTGTTCGGGGTTCACGCGCTACGCCTATGCCGGTGTCGGCGTCCAGATCCCCAAGTACTCGGGCGACCAGTACGACACCGGCCGCGCCATCCCGCCGTCGCAAGCCAAGCGCGGCGATCTCATCTTCTACGGCCCGGGCGGCAGCCAGCACGTGACGATCTACCTCGGCGGCGGCAAGATGCTGGAGGCCTCCGGTAGCGCGGGAACGGTGACGGTCAGCCCGGTCCGGACGGCCGGCATGTCGCCACACCTGTCCCGCATCATCGAGACCTGATAATCACCTGAGTCCGCCGTGGCAACATCGACGGATACGGGGCCGCCTGGAATAGTTGATTCCGGGTTCGCCGCTATATTGGCGGCTACCTGCTAGACCAGCGACTTTGCGCCGGGCAATCGGCCGAATCAAAACGTGGGAGGAAGCTAGATGACGTCACCGAGTGGGCCGCTGGAGGGCGCCGGAGGCTACCCAGGCCCGGCCCCCACACAGGGCTACCCGCCCGGGGCGCACGCCGCACCCACCGCGCAGCAGCCTGGCAGCGGGGCGTTGCAGTCCGAGGTGCACACCCTTGAGCGCGCCATCTTCGAGGTCAAGCGCATCATCGTCGGCCAGGACCAGTTGGTCGAGCGCATGCTGGTCGGCCTGCTGGCCAAGGGCCACGTGCTGCTCGAAGGTGTGCCGGGTGTCGCCAAGACCCTGGCCGTTGAGACCTTCGCCAAGGTGGTCGGCGGTTCGTTCGCCCGTATCCAGTTCACCCCCGACCTGGTGCCCACCGACATCGTCGGTACCCGCATCTACCGGGTCGGCAAGGAAGAGTTCGACATCGAGCTCGGCCCAGTGATGGTCAACTTCCTGCTCGCCGACGAGATCAACCGTGCACCTGCCAAGGTGCAGTCGGCGCTGCTGGAGGTCATGGCCGAGCGCAAGATCTCCATCGGCGGCAAGACCTTCCCGCTGCCCAGCCCGTTCCTCGTCATGGCGACGCAGAACCCCATCGAGCAGGAGGGCGTCTACCAGCTGCCCGAGGCGCAGCGCGACCGCTTCCTGTTCAAGCTCAACGTCGGCTACCCATCGCCCGAGGAAGAGCGCGAGATCATCTACCGGATGGGCGTCAAGCCGCCGGAGCCCAAGCAGATCCTGACCACCGAGGAACTGCTGCATCTGCAGGACGTGGCCGCCAACAACTTCGTGCACCACGCCCTCGTCGACTACGTCGTGCGCATCGTCACCGCCACGCGTGAGCCCGAGAAGTTCGGCATGCCCGACGCCAAGGCGTGGATCGCGTACGGCGCCTCGCCGCGTGCCTCGCTGGGCATCATCAGCGCCTCCCGTGCGCTGGCGCTGGTGCGCGGCCGCGACTACGTCATCCCGCAGGACGTCGTCGAGGTCATCCCGGACGTGCTGCGGCACCGCCTCGTGCTCACCTACGACGCGCTCGCCGACGAGATCTCCGCCGAGACCGTCGTCAACCGCATCCTGCAGACCGTCGCGCTGCCGCAGGTGAATGCCATTCCGCAACAAGGACATTCGGTTCCGCCCGTGATGGCCGGCGTAGCTGGGGCCGCAGGTCGGTGACCGAGCCCAGGTCTGATCGTCCGGCTTCGCCGCAGCCAGGCCGCTCCGTCGACCTGCCCTCGTTGCAGCGCGGGCAGATTCGGGATCCCGAACTGTCGGCCGCGCTGCGCAAGCTCGAGCTCACTGTCCGGCGCAAGCTGGACGGCGTCCTGCACGGTGACCACCAGGGCCTGATCCCCGGCCCCGGCTCCGAGCCGGGGGAGTCCCGGCTCTACCAGCCCGGCGACGACGTGCGCCGGATGGACTGGTCCGTCACGGCCCGCACCACGCATCCGCACGTGCGGCAGATGATCGCCGACCGGGAGCTGGAGACCTGGCTGGTCGTCGACATGTCGGCGAGCCTGGACTTCGGCACCGCGGGCTGCGAGAAGCGCGATCTGGCGGTCGCCGCGGCGGCCTCCATCGCGTTCCTCAACAGCGGTGGCGGTAACCGGCTCGGTGCGGTCATCTCGAACGGTGACACCATCCGCCGGGTGCCCGCATTGTCGGGCCGGCTGCACGAGCAGGAGCTGCTGCGCGCCATCGCCACCACGCCCAAGGCTCCGGCCGGGGTCCGCGGTGACCTGGCCGTGGCCATCGACGCGCTGCGACGGCCCGAGCGCCGCCGCGGCATGGCGGTGATCATCAGCGACTTCCTGGGACCCATCAACTGGATGCGCCCGCTGCGGGCCATCGCCGGGCGGCACGAGGTCCTCGGCATCGAGGTCATCGACCCGCGCGACGTGGAGCTGCCCGCGATCGGGGACGTGGTGCTGCAGGACGCCGAGTCCGGCATCACCAAGGAATTCACCATCGACGAGCAACTTCGGGACGACTTCGCCCGCGCCGCCCAGGCACACCGCGACGAAGTGGCCCGCACCCTGCGCCGATGCGACGCCCCGCTGCTGACCCTGCGCACCGACCGGGACTGGATCGCGGACGTCGTGAGGTTCGTGGCGAGCCGCCGCCGTGGCGCCATGGCGGCGCGGTAGCTGTCAACGGTCGCACAGATCGATGTGCGGCTCGCCGCAGCGCGCCGATTTCGGCGAACAAAGGCCGAGACGATAAGTTGACCAGCATGAGTGACACTGTTGCCACCGAGGGTGCCGCCACGTCCGCACCCGGCCGTCCGGCCTTCGTTTCCCGTTCCGTGCTGGTCACCGGTGGTAACCGGGGCATCGGCCTGGCCATCGCGCAGCGCCTGGCCGCCGACGGCCACAAGGTTGCCGTGACCCACCGCGGTTCCGGTGCCCCCGAGGGGCTGTTCGGCGTCGTGTGTGACGTCACCGATACCGAGGCCGTCGACCGCGCTTTCAAAGAGGTCGAGGAGCACCAGGGCCCCGTCGAGGTGCTGGTGTCCAACGCCGGTATCTCCAAGGACGCGTTCCTGATGCGCATGACCGAGGAGCGGTTCACCGAGGTCATCAACGCCAACCTGACCGGCGCGTTCCGGGTCACCCAGCGCGCGTCACGCAGCATGCAGCGCAAGCGCTTCGGCCGCATCATCTACATCGGCTCGGTCTCGGGCATGTGGGGCATCGGCAACCAGGCCAACTACGCGGCCGCCAAGGCCGGCCTGATCGGCATGGCCCGCTCGATCTCCCGTGAGCTCTCCAAGGCCGGCGTCACGGCCAACGTCGTCGCCCCCGGGTACATCGACACCGAGATGACGCGTGCCCTGGACGAGCGCATCCAGGAAGGTGCGCTGGAGTTCATCCCGGCCAAGCGCGTCGGCACCGCCGAGGACGTTGCCGGTGCCGTCAGCTTCCTGGCGTCCGAGGATGCCGGCTACATCGCCGGTGCGGTGATCCCGGTCGACGGCGGCATGGGCATGGGTCACTGACCCACCGGGCTCAACTCAAAACCCTTTGGCTTAGCAGAACTTAAAGGAGTCAGAACAATGGCAGGTTTGCTCGAAGGCAAGCGCATCCTGGTCACCGGGATCATCACCGATTCGTCCATCGCGTTCCACATCGCGAAGGTCGCCCAGGAGCAGGGTGCCGAGCTGGTGCTCACCGGCTTCGACCGGATGAAGCTCATCCAGCGCATCGCCGACCGGCTGCCGAACCCGGCGCCGCTGCTGGAACTCGACGTGCAGAACACCGAGCACCTGGCCTCGCTCGGCGAGCGCGTCACCGAGGTGATCGGCGAGGGCAACAAGCTCGACGGCGTCGTGCACTCCATCGGCTTCATGCCGCAGAGCGGCATGGGCATCAACCCGTTCTTCGACGCGCCCTACGAGGACATCGCCAAGGGCATCCACATCTCGGCGTACTCCTACGCCTCGCTGGCCAATGCGCTGCTGCCGATCATGAACGAAGGCGGCGGCATCGTCGGCATGGACTTCGACCCGACCCGCGCCATGCCCGCCTACAACTGGATGACGGTCGCCAAGAGCGCCCTCGAGTCGGTCAACCGGTTCGTCGCGCGTGAGGCCGGCAAGTTCGGCGTGCGGTCCAATCTCGTTGCGGCAGGCCCCATTCGGACCCTGGCCATGAGCGCCATCGTCGGTGGCGCGCTGGGCGACGAGGCCGGTGCGCAGATGCAGCTGCTCGAAGAGGGCTGGGACCAGCGGGCACCGATCGGCTGGAACATGAAGGACCCGACGCCGGTCGCCAAGACCGTCTGTGCGCTGCTGTCCGAATGGCTGCCCGCCACCACCGGGTCGATCATCTACGCCGACGGTGGCGCCAGCACCCAGCTGATGTGAGCTGAATTGTTTTCCGCCGAAACGGCGTTCCGGCAGGTGTGCTCTCCTGCTGGAACGCCGTTTCGCGTCTGAGGAGGGGCCAAACACGTGGACTTTGACGCACTGCTGCTGCTGTCGTTCGGTGGGCCCGACGGTCCCGACGACGTCCGTCCGTTCCTGGAGAACGTGACGCGGGGACGTGGGGTGCCGCCGGAGCGCCTGGACGCCGTCGCCGAGCACTACATGCATTTCGGGGGAGCGTCGCCGATCAACGGCATCAACCGGGCGTTGATCTCGCAGCTCGAGGCGGCAATGCCGGAGCTGCCGGTGTACTTCGGCAACCGCAACTGGGATCCGTACATCGAAGACACGGTGGCCGCCATGCGGGACAACGGGATTCGTCGCGCGGCGGTATTCACGACGTCCGCGTGGGGCGGGTACTCGAGCTGCCGGCAGTACGTCGAGGACATCGCGCGCGGCCGCGCCGCGGCCGGGTCGCAGGCGCCGGAATTGGTGAAGCTGCGCCAGTACTTCGACCACCCGCTGTTCGTCGAGATGTTCTCCGAAGCCATCGGGGCAGCGGCCGCGCAGGTGCCCGCTGACCTACGTGACGACGCGCGGCTGGTGTTCACCGCGCATTCCATTCCTGTCGGCGCCGACGAGCGGTACGGCCCGCGGCTGTACAGCCGGCAGGTCGGCTACGCCACTCGGCTGGTCGCCGCGGCCGCCGGGTACGACGACTACGACCAGGTGTGGCAGTCCCGGTCCGGTCCGCCGCAAATCCCTTGGCTGGAACCGGATATCGGCGATCACTTGGCGGCGCTGGCGGCCGCCGGCACCAAGGCCGTCATCGTCTGCCCCATCGGGTTCGTCGCCGACCACATCGAGGTGGTGTGGGACCTCGACAACGAGCTTGCCGAGCTCGCCGCCGAAGCTGGAATCACGTTGGTGCGCACTGCAACTCCGGGCGCGGACCCGCGGTTCGCCCGGTTGGCCGCCTCGCTGGTCGAGGAACTGCGCACGGGCGCGGCGGCGGCGCGGGTCGACGGTCCGGACCCGGTGCCCGGCTACGGCTGCAGCGTCGACGGCGCACCCTGCTCACCGCACTGCTTCGCCGACTGACGGGTCCCTAGCGCTCCCAGGCCGAATGCAGGATGGCCGTCACAGCGGCCAGTCGGGCGGACCGCACGACGTCGGCCAGCGGCCGCATGGCCTCGCTGGCGATCTGCATCTCCGAGGCGCTCTGCAGGCCGATGGGCGCCAGCCCGGCGCTGACGGTGATGATCGCGTCGATGTGGGCCGCGGTCTCGAGCACCCGCACGGCGCGGGTCGGGGCATGGTCCGGCAGCCGGTGCAGCTGGCCGGCTTCGAGCAGCTGCTCGACCATCTCGCGCGGATCGTCGATGTCCGAGCCGGGTTCGGCCCGCAACCGGCTGAGGGCGTCGGCCGCCGACCGGACCGCGTCGCGCAGCCGGAACTCCTCGTCACCGAGGTCGAAATGACCGATGACCGGCGCGCTCGGCAGCGAGTACACCGTCCAGGACAGCGCCTTGACCTCGGCGTCGTCGGTGTCGTCCTCGTACTCGAAGTCGGGGACCAGGCCGACGGCCTCGCCGTAGTTCGAGGTGATGACGATGGCTTCGCCCACGTCGACGGCGTCCTGCTGGAACTGGGTGCCGGGGGGCAGGCCGCGGACATCGCCGGGTACGGGCAGTACCAGGTTCAGCGCCGGCTCCGAGCGGGCGGCGCCGGCCGCGTGTCGCAGCGTCTGCAGCAACGTGACGCCGCCGTAGTTGGTCAGGTCCGGCCACGGCAGGCCGGTCCGGCTGGCCGCCACGGCGTCGTAGGCGGCAATGGAATGCCTTGGCGCCCACGGCGATAGCGCATCCAGGACATCGTCGGGCGCGGCCAGGCCGGCATGCCAGGCATTGGCCCACACCGTCAGCGAAATACTCGGACACCACATGATGCACGCAGTGTAAAACGCTCCGGCCCGGAACGCCTGTAAGGCGCTACTCTGGTCGCATGCCGGTGCCGTTGCTGTGGCTCATCGTGGCGATCGGGCTTGCCGGCGCCGAAGCGCTCACTGGTGACATGTTCCTGCTCATGCTGTCCGGCGGTGCCCTGGCGACCGCTGGTCTGAGCTGGGCCACCGACTGGCCGATCTGGGCTGACGGCGCCTGTTTCCTCATCGTGTCGGTGCTGCTGCTGGTCCTGGTCCGCCCGTCGCTGCGCAAGCGGCTGGGTGCTGCCGGCCTGCCCGAGCCCGTAAAAGCCCTGGAAGGCAAGACCGCCCTGGTGCTGGAACGCGTGGCGCGCCATGAAGGACAGATAAAACTCGACGGCGAAATCTGGACGGCGCGTCCGATGGCCGACGACGATGTCTTCGAGCCCGGCGATCACGTCACCGTGATGCGGATCGACGGCGCGACCGCGGTGGTCTACCGGACCATCTGAACGCAAGGGGAGCTGAAATTGACTGGTGCACTTGTTCTTCTGCTGATGCTGGTGGCGCTGGCCATCGTCGTGGTGGTCAAATCGGTGGCGCTCATCCCGCAGGCCGAGGCCGCGGTCATCGAGCGGCTGGGCCGTTACAGCAAGACCGTCTCGGGGCAGCTGACGCTGTTGCTGCCGTTCATCGACAAGATCCGGGCCCGGGTGGACCTGCGTGAGCGGGTCGTGTCGTTCCCGCCGCAGCCGGTGATCACGGAGGACAACCTGACGGTCAACATCGACACCGTCGTCTACTTCCAGGTGACCAGTCCGCAGGCCGCGGTGTACCAGATCAGCAACTACATCGTCGGCGTCGAGCAGCTGACCACCACGACGCTGCGCAACGTCGTCGGCGGTATGACGCTGGAGCAGACGCTGACCTCTCGCGACTCGATCAACGCCCAGCTGCGCGGCGTGCTCGACGAGGCCACCGGCCGCTGGGGCCTGCGGGTCGCCCGGGTGGAGCTGCGCAGCATCGATCCGCCGCCGTCGATCCAGGAGTCGATGGAGAAGCAGATGCGGGCCGATCGGGAGAAGCGCGCCATGATCCTGATGGCGGAAGGCAGCCGGGAGGCGTCGATCAAGCAGGCGGAGGGTGCCAAGCAATCGCAGATCCTGTCGGCCGAAGGTGCCAAGCAGGCCGCGATCCTGGCCGCCGAGGCGGACCGGCAGTCCCGGATCCTGCGGGCCCAGGGTGAACGGGCCGCCCAGTACCTGAACGCCCAGGGCCAGGCGAAGGCCATCGAGAAGACGTTCGCGGCCATCAAGGCGGGCCGGCCCACGCCGGAGCTGCTGGCCTACCAATACCTGCAGACGCTGCCGCAGATGGCCAAGGGCGAGGCCAACAAGGTGTGGGTGGTGCCCAGCGACTTCGGTTCTGCGCTACAGGGTTTCACCAAGATGCTCGGAGCTCCGGGGGAGGACGGGGTGTTCCGCTACACGCCGTCGCCGGTGGAGGAGAACCTGCCCAAGGCCGACGATGACGCCGACGAGGTCGCCGACTGGTTCAACACCCAGACCGACCCGGAGATCGCCAGGGCAGTGGCCAAGGCCGAAGCCGAGGCCCGTGCCTCGGTGCAGCAGCCGGGCTACAGCGCCCCGCCGCCGCTGCCCGCGCCCCCGGTGCCCCCGGCACCCCCGACCCAGCCGCTCGAGGCGCGTCCAACTCCTGAAATCGACCCGCCCGCCGGACAACACGCAAGGTGACCATGAGTGTGTTGACGTCCCCGAAGACCTACACGGCGCTGGCGCTGCTGCAGGCAGGTGACGCGGCGGCCTGTGCCGTCCCCATCGCGCCGATCGAGAAGGCGCTGGCCGGAGTGAACTTCCCGCTGGAGTACCGGTGGATTCTGGTCGGGTCCAAGGCTGCATCGGCTGTGGGTCTGCTTGCCGTGGGGCGCAATCCCGCGCTTGCCCGGCTGACCACCGCGATGCTGGCGCTGTACTTCACGCTGGCGGTCACCGCGCACATCAGAGCGCATGACAAGCCCCAGAACGCGGCACCCGCCGTGCTGTTCCTGGCGCTGTTCACCGCGATGACGGCGAAAGGCCCCGACCGCGAGTCATAAGGCTGCTCGGTGGCCAGTTGCTACCCGGATTCTTGCGTTTCGCGTGTAGCAGGTGGCCGCTCGGCGCCTCAGGGTTGAGCAGTCACCGCGTCGGGCGCGACTGCTGCGGCGTGTGCCCGGCGATGCAGCCGAATCTCGTAGACCAGCCCCGAGATCCCGATGGTCGCGGTGCAGGCCGATACGACCAGCAGTGACGGCCGAATCTGCCCGGTGAGAGCGTCGCCGAGGATGACGACCGCCGCGGTGCCGGGCAGCAACCCGAAGAACGTCGCGATCGCGTACGGCACGACCCGGACCGACGAGGCGCCGGCCGCATAGTTGAGCACCGAGAACGGTACGGCCGGGATCATGCGCATCGACAGGATCGCCGCCCAGCCGCGTTCCTTGAGCCGGGCATCGAGGCTGTCGATGTGCTGGTGCGAGAGCTTGCTCAACTGCCAGCCCAGCACCCGAACCAGCCAGAGCGCGATCAATGCGCTCAGCGTGCTGGCGATGACGGCCAGCGTGACGCCGAGTGCGGAACCGAACAGCAGGCCCGCCGCGAGGGTGAATGCGGTGCGGGGGAACGGCAGCACCGTGACGACGGTGTGGGCCACCAGGAAGGCCAGCGGGAACCACGGGCCGGCCGCGGCAGCCCAGTCGCGCATCTCCACCGCGCTGGGCAAGGGCACCCAGATGGCAATTGCGACGAGAATCACAATCGCTGTTCCGATGCCCACGGCTCGACGCAACGGCATCTGCGCCGCAGTCGTCTGCACCGCAGACAGGACCGTGCGCAGCGCGCTGACAACGGGGTTCACGCCTTCCAAGGGTACGGGGCCATCGCCGATCACTGACGTCAGGCGCGTGTCCACGGGATGGGCCGCGGCACCGGCCTCCACCGGCGCCGACGACGCGGACAGCCGGTGCGCGGTGGAGCTACTGGGTAGTAGCGACCTGCGTGATTTAGCCTGAAAGTCAAGTGTGATAGGCATTTCTGCATGCAGTGCCATATATCCGATGGCCGAAAGATTGGGAGTCGCCGGTGACTGTCGACGTGTCCACCGTTCGGGACCGCTACGCGCGGTGGCAGACGAACGTCGCCGGCGTGCTCGCCAAGAGCACGCGGAAGGCTGTCGAGGATCTGCCGGCCGAACCCGAGCGCTTGCTCGATTCGCCGACGTACGACGGATTCCCGGTCCGTCCGCTCTACACCAGCCTGGACGGTCTGGCCGAGCCCGCGCTGCCCGGGCACTGGCCGTTCACCCGCGGCGGTGACGCCCACCGCGACGTGCTCGCCGGCTGGAAGGTGGCCGAGCCCTTCCCGATCGCCGGCGATGTTGATGTCGCTGACGTCCGCATGGTCAACGGCGCCATCCTGCTCGCCCTCACCGACGGCACCAGTGCCCTCGAGGTGCGGGTCGGCACCGGCGGCGTCCCCGTCGACCAGCTGGACCGCGTGTTCGAGGGCGTCTTCCTGGACCTCGTCCCGGTGATCCTCGATGCCGGCACCGACGTAGCAGGCGCCGCGGATCAGCTGCTCACCCTGGTGCAGCCGTTCGACGCCGACCAGCGCGCCCGGCTGTCGATCGACCTGGGCGCCGACCCGCTGACGGCACCGCTGTCGGGCCGCGCCGCCGCGACCGAGGCGGACGTCGTCGCCACCGCGGCGAAGCTGACCGAGTACGCCGGGGGAGTGCGTGCCGTCACGGTCGACGCCGCCGCCCTGCACAACCTCGGCGCGAGCGCCTCGCTGGAGCTGGCGGGTGCCATCGCCGCCGGTGTCGCCTACCTGCGCCTGCTGACCGAGAGCGGACTGTCCGTCGCTGATGCGTTGCGGCAGATCAGCTTCCGTTTCGCCGCTGACGACGACCAGTTCGCCACCATCGCCAAACTCCGTGCGGCCCGCCGACTTTGGGCCCGCGTGGCCGAGGTGGCCGGCGCCCCCGACGCGGGTGCCGCGACCATCCACGCCGTCACGTCGAAGGCCATGATGTCGCAGCGCGACCCGTGGGTGAACATGCTGCGCACCACTCTCGCCGCGTTTGCCGCAGGCGTGGGCGGCGCGGACACCGTGCTGGTCGAGACGTTCGATGCCGCCATCGACGGCGGATTGCCCGGTACCGCAGTCACTTTCAGTCGTCGCATGGCCCGCAACACCCAGCTGTTGCTGCTGGAGGAGTCGCACCTGGGCCGGGTAATCGACCCGTCGGGCGGCTCGTGGTTCGTCGAGGACCTCACCGATCAGCTGGCGCAGCAGGCCTGGACGAAGTTCCAGGAGCTGGAGGCGCTCGGCGGCTTTGTCGCGGCCCGTGATCACCTGAGCGCCCAGATCGCCGAGGTCGCCGCCCTTCGCGCCGACGACATCGCGCACCGGCGCACCGCCCTCACCGGCGTCAACGAGTTCCCGAACCTCGAGGAAAACCCACTGGCGCAGACTGATTCGTTCCCGGGCGTGGTCCGGTACGCGGCGGCTTTCGAGGCGCTGCGCAACCGCTCCGATGCCTACCTGGCCAAGACCGGCAAGCGGCCGCAGGCAGTGCTGCTGCCCGTCGGGCCGCTGGCCGAGCACAACATCCGCACCACGTTCGCCTCGAACCTGCTGGCTTCCGGTGGCATCGAGGTCGTCAACCCGGGCACGGTCGATGCCGCGGGGGTCTTCGCGGTGGCAGACGGCCATGCCGCGGCTGTGGTCTGCGGCACCGACGCCCGGTACGCCGAGGAGGCCAGTGGCGTCGTCAAGGCCGCCCGGGCAGCCGGCATCACGCACATCTATCTCGCCGGTCCGGAGCAAGCGGTGGCCGGTGCCGCCGACCAGCCCGACGAGTACCTGACCATGAAAATCGATGCCGTCGAAGCGCTTTCGACCCTGCTCACCCGATTGGGGGCATGACCATGACCGCTTCTAACGTCACCACCATCGGCAGTTTCGCCGACGTTCCGCTGCAGGGTGAGGCCGCGACCGTCCCCACCGCCGACGCCGTCGGCACCCACGTCGCCGACGCGGCCCAGGCCCACGGTTACACCGCCGAGCAGCTCACCTGGTCGACCCCGGAGGGCATCGACGTCAAGCCGGTGTACATCGCCCAAGACAGGGACGCCGCGATGGCAGCCGGCTACCCGCTGGACAGCTTCCCGGGCACCCCGCCGTTCATCCGCGGGCCGTACCCGACCATGTACGTGAACCAGCCGTGGACCATCCGTCAGTACGCCGGATTCTCCACCGCCGCCGAGTCCAATGCGTTCTACCGCCGCAACCTGGCCGCCGGCCAGAAGGGGCTGTCGGTCGCGTTCGACCTCGCCACCCACCGTGGCTACGACTCGGACCACCCGCGCGTCCAGGGCGACGTCGGAATGGCCGGTGTGGCAATCGATTCCATCCTCGACATGCGCCAGCTGTTCGACGGCATCGATCTGGGCAGCGTGTCGGTCTCGATGACGATGAACGGCGCGGTGCTGCCGATCCTCGCGCTCTACGTCGTCGCCGCCGAGGAACAGGGCGTACCGCCGGAGAAGCTGGCCGGGACCATCCAGAACGACATCCTCAAAGAGTTCATGGTCCGCAACACCTACATCTATCCGCCGAAATCGTCGATGCGGATCATCTCGGACATCTTTGGCTACACCAGCACCAAGATGCCGAAGTTCAACTCGATCTCGATCTCGGGTTACCACATCCAAGAGGCCGGTGCCACAGCGGATTTGGAGCTGGCATACACGCTGGCCGACGGCGTCGAGTACATCAAGGCCGGGCTCGATGCGGGCCTGGACATCGACAAGTTCGCGCCGCGACTGTCCTTCTTCTGGGGCATCGGCATGAACTTCTTCATGGAGGTGGCCAAGCTGCGTGCCGGCCGTCTGCTGTGGAGTGAGCTGGTCGCCGAGTTCAGCCCCAAGAGCGACAAGTCGCTGTCGCTGCGCACCCACTCGCAGACCTCCGGCTGGTCGCTGACGGCGCAGGACCCGTTCAACAACGTGGCCCGTACCTGCATCGAGGCCATGGCCGCCACGCAGGGCCACACGCAGTCGCTGCACACCAACGCCCTGGACGAGGCGCTGGCGCTGCCCACCGACTTCTCGGCCCGCATCGCACGTAACACCCAGCTGCTGCTGCAGCAGGAGTCCGGCACCACGCGGCCCATCGACCCGTGGGGTGGTTCGTACTACGTCGAGTGGCTGACCCACCAGCTCGCCGAGAAGGCCCGCGCCCACATCACGGAGGTCGCCGAGCACGGCGGCATGGCACAGGCCATCGGTGAAGGCATCCCGAAGCTGCGCATCGAAGAAGCCGCCGCCCGGACCCAGGCCCGGATCGACTCCGGCGCCCAGACGGTGATCGGCGTCAACAAGTACCAGGTGGACGAGGACCAGGAGATCGAGGTCCTCAAGGTCGAGAACAGCCGGGTGCGTGCCGAGCAGCTCGCCAAGCTCGAGCAGCTGCGGGCCGACCGTGACGAGGCCGCCACGCAGGCCGCGCTGGCCGAATTGACCCGTGCCGCAGGCGAATCCGGTCATGCCGGGGAAGATGGCCTGGGCAACAACCTGATGGCGCTGGCGATCAACGCGGCCCGTGCCAAGGCCACCGTCGGCGAGATTTCCGACGCGCTGGAGAAGGTGTACGGCCGGCACCAGGCCGAGATCCGGACCATCGCCGGTGTCTACCGCGACGAGGTGGGGAAGGCCGGAAACGTGAGCACCGCAACCGAATTGGTCGAGAAGTTCGCCGAGGCCGACGGCCGTCGGCCCCGCATCCTGGTGGCCAAGATGGGCCAGGACGGCCACGACCGCGGCCAGAAGGTGATCGCCACCGCGTTCGCCGACATCGGCTTCGACGTGGACGTCGGCTCGCTGTTCTCCACGCCCGACGAGGTGGCGCGGCAGGCGGCGGACAACGACGTGCACGTGGTCGGGGTGTCCTCGCTGGCGGCCGGTCACCTCACGCTGGTGCCCGCGCTGCGCGACGCACTGGCCGAGGTCGGGCGTCCGGACATCATGATCGTGGTCGGCGGCGTCATCCCGCCTGGCGACTTCGACGAGCTGTACGAGGCGGGCGCCGCGGCGATCTTCCCGCCCGGCACGGTGATCGCCGACGCCGCGATCGGCCTCTTGGGCAAGCTCGCCGGCCGGCTGGGTTACCAGCTCTGATGCGCCGAAACGGCATTCCAGCAGGCTGCTACTCGCACTTTTCCTGCTGGAATACCGTTTCGTCGTGACACGACGATGACCACACCAATACCTGAACTCGCAGCCAGGATCCGGGCCGGCGATCGAGCGGCGCTGGCGCGCGCCATCACCCTGGTCGAGTCCACCCGGGCCGACCACCGTGATGCCGCGCAGCAGCTGCTGCTCGAGCTCACACCGGAGGCAGGCCGGGCCCTGCACGTCGGCATCACCGGGGTGCCCGGGGTGGGGAAGTCGACGACGATCGAAGCGCTCGGCATGCACTTGATCGAGCAGGGGCACCGCGTCGCGGTGCTGGCGGTCGACCCGTCGTCGACCCGCACCGGCGGTTCGATCCTCGGTGACAAGACCCGGATGGCGCAGCTGGCGGTGCAGCCGGAGGCGTACATCCGGCCATCGCCGACGTCGGGCACGCTCGGCGGGGTGGCCAAGGCCACCCGCGAGACCATCGTGCTGCTGGAGGCGGCCGGCTACGACGTCGTGCTGGTCGAGACCGTAGGCGTCGGGCAGTCCGAGGTGACGGTGGCCAACATGGTCGACACCTTCGTCTTCCTGACCCTGGCCCGCACCGGTGATCAGCTGCAGGGCATCAAGAAGGGCGTCCTGGAGCTCGCCGATGTCATCGTGGTCAACAAGGCCGATGGTGAGCACGCCATCGAGGCCCAGGCCGCCGCGCGTGAACTCGCCGGGGCGATCCGGCTGATCTACCCGCGCGACACCCTGTGGCGGCCGCCGGTGCTGACCATGAGCGCGTTGCACCGCGACGGCCTGGCCGCGATGTGGGACACCGTGCTCAAACATCGTGAAATCCTCAGTGCGGCAGGCGAATTCGACGCTCGTCGGCGGGCGCAGCAGGTCGACTGGACCTGGACGATGGTGCGGGACACCGTGCTGGACCGGGTGATGTCGAATGCTGCCGTCAAGGCCCATCGCGACGAGGTGGAACGCCAGGTGCGCGAAGGTGAGCTGACGCCCGCGTTGGCGGCGCAGCGCATCATCGACCTCGCGAACTGATCGCGCCGCGTTCCGGTTCGAGATTGCCGCTGGGCCTGTCGGCGCAATATCGGGAACGGGCCCGGGGTGTTTTCGGGTAGCGCGCTGGCGAAACCAATTTCGGGTTGGTTCAGCTGCCTCGCAGGTGTGCCGGAGAAAATGCGGCCCGTCCCGGCTGGCTATCAAAACTCGGTGTGATTAATACCGTGTGAGCACGGGAATCTGCGGGTTGGTAGGTGCTCTCGCAACGAGTTACGCGCGCGTAATTGCGATCTTGAAGTGGCTTTACCGGCGTCGCTGAACCTGTGTATCCAGACTATTTAGCTAACAGATTGATAACGTCGGAGATGATCCGCGGCAGGCGCAGGTCATTATTTGGTAATGACCAACGCAATTCGCCGGGAGCGCAACGTAGCGCCTCTCCGGTCCGCCGGCGGGCCTCTTCCGCATGGCGTTCAAGGTGCCGCTGATCCGAATTTCGCAAGCGTGGTGCGGGCCTTTTCCGCCATGTTCCCCAGCCGCTATCTGGGCGGTGGCGCCCTGTCGGTGTACCTCGACGGCGTTCCCGTCGTCGATGTGTGGACGGGCTGGGCAGACCGGTGGGGTACGCAACCGTGGGAGGCGGATACCGGTGCCATGGTGTTCTCGGCGACGAAGGGGTTGGCTTCGACCGTCATCCACCGACTGGCCGACCGGGGCCTGATCGCCTACGACGCACCGGTCGCCGACTACTGGCCGGCCTTCGCGGCCAACGGCAAGGCCGGCGTGACGGTGCGGGAGCTGATGCGGCACCGCGCGGGACTGTCGCAGTTGAACGGCGCCACGCGGGACGAGCTGATGGATCACCGCCACATGGAGCGGCGGTTGGCGGCAGCTCCGATGAGCTGGATGAAGGGGCGTCCGGCGTACCACGCCATCACCTACGGCTGGCTGTTGTCCGGCCTGGCGCGGGCGGTGACCGGGCAGGGCATGCGGGAGCTGTTCCGCACCGAGCTGGCCGAGCCGCTCGGCGTCGACGGTCTGCACCTTGGGCGCCCGTCGGGCCATGCGCCGACGCGGCCCGCGCAGATCATCGGCCCGCAGTTCCGTATCCGCAATCCGCTGTTCGACGCGGTGGCGCCGCATGTGGCGAAGTTGCCGTTCTCGGGTGGCTTCGGCTCGATGTACTTCACCGGCATGCGGTCGATGGCACAAGGGGACATACCGCTGCTGGATTCCGAGATGCCGGGCGCCAACGGGGTGGCCACGGCGCGATCGCTGGGCCGCCTGTACGGCGCGATCGCCAACGGTGGCCAGATCGACGGCCAGCGCTTCCTGTCCGCGGGCACTGTGGCGCAACTGCGGGGCACCGGCAGTGTGTTTCCGGACCTTGGCCTCGGTCTGCCGATGGACTTCAACCTGGGGTATCACGGCGTGCCGTTCCCGGGCATCCTGCCTGGCTTCGGACACGTGGGCCTGGGAGGGTCGCTGGGCTGGGCAGACCCCGATCGGGGCCTGGCCTACGGCTTCGTGCACAACCGGCTGTTGACGCCGCTGATGGTTGCCGATCAGGCCGGTTTCGTGGCGCTCGGGGCAATGGTGCGACACGGGGTGGCGCAGGCGCGTAGCAACGGTTTCTGTCGAGTGACGGAATTCGGGGCGCCCTATGCCGATCCGGCCCCGGTTGCGGGCTGACGGAGTTTGCGCGCGCGAGATATGCGGCCGCATCGGAAGCGATGCGGACCGCCCTCAGCATGGCACTTTCGAATACACCTAGATGACTGGCGTGTTGATTTTTTGCCCGCATCGAGCGGAGTTCGTCACACTAGATATTTCATACCATTCGTATCGAGCATTGCCCAAAAAGCGATTTTGTGCCCGCAGCCTGTAGTTCTGCGATTTTCTCGGTGTTGCTCAAATTCAAATTGCGATATCCACGCAAACATTTGCCCTGTAACGGCGTCCGCGTGTGCGCGGTGCTGGGGTGAACGATGTTCGCTACGGACCGCTATGCTTCCGCCCCGTGGCTGGTTCGAAAAGGCTCCGAACCAAACCCCTGCGCAACGGCGCGCCGGGCGGGTGGGGCCTTCCGCGGCGAGTGTGCTGCGGATATCCAGTGCCGATGGTCGCCTAGTAGCGATTCGACCGAAACGGGTAGCCCCGAATCGGCGGATCAGTTAATTTGACCCGGTAGGATTTCGAGCCAGTTTGTTTAAAGCGGCAAAGACGATTTCGCAGAGATTTTGAGCGCGGTCTGCAAAGC
This sequence comes from Mycolicibacterium llatzerense, assembly GCF_025331195.1. Lineage (NCBI taxonomy): Bacteria > Bacillati > Actinomycetota > Actinomycetes > Mycobacteriales > Mycobacteriaceae > Mycobacterium > Mycolicibacterium llatzerense. Next base: position 521,473 of record NZ_LXOV01000012.1, on the reverse strand, counting down.
CACCCGGCACAGCGTGTCGGAGTCCGGCCGGACTGCACGGAGAGGCGGTAGCTAAGTGGGTGGGTCACCGACGACACCCGTCGCGATCATCGGCATGGCATGCCGGCTTCCTGGCGGCATCAGTTCGCCAGAGGAGCTGTGGGAAGCCCTGCTGCGCGGTGACGACCTGGTTACCAAAGTCCCGCTGGAGCGGTGGGACGCCGAGGAGTACTACGACCCGGAACCCGGCGTGCCCGGCCGCTCGGTCTCCAAGTGGGGCGCCTTCATCGATGACGTCGCCGGCTTCGATGCCGACTTCTTCAACATCAGCGACCGCGAAGCCACGGCGATCGACCCGCAGCACCGTCTGATCCTCGAAACCTCCTGGGAGGCAGTGGAACACGCGGGTATCGATCCGGCCACCCTGGCCGGTTCGCTCACCGGTGTGTTCGTGGGTATGACCGCCGGCGACTATCAGTTGCTCGCCGCCGACGCCCACGCCATCGAGGGCCCGTACGGCTTCACCGGCAACAACTTCAGCCTGGCCTCGGGCCGGGTCTCCTACCACCTGGGTGCCCACGGCCCGTCCTACACGGTCGACTCGGCCTGCTCGTCCAGCCTGCTCGCTGTGCACCACGCATGCCGCAGCCTGCACGACGGCGAGAGCAATGCGGCGCTGGCCGGTGGCGTCAACATCATGCTCGAACCGCGCAAGATGTCGTCGGGTTCGGCGCAGGGCATGCTGTCGTCGACCGGCCATTGCCACGCGTTCGACGTGGCCGCCGACGGCTTCGTCTCGGCCGAGGCGTCTGTCATGTTCCTGATGAAGCGCCTGGATGACGCGCAGCGCGACGGTGATCGCGTCCTCGCGGTCATCCGCGGCACCGCGAGCAACCAGGACGGCCGCACGGTGAACATCGCGACCCCGGGCGCGGACGCCCAGGTTGCCGTCTACCGCCGCGCGCTGGACCTCGCGGACATCGACCCCGCCACCGTCGGTTACGTCGAGGCGCACGGCACCGGAACGCCGGTCGGTGACCCGATCGAATACTCAAGTCTGGCAACGGTTTACGGCAAGCAGGGGCCGGTCGTGCTGGGCTCGGTCAAAACCAACGTCGGGCACGCGCAGTCGGCTTCGGGTGCGGTCGGTCTGATGAAGACCGTCCTGGCCCTGCAGCACGGCGTAGTGCCGAAGAACCTGTACTTCAGCGAGATGCCCGCCGAGATGGCGGCGGTCACCAGCGGCCTGTTCGTGCCGACGGACCTCGTGCCGTGGCCGGCCACCGCCGACCATCCGCGCCGTGCCGCCGTGTCCGCGTACGGCCTGTCCGGCACCAATGTGCACGCCGTCGTCGAGCAGGCCCCGGCAGAGTCGTCGCCGCGCGTCGTCGAATCCGAAGGCCAGGGCATTGAGGGCAAACTGCTGTTCCCGGTGTCGTCCACCTCGGCTGAGGAACTGCGCCGCACGGCCGGCAAACTGGCCGACTGGGCGGCAGCCCAGGGCGCGTCCCTTGATCTCGCCGACACCGCCTACACGCTGACCCGCCGTCGCGCCCACCGTCCGGTCCGCGCCGCGGTCCTCGCCGAGGACGCCACGGGTCTGATCCAGGCGCTCCGCGACGTCGCCGACAGCGACACCCCGTACCAGCGCGCGGCCGGCAACGGTGACCACGGCGCGGTGTGGGTGTTCTCGGGCCAGGGTTCGCAGTGGGCGGCGATGGGCGCCGGCCTGCTGGCCGCCGAGCCCGCGTTCGCCGCCGCCATCGCCGAGATCGAACCGCTGATCGAAGCGGAGTCCGGTTTCTCGATCACCGAGGCCATCACCGCCGGTGAGACGGTGACCGGCATCGACCGCATCCAGCCCGCCGTGTTCGCCATCCAGGTGGCGCTGGCCGCCACCCTGCGGTCGTACGGGGTGCAGCCCGGCGCGGTCATCGGCCACTCGATGGGCGAGTCGGCCGCCGCCGTCGTCTCCGGCGCACTGTCGCTGGCCGACGGCGTGAAGGTCATCTGCCGCCGCTCGAACCTGATGCTCAAGGTGTCCGGCTCGGGCGCCATGGCGTCGGTGGAGCTGCCTGCCCAGCAGGTGCTCTCCGAGCTCGGTGCCCGCGGCGTCAGCGACGTCGTCCTGGCGGTCGTCGCCTCGCCGCAGTCGACCGTCGTCGGTGGTGACAAGGACGCCATTCGCGCGCTGGTCAAGGAGTGGGACGAGCGTGGCGTCATGGCCCGCGAGGTGGCCGTCGACGTGGCGTCGCACACCCCGCAGGTCGACCCGATCCTGGACGAGCTGGCCGATGCCCTCGAGGACCTCGAGCCCGACGAGCCGGCGGTCCCGTACTACTCGGCCACGCAGTACGACCCGCGGGACCCCGCGGACTACGACGCCGACTACTGGGTGGACAACCTGCGCCACACCGTGCGCTTCGGCGCTGCGGTGCAGGCCGCGCTGGACGACGGCTTCCGGGTGTTCATCGAGCTGGCCCCGCACCCGCTGTTGGTGCACGCGGTCAACCAGAACGCCGCGCACCAGGACATCGGCATCGCCGCCCTGGCTGCGATGCGTCGCGAGCAGGACGTGCCGAACGGCCTGCGGGACGTCGTGGCCGACCTGCATGTTGCCGGGGCAGCCATCGACTTCTCGGCGATGTACCCGGACGGCGCGCTGGTCGACGTGCCACTGCCGACCTGGACCCGCAACCACCTGATTCTGACGCGTGATCCGCACGAGCAGGCCCCCGGCGGGGCCTCGCTGGCGGTGCACCCGCTGCTGGGCGCGCACGTCCGGCTCCCGGAGGAGCCCGAGCGTCATGTCTGGCAGTCCGACCTGGGCACCGGCATGCAGCCGTGGCTGGGTGACCACCAGGTGCACAACGTGGCGGCACTGCCCGGCGCCGCGTACTGCGAGATGGCGCTCGGCGCGGCCCGTGAGGTGCTGGGTGAGGCCTCCGAGGTGCGCAACGTGACCTTCGAGGCGATGCTGCTGCTCGAGGAGGAGACCGCCGTGTCGGCGGTGGCCACGGCGGTCCCGTCGGGCGACATCGACTTCCTCGTCGAGACCTACCAGGACGGCGAGCAGGTTCGCCGTGCCGGCGCGACGCTGCACGCCATCGAAGACGATGCGGCCCGCCCGGCGTACAACCTGGCCAAGCTGGTCGCCGCGCACACCGCCGATGTCGACGGTGGCGACCTGCGCGCCTGGTTCGCCGATCGCGGCATCCAGTACGGCCCGGCGTTCTCCGGTCTGACGGCGGCCCACACGACGCAAGGCACCACGGTGCTTGCCGCGGTCGCGCTGCCCGGTGCCATCCGGTCGCAGCAGAGCGCCTACACCGTGCACCCGGCGCTGCTCGACGCCTGCTTCCAGGCAGTGGCCGCGCATCCCGATCTGCACGGCGACACCACCGGCGCGTTGATGCTGCCGCTGGGCGTCGGCAAGTTGCGGGCCTACGAGTCGACCCGCAACGCGCACTACTGCTACGTCAAGCTCACCAGCCTGTCGCCGACCGCCGTCGAAGCCGACATCGACGTGCTCGACGAGCACGGTGCGGTGCTGCTCGCCGTGACCGGCCTGCGGCTGGGCACGGGCGTCTCCGAGGAAGGTCAGCGCGAGCGGTTGCTCAACGAGCGCCTGCTGAACATCGAATGGCGCAGCCAGGATGCGCCGGTCGCCAACGTGGTGGATCCGGGCCGCTGGCTGCTGATCTCCGCCGCGGCGGACGCCGACAGCCTGACCGAGAAGCTCTCGGAGGTCCTGCAGTCGGACGAGGCCGATGTCTCCACCATGGCGTGGCCGGCCGACGCCGACCACGCGGGGAACTCCGAAGCGCTGCAGGCCACCTTGACGGCCAAGCCGTTCAAGGGCGTCGTCATCGTCACGGGTGCGCCCGAGGAGTCGGCGGCTGCTGCATCGGCGGCCACCGCGCAGCGCGGTGTGACGCAGGTCGAGCAGCTGGTGCACATCGTGCGCGGGCTGCCGGAGGTGCCGGGTCAGCCGGCCCGGCTGTATGTGCTCACCCGGGGTGCCCGCACCGTGCTGTCCGCCGATGTGGCCAACCTGGAGCAGGGCGGCATTCGCGGCTTCATGCGGGCCATCGGCATGGAGTACCCGGCGATGCGGCCGACCCAGATCGATCTGGACGTGCAGGCCGACGTGGCGCATGTCGCCGCCGAACTGCTGTCCGGCTCGGAAGAGGACGAGACGGCATGGCGGTCGGGCGAGTGGTTCACCGCGCGCCTGAACCTGAGCCAGCTGCAGCCCGAGGAACGTCGCACGACCGTCGTGCGGCCGGAGACCGACGGTGTGCAGCTGCAGATCCGGACCCCCGGCGACCTGTCGTCGGCGGAGCTGGCCGCGTACGAGCGCGTCGCTCCGGGACCGGGCCAGATCGAGGTGTCGGTCGCAGCGTCCAACCTGAACTTCGCCGACGTGCTCGTCGCCTACGGCCGGTACCCGAGCTTCGAGGGCCGGCTGCCGCAGCCGGGCGCGGACTTCGCCGGTGTCGTCACCGCTGTCGGTCCGGGCGTCACCGATCACCAGATCGGCGACCGGGTGGCGGGTATCTCGCTGACCGGTGCCTGGAAGACGTTCGTCACCTGCGACGCCAACCTGGCCGTGAAGATTCCGGACGACCTGCCCGAGGGCAGCGCGGCGGCGGTGCCCAGTGCGCACGCCACCGCGTGGTACGGCCTGCACAACCTGGCCCGCATCCAGGCCGGCGACAAGGTGCTGATCCACTCCGCCACCGGTGGTGTGGGACAGGCCGCCATCGCCATCGCGCGGGCCGCGGGTGCCGAGATTTACGCCACCGCGGGTAGCGACGATCGTCGAAATCTGTTGCGCAGCTGGGGAATTCAGCACGTCTACGATTCCCGTAGCACTGCCTTCGCCGAGGAGATTCGCCGCGACACCGACGGCTACGGCGTCGACGTCGTGCTGAACTCGCTGCCGGGTGCGGCACAGAAGGCCGGTGTCGACCTGCTGACCTTCGGCGGCCGGTTCGTCGAGATCGGCAAGCGCGACATTTACGGCGACACCCGGATGGGCCTGTTCCCGTTCCGCCGGAACCTGTCGTTCTACGCGCTCGATCTGGCCCTGCTGACGTTGACCAACCCCGACGTCACGCGCGGCATGCTGGAGACGATCTTCGGACAGATCGCCGACGGCGTGCTGCCGGTGCCCGACACCACGCACTACCCGCTGAGCGACGCCGCCACCGCCATCCGCGTCATGGGCGCGGCCGGCCACACCGGCAAGCTCGTGCTCGACATCCCGCACACCGGGGAGTTCGAGGCGGTGCTGTCGCCGGAGCACGCTCCCGTGTACCGGGCCGACGGTTCCTACATCGTCACCGGTGGTCTCAGCGGCCTCGGCCTGTTCCTGGCCGAGAAGCTGGCGGCCGGCGGCTGCGGACGCATCGTGCTCAACGCGCGTTCGGAGCCGAGCGCCCAGACCCGGCAGGCCATCGAGGCCGTCCGGAGCAAGGGCGCCGAGGTCGAGGTGGTGTTGGGTGACATTGCCGCCGCCGACACCGCCGCCCGTCTGGTTGCTGCCGCCGAGTCGACCGGCAAGCCGCTGCGCGGCGTGCTGCACGGCGCAGCGGTGGTCGAGGACGCGACGTTGCCGAACATCACCGACGAGCTGATCGAGCGTGACTGGGCGCCGAAGGTGTACGGCGCGTGGTACCTGCACGAGGCGACGGCCGGTGCCGAACTGGACTGGTTCTGCTCGTTCTCGTCGGCTGCCGCGATGGTCGGCTCGCCCGGCCAGGCCGCCTACGCCGCGGCCAACAGCTGGCTGGACGCGTTCACCCACTGGCGACGTGCTCAGGGGCTGCCGGCCGGTGCGATCGCCTGGGGTGCCTGGGCCAAGATCGGTGCCGGGCAGGGGATGGCGTCCGACGAGACCATGGCGATCGATCCGGAGGACGGCGCCTACGCGTTCGACGCGATCATCCGCCACGACCGTGCCTACGCCGGCTACGCGCCGGTGGCCGGGGCCGACTGGCTGGTGGCTTTCGCCCAGACCAGCAAGTTTGCCGAGTCGTTCGCCAACATCGGGCGGGGAGGTGCGGGCACGAGCGAGTTCCTCGCGGAGTTCCACGCACTGTCGGAGGAGGAGCGGCCGGCTCGGCTGAGGCGCCTGATCACCGACGCTATGTCTATGATACTTAGGCGATCTGTCGATCCTGACCGTCCGTTGGCCGAGTACGGCCTCGATTCGCTCGGGGCGCTTGAACTGCGGACACGTATCGAGGCCGAGACGGGAGTCCGGATCGGTTCTTCGGACATCACGAATGTTCGGGCTCTGGCAGACCGCCTGGGGGAGGCGATTTCGACGGCGATTTCGACATGACGGGTCAGGGTAGGGCGTCACAGAAGCCGCACGCTGAATTCACCGAAGCACAGGAGAGTGAGCATGGTTGCGATTAGGACCATCCATGACTGGATGGGTTCCTCGGGTGTTCTGACTTCCTGGAACCCTTCCTCTGCGTCGCTCACCAAGCTGCGCAATGCACCGGTCAGTTCGGTTCCGGTCAGCTATCAGCAGAGCCAGCACATCCGCGCGTTCCGTTCGCACGAGCGCAACGGCACCGACATGGCCCGGCTCAACATCGCGGCCTGGGACATGCCGGGTAAGTGCGACGTCCGGGCGATGACGCACGTCATCAACGCCTACGTGCGCCGGCACGACACGTTCCACAGCTGGTTCGAGCTCACGGACGACGACGCGGTGGTCCGCCGGACGGCGAAGAGCCCGCGGGACATCAAGCTGGTGGCCACCGAGCACGGCGAGATGAACGCTCAGCAGTGGCGTGACCACGTGCTCGCGACGCCCGATCCGCTGCAGTGGGACTGCTTCCACTTCGGCATCATCCAGCGCGACGACCACTTCACCTTCTACTTCAGCATCGACCACGTGCACACCGATGCGTTGCTGATGGGGCTGGTGCTGGTCGAGATCCACCTCATGTACGCGGCTCTGGTCAGTGGCGCTCCGCCAATCCCGTTGGCCGACGCCGGCAGCTACGACGACTACTGCGTCAAGCAGGCGGATTTCACCGCGGCGCTGACGCTGGAGTCGCAGGAAGTCAAGGACTGGATCAAGTTCGCCGAGGCCAACGACGGCACGCTGCCGTGCTTCCCGCTGCCGCTCGGTGACCCGACGGTGGCCTGCGGTGGCGAGATGCTCACCGTCCGGTTGATGGACAAGCATCAGTCGGAGCGGTTCGAGTCGGCCTGCATCTCCGCCGGGGCCCGAGTGATCGGCGGCGTTATCGCCTGCGCGGCGCTTGCCGAGCACGAGCTCACCGGCCGGCCGGTCTACAACGTCATCACCCCGACCACGACGCGCCGCACCCCGGCCGAGTTCATGACGACGGGTTGGTTCACCGGCGTCGTGCCGATCAGCGTCCCCGTGGCGCCGGAGTCGTTCGGCGACACGGCGCGCGCCATGCAGAAGGCGTTCGACGCCGGCATGGACCTCGCGCACGTCCCGTTCGAGCGCGTGCTGGAACTGGCAGAGGGCAAGGTCGACTCGATCCGCAAGGCGGACCCGGGTGTGCCGATGGTGTCGTACCTCGACACCAACCTGCCGCCGCTGTCGCCGGCGATCATGAACGAGTGGGAGCGGCTCAACGGCCGCGTGTACAGCGATGCCCGCTCGGCGTACCAGATCGGCATCTGGGTGAACCGGTCCGAGAAGGAAACGTCGGTCACCATCGCCTACCCGGACAACCCCATCGCCCGCGAATCGGTGGACAAGTACCTGCACGCGATGCGTGCGGTGTACCTGCGGGTCGCCGACGGCGGTTCGGGTGCCGGCCGTTCGGATGCCTTGCGCCACAACGGTTGCCGCAGCGAACTGATTCGAGCTGTGAAGGGCTGATCTGTGACGACCTCCACGCGTCCGTCGCGTGTGCCTTTGTTGCGCCGCTGGCTGGCTGACGGCAACGCCGACGATCAAGGCCGCGTGCTCGACTACGTCGATCAGGCGATGTTCCTGGGTCTGCGGGCCACCGGGCAGGCCGCCGTCATGCAGTGCGTCTGGGTCTACGAGCACCCGGTCGACATGGAGGGCCTGCGCCGGTTCCACTACAACTTCGGTCACGGTCTGGCCGGTCGGCGCATTGAGCCGTCGATCCTGCCGTTCGGCCGGCACCGGTGGGTGTCGTCGCTGGGGCCGCCGGCCCCGATGCGGGTGTACGAGACCGTCCGTCCGCGCGCCGAGCTGGGCGACTTCCTCGACGAACACGCGCAGATCCCGGTCGACCCGGAGTTCGGTCCGGCCTGGCACATGGGGGTGCAGCCGCTCGACGACGGTGCCACCGTGGTCAGCCTGGTCGGATCGCACTGCATCGGCGACGGCGGCGGCGCCATGCTGACGGTGTTCGAGTCGGTGACGGGCCAGGTGCGCGACCTCGGTCTGCCCCAGCCGCGGTCCCGCTCGTCGTTGAAGGCGCTGCGCACCGACTTCCGTCAGACCTTCCGCGACCTGCCCGAACTCGGTCGTTCGATGAAGTCGGCGGCCAAGCAGGCGTACCAGAAGCGCAGCGAGCTGCGGGGCTCCGGAAAATCAGCCGCGGCCCATCTGGATTCGGCCAGTGCCAAGGAAAACCTGGTGGTGCCGGCGATCTTCGCGTTCATCGACGCTGCCGACTTCGAGTCCAGGGCCAAGGCACTCGGCGGAAACAGCTATGCGCTGATCGCCGGGTTCGCCGCTCGGTTGTCCGAGCGGGTGGGCCGCTTCAGTGAGGCCGAAGGCGTGGTGCCGCTGGTCGTGCCGATCAATGACCGCACGCTCGAGGACACCCGCGCCAACGCGGTGCTGATCGGTGACGCCCGGGTCAATCCGAAGGGTGTTGCCGAGGACCTGACGGAAACGCGGGCGATCATCAAGGAAGCCCTGCGGAAGATGCGCGAAGAGCCCGACGAGAAGTTGGAGCTGCTGCCGCTGACGCCGTTCATCCCCAAGCGGGTCGTCACCCAGGCCGCGGATATCGCGGTCGGGTTCGGTGAGCTGCCGGTGTTCTGCTCGAATCTCGGCGTGCTGCCGGACGATCTGGCGCGCGTCGACGGAACGCCGGCCGAGTACGTGATGGCACGCGGCGTGGACGGTCAGGTTCCGCGCGCGGTGATGGAGCACCGCAAGGGCATTCTGACCGTCATCTCCATGCAGATGATCGGCCGGGTGTCGATGGCCGTGATCGGTTACCAGCCGGGCGCCGAGAACACCAAGGCCGCTCTGCGCGCGCACGTGGAAGCGACGCTGGCCGAGTTCGGCCTGTCTGCCGTCTACGAATAACTCCCCGACAATCCCAGTTTCGACAATCGAAAAGTGAAGGGCCAGGTCTATCTTGTCCACTGATACCCGGTCGAAGAGGACCGGCAGCGGCCGGTTCGGCAAGCTGCCGCAGGAGCTGGACCGTCCGCAGGACCGTCTGGACTACATGGACGAGGCGACCTTTCTGTCGTACCGGGCCAGCGGCCGGGTCCAGGTCATGCTGGCGATGTGGTTCTACGAAGGGCCCGTCGATCTCGACGGCCTGCGCCGCTTCCACGCGAACTTCGGCCGGAGCCTGGCGGCCCGGCGTATCGAGCGTTCGCCGCTGCCGTTCGGTCGCGCCCGGTGGGTCGCCGCGCCGGCCGTCGAGCGGCCGCTCGACATCGCCGAAACCGCCCGCCCGCGTTCGGAACTGACGGACTGGCTGGAGGAGCGGTCGCAGATCCCGATCGATCCCGAGCACGGTCCCGGCTGGCACCTGGGCGTCCAGTCGTTCAGCGACGGTTCGACGGCTGTGGCGCTGGCGCTGTCGCACTGCCTGATCGACGGCACCGGAGCGGTGGCCGCGATCATGGAATCGGTCCTGGGTCAGAGCCGGGATCTGGGTTACGCCCAGCCGGGGTCCCGGACCCGGTGGCAGGGCCTCCGCGCCGATCTGCGCCAGGCCCGGCGCGACTGGCCCGAGGTCCGCCGGACCGTCGTGGCCGCAGCGAAGATGCTCCACCGCAGGCGTCACGAGCTCTCCAAGTCGGGGGACACCCGTCCCGCGGTGACGACGATCAACCCCGACGAGCACGTGCTGATGCCGTTCGCCGGCACCCACATCGACGTCGAGCAGTGGGATGCGAAATGCGATGCCCTTGGCGGCAACACCTACTCGCTGGCCGCGGCATTCGCGGCCCGGCTGGGTGTCCGGATGGAACGGCACCGCAAGCACGACAACAACATTGCCCTCATGGTCGCGGTCAACGACCGCACCTCGATGGACGACACCCGCGCCAATGCCATGGCGTTCGCCAATCTGACCGTCGACCCGACCCACGTCGCCAAGGACCTGACGGACCTGCGGGCCGCGCTGCGCACCTCGCTCAGCACGGCCAAGGAGCAGCCGGACGAGTCGTTCGTCCTGCTGCCGCTGACGCCGTTCATTCCGCTGCGCGCGGTCGACAAGACGGCTGACCTGGTGCTCGGTGACATGCCGGTGACGTGCTCGAACTTCGCCGAGCTGCCGGACCTGATGTGCCGGCCCGACGGCGTCAACCAGGCGACGTTCCTGAACTGCTGGGGTGTCGAGCAGAACGTCAAGCGGGCCGACATCGAGCGGCCCGGCGGCCTGCTCGTGGTCGCGTCCGGCCGGTACAACGGCCGGGTGAACCTCGGGATCGTCGGCTACCAGGTGGGGGCCGAGAACACCCGGGCCGTGCTGCGCGAACTCGTCCAGCAGACGCTCGACGAGTTCGGCCTCACACCGCTCACCCTCTACTAGAGGCGGTCGCGCCCAGGCCGCTATCTGGCCTGGGCGGCCTTCTCCAACAGATCCGCGGTGCGTGCGACGCTGTCCGCGGGCTTCGTCATGCGCGCGGCGGCGGCCCGGACCCGCTCCGCACACTCCGGCTGCAGCGCGGTGCGCAGGGCGGCCTTCAGCGATGCCGGCGTGGTCTTCGAAAAGCGGCCTGACGCCCCGAGTTTCAGCTTCTTGATCTGCCCGGCCCACACCGGCTGGTCGGCGCTGACCCACAGCACCACGGTCGGGACCCCGGCGCGCAGCCCTGCCGCGGTGGTACCGGCACCGCCGTGATGCACCAGTGCCCGGCACAGCGGGAACACCGCGGCATGGTTGACGGCACCGACCAGCTTCACGTGGTCGCCCAGCACGGTGTCCGGCAGGTCCCAGACACCCGAGCTGATCAGCGCCCGCTCGCCGAGCTCGGCGCACACCGTGTCGATCATCGCCACGGCGTCGGCGGGGGATTCCACCGGCATGCTGCCGAAGCCGAAATAGATGGGCGGCTTTCCGTTAGTGATCCAGTCCATGACGTCCGCGTCGGTGTCGGTCTGCAGTTCCATCGACATGGACCCGACCAGGGGCTTGGCGTCGCCGTATTCGGCCGCCAGCCCGGGGAACAGCACCTCGTCGTAGGCCTGGATTTCCAGTGCGCCGCGGTCCTCGATGCGGCGGACGGCCCGCACGGTGGCCGGCGGCAGCCCCAGGGTGCGCCGCTGGATGTCCTCGGCCTCCTTGAGCATGCGCCAGTGGAACCACTCGCCGACGGCGAAGCCGCGGCGGATCAGCGGCAGCGGCAGCGGTACCGGCAGCACCTGACTGTTGGGGCGGAACGGGAAGTAGTGCAGGGCGGCCAGCGGGATGTCGAAATGCTCGGCGACGTTGGCGGCGACCTCTTGGTAGGTGGTGCCGGCGAGGAGCAGATCCGCGTCCGCGGCGACCTCGGTCAGGGTGGCGTTCATGTCCTGCCAGCCCTGGGTCATGTAGTCCCGCAGTTCGCGCACCGCATTGATGGGGTTCTTGACGCTCAAATGGTCGCGAAAGATGTCGGCATCGAGTTGCTGCTGAGAATCCACGCCGTAGCTGGCGGGTTCGGGAAGACCCGCCGAAGCGACGAATGACACCAGATTCGGCGGCACGGCCATGCGCACTTCGTGGCCGCGACGCAGCAATTCGCGGGCCACGGCCCCGCTGGGCTCGATGTCTCCGCGCGTGCCATGGATGGCGATAGCAAACTTCACAGGACGCCACACATATCGGTCTGCCGCTGATCTCCGCATTGCTGGGACATGAATGGCAACAAGGATGCTCCGCGCCCGGGGGCGTGGCGGAGGGTGGATGACTTCATCAGTGGCACACCCGATTACAGCATGGCGGCGGGATTGCGGCTCTTTGGCGGCGTCGATATTGGGGTGCCGGTCGGTGCATCTGATCGGTTTGCGGCGTGTAGCCTGTCGGGGATGCTGAAACGTGCCAGGCCAAGCGGTGCTTTGGCACATGCGGGTTTCGCCGCACTCGGCAAGTTCGTGGTGCGGCGCCCCGTCATGGTCTTGGCGGCCTGGATCGGTGTGGCGGTCGTCCTGTTTCTCGCGCTTCCCACGTTGGTCGACGTTGCCAGCCGCCGCCCACCGCCCTTCCTGCCCGACGATGCGTCGACGCTGATCGCCAGCAACGCGATGAAGAACGCGTTCCGCGAAGCCGACGCCGGCAACATCGCGGTCGTCCTGCTGACCAACGACAAGGGCTTCAGCAAGGACGACGAAGAGGTCTATCGCCGACTCGTCGACAAGCTCAACGCCGACAAGACCAACGTCAAGTCCACGCAGGACTTCATCCACATTCCCGAGCTGCGCCAGGTGATGGCCAGTAAGGACGGGAAAGCGGTGCAGCTACCGGTCAGCCTCGTCGGCAGCATGGGCACCGGGCCGGGCCAATTGGCGTACCGCAACGCCCAGAAGACCGTCCAAGAGGTGGTCAAGGGCAGCGACCTGACGCTGAACATCGTGGGTGCGTCGGCCACCTTCCAGGACATCAACGACATCGGTGCCCGCGATCAGCACATGATCGAAGCGGCCACCGGCATCCTGGTGTTCTCGATCCTGATGATCGTGTATCGAAGTCTGATCGCGATGCTGTTGCCACTGGTCACCATCGGCGTCTCGCTGATCGTGGCGCAGCAGCTCGTGGCAGGACTGGGCCTGCTGGGGCTCGCGGTCGGCCCACAGACCCTGGTGCTGATGACCGGCATGATGCTGGGCGCGGGGACCGACTACGCCATATTCCTGTTCAGCCGATATCAGGAGTTCATCCGGCACGGAGTTGCCAGCGATCAAGCGCTGGTCTCTGCGCTCACCTCGATCGGCGAAGTCATCGCCGGCTCGGCCGGCACAGTCGCGATCACCTTCCTGGCGCTCTCGTTCGCCACCCTCGGCGTCTTCGCCACCATCGGGCCGGCGCTCTCCGTGACGGTGCTGGTCGGGTTCTTTGCGTCGGTGACGATGCTGCCCGCCCTGATCGTTCTGGTCGGACGGCGCGGCTGGATCAAGCCGCGCAAGGACATGACGGGCCGGTTCTGGCGCCGTTCGGGTGTCAACATCGTCCGTCGCCCGGTCACCCACCTCGCCGGCAGCCTCGCGGTGCTGCTCGCGCTTGCCGGCTGCGCGACGATGGTTCGCTACAACTACGACAACCGCAAGGACCTCGACCCCGATGCGGCCAGCAACATTGCGTACGAGGCGCTGAACAAACACTTCCCGGTCAGTACGACCATGCAGCAGTTCATCCTCATCCAGTCGCCGCGCGACCTTCGGGCCCCGAAGTCGCTCGCCGACATGGAACAGATGGCGCAGCGCGTCGCCCAGCTGCCGCACATCGACGCGGTCCGCGGTATCACCCGTCCTACCGGTGACGTCCTCGAACAGGCCAAGGCCACGTATCAGGCCGGTGAGGTCGGCAGCAAGCTCAAAGACGCCTCGAACCTCATCAACAGCAATGACGCCATCCTGCAGAAGCTCGTCGACGGCGAGTATCAGCTGGCCGATGCGCTGAACCAGATCCGCACGCAGGTGCTCGGCTCGATCGGTCCCGTGCGTTCCATGTTGACCCAGATGTCGGCGCTGCAGAAGCAGTACGGCGGCTCGAAGACACTGGACGATCTGGACAAGTCGGCGAAGATGGTGTCGCAGATGACGTCGCTGGGCGACGCCGTGGGTGGGCAGCTGGTCCGCGTCGGAGACGTCTACAAGTGGTCCGGGAAAGCCCTCGAGACGCTGAACGCGACGCCGTTCTGCAACTACTACCCGGCATGCAACGACCTGAAGATCGGTCTGCAGAACGTCAACGACGGCAACGATCCCGAGACCGTGCAGAAGGTCATCAACCTCGGCCACATGCTGCAGCAGTACAAGAGCGACCCGGGCATGGACGACAAGGTCCGCGGCATGGGCACCAACATCGAGGGCATCACCAGCCTGCTCAAGCAGCTGCGCCTGTACGACACCGCCGACCTGGAGAAGCGCCTGCAGCAGGCCATCGACGGCGTCAACCTGCTGGCCGATTCGAGCAAGCAGCTCGCGGACGGCGTGAAGCTGCTGGTCGACCAGGTCCGGGGGATGGGCGGTGGCCTGAACCAGGCCTCGTCGTTCCTGCTCGGTATGCGGCGCGACGCCAACACGCCGCAGATGGCCGGTTTCTACGTGCCGCCCGAGATTCTGAGCCGGAACGAGTTCGAGAAGGCCGCGACGCTGTTCGTGTCCCCGGACGGCCACACGGTGCGCTATCTGGTGCAGACCGCGCTGAACCCGTTCGGCACCGAAGCCATGGACCAGACCAACGCGATCGTCAAGGCGGCCCAGACGGCGCTGCCCAACACGACGCTGTCCGACGCGAAGGTGTCGATGGTCGGTCTGTCCGCGGTGAACCGCGACATCCGCGACTACTACAACAGCGACATCCAGTACATCGTGATCGTCACGCTGATCGTGGTGTTCCTGATCCTGGTGCAGCTGCTGCGGTCCGTCGTGGCACCGCTCTACCTGGTGCTGTCGGTGGTGCTGTCGTACGGCTCGGCGCTGGGCATCGGGGTGGTGTTCTTCCAATTCATATTGGGCTACGACATCTCCTGGAGTGTGCCGGGCATCGCCTTCCTGGTGTTGGTGGCGGTCGGCGCCGACTACAACCTGCTGCTGATATCCCGAATACGTGACGAAGCGAAATGGGGCGTGCGCTCGGCGATCGTGAAAACGGTCTCCGCGACCGGCGGCGTCATCACGTCAGCCGGTCTGATCTTCGCGGCGTCGATGCTCGCGATGACGGTCAGTAGCATCCTGGGCGCCGTGCAGCTCGGCTTCATCATCGGTGTCGGCCTGCTGCTGGACACCTTCATCGTCCGCACGGTGACCGTGCCGGCGATGGCGGCGTTGCTCGGCGACGCCAACTGGTGGCCCTCCAAGTCGCCGCGACGCAAGCGCGAAGAGGCCGAGGAGGCGGCGGCCCTGGCCGCCACCGAACGGCTGCTGGCCGAGCGGCAGGCCCGCCGGGAGTCCGACGAGGTCGAACCCTGCCCGGAGTGCGGCTACGCGGCGACGTGTGATGCGTGCCAGATGACGACGGCCTTCGAGGCCGCCGGGTCGGTACAGCACCGCGGCTTCTTCGGCTGAAGCCGAGCGAATTCCGAGAAATTCATCTTTCTCGTCAATAAATCTGGTTGAATTCCTGACGTCCGGTGGGGGGAATTTAGCGTCGATGTTTTGTGCGACGGCCTGGCGCGATCGCACCGCGACTCTAAAGAAGAACAGGATATTCGATCACTGATGGATCCTCGGAAATTCGCTGACGCATTGCGGCCACTACCAGGATGGGTCGGGGGTGGCATTCTCGACTGGTACCAGCTCGGGCTCAGAAAGCCGCGAGACGCGACCAGCTATTACGGCGCCACCTTCCATTGCGACCCCGTCGACTCAATTCAGCGCAGCATCATCTACTACGGCGTGTGGGAACCCGCCATCTCGCGAATTATCGAAAACACTCTCGATCCGGGAGATCTGTTCGTCGACATCGGCGCGAACATCGGCTACGACGCCATGCTCGCGGCGACCCGGGCCGACGTCGTCGCCATCGAGGCTGCGCCCCACATCTACCGGAAGATGCTGCACAATCTCGGCCGCAACCCCGAGCTCGCCAGCCGTATCCGCCCCGTGAACGTTGCGGTTTCCGACCATGCCGGCGAACTCGACCTCTATGACTTCGGCCCCCGCAACATCGGTGCCACCACCACCTTGCGGTCGCGCAATGGAAAGAAATGCGCGACAGTCGAGGCGGCTCCGTTGCTGGATATTCTCTCGGCCGCTGAATTGGCACGTATCCGGCTGATCAAGATGGATGTCGAAGGTGCTGAAACGACCATTCTGAATGACATTCTCGACCACATCGACGCGTTTTCCGCGAATATGAACATCATCTTCGAGGCCAACCCCGAAGACGACCAAGCGGCTTTCGGTGTCCTGTTCAAGCGAATTCAGCAAAACTTCGCCGCTTACGAAATAGCGAACGGGTACAGCAATGCGTGGTATCTGAAATGGAAAGATCGCCCGCTCAAAGAACTTCATGCCGCACCGGCGCGGCGTACCGATATTCTGCTGACTCGCTCATAGCGCCGGCGCCGTCCACCTCAGGTCCCAGGCCGCAGCACCGATACCCCTGATACGGCTGTGGGCCGCAACGCCAGTGACGTTGCGGCCCACAGCCGTATCAGGTGGATCAGGCGTCGAGCCGCGCCAGTTCACCCTTGCGGTACAGCTCGGTGCAAGCCTGCCGGCGGATCTTGCCGCTGGTGGTGATCGGGATCGAGCCCCGGCCGACCAGCACCAGGTCGGCGGCGTTGACGCCGTGCACCTGCGAGATGGCCGAGGTGATGTCGTGCTTGACCTGAGCCAGGTTCTCGCGGACCTCGTCCTCGGTGTCGCCGCGCTTCTTCATCTCGATGACGACGGCGAACTGCTCGACACCGTCCTCCTCGAAGCCGACGGCGGCGGTGCGGCCGCCCGAGACCGCGCTGACGGTGGCCTCGATGTCGTCGGGGTAGAGGTTGCGACCGCGGATGATCAGCAGGTCCTTGATGCGGCCGATGATGAACAGCGAGCCTTCGGAGATGAAGCCGAGGTCGCCGGTACGCAGCCAGGTGTCCGACGGGGTGCCTTCGGGAGCGTCCTCGAGCACGCCGCGGAAGGTCTTCTCGGTTTCCTCGGGCTTGTTCCAGTAGCCGGCACACACGTTCTCACCGTGCGTCCAGATCTCGCCGACGGTGCCCTCGGCGGCCTCGCGGCGGGTCTCCGGGTCGACGATGCGAACCAGCGGCGACGGCGAGAAGCCGTAGCTCACCAGCGGGCTGCCCGATTCGACGCGCTCGACGATGCCGTCGGCCAGCTTTTCGGTGTCGAAGTCGACGACCGTCGGCGGCTCACCGGATTCACGCGACGCCACGTAGAGGGTGGCCTCGGCCAGGCCGTAGCTGGGGCGGATGGCCTTGCCGGGCAGGCCGAACTTGGCGAAGCGCTGGATGTAGCGCTTGATGGTGGTCGGCTGCACGCGCTCGGCACCGCTGAAGACCGTCAGGACGCTGCTCATGTCCTTGCCGGCCATGTCCTCGTCGGTGGTCCGGGCGGCCGCCAGGTCGAAGGCGAAGTTCGGCGCGGCGGTGATGACGTTCTTGTGGCTGCCCATCAGCTGCACCCAGCGGGCGGGCTTGACCAGGAACGAGATGGGGCTGGTCATCACGGTGTGCCAGCCGCCGAGGATCGGGGTGCAGACGCCGAGCAGCAGGCCCATGTCGTGGTACAGCGGCAGCCATGTCACCACGGTGCTGCCGGCCGGCGCGACTTTGCCCCAGTCGGAGAAGAAGACCGCGATCATCTGCTCGTAGTTGGCCGAGACGTTGCGGTGCGACACCATCACGCCGGCGGCGGTACGGGTCGAGCCGGAGGTGTACTGCAGGTACGCGGTCTCCGGGCGAACCTCGCGGCGGGAGAACGGCTTACGGCGGGTCTCCAGGTCCAGCTCGTCGACGGCGAGGACGGCGGGGCTGCGGCCGTCGTCGTTCGGCGTCGCGTACTGCGCGACGGCGTCCTTGCTGGCCGCGGTGGTCAGGGCGACGACGGGCTGCGCATCCTTCATGACCGAGATGACGCGCTCGTCGTGGTGGCCCATGATCGGCTGGGTCAGCGGGACGGCGATCATGCCGGCCTCGAGGGCGCCGAGGAATCCGACGACGTATTCGAGGCACTGCGGGGCGACGATCACCACGCGGTCGCCGATCTCACCGTGCTGGCGCAGTTCGTGCGCCACTGCGACGCTCTGCTGGTACAGCTGAGCCCAGGTGAGGGTCTTGGCCACGCCATCGGGGTCGGTGTCGTAGTCCATGAACGTGAAAGCCACGTCGTTGGGTTGCAGGCTGGCGCGCTCGCGCAGGACGGCCGGCAGAGACGACTCGATCACGGACACTTCCTCCTCGGGGATGTTCGGGCAGGGGTGAAGGCCGGGTGTCGTCGAAGGTGGTGAAACACAGTCAAACTGACACCGGGTGCCGGATAGCAGAGTAAGGCATCCCCGCAGATTTTGGCGGATCGGGCCTTTTGCTGACGAGTCTCCGACGGTCAGCGGCGGAGGCTCAGTGGGCTGCCTTCGAGAACCACTTGGTCTTGATCAGCCACGAGTGCGCGGACGCCAGCGCGAAGACCCCGCCGCACATGCAGGCGAAGACCCAGACGAACTTGCCGTCTTCGAGGGGCTGCAGCTCCGGAACCAGCGACGTCACGATGCGGGTGGCGCAGGCCATGATGCCGCTGGCGGTCGCGAACAGGTAGATGTTGGCGATGCGCCGCGAGTCGGGGATCTTGCGCAACACCAGCAGGGCGCGGCCGCCGAACACCAGCAGGTAGGTCAGGGTGCCGCACAGCACCAGCCAGTACGCGGCCAGCCAGCCGTCGGTGGGCATGGTGAACAGGTCGGGGGAGTACTCGCGACCGGCCACGCTCATCGAGAACAGCGCGAGCAGCACCGGGATGCACAGGGTCGCGGGCCGCTCGATGTACTGCGTGAACATCTTCTGCATGACGGCGTCGTCGGCCAGGCGGCCGATGGCGTTGTAGACGATGGCCGAGGCGGCCACGATGTAGCAGTCATGTCCGAGGTAGGCGGGCAGATTCCAGACGCCGGTTGCCGAGTGGATGGCGCGGCCCAGGGTGTCGGCGGCCATCGGGGACATCAGGGCGACGGCGGCGGCCTGCAGCGCGATGTTGAGGGTCGCTGCCACTTCCCAGCGGCACGACCAGGTGACGCGACGAATCCACAAACTCCACGCCATACAGGCGAGAGTGATGGTTATGAGCAATGTGAGAGCCATGGTTGGAGCCTTTGCCAGCGCCTGCGAACGCTCAGATTCTACTGGTCAGAGCGGCGGTGCATCAGCACGTCGCGTCATTTCCGACAACTTTGTGGCGCGTTTGGGGACCGCCGGCGCCGCTGTGGCAACCGCGAGGGGTGCCGATTGGATGTAGTTGACGACCTCGTCGTGACTCATCAAGCCGAACCGAACCTGCAGGTCGGGATAGCTCAACCGGAAGTGATCGGCCACCAGGCGGAGCTCTTCCGCGTTGGGATAGTCGGCCTCTTTGATCCGCCGGTAGTACGTACTGCTCGACGTTCCGAGCGCACCGTAGATCTCCCTCGCCTCGACGTCGCCGTCGAAGATGTAGTCGAGCAGCGCCTTGAGCTGTCTGCCGTTCTGGTCTGTTCGGGGCACCCTGCCACGATAGACCCTTCCCCCCTTTGGTTGCTAGCAACTGTTTTTACGACACATAAGCCGTAATTGACATGGGCGTCACAGTTTCGGGAGCTATGTCCCAAATTTGGGAATCGTGTTGTAGTGTGCATCACATGACTGTTGCGTACGCCGGTGAGATCGATGCCGTTCTCCCTTCTGCTGCTGCGGCGACGGTGCACGTCGCCGACTACGAGTTCGGCGGCTTCGACACCGCCGGTACTGCGGTCGATATGCGGCGCCTCGAGGCCCCGCTGTCGCCGGTGATCACCGCCGAGCTCGAGGGCGCTGCCGAATACCTGGGAGTGGACGCCGAGGTGCTGCTGATCGCGGCGCTCGGCCGCGCTATCGAGCGGGTCGTCGGACCCGGCCGAGCCGCGGTCGACGTGGCTGCAGCGAAGGAACGCTCCGGCGGCGGACTGGCCGTTATCCGCCGGCTCGAGGTGGATGCCGTCTCGGCATCGGACGTGGATGCCACCGAGATGGTGCAGACGGTGCGGGGCGCCCTGGCGGCCGCGACCGCCGACCCGAAGGACGTTGCCGACGTGTTGTTCAGTTACGGCATGTCCGCGATCGACGGCGAGCATCCGGGCCCGGCGCACACGCTCGAGGTGCGGGTGTTCCACACCGACGACGTACTGCACGTCGATTGGTGGTACGCCCGGCACCAGTTCGAGCCCTACACGGTGGAAGAACTCGCCGAGCAGTTCTCCTACGGCGTGATCGAGCTGGCCTCGGAGGCCATGCCGGTCTCCGAGTAATCCGTGGTGACCCGCGCCCGTTAGAATCGCTGCATTCGCATCGATCCGGCCATCACCGGGGAGCATTCGGAAGAACGGCTGCGCCGGCCTTGGCCGCGGCAGCTCAGTAGAACCGAACGGGTAGGCCCGTCATCGCCTGCAGTTGAGCGGCGCACGTGTGCGACCTTCCGGGTCGGCTGTGCGCAAGCGGGGTGGTACCGCGGCGCTCGCGTCCAGACGCGAGATCGTCGTCCCCGTGCCTGGAACTGAGCACCTGTTGGTGCTGACGGCACTGGAGACCCTGACGTGAGCGCGTACCCCAAGACCGCCAGCGGCACACCGAACTTCCCCGACCTCGAAACCGACGTCCTGGAGTTCTGGGCCCGCGACGACACCTTCCGCGCCAGCATCGCGCGCCGCGACGGCGCCCCCGAATACGTCTTCTACGACGGCCCGCCGTTCGCCAACGGCCTGCCGCACTACGGCCACCTGCTGACCGGCTACGTCAAGGACATCGTTCCCCGGTACCGCACCATGCGCGGCTACAAGGTCGAGCGCCGGTTCGGCTGGGACACCCACGGCCTGCCCGCCGAACTCGAGGTGCAGCGCCAGCTCGGCATCTCGGACAAGGCCCAGATCGAGGCCATGGGCATCGGCGCCTTCAACGACGCCTGCCGTGCGTCGGTCATGAAGTACTCGAACGAGTGGCAGTCCTACGTCACCCGCCAGGCGCGCTGGGTCGAC
Organism: Mycolicibacterium llatzerense; assembly: GCF_025331195.1. Taxonomy (NCBI): domain Bacteria; kingdom Bacillati; phylum Actinomycetota; class Actinomycetes; order Mycobacteriales; family Mycobacteriaceae; genus Mycobacterium; species Mycolicibacterium llatzerense. The sequence continues at coordinate 500,411 of NZ_LXOV01000012.1, read as the reverse complement.
TTCGACAACGACTACAAGACCCTGGACCTCACTTTCATGGAGTCGGTGATCTGGGCGTTCAAGCAGCTGTGGGACAAGGGCCTGGCCTACGAGGGCAACCGGGTGCTGCCGTACTGCTGGAACGACGAGACCCCGCTGTCCAACCACGAGCTGCGCATGGACGACGACGTCTACCAGAGCCGGCAGGACCCGGCGCTGACCGTGGGCTTCGTCGCGACCGACGGTCCCGTCGCCGGCGCCCGTCTGCTGGTCTGGACCACCACGCCCTGGACGCTGCCGTCCAACCAGGCCGTCGCGGTCAACCCCGAGGTCACCTACGTGCAGGTGGTGGGTCCCGACGAGCAGAACTACGTCCTGGCCGAGCCCCGGCTGGCCGCCTATGTGCGCGAATTCGGCGAGGAGCCGGTCGTCGTCGGCAGCTATCTCGGCGCCGAACTGCTCGGCACGCACTACCTGCCGCCGTTCGCGTTCTTCGTCGACAGTGACCAGGCGCAGAACGCATTCCAGGTGCTGCAGGGCGACTTCGTCACCACAGAGGACGGCACCGGCATCGTCCACATGGCCCCGGCCTACGGCGAGGACGACAAGGCCACCTGTGACGCCGCGGGCATCGTCGCGGTCACGCCGGTGGACTCCACGGGCCGCTTCGACTCGACTGTGCCCGACTACCAGGGACAGCAGGTCTTCGAGGCCAACTCGCAGATCATCAAGGATCTGAAGAACGGCACCGGCCCGGCGGCGGTCAACGCGCCGGCGCTGCTGCGGCACGAGACCTACGAGCACTCGTACCCGCACTGCTGGCGGTGCCGCAATCCGCTGATCTACCGCGCGGTGTCGTCGTGGTTCGTCAAGGTCACCGAGTTCCGCGACCGGATGGTCGAGCTGAACCAGCAGATCACCTGGTACCCCGAGCACGTGAAGGACGGCCAGTTCGGCAAGTGGCTGTCCAATGCGCGCGACTGGTCGATCTCGCGAAACCGCTACTGGGGCAGCCCGATTCCGGTGTGGAAGTCCGATGACCCGGCCTACCCGCGGATCGACGTCTACGGCAGCCTGGATGAGTTGGAGCGCGATTTCGGCGTCCGCCCGGACAATCTGCACCGGCCGTACATCGACGAGCTGACCCGGCCCAATCCCGATGACCCGACCGGGAAGTCGACGATGCGCCGCATCGAGGACGTGTTCGACGTCTGGTTCGACTCGGGCTCGATGCCCTACGCGCAGGTGCACTATCCGTTCGAGAATCAGGACTGGTTCGACGGCTCGGCGAGCGAAGAGGCCCATTTCCCGGGCGACTTCATCGTCGAGTACATCGGTCAGACGCGCGGCTGGTTCTACACCATGCACGTGCTGGCCACCGCGCTGTTCGATCGTCCGGCATTCAAAACCTGTGTGGCACACGGCATCGTGCTGGGCAACGACGGCCAGAAGATGAGCAAGTCGCTGCGCAACTACCCGGATGTGTCCGAGGTGTTCGACCGCGACGGGTCCGACGCCATGCGCTGGTTCCTGATGGCCTCACCGATCCTGCGGGGCGGCAACCTGATCGTCACCGAGCAGGGCATCCGTGACGGCGTCCGGCAGGTGCTGCTGCCGGTGTGGAACGCGTACTCCTTCCTGGCGCTATACGCGCCGAAGAAGGGCACCTGGCGCACGGATTCGACGCACGTGCTGGACCGCTACATCCTGGCCAAGCTCGCCGACCTGCGCGACACCCTGACCGCCTCGCTCGACGCCTGCGACATCTCGGGCGCCTGCGAGCAGTTGCGCCAATTCGCCGAGGCCCTCACCAATTGGTATGTGCGACGGTCGCGTTCGCGGTTCTGGGAAGAGGACACCGACGCCATCGACACCCTGCACACCGTGCTGGAGGTGACCTGCCGCCTGGCCGCGCCGCTGCTGCCGCTGGCGACCGAGATGATGTGGCAGGGACTGACCGACGAGCGTTCCGTCCACCTGACCGACTGGCCGGAGGCCGGCGTGGTCCCCGCCGACCCCGAGTTGGTCGCGGCCATGGACCGGGTGCGCGAGGTGTGCTCGGCGGGCTCGTCGCTGCGCAAGGCCAAGAAGCTCCGGGTGCGCCTGCCCTTGCCGAAACTGACTGTGGCGGTGGACAACCCGGAGGCGCTGCGGCCCTTCGTCGACCTCATCGCCGACGAGCTCAACGTCAAGGCTGTCGAGCTCACCGACGACATCGACGCCTACGGCAAGTTCGAGTTGACGGTCAACGCACGTGTTGCCGGCCCGCGCATCGGCAAGGACGTGCAGGCCGCGATCAAGGCGGTCAAGGCCGGGGCAGGCGTGGTCAACGCCGACGGCACGCTGACCGCGGGGCCCGCCGTCCTGCTGCCGGCGGAGTACAGCTCCAAACTCGTTGCCGCAGAACCGGAGTTCACCGCGGCGCTGCCGGACGGTGCCGGCCTGGTGGTGCTCGACGCCACCGTCACTCCCGAGCTGGAGGCCGAGGGCTGGGCCAAGGACCGCATCCGCGAACTGCAGGACCTGCGTAAGGCCACCGGCCTGGACGTGTCCGACCGGATCACCGTGACGTTCGCGGTGCCGGCCGACAAGCAGGCGTGGGCGACCACCCATGCCGGCCTGATCGCCGGCGAGATCCTGGCCACGGACTTCACCGTCGTGGCTGCTGAGGAACTGGCAGACGGCGCCGACGTCGGTGACGGCGTCCGGGCCGCCATCGCCAAGGCCTGACGACATTCCCCGCGAGCGTGCCGTCGGCGCACGCTCGCGGTCAGGTCCGCAGCCGTCGGCCGGTGACGACCGTCCAGCCGAGAGTGGCCACCGCCAATCCGACGTACGCCACCGCGGCCCACGCCAGGTACCACGGGCGGCTGATCTGCCACAGGCTCGGTTCAGCCATGGCCAAGACACTGGGGACGCTCACGAGCGTCAGCGCGATCCAGCCCCAACCGAAGAACCGGGCGCCAGGTTCGTCCCGCCACGGTCCGCGCAGCAGCCAGATGATCAGCGGCAGTATCCACACCCAGTGGTGCACCCAGGAAATGGGCGACACCAGAAGGCCGAACAGTTCGACGACCAACAGTGACCCCAACCGATCGCGGTCACCTGTGCTGTTCCCCAACGCCCACCACGCCAGCGCGGCGAGCACGGTGGTCCCGACGATCGCGGTGAGTACCAGGGCGCCTTCCCCCGCGTCATGGCCCACGATCCGCGATATGGCGCCTCGCCAGGATTGGTTGAACGCGATGCCGATCGGGTTGATGCTGGTATCGCCCATCACTTTCGTGAAGTAATGCCACACCTGATCGCCGACCACCAGCCAGGACACCCCGACCGTGGCGAAGAAGACGATGGCCGAGCACGCCGCGGCGGCCCAGCGTCGCACGCCGACGAAGTACAGCCCGGTGATGGCCGGAGTCAGCTTCACCCCGGCAGCCAGGCCGACCAGCAGGCCCGACAGCCACCATCGCGTGCTGTAGGCCGCGTACAACACCGCCAGCGTCAGGAAGACGCCTACCTGTCCGAGGTCGAGAGCGACACGGGCCGGCTCGAGCCAGATCAGGCCCGCGGTCCACACCATGGCCTCGCGCGCACTGCCGCTGCCCACCATGCGTTGGGATATCCGCACGATCGCGTACACCGCCGCGAGGATCGCGACTTGCCACACCAGCCCAACGGCCGCGAATGGCAGGAAATGCAAGGGGTAGAACATGATTGCCGCAAAAGGTGGATAAACGAACGGCAGCGGCTGGGTGGGGGACTGGTCCGAGTAGGCGAAGGCGTACAAGGTGTCGGGGCGGTCCAGCGCGGCGCCACCGAGGACGTACACGTGGAAGTCGACCAGGTCGGGCTGGCTGGGAATCGTCACCGCAAGCAACGTCACCGCGCTCGCCAGCAGCAGCACAGGCGCCGGCAGCCTCCGGTCAGACAGTGTGCGCAACGTGACCACGACGCCCCGTTCGGACTATCCAGGCCATGGTCGCCAGCGCGGCGCCGATGTACACGGCCTCACCCCAGGCCAGGTACCAGGGCCGGCTGATCTGCCAGATATCGGGCTGGGCAAGGGACAGCAGGCTGGGCACGCTGAGCACCATCAGTGCCACCCAACCCCAACCCAGGATGCGGGCACCCGGCTTGTCGTGCCACGGACCGTAGATCAGCCAGATCATCAGCGGCAGCGCCCAGACCCAGTGATGGACCCACGACACCGGTTCCGCGAGCAACCCGAACAGCTGGACCACCAGTAGTGACCCGAGCCGGTCCCGCTCGCCACCGAGGGCTCGGAAGGCGAGCACCGCGAGCACGGCCGTGCCGACAATCGCGCCGATGACCAACGGAGACATCCCGGCGTCGTGCCCGAGGATCCGCGACAGCCCGCCGTGCCAGGACTGGTTCCATGCCGAGCCTGCCGGCAGTGTCTTGCCGGCCGCGATCATCTGGCCCGGGAAGTAGCGGCGCGTCTCCTCGGGCGCCACCAGATACGCCAGCCCGACCGTCGCGAAGAACACCACGGCGGAGAACAGCGCGGTGCCCCACCGCCGCACTCCGACGAAGTACATGCCCGTGATCGCCGGTGTCAGTTTGATGCCGGCACCGACACCGATCAGCAGCCCCGATAGCCACCACCGCGAGCTGTAGGCGGCGTAGAGGACGGCCAACATCAGGAAGATGCCGATCTGTCCCGATTGAATGCTGCTGCCGGGCGCCTCCATCCAGATCGCGCCGGCGGTCCACAGCATCGCGGTACGCCGACAGCCGCCGCCGACGAATATCTGACTCAGCCGCACGCTCGCGTAGGTGGCGGCGATCAAGGCGACCTGCCAGCCGAAGGCGACCACCCCGAACGGCAAAAAATGCAAGGGAGCGAACAACATTGCCGCGAAGGGCGGATAGGTGAACGGCAGGTGTTCGCCCTTGGTCGGGTCGACGTAGAAGAAGTCGTACAGGCTGCCGGAATGCGCCAACGCGGAGCCGCCGAGCACATACACCCGAAGATCGAAGAAGGCGTCACCCTTGACCAGGTAGTAGCCCATCGTCGAGGCGACCCGCAGGGTGGCGCTGACAGCGAGGATAACCGGCGCCAGCGTTTGCCAGCGGGACAGTTCGGGCCGCAATGTCGAGGCAGGCCCGGCGGTCACCGGCCGACTATATCGGCAGCGCAGCCAATGCCGCCTGTGGAAATGCTGGTGCCCGCCACGTGCGCCGGCGGGGCCAGGTGCCGCCGGGCGGCTAATCCGGTGGTGACCATCCACCCGAGCGTGGCCAGCGTCAGCATCGGGTAGACGAGTCCGGCCCACGCCTCGTACCAAGGGCGCGCGATCTCCCATCGATTCACCTGCAGCTGCGCCAGCATGTTCGGCACGGCCGCGCAGGTGACCACGATCCACGCCCACCACAGCACCCTGGCGCCACGCTTGTGCTGCCACGGTCCGTGTCGCAACCAAACCAGCAGTGGCACAAGCCATACCCAGTGGGCAGTCCACGACACCGGAGAAGACAACAGTTCCAAGAGCATCACCACGAGCAGTGAGCCCAGCTTGTCACGGTCCGATCCGGCGTTGCCCAAAGCCCACCAGGCCAACGCGGCAAGCACGCCGGTGGTGGCGATCGCAGCCCACACCAGTGCACCCATCCCTGGGTCGTACCCCAAGATTCGGGCGATGCCACCGCGCCACGATTGGTTGTACACGTTCCCGATGGTGAACAGCTTGTCCCGGCCGATGAAGTCGGTGAAGAAGTAACGCACCCGGTCGCCGGTCACCAGATACGAAACCGCAAGCGTCGCAGTGAAAACAAGCGCAGCGAAGAGCGCGGTCGCCCAGCGCCGCAGTCCGAAGAAATACAGCCCGCTGACTGCCGGGGTCAGCTTGATTCCCGCGCCGAGCCCGACGAGCAGCCCAGACAGCCACCATCGGGAACTGTATGCGGCAGTCATCACGAGAACCATCAGGAAGACGCCGATCGTTGCGTGCTTGATGTTGCCGACGATGGGCTCCAGCCAGATCGACCCGGCCAACCACAGCATGGCTACTCGGTTGTCGGCTACGCCGATCATGTTCTGGCACAGACGAATTACCGCGAACAACGCCGCGATGATGCCCATTCGCCAGAGCGTGACGGCCAGTCCGAACGGCATCAAGTGGAGCGGATAGAACACCATGGCGGCGAACGGTGGATAGACGAACGGCATGGTTTCGTGGTGTGCGGGATCGAGGTACGCAGCCTGATAGAGCGCGCTCGGCTGGTCCAGTGCAGCGCCGCCGAGGACGTAGATGTGGAAATCGATGGGGTCGGTGGCCGAGTTGACGATGACGGACGCCGTCACGCTGACGACCATCAAAGCGGGCGCGAGTGCCCGCCATCTGTCGGCTCTGCTCCGAGACTGCCCATGGCTTCGATTCGCCACCAACCCCGCCCCCCAGAATTGTGACCACCCGGGCCGGCACTCAGCGTAGGCACAGCCGCCGCTGGGGCGTCACAATTCTCAGGTCATTCAATGGTGGCTCACAGCAACACGATTGGCCTCTGGCTACGACAGCGTGCCCGAGACGAGGAGATACACACCCAACAGAGTCAGCGCCGTCGCCATCACCCAGATGCGCCTGGCCCGCAACCAATTCGGCACCAGCTCCAGGTACTGCTGCGTCTTGGCAGGCGCTATCAGGTAGCACAGCAGCGGGATCTCGGCGAATGCGAACGACACGATCGCGTACACGACCACCGCGGCGACCTGCGTTGACTTGCACTGCCCGGAAGCCAGGATCACGCCGAGTGCACCGACCAGTTCGACGTGGGGCCCCGGGCCGGCCCATAACCCGGCCAGAAACGCCATCCACAACGACTGGCTGCGCATCAGCTTGCGAGCCCAGGTCGTCAGCTGTGCCGTCAGGGACGACGACTCCGGTTCGGCCTCTTCCTGGACGTCAGCGCCCGAACCGGCACGTCCCGTGACCGCCGCGGGCACCGGGGTCTTCGTCCCGGCTCGAAACAGCAGCGCCACCGCGACCAGCAGCACCAGCCCGCCGATCGCCAGTTTGGCGTCCGCAGGATCGATGGAGTCCGTGGTCGAGTTCATGTCGGCGATGAGCCGCTTGGTGGTGCCGTGCAGCAGGTAGACGGCGCTCAGGCCCACGAGCAGGCTGGAGGCGATACCGCCGAGGCAGAATACGAACAACGCCGGGATCGGCCGATGTCGGATCACGATGAACACTGCCACTCCGAGGCGGACTGGATCCCACATCGCCATGACGGCGAACATCACTACGGCGGCCCACACGGGGCGGACCATACCGACGCTAGCTGGTGACTCTTGCCAGACTTCCGCCGTAGGAGACGACGTCGCCGGCCCGCAGCTGCCGGCCGCGCCGCGTCTCGACCTCGCCGTTAACCTCGACCAGGCCGTCGCTGATCACCGCCTTGGCATCGGCGCCACTGTCGATCAGCGAGGCCAGCTTGAGAAACTGGCCCAGGCGGATCGACTCGTCGCGGATGGGCACGTCGTTCATGACCAGAAGGGTAGCCACCTAGCATTGGCCACTGTGGATCGCTGGGTCCTGCATCTGGACATGGACGCCTTCTTCGCGTCCGTCGAGCAGCTGACCCGACCTACCTTGCGGGACCGTCCGGTGCTGGTCGGCGGGCTCGGCGGTCGTGGCGTGGTGGCAGGCGCCAGTTATCAGGCCCGCAGATTCGGCGCTCGCTCGGCGATGCCCATGCATCAGGCCCGGCGGCTGGTGGGGGCGTCTGCCGTCGTCCTGCCGCCGCGCGGCGCGGTGTATTCGGTGGCCAGCCGACGCGCGCTCGACGCGGTCCGCAGCGTGGTGCCCGTGCTGGAACAGCTGTCGTTCGACGAGGCGTTCGGCGAGCCGATCGAGCTGGTCGGTGCCGAGCCCGACGAGGTCCGGCAGTTCTGCGAGGACCTGCGCGCCACGGTGCGCGCCGCGACCGGGTTGGTGGCCTCGGTCGGTGCGGGGTCCGGCAAGCAGGTCGCCAAGATCGCGTCCGGACTGGCCAAGCCCGACGGGGTCCGGATCATCAGCGGTGCTGAGCAGGGTCCGCTCTTGGCGGCGTTGCCGGTGCGCAAGCTGTGGGGGATCGGGCCGGTCGCCGAGGAGAGGCTGCACCGGCTGGGCATCGAGACCGTCGGCGCGCTGGCGGCGCTCACCGATGCCGAGGCCGCCGACGTCCTCGGCGCCACCATCGGACCGGCACTGCACCGGCTGGCCCGCGGGATCGACGATCGCCCGGTGGCCGAGCGCGCCGAGGCCAAACAGATCAGCGCCGAGTCCACGTTCCAGGTCGACCTGACCACCCTGGCGCAGTTGCGCGAGAGCATCGGGCCCATCGCCGAGCACGCCCACCGGCGGCTACAGCGCGACGGCCGAGGTGCGCGCACCGTGACGGTCAAGCTCAAGAAGTCCGACATGAGCACGCTGACTCGTTCGGCCACGCTGCCGTACGCGACCACCGACCCTGCGGCGCTGACGGCGACGGCCCGCCGGCTGCTGCTCGATCCGGTCGAGATCGGTCCGATTCGCCTTGTGGGCGTGGGCTTTTCGGGCCTGACCGATGCCCAGCAGGAGTCGTTGTTCCCGGAACTGGAGATGGCTGACGGCACTGATCTCGCGACGCCGGCGGGGGAGGCCGGGCCGGTGAGTGCCCCGCCGGCCGAATCCCCGTGGCGCGTCGGCGATGACGTCCAGCATCCGGACCACGGCCACGGCTGGGTGCAGGGGGCCGGGCACGGAGTCATGACAGTGCGATTCGAAACGCGGGCCACCGGGCCCGGCGTGGCCCGCACCGTCGCGTCCGATGATCCGCAGATCACCCGCGCCGACCCGATCGACAGCCTCGACTGGCAGGACTATCTGGCGCAGTTGCCGAGCGACGACGGAGCGGCCTAGCTCTACCCCCGGTGGGGTCGAAGTCCGCGGTTCTGCTGAGGCGGTCCGTTACCGGGAGCGAGCAAAGCCATCACATCTGCGTCGACGACGGGAGCCAGGGCTGCGCTCATGTGCACGGTGAGATGGTGGCCGTCCCGGTAGACCAGGGTGTCCCCGAGGATGCTGGGGCAGCCGGTGTCATTGCACAGGTAGTCGGTGTAGTCCAGATAGCTGAATGTGCCCCTGGTGGCCAGGTCGTGCTCGGCCTGCCGGACCCGCGCGTCGAGTGCTTTGGCCCGCGGCAGCGCGCAGCGCTGCGCATTGTCGGGGAACAGGCCCAGGCAGAACTGGGGCGCGACACCGATCGACGGAGTGTCGGCGAGCACCGCGACGCGGGACTGCGACGGAAGCTGACTGAGGGTGTCTGTCAGTGCCTTGCTCCAGTGCGCTGTCGCGTCGGAATCGTCGCTGACGTAGCTGCTTCCCCAGCCGCCGAGCAGGATCAGAGCCGGTTTGGCTGAGGCAACGCTGGCCAGCACCTTTTCGCGCCATTCGTCGCACCGCGGGTAGTTGGCGACATGAATCTGGGCCGACGGGCAGTGACTCTTGGTGCGATTGTCGAGGCGGATCAGGCCCTGATCGGCCAATGCGGAAAGCGCCGGATACCAGTGCGCTGCATGGGAATCGCCGAACAGGACGACAAGCGGTGCCCCCGGGTTGGTCCCCACCGTGCAGCCTGCCGGATCGGTGGCCCATTGGCCGCGGTGGCAGCCGTTCGCGTAGATGACGGGTTCACCGCCGGCGCTGTCGGAGAGCTGCGGTGTGAGGTTGCTCGGCACGTACCCAGTCCCGGCCGGCTTCATGCTCAGCGTGAGGTGAGCCGCGGCGCGGCGCGCGTTCAGCAGTGGGTCCTGCACGACGGCGACCGCGAGTACGACCGCACATACGGCCGCCATCACGCCCGCGGTCGCGGCGAGCGTCCGGCGCGGGCGCGCGGCGTTCAGCCACCTCAGGCGCTGGCCCGGTTGCTCGACATACGTGTAGAGCAGCCACGCCAGCGGGACACAGGCCACGACGATCGCGACGCGCAGCCACATCGGCGATGCCTGCATGTAGCCGGTGGCGGCGACGGGTAGGACCAGCAGCGGCCAGTGCACGAGGTACAGCGAGTACGAAATATCGCCGATCCAGGTCAGCGGGCGCAGACTCAGGAATGCCGCGGGGCCCCAGCGGACCGGGCCGGCGGCAATCAGCAGCGCGGTGCCGATCACCGGAACCGCCACCGCATCGCCCGGGTACTCGGTGGCCGTGGAGAACAGCACGCCGCTGCCGACGACCGCCGCCAGTCCGGCCCAGCCGGCGACGGCGCCGGCCCGGTCGCCGAAGACGCGGCCGCGGCTGAGCAGCACGACCGCGATCAGGCCGCCCACGCCGAATTCCCAAATCCGCGCGAACAGGATGAAGAACGCGTTCGGCTGGGAGAAGCCGGTCAACCACACGCACAGGACGAACGACGCCGCGATGATCGCGCCGATGGCCGCCACCCTGCGGCTGCGCAGCTTGCACAGCCCGAACAGGCCCACGAGCAGTACCGGCCACAGCAGGTAGAACTGTTCTTCCACGCCGAGCGACCAGTAGTGCATGAACAACGACGGCGTCTTGTCGGCCAGATAGTCGGTCGCGCGGTAGGCGAACACGACATTGGGGACGTAGAACGTGGCGGCGATCGCGTCCTTGACGACGTAGCCGAACTGCAGCGGTGACACCCAACAGGCTGCGGCGGCCACCGTCGCGACGATGACGGTCAAGGCGGCCGGCAGCAGGCGCCGGACCCGCCGGGCGTAGAACGCGCCGTACGCAATGCGCCCACGGTCCCGCAACTCGCTGAGCAGGTGGGTGCTGATCAGGAATCCGGAGATCACGAAGAAGACGTCGACGCCGACGTACCCGCCGCCGAATCCGGGAATCTCGGCGTGGAACAGCACGACCAGGGCGACGGCGATCGCGCGCATGCCCTGGATATCTGGGCGCTTCTGTTGTTTGCGTTGGCTCGCGTGCGCCGGCAGTTCCAATGTTGTTGTCCCCTCCGGAAGATCGGCGTGGGGGAAATTATCATTGGTTCGTCAATTTGATGCGCGTCGACAGCGCAGGTGGCCCACCCAGTGGGACGGTTTCGCTAAACCCACTCAGCGAACAGGTCCGCGGCCGGTATGCCGGCCGCCAGGGCCGCCATCAACAGCACCCGCGCCTGAGCTGCCCGCAGCCCGCCCGCGGACACCGCCCCGGCGTCCAGCAATGCCCGGCCGGGGCCATAGCCCGACGTGACGCGCGTGCCGGGCACCCGCGTCGCAATCGCCACTGCAACGCCGGCCGCGCTCAGCCGCTGCACGCCCGCGAGCACCTTGGACCCCGCATTGCCCGAGCCGAGGGATTCGAGCACGATGCCGCCTGCCCCCGCGGCCGCAAACGCGTCCATGGCCAGCGCGTCACTGCCGGCATAGGCGGCGACGATGTCGACGCGCGGCGCCGATGCCGCCGACAGCAGGCCGATCAGTGGCCGCCGTTTGACCGCGTCGGGGACGAACGAGCCGTCCCGGATCGATCCGACCCCGGTGCCGACCAAACCGTGTCCGGCCTTCGTCATGCCCAGCGGTTGCCACACCCGGCCGGCCATGCTGACCAGCACCCCGAGGTCGCGGGCGGACGGACTGGCAGCCACGGTGATGGCGTCACGCAGATTGGCCGGGCCGTCGGCATCGGGTGCGTCGCTGCTGCGCATGGCGCCGGTCAGGACCACGGGCACCGCACCGGCGTACGTGATGTCGAGCCACAGCGCGGTTTCTTCCATGGTGTCGGTGCCGTGCGTGACGACGATTCCGTCGGCATCGCCGGCCGAGCGCACGGCGGCCCCGATCCGGTCCCAATCGGTCGGGGTCAGCTCGGAACTGTCGACGGACATGAGGTCGACGGTGTCGACCTGGACGCCGGCGCCGAGATCGTTGACCAGGTCGGCGGCGCTGCGCGTCGGCCGGGCGATTCCGTGTTGGTCGATGCTGGTGGCGATGGTGCCTCCGGTGGCGATCACGACGACGCGAGTCATGGGCGAAATTGTTCCTCACGGCGTCTTTGGGATGATGGGGGAGTGACTGATGAATCCACGGAACCCGAGGCGACTCCGGGAACCGAGCCCGAGGCGACCGATAACACCGGGCCGGAGGCGACGACGGGGACCGAGTCCGCGCTGACCGCGCGGCCTCAGACCCCGCCCACCGCACGGCGGCTGCGGCTGTTGCTGGTGGTGGCAGCGCTGGTGCTGGGCCTGGATGTGGTGACCAAGGTGCTTGCGGTCAAGCTGCTGATGCCCGGCCAGCCGGTCGAAATCATCGGCGACACCATCACCTGGACGCTGGTCCGCAATTCCGGGGCGGCCTTCTCGATGGCCACCGGCTACACCTGGGTGCTGACGTTGATCGCCACCGGTGTGGTGCTCGGCATCATCTGGATGGGCCGGCGCCTGGTCTCGTTGTGGTGGGCGCTCGGCCTGGGGATGATCCTCGGCGGCGCGGTGGGCAACCTGATGGACCGATTCTTCCGGTCGCCGGGGCCGTTGCGTGGGCACGTGGTGGATTTCCTCTCCGTCGGCTGGTGGCCGGTGTTCAACGTTGCCGATTCCGCGGTGGTGTGCGGGGCCGTGCTGCTGGTCGGTCTGTCGATGTTCGGCTTCGATTTCGACACCGAGGGCAAGCGGCCGCCCGAGGATTCGGCTCCTTCGTCGGGGCCGGAGCCGGCACCGGCCGCGGTCATCGACGAGGCTGAAACCGGCCGATGAGTAGCCGTTCGATGCCGGTCCCCGAAGGACTGGCCGGGATGCGGGTGGACGCGGGCCTGGCCCGACTGCTGGGGTTGTCGCGGACCGCGGTGGCCACGATCGCCGAAGACGGCGGGGTCGATATCGACGGCGCCCCGGCGGCGAAGTCGGACAAGCTGGTGGCGGGCTCCTGGCTGGAGGTGCGGCTGCCGGAGGCGCCGCCGCCGGTGGAGAACACGCCGCAGGACATCGAGGGCATGGGGATTCTCTACTCCGATGCCGACATCGTCGTGGTGGACAAGCCTGCCGGGGTCGCGGCGCACGCCTCGGTGGGTTGGACCGGCCCGACGGTCCTCGGCGGGCTGGCCGCCGCGGGCTTCCGGATCAGCACGTCGGGTGTCCATGAGAGGCAGGGCATCGTGCACCGCCTCGACGTGGGTACCTCCGGCGTCATGGTGGTGGCGCTGTCCGAACGGGCCTACACGGCGCTCAAGCGGGCGTTCAAGCACCGCACGGTCGACAAGCGCTACCACGCGCTCGTGCAGGGTCACCCGGATCCGTCGAGTGGCACCATCGACGCGCCGATCGGCCGCAGCCGGGGCAATGACTGGAAGTTCGCCGTCACCGAGGGTGGCCGGCACAGCATCACGCACTATGACACCGTCGAGGCCTTCGTGGCGGCGAGCCTGCTCGACGTGCACTTGGAGACCGGCCGCACCCATCAGATTCGGGTGCACTTCTCGGCGCTGCACCACCCGTGTTGTGGCGACCTGACCTACGGCGCCGATCCGACGTTGGCGAAAAAGCTTGGGCTCGAACGGCAGTGGCTGCATGCGCGGTCGTTGGGATTCGCGCACCCGGCCGACGGCCGGTGGTTCGAGATCACGAGCGAGTACCCGCCGGAATTGCAGCACGCCCTCGACGTGTTGCATCGGCAGTGACCACTACCGCGACGGCCACTTCCAACCAGAACCGGGGATTGCTGCTCGGGCTCGGCGCCTACGGCTCCTGGGGACTGTTTCCCGCGTTCTTCCCGCTGCTCAAGCCGGCCGGCGCGTTCGAGGTGCTGGCCCACCGCATCGTGTGGACCGTGCTGCTGATGGTCGTGGTGCTGGCCGTCGGCCGCCGCCTGGGTGACCTGCGCAGGCTGTCGGGGCGCACCTGGGGCCTGCTGGTGTGCGCGTCGGCGTTGATCTCGCTCAACTGGGGCATCTACATCTACGCGGTCAACAACGGCCACGTGGTCGACGCGGCACTCGGCTACTTCATCAACCCGCTGGTGAGCGTGGCGCTGGGCGTCGCGCTGTTCGGTGAGCGGCTGGGTCGCGCTCAGGCTGCGGCCCTGGCCATCGCCGTGGCCGCGGTGATCGTGCTCGCGGTGCAGGGCGGGGAGGTCCCCGCGATCGGCCTCGGCGTTGCGGTGTCGTTCGGTGTGTACGGTGCGGTCAAGAAGGTGGTTCGCGCCGACCCTCGGGTCAGTGTCGGCGTCGAGGCCGGGGTGGCCGCCCCATTCGCGGTGGCCTATCTCGTCGTCCTCACCGCCGCCGGGCAGGCGACGGTTCCGTCGCTGGGAGCGGGCCACACGCTCCTGCTGATGCTGTGCGGCCCGGTGACGGCACTGCCGTTACTGATGTTTGCCGGTGCGGCGCAACGGCTCCCGCTGGTCACCATGGGTCTGCTGCAGTACCTGACGCCGGCGCTGCAGATGGCGTGGGGCGTTGTCGTCGGCCATGAGCCCATGCCGGCCGGGCGGTGGGTCGGCTTCGTCCTGATCTGGGTCGCACTCGCCGTGTTCACCGGTGACGCGGTGCGGCGCGCCCGTACGCCGGTGCCGGAGCCTCCGGAGAAGGACCCGGTCGCGACCTAGGCGACGCTAGGACGCCGCGGCGTGGCGGTAGTCGCAGGACGGCTGGTCGACGGCGCTCGGCTGCGGTACCGGGCGGCCGTCGACGAAGCTGCGCAGTCTGCTGCGGAGTCGGTCCAGTTCTGCGCGCGCCGCGGCGATGCGCGAGGTGACCGACGCGCTGTCCGACAGCATCTCGTCGAGATAGGCGTTGATGGCGGCCGGTTCATCGGTCGGCAACGCGAAGCCACCGGGTTTCAGGGTGCGGACGGTCTTCTCGATGGTCCAGTTCGACACCGCCAACGGGACAGCGCCTTCGGTGGCACCGATGATCAACGCGTGCAGCCGGTCGCTGGCGACGATCGCGGACTGCCGATGGAGGGCGCGAATCTTGTCCTCGCACTGGGCATGCGACTGGCTGCCGAAGAGCAGCGCCTCGGTGCCGGGATGAAGTTCACGGGCGAGCTTCGCCATGGCCTCGTCATCGTCCCGGACCTGGCTGAACACCTGAATTCGCAGCCCGCGTGCGTCGGCAATCTCGCGCAGGAGGCGAATCTTGCTTGCGCTCAGGGCATCTCGGTCCCATCGAGTGGTTACGGCCAGGACCTTGCGCTCGCAGGGCGGGGCGCCCAGACCCTCGGTGAGCGGATCGGGGCCTTCGCCGAATGCCCAGTCCGGCGCCACGTCGCCAACGCCGAAGGAGTCCGACGTGCCCGGATCGCGCCAGGCGACGACAGCCATCTTGCGTCGCGCGTAGCGCTCCATCGCCGGCACGTCGACCGATTTGCGGACCCGTCGGGTGCCGCGACTGGCGGCCTTGCCGACCGTCGACAACCGCACGCCGGCACCGGCCTGCACCGCCGTGCCACGGTGGGCCAGCGGGAGCAGCGCACAGAGCGCCGTCCACCAGCCAAAGTAGAAGCGAGTGCGTTCGGGGTAGACGATTTCGCCCGCCGGCATGACCATCACCGTGCGGTTGGTCATCGCGCTCGCGGCGTAGCGGGCGAGCCAGCCGATCGGGGTGTTGTGTACAGCTTCGTCTCCGCGCAGTCCGACCGCGGTGAGATACCTGTCATCGTTGGGGATCGGCATGTACTTCCGGCCGACATGGACGTGCAGTCGGGCACCGTCGATTCCGTGAAATGTCCGGAGCATGCCGCGCCTGAGGATCGAATCGCCGATGTTGCCGTTGTCGCCCCATGTCGACAGGAAAACTCGCGCCAACGTCACTGCCCCCTTCGGCATCCCCGAGTGTCAGAAATTGTGGTCCCTGTGAGGATGTTCAGGACCCTAACAGGTAGCTACCAGCTTGCGCGCCGAGACGGGACGCCCATTTGGTGTTAGCTGGTCGCGCGCGGGTGCGCGGCGGCGACGCCGACGCAATTGACGAATTCGTCGATTTTGGTCGTCGCTGGGGGTGCTGCCAGGCCCGCGGTGAGCTACCCGGTGCCTCGGGGGTGCTGGCCGGCGTTCACCGGCCGGGGAAGGCCTGACGAATGCTCGCCAGCTGTGCCGCGTTGTCAGGGTGAACAAAGATGAAGTTGTTCACGTAGTCGGGCGAGCGTTTGCCGCCCACCGACTTCGCGGCCTCGGGCCGCTGAAGCGCTGCGAGATCGAATTCGGCCGCATGCCGGAGCGCGCCCCGGTGCAGAAAATAGCCCTGATATCCCACCGATTCGAAAAAGGCGAAGGTCTGTGCGACACCCCCGGCGTTATGCCGCTCCTCGCATTCCACGATGCACGTCGGCTTCGATGTCTCCAGGGTTTGAATACCGCCGCGAAGAACTGCCGATTCGTGGCCTTCCACGTCGATCTTTATCACGCCGAGTCGGCTCAGATCGAGTTCGTCAATTGTCGTGATCGGCACGTTGATAGTGCGCAGACTGAAGCCCGGATTTGCATCTTGCTGCAGTGAACTGCGAGTGAGGACATCGCGACCGCCGCGAGTCGGAATGTGAAAGGTGGTTTCACCAATTCGGTCGGACAATGCCACCGGCAGAACCCGATTATCCGGCTTGATGATCCGGCGCAGGCCGGCCGCCATACCCGGATGTGCCTCGACGGCGACAACTTTGCGGAACTGATTGAGCGCGCAGTACGAATAGACGCCCACATTGGCGCCCACGTCGAGAAAGTCCCGACTTGAATCCTTGAGTAGGGCAAGAAGTCTGAGTTCGGGTTCGCCTTTGCGCAGCTCCCATTTGACGAGCTGGCGGGCGCGGATGGCATGTGCTGAGATCATGTTTGCTATTTGCCGCATTCTCCGACGAATTTGTAACGTGTTTCAGTGGCTGTCGGCACCGTCGCGGAACACCGCCGCGGTGCGCGCGGCAGCCTCGCTCCAGCTGCTGTAACTACCGGCCCACGAGCGCATCGATTCGCGGTCGACGGTGCCGGCCTGCGCGCGCGCCTCGGCGAGGCCCACCGCCAGTCCGTCGACGCCGAGTTCGACCGGGTAGAGCCGCTGTCCGCCGGCGAGATCGACGAGGTGGTTGACCTCGGGTCCGATGACGGGGCAGCCCATGCTGAGTGCCAGCAGGGCGCTGCCGGACGTGAAGAAGCCGCGATGCGCGATGACGGCGCCGTCCGCCGCGGCGAAGTACAACGGGACGTCATCCTTCGAAATCCGCTTTGCGCACACCAGGATTCGCGGGTCTTCCCGGGCGAGCTCGAGGTCCGCGGACACGTCACCCTGCGGGTTGCCGGCCAGGATCAGGCGGTCCTGGTCTCTGGCGACCTTCTGGAAGGCGCGGATGATGTCGCCGATTCCCTTGTAGGGGCGCAGCAATCCGAATGACAGGGCGACGAAGCCGTCGATGGGCAGGCCGAGCTTGGTGCGGGCTGCCAGCTGCGACGGCGGCGCCGGGTGTGAGTCGATGTAGTGCGGGTGCCGAACCACGGTGCATGGCCCGGTGTATCCGAATTCCGCCGCGAGCGTCTCCTGGGCGCTGGGGAAATGGATGAACACATGGTCGACGAGCGCGAGCAGGTCCTTGCGGATACTGCGGCCCAGTTCGGGGTGTGGATCGTCGTGTGGCACGAGATTGTGCGCGGTCCAGGCAATGCGCACGCCGCGCCGTTTCAGTATTTGCAATTGCCGGTTGAATGCCGCGGCGCGCGCTTCGTATATCCAACGCACATGGCTGGTGTGCGCTTCTGTGGACCAATGCAGATGCAACCAATCGCCGGCATGTAGGCGAGCGGATTCGATGCTCAGAATATGGGGCGCAGAAACTTCCAGGCCTTCGGTGCGCAACCCATTGATCATGTTGGGCAGATACGGGTTGTCCAACCAGTGTGGCCACACCGCCACTCGAATCGGCTTTGTGTCCTTGGCGGCAGAGGTATCGAGAGCATGCGGTGCAGGCCGAGTAAGCGGGCGAGCCATGCAGCGGACTCTACAGTTCGATGCGGCAAATCTGCCATATATCTGTGAATTACGGCCGGGCGCGGATATTTCTTTTTGGTTACCAATGCGAACGGTCTCTGAGCAGCGACTTCGGGCTGACCGGAAATTGTCGGAGTTCGACCGCTGAATACAATTCTGACGCGCACAGCAATTGCGTTGCCCGCATATCTCTGGCAAATAACGGACAACGGCTGGACGGTCGGCCCGCGGGTCGATCGGCAATCCTGCATCGGCGCCCACCATGATTTTTCGGTCGTCAATCGGCGACATCGCACCTGCCGCAAGGCCACGGCAACGACGCGACGGGCTGATTCGGGCAGGCCGGTGTTGATCGAGCAAACCTGAGCGCCCATGCCCAAATCCCGGTCCCAGGCCGGCGCCGCAGCGCTCGCGGTCAGGGTTGGCGTCGCCCAGGTGGCCGAACGGCAGTTCGCGGCGACTCGACGAGGCCCCGGCGGGATGGTGTGGTGTACTTAGCTACGACGGCTGCTGCTCTCGAATATTCCCGGGTCCGTGCGTCCCGACCGTGCGTGGAGCGCGCTCAGAATGATTGACCGGCGACCCCTCAGTGGTCGGAAAATTGCTGCTACGACGGGGAGTTCGGCTGTATGAGATTGAGCGTGATTGGAACGGGTTATCTGGGCGCCGTTCACGCCGCTTGCATGGCACATATCGGGCATGAGGTCGTTGCGTACGACACCGATGCGTCGAAGATCGCCGCGTTGTCGGCCGGTACCTCGCCGTTCTACGAGCCGGGGTTCGATGAGCTGCTCGCCACGGTGCTCGCCACCGGGCGGCTGCGCTTCACCGATTCCGCGCAGGAAGCGGTGTCCGGCGCCGCGGTGCACTTCGTCTGTGTCGGAACGCCGCAGTTGGCCGGTTCCGACGCCGCGAACATCGAGTACGTCAACAGTGCCTTCCGCGCGGTGGTGGCCAACGCTGACTGCGACGGGCTGATCGTCGGCAAGTCCACCGTTCCGGTCGGTACGGCCCAGCGCCTGGCCGCAGAGGTCGCGAAGACGTCGTCGGGCCTCGAGGTCGCGTGGAATCCGGAGTTCCTCCGTGAGGGCAAGGCGATCGAGGACACGTTGCAGCCGGACCGTCTGGTGTTCGGGGTCACCTCCGAGTACGCCGAGAAGGCGCTGCAAGAGGTCTACGGGGCTCTGCTCGATGGCGGCACGCCGTATCTGACGGCGGACCTGCCGACGTCGGAACTGGTGAAGGTCGCTGCCAATGCTTTTCTCGCGACCAAGATTTCGTTCATCAACGCCATGGCCGAGGTGTGCGAGATCGTCGACGCCGACGTGACGGTGCTGAGCCGCGCGTTGGGTTACGACGATCGCATCGGTAAGCGATTCCTGAACGCGGGCCTGGGTTTCGGCGGCGGCTGCCTGCCCAAGGACATCCGTGCGTTCAGCGCCAGGGCCGGTGAGCTGGGGGCCTCGGACGCGCTCAGGTTCCTGCACGAGGTCGACAAGATCAACCTGCGCCGGCGCGAGAAGGCCGTCTCCGTGGCGCGCGCGGTCGTTGGCGGGGAATTCCTCGGCAAGAGCATCGCCGTGCTGGGGGCGGCGTTCAAGCCCAACAGTGACGACGTGCGTGACTCGCCGGCCCTGAACGTGGCCGCCGCGATGCACTTGAAGGGTGCGGACGTCCGCGTCCACGATCCGAAGGCGATCGACAACGCCAAGGCCCGGTTCCCGACGCTCGGTTACTTCGACACCGCCGAGGACGCCTGCCGGAACGCGGATCTGATCGTGCTGGCGACCGAGTGGGACGAATACACCAACATCGATCCCGCGGCGTTCCGCTCGGTCGTGAAGGAGCCGCGCCTGCTGGACACCCGCAACGTCATCGACCGGGAGAACTGGTCGCGCGCCGGGTGGCAGGTGTATTCCCTCGGTCGTGGCGGACTGCACGTCTGATCCGCGGCCGCGCCGCTGCTCGACGAACTTGCGATAGAGGAGATTGATCCATGGCGGGTCAGACGATCGACGTGATCATTCCGGTCCGCGACATGGCTGATCACCTTCCGAGCCTGCTTCGGCCGTTGCTCGATCAATTGTCCGAGGGAGACCGCGTCACGGTCGTCGACGACGCTTCGGCCGACGACACGGCAGCGGTCGCGCGTTCGCTGGGCGCCAACGTGGTGACGCTGACGAACAGCCGCGGTCCCTACTACGCGCGGCAGGTTGCCGCGAGCCGGTCGGACGCCGACATCCTGCTTTTCATCGACGGGCGCTGCCGGCCCCTGCCGGGTCTCCTCGACGCGCATCGGGCCCTCCAGGGGCAACCGGGAGTTGCGTTGTCCTGCACCAACGTTCGTACCTTGTCGGGGCCGACCGTGGCTGCCCGGATGGCGGCGAAGATGCAGCCGTTCATGTTGCCCCGCGGGGGCGGGGCGATGAAGGCGGTCGTCGGGATGGTGCCGGCGCGGCCCGACTACTACCCGACCTGCAACCTCGGCATCGACCGGATCGCCTTCGAGAAGGTGGACGGGTTCCGGGCGATGCGTGGCGGCGGTGACCTCGACATCTGCTGGCGGATCCAGGACCAGTCGCTCGGCACCATCGCCACCGACACCCGGGTGCTGATGGAGTGGGAGCCACGGACGGCGATCCGCGATCTGGCCAGCCAGTGGAAGCGTTACGGCAACAGCAACGCGTACATCCGCTGGGCGCACCGCAACGACTCCGTCAGCAAGGGCACCCACGCCCCGGCGCGGGTCTCACCGGCGGTGGCCTGGACGACGATGCGGGCCGAGCTGCGGCGCCCGCCGTCGGAGCTGGCGGCTACCGCGATCCTCGGAATCGCTTTCCAATACGGCTATTTCGCCGCGCAGTTCAAGCGCAAGGAGTTCGAGATGCCGGTGCATTTCGACGTGGCTCGGGACACCGGCTCCGCCTAGGCGAACGCCGGCCCGCGCCGGCTGACCCGACGGGCTCAGCCGTCGACTTTGCCGCCTTCGACGGCGACGCGGTACGAGCGCACGGCCATCGGGACGACGACCGCCGCGATCACCACCATCCACAACGACGCCACGGCCAGGGGCTGCCAGAACGCGCCACCGGAGGACAGCGCCCGCATGGCCGCCGCCGCGGGTGCGATCGGCTGGTAGTCGGCAAGGGGACGCAGTGCGGCCGGAATCCGCGCCGGCGGGATCAAGGTGGCGAACGCCAAGCCCATGCAGGCGGTGTTCGTCCAGGTGAGGATCATGCGGCCCTGCGGTCGCAGGGCCAGGGTGATCACGATGGTCGCGAAGACGAGCACGATGACCACCGGGACCAACAGGTAGACCAGGAACGCGATCCAGTTGCCCGAGAAACGAAATCCCATCAGGTAGCCGGTCGCCACGACGAACGCCGATGCCGCAAAGGTGCGCAGCGCCTCGGCCAGCAGGGCGCCGGTCAGGGGAGAGGTCCGTCGAACGGGCATGATCCACAGCCGGGTGAGCAGGCCGCTGTCGCGGTCGTGCGGCACGGCCAGACCGGCCCCGATGGCGCCCGACATGGCGCCGGCCAGCGTGCAGACCGGGATCAGGATGTCCAGGCCGCTGTTGCCGGTGAGGCGCACCATGGACTTGCCGACCAGGATGCCGTAGATGAGGAGCAGCAGGGTCGGAAACACCAAGGCCTGCACCGGCACCATCGGGTACCGACGCCACTGGATGAACAGCCGGCCGGCGAAGATCCAGCTCTCGGTGAGCAGTGAATGTTGGTGCTGCGAACTCCGATTCACGATGATCGCTCCTGAAGTCGAACGGCAAAGGCGCCGAACACGAGCAGCAGCCCGACCGTCCACGCCAGGCTGGCGCCGAGGTTGCCGGTATCGATGTGACCGCTGGTGAATCCGCGCAGTGCGTCGGTGATCTGCGAAACCGGTTGGTAGCGCACGAAAGAATGCAGCCACGAAGGAAATGCCTCGACGGGCGCCAGGCCGGTCGACAGCATCACGAGGAACAGCTGGGGGATCAGCAGCAGCTGGCTGGCCACCTCGGCGCGTCCGGCCTTCGATCCGGTGGCGTCGGCACCGAACGACACGGCCAGGGTCAGGGTCAGCGCCAGCACGATGAAGGCTGCCGCGTAACCGATTCCGGTGGTCACCCGGAAGCCCAGCAGATACGCGGCCAGCACCGATGCGACCAACGCCAACAGGCCGCGGATCAGGCAGTAGGCCATCCGCGCCATCAGCGGCGCATAGGGGGAGATGGGCAAGGTGCGCATCCGGGAGCCCAGGCCGCTGGCCCTTTCTCCGGCGGCCCGATCGGTGGTGGTCAACGCACCGAACAACATCGCCTGCACGACCACCGCCGGCAGGATGTACTGCACATAGCTCATGTCGCCGGTGGCGATGACACCGCCGAGCATGAACGTGAGGCCGATCAGCGTGGAAACCGGCACCAGTACGGCGAAGACAAGGTCCAGCCAGCCCTTGCGGAGGAGGCGGCCCGTCAGGAGTCCGAACGCCGTCACTTGGACTTGACCGGGGTGGTGAGGTGCAGGAACACCTCGTCGAGCGAGGGTCGGCGCAGCGAGATGTCGATGAGGTCGACGCCGATCTCATCCATCCGCCGGAAGACCTCGGTCAGGGTCGCGACGCCGTTCGGGGCCGGTACCGCCACCGTCGTGGCGTCGGTGTCGACCTCCACCTCATCGAAGTCGGCCAGGGCCGTCGCGATGCGCGGCAGGTCGTCCGGGTTGAGCGGGGTCATCTCGCAGTAGCTGGAGCCGGTCTGGCGCTTGAGCTCGTCGGCGGTGCCGCGGGCGACGATCTGACCGGCGTTGAGGATGACGATCGAATCGCTGAGGATGTCGGCTTCTTCCAGGTACTGCGTTGTCAGCAGCACGGTGATGCCCTGGGCTTTCATGGACGACACCAGATTCCAGACGTCGCGGCGGCTGCGCGGGTCGAGGCCGGTGGTGGGCTCGTCGAGGAACAGCACCTTCGGCGGGACGACCAGGGACACCGCGATGTCGATACGCCGGCGCATGCCGCCGGAATATCCGCTGACCTGGCGGTCCGCGGCGTGGCCCATATCGAATTGGGTGATCAGTTCGTCGGCCCGGCTGCGGGCTTCGCCGCGCCGCAGGCCCCGCAGGCGGCCGAACAGGACGAGGTTCTCGCGTCCGGTCAGCCGCAGATCGAGCGCGGCGTCCTGCCCGGTGACGCCGATTGCCTGACGAACCTTCCCGGGCTCCTTGGCCACGTCGTAGCCGGCCACGATCGCCTGGCCCGAGCTCGGCTTGAGCAATGTGGACAGGATCTTGACCGTCGTCGTCTTACCGGCGCCGTTGTGTCCCAGCAACGCACACACAGAGCCGGTGGGGACGGAAAAGCTCACGTCGCGGAGTGCGGGAACGGACCCGCCAAAAGTCTTGGCGACGTTAATGAGCTCGATCACGGAGTCATACGATACAGAGAGCCACAGCGCATTCAATTCGCACAGCGCTCGCCGCGACGTGGACATCGTCACTGTGCGCGGCTGTTTGCCCGGCGCCTCGAGACCGCGATCGGTTGCCGGATCTCTACGTTGGCGACAAATTTCCGGGCAAATGAATTGCGGCGCTCGGCGGCGTGGCGGAAGACAGCGCTGATCGGGCGGCGAACGCACCGCCGTCTGTGCCGGTCACCGGACAGAATCGACGGATCCGGACGGTCTCGGACGGCAAGTTGGCTGGGCGTTGATGGGGTAGCGGTTGACCAGGCATCAGCTATGTCTTAGAGTTTGCTGAATTCGAAAATATCCCTTCCCTGTGCGAGGACGTGGCATGGTGCAACTCGAGGTTCTCCCAGTGAAGGCAACTCGCCGGAGGGGTCGCCCGGCGGGCACTGATTCTGCTCAGACCCGGGCCCGGATCTTGGGTGCCGCGCGCGAGGTGATTGCCGTCCGTGGCTACCACGCCACCACCATCCAGGCCATTGCCGAGATCGCCGAGTTGAGCCGTCCGACGCTGCATTACCATTTCCAGACGCGCGAGGACATCTACCACTGCCTGCTGAATGAGATCGCCACGACGATCGATCTCTGTATTACCCGCGCGGGCGCGGAATCCACGCTGCCGTCGCAGATTTCAGTGCTGATCACCGAATTCCGCAATGCCGGCGTCCATGAACCGGAGAGCGTCGCGCTGCTCGTCAGCTCCTACCTCGAGGCCGACCGACTGCCGGCCCCGAGGCGGGATGCGAAGGCGGCCGTCCGCAAATTCATGGATCAGGCCGTGCGCGACGCCGTGGCGCGCGGGGAGTTGCCCGCCGAGACAGCTGTGGCTCCTGTTGCCGATCTGCTGTACACGATGGTGTGGGGACTCGGGTTCTACGCCGGGCTGGTGGCCGACCGGGACCGCGTGGAGGCGGTAACTAAGCAACTGCAACTGGTGTTGCACAAGGGGTTGCTGGTGGCTCCGGTGGCAACTGAAGTGTGCGTGGCCGAAGAGCGTGTCCCCGCGGGCGTCGCCGCCTTGTCGTAGTCGTCCTGACGACACAGCACCCGACACGCCGAACCGTGTCGGTGGCCCGTTTTAGACTGGCAGCCCTATGAGCCAGTTCGTGCACCTCCACAATCACACCGAGTACTCGATGCTGGACGGTGCGGCGAAGGTCAAGCCCATGATCGCCGAGGCTCTGCGGTTGGGCATGCCCGCCATCGGCATGACCGACCACGGAAACATGTTCGGCGCCAGCGAGTTCTACAACATCGCGACCAAAGAGGGCATCAAGCCGATCATCGGCATCGAGGCGTACATCGCGCCCGCGTCCCGCTTCAACACGAAGCGCGTCACCTGGGGCGATCCGAGTCAGAAGGGTGACGACGTCTCGGGTAGTGGTTCGTACACCCACATGACGATGGTCGCCGAGAACGCGACCGGCCTGCGCAATCTGTTCAAGCTGTCGTCGCTGGCTTCGTTCGAGGGACAGCTCGGTAAGTGGTCCCGCATGGACGCGGAGATCATCGCCGAGAATTCCGCGGGCATCATCGCCACCACCGGCTGCCCGTCGGGTGAGGTGCAGACGCGGCTGCGGCTCGGCCACGAGCAGGAAGCGCTCGAGGCCGCCGCGAAGTGGCAGGACATCTTCGGCAAGGAGAATTTCTTCCTCGAGCTGATGGATCACGGCATCGAGATCGAGCGCCGGGTTCGCGAGGGCCTGCTGGATGTCGGCAAGAAGCTGGGCATTCCGCCGCTGGCGACCAACGACTGCCACTACGTCACGCGCGAGGCCTCGCACAACCACGAGGCGCTGCTGTGTATCCAGACCGGCAAGACGCTCTCGGACCCCACTCGGTTCAAGTTCGACGGTGACGGCTACTACCTCAAGTCGGCCGCGGACATGCGGGCCATGTGGGACCACCAGGTACCCGGTGCCTGCGACTCGACGCTGCTGATCGCCGAGCGCGTCCAGTCCTACGCCGACGTCTGGAAGTTCCACGACCGGATGCCGATCTTCCCCGTACCCGAGGGTGAGACGCAGGCCAGTTGGCTGCGTAAAGAGGTGCTGCGTGGCCTGGACCGGCGCTTCCCGACCGGCCCGCCGCAGGACTACCTCGACCGGGCTGATTACGAGATCAATGTCATCGTGCAGATGGGCTTCCCGGCGTACTTTCTCGTCGTCGGTGACCTCATCAGCCACGCGCGCGAAGTCGGTATCTGGGTCGGCCCGGGCCGAGGCTCGGCGGCAGGTTCGCTGGTCGCGTGGGCGATGGGCATCACCAACATCGACCCCATCCCGCACGGTCTGCTGTTCGAGCGGTTCCTCAATCCCGAGCGCGTGTCGATGCCCGATATCGATATCGACTTCGACGACCGCCGCCGCGGTGAGATGGTGCGCTACGCCAGTGAGAAGTGGGGCAGTGACCGCGTCGCCCAGGTGATCACCTTCGGTACCATCAAAACCAAAGCAGCACTGAAGGATTCGGCGCGTGTCCACTACGGGCAACCGGGCTTCGCGATCGCCGACCGCATCACCAAGGCGCTGCCGCCGCCGATCATGGCCAAGGACATCTCGGTGTCCGGGATCACCGATCCCACCCATGAGCGGTACAAGGAAGCCGCCGAGGTCCGCGCACTGATCGACACCGATCCCGACGTGCGGACCATCTACGAGACCGCTCGCGGTCTGGAGGGCCTGGTTCGCAACGCCGGCGTGCACGCCTGCGCGGTGATCATGAGTTCCGAGCCGCTCATCGACGCCATCCCGATGTGGAAGCGGGCCCAGGACGGCGCCATCATCACCGGCTGGGACTACCCGTCGTGTGAGGCCATCGGCCTGCTGAAGATGGACTTCCTGGGTCTGCGCAACCTCACCGTCATCGGTGACGCCCTGGAGAACATCAAGGCCAACCGCGGCATCGATCTCGATCTCGATCACCTGGGTCTGGAGGACCCGAAAACCTACGAGCTGCTGGCGCGCGGCGACACCCTCGGGGTGTTCCAGCTCGACGGGTCCGCGATGCGCGACCTGCTGAAGCTGATGCGGCCGACCGGCTTTGAGGACATCGTGGCGGTCCTGGCGCTGTACCGGCCAGGCCCGATGGGTGTGGATGCGCACACCGACTACGCGAAGCGAAAGAACGGGCTCCAGGAGATCAAGCCCATCCACCCGGAGCTCGAAGAGCCGCTACGCGACATTCTTTCTGAGACTTACGGTTTGATCGTTTACCAAGAACAGATCATGCACATCGCGCAGAAGGTCGCGGGCTACTCGCTCGGCCAAGCAGACCTGCTGCGTCGCGCGATGGGTAAGAAAAAGAAGGAAATCCTCGACGAGGCCTACGGCGGATTCGCCGACGGCATGAAGCAGAACGGCTTTTCGCAGGCGGCGATCACCGCATTGTGGGACACGGTGCTGCCGTTCGCCGGCTACGCGTTCAACAAGTCGCACGCTGCCGGGTACGGCCTGGTGTCGTTCTGGACCGCCTATCTCAAGGCCAACTTTCCGGCCGAGTACATGGCAGGTCTACTGACCTCGGTCGGCGACGACAAGGACAAGGCCGCCGTGTACCTGGCGGATTGCCGCCGCCTGGGAATCACGGTGCTGCCGCCGGATGTCAACGAGTCGGTGCACAACTTCGCCTCGGTCGGTAAGGACATCCGCTACGGGCTGGGCGGTGTGCGCAACGTCGGCGCCAATGTGGTGCAGTCCATCATCGCGGGCCGCACCGACAAGGGGAAGTACACCGATTTCTCCGACTACCTCAGCAAGATCGACATCACGGCCTGCAACAAGCGCGTCACCGAATCTCTGGTCAAGGCAGGCGCTTTCGACTCGCTCGACCATGCCCGCAAGGGCTTGTTCCTGGTCCATGCCGACGCAGTCGACTCGGTGCTTGGCACCAAGAAGGCCGAAGCCATGGGCCAGTTCGATCTGTTCGGCGGCGGTGATGCCGGTGACGCCGGCGATGCGGCGTTCACCATCAAGGTGCCCGAGGACGAGTGGGACGACAAGCACAAGCTCGCCCTGGAGCGAGAGATGCTGGGCCTGTACGTTTCCGGCCATCCGCTCAACGGTGTCGCGCACCTGCTCAACGCGCAGGTGGACACCCAGATAACGGCCATCCTCGAGGGCACTGTCGCCAACGACACCCAGGTTCGCATCGGCGGCATTTTGGCGGGCGTGGTACGACGGGTCAACAAGCAGGGATTGCCCTGGGCCTCAGCGCAATTGGAAGACCTCAACGGTTCGGTAACGGTGAACTTCTTCCCGAAGACCTACGCAGTGTTCGGTGCCGACATCATGGACGACGCCATCGTGCTGGTGAGCGGCAAGGCCCGGGTCGAAGACGAGCGGGTATCGATCTTCGCCAGTGACCTTGTGGTGCCGGACTTTTCGAATGCGCAAGCGGACCGCCCGCTCGCGGTCAGCCTGCCGACCCGGCAGTGCACCCCGGAGAAGGTCAGCGCGCTCAAGCAGGTGCTGGCACACCATCCGGGCACGTCGCAGGTGCACCTTCGGCTGATCAGCGGGGACCGCATCACCACGCTGGAACTGGACCAGACTCTGCGGGTCACACCATCTTCGGCGCTGATGGGCGACTTGAAGGCGCTGCTGGGTCCGGGCTGCCTCGGCGGTTAGCTGGAAGCACCGCGACGCGGGCTCGTCTGTGCTTCGATCATGGGGCCGAACGAGGAGGGCCCCGCATGTCCGCAGCGCAGCGTCCGACCACTTTGTGTGAAGCCTTTCAACTGAGCGCGGCGGTCGATCCCGATGCGGTCGCGTTGCGGACCGCAGGCGGCGGGCCGACCCTGACCTGGGCGCAGTACTCCGATCAGGTGCGCACCGTGGCGGCAGGGCTGAGCGGTCTCGGCGTGACCCGCGGCGACACCGTGTCGCTGATGATGAGCAACCGGGTGGCGTTCTATCCGCTGGAAGTCGGTGCGCAACATGTCGGCGCCACGTCGTTCTCGGTGTACAACACCCTGCCGGCAGGTGATCTGGCGCATGTCTTCGGCAATGCCGGCACCAAAGTCGTGCTGTGCGAGGCGCAATACGTCGACCGGATCCGCGCCAGTGGTGCACCCATCGAGCACATCGTCTGTATCGACGGCACAGCCGACGGAGCCCTGAGCGTCGACGACCTGCTGGCAGCCGCGCCCGCCGACTTCGACTTCGACGCCACCTGGCGCACCGTGCAACCCGACGACATCGTCACGCTGATCTACACCTCGGGCACCACCGGCAAGCCCAAGGGCGTGGAGATGACGCACACCAACATCTTGTTCGAGTCGTTCGCGGTCGATGAGGTGCTCGGCATTCGGTTCGGTGACCGCGTCACCTCCTACCTGCCGACCGCGCACATTGCCGACCGCTTGATGAGCGTGTACTTCCAGGAGGTGTTCGGCACCCAGGTGACGACCGTCGCCGATGTGCGAGCCATCGCCGCGGCGCTCCCGGAGGTTCGGCCGACGGTCTGGGGTGCGGTGCCGAGGGTATGGGAAAAGCTCAAGGCCGCAGTCGAATTCGCGGTCGAGGGCGAACAGGACGAGATGAAGCGGGCGGCGCTGCAGTGGGCGCTGTCGGTCGGCGCCAAGAAGGCCGGTGCGCTACTCGCTCACGCACCGGTACCGGACGACGTCGCCGCGGAGTGGGCCACGGCCGACGAGCTGGTGCTGTCGAAGCTTCGCGAACGTCTGGGCCTGGATCAGGTCCGGTGGGCTGTTTCGGGCGCGGCCCCGATCCCCACGCAGACCCTCGGCTTCTTCGTTGGCATCGGCGTCCCAGTGACCGAACTGTGGGGCATGTCGGAGCTGAGTTGCGTTGCGACGGTGAGCCATCCGCGTGATGCCAAGCTCGGCGCCGTGGGCAAACCCCTGTCCGGACTCGAATGCACGATCGCCGACGATGGCGAGCTCCTGGTCCGCGGGCCCATCGTGATGAAGGGCTACCGCAAGGAACCGGCGAAGACTGCCGAGGCCATCGACGCCGACGGCTGGCTGCACACGGGCGACGTCGGCCATCTGGACGGCGAGGGGTATCTGACCATCGTCGACCGGAAGAAGGAACTGATCATCAACGCGGCCGGCAAGAACATGTCGCCGGCCAACATCGAGAAAGCCATCAAGGCTGCCTGCCCACTGATCGGCGTCGTCATGGCCATCGGCGATGCCCGCCCGTACAACACGGCGCTGATCGTGCTCGATGCCGAGTCTGCGGGTCCGTATGCCGCTCACCGTGGGCTTGCCGACGCGTCGCCCGAAGCGCTGGCAGCCGATCCCGAACTGATCGCGCAGATCGCCGCCGGTGTGGCCCAAGGCAATACGGAGTTGTCGCGGGTCGAGCA
Organism: Mycolicibacterium llatzerense; assembly: GCF_025331195.1. NCBI lineage: Bacteria > Bacillati > Actinomycetota > Actinomycetes > Mycobacteriales > Mycobacteriaceae > Mycobacterium > Mycolicibacterium llatzerense. The sequence continues at coordinate 470,717 of NZ_LXOV01000012.1, read as the reverse complement.
GATCAAGCGGTTCTCCGTGTTACCGGCCTTCTGGGAGCCCGGGGGAGACGAGATCACTCTGACCATGAAGCTCAAACGGCGCCCCATCGCCGAGAAGTACGCCCCGCAGATCGACGCCCTGTACGCGCCGGAACCCGGCCCCGTCGTCCACGAGCCGACAACGATCGTCGCCGCGGCGAACTGACCGCGCGGCCCCGGATCAGGCGGTCGTGCAGGCGAACTTCAAGCCGACGCCTTCCGGCGCCGGGAGCACCGGCGTCAGGCAACCGAAGGTCTGGATGCCGGCGTTGCTGAACCGGATCGCCGTGCGGCGCGCGTAGTTCACGCACACGGGCCCGGTCGCGTCGGCGCGGCACAGGTAGTCGCCGAACCGCAGGCTCTGGCCGTCTTTCAGTTTGGCTCCGGTGCCGGCGGAGAAGCGGCCCGGATCGCCATGCACCGAACCGACTTCCGCGGTCGGACCTTCGAAATCGACCCAGCCACCCACCCAGTGGCCGTAGGTGTCGGCCGGCTGTGGCGGCGGGGAGGTCAGATGCGTCAGGCACGCCAGCGTGCCGTTGAAGTCCTTGTCGGTCATGCAGTTCGCACCCGATGCGGTGGTGAACGCGATGTCGGTACCCAAATTCGTGGGGGTGCCCTCGCGCGTGGCGGTATGGAATCCGGCCGGGTCGGCCGGGGTGCCGGCCTCCACCCAGGCGATGACGTCGGCGACGGGCGCGCCCGCCGGCGGCGGCGTGGTGGGTACGGCCTTCGGGGTCGGAGCCGCGGGACGGCTGGACGGGGCGGCGGCAGACAGCGACGGCTCCGAGATCGCCACGCCGGGCTGTCCGTGCTGGTCTGACCCGGCGGAACAACCCGCAACCAGGGCACATGCCGCCAGGACCACCGGAAGTCGCATGCCCGTCAGGGTAACCGGCACTGCCGCAACACGCGGCTCAGGCACCCCGATGATTACAGATTTTCGATAGTGTCCATTTATGCACGAACGTACCGTCCGCGTGACCATCGACAGCGGAACCATCGAGGGCTTCACGCGCGACGGTGTGCACCGTTGGCGTTCCGTGCCCTACGCCCGGCCGCCGGTGGGGCCGTGGCGCTATCGGGCCCCGCAACCCGTACAGCCTTGGCGCGGCGTGCGCTACTGCCATGGCTTCACCTACTGCGCGCCGCAGGAACGCAAGTTCACCATGCTCAGCGTGGGCAAGTACCAACCCACGGGTGAAGACTGTCTGACCCTCAATGTGGTGACGCCCGAGCAGCACACCGGCGAGCCGCTGCCTGTGATGTTCTTCATCCACGGTGGCGGTTACATATTGGGCAGCTCAGCCACCCCGATCTACGACGGGGCCGCACTGGCCCGCCGCGGCTGCATCTTCGTCTCCGCCAACTACCGGCTCGGCGCGCTCGGGTGCTTCGATGTGTCGGCGCTGTCGACACCCGACCAGCCTCTTGACGGCAACCTGTTCCTGCGCGATCTGGTCGCGGCGCTGAAGTGGGTGCGCGCCAACATCGCCGTGTTCGGCGGGGACCCGGGCAACGTGACCATCTTCGGAGAGAGCGCCGGAGCCCACGCGGTGGCGACCCTGTTGGCCGTGCCTCAGGCGAAAGGGCTTTTCCACCAAGCAATTGCGGAGAGCCCGGCCAGTGGCATGGTGCGTTCTCCGGACGCGGCCGCGCAGTTCGCCAAGCAGTTCGCCGAACAGTTGGGGGCGGGCAGCCGTGACGGCGCCGCCGCGCTGATGTCAGCCAAACCCGCCGAGCTGATGGCAGCGCTGGACCGCGTGATCCACGGCGCCGTGGTCGACATGCCGGGTGCCTTCCCGGCCGGCCCGGCGTGCGGCACCGAGTTCCTGCCGGAGGATCCGGTGATCGCGATGCGCGAGGGGCGGGCGCACCAGGTGCCGCTGATCGTGGGCAGCAATGCCGATGAGGGCCGCCTGTTCACCAAGTTCATGCAGCTGCTGCCCACTACTGAGGCGACGATCGAACGGATTCTGGCGCACGTCCCGGCGGAGCAGCGCGCCCGGATCACCGCGGCCTATCCCGGTTACCCGCAGTCGGCCGATGCGTGCATCAAACTCGGCGGCGACTTCGCATTCGGCACGGCATCGTGGGAGATCGCCGGCGCGCACATGCGCCACGCACCCACGTATGCGTACCGGTACGACTACGCCCCGCCAGCGCTGCATTGGACGGGTCTGGGTGCCACGCACGCCACCGAACTGCTGGCGGTCTTCGACGTGTACCGGACACCGTTGGGGTCGGTGCTGACCGCTGCCATGGACCGTAAGTCCGCGCTGCGGATCAGCAATGACGTGCAGAACCGCTGGCGAGCGTTCGCGCGGACGGGTGTCCCCGGCGAGGGCTGGCCGCGGTACGACGCCGACGACCGCGCCGTGCTGGTATTCGACCGCAAGACCCGTGTCGAATTCGATCCGCGTGCCGAGCAGCGTCAGGCCTGGGAAGGCTTTTCACTGGTTCACGGCTAGCCAGTGCGGGATTTGTGCACGAAAATCCGCGCCGACCGCGGATTTTCGTGCACAAATCGCTTACTTCTTGACGACCTGGGTACCGCCGGCGAGTTCGTCGTGCCGGCCCTGCTTGCACGGGCTGGAGCTGACGGTGACGGCGATGAAGATGTACGCGATGAACCCGAGCAGCCAGCCGATCCACGGAATGATGGTGAGCAGGGTGAACGAGTTCCGGATCGCCGACTGCTTGACGTCGGGCTTCGGCATCCCGTGTGGCCCGCGAACGCTGAGACCCAGCAGCATCTTGCCCGGTGTCGCGCCCACCGTGACCTCGAACACCACGAAGTAGAGGAACATCCCCAGCCCGGAGAACAGACCGGTGACCATGATGTCGGACATCGAACCGGCGATCGAGAACGCACCGAAGAGCGCCAGCACCTCGACGATCAACCCGTCGATGACCCGAGCAAAGAACCGGGGCAGCAGGTCGCCGGGATGCACCGGGGTGGGTGCGCCGTAAGCGCCTGCCGCGGGGTAGTTCTCGCCGTGAGTCATGCCGCCAATCTACTGCCGACCGGCCAGCAATATCTGGCTTAGGCGCGTAGTGGTCGCCTGGCCATCGGCGTTGCCGCCGGCGCCGTTCAGCGCATTCATGACAGCGAGAGTGAAACGTTGTCCCGGCCCGGCGAATCCGACGGTGTTGGTCACCCAGCCGCCTTGCTCGTCGGACCAGCCGTCTTTGTTGCCGGGCGCCATGTTCGGGCCGGCGCCCCAGACACCCCACTGCTGGATGGGGTCGACGTTCTGCATGGCGCTCACGATCCACGCGGTTTCGTTGGGCCGCAGCCGGGTCAGCATGTAGTTGACCATCTGGTCCAGGTCGTCGGTGGTCGACTTCTGAAAACCCCAGTAGGGGAACATGTCTCCGAATCCGCGTTGCGGTTGTACCCGGGTCATGCCGAAATGCGGGAAGTCGTTGTTGAAGATGGTGTGGTCCGGTCCGCCGTACCGGGTCCACAGGGTATCGGCGGCATCGTTGTCGGACGTGTGCAGCATCTTGCCCATGAGGGCGATGTCGTTGTCGGTGAGCCGCAGCAGGCCGGCGCTCTGCCGGGCGAACAGATCCACCACGATGCCGAGCTTGATCGTCGAGGCCGTCCAGACCATGTCCCCGGCGTGCGAATTGCGGTACACCGCACCGGTTTTGCGGTCGCGCAGCACATAGCCGACGGTGCCCGGCCGGGTCGACAGGTAGGCGTCTGCTGCCGCGACGCGCTGCTGGGCATCGCAGGCGGCAGTGCATTCGGCCCGCGCGGTGGGCAGCACAGGCCCGGTCAGTAGTGCCGCGACCAGTACGGCCCTGATCAGTTTCACGCCGGTAGCCTCCCAGATCTCGGTCAGTGTCATTCGGTGCCGACCGCCTCGGGACGAGGCCACGTCGGCAGCGGTACCGGCCCGTCGCCCGGTCGCAACCGGTCGAGCACCGCCCGCAGCGGCGGCCAGTTGGTGCGGCCCTTGCGGGTGACGGCATAGGCGGTGTGGATCACCGTCGGCCCGGCCAACGGAACGACCTTGATGCCCGCGCTGGTGGGCCGCTCCAGCGGTAGCAGCCCGACGCCGTAGCCGGCGACGATCAGGTCCTCGACCAATTCGAGGCTGTCGATCTGGTGGGCGATGCGCGGGGTGAATCCGCTCAGCGCACCCAAGGTGCGGACAGCGTCCTCGTCAGCGGTGTTGCGGGAGTTGACGATCCAGGTCCGGTCCGCGTACTCGGACAGTTCGGCGGGGCCGTTCGCCTCGTCGGCCCGCAGTCCCAGTCCCCACGGAATCGACCACAGCGCAAAGCCTTCCAGTAGCGGACTGGGCGAGGCCGGGGCCAGGTTGTAGTCGTAGGTCAGGGCCAGGTCCAGGTCGTCGTTGGTCAGCAACGCGAACGCCTCGATGGGCTCGTATTCGCTTATGGCGACGTCGATTCCGGGATGCTCGCGGGTAAGTTCGGCCAGGATCGGCAGCAGCGAGACGCGGATGCCGGTCGCGAATCCGCCGATCCGCAGGGTGCCGACGGGTTCGGCGCCGGAATCGAGGTCCAGGCGCGCCGCGTCGACGGCCGCCAGGATGGTCACCGCATGCTCGGCCAGGCGCTGTCCGGCCGGGGTCAGCCGGACGCGGCGGCCCTCCGGTTCGATCAGCTGCGTGCCGGTTTCCTTGGCCAGAGCGGCGATCTGTTGCGACACCGTCGACGTCGTCAGATTGAGGTTCTCGGCGACGGCCCGCATCGACCCGAGGCGCGACAAGGCCAGCAAGAGGCGCAGTCGGCGGGTGTCCATCTGCCTATTGTCCAGGGAATCTGGACGGTTCCGCGTGATGTGGCCCAAAGTTATGAATATTTAGCCAATGTGCGACGATCCGAAAATGACCGCACGTCCTGCTCACTTCACCCCGATCGACGCCGATCGGGTTCAGCCGACCCGATTCGCCCAAAGCCTGTGGGGTGAAGACCACCTCAACGGCCCGGCGGTGGTCGGCCTGGCTGCCCATGCGCTGGATGCCGCGTTCGGCCTGCCCGACTTCCTGCCGGCCCGGCTCACCGTCGACCTGTTCCGGGCCGCCCGCGGGGTGCCGACCACGACCGTGGTGAAGTTGGTGCGCGACGGGCGCCGGGTGCGCAATTCCGAGTGTGATGTGGTGCAGGACGGCGTCACCGTCGCCCGGGCCACGCTCGTGCAATATCGGCTCGCCGCGGCGCCGCCAGGTGAGGAGTGGTTCCGCGCAGCCGATTTCGAGCCGCCCGCCGTGATCGATGACGACCTGCCGCCCTACATGAACAGTGACGCCGTCGGCTGGACGCGGGCCATCGCCGATCACCAGAACACCAGTCGCAAGCGCTACATCAACCGGCCCATCGACGTCATCGAGGGTCAGGTCAACACGCCGTTCGTGCGGGCTGCGATGGCGGCCGAGGGCACCAGCCTGGTGACCAATCTGGGCACCGCCGGCGTCGGGTACATCAACGGCGATCTCACCGTGGCGTTGTCCCGGTTGCCGCAGGACACCTGGGTGGGTGCCGAGGCTGATTCGCACTGGGCGGCCGACGGCATCGCGGTCGGCACCACCACGCTGTACGACAGCGCCGGGCCGTTCGGAACCGGCCTGACCACGGCAGTCAGTAACCCGGGCGCGCAGATCGACTTCGGCCACAGCCGGTTCCCCGACCGGATCAGGCGCGAGCTGTAGCTTCCGATCCGTTCACGGTTTGCGAACGATATGTCCACGATTATCACGTGGACATGAACGTTCTGACTCCCGTTCAATACAACGATGACCACCGCAGCGGCGCGCAACGGCGCACTCATGACCGTCGCGTCCATGATGTCGGTGCAGCTGGGTGCTGCTCTCGCGGTAAAGCTGATGGACGGTATCGGCCCGGCCGGTGTGGCCTGGCTCCGCCTGGCCTGGGCCGGCGTGTTGATGCTGCTGTTCGTCCGGCCGCGGCCGGCGTCGTTCACGCGATCGGCGTTCGTGTCCTGCGTCCTGCTGGGAATCACCACCGCCGGATTCACCCTGCTGTTCATGGTGGCGGTGTCCCGCATTCCGCTCGGTACCGCCAGTGCCCTGGAATACCTTGGCCCCCTTGCGATTGCGATGATGAAGGGGCGTGGACGAGGGCGGTGGCTGTTCCCGGCGATGGCCGGCACCGGCGTCGTGCTGCTGACCGAACCGTGGGCGGCTGCCGTCGACCCGGTGGGCGTGCTGGCAGCGCTCGCGTCGGCGGTCTGCCTGGCCGCCTACATCCTGCTGACCCAGCGCGTGGGCGACGAGGTCACCGGCATCACCGGCCTTGCGGTGTCCATGCCGGTCGCCGGGCTGGTGGTCACTCTGGTGGCCGGTCCGTCGGTCATCGGGCACCTGACGCCGCACCTGCTGCTGGCCGGTCTGGGCCTGGCGATCCTGCTGCCGGCGATCCCGTTCACCTTGGAGATGCTGGCCCTGCGCCGCCTCACCGCGGCAGCCTTCGGCACGCTGATGAGCCTCGAGCCCGCGTTCGCCATGATGCTGGGGCTGCTCATCCTGCATCAGGTGCCGGGGCTGCCTGCCCTCGCCGGAATCGCACTCGTCGTGCTGGCCGGTATCGGCGCCGCGCGCGCCGGCGCCCGACCCGCAGCCGAGGCTGGCCATCGGGAACCGGCGCTCGTGGTCGAATAGGGGCATGACGCCACCGGCCACCGCGCTCACCGCCGCACCGTTCACCGGCCACACCCCCAGCCGCGCCGGGGACATGTCGGTGGAAACCCATGGCATCGCGCCGGTTCCGGCAGACCGCCGCTACGGCACCCCGGGCCGGCTGTTCACGGTCTGGTTCGCACCGCAGATCAACATGACGTGTGTCTTCACCGGCGCGATGATCGGTGCACTGGGCCTGGGCTTCTGGCTGGCGCTGCTGGCGATGATCGTCGGCACGGTCCTCGGCTCGCTGGTGGTGGGCTACCTGTCCACGCTCGGCCCGCGCACCGGTACTGCGCAATTGCCCGGCGCGCGCATGGCTTTCGGCGGTCTGATCGCGGTTCCGGCTGTCCTGCAATGGCTCTCGTCGGTGGCGTGGGACGCGCTGGTCGGCCTGTTCGGCGGCGAGGCGCTGGCGGTGCTGCTGGGTATCCCATTCTGGGTGGCGGTGCTGATCGTGCTCGGCGTGCAGGGCGCGGTCGGCTTCATCGGATACGAGTTGATCCACCGGCTGCAGGCTGTACTCACCGTGGTGCTGTTCGCGACGTTCGTGGTGTTCGCCGTCAAACTCGTTGGTGGGCATCAGGTCGTGACGCCGCCGACCGCGCACGGCGCGGACCTGACCGGGGCCTTCGTGCTGGCCGTGACCATCGCGCTGAGCCTCGCGGTGTCCTGGGCCAGCTATGCCGCCGACTTCAGTCGCTACCTCCCCGTGGACTCCGCGCCGCGCAAGGTGTTCGGATTCAGCTTCGCGGGACTGGCTGCCGCGTACGTCTTCGTCGAGACCATCGGCATCGCCGCGGGGAGCCTGATCACCGACCAGACCGCCGAGGGTGTGCGGTCGGTGATGGGTGGGGGAGCACTGGGGGCTGTCGCGCTGCTCATCATCGCCCTGGCGTCGGTCGGCTCGGGCGTGATGAACGACTACAGCGGATCCCTGGCCTTGCAGACGCTGGGCGTGCGGGTGCGGCGCCCAATCTCGTCACTGGTGGTGACGGCGCTGGCGTTCGGGCTCATCCTGTGGCTCCACACCGGCGACACCGCAACGCGATTCACCAATGTGCTGCTGCTGATCAGTTACTGGATTCCGGCCTTCGCGGCCATCGTGATCATCGACTGGCGCCGCCGCAGCCGTGGCCGGCAGACCGTGGACCCGGCCGCGGAGACGACGCCGCGGCGCGACGCGGTCGCCGCGTTGGTCGCGTTCGTCGTGGCCTACGGTGCCGCGATCCCGTTCATGAACACCACGCTGCTGCAAGGACCCGTCGCCGTCGCGTGGCACGGCGCCGACGTCGCCTACTTCGTGAACTTCTTCGTTGCGTTGGTGGTCTACGGGGGATACCGGCGCTTGCGGGCAGCGTGACTCAGCGCACCGTCGCGAAGAACGCCCGCACGTCGTCGACGAAAAGCTCGGGCTGCTCGAAGGCGGCGAAGTGACCGCCGCGCGGCATGGTGGTCCAGTGGGTGACGTTGTACCCGGTCTCGCACCAGGACCGCGGTGCCCGCAGAATCTCTTTCGGGAACGACGCGACGCCGGTGGGCAGCTCGACCTTCGTGCCGCCGCCGAAGGCGCGGAAGCTCTCCCAGTACATCCGGGCTGACGACGCCGCGGTGGCGGTGGCCCAGTAGATCATCACGTCGTCGAGCATCTCGTCGCGGCTCAGCGCGCTTTCCACGTTGCCGTCGTGGTCGGTCCAGGACCAGAACTTCTCCACGATCCACGCCAATTGCCCCACCGGTGAGTCGACCAAGCCGTAGCCGATGGTCTGCGGGCGGGTGGACTGCTGCTTGGCGTAGCCCGAGTCCTGGTCCTGGTAGTGCTTCAGCGCCGCGAGCGCGGATTGCTCCTCGGCGGTGAACTCCGTGGTGCCGGCCGCGGGACGACCCATCGGCATGTTGAGGTGAATCGCGATGCAGTGCCCGACGTTTCGCCCGATCTGAGTGGTGACCGCGGCGCCCCAGTCGCCGCCCTGGGCGCCGTACCGGGTGTAGCCGAGGCGCACCATCAGTTCTTCCCACGCCCGCGCGGTCCGTTCGACGTCCCAGCCGGTGGTGGCTGGCTTGCCGGAGAACCCGTAACCGGGCAGCGAAGGGCATACCACGTGGAAGGCGTCCTCGGCGCGGCCGCCGTGCGCCGTCGGATTCGTCAGCGGTTCGATGATCTTCTGGAACTCGGCGATCGAGCCGGGCCAGCCGTGCGTGATGATCAGCGGCAGGGCGTCGGCGTGCGGGGACCGTTGGTGAATGAAATGGATGTCCAAGCCGTCGATTTCGGTGACGTACTGGTCGAACCGATTGAGCGCGGCCTCACGGGCCCGCCAGTCGTAGCCATTGGCCCAGTAGTCAGCCAGCTCGCGGGTGTAGCTCAGCGGGATGCCCTGGCTCCAGTCGACGACGCACTCGGCTTCCGGCCAGCGGGTGTTGGCCAGCCGGCGGCGCAGGTCGTCCAGCACCTCGTCGGGCACGGCGATCTGAAAAGGTGCAATGTCGGTCACAATCAACCATTCTTACCGGCCGGCTCCGACGATCACCACGTCGAGGGTGCGCGGACCGTGTACGCCTTCGACGCGCTGCAGTTCGATATCGCTCGTCGCGCTCGGCCCGGAGATGAACGTCAGTGGACGCGACGGGTCCAGGGCCGCGAAGGCCTGCGGCACGGTATCGACGATCTGGTCGGCCCGGATGACGCAGACGTGATGGTCGGGTACCAGCGTGAGCGCACGACGGCCCTGTGCCGCACCGGCATCCAGCACGATGGTGCCGGTGGCTGCGATCCCGAGGGCACAGCCGGTCACCACCGCATCGACACTGTCCAGCACGTCGAGGCCGACGGGCGGGTCGTCGACGACGGTGCGGATGCCGGTTACCCAGCCCGGTGGCAGGTCCGCGGGGATCACGGCGGTTCCGGAGACCAGCGCGCCGATCGTTGTCGCCACCTCGTCCGGCCCGACGCGATGCACCTGCGCCCGGTAGTCGGCCACCGTCTCGGCGAACCGCTCGACGTCACCGCTGCCGGTCGACGGCTGCCGGTCGTAGTCGCGTGGCACCGGCACCGCGGCCGGGGTTTCCGTCCCGAGCGCGGCGCGGATGCGTCCCAGTACCACCGCCCGTGCGTCGCTCATCGGTCCGCATCCCGGTTGCGGGCCCACCACTGCCGGAAGGTCTCCGCCGGTGGCGCCGGAATGTCGCGACTGCCAGTCCATTTCGACGCCGGCCAAGGCAGTCTGCGGATGCGGTGGTCCTTGCCGGCGATGAGCCGTCCCGCGCCGAGGGCCTTCTCCGCCAACTCGAACCGCGACGCGGATCCCATGGCCCAGCCCGCCGCCTTCATCGCCAAATCCTGTCCGGAAGGAAGGACACCACGCCCTCCTCTTTCCTGATCCACCTGCACCGCACGCAGATGCACCAGGATCGACGGGATGTCGATGAGTACGGGGCAGGCCTCGAAACACGCGCCGCACAGTGTGGAGGCGTAGGGCAGGCTGGCGTTCGGATCGTGATGCCCGGTGGTCCCCGTCAGCTGCGGACTCAGGATCGCCCCGATGGGTCCCGGGTACACCGAGCCGTAGGCGTGCCCGCCCGTGCGTTCGTAGACGGGACAGACATTCAGGCAGGCGCTGCACCGAATGCAGTGCAGCGCAGAGCGTCCCACCTCATCGGCGAGCACCCGGGTCCGGCCGTTGTCGAGCAGCACCAGGTGGAACTGCTGGGGGCCGTCGCCGGGATGCACGCCGGTCCACATCGAGGTGTACGGATTCATCCGTTCTGCGGTCGACGACCGGGGCAGCAGCTGCATGAACACTTCGAGATCGGTGAACCGGGGGAGCACCTTCTCGATGCCCATCACCGTGATCAGGGTTTCGGGCAGCGTCAGGCACATCCGGCCGTTGCCCTCGGACTCAACCACGGCCAGTGTCCCGGTCTCGGCGACCCCGAAGTTGGCGCCGCTGACGGCCACCTTGGCGGACAGGAACTTTCGCCGCAGATGTGCCCGCGCGGCCATCGCCAGCACCCGGGGCTCGTCGGTGAGCTCACCGGCGCCGGGCATCTCGCGTTCGAAGATCGCCCGGATCTCCGCACGGTTGCGGTGGATGGCCGGCACCAGGATGTGGCTCGGTTTGTCATGTCCGAGTTGGACGATGAGCTCGGCCAGGTCGGTTTCGATCGGTGTGATGCCCTGGTCTTCCAGGTATTCGTTGAGTCCGATCTCCTGGGTGGCCATCGACTTGACCTTGACGACCTCGTCGCTGCCGGTGGCCCGGATCAGCTCGGCGACAATGCGATTGGCCTCGAGCCCGTCGCGGGCCCAGTGCACGGTGCCGCCGCGTGCCGTGACATTGGCTTCGAGTTCCTCCAGCAGTTCCGGCAGCCGCGCCAGCACGTCCTGCTTCAGGGCGCTGCCGGCAGCCCGCAGCTGCTCCCAGTCATCGCACTCGGCAACGGCGGCAAGACGTTTGGCGCGGATGGTCGCGGTGGCATGGCCCAGATTGTGACGTAGTTGCGGATCCGCCAGTGCGGTGCGGGCGGCCTGCGGAAAACTCTGCTCTCCGCGCAGATTGCCCACGCCGGGCTGCCCGAGAAACACCGCGGTCATGGTGTGGCCGCCAGGATTTCGGCCAGATGCACGGTGCGGACGTCGCTGCCGGCGCGGCTCAGGCCACCCCCGATATGCATGAGGCACGACGAGTCGCCGGCGGTGCACACCTCGGCGCCCGTCGTCGCGATGTTCGACATCTTGTCGGCAAGCATCGCGGTGGACACATCGGAGTTCTTCAAGGCGAAGGTGCCGCCGAAGCCGCAACAGGATTCGGCCTGGGGCAGCTCGACCAGGGTCAGGCCCCGGACGTTGCGCAGCAGGCGCAGTGGCTTGTCGCCGACACCGAGCATCCGCAGCGAGTGGCACGTCGGGTGGTAGGTGACGCGGTGCGGATAGTAGGCGCCGACATCGTCGACCCCGAGCACGTCGACCAGGAATTCGGAGAGCTCAAAGGTGTGTGCCGCAACCGATTCGGCTCGGGCGGCCAGGTCGCTGTCACCGGCACGCCGGGCCACCATCGCATGCTGGTGACGCGCTGACCCGACGCACGATCCCGAGGGCGCCACGACGGCATCGAAGCCGCTGAATACGTCGACGTGGTTGCGCACCAGGGGCACGGCCTCGCGCAGGTAGCCGGTGTTGACGTGCATCTGCCCGCAGCAGGTCTGCCCGGCGGGAAACGCCACCTGGTGGCCGAGGCGTTCCAGGAGCCGCACCGTGGCGATGGCGGCAGCCGGAAACATGGCGTCGGCGAGGCAGGTCGCGAACAGGGCTATCCGCACCGGCCGACAGTACCGCTCATGTCGGCCGGTGCGGCGCAAAGACCCTTACTGTGCGTACTGGTCCGCCACGTCGAGCGCGCGGTCCAGGATGGCGAGCCCGGTGCGGACCTCGTCGTCGCCGGCGTTGCACGGCGGCACCACGTGGATGCGGTTGAAGTTGGTGAACGGCATCAGGCCGTTCTCCTTGCAGAAGGCGACGACCGCGTTCATCGCGTCGCTGGTGCCGCCGTAGGGCGCCAACGGTTCCCGCGATGCCTGGTCCTTGACCAGTTCGATGGCCCAGAACACGCCCGCGCCACGCACTTCGCCGACGCTGGGGTGCCGCTGCGCGAAGTCCCGCAGGGCAGGTCCGATGATCTCCGCACCCAGGTGGGCAGCGTTCTCGACGATGCCTTCGTCGCGCATGGCGTTGATGGTCGCGACCACGGCCGCGGCGGCCAACGGGTGCCCCGAGTAGGTCAGGCCACCGGGGTAGGCGCGCTCGGCGAAGGTCTGGTTGATGGCGTCGCTGATCGCGACGCCGCCGAGCGGCACGTAACCGGAGTTGACGCCCTTGGCGAAGGTCAGCAGATCGGGAACGACGTCAAAGTGGTTGATGGCGAACCATTTTCCGGACCGGCCGAAGCCGGACATGACCTCGTCGGCGATCATCACGATGCCGTACTTGTCGCACAGTGCGCGCACGCCCGCCAGGTAGCCGGGCGGTGGCACCATGATGCCGGCGGTCCCCGGGATGGACTCCAGGATGATCGCGGCGATGGTCGACGCGCCTTCGAGTTCGATCACGTGCTGCAGCTCGTCGAGGGCCCGCGCGGATTCCTGCTCCTCGGTTTCGGCGTGGAACACCGAGCGGTACAAGAACGGTCCGTTGAAGTGCACGACGCCGGCCGCTCCGCGATCGTTGGCGAACCGCCTCGGGTCGCCGGTCAGGTTGATCGCCAGGTCGGTGCCACCGTGGTAGGAGCGGTACCGGGCGAGCACCTTGTGCTTGCCGGTGTGCAGCCGTGCCATGCGCACGGCGTGCTCGTTGGCGTCGGCGCCGCCGTTGGTGAAGAAGATGTGGTTCAGATCGCCGGGGGTCAGCTCGGCGATCAGCCGGGCGGCCTCGGAACGCGCGGCGTTGGCATGCTGCGGCGCGACGGTGCACAGCGTGGCGGCCTGTTCCTGTATCGCCGCAACGACTTTCGGGTGCTGGTGGCCGATGTTGGTGTTGACCAGCTGCGAGGAGAAGTCGAGCAGCCGGTTGCCGTCGCCGTCCCAGAAGTAGCTGCCTTCGGCCGCGGTGATGGTCATTGGGTTGAGCGCTGCCTGGGCCGACCACGAGTGGAAGACGTGGGCGCGATCCAGCTCGTAAGCGCGCGCGGCTTCGGCGCGCATCGAGTCGATGGTGTGGCCGGCGGGCAGGACGTGGTCTGCGGCGAGGGTCATGTCAGGTCCTCTGGTGGCAAGTGGTGGGCGGAAGGGGCAGTGCGCGGGGCCCGAAGGGGACGATGGGCCCCGCGCACCGGACTGGGTTGTGCGATCAGTTGTTTTCCGGGAAGCCCAGGTTGATGCCGCCGTGGCTGGGGTCGAGCCAGCGCTGGGTGATGGCCTTGGCGCGGGTGAAGAACTGCACGCCCTCGGGGCCGTAGGCGTGGCTGTCGCCGAACAGCGAGGCCTTCCAGCCACCAAAGCTGTAGAACGCCATGGGCACCGGGATCGGCACGTTGATGCCGACCATGCCGACCTCGACCTCGTTCTGGAACCGGCGGGCAGCGCCACCGTCGTTGGTGAAGATCGCGGTGCCGTTGCCGTAGGGGTTGTTGTTGATCAGTTGCAGGGCCTCGTCGTAGGTCTCGACGCGGATGACCGACAGGACGGGACCGAAGATCTCGTCGGTGTAGACGCTCATCTCGGGGGTCACGTTGTCCAGCAGGGTCGGGCCGAGCCAGAAGCCGTTCTCGCCACCGTCGGCGACCACGTTCCGACCGTCCAGCACGACCTTGGCACCCTCGGCCTCGCCGGCGTCGATGTACGACGCCACCTTGTCGCGGTGCACCTTGGTGATCAGCGGCCCCATGTCCGAGTCCTTGGTGCCGTCACCGGTCTTGAGGGTGAGGGCACGCTCGACGATCTTGGCGACCAGGTCGTCGGCGATCGGGCCGACGGCCACACACGCGGAGACGGCCATGCAGCGCTCACCGGCCGAGCCGAAGCCCGCGTTGATCATGTTGTCGGCGGCGAGGTCGAGGTCGGCATCGGGCAGGATCACGGCGTGGTTCTTGGCGCCGCCCAGGGCCTGGACGCGCTTGCCGGAGGCGGTGGCGGTCCGGTAGACGTACTGCGCGATCGGGGTGGAGCCGACGAACGAGACGGCCTTGATGGCGGGGTTGGTCAGCAACTCGTCGACGGCGGTCTTGTCGCCCTGCAGGACGTTGAAGACGCCGTCGGGCAGGCCGGCTTCCTTCCACAGTTCGGCCATCCACAGCGACGAGGACGGGTCCTTCTCCGACGGCTTGACGACGACGGTGTTGCCGGCGGCGATGGCGATGGGGAAGAACCACATCGGGACCATGGCCGGGAAGTTGAACGGCGAGATGATGGCGACGGGGCCGAGGGCCTGCCGGATGTTGTAGACGTCGACGTTGGTGGAGGCGTTCTCCGAGTAGCCGCCCTTGAGCAGATGCGGGATGCCGCAGGCGAATTCGACGACCTCGATGCCGCGGGCGACCTCGCCCATGGCGTCGGAGAGCACCTTGCCGTGCTCGGCGGTGATGATCGCGGCCAGTTCCTCGCGGCGGGCGTTGAGCAGCTCGCGGAAGGTGAACAGGGTCTGCACGCGCTTGGTGATCGAGGTGTCGCGCCAGGCGGGGAAGGCGGCGACGGCCGCGTTGATGACGGCCTGCGCGTCCTCGACGCTGGCCAGTGCGACCTGACCGGTGACCTCGCCGGTGGCCGGGTTGGTGACCGGTGCCGACTGTCCCGAGGATCCGGTGAAGATGTCGTTGTTGATCCAGTGCGAGATGGTCTGCGTGGTGGTCATCGTCGAGGTTGGCCTTCCTGGTCGGTGCGGGTGTGCACTCAGCTTGCCCCGCGGCAAGCTCCGAAATGGGCGTCAATCTGTATCAAGTTGCATTCCTAGATTTACACTTTGTAAATGCCGACCGTCGCCGAGATCGTCGCCCTGCCGGTCATCCAGCAGGGCGAACCCGAGATTCTCTGTGCGCACGGGTTCGACCGCCCGATTCGCTGGGTCCACGTCAGTGACGTCCCGGACCTGTCGGACGTTCTGCAGGGTGGCGAACTGGTGCTGACGACCGGCGCCGCGCTGCGGGCGGCGCCGCTGGACTATCTGCGGTCGGTCGCGGCGGCACACGCCGTCGGCGTCGTCGTCGAACTGGGTGCCGGCGCCGTGCCGCTGCCGGTCAATGTCGGGGCGATCGCCGAGGAACTGGGGCTGGCGCTGGTGGCGGTGCGCCGGGTGATCAAGTTCGTCGAGGTGACCGAACAGGTGCACCGGGTGATCGTCGCCGATCAGTACCAGGAGGTCGATTTCGCGCGGCAGACGCACGAGGTGTTCACCGATCTGAGCATGCGCCGGGCCACGCCGGCCGGGATCGCCGAGGCGGCGGCGAATCTGCTCGGTGCGCCCGTCGTGCTCGAGGACCTCACCCACCAGGCGATGGCGGTGGCGACTGCGGGACATCCGACCTCGGATGTGTTGCGGGACTGGCAACGTCGATCCCGCCAGCACGAGACCGGGGCCGAGCGGACCGACGACTGGGTGATCAGCGAGGTGGGTCGCGGCGACGACGCGTGGGGCCGCCTGATCGCGCTCAGTCCTTCCGACGAGGTGGCGGCCAGGTTCACCATGGTGCTGGAGCGGGCCTCTCAGGCGCTGGTGCTGCACCGCATGGCCGAACGCGGTCGCACGGACATCGAACATCAGGCGCAGGCCGGGTTGCTGGAAGACGTTGCACGCGAACGCATCCGGTTCGAGGACGAAGCGACCGCACGCGCGTTCGCGCTGGGTCTGCGTCCGGCGGCGCAATACCTGCCCGCGACCCTGCGGATCTCGGGATGGGCTCCGAAGGATGGTTCAGACGCCGATCCCGTTTCAGAGCAGCGGCGCAGTGCCCGCCTGCTCGACGTCGTGACCCGGTCGGTGAAAGCGTTGGGGCACACCGGACTGTTCTCGTTGCGCGGGCCCGGCGAGATCGCCATGGTGTTGTCGCTGAACATGCGCCCGGGTAGCGCGCTGGAACCGCTGGGGCGAGCGTTGCGCCGGGATGCCGAACGTGCCGTCGACGCCCAAGGCCTGGTGCTCGGCGTCGGCACGCCGGCGCCGGGGCTGATCGACGCCATTCACCGCATCACCGACGCCGCCCATGTCGCCGAGGCGGCGCTGTCTTTGCCCGCCTCGCAGCGGGTCTGCTTCCGGGTCGCGGACATCAGGCTGCGCGGCTTGCTGTCGATGCTGCGGGCGGACCCGCGGGTGCAGCGATTCGCCGAAGGGGAGTTGCGCGCGCTGATCCTGCACGACATCGAGTCCGGTGCCGGTCTGCTGGACGTGCTGCGCGGATACCTGGAACTCGGCGGCAACAAGTCGGCGCTGGCGTCGCGCCTGCATCTGAGTCGGCCGTCGCTCTATGCGAAGTTGAACCGGATCGAGCAGATTCTGGGCGTGGACCTCGCAGACGGTGAGTCGGCGACCTCACTGCATGTGGCGCTGCTCATCCTCGAGACACGAAACGCGTTCAGTGGCGGCGGCGCAACGCTGTGACATGCTTTTCGACGTGTCGGGCACATCGCAGAACCGCCAGGGCAATGCCACCCGCGCCAAGTTGGTGAAGACGGCCGAGAAGCTGTTCGCCGAGCTGGGCGTGGATGCCGTCTCGGTGCGTTCGGTCAACGCCGCGGCTGGCCTCGGCGCCGCGTCGGTGCACTACCACTTCGGTTCCAAGGACGAACTGCTGCGCGCGGTGGTGCTGGACCTCGGCGCCGCGGTGGGCTCGGCCATCCAGGCGAATGTCGATGTGCTGGCAGCGGATTCGGCCGCGCCGTCGCCCGACGCGTTGGTCCGCGCCGTCACCGCGCCCTATCTCGATCTGTTGCGTCGCCAACGCAGCCGCGGGATGCGGTGGATCAAGATCATGGCGCAGATCACCCAGGCCGGTCCGGCCGACGAAACCATCGAGCCCAAGCTGCGCGTCGCCCTGCTGGCGCAGGTCCGGCGGAGCTTCCCGAACGCGGCCGAGGACCGGCTCGAGGCGCGCTGGGCGGTGTCGATCATGGGCTTCGTACAGGGCCTGAGCCGGGCCGACGAATGGGACCGGGCCAAGCTCTCCGCCCCGGCTTTGGAAGCGTTCTACGAAGACCTCGTGACGTTTGTCGTCGGCGGCACCGAGCGCCTGCTCAACTCCTGACGCCGAACGTGAAGTAGCTACCGAAAATTCGCGGATAGCTCGCAACCTCCTGCCCGCCCCGCATGCCTCTACCTGTGCAAAGTCGTACCCGGCGCGGCCGATATTTATGGATCACTTGATCCAATCGAGTGATCGGATTACAGTCGGCCGAGAAAGCCGAGACATCCCTCACCGAGAACCAGGAGACCACCGTGAGCAGCGCTGCCCAGTGGAGCCCGACGTCCATGAAATTCGGGGCGTTCCTCGCCCCGTACCATCCGCTCAATGCCGACCCGGCGCTGCAGTTGCGCCGCGACATCGACCTGATGACCCACCTGGACCACCTCGGTTTCGAAGAGGCGTGGATGGGGGAGCACCACTCGACCGGCGCCGAGATCGTCCCGGCGCCCGATGTGTTCATCGCTGCCGCGGCCGAGCGCACCGAGCGCATCCGCTTCGGCACCGGTGTGATGTCGCTGCCGTACCACCACCCGCTGATCACCGCGGACCGCATCACCCAGCTGGACCTGCAGACCCGCGGCCGGCTGATCGTCGGTACCGGCCCCGGCAAGATCCCGCTCGACGCGCACATGATGGGCATCACGACCACCAACCAGCGCCGCATGCAGGGTGAGGCCCTGGAGGCCGTGCTCGCCTTGCTGCGCGGCGAGGTCGTCAACATGGAGACCGACTGGTTCACCTTGCGCGACGCCCGCGCTCAGCTGCCGACGTACAACCCGGCCGGCATCGAGGTCGCCACCGCTTCGACCATCTCGCCCAACGGTTCGGTGCTGGCCGGCAAGCACGGCCTGTCTCTGCTGTCGCTGGCTGCCAGCTCGCAGGCCGGCTACGAGTCGCTGGACCGCAACTGGGGTGTGTACGAACAGGTTTCGGCCGAAAACGGCTACGTCGCCAACCGCGACACCTGGCGTCTGGTCAACCCGATGTTCATCGCCGAGACCCGGGAAGAAGCCGAGCGTGCCGTCAGCCGCCGCATCCACGCCATCGCCGAGTACGTCAACCGTCAGCAGGGCATCAACCCCGACTGGGCGCAGACGCCGGCCGGCATCATCGACTACTGGCGCAATGAGTCGCTCGGTGAGTTCGGCCAGGCGATCATCGGCACGCCGGAGGACGCCATCGCCCAGATCGATCGCCTGATCGAGAAGACCGGCGGCTTCGGCACCCTGCTGATCATGCACGTGGACCTGGCCGACTGGGAGAACACCAAGCGCAGCTACGAGCTGTTCGCGTCCGAGGTCATCCCGCACTTCCGCCGTCGCAACGTCGCCCGTCAGGCCAGTCTGCAGTTCGCACAAGACAACTCAGAGGTGCTCATCGGCAACCTGGTCGGCGCGATCACCAAGGCCTACACCGATTACTACGGGCAGCCGACCGACCTGCCCGCCACTCCGGCGCCCGCCACCGAACTGACCACCACAGGAGTACAGGCATGAGGGCAGCACAGTTCATCGATGGCCAGTTCACCGTGACCGAAGTGCCGGAGCCGCCGGCCACCGGTGCGGGCCAGCTGCGGATCAAGGTGGCGGTCTGCGGCATCTGTGGCAGTGACCTGAGCATGTCCAAGGACCCCTGCCGGTTCGTGGCCGTCGCCGCCGGTGCGGGCTTCCCGTTCGCCGTCTTCGACGCCACCCGTCCGGTCGTGCTCGGCCACGAGTGGGCCGGCACCGTCATCGAAACCGGGCCGGGTGTCGAGGATTTCGCTGAGGGCGACCGGGTCACGGGGCTGGGTATCACCACCGAACAGAACGGGATGCCGACGATCATCGGCTACTCGAACGACTACCACGGCGCCTTCGGTGAGTACATCGTCGTCGACGCCTTCTGGGTCCGGCACGTGCCCGACGGCTTGTCGCTCGAACACGCCGCCCTGGCCGAGCCGCTGCACGTCGGGGAGATGCACATGCAGCAGTCGGGCCTCACGCCCGCGGACACCGCGCTCGTGATCGGCTGCGGCTCGATCGGTTTGGGCACGATCCTGGCCGCCAAGGCAGCCGGGGCGCACCTCGTCATCGCCTCGGAACCGTCGCCGAAGCGGCGTGAGTTGGCCGCCAAGATGGGCGCCGACATCGTCGTCGACCCGAACGAACAGGACCCGATCGAGGTCTACAACGAATTGCTGGCCGGCGGCAAGACCGGCGGCGGGCTGCTGATCGCCTACGAATGCAGCGGGCGTGTCGGCACGCTGAACACGCTGACCCACACGCTGCCGTGGGGTTCACGGATTCAGGTGGTGGCCTCGCCGTTCGCCGAGGAGACCATCATCCCGGTGGTGGCCCAGATGCGGCAGATCGCGATCAACTTCGGGCACGGCCCGTACGAGCAGGCCTACGAGAAGGTGCTGGCCCGGCTGGCCGCCGGCGAGATCGACGCCGAGGCGCTGATCACCGGACGTACCGGGCTCGACGGCGTCGCAGATGCGTTCACAGCACTGCGAAATCCCGACGAGCACGTCAAGATCCTGGTACTGCCGCCAGAGATCGTGAGCAGCGTTACCGACGTGTAGCCGTGTCGATCACGGGACAGGCGGGCCCGGGTGCGGCACAGTTAACTGTATGGCCGGTCAAATGATTCCGAAGCCCAGCGACCTGAAGGCCGCAGCCCAGTCCGCGGTTGATGCCGCCCAGTCCGCCGTCGAGATGACGCAGGCGGTGGCCAGCGGTGCTTTGCGCATCCCGCCGGCCTCCGTCCAACTCGCCGCCCAGGTGCCCGATCTCATTGAGAACCTGGCGGTGGCCACCGAGCGGCTCAACACCACGATCGACCGCACCGAGCGGTTCATGGCCATGGCCGATCCCATGTTCCGCACGCTCGACGCCCTGCTGCCGCAACTCGAGGCGCTGGTGAATACCGGCAATGAGGTGTTCCGGCTGCTGTCGAACATCCCGGGGGTGTCGAGGCTGAACCCCTTCAGCGGCGGCGCCAAGCCGCAAGACAAGTGATTTCGGCGTGATTTGTAGCGTTCGCCGCTATAAATCACGCCGAAGTCGCAGGGCGCAGCAGATTTCCGCGAGGACTCTGTCGGGATACTCGGTCAGGTCGAGCCAGGTGAACCGCAGCACCTGATAGCCGGCCAGCGCGATCTTGTTCTGCCGTTCACGATCGTTCTGAAAATCGGCCGCACTGCTGTGAAATGCGAAGCCATCGGTCTCGATGGCGATTCGTTCGCGGCGGAATAGGGCATCGACCTTGTATCCGGCGACCGGATGGTTGGCCTGCCAGCCGGTGATCTTGTTGTCGCGCAACAGCTGGACCAACAATCGTTCGGCCTCGGATCGCGCTCCGTCGGCAGCGGCCACAAGGAGTCGCCGCGATGCCGGCGAACCATGGCGACCTTTGTTGCGTAAATGTGCGTCCCACAACGGCTGCAATGCGACGTGTCGCTGCAGAGCAGTGTCCATCAGCCGCACGCCACCGCCGCGCCGCACTGCAGCCTCGACCACTGTCAGTGGCAACGCGGTGACTCGCATGCCATTGCGGTCAACAATGTCGGCCGGATGTAGGTCTCGACGCCGTACCCGGGTACCCGTGCGTCCTCGGCCGTTGCTGTTGCGTGGCACCGTGACTTCGACGATGTCTGGTGAGTACTTGCAGAGCTCGTGCCACCAGGCGGCTGCCAGGCCGCTCGCGGTCGCTTGTGGTCCGTAACCCCATACGGCAACACGGATCCGGGCCGCATCGGTGAGCGGCCGGTCGTCGACGAAGAAGACACCGGGCGAACACCGCAGCCAGCGGCCGGTCTTCACCCTCCGCTCGACCGCGTGGCGGTCGAGCCCTGCCGTGGACGCTTGAGCCAGCGTGATGACGCCGTCGTGGGCTCGCAAATAGCCGTCGAGAACGTCGTGATCCACATGTTTATGGACGCGCCGGGCCGCCGGCTGGTTCCGCCCAAGATCCGCGAGCGATTTCGGCGTGATTTGTAGCGATGAACGCTACAAATCACGCCGAAATCACTGGAGGGCTGCGAAGCGGATCGCCAAACCGTCGATGAACGACGTCAGGGCCAGTTCGAAACCCGCTGCGTCGATCTGGTCGGCCTTGCCGCGCAGCAGGTGTGCCTGGCCCATGTGCGGGTAGCGGTCGCGGTAGACCTGCACGTCGTCGGTGAAACCGCGGGAGAACGAGCCGACGGTCGAGCCGAGGACCAGTGAGCGGGTCGCGGCGCCGATGAGCGTGGCTTCGCGGGGCGGCCAGCCGGCCCCGACCAGGCCGCCGTGCACGGCATCGGCGATCCGCAGACTCACGTCGCGACGGCCCGGCCCGGTCGCCAGATAGGGCACGAGATTCGGGTGGGCGGCCAGGGCCGCGCGGTGGGAGCGGGCCCACGCCGCCAGCGCGTCCTGCCAGTCGTCGCCGCGGTCGAACCCCGACGTGTCGATTTCTCTCGCCACCTGGCTCGCGACGGCGTCGAGCACGTCGTCTTTGGTGGGGTAGTGCTTATACAGCGACGACGCCTGGACGCCCAGTTCGGCAGCCAGCTTGCGCATCGACATCTCGGCGAGGCCGTCGCGATCGATCAGTTCCAGCGCGGTGTCACGGATGAGTTCGCGGTTGAGCAGTGGTACGCGGGGCCTGCCCATCTGCATCTCCCTTGAATTAGCGAACGTTGTTAGCTTATTGTGACAGCAACAAGCTAACACTGTTCACCACTTTTGAGGAGATGTCTGTGAAACGCGAGGTCTACAGCGAAGAGCACGAGGATTACCGGTCGATGATCCGGTCCTTCGTTGAGTCCGAGGTGAGCCCGGTCTACGACGAGTGGTTCGAGAAGGGCCTGGTGCCGCGCGACTTCTACTACAAGCTCGGCGAGCTCGGCATCTTCGGCGCGGAAATCCCGACCGAATACGGCGGCGAGGGCCTCAGTTCGTACAAGTTCCAGGCGATCCTCACCGAGGAACTGTCGCGCGCCGCGGTGTCGTTCGGTGGCTCCAGCGTGCACGTCGGCCTGTGTCTGCCCTACATCCGCGACATCGGTAACGAAGAGCAGAAGAAGCGCTGGTTCCCCGGCATGCTCAGCGGCGAGATCATGTTCGCGATCGCGATGACCGAACCGGGCACCGGCTCCGACCTGGCCGGAATGCGCACCACCGCAAAGCTTTCCGGGGACGGCACCCACTACGTCCTCAACGGCTCGAAGACCTTCATCACCGGTGGCGTGCACGCCGACCGCGTGATCGTCTGCGCCCGTACCTCCGCTCCCAAGGAAGACGACCGTCGCTTCGGCATCTCGCTGCTGGTGGTCGACACCAAGCTGGAGGGCTACTCGGTCGGCCGCAAGCTCGACAAGCTGGGCCTGCGCTGCTCGGACACCGCCGAGTTGAACTTCACCGACGTCAAGGTCCCGGTCGAGGACATCCTCGGCGAGGCCAACCAGGGCTTCAACTACCTCGGTCAGAACCTGCCCCGTGAGCGGCTCGGCATCGCCGTCAGCGCCTACGCGCAGGCCAAGGCCGCCGTCCGGTTCGCCGTGCAGTACACCAAGGACCGCACCGTTTTCGGTAAGCCGGTCTCCTCGTTCCAGAACACCAAGTTCGAGCTCGCCGCCTGCCAGGCCGACGTCGACGCGATGGAAGCCGTCGTCGACCGCGCCATGGAGGCCCACGACCTCGACGAGCTGTCCGCCGCCGACGCCGCCAAGGCCAAGCTGTTCTGCACCGACGCGGCGGCCCGCGTGATCGACCGCTGCCTGCAGCTGCACGGCGGCTACGGCTACATCAACGAGTACCCGATCGCCCGGCTGTACGCCGACAACCGTGTCGGCCGCATCTACGGCGGCACCAGTGAGGTCATGAAGATGATCATCGCCAAGGACATGGGTCTGTAAATTCCTGCTGTCGCAGTGTGCGAAGGCGCCCGTCGGAGTAACTTCACTCTTGGGCGCCTTCGGCATTCGGGCGGGTGCCCGGATCGAGGGAACGACGTAAGTGGCAGCCCCGCGACACCACGTGCACGTGTGCGACCACCCGCTCACGCGGGCGCAGGCGCGCCGGCTGAGTCGGCGATTCGCCGTCGCCGGAGTGCAGATCGAGCCCGGACGCCTGCAGGAGATCGCGGCGGGCGCGGCCACCGTCGGGGACGAACACATCGACGTCGCCTTCGCGATGGTTGCCGTCGGTTATGTCGAGGAATGCCACAACGCAAAATTGACGCGCATTCGCCGGCGAATGGGCCGCTGGCTGCTGGTTGGTGCGATGATCGTGTTGAGTCTGTGTCTGCTCATCAGTTTGGCGATGGCCATGCTGACGCTGATGCAGCCCACGTTCACCGGGGTATGAGTCACCACATCACGCGGTAGGTCCGGAGGAGTTTGAGCATCGAGAACGTATTGACGCGCGGGGCGATGGGGGTCATCGCCTTCGTGATGATCGTGGTCGCGGCTGTGCTGCCGTGGTACACCGCGCACAACGACCATGGCCGCGGCGCCATGAGCGGCTGGGGGATCTGGGACATCACCGGGCACCTCGGCGCCGAGTTGCGGCCGCTGCCCTTCGCGGTGCTGATCCTGCTCGCGGCCGGCACGATGATCGTTGCCGCCGTGCGCGCCATGTTCGGCACCGCGTTGGCCGCAGCCATCGGCTGCTTCGTCGTCAGCCTGCTGCCGTTGATGACGGGCGGCGCGGTCGACCGGCGCTTGGCCGGAAGTGATTCTGTCGCAGTGGTTCTCGGTCAGGCGGTCTACCCGATGATCGCCATCGCCTTTGTGGCCTGTGTGGTGAGCTGGATCGGCTATGCCCGATGCGTGCTGCGCGCGGCGCCGAAGGCCGAAGTCGAGGTGCAGCCGGTCTGACCGGCATTCCACTGATCGGACTTTCTGCCTACCCGAGCCGTCGCCCTGCGATTTACTTCGGCCATGGGTGCACAGGAACTGTTCGGTGGTGGAGTTGCGGTCATCACGGGGGCCGGCTCGGGGATCGGGGCCGGCTTGGCCAGGTACGCGGCCCAACTGAGTATGACGACGGTGCTGGCCGACGTGAATGCCGATGCGGTCGCCGCCCTGCGTGACGAGCTGACCGCGGCCGGTGCGACCGCCGTGGACGCGGTGTGTGACGTCCGGGACGCCGAGGCCGTGCAGGCCCTGGCCGACCGGGTCAACAGTGAAATCGGCCCGGTGCGCCTGCTGGTGAACAACGCCGGTATCGAACAGTTCGGCTACCTGTGGGATACCCCGGTCGCCAACTGGGAGCGCGTCATGGACATCAACGTCAGCGGCGTCTTCCATGGCGTGCGGGCCTTCCTGCCCGCCATGTTGGCGTCGGACGAACCGGCGTGGGTGTGGAACATGTCGTCCGTCGGCGGCGTGTCGACGGTGCAGCTGCAGGCGCCGTACATCGTCAGCAAGCACGCCGTGCTGGCGCTGACCGAATGCCTGCGCGTCGAGGTCGAACTGGCCGGCCACGACAACCACGTGTGTGTACAGGCGGTCTTGCCGGGCCCGGTGCAGTCGAACATCTTCACTGCCGCCGGTGGGGTCGAGAGTCGCGGTGACGCGGCCGAAGCGTCAGAGTCCGAGCGCACCGCCATGCACCAGCTCTCAGCCATGGATCCGCTCACCGCCGCCGAGGCCATCTTCGAGCAGTCGGCGGCGGGTGGTTTCTACCTGACCACGCACCCCGAGGCCATCGCCGGCGCCATGACCGAACGCGCCCGGGTGCTCAGCGAGCAGGCGGTGCCGAAACTGCGCAACCGCCGGTTCGCCGCCAACTGAGGGCTCACACCAGGGACGCCAGGAGCGCGGCCAGACCGTACTCGAACACCGCGTCGTAGTCGGTGGGCGAGCGCAAGGCCTCGACCAGTTTCTGGTCGGGCCAGTCGTCGCCCCACAGCGACGCGTCTTCCTCGTCGTGCTCACCACTGCGAATGGCCGAAAACTGCATGAGCGCAGACGAAATGACGTGCACCTCGATAGAGCGCAAGGCCAGAGCCGCCTGATTTCCGGTGATCCCCAGCGCGGCCAGTTCGGCGGCGAGGGTCTGTTGCACTGATTGGAACAGCGACGGCGTCCGGTCGCGTTCGTGCGCGATGGCCATCAGGTGCTGACGCTCGATGAGCGCAGTGCGCTGCGCGCGGGCCAGCGAGACGATGCGGTCTTTCGGGTTGTCGCCGACGGCGGGCAGGCTGGCCATCACGTCGATCAGCCGGTCGATCAGGTGGTCGAACAGCTTGTCGCGTCCGCCCACGTGCCAATAGATGGACGTGACGGCGACACCGAGATGCTCGGACAGGCTGCGCATGGAGAATCCGGAGACGCCATCGCGTTCCAGCAGCGCCGCGGCGGTGTCGAGGATCAGTTGAGCATCAACAGTTTTCGACGTGCCGTCGGACCCACGCTGGGATGCCTGCGCCATGACCACCTGCTTCCGGTATGCCGAACACCTAATCACACCCAATCGCGACCAGTCGCTAGATCTACGTCTCATCACGGTGTAACACTGTTACAGTACTGCCGCTGACTGATGGTCGCGGGTCGCAACGAGGGAGCAGATGTGTTCGATCTGAAGATCACCGGTGGCACTGTTGTCGACGGCACCGGCGCCGACCGGTTCACGGCCGATGTCGCGATCAAGGACGGCAAGATCGTCGAGATTCATCGGCGCGGCCCGAATGACGCTGTGCTGTCCGGTGATTCGGCCGAGACCATCGACGCCGGCGGCAAGATCGTCGCTCCGGGGTTCGTGGACATCCACACCCACTACGACGGCCAGGTCAGCTGGGACAGCCTGCTGGAACCGTCGAGCAACCACGGGGTGACGACCGTGGTCGCGGGCAACTGTGGCGTCGGCTTCGCACCGGTGCGCCCCGGCCAGGAGGAATGGCTGATCCGGCTGATGGAAGGCGTCGAGGACATTCCCGGCACCGCCCTCACCGAGGGCATCACCTGGGGCTGGGAGACTTTCGGGGAGTACCTCGATGTCGTCGGCCGGCGTGAACTCTCGGTGGACATGGGTACCCAGATCGCCCATGGTGCGGTCCGGGCATACGCCATGGGCGAGCGCGGCGCCCGCAACGAGCCCGCCAACGCCGACGACATCAAGGCCATGGCGAAGCTGGTCCAGGAGGCGATCGAGGCTGGGGCACTGGGCTTTTCGTCGTCGCGCACGCTGGCGCACCGCGCCATGGACGGCGAACCGGTGCCGGGTACCTTCGCCGCCGAGGACGAACTATTCGCCCTGGGCCGGGCCACCGCGGCCGGCGGGGCAGCGGTCTTCGAGCTGGCTCCGCAGGGCGCTGCCGGCGAGGACATCATCGCCCCGCGTAAGGAACTCGATTGGATGCGCCGCCTCGGCGAGGAGATCGACTGCGCGTTGAGCTTCGCGCTCATCCAGGTCGACGCCGATCCGAATCTGTGGCGCGAGCAGCTCGACCTGTCCGCCGCGGCGCACCAAGCCGGTAGCCGGTTGTTCCCCCAGGTGGCGGCGCGGCCGTTCGGCATGCTGCTGGGTTTCCCCGGCCATCACGCATTCACGCACCGCCCCACCTACCGCCGGCTGGCCGCAGAATGCACGCGCGAAGAGCTCGCCGAGAAGCTGGCAGAGCCCGCGGTGCGGGCCGCGATCCTGACGGAGGACGACCTGCCGATCGACCCCACCAAGCTGTTCGACGGCATGTTCATGCTGGCGCAGAATGCGGCAAATCGCTTGTACCACATCGGTGAACCGCCGGACTACGAGCCGACCGTCGAGCGCACCGTCGCGGCGATCGCACAGCGGCGCGGCATGGATCCACTCGCCGCGATGTACGACCTGATGCTCGAGGCCAACGCCGGGGCCATGCTCATGTACCCGATGTTCAACTACTCGGACGGCAACCATGACGCGATCCGCGAGATGCTCACGCACCCGGCCGGGGTGCTGGGGCTCTCGGACGGCGGCGCGCACTGCAGCATGATCTGTGACGCCTCGTACCCGACGTTCCTGCTCACGCACTGGGCCCGGGACCGTCACCGCGGCGAGAAGCTGCCGTTGGAGTACGTCATCCGGAAGCAATCCCACGACACCGCCCAGCTCTACGGCATGTCCGACCGCGGTGTGATCAGCGTGGGCAAGAAGGCCGACATCAACGTCATCGACCTCGACGCGCTGACGCTGCACGCACCCAAGATGGTGCATGACCTGCCGGCCGGTGGAAAACGCTTGGTGCAGGGCGCAAGTGGCTACGACGCGACGATCGTCAGCGGCACCGTCACCCGCCGTCACGGCATCGATACCGGCGCACGTCCGGGCCGGTTGGTCCGCGGCATCCGCTAGGTCGATGCGACGGCCCGGCGGCGGTTTGCAATCGCGATGATTTCAGGGGGCTCCGGTGTCTCCATTCGGCGATGGCGTCGGACGGCGAGTGCTGAAAGCTGGGGCGCAGATTCTCTGGTCGACTCCGCGATGTGGGCTCCCGAATTCTGCTTACGCACGCAACGGGCGCACGCCAGTGCTGGGGCGATGGCGTCAAAGTTGCTGACCTGCAGCTGTTTTGACGGTACAGCGCGTCTGTCCCGCGGCGTCGGGGGTGTCGTCGGCGACCCGGCCCGCGCGACTCTGGGTGTGGTGGTGCGATCGGTCGATGCGCGTCGGACCGAACCTGCCCGCCGATAACGCGATTATTCCCTTTCCCTGGCGCTGACGATGTCGCAGCCGCCGCGATCTGCACGCGGCTCGGCAGAGTGGTCGTATCCCGTCAGGAAAGCAGGTCGCGTGATGCCCCATTCGTCGAACCGATTCCATCTGGCAGTGGCTTTGGACGGCGCCGGATGGCACCCGGCCGCGTGGCGGGAAACCGACGCGCGACCCGCAGACCTGTTCGGTGCCGGGTACTGGACCGACCTGGCCGTCGAGGCCGAACGCGGCTCAGTGGATCTGGTGACCATCGAAGACTCGCTGGCGGTGCAGTCCGACGATCCATTCGAGCCCGACGATCGCACCGATCGGGTCCGCGGCCGGTTGGACGCCGTGCTCATCGCCGCCCGCGTCGCACCTCGTACTCAGCGGATCGGGCTGGTGCCGACGACGGTGATCACCCATACCGAGCCGTTCCATGTGTCGAAGTCCATCGCCACCCTTGACTACGTGAGCGCCGGGCGGGCGGGCGTTCGTGTGCAGATCGCGGGCCGCCGAGACGTGGCCGCCCATTTCGGGCGGCGTGAACCGGCAGTCGAACGACAAATCCGTGAATACTTCACCGAGACAGCCGATTACGTCGAAGTGTTGCGTCGCCTCTGGGACAGCTGGGAGGACGACGCGGAGATCCGCGACGCCGCCACGGGACGATTCATCGACCGGGACAAGCTGCACTACATCGACTTCGAAGGCCGCTGGTTTTCGGTCAAGGGCCCGTCGATCACGCCGCGCCCGCCGCAGGGCCAGCCGATCGTCGCGGCCCTGGGCCACGGCGGCGCCTCCTACGAGTTGATCGCCGGCAGCGCAGACATCGGGTTCGTGACCCCGCGTGACGCCGAGGATGCGGCAGACATCGTCGGTGAGATCCGTGCCCTCCAACAGGCTGTGGGCCGGGGTGCCGAGAAGCTGCACATCTTCGGCGACCTGGTGGTCTTTCTCGACGACAGCGAGTTGGCGGCCCAGGCCCGTCGGCGGCGGCTCGATGACCTCGCCGGATCCGAATATCGAAGTGACGCGCGAATTTTCGTCGGTACCGCAGCTCACTTGGCCGACCTGCTGCAGGAGTGGCACGCCGCTGGGTTGACGGGCTTCCGGCTGCGGCCGGCGACGCTGCCCCACGACCTGCGCCAGATCACCGAGCAGCTCGTGCCCGAACTGCGCCGACGGGCGCTGTTCCGCGGCGAGTACGAAGCGAACACGCTCCGCGGGTTGCTCGGCCTGCCGCGTCCCGCCAACCGCTATGCGCTCGCCTGAACCACCGACACCCGCAGAATCCGAGGATCAGCCAATGAGCAAGCCAGTCAAGCAAATTCACCTGGCCGCGCACTTCCCCGGGGTGAACAACACCACCGTGTGGAGCGACCCGGCCGCCGGCAGCCACATCGAGTTCAGCTCGTTCGTACATTTCGCCCAGACCGCTGAGCGCGGGAAATTCGATTTCCTGTTTCTGGCCGAAGGACTGCGGCTGCGGGAACAGAACGGACTCATCTACGACCTCGACGTGGTGGGCCGTCCGGATACCTTCACCGTGCTGGCGGCGCTGGCCGCGGTGACGGAGCGAATCGGGTTGACCGGCACCATCAATTCGACATTCAACGAGCCCTACGAGGTAGCCCGCCAATTCGCCTCGCTGGACCACCTGTCCGCAGGCCGTGCCGCCTGGAACGTCGTGACATCGTGGGATGCGTTCACGGGGGAGAACTTTCGCCGGGGCGGCTTCCTTGCCGAGGACCAGCGTTACGAGCGCGCCAAGACGTTCCTGGAGACGGCGCTCGAGCTCGTCGACTCGTGGCACGGTGGCGAGATCGTGGCAGACAAGGCTGCTGGCGTGTTCTTGTCCGATCCCGACGCCGGGGCCTTCGATCACACGGACAGCCACTTCGACATCCACGGCCGATTCAACGTGCCACGCAGCCCCCAGGGCCGGCCGGTGATCTTCCAGGCGGGCGATTCAGACGAGGGCCGGGAGTTCGCGGCATCCGCCGCCGATGCGATCTTCTCCAGGCACAGCACGCTGGAGGCCGGCCAGGCGTTCTACACCGATGTCAAAGGCAGGCTGGCCCGGTACGGGCGCCGTCATGACGAGTTACTCATCCTGCCGGCCGCCACCTTTGTGATCGGCGACACGGACCAGGAGGCGGCCGACATCGCGCACGAGGTCCGGCTTGCCCAGGTCTCTCCACAGACCGCGATCAAATTTCTCGAACAGCTCTGGAACCGGGACCTTTCCGACCATGATCCGGACGGCCCGCTGCCCACCGTGGATCCGGTCGTGGGGGAGAACACCATCGCCCGCGGTCGGGCCAGCGTGCGCATGTTCCGCGACCCCCTCGCGA
Organism: Mycolicibacterium llatzerense; assembly: GCF_025331195.1. Taxonomy (NCBI): domain Bacteria; kingdom Bacillati; phylum Actinomycetota; class Actinomycetes; order Mycobacteriales; family Mycobacteriaceae; genus Mycobacterium; species Mycolicibacterium llatzerense. Next base: position 440,361 of record NZ_LXOV01000012.1, on the reverse strand, counting down.
CCGCCGCCGAGTGGAGGGCCAAAGCCGAGGCGCAGAACCTCAGCAGCCGTGAGCTGATCATCGAAGTCACCGGCAGGCAGTCGTTCATCGGGTCGGCTCAGACGATCGCGTCGACCATCGACGACTTCGTTCAGGCCGATGCCAGTGACGGATTCATCCTGGTCCCGCACATCACGCCCGGCGGACTCGATGTGTTTGTCGACCAGGTGGTGCCGCTGCTGCAGGAGCGCGGCACGTTCCGCACCGAATACGCGGGCAGCACGTTGCGCGACCACCTGGGGCTGGCGCCGCTGCCGCGGCCGGCGCGCCGCACGAACCCGTCCACCGAGGTGGCGTCGTAGACCATGGCGACTCCACTGACAGTGCTCGATCTGGTGCCCATCTCGTCGGGTTCGTCTGCGCCGCAGGCGTTGCGCAACAGCATCGACCTCGCCAAGCGCGCGGAGGCGCTCGGCTATGCGCGCTACTGGTTCGCCGAACATCACCTCAATCCCGGTATTGCCGGCACGTCGCCGGCGGTGCTGCTCGCGCTGACCGCTGCGGAGACCTCGACCATCCGGCTGGGTTCGGGCGCGGTACAGATGGGGCACCGGACCTCGGTGGCGACGGTGGAGGAGTTCGGCCTGCTCGACGCCCTGCATCCCGGCCGGTTCGACCTCGGCCTGGGGCGCTCCGGCGGCAAGCCGCGGGAAGCCAAGGTGCCCGTGCCCGCCGCGGCAGCCACCCGGGTCAATGGCACTGGCGGAAACGGACTGCTGATCCCCGGGAAGTTCGATCCGTTACCGCTGTTGAAGTCCCCGCGGTTCGCACTCCAGCGGGCGCTGCTCCAGCTGCCGGGCGCGCAATCGCAGGACTACACCGACCAGATCGACGACATTCTTGCGTTGATCGCCGGCGGCTACCGCAACGTGGATGGGTTGACGGCGCGGGTTGTGCCGGGCGAAGGTGCTGACCTCCAGATCTGGATCCTGGGCAGCAGCGGCGGTGAGAGCGCCGACGTTGCCGGCACGCGAGGGCTTCGGTTCGCCGGCAATTATCACGTCGCGCCTGCGTCGGTCCTGGAGGCGACCGACGCCTACCGGGCCGCGTTTCGGCCGTCGGCCGAGCTCGGTGAGCCCTACGTCGCGGTCTCGGCCGACGTCGTCGTCGCCGCAGACGAGGCCACCGCCCGGGAACACGCCGCCGGCTACGGCCTGTGGGTGCGCAGTATCCGGACGGCTGAAGGCGCGATCCCGTTTCCGGCCCCGGCCGAAGCCCGGACACACGCCTGGACCGCCGCTGAACGCGATCTCGTCGCCGACCGAGTGGATACCCAGTTCGTCGGATCGGCCGCCCAGGTCGCCGACCAGCTCGAGCGGTTACGCGACGCCACGGCGGCCGACGAGCTCATCATCACGACAATCACTCACGACCACAACGACCGGGTGCGGTCCTATGAGCTGCTGGCCGAGGAATGGTCCCGCAGGTGACCTGTTTGACCAGAACCCGGACGGCCCAGTCATTTTCGACGGTTTCGGGGTGGTTCGTCCCCTGGGAGTGTCGAGCGCCACTGCCGTTGGGTTGATCTGCCCCCTAATCTGGACACATGACATCGAGCAGCGCCCTGTTCCAGATCGAGGACTGCATCGACGAGGCGGGGCGGGTGACGCTGCCGCCCACCGCGACGCTGATCGCCTTGATCGACGGAAACATCGCACATCTGCCCGACATGGTGGCCTACCGCTACCTGGATTACTCCGGCTCCGACGTGCGGACGACAGAACTGACCTGGTCCGAACTCGGGGTGCGCCTGGCGGCCATCGCGGCCCGGGTACAGGCGGTCGCCGCGCGTGGTGATCGAGTTGCCATCATGGCGCCGCAGGGCCTCGACTACGTCGCCGGGTTCTTTGCGGCGATCAAGGCCGGCGCCATTGCGGTGCCGCTGTTCGCGCCCGAATTACCGGGGCATGCCGAACGTTTGGACACGGCGCTGCACGACGCGCGACCAGCTGCGATCCTGACGACGGCGTCGGCGCGGTCCGCCGTCACCGAATTCCTGTCCGCCCACCCGGATTTGGGCAGTCCGACGGTCGTCGCGGTCGATGAGGTGCCCGACGACGAAGGCGCCGCGTTCGATCCTGTCCACATCGACATCGACGACGTCTCTCACCTGCAGTACACCTCGGGCGCCACCCGACCGCCGGTCGGCGTCGAGATCACGCACAAAGCCGTGGGCACCAATCTGATTCAGATGATCCTGTCCATCGACATGCTGGACCGCAACACCCACGGCGTCAGCTGGCTGCCGCTGTATCACGATATGGGTCTGTCCATGATCGGCTTTCCTACCGTGTACGGCGGACACTCAACGTTGCTGTCTCCCACCGCATTCATCCGTCGGCCGCTGCGGTGGATCCAGGCGTTGTCCGACGGGTCGAAGGTCGGCCGGGTGGTCACCGCCGCACCGAATTTCGCCTACGAGTGGTCGGCGCATCGTGGTGCGCCGGGCCCTGGCGACGACATCGACCTGGCCAACGTGGTGATGATCGTCGGTTCGGAGCCGGTCAGCTTCGACGCCATCAAAACGTTCAACGCGGCGTTCGCACCGTACGGGCTGCCGAAGACGGCGATCAAGCCGTCCTACGGCATCGCCGAGGCAACACTTTTCGTCTCCAACATCGCACCTGACGCGGAAGCGACGGTGCGGTACTTCGACCGCGACCGGCTCGCGGCGGGCTTCGCCGTGGCGGTGTCCGAGGATGCACCGGGTGCGGTCGCGCAGGTCTCCTGTGGGCAGACGGCCAGCAGTCTGTGGACGGTGATGGTGGACCCGGCCACCGGAGCCGAGCAGCCCGACGGGCGAGTCGGCGAGATCTGGTTGCAGGGCAACAATATCGGCCGCGGCTACTGGGGTCTGCCGGACGAGACGCGTGAGGTATTCCAGGCTCGGCTTCGGTGCGTCCTGCCGAAGGACAGTCACGCTGACGGCGCCGATGTCGACGGATGCTGGATGCGCACAGGCGATCTGGGCTTCTACCTCGACGGCGAGTTGTACGTGACGGGGCGGCTGGCCGACATCATCACGATCGACGGGCAAAATCACTATCCGCACGACCTCGAGGCCACCGCTGCTGACGCGTCAGCCCTGGTGCGGCGGGGGTACGTGGCCGCGTTCACCGTGCCGGTCGATGGTGGCGACCAGCTCGTGATCATCGCCGAGCGCGCATCGGGCACGGCACGCAGTGATCCGCAGCCGGCGATCGACGCGATTCGCGCGCTGGTGGCCGAGCGCCACGCAGCGACCGTCGCCGACGTCCGGTTGCTGCCCGCGGGCGGTATCCCGCGCACCACCAGCGGGAAATTGGCCCGCCGCGCCTGCCGCGCCGCGTATCTGGACGGGACGCTCTAGGCCGGTTCTCCCGCGAGCAGACGCAAAACTGTCGTTTCTGGACGTGATTCGACAGTTTTACGTCTGCTCGCGCTTACTGCCATCCGACCCGCTATGAGGGCAATCATAGTCCAGTGGGTAATCGTCCTCTGGGGAGCGGAGATGTGCGGTTTGTTGCGCGACATCGACTCCTGGTTATGATTATGGTCATAATTCGAACCGAATGATCCGCCCGCCAGGAGCTGCCCATGCCGACCGATACCCGTCAGTCGATGGTGCTTGCCGCCGTCGAGCTGTTGCGCGAGCGCGGCGTCGACGGCGTCACGCTCGACGATGTGCTCAGCCGGAGCGGGGCGCCGCGGGGGTCGATCTATCATCATTTTCCGAGCGGGCGTGCCCAGATCATCGAAGAGGCCGCGCAGCTCAGCGGTGATGCGATCTCCCGGCTCATCTCCAATGCCGCGCCCAGCGGACCGGCCGCCGTTGTCGATGCCTTCACTGCCTTCTGGCGAAAACTATTGCGCCAGAGTGATTTCGCCGCCGGATGCCCGGTGGTGTCCATCGCAGTCAGCGCCCCGCCGGACTCGGCACTGGCACAGCACGCCAATCAGATATTCCGCACCTGGCACCAGCTGGTCACCGATTGTCTGATGGCGGATGGCCTCGACACCGCGGTCGCGCGTCGGCTCGCCACCATGTCCCTCGGCGCGATCGAAGGAGCGATCACCATGTGCCGGGCCACATCGAGCCTGCAGCCGCTCGAGGACGTCAACACCGAACTGAAGCTCCTGTTGGCGGCCCGGACACTTTTCGCCGCAGAACCTGGGGCGGAAACCGTGAGGCGCCCAGCCAAACGGACTGCACGGAAGGGAAGTTGAAATCATGGAGTGGACCGGTGCGGTGTATGCCGACGCCCCGACCGTCGAGGTTTCGACGTGGATCGACGCGCCCGTGGGACGGGTGTGGGAGCTGGCTTCCGACATCACGGTGATGCCCGAGTGCAGCCCGGAACTGCAGCGAGTCGAGTGGCTCGACGGCAGCGCCGAACCTCGTGTCGGGGCCCGGTTCGTCGGCTACAACAGCCACCCCGCACTCGGTGAATGGTCGACGGAATCCGAGATTGTCGAGTACGAACCACAACATGTGATGGCTTGGGCCATCGGCGATGCCGAGAACCCGACCGCGACCTGGCGGCTGAGTCTGAGCCCCGAGGGCACCGGAACACGGCTCGCGCAATGGGCTCAGCTGGGTCCCGCGCCGTCGGGCTTGTCGCTGGCGATCGCCCAGATGCCAGACAAGGAGCAGAAGATCGTCTTCAACCGGCTCCGCGAATTCGAGTCCGGTATGCAGTGTGCACTGGAGCACATCAAGCGACGGGCGGAAAGCTGATGCGCGCGGCGACAACCATCGAGGCCGCCAGCCTCGGAACTTGGGACCACCAAAGGATTTTCGTCTCAGAGGCCGAGAAGTTGGGCCTCGACATCTGCTGGGTGGCCGAGGCCTGGGGATCCGACGCGCCGTCCGCGTTGGGTTACTACGCCGCGTGCACCGACCGGATGTTGTTGGGCTCGGGCATCATTCAGCTCGGCACCCGCACCCCGGTGGCCATCGCCCAGGCGGCGGTCACGCTGTCGAACCTGTCGGGCGGACGCTTCCTGCTGGGACTCGGCGCCTCGGGACCGCAAGTGATCGAGGGTCTGCACGGTGTGCCGTTCGCCAAGCCGCTGGGCCGGATGCGGGAAACCATCGACATCATCCGGCAAGCCATCGCGGGCGATCGGATCACGTACACCGGCAAGCAGTTCCAGATCCCGATGCCGGGTGGCGACGTCAAGCCGATGCGGTTGTCGATGCGGGCGGAGCACGAAATACCGCTGTACATAGCCAGTCTCACGCCCGCCATGCTGCGCCTGACCGGCGAGGTCGCCGACGGCTGGCTCGGCACCAGCTTCGTGCCGGAGGGCGCAGACGACGCCTACTTCGCCCATCTCGACGACGGACTCGGTCGCTCTGGCCGGACCCGCGCCGACTTGGACATCTGCCAGGGCGCCGAGGTGTCCTTCGCACGCGACGAAGCGCAGCTGAAAACGATGATCGACGCGCGGAAGTCCGAACTGGCGTTCAGCCTCGGTGGAATGGGTTCGGCCTCAACCAATTTCTACAACCAGGCGTACAGCCGCCAGGGCTGGGCCGACGTCGCCGCGGCAGTTCGGGAACGCTGGCAGGCCGGGGACCGCGACGGTGCGGCGACGCTGATCACCGACGACATGATCCTCGCGACCACCCTGATCGGCACTGCGGACATGGTGCGCGATCGCCTGCGGGTCTGGTGCGACGCGGGCGTCGACACCGTCCGCATCTACCCGGCGGGCGACACCATCGAGGAACGATTCACCACCCTCGGCGCGGCGATCGACCTGGTGCATTCGATCAACTGAAACGGGCAATTGGCGCGTCAAGTCGGTGTTAGCTTCAAGCACAGACGATGCTGAGTGCTGGTATGCAGACTCGCGCTGGGACAACAAGGTGAGGTAGGAACTCTTCGACCATGCTGTTTACTGTCGACCTGGATGAATCTGCGCGGAAGCTCGCCGACATGGAGCGGTACTTCAGCGAGAATGTCTGGGGTCCGGCAAGAGGGTTGGTGTGCCAGTCAAAAGAGATGTGCAGAACGTCGGCCTTGAAACGCGCTGACACCTTGTTTCATGAGGGACAAGGTCAGATGGTTGGCCCGTGTTTTGACTTGTCAGTCGATGGAAAACCGTTGCGGGTACTTGTAATTCCGATGGAATATGGGACCAGCGAGACTGGGATTTCGTTCGCCGAGAGAACTTCGATCGTCGCCAACGAGGCCGCGAAGCAGCCATTTCGGAAGCTAAATCCGCATATGCGTGGAGTGGTGTTCACACTACAGTTGGCATTTGGCTTGCCAGTGGGAGAGGACGGTCCCACAGAACTCAGCATCGCCGGCCATGGCGACGTACACGTGTTCAAGGCATACGCCATGGTCAATCTCCTGTGGTGCAGTGCCGTACGAGGAGCGACCATGTCGTCCCGTTCTACAGGAATGATGCGTGCATCGTGTTCGAGGCACATGCGGGCCACCATCGACGTTCTCAAACCCACGTTGGTGATTTCACAAGGGTCGGGGCTTGACGAGACATTGCGTGCGAGTCTTGGTGTACGAGGGCCGGTGTCGCACCACGTCGCCGAGTGCGACCTCGACGGCAACAAGTTTGTGTGGGCCTCGTTGCGTCATCCGACCCTGAACTGGCACTCGACAAAGTATCCGTACTTCGATGAGGTCGTAGTGCCGACGATCCTAGAGGCGAGAAGTCGTGCCTTCGGCGCGCTGTGAATCTCGCACATCACCTACGCGCCATCACACACCGCATCGCACACAGGGGTGAGGCGCAGCCGCCGACAAGCGAATCCGATTCGCTACCACTAAGAGGAATCCGATCGTTGATTATCTGGTAATCCTCAGCTGCCGAGCTTTTCCTGAAGTGTCGATTCTATTCGAGTTCACCTGATGTGGACGGAATCGAAAGGGGGCTATCGTGTCGAGGTCGCTGAGGTTCAATGGTGCTTGCGGGTTTCTGATCGTTCTGGAAGTGCGTTGACCAACTGATCCTCGGACAGCAGTGTTGTCGTCTACCGTCGCATCGTGTGCGCGTTCGTTCTGAGTAACGACATTCGCCGTGGCAACAATGGCTTTGGGGGCTGATATGGAAGAAACGGTGTCCTTCGGGTTCGCAAACCTGGGCGGCGTGACATTCTCGGCGATTCGGACAGTAGACGGTGACTCGGAAGGTTCGATATCCGCAAGGCACCACACTGCCGGCTGGATCCGTGTCATGGCTCGCGATGATCTCACGGGCGACATCGTCATGGACGGGGGCTCAACCGGCCCAGAAACAGGTGAGGAAGCGGGTTTCTTCACTAGTAAGTCACAAATCAGCACCTACTTCACCTGTGATGTTACGTTTCGGTTCGCGTCGTTGCCGGGCGTGACCTTCCACGTTAGCCGTTCAACCGACGACGAGAACGACGAAGGTGGTCAGCGCCGTCGGGGCTGGGTGTCCATCGTGGGAAGGCGGAATCGGGACGGAGCGTTTGTATTTGGATCCGGGATCGCTGGTCCCGAGCGCATAGACGGCAATGTGTCTCCGTATTCCAACGTGTCTAGGACACCTGCCGCAACGTCGTTGGCCCTCCATCGACTGCGAACGCTCGCGGTGGGGCGCTACGACTGGGGATCGTGGGGGCCGGCGGCAGCTGGGCGGTTGCTCGCAATCGGTGCCGGCGACCGAGATGGGCTGATGCTCGACCTACTTGAGGACACTCAGCGGACAGTATCGGGCGGAGGAAGCTTGTGGGGGTCATGGCAGCCCGTCGCCTTGGATCCGAACTTTGCGATTGGCACGATTGACCACGGAGTGAAAGTTGTTGCGAACGAAGGTGTTATCGCTGGGGATGATGAATCCCCTCAGGCGGCCCTTCGCAACACCGCCGGACTACCGCGCTGGGGCACCTGGGCATATGTGGACGGCCGGTGGAGACTCCTCACCGGGGTTCGCGACACGTACCGGTTGTGGGATCCGGTGTCCGGCGCGCTGACGTCCCAACGGACCCACGAGGTAGGCGAGTTGTCCTGGGGGTGCGCGGTGCATCTTCCGTCGACCCACCCGCCAAGCTCTAGCTTTGCCCCAACAACGTTGCTGTTGGGCGGTTCGGGCACGGGCGTATGGATGTTTGAACTCGCTGGCCGCGGCGATTCGCTCCTGGACGCTTCAGTGTTTGCGAGCAACTTGACAATGCCTCGTGTTCATCACAGCGGGACAGTTGCGTGGGGCTGTGCCACTACGATTGCTGGGGTCGGAGTTGTCGCCACCGGGGGGCCGGCGAACGAGGTGATTCTGTGGTGCTTCGCTGCCGACGGTGTGACATCCTTTCGACTTCCATTGGGAGACACAAACTTTGGTCCGACGACGTGGGGCTCCTGGGGGTTTCTAGGGAACGAACCAGTTCTAGCTGTTGGCGGCCCGGGATCTGGTGGTGTCCACATTTGGTATCCGTCGATGCGAGCAGCCGGTCAGAAAGTCCTTGACAGCAATCTATATTGGGGTGCTTGGGGTTTAGCCGATGGACAAGCAGTCCTTGCGGGTAGCGATGACACCTGTGTAGGCATATGGGAAGTCCAGACCGAGACCCTTGTGAGCGCAAGGCCGGACTACCATTCTGACACGGCTGGTTCGGTCGAGGATATCGATGTACTCGATCGCCAGGCCGATGCGGCTGCCCTCGCGGAACTCATCACTTCCCGGACGGCCCGCCCACCACTGGCGGTTGGGATCTTTGGCCAGTGGGGCGAAGGTAAGAGTCACTTTATGGGGTTGCTTCACCGGGAAGTTGCCCGTGCTTCCGAATTTGTCGAGAGCGATGCGCCAGCGTTTGCAGATGCCATGAATAGACACCAGCATGTTCGACAAGTTCGATTCAACGCATGGCACTATTCGGAAACGGATTTGTGGGCGAGTATTGTCTCTGAAATATTTGGTCAGCTTGGCGCTCGCGGTGGTCGCAGCGATGGCATAGCTGAAGATCAGCGTCAACAGTCACGTCTGCTCTCGGAGATTATTGCGGACCGTAGGCTTCCGGAACGGATTGCAGCGGAGAAGGATCGATGCAGTGCATTGAAATCTGCTGCGTCACGGAATAGCTTTGAGAAGCTTTCTCGCGAGAACAAAGCTGAGCTTAAGGAAGCGCTAGTCGCTATTGATCCAGATCTGGCCTCCGAGTTTCAGACGGCACTCGACGCGGCGCTTGAATGGGCGAAGTTCCGCCGCGGTCAAATAACACGGGTGGCTCGGGCGATACCGTGGTGGCGGGTTGGAATAGTTGCCGGGCTCGCGCTGGCTATTCTCGTAGTCGTCATCTCGTTCAGTCCCGCACTACCTGGCAAGGTCGCTGGCGGAATTGCAAGTACTTTCGTCCTCGGCGTCGGATACTGGAACCTCGTTTCGCCGCACCTTGCTGCTCTACAGGCTCAATTGAGGAGAGGTCGCGATGCTGCAACAAAGATTCGTGAGGCAGCGCGCAACCTCACGGCATCGCTAAATCGTGATGTCGAGCTCGCATTGTCAGTGAGCGAAGCGACCATCATCACTCTCGAAAATGAGTTACGCGATCTCACTGCGGCAGGACAGCTCGCGGGCTTGGTTGCGGAACGGGCAACCAACAAGACATACCGGGAGTCTCTTGGCCTCATGACCGAGATTCGGGAGGATTTCGAACGCATGTCGAAGCTCTTAGCCCACGACAGATCGGAATTTCGGCTGAATGACGTCGTCGGCGATGAACTGCCACAGATCGATCGAATCGTGCTCTACATTGACGATTTGGATCGATGCCCGCCAAAACGCGTCGTCGAGGTTCTGGAGGCGGTTCACCTCATGCTCGCGACGGAACTGTTTGTGGTAGTCCTAGCTGTCGATCCGCGATGGCTGCACCGTGCCGTGGCGGTGCACTACCGAGATGTGCTGACAGAAGAACCTCACTCCGGAGGGGTTGAACGCTGGGCTTCTACTCCGACACAGTACCTCGACAAGATCTTCCAGATAATCCTGAACATTGCTCCGCTCGAAACTGCCGGCTATAGCGCGCTTCTCGATAACCTGGTCAACATCAATCGCCAAATTCCCGAGCCGATCAACGACCTGAGCGATGACCATGCATCGGTGCGAACTGGCTCGACAGAATCATTTCTTGATTTGAGTCGACAACCGTTCAATGTTGCGCCCCCAGACGAGCTACCGACGCCTCGGGCTACTGATCGCGTTGATCCCCTTGCGTTTGGTGAAGACGAACTGCACTTGATGCGTTTGCTAGGGCCGCCGCTCATCACCACACCGCGGTCCGTGAAGCGCCTGGTAAACAGCTACGCCCTCCTAACCTCGATTCGCAGGCTACAAGGCCTGCCGTCGACCGGAGCGATTCGGCGTCCAGCATTGATTTTGCTCGCGGCTCTGATCGGGTATCCAGAACAATGCGCAACCTTGTTGCGCGAGTTGCACCGCACTGCTAGTGATGCACCAGCGTCGACGTGGCATGAATTCATCAACGGACTTCCAGCGATTCTCGAAGATCCGGCTAGGACCGACGACCTCGCTGAATCGCAATTGGCCGTACGGCGTGCAGCCTGGCTTCGCTTATCGAGTGCACTCGGCACCATCACGACGGCCGCAGCCGCACAAGGGATTTCGCTCCCGAGCGCAATTACTACTTGGGCAGAATGGATCCCATCGGTCGGACGCCTCGCATACCCCGCCGGCGCAGTCGTCCGTGCGCTGCAGCACGAGACGTAGCTAGATCGTCAGTCAAACTGTGGATCGAGGGACATTTGCATCGATGCCTTGGCCGTGTGTATCTGGGTTGAGTCACCCCCGATGCATCAGTTCGCGTGGGCGCACAAGTTCGGCTCGTCGCTAGTGAACCAATGCGTGAAGCGAGGTGCGGAACCTTGCCGTATTGGTCGTGTTAGATGTCGTCGGCGGCAGCCACCCGGAGGCGCCAACTAGTGAGCAGCCCCGCTGATACCGTCGGTTGATGACCCGGCCCGAACATCCCAACCGCGTATGCGCATTGACCAGGGCCGAAATTCCGATCATCCAGGCGCCCATGACGTTCATCGCCGGCGCCCAGCTGGCTGCGGCGGTGTCCAACGCGGGCGGACTGGGCATCATCGAGACGACGTCGGAGCAGGGCCGTGCCGATCTGCGGCGGGTGCGCGACCTGACCGACCGCCCCGTCGGGGCCAACATCGCGCTGCTGTTCAACCGTGATCCGAAGATGGTGGAGATCCTGGTCGAGAACCAGATCCGTTTCGTCACCACCTCCGCCGGGGACGCCGGCATGTTCGCCGACCGGTTGCACGACGCCGGCATCACGGTATTCCACGTGGTGGGGACACTCGCCGACGCCAAGAAGGCCGTCGACGCCGGAGTCGACGGCCTCGTGGTCGAAGGCGTGGAAGGTGGCGGCTTCAAGAACCGGTTCGGTGCATCTGGCGAGTCCCCGTTACTGAGTCCACCCGGTCATAGAGTCGGGTTGGTTTTATCCGTTCTCAGGTGATGCTGCAGGCCACCGGGGTGTGGGTGCACCGGCAGGCAGCAGCGTACTCGGCTGGCGTGCGGTAGCCCAGTGCCGAGTGGCGGTGTCGGTGATTGTGCTCGTGCTTGAAGTCGCCGATGACCACGCGGGCCTCGAACAGGGTGTTCCAGTAATTACGGTTGAGGCACTCCTTGCGTAGCCGGTTGTTGAACGATTCGATGTAGCCGTTGTCCCACGGGCAGCCCGGCGGTATGTACACCATTCCGGTCCTGTTCTCGCAGAACCGTTGCAGCGCTTGAGAAACCATCTCCGGTCCGTTATCCAGGCGCAGCACCTTCGGCGGGCCACCATTAGCGGCAAACACCTTCTTCAATTCCTCGACCAGGCGCTCGCCGGTGATCGAACGCTCCACCAGGTTCAGCAGCGACTCGCGGGTGTGCTCGTCGATCATCGAGGCGATCTTGATGGCCTTACCGTCGATGGTGGAGTCGAACTGGAAGTCGATCGCCCACACCACCTTCGGCGCATCGGCGATGATCGGCGGCACCGAGGAGATGCCCGCCCGCTTCCGCGGACTGTGCACACGGACCTGCAGGCCTTCTTCGCGCCACAGCCGGTGGATCTTCTTCTTGTTGACCTCACGGCGCTCGTCGTAGCGCAGTGTCGCCCAGGCGCGCCGGAACCCGTGGCAGGGATGTTTGGTGGCGTAGGCGCGCAGCCAGGCCCTCATCTCGGCGTCCGGATCGGTCGGGGTCTGCGCCAACGGCAGGCGGCGGTAGGTGGAGCGGGCCAGCCCAACGGCCTTGCACGCCAGCCGCTCCGACATACTCAACGTCTCCTTGAGCATGTCCACGGCGCGGCGCTTGGCAGCTGGGCTCAGAATTTTCCCTTCGCGACCTCCCGCAACGCGTCCTTCTCCAATTCGGCTTCGGCCAGCAGCCGCTTGAGGCGCCCGTTCTGCTCGCGCAGCTCTTTGAGCTCTTTGGCGGCATCGGTGTCCATGCCGCCGTAGGTGCGCCGCCAGTTGTACAGCGTGGCCGGCGAGACCTGCAGCTCGGCGGCGATCTCCTCGCCAGTCTTGCCCTCGGCAGCCAGCTCATCTGCCCGGCGCAGTTTGCGCACGATGTCCTCCGCGGAATTCCGCTTCCGACCAGCCATGTGTTCATCGTCCCTTCTGGCCCGACATCGGGCCACAGGACTCTAAAACGGGTTGGACTCATTCAGCGGGAACACGCCACATCCACCATGGTGCTGTTGCCACTGATCGCCGATCATGTCGACGTGCCGATCGTGGCGGCGGGCGGCATCTGCGACGCGCGGTCCATGGCTGCGGCCATGGTGCTCGGGGCCGAGGGCGTGCAGATGGGCACCCGGCTGCTGGCGTGCGCCGATTCACCCGTGCACGCCAACTTCAAACAAGCGGTGCTCGACGCCGATGACAACGGGACCGTGCTGCTGCCACTCGGCGGCCGCAGGATGATGCGCGTCATCCGTACTCCGGCAGCCCAGCGTATGGACGCCGAGGGGACGCCGGGTACGTCAGCGCTGGAACGTGTGCAGCGCTTGTACTTTGACGGCGACCTCGACGCCAGCGTGGCCAACACCGGTCAGGTCGCCGGCCGCATCGACGACCTCCGGCCCGCCGCAGACATCATCAGCGAGATGTGGCGCGGTTGCCGTGACGTGTTGTCCGCCACGGCAACCCGGACCGCGGGCTACGTATAGGCGACGTGGACGCCGTGGATGCGGCCTTCGAACGGGAAGGGTGCGCGTTCGCGGTAGTCCATTGACACCGGCGAGCCGAGGCAGGTGCCGATGTCGAGGCAGTCGTTCGCGGTGAACAGCAGCGGGGCGCTGATCGGAACCTCGCCCGAGGCCACTGTTTCACCGTCGACCGCGATGACGATGTCCAGCGGGCCGCCGGCACGTGGCTCGGCGTACTGGGTCGTCACGGTAATGGTGTGGCGCCCTGGCGCGACCACGCCGTCCGACCGGATCTTCGTCTTCTGCAGGATGAACAGGTTGTACTCGTAGCGCACCTGGCCGTTTTCGAAGTAGCACGTCAACCCGCCCGCGCCACTGCCAAGGGCGTACAGCACGCCGGACGCGTCCTCCGGGATATCCGCGTCGATGGTCACCACGTTGTTCTTGTTGCCCAGCCCGGGCGCGCAGAATTCCGGCATCCGGATCATGTCGCCCGAGAACTCCCACTCCTTGAACGGCGGCGCGATCCGTAGCTCGGGGTGATACACCGGCACCCACAAGCCGCCACCGATCGGCAGCACCGCGTTCTTCGCCGCCTCGATCGCGAACATCTCGCGCATCTGGGCCAGCTTCTCAGGCATCTGCGCCGCGAGGTCGTTGGCCTGCGTCCAGTCCTGGTCCAGGTGGTACAGCTCCCAGGCGTCCTGGTCGGGGGTCCAGGTTGCCATGCCGGGCGGGAGGCCGGGGATCCACGGCAGCCGCGGTCCGACCGCGCCGGCGAACCACCCGTCGTGGTAGATGCCCCGGCTGCCCATGATCTCGAAGTACTGAGTCTTCTTGCCGCCCTGGGCATCCCGATCAACCAGCGTCTGCGCGAAACCCGCACCCGCCAGCGGCATCTGCGCCTCCCCGGACACGGTGCGCGGCGGTTCGATCCCGACCACCTGGTAGATGGTCGGCACGACGTCATTGCAATGCAGGAAATGCGGGCGCGGCGTCGGATCAGCCGCCACCTTCGCCGGCCACCGCACCGCCAGCGGATTGCGGGTGCCGCCCAGGTGCGAGGCCATCAACTTCATGCCCTTGTACGGCGTGGACCCGGCCCACGCCCAGCCCGCGTGGTATTGATTGTCGACCAGCGGAGAACCCAGGACATCGAGCCCGCCGAGCTCATCGAGGGCGTCGATGTGCTGACGGACGGTCGTCGGAATTCCGTTCTGCGCCAGTAATTCCGAGATGGTGCCGTTCTGGCCTTCGCCCGAGGAACCGTTGTCGCCCCAGATGTACAGGAACAGTGTGTTGTCGGCGTAGCCCAGCGCTTCGAGTTCGTCGGTGATCCGGCCGACCTGAACGTCGACGTGCTCGGCGTACCCGGCGGCGACCTCCATCAGGCGCCGCTGGAACGGCTTCTCGTCCTCTGGGATGTCATCCCAGGCGGGCAGCTGCTCGTCGCGCTCGGTGAGTTCGCAGTCGGCCGGGATCCAGCCCTTGTCCTTCGCGCGTTCGAATACCCGCTGCCGGTAGGCATCCCAGCCGTCGTCGAACTTGCCCGCGTACTTGTCTGCCCAGTCCTTCATGATGTGGTGCGGGCCATGCAGGCAGCCGCTGGCCCAGTACATGAAGAACGGCTTGTCGGCGTTGAACGCCTTGTGTCGCCGCAGCCACGAAATCGCGTCGTCCGCCAGATCTTCGGACAGGTGGTAGCCCTCTTCGGCAGTCTTCGGCGGGGCGACGACGGTGGTGTTGCGGACCAGGTTGGGCTCGTACTGCGACGCCTCACCGGCGAGGAACCCGTAGAAGTACTCGAAACCCAAACCGGTGGGCCAGTTTTCGAACGGACCAGCCGCGGTGGTCTCCTCGGCCGGGGTGTTGTGCCACTTGCCGAAAGCCGACGTCGTGTAACCGTACTGCTTGAGCACTTCCGCGACGGTGGCACTGGACCGCGGAATCTTGCCCGCGTACCCGTCCCAGTCATTGGCGAGTTCGGCGATCTGTCCGTTGCCGATCTCGTGATGGTTGCGGCCGGTCAGCAGCGAGGCCCGGGTCGGCGAGCACATCGCGGTGGTGTGAAATCTGTTGTAGGAAACGCCTTCAGCGCACACCCGGTCCAGTGTCGAGGTGGTCACCTCGCCGCCGAACGTCGATGGCAGGCCCGGACCGGCATCGTCGATGAGGACGATGACGATGTTGGGGGAGTCGTCGTGCAGGTGCTTGGGAACGGCGCGCGGCTGGTACGTCGACTCCTGCAGCGTCCTGCCCGCGATGCTGGCGGACGGAACCGGTGGGAACGGCAACACACCACCGCCGGGCAGTACCGGCGCCACCACACCTGTGTCAGACAACTCGACCCCTCTTTCTGCGAATGACCGCAAGCGGATTTCCCCGAACGTGCCGTCTACTGTGCCGCACGTCACTGACGGTCGCGTCAGCGGGGCGTGGTGAGCGCCGGGAAAACTCAGCCCCGGTAGCCGTCCAGGAAACCGGTCAGCCCGGACGGCGTGTGCGGACCGATGGCGATCTGTTCGACGACGCCAATCCCGGTGCGCGCACCCATGGTGGCCTTCACGACGTTCTGCAGATGCAGCGACGTGAAGTCGGTCGGGTCGAAATCGTCCAAACGGATTGATTCCCGGCCGATTTCGTACTGCCCATGGTTGGAGCCGTGTCCCCAGTGCGGGTGCCAGTAGCCGATGCCGCGCATCCGGAACGTGTAGAGCTTCTCCAGCTCGATGTGGGTCTCACCCTCGATGGGGTCGGTGAACCACAGATGGGCACGCCGGATCTCGCGCCGCCCGGGCTCCCAGTCGAGTTCGTAGCCGATGTCGTAGCACTCGCGTACGCCGACCCGGCTCCACGGCGCGGCACCGGCCGGCAGCGGATCAAGAATCTCGGCGGTCTCGAGCCATCGTCGCCCGTCTTCGTGCTCGTGGAACGCGTAGTGGGTGAACCGATCCTCGAAATGCAATGGCGCCCAGAGCCAGAAGACCTGGAACGGCATGGGTTGCCGCAACATCGGCAGCTGCTCGCCGACCGGCCGGATACCCCACGAGCGATCCCGCGTCCCCGGGACGTCACCAGCCGTGACCGCCAGATCCTCGCCGTCGACAGTGATCGTCCCCTCCCACGACCCCCACTGGGTGAGCCTGGTGTGGTCGGTCAGCACGATGCCTTCAGCGGTGCGTCGCTGCTGACGTGGCTCCTCCACGGCCACCGTGGTGGCGCGGAAAGTCAGGTCGCAGGAGATGTTGTGCTCGTTGGAGTCGACGACGTAGCGGATGGTGCGCAGCGGCTCGAGCACCTCGATGCGGAAAGGGCCGATGGTCGCCGACCGGTCCAACGGCATCGCTCCCGACCCGAAGATCGAATGCTCGACACCGTCTTTCACCACACTGAAGGCGGCGTCGATGATTCCGCGAACGGGGTAGTGCCCCATGGCCGCACCGAAGTAGAAGTCGCCATCGCGCTGGTGGCCGTTGAACCAGTAGCGGTCGTAGTGGTTGGGGTCGCCGCTGGCCGGCACGCCCACCGGGTCGGCCGAGGCGTGGATCGGATAGTCGTCGAAGGGAGTCAGCACGGTGTCAGCTCCCCGGCTCGCTGATCTTCACCAGCATCTTGCCGATATTGGCTCCGGTGAACAGGCCGTTGAGTGCGTCGATGCTGGATTCCAGTCCGTCGTAGACGGTTTCGCGATGCACCAGCAGGCCCTGCTGCTCCCAGCCGCTCAGCGCGGCGAAGGCCTCGTCGAAGCGTGCCCACTCTTCGAGCGCGATGAAGCCCTGCATCGTCGAGGCCGTGGCGAGCAGGTTCACGTAGTTGGACGGACCGGGGTGATCACCGTTGAGGTACGTGGTGATGATGCCGCACATGACCACGCGAGCCCGGTGGGCAAGGTTGCCCAGCACCGCATTGAGGATGTCGCCGCCGACATTGTCGAAGTAGACGTTGATCCCGCCCGGGCAGGCCGCCTTCAAAGCGGCGGGGAAGTCGTCGGCCTTGTAGTCGACGCAGGCGTCGAAGCCGAACTCCTCGACCACGACGCGGCACTTCTCCGGACCGCCTGCGATGCCGACAACGCGAGCGCCGGCGATCTTGGCGATCTGGCCGGCGACCGAGCCGGTGGCGCCGGCCGCGGCGGACACGACGACCGTCTCGCCGGGCTGGGGTTTTCCGACGCCTGTCATGCCGAAGTAGGCGGTCGCTCCGGTGGGCCCGTAGATCGACATCACCGCAAGGGGATCGGTGTACCCGACCACCGGCGTGCTGAACAGGTCGTCGCGGATGATCGCGTAGTCCTGCAGCCCGGTCAGGGTGGTGACGAGGTCGCCGACTTTATATGCGGCACAGCGTGATTCGACGACCTCGCCGATACCGGCCACCCGCACCACCTCGCCGAGTTCCAGCGCCGGGAGGTAACCGGGTTCGCCGTCCAGCCAGGTCCGGGCGGCGGCGTCGATGCCGACATACCTCGTCCGGAGCAACGCCTCGCCCTCAGCGGGGACCGGAGCGGGCGCCGTCACCATCTCGGTGTCGTCGGGGGAGACCAGCCTATCGGGACGGCGGCGCAGCAGGACCTGACGGTTATCTCGGTTCATCGTGTCGTTTCTATGGGAGGCGATTTTTCATATTGATTATTAAAAGTCGCCTCGGTTATCGTCAACCCCGAATGTGAAAGTGGTCGCCAGGAGGGTCGGATGAGCGTGCCCAACGCAGCACCCCGCCGCGGGAGGCCGCCGCGCATCGACCAGAGCGCCATTGCCGCAGCGGTTTTGGAGATCGGTACCGAGAACGCCACCATGCGCCGGGTCGCCGAGCATCTCGGTGTCAGCCTGCCCGGGCTCTACCATCACGTGAAGAACCAGCACGACCTGCTGCGGTTGGCCACCGTCAGTGCCCTGACGAACTCGCCCCCGCCGCGATACACCGGCGGGCACTGGGCGACGTGGCTACGCGACTATGCGTCCTACATCCGGACCGTGCTGGCGTCGGAACCCGCGCTGGTGGAGAAGTTCGTCAGCGGAGCCGTCGGCCACGACGTCGAGATGGAATACACCGCGGAGGCGGTCGAAGCGCTTGCCGCGCAAGGCTTGTCGCCGAGCGACGCCCTCGCGGTGTTGGCATCGGTGAGCACGATGGCGGTCGGCAGCGTCACCGAGGCCCATCGGGAATATCTCTACGCCGAGGGTGGGCAACCGTGGCTGGCCCGGATCCTCGAGCTCACCGACGCGCGCCCGCCCTCGGAGTACCCGACGCTGCGTGCCATCGCGACATCCGGCGACGACCCGTTCGGCGACGAGGCCTTCCAACATCGAATGACGTTGCTACTGGGTGGGATCGCGGCCCACTACGGCCTGCCACCCGAACCCTGACCGCAACGCCACACGGACCACAAACGCCGAAACGGCATTCCAGCAGAACAAGTTCGAGAACCTGCCTGCCGGAATGCCGTTTCGGCGGAAGTTGGATCAGCTGCGCGGGTACGTCGGGTATTCGATACCCGACAGGAACTGCACGACGCGGACCACCTGGCACGAGTAACCGAACTCGTTGTCGTACCAGCAGTACAGGATCGCCTGGTCGCCATCGACGATGGCGGCGTTCGCGTCGATGATCGACGCGGCACGCGAACCGATGAAATCGCTCGACACGGCGTCGGTCGCGGCGGTGTAGTCGAGGTTGCGGCTCAGCGGACCCGACAGCGACGTCTCGCGCAGGTGCGTGAGCACCTCTTCCTTCGTCGTCTCCTTCTTGAGCTGCAGGCTCAGGATCGCGATCGAGACGTCGGGGGTGGGAACGCGGATCGAGTTACCCGTGATCTTGGCCTTGAGCTCGGGCAGGGCCTTGGCGACGGCCGAGGCGGCACCGGTCTCGGTGATCGTCAGGTTCAGCGGCGCCGAACGGCCACGACGGTCGGCCTTGTGGTAGTTGTCCAGCAGGTTCTGGTCGTTGGTGAACGAGTGGACCGTCTCGACGTGGCCGCGGATGATGCCGAACTTCTCGTCCATCGCCTTGAGCGGCGGCACGATCGCGTTGGTGGTACACGACGCGCACGAGAAGATCTGCTGGCTGACGTCCTGGCCGAGGTGGTTCACGCCGTGCACGATGTTCGGCACGTCGCCCTTGCCCGGTGCGGTCAGGACGACCTTCGAGATGCCCGGACGCAGGTGCTGCTCGAGGCCCGCGCGGTCGCGCCACTTGCCGGTGTTGTCGATGAGGATGGCGTCGTTGATGCCGTGCTCGGTGTAGTCGACCTCGGACGGGTCGTTGGCGTAGATGAACTTGATGACGTTGCCATTGGCGATGAGGAGGTTGTTCTCCTTGTCGACCTTGATGGTGCCGTTGAAGTGCCCGTGTACCGAGTCGCGGCGCAGCAGGGATGCGCGCTTCTTGAGGTCGTCGGCGCCACCGCTGCGAACCACGACGGCCCGCAGGTTCAGGCCGTTGCCGCCACCGGCCTTCTCGACGAGCAGCCGCGCCACGAGGCGACCGATCCGGCCGAAGCCGTAGAGCACCACATCACGCGGGCACTGCGGCTCACCCTTGTTGTCACCGGTGACCGCGGAAAGCGCGTCGGCGACGAAGTCGGCGACCGAGAGGCCGCGCTCGTCGGCGCGGTACGCGTGCACCAGCAGGCCGAGGTCGATCTTGGCCGGACCAAGGTCCAGGTTCGCCAGAGCCTCCAGGAACGGGAAGGTCTCGACCACCGACAGCTCTTCGCCGGCGATCTGCCGGGCGAAGCGATGCGTGCGCAGGATGCTGATGACCGACTTGTTCACCAGCGACCGGCTGTGCAGCAGGACGGTGACGCCGCGCGTGCGGTGCAGAGTGCCGACGATCGGAATCATCGCCTCCGCCAGGGCTTCCTGGGTGTTCCAATTGGCAAGTTCTGGTGTATTCAACTCATCTGTCCTACGGGTCGCTTGGCCGATCGCGCTGAGCAGCGCATTCATGTTAGCGATCGGCATTTCCGGCTCTGCAGGTTGCTCCCGCTGGCAGGGCACGTAGGGGTTGACAGCTGCCCGAACAGGGCTTATCTAAGCCGCCACGCTGGGCGCTCACTGAATGGCCGGCTGAATCCGTCGCAAAACCGGGACCAGTCCGGCGAGCGCCGCGATGTTCGCCACCACGATGAGCGCGATGGTGTACACGGGGGAGATGTCGTAGACGGCACCGAGCACGCCGCCCGCGACGAGCAGCGCGACACCACGCAGCAGGGACAGCCGGCCGAACGCGATGGCCCGCAGGTTCGCCGGGACGAGCTCGGTGACCACCGACTTGACCGTCGAATCGAGCACCCCGTTGACGACGCCCCAGACCGCGACGCCGACCCAGACCAGGGTGCGGTCGCCGGTGAAGGCGATCGCGGAAAGCGCGGCGGCGATGGGAACGGCGAGCAGGGTGACCGGTCCGCGCTTGTCATAGACCCGGCCCATCACCAGGCCCGAAGCGCCGTCGACGGCCATCGCGACCGCGAACAGGATCGGTACCTGGGCGTCGGTGAGGAGCCCGGTGCGCTGGGCGTGGAAGGCCAGTAGCGGGAACGACGCGACGCCGCAGGAGAGCAGGCCGATGGCGACGACGTACTGCCAGAACTGGACCGGCAGCGCTGACCTGGCGCCGGCGGGCTGGGCCGCTGCGGTGTCGCCGGACGCGGCTTCCGTAGCCGTGGACTCCTCGTGTGCCGGCTCGTAGTCACGGGGGTCGGGAACGCGAAACCGGAGCCAGCCGAGCAGGCCCAGCACCAGTACACCGGGGACGATGAGTACCCCGAACGCCAGCCGATAGTCGCCGGCATGGGCGCTGAGCACCGCCGCCAACAGCAGCGGCCCGGCGATCGCGCCGGTCTGGTCGAGGGCCTGGTGAACGCCGAACGCGCTGCCACGACCCGTGCTTGTCGACGCATGCGAGAGCAGCGTGTCTTTCGCCGGTGAGCGCACTGCCTTGCCGAGGCGCTCCGTGCCGTACAGCAGTAGAGCCGGTACGAGCGAGCCGGTGACACCGATCAACGGAACGCTCAGCACCGTCAGCGCGTAGCCGGTGATCGTCCAGGCCCAGTAGTGCTGCGTCCGTGACACGGCGTAGCCGGCGACAACCCGTAGCCCGTAGCCGATGAATTCCCCTGCACCGGCGACCAATCCGACGATGGCGGCCGACGCGCCGAGGGTGGCCAGGTAGGGACCGATGATGCTGCGGGCGCCCTCGTACACCATGTCCGCGAGCAGGCTCACCACGCCGAAGACGAGGACGAAATGCCAGGGCTTGAGCGGTCGGCGGGTCACGCCCTGATTCTGCACGTTGGGCCGACGTTCGTCCGTCCGGCTAATGCGCGTGGTCGAACAGAACCAGGGTGTCGGCCAGGTTGCCGTCGACGAAATAGGCGCGGCACGTGAAGGGATCGTGAATCGTGCCGCCGGCTTCGGCTTGGGCCTCAACGGTTCCTGACACGTTCCACACCGTGATGCGCGCGTGGTCAACGCCTTTGAGCGGTTCGTCGGTCATGAGAGCGAACATGTCCTGGCCGTCCGCCTCCAGTGCGCCGGCCACCGCGCGCACACCTGAAAGCTTGGCTGACCCGGGTGCTGCCAATTGCTTACGCACATCGGCTTCGCACCTGTCCTGAGCCACGTCCGAAGCCTGGCGCGGCGCTGGCCCTACGAGACCGAAACCATGTGTCTTCAGGGCGATCACGGCCAGGGCCGCCAGCGCCAGGACACACACTGCCGCGATACCCAGTTTCTTCTTGGCGCCCGTCATGGCCCGAACGTAACCTGTGTCGCGTCGCATCCGGTCACCGGCTTGCCTGGTGGGAAGTCACGCGGATTCACATTGGGGATGACGGTGTCCCAGCGGTACGCATGCCGTGCGTCGGCGGCGCAGCCTTCGTTGGCGGTGTCGTACAGCACGCGGAACGTGTGTGGGTCGGCGCCGTCGATCGCCCGGTCTTGGTAGTAGGCCCGCTGATCGTCGACCGCGTAGTTGAAGACGCTGTCGTTGAGCCGCCGGAAGGTTGCCGCGTTCGCCCCGGGGATCGCCGCACACCGATAGAACACCGTCCGAATGTCCTTGGTGTAGTCCAGGTTTCGGTCGTCGGGGGAGAAGCGCACGATCTCGAAGTGCGCTGGGTCGTCCGAAATCTCCCTGTCTTTGCAGAACACGCCCGAACCGTCCTTCGCCAGATCGCTGTTGATCATCACGAAGTGCTCGGGGTCGCTGCTCAGGGGTTGGGTGCCGGCCCAGATGTGGTTGCGGTCCTTGGCCCAGCCGTGGTTCAGCCAGTCGAAAGTGGCGACGTCGGCGCCGGCGATCTGAGCCCCGCGGTAGTAGGCGTGGGACTTGTCCCGTGCGTAGCCGCTGGAGAGTTTGTGGAACGAATCGGGGTCCGCGCCGGCCACTTCCCGGGGCGACGAGTCGATGCCGCCGGTCCAGTAGACCTTGCCGTCCTCGACGTAGTAGCCGCCGACGACCTTGGGGCTACAGGCAGGCACGAGGACCAGTGCAGACACAGCCAGCGCGGCGATCAACTTACGCACCAACCCACCTCCTGCCTGTCCCCGGATTAGACGTTCGCACAAAGAAGGTGGCCGCGCATCTATCTATTGGTGGGTGTTCCGCGGGCGCCGTGCTCATCAAGCTTGGCCTACTTGCGCACGAACCGGAAGGACACTGGTGGGAATTCGAAGCCTGGACAGCACTGCCGACAAGGTGGTGGCCCACCCCCGAGAGCGTGGCCACGACATTCTCAACCGCGGCTTCGGGTTTCGGGCCGCCCTGTCGCTGGCCTTCGCCGACATCTCGCCGATCGTGGCCCTGTATGCGATCTTCGCGTTGGGCCTGTTCGCAGCGGGTCCCCGATTCTTCTGGGCGTTCCCGATCGTGCTGTGCGGTCAGCTGCTGGTCGCGCTGGTCTTCGGTGAGCTGGCGTCGCGGTTTCCGTACGCCGGCAGCGTCTACCAGTGGGCCCGGCACGCCAAGGGCACTACGTGGGGCTGGACGGCCGCGTGGGCGTACATCTGGGGCCTGACGCTGACGCTGTCGACGATGGCCTACGCCGCCGCGGGATTCATTCTCGAGGTGTGCGGTGTCGAGTCACCGAGCCGGTGGCTGCTGGCCGCGGTCTCGATCGGCGTCATCTGCTTCACCACTGCGGCCAACATGATCGGCCGGCAGGTCCTCAAGGTCATGATCGTCGCCAGCATCATCTGCGAGATCGTCGGCTCGGTCGGCCTTGGCACCGTGCTGTTGCTCTTCCACCGCGTCAACCCGGTCTCCACGCTATTCGACGGTCTGCCCGATGGATCGGGCAGCACCATGAGCACGATGCTCATCGCTGTCGCGTTCGTCGGGTGGGCATTCCTTGGCTTCGAATCGGCCGGCTCCATCGCCGAAGAGGTGGAGAACCCTGAACGCAACGTGCCCAGGGCCATCGTTTTCGCGCTGCTGCTGGTGGGCGTGATCGTCATGTACTCCGCCGCAGCGGTCATCCTCGCAATCCCTGACCTTTCGGCGGTGCTGACGGCGCAGAGCGGTGACCCGGTGTCGGCGACGTTGACGGCGCAGCTCGGTTCGTCGATCGCGAAGCCGCTCCTGCTGATGTTCGTCATCGGGTTCATGTCCGCGTGTTTGGCCGTGCAGTCGGCGGTCTCTCGCGCCGTGTACGGGATGGCGCGCGACCGTGCATTGCCCGGTGCCGAGTTCCTGGCCAAGCTCGGTGGCCCCGAGCGTATGCCGATCCGGGCCATCGGCCTGACCGCGGTCGTCGCCGCGTTCTTCCTGCTGTTCGCCGGCTCCGACCTCTACAACGTGCTCGTCAACTTCTCGGTGATGGGGCCCTACATCGCTTTTGCCGTACCGGTTTTCGCGGCGGCTCTCACTCGTCTCGCGGGGCGCTGGGTGCCCGGCGTGTTCTCGCTGGGACGTTGGGGCGCACCGGTGACGTACGCCGCGGCCGCCTGGCTGGCCTTCGAGGTGATCAACGTCCTCTGGCCGCGCACGCAGCCCGGACAGCCGTGGTTCGTGAACTGGAGCATGGTGATCAGCCTGGTGAGCCTGGGGATCGTCGGCGCGGTCGTGTACGCGCGATGCCGCCACCGCATCACCGAACCCGTCGGCGAACGCTTGTGAGTCTGCGGTTGTGCGAATGCTCAAACAAGCCCCTGCCGCTTATGGCGGAAACAGCTCGCAACTGGCCCTCACCGGCGGCAATGCTGACTACAGAACACCCCGCGAGTCGAGAGGCTGAACACGACAGATGAGCACCCGAAACGACATCATCGGTGCAGTGCCCGCCACCAAGGTGCCCCGGTACGCGGGTAAGGGCACGTTCGCCCGTATCGCCGACATCCACGAGGTGTCCGACTACGACATCGCGATCCTCGGCGTCCCGTTCGACGGCGGCACCTCGTACCGGCCCGGCGCCCGATTCGGCCCCATGGCGGTCCGGCAGGCGGCCCGCGCCCTGCGCCCCGGCTATCACGTCGAACTGGGCGTTGCCCCGGTGCAGGAGCTGCAGGTGGTCGACGCCGGCGACGTGGCCGTCACGCCGTACAACATCGAGGAGGCCTGCCAGCAGATTCAGGATCATGCCGCTGAGATCCTCCGCGGCGGGGACCGGCGCATCGTGTCCATCGGTGGTGACCACACCATCGCACTGCCGAATCTCCGTGCGCTGCATGCCAAACACGGTCCCGTCGCGCTGGTGCATTTCGACGCGCACCTGGACACCTGGGACACCTACTTCAACGCCCCGGTCACTCACGGCACCATCTTCCGGCGCGCATTCGAGGAAGGTCTGCTGATCGAGGACCACTCGATCCACGTCGGTATCCGAGGTCCGATCTACGACCAGATGGACCTGGTCGACGACGCGCGCATGGGCTTCAAGATCATCCGCGCCGGCGACCTGGACGTCATCGGTATCGACGCGGCCATCGATGTCGTGCGCCGCCGTGTTGCGGACGTGCCGGTGTACCTGTCCATCGACATCGACGTGCTCGACCCGGCATTCGCGCCGGGCACCGGCACGCCGGAGGCGGGCGGTCTCACGTCGCGCGAGCTGCTGAAGATGCTGCGCAAGATGACCGGGCTGAACATCGTCGGCGCCGACGTCGTCGAGGTGGCTCCGGCCTACGATCATGCCGAAATCACCTGTGTAGCAGCGGCAACGCTGGTGTTCGACATCGTGTCGCTGATGGCCGCCGGGGCGCGTACCGCCCTGCCCGTCAACGGCGAGGTTGCGAACGCCGTGACCTGACAGGCTACGATTGCCGCAGACAACTCAATACGCCGTCATACGCGCTGTGGGAGAACCTCCGGAAACGGAGGCGCCGTAGGAGCAACTCCTCCCCGGGAATCTCTCAGGCCCAAATACCGCAGCGTCGAGGCAACTCTGGAGAACAGCGCGGATCCGTCGATCCACGCTTACCGAAGGTGAACAGCGCGCACGCGCCAAAACTCTCAGGTGTCAGGACAGAGCGGGGAGGTGCTACCCAACGATGCGTCGAGCAGTTAGCGACGCCCCGCGAACCGGAGTCACCTCATGTCTGACCGCACTGCAATTACCAAGGCCCACAGCAGCTTTCGTGGCCGCCACATCGGACCCGACGCCGCTGCTCAGCAGCACATGCTCGCTGTCCTCGGATACTCGTCGCTCGATGATCTGATCGATGCGGCGGTGCCCGAACAAATCCGGTGCACCGAGGGTCTGCAGCTGCCGGCCGCCCGATCCGAGCAGCAGGTACTCGCCGCGCTGCGCGCCCTGGCGGAGCGCAATGAGACCCGTATCCAGATGATCGGCCTGGGGTACCACGACACCATCACGCCGCCGGTGCTGCGCCGCAACATGCTGGAATCGCCGGCCTGGTACACCGCCTACACGCCGTACCAGCCCGAGATTTCGCAAGGCCGGTTGGAAGCTCTGCTGACGTTCCAGACGGTCATCGAAGACCTCACGGCACTGCCGGTCGCCGGCGCGTCCCTGCTCGACGAGGCGACCGCGGTGATGGAAGCCGTGCTGCTGATGCGCCGGGCCAACAAGGCCTCGAAGTCCAATCGTGTTGTGCTCGATGCGGATTGCCTGCCGCAGACCCTCGCGGTGGTGCGCGGGCGGGCCGAGGCCGTGGGTATCGACGTAGTGCTCGCCGACCTGGCCGAAGGGCTGCCCGACGGAGATGCCTTCGGCGTCGTCTTTCAATCGCCGGGTGCCAGCGGCGCCGTTCGTGATCTCGCCCCGCTGATCGCGACGGCCCGCGAGCGCGGCATGTTCACCACCGTCGCCGCCGATCTGCTCTCCTTGACGCTGCTGACCGCCCCCGGCGAGCAGGGCGCAGACATCGCCGTCGGCTCGGCTCAGCGGTTCGGTGTGCCACTGTTCTTCGGCGGTCCGCACGCCGGCTACATGTCGGTCCGGTCGGGTTTGGAGCGCATGCTGCCGGGACGTCTCGTCGGTGTCTCGGTCGATGTCGACGGCAAGCCCGCCTACCGGCTGGCGCTGCAGACCCGCGAACAGCACATCCGCCGCGACAAGGCCACCAGCAACATCTGTACCGCCCAGGCGCTGCTGGCCAACGTCGCCGCGATGTACGCCGCCTACCACGGTCCGGAAGGGTTGCGCGCCATCGCAACTGAGGTGCACGGCCACGCCGTGTCGCTGGCCGCCGGCCTGCGGGCCGCCGGCCGGGAGATCGTCCACGACCACTTCTTCGACACCGTGCTGGTTCGGGTACCCGGTGAAGCGACCCAGCTCGTGGCGGCAGCCGACGACGCGGGGATCAACCTGCGCCTCGTCGACGCCGATCACGTCGCCATCGCCTGCGACGAGTGCACGACCGACGATGTGATCGGCCAGGTGCTCGAGGTCTTCGGTGCGGCACCTGTTGCGTCGGCAGGGGCCGTCGCATTTCCGTCGTCGGTGCTCCGCACCTCGGATTACCTGCAGCACCCCGTGTTTCACTCCCACCGGTCCGAGACGGCGATGCTGCGTTTCCTGCGCGAACTGTCCGACAAGGATCTCGCACTGGACCGCACCATGATCCCGCTGGGCTCATGCACCATGAAGCTCAACGCCACCGCCGAGATGGAACCGATCAGCTGGCCCGGGTTCGCCGGCATCCATCCGTATGCCCCGGCCGGGCAGACCGCCGGGTACCTCGAGCTGATCGGGAACCTGGAAAACTGGCTGTCCGAGATCACCGGCTACGACCGGGTTTCGTTGCAGCCCAACGCCGGATCGCAGGGTGAGCTCGCGGGCCTGCTGGCCATCAACGCCTACCACCGCTCGCGTGGCGACGCCGGCCGCGACATCTGCCTGATCCCGCAGTCGGCGCACGGCACCAACGCCGCCTCGGCGGTCCTTGCCGGGATGCGGGTCGTGGTGGTCGCGACGGCACCCAACGGCAACATCGACCATGACGACCTCGAGGCCAAGCTCGCCGACCACGACGGTCGGGTCGCGGCGATCATGCTGACCTACCCGTCCACCCACGGTGTGTACGAAGCCGATGTCCGGACGGTGTGCGACCTCGTGCACAACGCCGGCGGTCAGGTGTACGTCGACGGAGCCAACCTGAATGCCCTTGTCGGCCTGGCCAAGCCGGGTGAATTCGGTGGCGACGTGTCGCACCTGAACCTGCACAAGACGTTCTGCATCCCGCACGGCGGCGGCGGTCCGGGCGTGGGGCCGGTCGCGGTGCGGGCGCACCTGGCGCCGTTCCTGCCGGGTGATCCGCTGACAGTGGAGGGACCGGGCCCGGTGTCGGCTGCCAACTATGGGTCGGCGGGCATCCTCCCGATCACCTGGGCCTACCTCGCGCTGATGGGTCCGGACGGGCTGACTGCGGCCACCAAGACCGCGGTGCTGGCGGCCAATTACCTCGCCGCGTCGCTCGGCGACCGGTACCCCGTGCTCTACGCGGGCGAAACCGGACTCGTCGCCCACGAGTGCATCCTGGACCTGCGCGAGATCACCAAGCGCACCGGTGTGACAGCCGAGGACGTCGCAAAGCGGTTGATCGACTACGGTTTCCACGCCCCGACGCTGTCGTTCCCGGTCAACGGCACCCTGATGGTCGAACCCACCGAGTCGGAAGACCTCACCGAGCTGGACCGCTTCATCGCGGCGATGATCGGCATCCACGACGAGATCAGCCGGGTCGACTCAGGGGAGTGGACGCTGGAGCAGAGCCCGTTGCGTCAGGCCCCGCACACCGCCGAGCAGGTCACCGACGCCGATTGGCCGTTGCCCTACAGCCGGCAGTACGCCGCGTATCCCGTTGCGACACTGCGCCGCAACAAGTACTGGCCGCCGGTCCGGCGCATCGACGGCGCTCACGGTGACCGCAACCTCGCCTGCTCCTGCCCGGCGCCCGAAGCATTCCAGATCGAATCCGTCGACATCCTCGAGGAGGCTTTTGCATGAGTGACAAGAGCATGACCATCAATCCGGTTTCCCCACTGCTGGACGAGCACCGTTCCCTGGCAGCCAGTTTCACAGACTTCGCCGGCTGGGAAATGCCGTTGAAGTACGGCAGTGAGCTCGCCGAGCACCGCGCGGTACGCGAGGTCGCGGGCTTGTTCGACCTGTCGCACATGGGTGAAATCGCAGTCACCGGAACGCAATCGGCCGCCGCGCTGGACTTCGCGCTCGCCGGTGAGGCCTCCAAGATCGCAGTCGGGCGGGCCAAGTACTCGCTGATCTGCGACGCCGACGGCGGCGTGATCGACGATCTGGTGGTGTACCGGCTCGACGACGCGCACTTCCTGGTCGTCGCCAATGCCGCCAACGCACCCACGGTGGCGCGCGAACTGGTCAGTCGGGCAGAGCAATTCGACGCGGTCGTCGACGACCAGTCGATGGACACGGCGCTCATCGCGGTGCAGGGACCCGCGTCAGAAGCCATCGTCAGCTCCCTCGTGCCAGCGGATCAGCGCACGACCGTCGCCGACCTCAAGTACTACGCGGTGACCGAGGCTCAGGTGGCCGGCATCGAGGTGCTGTTGGCGCGGACCGGCTACACCGGTGAGGACGGCTTCGAACTCTATGTGCCGAACGGCCAGGCAGTCGCGCTGTGGCAGGCCCTGCTCGCGGCCACCACCGAGGCCGGCGGCGTCCCCGCGGGCCTGGCCTGCCGCGACACCTTGCGGCTGGAGGCGGGCATGGCGCTCTACGGGCACGAGCTGACCATGAGCACCAACCCCTACCAGGCGGGCCTCGGCAAGGTGGTGCGGCTCGGCAAGGAATTTGTGGGACGCGAGGCGTTGCAGCAGCTTTCGGAGCTGCCTGTGCAGCAGGTGCTCGTCGGACTCAAGGGCGACACTCGCCGGGCCGCGCGTGCCGGGTACACCGTGCACCAGGGCGACGAGGCCGTCGTGGGAACCGTGACCTCGGGCACGCTGTCGCCGACCCTGGGGTATCCCGTCGCACTGGCCTACCTCGACGCGGCACTGGCGGAACCGGGCACCAAGGTGCAGGTCGACGTTCGCGGGCGCAAAGAACCGTTCGAAGTCACTCCGGCGCCGTTCTACCGCCGCGCCTGAGCCGCGCCCAACTGACCACGCCCACTACTTCAGAAAAGGACCACCATGGCCACCACCACCATTCCCGACGATCGCAGCTACACCGAGGAACACGAATGGGTGCTCGTCGCTCCCGGTGCCGGGCTTCCCGATACGCCGGTTCGGGTCGGCATCACCTCGGTCGCGGCGGCGGCCCTCGGTGATCTGGTGTACGTCGACCTGCCCGAGGTCGGTTCGGCCATCACCGCGGGCGAAACCTGCGGCGAGGTGGAATCGACGAAGACCGTCTCCGAGCTGTACCCACCGGTGAGCGGCACCGTCACGGCGGTCAACTCCGACGCCGTCGACGATCCCAGCATCATCACCGCCGATCCGTACGACGCCGGCTGGCTGTTCGAGGTGCAGGCCATCGCGGCCGGAAACCTGTTGACCGCAGCCGAATACGCAGCACGGAACGAGGGCTAGCCATGAGCATCCTGGACGAACGGCTCGCCGATTTCGACCCTGCGATCGCCGCGGCCATCGGCGACGAGCTGCGTCGCCAGCGCCTCGGCCTGGAGATGATCGCCTCGGAGAACCATGCGCCGCTGGCCGTGATGCAGGCGCAGGGCTCGGTGCTGACCAACAAGTACGCCGAGGGCTACCCAGGGCGCCGCTACTACGGTGGCTGCGAGCACATCGACGTCATCGAACGGCTCGCCATCGCCCGGGTGAAGGAACTGTTCGGTGCCGAATTCGCCAACGTGCAACCGCATTCGGGCGCGCAGGCCAACGCTGCGGTGATGCACGCGCTGATCAAGCCCGGCGACACCATTCTCGGTCTGTCCCTGGACTGTGGCGGCCACCTCACGCACGGCATGCGGTTGAACTTCTCCGGCAAGCTGTACAACGTCGCTGCCTATGGGGTGTCCAAAGAGGACTACCTCATAGACATGGATGCGGTCGCCGAGGCTGCCCGGGAACACAAGCCGCAGTTGATCATTGCCGGCTGGTCGGCCTACCCGCGCCAACTCGACTTCGCCCGGTTCCGCGAGATCGCCGACGAGGTCGGCGCCTACCTGATGGTGGACATGGCGCACTTCGCGGGGCTCGTCGCCGCCGGGCTTCATCCGTCGCCGGTGCCGCACGCTCACGTGGTGACGTCGACAACGCACAAGACTCTCGGCGGTCCCCGCGGTGGCGTGATCCTGACCAACGAGGCCGACATCGCCAAGAAGATCAACTCGGCGGTGTTCCCAGGGCAGCAGGGTGGGCCGCTGGAGCACGTGATCGCGGCCAAGGCCGTCGGTTTCAAGATGGCCGCACAGCCCGAATTCGCCGAACGGCAGCAGCGGGTACTGCGCGGCGCGCAGATTCTGGCCGACCGGCTGAGCCAGCCGGATGTGCAGGCCGCGGGCATCACCGTCCTGACCGGCGGCACCGACGTTCATCTGGTGCTGGTGGACCTGCGCAACGCGGCCATCGACGGGCAGCAGGCCGAGGACCGGCTAGACGCCGTCGGCATCACCGTCAACCGCAACGCGGTGCCGTTCGATCCGCGTCCGCCCATGGTGACCTCCGGACTGCGCATCGGCACCCCGGCACTGGCGGCACGCGGGTTCGGTGACGCGGAGTTCGCGCGCGTCGCCGACGTCATCGCGGCCGCACTGATCGCCGACGCTGACGCCGATACCGAACATCTGGCCGCGCAGGTGCGTACGCTGGCCGAACAGTTCCCGCTTTACCCGGAGTTGTAATGGCGATCAGCGTGTTCGACCTGTTTTCCGTCGGGATCGGGCCGTCGAGTTCCCACACCGTCGGCCCGATGCGGGCGGCCGGCATGTTCGTCGACCAACTCATCGCGCGGAATGTGGTCGACCACGTCACCGATGTCCGCGTCGATCTGTACGGCTCGCTGGCCGCCACCGGAGCCGGCCACGGCACCATGCCGGCCATCCTGCTGGGCTTGGAGGGCTACCGGCCCGAGACCATCGAGACCGGCGAGATGGAACGGCGCCTCGCGATCATCCGGGCCGACGGAAAGATCCGGTTGGGTGGCCGAATCGTGCTCGCGCTCACCGAATCCGACATCGCCCTGCACCCGGCGCAGCAGCTCGACCGTCATCCCAACGCGATGACGGTCACCGCCACATCGGTTCACGGCGGCGTGCTGTACGAGGAGACGTACTTCTCTGTTGGCGGCGGCTTCGTCGTCACTGAAGAAGACATGGCCCACCCAACCGGAAGTGCCGACGGCGCCAACAGTTTCACGTCAGCGGCGGAACTGCTGACCCTCACCGATCGCGATCACATCTCCATCAGCACGGCGATGATGGGCCAGGAGTCCACGACCCGCACCGACACCGAGGTGCGGGAGCGACTGCTGCACATCCGCGAGGTGATGATCGCCTGCGCGACCAACGGGATGTCCCGCGACGGCTACCTGCCCGGCAACCTGATGGTCCGCCGGCGGGCCAAGGACTGGTTCCTTCGGCTCAATGCCGAAGACCCGCAGCGGGATCCGGCCTTCGCCGAAGATTGGGTGAACCTGGTGGCGCTGGCCGTCAATGAGGAGAACGCCTCGGGTGGACGCATCGTCACCGCACCGACCAACGGCGCCGCCGGCATCATCCCTGCTGTCCTGTACTACGCCCTGCACTACACGGCCGCAGGCAAAGCCGATCCCGATGACGCCACAGTCCGGTTTCTGCTGACCGCCGGTGCCATCGGATCGCTGTACAAGGAACGCGCGTCCATTTCCGGTGCCGAGGTCGGCTGCCAGGGTGAGGTCGGATCGGCAGCATCCATGGCTGCCGGTGGGCTCGCCGAAATCCTCGGTGGCACACCGCAACAGGTCGAGAACGCCGCCGAGATCGCGATGGAGCACAGCCTGGGACTTACCTGCGATCCGATCGGTGGGCTCGTGCAGATCCCGTGCATCGAGCGCAACGCCATCTCCGCGGGCAAGGCCATCAACGCCGCGCGCATGGCACTGCGGGGCGACGGCACCCACCGGGTCAGCCTCGATCAGGTCATCGAGACCATGCGGGCCACCGGCATGGATATGAGCTCCAAGTACAAGGAAACCTCGACCGGTGGCCTCGCCGTCACCGTCAACGTCGTCGAATGCTGAGTTGAATGACTATTGCCCCCGAAGGGCGCCGCTTGCTGCGGCTGGAGGTGCGCAACGCGCAGACGCCGGTCGAACGTAAGCCGCCCTGGATGAAAGCCCGAGTCCGGACCGGACCTGAGTATCGCGAACTGTCCGCTTTGGTGCAGCGCAACGACCTGCACACGGTATGCCAGGAAGCGGGCTGCCCCAACATCTTCGAGTGCTGGGAGTCCCGCGAGGCAACATTCCTCATCGGCGGCGACCAGTGCACGCGACGTTGCGACTTCTGCCAGATCGACACCGGCAAGCCCCCCGACCTCGACCGCGATGAGCCTCGGCGCGTTGCCGATTCGGTGGCGCAGATGGGGTTGCGCTACGCGACGGTCACCGGTGTCGCGCGCGATGATCTGCCCGATGGCGGTGCCTGGCTGTACGCCGAGACGGTTCGGCAGATTCATGCCACGTGTCCGGGCACCGGTGTCGAGCTGCTCATCCCGGATTTCACCGGGACACCCGATCAGCTCGACGAGGTGTTCGGCTCCGAGCCTGAAGTGTTGGCGCACAACCTGGAAACGGTGCCCCGGATCTTCCGCCGGGTCCGGCCGGGCTTCGATTACTCGCGCTCGCTCGCTGTGCTGACGCGGGCGCGTGGCGCGGGCCTCATCACCAAGTCGAACCTGATCCTCGGGATGGGGGAGACCACAGAGGAAGCGCTGCAGGCGCTGTGGGACCTGCGCGAGGCCGGCTGCGAGCTGGTCACCATCACCCAGTACCTGCGGCCGACCCCACGGCATCACCCGGTCGAACGGTGGGTCACCCCAGCAGAATTCGACGACCTCGACACCGCCGCTCGTGAGATCGGCTTTCTCGGTGTCATGTCCGGGCCGCTGGTGCGGTCCTCGTATCGGGCGGGAGCGCTTTACGCGCAGGCCCGCACCGTCATCCAACAACAGAGGAGTCAGTCATGACCGCAGCAGACGTCGTCATCCTGGGCGGGGGACCGGGCGGCTATGCCGCGGCGATCCGTTCCGCACAGCTCGGGCGGTCAGTCGTGCTGATCGACGAGGCTGCCGTCGGCGGCACCTGCCTGCACCGTGGCTGCATCCCGACCAAGGCGCTGCTGCACGCCGCCGAAGTGGCCGACTCCGCGCGCACCGCAGCGCAATTCGGTATCGCAGCATCGTTCGGCGGGGTCGACGTAACCAAGCTGCACGGCTTCAAGAACACCGTGGTCTCCCGCCTGCACAAAGGGTTGACGGGTTTGATCGCGGCGCTGGGCATCACGGTCATCAACGGCCGCGGCCGGCTGACCGGGCCGACCACCGTCGACGTCGACGGCACCACCATCACCGGCGGGGCGATCGTGCTGGCCACCGGTTCGGCGCCCAAGGTGCCGGGAATCATCCAGACCTCGGACCGGGTGCTCACCAGCGATCAGGCACTCGAGCTGGACCGCATTCCCACGTCGGCCATCATTCTCGGCGGCGGCGTGATCGGCGTCGAATTCGCCAGTCTGTGGACCTCATTGGGCGCCAAGGTGACCATCGTCGAAGCGCTGCCGCGGCTGGTGCCCAACGAGGATTCCGCCATCTCGGCGTACCTCGAGCGGTTGTTCCGCCGCCGCAAGATCACCGCCAAGACCGGGACTCTGGTCACGGGCGTCAGCTCCGATGACGAGTCCGTCCAGGTGACCCTCGAATCCGGCGACGTGCTCTCGGCCGACGTGCTGCTGGTCGCCGTCGGTCGTGGTCCGCGCACCGCGGATCTCGGTTTGGTCGAGGCGGGCGTGGAGCTCGACGGCGGCTTCGTGGTCACCGACGACAAGCTGCGCACCAGCGTGCCGACCGTGTACGCGATCGGTGACATCGTGGCCGGACTTCAGTTGGCACACCGGGCATTTCAGCAGGGCCTCTTCGTCGCCGAGCAGATCGCCGGACGGGAACCCGAGGCCGTCGCCGAGCTCGGCATCCCACGGGTCACCTACTGCGATCCGGAGATCGCTTCGGTCGGTCTCACCGAAGATGCCGCTCGCGAACAGTACGGCGAGGGCGTGGAGACCGTCACCTACGATCTGGCGGGCAACGGCCGCAGCCAGATCCTCAAGGCGTCCGGCGCGGTCAAGCTCGTCGTCGACCCGGCCGGCACGGTGGTCGGTGTGCACATGATCGGCGCCGGGGTGTCCGAGCTGATCGGCGAGGCCCAGCTGCTGTACAACTTGGGCGTCAAGGCCTCCGAGGCAGCCCGTTTCGTCCACGCCCACCCAACGCAGAACGAGGCCTTGGGCGAGGCGCTGATGGCCGTGTCCGGGGCGCCGCTGCACCTGCACGGGTGACGTTACGCCGAGGATTGCAGTCACTATGTGGCAGTAATCCTCGGCGTATTCGCGCGAGGACGGTCATGCCGCGAGGGCTAGGCGACTGTATTCGCACCCCGGCCCGCACGGGTGGCCAGTCACGGCTATGCCGTGCTGGCGCATCACTTGAGCGATCTTGGCTGCCGTCTGGCAGGGTCTCTCGAACACTTGGTGGTAGGTCAGTCGGACGGTTGACCGGCCGTCGACGGCGGCATCGAGGTCGCGCTCGAAGTCTTTGCTCCGTGCGGACGCCGAGTCGTGAAACATGCGTCCGTCGAGTTCGACTATTAGTCGTTCGCCATATTCGGTGTCTCGATAGCTCACGCCAATCGACGACATCGAGCGGGCCTGCCGCGTGGCCCGCGGTAGCCCATGCGCCCGCTCCACCCGGTTGAGGTAACCGTGCTCCAGGACTGAGCAGGTCCCGTCCGCGATGTCGACGAGAACCGCTTTCAGCCAGCGCCGATTGCGAACACGCTGGCGTGAGTCGAGAGCCCGCAGTAGCCGGTGAGCCGTGGTGCGCCGCGACTGGCAGGCATCGGCCAGTACCGCGATGGCATCGAATCCTGTTGCGCGCACTGCAATGTCAAGGGCCGCTTCTTCATAGCGCAGCCGTGGCGGTCCGACGTTCCAGAGCACCCGCTCGTCGAGGTGATCCAAGTGGTGGATACGTACACCGTCTGGTTCGACCAACTTGGCCCGCTGGCGCGAGACCGCGACGTGGATCAGGGAGCTTTCGATCGACAAGGCAGATTCAAGGCACAATGCCGCCGGTGCCGCGTAAAGAACTGCGGCCCAGGCCCGCTGCAACCAGGTCAGCGGCCCGGTGTGGTCGACGTAAACGCCGTGGTGGACACGGGCCCATTCCTTGCGTCTGAGCAGTCGCCGGATCTGGTGGTGCTGTAGTCCGGCATCGAGGGCTTGGCGACGTGAAATAACGCCTGACTGCAGGCGAAGTACATCGTCGATGTCCATGGCTTTGATCGTGGTCGATTGCCACAACGAGGACCAGACCCAGATGCGGGGCCTGTGGATAACTCGTTTGCGCCGAGGATTACGGTCACTATTTGGCAGGAATCCTCGGCGTTGTTAGTGCTAGACCGAACTCGCGCGGCGGTCCCCGAACTCCTCGTCCAGGATCGCGACCAGCCGGTCGACCATCCAGTCGGTGAGCATCTTGCCCTTCTCAGCGCTGGCGGCCTCCGGCGAGGACAGCGTGCCGCTGGCCGTCGACATCCGAGTGTCGATCGGCAGCACGTCGTAGTTGACGACTCGTTCGGGGGAATCGGCCTTGATGTGCTCGGGCCGGACCAGGTGCGGGGCGTGGTGCAGCAGTAGCGAGGTTTCGATGACGGCGGCGTGCTCCAGCGCCAGGCCCGGGAAGCCCCCGGGCCAGATGGCCTGCTGGCGATCGGCCGTGAAGTCCGGGTTGGCGTCCTCCATCACCAGGATCTTCAGCTCCGGGTGCTTCTCGGAGATCAGGAACGCCGGCTCGTAGATGAACCCGCTGTTCTCGTAGTGCCAGTTGTACAGCACGATGTTGCGGAACCCGGCCCGCTTCAGTTCGCTGAGGATGTCCTCGAGCAGCGCGATATACGTGGTGGCCCGCAGCGACAGGGTGCCCGGAATATGCTGTCCGCCACCGCTTCCCGGTCGGCTGCGATAGCCGAAGGGGACGAACTGCCCGACGATCAGGTCGGTCCGCTCGCTGGCGGCTTCCAGCAGCTTCTCGGGGATGAGCCAATCGGTGCAGACCGGCAGGTGGTGCCCGTGTTGTTCGGTCGAGCCGATCGGAATGGCCACGGGAATGTCGGCGCGGGCAGCCTCGGCGATCTCGGGCCAGGTCATCTCCCGGTACAGCCGGGTTCGCTTCTGCTCGGTCATGGAAACTCCTTGCGGGTCAGACATTCTGGGAGACGCCGATGTTGCCGGCGGGAATGCAGGTGGATCGTCCACCGTCGACGACGAGGTGGGTGCCCACCGCGTAGCTGGCCCGGTCGGACAGCAGGAACACCACGGCTTCGGCGATCTCCTGCGGCTCACCGAACCGTCCGACGGCGACGCTGGACGCGATTTCGGCGATCTCGGCCTCGGGGTCGGCGCTGTCCTCGAATTCGACCATGAGTAGCGGAGTGCGGGTGGTGCCGGGGCACACCGAATTCACCCGGATGCCCCAAGACACCAATTCCGCTGCGGCACTACGGGTCATCGCGACGATCGCGCCCTTGGTGGCGGTGTAGGCGACGAATCCGGGTTGGCCCATGAGGGCCAGTTCGGAACCGGTGTTGACGATGGCACCAGATCCGCGGGGCTGCATGACCCGGGCGGCCTCGCGCAGCACGTAGAACGAGCCGGCGACATTGATCGCCATCAGATCGTCGAAATCCTGGTCGGTGGTGTCGACGAGCGGTGCGACACGGGAGATTCCGGCGTTGTTGAGCACGGCATCGATGGGGCCGAGTTCGGCTTCCGCTCGCTCGAAGGCGGCCCGCACCGCGGCGGAGTCTCGTACGTCGACACTCACCGCAAGCGCGCGCCGGCCATGGGCGGTCACCTGTCGCACGGCCTCGGACAGGTCGTCTTCCGGCCGGGCCAGCACGGCCACGTCGGCTCCTTCGCGGGCCAGGGTCGCGGCCGTGGCCAGCCCGATCCCCGAGGATGCCCCCGTAACCAGGGCGATGCGGTTCGCCATGTCTCCCATGAAGCGTTGTCCCTTCGATTCGTCAGAGTTGTTCAGTGGACCGGATCCACTCGATCTGTGATTGCAGCCCCTTCTCGAGCTCCCACGCCGGTTCGTATCCGAGATCGCGGGTGGACCGGGAGAGATCGAACTGAACCTGGCGGTCCCAGTCGGGCAGGTAACCCGGACCGATGTCGAAGCGGGCGTCGGGCAGGTATTTCTGGAGCAGCGCAGCGGTTTCGAACACCGTCATCCGGTCGCCGCCCGAGACGAAGTAGGCCTGCTGGCTGAGCGTCGTCGTGGTGGACGCCAGCCGCGCCGCGGCGGCGACGTCCTCGACGTGCACGAACTGGAAACCGTGGTCACCACCGGACTCGAGGGTGAAGGTCTCGCCGCGCAGCCCGGCCCGGATCATCTCGCCGAGCAGGCTGGGCATCCACAACCCGGGTCCGTACACCTCGGTGATGCGCAGTGAGACGATCTCCATGCCGTACAGCGAGTTGTACGCGCTGCCCAGCAGTTCGCCGGCCACCTTCGTCACGCCATACACGGTGGTGGGTGCGGGCTTGACGTCCTCGGTGACAGGGCCTTGTTCGGTGATGTTTCCCAGGGCGCACTCCGAGGAGAAGAACACGATCCGCCGTACGCCCGTCATCCGGGCAGCTTCGTAAACCGCAAGCGTGCCATCGGCATTCGCGGCGAAGGTGGTGACCGGCAGTTCGATCGAGAGCGCCGGGTGGCTCTGGCCGGCGGTGTGGATGATGCGGTCCACCTCGTAGGTGCGCAGGGTCTCGGTGAGGCGGGGGATGTCGAACAGCTCGCCAAGGACCGCGACTACTCCGGCTCGGGGGTCAACGGAGTAGTCGCGGTTGTACATGATGACGCGCTCGCCGTCGGCCAGCAGTTGGTCCACCAGATGGCGGCCGACGAAGCCGCGGCCGCCGGTGACGAGTGTGGTCATCGATATCTTCCTTTTCCTTGGCGCGGTGCGGTCGTGCTGGAGGTTCTCGCACGCCACTGCCGTGCTGATCACATTGCCGTCGCTGCTCTGTCAGCGGCAACGAACGAACTGTCGAGGCTCGTTGTTCGTCCTTGTGCGAATGCACAAGGTGACTTCGTGGGCTTGTGCGGATTCGCGGCCACCCAGCGGGTGTGATCCACGCATCATTGATCCACAGATGTGACCGACTTGGAGTGCGACTGGTGAACACACAAAACATCGACGACGAGCCCGACGTCCTGATCATCGGGGCCGGCGCCTCCGGTGGGGTAGCGGCCCTCGAACTGGCTCAACAGGGCCTGAAGGTCGTCTGCCTCGAACAGGGCGGCTGGAACTTGCCCGACGATTTCACCGCAGGCAAGCCGGAATGGGAACTGACCCGGCTCAAGCAGTGGAACGCCAGCCCCAACGTGCGGCAGAACCAGGCCGACTACCCGATCGACAGCACCGAGAGCCCGGTAGAACCGTTGATGTTCAACGGCGTTGGCGGCAGCACCATCATGTTCTCCGGCCACTGGGTGCGTCCCATGCCGTCGGACTTCCGCGTCAAGACCCTCGACGGTGTGGCCGAGGACTGGCCGTTCACCTACGACGATCTGCGGCCGTTCCTGGATGAGGTCACTCACCACATCGGTGCCTCCGGACTGGAAGGCGACCCGGCTTATCCCGACTCGCACACCTTCCCGCTGCCGCCGCTGCCCATCGGCAAGTACGGCCTGGTCGCTGCCAAGGGCATGGACAAGCTCGGCTGGCACTGGTGGCCCGCGCCGAATGCCATCGCATCGCGCAAATACAAGAACCAGGAAGGCTGCCAACGCTACGGCGCCTGCGAGTCCGGTTGTCCGGTCGGCGCCAAGGCCAGCACCGACATCACCCACTGGCGCGACGCCATCAAGCTCGGCGTGCGGCTCGTTACCGGGGCTCGGGTCAGCCGCCTCACCATGAATAAGAAGGGCCTGGTCACGGGCGCCGAGTACATCGACCGTAAGGGCACTCTGCAGCACCAGAGCGCACGGGTAACGGTGTTGGCGGCCAACGGAATCGGCACACCACGTCTGCTGCTGAACTCGGCGCCGGATGGGCTGGCGAATTCGTCAGGCCTGGTCGGTAAGCGGCTGATGACCCACCCCTACGCCTCGGTCTACGGCGCCTACGACGAAGACATGGAGACCTGGCTCGGCCCCGCCGGCCAGGCGCTGCAGTCACTGCAGTTCTACGAGACCGACACCAGCCGCGGATTCGTGCGCGGCGCCAAGTGGAACCTCATGCCCACCGGCGGCCCACTGGCCCAGACCCTGTGGGAGCCGGGCGACAACTGGCGGGACGGCTTCGGCGCCAATTTCCATCCGCGACTGAAGCGCACATTCGGCCGTTACACCGAGTGGGGGATCACCACCGAAGATCTGCCCGACGAATCCAACACTGTGACACTGGATCCCAACGTCACCGACTCCGACGGGATCCCCGCGGCCAAGATTCACTACGAGATCGGCGAGAACTGCCGGCGGATGCTCGACTTCAACGTCGCCCGCGCCATGGAGGCCCACGAAGCTGCGGGAGCCGTTGAGGTACACCCGGTTCCGGTCGTCCGGCACAGCGCCTGGCATCTGCTCGGCACCACCAAGATGGGTACCGACCCGGCCACCTCCGTCGTCGACGAGTGGTGCCGCACCCACGACATCCCGAACCTGTTCATCATCGATGGCAGCACCATGGTCACCTCGACCGGGATGAATCCCACCGCCACGATCATGGCCGTCGCGCTGCGCTCCATGCGGCATCTGGCCGAAACCCGCTCCAGTATCCCGACGGCATTCTGAGGAAGACCCATGCTCACTTCCGAACAGCGCCAGGTGTTCGCCACCTTGGCCGAAGCTCTCATCCCGGCAAGCGACACCATGCCGTCGGCCACCACCGCCGAAGTCTCCGGGGTCCTGCTCGATCAGGTCCTGCGCTACCGGCATGACCTCGTCGACGACCTGACTGCGGCGCTGGATGCCAGTGCCGGGAAAGACGCCGAAGTCGCTCTCGACGATCTCGCGGTCGGACAGCCCGAGCAGTTCGAGGCACTCACGGTCCTGGCAGCCGGGGCCTATTTCCTCAGTCCCGCAGTCAAATCCGCCATGCCCTACGACGCAGCGCCGCGTGCGGCTCGCGACGACATGGACACCTACATCGACATGCTCGAGCACGTCGTCGACCGCGGCTTCGTCATCCGTTGACCCCGCCGTTCTGCACAACCCAGCCCGAAATCAACACCACACCAACGTGTAAGGACGTGTCCCATGCCGCATGACAGTGGCTCGAGGGTCGAAACTCTGACGATTCAGCCGGTGCCGGAATCGCAGCGCACCGGAAAGGTGCGACACCTCTTCTCCTTCTGGTTTACCGTCCAGATCATCCCGCTCGCGGTGGTGACCGGTCTGCTCGGGCCGACGATCTACAAGCTGGATGTCGCATCCACCGTCATCGCCATCATTCTCGGCAGCCTCGTGGGCGCCGTGTTCATGGCGCTGCACTCGGTGCAGGGTTCGGGTCTCGGTGTGCCGCAGATGATCCAGGCGCGCGCACAGTTCGGTATGTACGGCTCACTGCTGGTGATCGTCGTCGTCATCCTGGCGTACGTCGGCTGGATCGTCTCCCTGATGGTGTTGGCACAGCAGACGCTGGTCGCGGTCTTCCCGTCGCTGAATACGACTGTGGCGCTGGCCTTCAGCACTTTCGCCACCTTGGTCACCGTGGTCGTGGGCTACCAGCTCATCCTCCGCATGAACCGGGTGATGGTCTGGCTGTCCGGCCTCGCCCTGGTGCTCACCCTCGGCTATACCGCAGTCGCTGCCGCGCATGGCGGCACCGGTGGCGGCGGCAGTGGCTCGTTCAACTGGATCGGCTTCCTTGGTATGGCATCGGTCGCCGGCATCTGGCAGCTGTCGTATGCGCCGTATGTCTCGGATTACTCGCGCTACCTGCCGAGCTCCACCACCCCGCGATCCGCCTTCTGGTACACGTACTTCGGCACGCTCCTCGGCGCCGTCGGCGCGATGATCGTCGGTGCGCTCCTGGTCGCCGGGCTGGGCTCGGACGCCTCACTGGCCAGTCTGTCGCGCATCATGCCCGCGCCACTGTTCGTCTTCGTGATGCTCGTGTTCTTCTTCGGGGCGATCGACGCCGGCGTCATCAACATGTACGGATCGTCGCTGTGCACGCTGACCTGCATCCAGGCCTTCAAGCTGAAGTGGTCGCCGAAGTCCTCGGCCCGGAACATCGTGGCGACCGTGATCGCTGCGGTGGTGTTCGTCGCCGCGATCGGCTTCTCCGACGACTTCCTCGTGCAGTACTCCAACTTCATCAGCATCCTGATCTACCTGCTGATCCCGTGGAGCATCGTCAACCTGATCGACTACTACGTCATCAAGAAGGGGCATTACGACGCCGCCTCGTTCAGCGACCCCAAGAGTGGCTACGGCGCCTTCAATGTTCCGGCCGTGCTCAGCTACTTCCTCGGCTTCGTCATCCAAATCCCTTTCATGTCAACGGCTTTCTACACCGGCGCCGTGGCGAACGAGATCGGCGGCATCGACACGGCGTGGATCGTCGGCACCATCGGCACGTTCTTCATCTACTTCGGCCTGATCAAGCTGTGGCAGGTCCGGTCGGCCGGTCAGGTGCAGACTGCAGTCGCTGCCGAGGTCGCGCCATAACCCAGTTGTCCGCAATCGCGTTCGGTGATCGTGTCGCAAGATACGGTTGATCGGTGAGCATCACCGTTCGCGAATTGCTGGACATGCCGCACCTGCAGTTGCGACTGCACTCGGGCAAGGCTGGTTTGGACCGCCAGGTGACCTGGACGCACACGTCGGACCTGCCCGAGCCCTGGCAATGGGTCAGCGGCGGTGAGCTGTTGATGACCAACGGGATGTCGTTTCCCGCCGATGCCGACGGCCAGGAACATCTGCTCGACGAGCTCCATCGGATCGGCGCCAGCGGGTTGGCCATCGGCGAACAGATGTACTGCCCGAAGCTCACCCAACGATTCACCCAGGCGAGTGAACGCCTCGGACTGCCGGTGCTCTGGATCCGCTATCCCATGCCGTTCGTGGCGATCTCACGCGCCATCGCTGAGGCCACGCTGCTCGAACAATCCCAGCGCCTCATGCGCACGGCGCGAATCTACGACGCGCTCCGTCGCACCACCGGTGGCGATGTGGCCCGGTCCCGTACCGCCGATGCCCTCACCAAGGAGCTGCGGTGCCCGGTCTTCGTCTGCGACCGCGTGACTGCCGAGGCGTATCACCCCGACGGACCGCACCCACCCGAGGACGTGAAAGCCACTGTCCGAACGGCGTCGCAGGGCACGTTGGTCGCCGGTGCCCGGTCGGTACTGACGCCGGGCGGCGTGGAGGTCCTGGTCGGTGAGGTGCCCACGCATGACAACGCGGTCCTGGCCGTCATCCGCGAGGGCGGGGTGGCCCTCGACGGCGTGCTCATCCAGCACGCGGCGACGGT
This sequence comes from Mycolicibacterium llatzerense, assembly GCF_025331195.1. Lineage (NCBI taxonomy): Bacteria > Bacillati > Actinomycetota > Actinomycetes > Mycobacteriales > Mycobacteriaceae > Mycobacterium > Mycolicibacterium llatzerense. The sequence continues at coordinate 397,042 of NZ_LXOV01000012.1, read as the reverse complement.
CGTGGCCCTCGAGTTGTCCCAGACACACCTGGCTCTCGAACACACCCGTCGTTCCGGTGCCGAGCTGACGGCTCAGCTGATGGACGGCAGCGTCGACCGCCGGGGTGGACGACGCCAATTGGTTTCCTTGGGACTCGATCCGGCTCACTCGGTGTTCGTTTCGGCAACCTGCGCCGATGAACGGCGGCTGCGAGACCTCCATGTTGCGTTGTGGCGCCGTCGAATTCCGCATGTGACGGCATTCCGCTCGGGCGTCGCCCACGCGGTCGTTCCGGGTGCCGATGATGCCGTCGAGGCGATCGTCGGATCGCTCGGGCCGAGTGCCAGGGTCGGCGCCAGCCGGGCGCTGCAGTCGGTGTCCCGCTCGGGGGAATCGGCACGGGAAGCGACGTGGGCGCTGGGCACCGCGCAACGGACGGACGAGCAACTGGTTCGGTACGGCAGTGCCACATCGTGGCTGGGCGTCGGTGGTGTCGACGATGCCCAGGCCATGGTGGAGCGGTGGTTGGGGCCGCTCATCGAACACGATGCCCAGCACCGGACGGGCCTCGTCGAAACCTTGGAAGCGTTTCTGGCCAATCAACGGTCGTGGCAGCGCACGGCTGAAGCCATGAACGTGCACCGGCAGACGGTGCTCTACCGCATTCACAAGGTGGAAGAACTGACCGGAGCCAAGCTGACCGATACCGCTGACATCGCGCAGCTGTGGCTGGCGCTGCAGTCACGAGATCTCTTGGGCGGCAGCTGATGACCGCGACGACCCCGCCCGTGCGGATCGGCATTGTCGGTGCGGCCCGTATCGCACCGATGGCGCTCATCAAACCGGCCAGGGCCTGCGATGACGTTTCGGTGGCTGCCGTTGCGGCCCGCGATGTGGCGAGAGCGCGCGATTTCGCCAAGAAGCACGGCATCGACACGGCATATGGCAGCTACGACGAACTGATCGCCGACCCCGACCTGGACGCGGTGTACATCCCGCTGCCGAATGGATTGCACGGCAGGTGGATTCGGGCTGCCATCGACGCCGGTAAACATGTGCTCTGCGAAAAGCCCTTCACTGCCAACGAAGCCGAGGCCGTCGACATCGCCGAACGGGCGGCCACCTCCGACCGCGTGGTGATGGAGGCGTTCCACTATCGCTATCACCCGCTGGCGCTGCGCGTAGAGGAAATCGTGGCCTCGGGCGAGCTCGGCAAGCTGCAGCACGTCGAGACGGCGATGTGCTTCCCGCTGCCCAAGTTCTCCGACATCCGGTACAACTACGCGCTCGCGGGTGGCGCGACGATGGACGCTGGCTGCTACGCCATCCATATGGCGCGCATCTTCGGCGGCGGCACTCCCGAGGTCGTATCGGCGCAGGCGAAACTCCGCGATGGTCAGGTCGATCGGGCGATGACCGCCGAATTGCGCTACCCCGCAGGCCATACCGGCCGGGTGCGCTGCAGCATGTGGTCGACGAGTCTGGTCGAGATGAGCGCGCGGGTCATCGGGGAGGACGGCGAGTTGCGGGTCTTCAACCCGGTGCTACCCCAGTTGTACCACCGGCTCACGGTCCGCTCCGCGAACGGCAAACGGGTGGAACGGTTTCCACGGCGCGCGTCGTACAGCTATCAACTGGACGCGTTCGCCGGTGCGGTGTTGCGTGGTGAACCCGTCAAGACCACGCCGCAGGACGCGGTCGAGAACATGAGAGTCATCGACGCCGTCTACCGGGCCGCCGGCCTGCCGCTGCGGGAGCCCGCGTGACACCATCCATCGATCTGCTCGGCATCGAGGCGCTCAGTGTGTTCGGTTTGCCCCCGGTCGAATTCGTCGATGTCGCCGCGGATCTCGGGTGCCGGTTCATCACGGTCTTCGTGCAGAATTTCGCCGCGCTGCCGCTGGGCTACCCGCCGTTCTCGCTGAAGGACGACAGCCGCCTCAGAGCAGACCTCCTCGCGGCCATGGACCACCGCGGCGTCGGCATCTCGCTGGGTGACGGATTCCTCGTGCTGCCTGGCGCCGATATGCGGTCGTTCGGCCGGGATCTCGACCTGATGGCCGAACTGAGGGTGCCTCGGATCAACGTGGTCAGCCTCGACCCGGACCTTGATCGCACCGTCGACCAGATCGGCGCGCTGGCGGAACTCGCCGCACAACGGCAGATCGAGACGGTCATCGAACCGGTGCCGGGCCTGACCATCGGCGACCTGCCGACGGCGTTGACTGTGCTCCAACATATTTCGCGACCCGATGTCCGGCTGCTGATCGACACCATGCACCTGGTGCGGTCCGGTTCCGGCGCCGCAGACCTCTGCACCGTTGCTGCCGAGCAGATCGGTTACGCCCAGCTCTGCGATACGACTCTGGCGCCGCAGGCCGGCAACTACGCCGAGGAAGCCATGTTCGAACGGATGGCTCCGGGGGAGGGCGAACTTCCGCTGTCTGAGATCCTCGCGGCGCTGCCCGGCGACATCGTCATCGGATTGGAAGTACCCCAACGATCGCTGGCGCTGTCCGGCGTCGGCCCAGCAGCGCGGCTCAGACCCTGCGTCGAAGCGGCGCAGGGTCTGTTGCGGCGGTAGCTCAGGCGTTCAGCGTCTGCTTGAAGCGGCGGACCGTGAGTGCCACCACCGCACCGATCGCCAGGACGACGACGGACCCGACGACGTTGACCAAACCGTTCGCGACGTCGAAGGGAAACGTGAAGATGATGCCGAGCAGGATGGCCACCTGAATCACCAGACCGACGCCGACCACTGCACTGAGCCGGATGTGCAACGCGTGTAGCGCGGCGGTCGGGGTGTGCTCAGTGGCCGCGGGCATGAATCGGGCGGCGACGAACTGTGTCATGGGCTTGCCGACCAGGCAGCTCGCCAGGAACACCGCGGCCGCCGCGCCGCCGACGAGCGTCTGTCCGGCCAGCACCAGCCGGGGGTCGGTGGTCACCAGCGCGACCGCCAGGGTCAGGCCGAACATCAACATGAGGTACCCGGAGTACGGGTCGAGTTGACGCGCCTTCACGAGCCCGTACACCACCGGGATGCCGGCGACGATCGTGGCGGCCAAGAGTGCGAAGTACTCCGACTGCCCGGTGGCGCGCAGCCCATAGAACGCGACCAACGGCGTGCCCACCTCGAGGACCGTCCGGATGATCGCGCGCCGTTTGGCAGCGGACCTTTCGGCGTCCGGGCGGTCGACCGGCTCCGGTTCGATGGTGTCGAGGGCCATGGCGGTCATGGTGGTGTCCTTCCGGGACGAGTCGGGTGGCGTCGCGGTTCCGCGATATCTCCAGCGTCTCGTTCGTCGGGCCGCGAGTCTGTCCGGCGACCGGCTGATACGGGGGAGGAGATCGATGTCCACCAATTGGGGGATCCGATGGGGGAGCACACCCGCAATGCAGGCCAAACGCCCACGTCAACTGATCCGTCGGCGCTAAGGTCGTCACGACGTCACCCCCGTAAGGAGACAGCGATGGGTAGCTACCGGACAGTCCTGGTTGGAACTGACGGCTCAGACTCGTCGATGAAAGCGGTCGAGCATGCCGCCAAGTTCGCGGCGCAGCAGGGCGCGAAGCTGGTCATCGCGACGGCTCATTTCCACGAAGTCGAAAAGGGCAGTTGGGCACGGCCGGCCGCACCGGAGAAAGCAAGTGATCGTCGGGCAGAGGACGCGCTGGGACGTGATGGCGGCTACCGGGTGCACGGCGACGCGCACGTTTACGAGATCCTCCACGAAGCCGGCGAACTCGCGCGCGGTGCGGGCGCCCAGGACATCGAGGAGCGGTCTGTGATCGGTGCGCCCGTCGAGGCGCTCACCACGTTGGCGCAAGACGTCGCCGCTGACCTGATCGTCGTCGGCGATGTCGGACTGAACTCGACGGCAGGACGACTGTTGGGTTCGGTGCCTGCCGACGTTGCACGCAAAGCAAAGATCGACATCTTGATCGTGCACACCGTCGACTAACTCCGCAGGGTCGGGACTATCGGCCGGCTTTCGCAGCGCCTCGCGAAACCCCTGCATGTTGCGGACCTTCGACGATGGCCCGCAATGCCGCAACGTGGCCGTCAAACGCGACGCGGCCGGCCTCGGTCAAGCTTGCGTGCACCTTGTGGCGGCTGCCGTCCAGACGGCGTTCGGTGGTGACGTAACCGGCGTGCTCAAGGACCGACAGCTGCTTCGACAAGGCCGAATCCGAGAGCGACAGAGCGTCTTTGAGATACGCGAAGTCGACCCAATCCGCGGCGGCCAACGTGGCCGCCAAGGACAGGCGGGTGCTCGGGTGAATCAGCTCATCGAATCGCGGTGCCGTCATGCGTGGACCCAGCGGCGGAGAACCCGCAAGATCTCAGGTCCGCCCAGGCCGACGATGACAGCGACAAACACTGCAGCTGCGATGCCGGGATGGCGGGCGCCGTCAGCATCCAGTGCGAATCCCGTGGCGATCGTGATGGCAACCAGAGCGAACAGCATGCCGATCACCACCATCGGGATCCGGGGGCTGACGGTATCGGCGCTGACCTGCAGCCGTTCGGTGCGCCGGCGACCGCTGAGGCGGCGGGACGCAATCGTGGAATGAATGACGCCGAACCCCACTGTCGCGCCGACGGCGAGCCACTGCGGGCCGAGGTCGCCGAGGATCCCGAGAACAACCCATGCCACAGCCAGGAGCCACCAGTACCACCGGGGGAGACCGACTTCGTCTACGACTTTCGCCCTGGCGTGATCCACTGCGTCGAGCGCGGCGCGCGCGTCCGCCGGCGTGATGTGCTCCATGGCTTCGTCCTCACTTTCCCGCTTGGAAAGTCGATCCTCCAGTTTCCAAGTAGGAAAGTCAAGGGCCGGCTGTGAGGTGCGGGAGTTACCTCCCGTCAGGCAGCTTTGGCAAACCACGAGAAACACACCGCCCGGACGTGCGAGTCTGATGCGTATGTCCACGCACGACTTTGCGACCTATGAGGAATTCGGCCGCAAATTCTTCGAGGTCGCCGTGACCGCCGACCGGGTTGCCGACGGTTTCGGCACGATGGCCGGCGATACCTTCGAATTGGGCCCGTTTCCGGCCGGGCCGGCGGGCATCGCTCGGGTTACTGCGCGCGTCAGCATCGAACAGCCCCAGGTGACTCGCAGGGACGGCGACATGATTGCGTTCGACGTTCGCATCCCGCTCGATATCGACCTCCTGATCGACCTGCGCGTCGATCGCTCCCGATTCATGGTGACCGGCGAGATCGCGTTGATTGCCACCGCCCGCGCTGCCGAGCCACTGCTGCTGATCATCGATATTCCGAAGCCGGAGCGGAAGGACATCACGGTCAACGTCACGTCCCAGACGCTGCGGGGCGAACTCCTGCGGATCGTGGCCGACGTCGACTCGGAGATCAAACGCGTCATCGCCAAGCAGGTTGGCCGCCGGATCGAAGCACCCGAAGCGCAGCAGGCGAAGGTCGTCGACATCGGCAAGCGGATCGCCAGCGCCTGGACGGGAATCTGACGGTGCAGTATCGCGATCCCGGGCCGGTCGCCTTCGAGGCTGACATCGAACGCCCGGATGGCCCGGGTGCCTATATTACGTTCCCCTTCAACACGATTGACCTCTTCGGTGTCCGGGCTCGGGTGCCGGTGAAGGCCCGGTTCGATGACAGCGTGGACTACACCGGCTCATTGGCTCCGTACGGTGGGAAGCATCGGCTCGGTGTGCGCAAGGACATTCAGCGGGCGCTGGGCAAGACCCACGGTGACCGAGTCAGTGTCGTGGTGGTGCTCGATACCACGCGCGCCGACGTCGGGTAGCCGGCCGCGCTGCACCCTGCACGCCGGGACGTGCTGGCGGAACCCACCATGAAAGTCGTTATTGCGCGGACTAATTCGTAGTGGTCAGACCGGCGCGATGTAGTTGCTGCTGAAGAACTCCTGGGGGATCTGCGAATGCGGGGACGGTAGATCCACTGCCAGCCACATGCCGGTGGTACCGGTCGGGATGGGCGCTTGCAGCGTGATGCTGCCGCTGCCGAAGGCATCGGCGGCGAGCGTACCCGTGGTGATGCCGCGGTCGCCCGGCATACAGCCCAGCACGGCGTGTGGTGCCGGGATGACCCGCACCACGTACTGCCCGTTGTCGGCACCGTTGGTCATATCGATATGGGCGACCGCGGTGTATCCGTCAGAGGTGATCTCCGCGAAGAGCTTGGCTCCCGGACGGCCCAATTGCGTTGTCACAAGCTGAAAATCGCACGTGTGCATGTTGGCGAGCAGGAACATTCGATGGGCCGGCGAAGCGGACGCCGAAGCCGCAGTGCTGGTCAGGGCTGCGCTCATTGCTGCGGCGACCGCCGCTGCTCGCAGGGTATGGGCGCGGATCGATGCCGGACTGTTCACCATGGACCTTCTCGCTCGCGTGCGCGAAACAGGTTGTCGCACTACGTGTTCAACAGCCTATGAACGAGAAGGGCCCGCTGGGATCGTGCTGTGGTCGGAGATCACCAGGGGGCTTCCTACGCCCGGGGTAGGTACCGAGCGCCGCCCACGGCACGATGTCCGCGGCGTACTGCGGCCGCCGATCGGGGCAGCTAGCCCGCGGGCGCGACGCCGTTCAAGACGAAGTCGATGACTTCGCCGGTAACGTCGTGTTTGCTCTTTCCTGAGCTGACGACGTTGTGCAACAGCGCGGTCATCATGACCCCGCCGAAGATGCTGATCGCGTCGGTGCTCGGATCTGCGACCCGCTTCAGGGTGCCGTCCGCGGCGCCGGCCTCGAGCACTCGTGCGATGGGTTCGTAGAACGCCTGTTGGACGGCCGAGGCGAGCTCGGGAAGTCTGATCGCGCGGCCGAGGTCGCCTACCAGCGCGGTGCTCGTCCCCGGCCGGTTCATTGTGTGCGCGACCTGCGCGGTGATGACGGCGACGAGTCTCTCCTTGCCGCTGCCGGCGGAATCGGCAGCAGCGGCAACATCGCGGGCCAGGTCGCCGAGCGAATCCCGCAGCAGAAATCCGAGGATGTCGTCCTTGCCGGTGAAGTAGTAGTACAGCGTGGCTTTCGGGACACCGGATGCGGCCGCGATCTCTTCGATCTTCGTGTTTTCCAGGCCCTTGGTGGCGATCAGGTCGGCTGCGGCATAGAGCTTGCTCGCTACCGCCGCGGGGACTGCCCGTCCCGATTGTTCAACCACGAATCGAAGTGTACGAGCAGCAGGCCCACTGAATCCCGAGGCCATGGAATCCACATCCAAACTGATATGTTGTACTCCGAGTCTAAACTGCGAGTACTAGAATTTGTCGGAAAGGATCACCATGAGCGGCGTCACGGCGGACGTGGTTGTGGTCGGCTACGGAGCTGCCGGTGTGTGCGCCGCGCTGGAAGCGCGAGCTCAGGGGGCAGATGTCCTCGCCATCGACCGATTCAACGGGGGCGGCGCCACGCAGGTGTCGGGCGGGATCATCTACGCCGGCGGGGGAACGTGGGTGCAGCGCGAAGCGGGTATCGACGACAGCGCTGATGCGATGTACACGTATCTGCGCGCCGAGGTCGGCGACTCAGTACGGCCGGAAACACTGCGGCGGTTCGTCGACGGCAGTCCCGCGATGATCGACTGGCTCACCGAACACGGCGTGCCGTTCGAGGCATCGGTGTGTCCCTACAAGACGTCGTACCCCAACAACAAGTACTACCTGTACTACTCGGGCAGCGAGAACTCGGGGCACTTCCGTGCGCTCACTCCGCCGGTGCAACGCGGTCACCGGGCCAAAGGGCCTGGTGCGTCAGGCAAGAAGATCTACCAGCCGCTGGCTGAGTCGGCGAGCCGTGCCGGGGTGCGCACGATGTTCCATACCCGCGCCGAGTCGCTTCTGACGGATTCCACCGGTCGAGTCGTGGGTGTGCGGACCAGCACCCTCGCGCACGCACCGGCGTGGGTGAAGCGACGCTATGCGGCATACGCGGCGCTGGCAGTGAAACCGGGCATCTACTATCCGCCGCTGCGCGCGACGCTGGAGCGGCGTTTGTCGGCCCTGGAGCGCCGATACGCCCAGACGATCGACGTCCATGCCCGGAAGGGCGTAATCCTTTGTGCGGGCGGCTATATCGCCAATAGAGAATTGATCGAGCAACATGCTCCGGCGTATCGCGACGGCCTTCAGCTCGGAACCAGTGCCGATGACGGCAGCGGCATGCAGTTGGCCATCGACGTCGGCGCGGCAGTTGATCGATTGGACAACGTGTCCGCGTGGCGATTCATCACTCCGCCAAGCGCGATGCTCGGCGGGCTCGTCGTCGACGAGCGAGGGCAGCGGTTCATCGACGAAACCCGTTACGGCGCAGCCATCGGCAATGCGATGGTGCAACACCACAACGGACGAGGATGGGTCCTCACTGACCGGGCATTGCTCGAGCAGGCACGCAAACAGCTGCCACAGCAAGCGATTTGGTTTCAGCGGCTCCAGATGGAGGCGATGCTACGGACCGATCGCGTGGAGGCCGACACCCTCGAAGCCGTCGCGACCAAGGCGGGTGTCGACCCGGCGGGACTGCTTCAAACAGTCACTGAGCACAACGAGGCCGCGGCGTCGGGTGACCCTGACCCGATGGGCAAGCCGGCCGATTTCGTCCATCCCATCGAGCAAGGGCCGTACTCACTCATCGCGATCTCGATCAAACGCAGCTTGATCAATCCATGCCCCATGTTCACCCTCGGTGGCCTCATCGTCGATGAAGAGACCGGCGCCGTGAAAACTCCACAGGGACAGCCGATTTACGGCCTGTTCGCGGCGGGACGCACCGCCGTCGGAATCTGTGCCAACTCCTACGTGAGTGGATTGTCGCTGGCCGACTGCGTGTACTCCGGACGGCGGGCCGGCGCCCATGCGGTACATGCCGCTGCCAGCGCCTGAGCGTGGGGAGCCAGGAATGACACCAACGTGTCCGAGTCCGCCACTCTGTGGATGGGTGCGGAGGCGGCCAGCACGGCAATGAGACTGCAGTCCTGACCACGGATTGGGACGGCCAGGCAACCGTGGCCCGGCACCATCAGTCCGGCCTGCGAGGCGAACACTGGGCGCTCGCCGCGCGCGTCTGCGGAGATGATGCGGCCGATGGCCGAGCAATCCGGCTCGGCGACAATCCGCTCAGGATCAGACAGCGGGAAATCTGGATCGATGTCGAACAACTCCAGTGCCGGTTGCGGAGCAGGAGCCAGGGGTCGGTGCAGCACCAGGTGTATCCCAAACCTGGCTTCGGCGCGCACGGCGTCCACCGCTTCGCGGACCCGGTCCGCGGGTGTCGACGGGATGCCGACCAATCGATCGATCCGGCGTCCCAGCGCGAATCCGCCCAAATCGGGTGTGCGGACGAGGTACTCGGTCTCTACCAATACTCCGAGCAGGCGGTACGCGGCCGACCGCGACATCCGCAGCCGATGAGTGATTTCCAGCGCCGTGATGCCCGGTCCCGCGGCCGCTACCTCTTCGATGATGGCCAGGGCAGCGAGCGCGGAGCGGGACCCGGCATCCGGACGTAACGCGCGTGTCATGGCGAGCGCCGCAAGTATCCGCGCCAGACCGAGGACCTCACGGTTCCCGAGTGCGCGCCAATCGATGCGAAGGCATCCGGCCGGCGGCCGCGTAGCCAGCATCCGAGCGCTGCCCACAGCAGCATCCAGGCCGCCGACACCGCCGATCCAGACCACGAAGGCCCCGCGACGGTCAGTCCCCAGAATCCGGCCGCCACGGCGGTGAGTACCAATGCGCAGGCAGGACCGAGAACCCAGACCGCGCGACTGGGCTCGCCCAGGCGGCGCAGCATCAGCGGCATCGCGCCCGCCAGCGCGGCATATGCCAGCAGGTAGCCACAGACCGCGCCGGCCACCAATGATCCACACACCGCTGTCGGGTCGGCCCCGACGGCGCTGACCGCGAACGGCACCCCGAAGACGGCTGCCGTGCACACCGCGATCCCAACCGTGGGCGCCTTGCTCCGCAGATCGGTGTGGCCGAGGGCTGCTGGGAGCACGCCTTCGCGGGCCAGTGACAACAAGACGCGCGCCGCCGCAGTTGTCGACGCCAGCGCGCAGGCAAAGAACGACAGAGTGGCCGCGAGATACACCGCCGGTACCAGCATCTGGCCACCGGGATTGGCCGCCAGTGCCGCGAACCACGAACTCGTCGTCGCGCCGCTGAGCGATTCGGCCTGCGCCAGGGTCGCAAGCAACACAACGAATCCGCCCACCAACAGCGAGCCGCGGACGGCCGCCGGCACCGTGCGAAGCGGAGCGCGCGTCTCGACCGACAGCACTGTCGCGCTCTCGAAGCCGACGAACGCCGTCATCGCCACAGCGATACCACCGGCCAGGCGGCCGACATCGGGGACCGGAGCCAGCACGGAATCTTGCAATAGGCGTCCGTCACCGTGACAGAGCAGCCACACCGACACCGCCACCACGAGCAGTACGGCCACAGCTTCGGTCACCAGCGAGACCCGCGCCGACAACCGGATTCCGCGAACCAGTACCAGCCCACTGGCCACCGCAAATCCGAGCGCGCCGACCGCGACGAACCAGCCGTGTGCCGCCATCCCGGCGGCGGCCGCCAAGCGTAAGGCGAACGACGCGGATTCGGTGACGGCGAACATCCCGATGCCCAGGTAGCCGAGCAACAGTGCGCCGGCGGTGATGAATCCGGACATCGGCCCGACACCAATGGCAGCACAGGTATAGAGGGAACCCGCAGCGGGCACGCGCCGGGCGAATCCCCGTACGAGCCATGACACAACCAGGGTGATTCCGAATGCGATAGCCATGCTCGCGACGACCGGACCGCCCTGTGCGGCAACCAGTACCGGAATCGCGGTCGCGGCGCCGCACGGCGCCATCGCCGAAACGGACTGTGCCGCAACATCGGCGGGACCCAACGCGCCGCTGTCCAACCCGCCGAGGCGTGTCCGAGGGCCCAAGCCCCGCAGCGGCAACGGTTCGTTGGAGACGAGCATCGCCGAGTATAGGAACTGTCCTGTTTCTGCGGCGTTGCACACCAGTGTCGGTGACATATCCCGCACTGGGACAACGCTTCCCAGGCGAATCGCCACCGCCGCAACGCTGCCGACACCGTCGCGCAAACGCCTGGCCGCAGGCTCGGCGGCACCCAGTTCCCTTCGATACCAACGGAGGTCACCTCATGGCCGTGGAATTCACCTCAGTCACCCCCGCAGAGTGGCGCAGGCCACATGCGACCGCGGACAGTCTGGTCGAGCTGAACGCCGACATCGCGACGGCACTCGCCGGCGCCAGCACGCGCCGGCGTTTCGATCCCTTCGTCGACATCGACTGGGATGCACCGGAAAACGCCGTGGAGGACGACGATCGGCGGTGGCAGCTCGATCCCGACATCGCCCCGCTCGCCGCGACCGAATGGTATGCGCAGCAGCCCCTCGAGCAGCGCATCGCGATGGGTCGCTGGCTGACCGCGAACATCCTGAAGGTGACGCTGCAGTTCGAAATGATGCTGATTCGTGGGGTGATTCACCACGCCGGCACCTTGCCGAACGGTTCGGCGGTGTTCCGCTATCTACTGCACGAACTGACCGAAGAATGCCACCACATCCAGATGTTCCAGGAGTTCGTCAACCGCACCGGTGCCGACGTTCCTGGAATGCGGCGAGGCTCGCGGTTCTTCGGGCCGATCCTGGGCTTCATCGGTGGCTACGCCGACATCTTCTTGTTCATCGGAGTGCTCTGCGGGGAGCAGCCTCTGCATTTCCAGCAGACGCTGCAGCATCGTGGCGCCACAGCGGTGCCCGCGCTGCTGAACAGGGTTACTGCCATTCACCTCGCGGAAGAAGCTCGTCATATCGCGTTCGCCAGCCAATATCTGGCGCAACGAATCGCGGCCGTCGGATCGTTCCGTCGTGGGTTGTACGCCTTGGCGTTTCCGATCTATCTGCGATGGCTGATCGGCGAGATGATCACTCCGCCGCGTACGTTCGCCCGGCAGTTCCGGATTCCTCGGCAAGTCTTCAAAGCCGCTTACTGGCGCAGTGATCACTCGCGGCGATTGATGGCCGAATCGGCCGCGGACGTCCGACGTGTTGCCGAAGACCTCGGCCTGCGGACGGTGTGGGCGCGATGGATCTGGCGCCTGTTGGGTATCGACGGGCGGCTGCCGCGGTACCGCGGTGAGCCCGATCGCAGTCAACCACTCACGCGGACGGCTCAGTTTCGAACGGTGACGTGGGCGCGGGTGGCGGCCACGGCGATCATGGGAGGTATCGCCCTGGCCGCCACACCGGTCGGCATGCGGATCATCGCGGTGGCCACGGCCGGGGCGGTCGTCTGGGCGGCCTACCACCTGCTGCGGGCCCGCCTCGGTGATGTGGTGGGCAACCAGCCTTTTGAATGGCCCAGACTTGCCGTCTGGATCATGGTGTGCGGGGCCATGATTCCCGCGGGCGGGTTGATCGGACTCGCGCTGGTGGTGTCGATGATCCTTGCGCTCGCAGAATTCATCCCTGCGTTATGAGCACCGTCTCAGCGCTCGTTCGATTCCACCAGATCATCGTCGGTATGGTCCTGAGCCGGAGTCGGCCATGGTGCGGGCACTGGACGCTGGCGCACGATTTGCGGCCACCAGAACCACTTGCCGAGCAGCGCGGCGATCGACGGCGTCATGAACGACCGCACCACCAACGTGTCGAACAGCAGGCCAAGGCCGATGGTCGTACCGATCTGCCCGAGGATCACCAGTGGGCTGAAGATGAACGCCGCCATGGTGGCCGAGAACACCAGACCGGCTGCCGTGACGACGCTGCCGGTGCCGCCCATCGACCGGATGATGCCGGTGTTCAGACCCGCGTGCATCTCCTCCTTGAACCGGGACACCAGCAGAAGGTTGTAGTCCGCGCCGACGGCCAGCAGCAGGATGATGGCCAGCGGCACCACGACCCAGTACAGATGGATGCCGAAGATGTACTGCCACACCAGAACCGACAGACCGATTGAAGCGCCCAACGACAGCACCACGGTGCCGACAATGACGGCCGCGGCGACGATGCTGCGGGTCACGATCACCATGATCAGCAGGATGAGTGCGACGGCGGCGAGCGCGGAGATCAACAGGTCGTACTTGGTGCCCTCTTGAATGTCCTTGTTGGTGGCGCCGATACCGGCGACGTAGATCTTGGCGTCCGACATGGGCGTCGTCTTGAGCGCATCGAACACCGCTTCCTTGATGGCGTTGATGTGCGGGATGGCCTCGGGGTTGGCGGGGTTGCCCTGGTGTGTGACGATCATTCGGGCCGCTTTACCGTCGGGGGACAGGAACAGCTTGAGCCCGCGCTTGAAATCAGCGTTGTCGAAGGCTTCCGGCGGCAGGTAGAACGTGTCGTCGTTCTTGGCGTCGTCGAACGCCTTACCCATCGCGGTGGCGTTCTTCAGCGCCTCGTCGCTCTGCTTGTTGGTACCACCGGTGGTCGCGTAATTCGACAGCGTCAGTTCGCGATTGCGTTCCTGGATGGCGATCTGCGGCGGGATCAGCCCCACCAATTGCGGTTGCAGGGCATCCAACTTGTCGAGGCTGGCGGTGATGTTGCCGAACTTGTCGGACAGGTCTGCGATCCCGTCCAAGGAGTCGAACACCGACCGCAGCGCCGAGCACATAGGGATGTCGAAGCAGTGGGGTTCCCAGTAGAAGTAGTTGCGCATCGGGCGGAACTGGTCGTCGAAATCGGCGAGTTTGTTGCGCAGATCGTTGACGGTCACAACGGTGTCGTGGAACGCCTCGACCTGTTCATGGGTCGCCGCTGCGCTCTGCTTCTGCAGCGACAGCTGCTGCTTGAGCACACCGATCGTATTGTCGATCTCGTTGGCCTGCTTGAGCAGATCGTTGGCTCGGTCCTGCTGGTAGCCCAGGTTCATGATCTGGCTCGCGCTGGAAGCGCTGATCTGGAACGGGATGGAGCTGTGGGTGATCGGCGTACCCAGCGGGCGCGTAATCGACTGCACCAGAGCGATTCCCGGGGTGTGCAGCACGGCCTTGGCCGCGCGCTCGAGGATCAGCATGTCCGCGGGGTTGCGCATGTCGTGATCGGTTTCGATCATCAGCAGTTCGGGATTGATCCGTGCCTCGGTGAAGTGCCGTTCGGCGGCTTCCATTCCGATGACGCCGGGTGCACTGGCGGGGATGTACGGGCGGTTGTCGTAGCTGACTTCGAAGCCCGGCAGCGCGAACACACCAATGAGCGCGATCGCGCCGGTCACGACCAGGATTGGTCCCGGCCAGCGCACGATGGCGGTGCCGATCTTGCGCCAGCCCCGTGCCCGCTGGGCGACCTTGGGCTCCATGAGTCCGAACTTGGTGGCGATCAACAACACCGCGGGTCCCAGCGTCAGCGCGGCCGCCAACGTCACGAGAACACCGATGGCAGCGGGTATTCCGAGCGTCTGGAAGTAGGGGAGGCGGGCGAAGCTCATGCACGCGACGGCGCCGGCGATGGTCAACCCGGAGCCGACCATGACGTGGACAGTGCCGTGCCACATGTCGTGGTAGGCCGAGATGCGGTCCATCCCCTTGCCGCGCGCCTCCTGGTAGCGGCCGACGACGAAGATGGCGTAGTCGGTGCCTGCCGCGATGGCGAGGAGCGTCAAGAGGTTCGTCGCGTAGGTGGACAGTCCGATGAGGTCGGCGTGCGCGAGGAGCGCCACCACGCCACGGGCCGCCGAGAGTTCGACGGCGACGGTCAGCAAGACGATGAGCATCGTCACGAATGAGCGGTAGACGAACAGCAGCATGATGCCGATGACCAGGAAGGTGATGCCGGTGACTTCGTTGGTGCCCGCGCTGCCGACTTCGAAGTTGTCGGTCACCAGCGGCGAAGCGCCGGTGATGTATGCCCTGATACCCGGCGGAGGCGGATCGGCAGCGACGATCTTGCGCACGGCGTCGACCGAGATGTTCGACATTGCCTCGCCCTGATTGCCCCGCAGATACAGCTGCGTCAGGGCCGCTTTGCCGTCCTTGCTCTGGGAGCCGCCGGCGGTGAGCGGGTCACCCCAGAAGTCCTGCACGTGCTCGACGTGCTCTTTGTCGGCCTGCAGCCGCTTCACCAAGCCGTCGTAGTAATTGTGTGCTTCCGGACCGAGTGGCTGATCGCCCTCGATCACGAGCATTGCCGCACTGTCGGAATCGAATTCGTGGAAGACCTCACCGATGTGCCGCATCGCGAGAATGCCCGGTGCGTCGGCCGCGTTCTGCCCGACGGAGCGTTCCCACCCGACGATTTCGAGCTGGGGTGAAATGGTGTTGGTGACGGCGGCGATCCCGATCCAGATCAACAGGATCGGGAGTGCGAGCTTCTGGATGAGCCGTGCGGGCCGGGCGCCCTTCACTGCGATATCGGTGCCGGCCTCGACACGCGATCCGCCTTCGGCTCCTCGCTGATGCTCGCTCATGCGGTCTTGTCCAGGCACGAGATGTATCCGTTCACGTGGGTCGTGGACCTTTCGTCCTTGACGATGCCGTTGACGGTGATGCGGCAGCCGATGGTGCTGCCATCGCCCTGCGCTCGGAGGTCGGCGTACATCGTCGGGTCGTCGGTGGTGAGGGCCTGCGACCAGGGCAGGGTGACGTTCTCGACGCGCTGAGGCTGGGCGTTGATATCCAGATAGTTGATGGTGGCCGTGGAGCCGGGCGAACCGAACACCTCGAACAGCACACGTTTCGGGTTGTAGCCGGTGTTCTCAAGGGCCTCTGAACCGGGCCGCGAAATCTCGTTGTCGGAGCCGAAGATGCCGCGCAATCGGTCGACACTGAATCCGACCAGAGCGACCACCACGATCGCCACGATGGCGATCCATTGCCGGCGTGCCAACCTGCTCACCGAAAACTTGCTCAAGCCACAGCCTTTCGACGCCCCCGTTGACGAACCGCCGTAGCAATCTCGTCAAATCGTCCCGTAACGGAGAACGGTACGGTACCGTACGCGCGATCGCAACCGGGTTGACATATGGGCAAAACCCTGCGCTCAATTGCTGCAACGAAGTGCAACGCTGTGGTGTAACTCTGATATTCCATCCGTGCGAGGCCGGGAAGGGGTGTGGCGATGTCGGACGACATGTGCGACACCGTCGACTGCCCATGGAGTGAGCGGGAAGCTGAACTTCTGGCGATCACCCTGGAGCTGTTGCAGGAGCACGGCTACGACCGGCTGAGCGTGGAGGCGGTGGCGACCAGGGCCAAGGCCAGCAAGGCGACGATGTACCGGCGCTGGCCGTCGAAGGCGGACCTGGTGCTGGCCGCTTTCATCGAGGGCACGCGCAGTTCCGCCGTGCCACCCCATACGGGCTCGCTCCGTGGAGACCTCCTGGAGATCGGCCGGTCCGTCTGTGTACAGGCCCATGAACACACCAGGACCATGCGGGCTGTGCTGAACGAGATGTCACACAGCCCCGGCCTGCAGGCGGTGATGCAGGAGAAATTCATTTTTCACCGCAAGTTGGTCATCGACGGCGTCCTCGCCGCGGCCGTCGAACGCGGCGAAATCGACTCCGCGGCTATCGATGAGGAGATCTTCGACCTGCTGCCGGGGTACCTGGTGTTCCGGGCGCTGGTCTCCGATCGGCCGCCGACCGAGGACACGGTGCGGACCTTGGTCGACGACGTGTTGCTGCCCAGCCTCACACGTCACCGCGAACGTTAGGCCGGCGCAAGAGCCTGCCGCACGGGGCTCGGCGGCAGCTCGGCCATCTGTTCGGCAATGGTTGGCATGCAATCGAATTGGCAGCTGTCGACCTGCCCGAGGAGTTCTTCACGAAGGGTGGGGCTCAGCGTCATGAGTGCGGTGGTGAGGTCACGCACGCTCTCGTCATGGCCGAGTTCGAGCCAGTCCAGCTCGACGTCGAGCGCACGCGCATAACTGGTATTGGTGTCGAAGTACTCGACTTTGACACCGAAAAACTCGGCCAGCATCTCCGCGGTGCGCGGGGACGGGCATGTGCGGGTACCGGAGCGGAGTTGCGAAAGGTATGGGGCCGATAGCCGGTACCCGCGATGCTCGAGGGCTTCGGTTACCTCGAAGCTGCGGTACGGCCCGCGTCCGGGCGGCCGGATGGCGGCGAACAGTCGGTTGAGTCGTTCTGCGAAGGAAGCTTCGTCCACTGAATACTGGCGACGTTTCTTGCTGGCCATGCGATTCCCCCTTTGAATCATATTGCGGTGCAGTTACTTGCGGTGAGCCAGTTGGTGCCGGTGCGTGTGTGGCGCCGAAGTGACCTGGTGATGACCGCCCGGGGGTGCGGCACCTGGGCAAGCTGCCGCAGGATGGTGTGCGGGCACGCGCCCGTCGCACGAACGTTAGCTGAAATTTCTGTGAATGCAATGACAGCAAATGTTCGTGAAGAGTTGACGCGCCGGTAAGTTCATGGAATTCTCGTGGTATCAGCTGAGTGCCAGTAAAGCCGGGGGGCTTAGGGCCGGTCTTCTCAAGGGGGATGCAGTGTTTCGTGTTCTGCCGCGGGTATCGCGGTGTCTCGTGTCGGCTTTCCCGTTGCTCACATTGCCGTAACGGCGATTGTGCGCGTGCCACGTCTGGTGGCCGCCGGCTTGCCATCTCCGCGGGTTTGACCGCGTGCGCTGTGGGCACCCTGCTGCTTCACGGCGTCACGGAAACGCCGCTGCACGATATGGAGACTTGAATGAATTCCGTTGGACGGCAGGACTGTTCCCAGCACAACCGCGGAGAGTGGGACGACGCCACGGACACGGAGACGCTGTTACGCGGCTCGCAGCTGCTGAAGCACTCGCGCTCAGCGGCACGCAACTCCGCGTACATCCCAGGCATGATCTGTCAGCCGCCGCGTCCGGTCCGGGTGGCGTACTGGTGGGCCAACGCACTCCAAGCGCAAGGCTGGCGATTGCGTGCGCTGGGGGAGCAGCTCGCCGGCGGTGGGTTCATCGCGGAGATCGGGGTAGTGGGCGATGAATCGGTGTGGGTGGTCTTTCCGCGCGGCATGCCCGACGACGGCACCGAGGCGTCGGCGCTGGCCAATTGCTTTCAGCGCCTCACCTTCGACCAACGGAACTACCTCCGTCGGCTCCTCGCCAATTGATCATTTCGTCAAGACCGCAGGCTTGCGGTTCCAGCGCCCAATCTTCAACCGGTCGTGCATGTTTCAGCTGGCGCCGGCCTGCCTGGCGCATCCGCAGCGCGGTCGACCCGCGATGTGTCCTGGATCACTCAATTGGGACGTTCGGTTCGAGTCCTGAATCACGACTACCCATATATCGAAAGGGGAGTGGTGACAACCAGCGCACAGGCTCATGCGGAGTCGTCGGGCAAAGAAGTCAGCCCGTACAGGGATCGCAGTTGGTGAGCTCACCGCGTCGGCTACGACCGCAGCTCGTCGCCATCAGCAAACTTTGACAACGTCAGAATAATTTTGCCAACGGAAGCTACCGCCGTCGCGGCGGACGTATAGAGGGCCGTGCGCAGGGAAGTGGGCCGTCACGAGGCCGAGTCCTTGACTGGCGCTGCGTTCGAGAATGGCGCGACGGGTGTTGATGGCCTGCTGGGGATCTCGATCGGCAAAGAACGCCAGGTCGGGGTACAGCGCCTGAACAGGATGGTGCAAGGCGTCGCCGACGATGAGCAGACCCCCACCAGGACTGTTGATCTCGACGGCGAGATGCCCGGGCGTGTGTCCGGCCGCGTCGACCGCCGAGATCCGCGTGTTCCCGCTCGTGTGTAGGACGTCGCCGGCGCCGACGCCGCGGTATGCACCGCTGTCCAGAATGGGCAACACGCTGTCTTGGTAAACCCACCCGGCGTCGTTTCGCCACTGCCCGACCGGGTCTGACTCCCATTGTGCGTGAAGGTATTCGAGCTCGACGTCGTGAAACAGATAGCTCGCATTGGGGAAAGTCGGCGCCCAAGCGCCATCGACCAGCTGGGTGTTCCACCCGCAATGGTCCAGATGCAAATGGGTATTGATGACGATGTCGACGTCGGCCGGGTCGAATCCCGCCCGCGAAAGTCGGTTCAGGTAGTCGGTGTCGAGCATGTGCAGATCCGCGAAGTGCGGACGGTTCTTGTGATTCCCCGAGCAGGTGTCGACGACGATGACCGTGCCGTCGATCTCGATGACGTAGTTGTGAATCGCGAACAGCATCGTGCCGGCGTCATCGGTGATGGCCGACGGTGCGAACAGCTGCTGCGCGGCATCCAACTGGGACTCGCTGATCGTGGGATACCAGAGCCGAGGCGCGATAGGCCAGACATCCAGCTCGGTGAGCTGCGTGACCGTCGCGTTGCCAACAGAAAACGTGTGCACGGGGATACCCAACGCAGTTGAATCCGCATCTGTTCCGGCTCCTCAAACCTGGGATGTCAACCGGATGGCGACGTTTCGAAGAACCCACGGCAGGGAATAGCTGCAGCAGCTGATGCACTCGACGCGTCACTCAGTGTGAGGATTTGAGATGGTTCATGAACTGGTCATCGCCCTACAGAGTCAGCCCGAGGCAGCCGGCTTCATTCTGCGGGGCATCAAAGGAATCTTCGTCGCGATCGGTAGCGTCATCGCCGCGATCATCTGTGCGGTGATCGCCGGTACGAAGGGCAGAAACCCTTTGGGCTGGGGACTTCTGGGGCTGTTCTTCTCGATCCTGACGCTGATCGTGGTGATCGTGATCCCGTCGAAGAAATCTTGACGCCGCAGCGTCAGCGGGACGACGCATTGACCTGCTCCGACGGCTCCGACGCCCTACCATCTGCCCATGGGGGACAGGCGCGCTCCACTCAACAAGAACAGAACGCCGCCCTACAAGACCGCCGGCGTGATCTTGGCCTTCACCGTAGCCGCGGCGTTGACGTTGATCTGGTGCCAATTCCGTGGCTTTTTCAGCACTTCGACGGAGCTGTATGTCCTGACGAGTCGCGCTGGACTCTCGCTGGACCCGGGTTCGAAAGTCACCTACAACGGCGTGCCGATCGGCCGATTGCGGGCAGTCGACGCGGTGACCGGCAGTGGCAAAAGCCCGCAAGCCCGGCTGGAGCTCGACATCGACCCGCAGTACTCGAACACGTTGCCGCGCAATGTCGAAGTGCGACTGCAGGCCACCACGGCGTTCGGCAACAAGTACGTCGCCTTTGCGTCGCCTGGCGATCCGTCTCCGCAGCGGCTGCGGCCCGGTGATGAGATCAACGCAGTCGGCATCACCGCAGAATTCAACACGTTGTTCGAGACCATCACCGCGATCTCCGGGCAGATCGACCCGGTCAAGGTCAACGCGACGCTGACCGCCGCAGCGCAGGCGCTCGACGGCATTGGTGACAGATTCGGACAGTCCCTGGTCGAGGGCAACGACATCCTGGCTGACTTCGTCGAGCGGATGCCCGATTTCCGCCATGACACCAGGGCGATCGCCGACCTCGCAGATGCCTACGCGAATGCCTCCGCGGATTTGTGGGATGGCCTGGCGAGCGCAGTTCAGGCGGTGCGCACCATCAACGGCCAGCGAATCAACTTGGATCGCGCGCTGATGGCCGCAGTCGGGTACGGCGATACCGCTGCGGACAGCTTCGAGCGCGGCGGCCCGTACCTCGTCCGCGGCGCGCAGGATCTGCAGTCGACAGCTCAGCTGTTGAACGCCTACAGCCCCGAATTCGATTGCACGTTAAGGGGCGTCGTACGGGCAGCACCGGCTCTGGCCAAGGCGATCGGTGGCAATGGATATTCGCTGTCAGGGCCCGGCACGTTGGTCGGCGCCGCGAATCCCTATGTGTATCCGGACAATCTGCCGCGAGTCAACGCCTCGGGCGGTCCGATGGGCCGTCCGGGATGCTGGCAGGTGACCAAGGACATCCTTCCGATGCCGTACTTGGTCTTGGATACCGGCGCCTCTATCGCGCCGTACAACCACATCGGACTCAACTCACCGCTCGTCGCCGACTACGTGTGGGGTCGTCAGCTCGGAGAGCAGACCATCAACCCGTGAGGGCTGGAGTGCTTGCGATGACCCGCCGTGGTACGGACGGGTCATCGCGCGCGATCAGCGGCGCCGCCCCGGCATCCCGAGCCAGGGCATCATGGGCTGGTTGGCCGGCGGGGCGACCGTACCCGGACGGGCCTTGATCGACGTACTGCCGTTCGTCGAACAGATGGTTTTGGCGAAGGTGTCCTGGCACGTCGGCCGCGCGTTGGCGACGGGCGCTGAAATACCTGCCGCCGCAGCCAAACTCACCATCAGCAGTGCCGCCTTGCGTCGACCTGGCATGTGTCCATTCCCCTCGGTCGCGTTACCAACATGGATGTGCGCGGTACGCGCTGGCATGCGCTCGCTCATCAGGGGCAGGCCGATACAACAACGCTGGTGGGGTCGTCGCCGAACGGCGTGCCGGCCGCCGCTGCGCGGTTGTACGCGTCGTCCCGGGCTGCCTCGATGGTGACGCCGGCACCGCCACTGACGACATGGCTGACGCCGTCGCCCACCGACACGATGCACAGGCGGTCGTTGGTCACCTCGTCGCTGGTGCACTCAACTCCACCAGCGGCAGTGCATGCCGCGATGACTGCGGCTGAGGCTTCCTCGTTGGTGTCACCGGTTGCGGTGAAACCCACCAGGGCACCTTGGAATTCACCCGTGCCGACTGCCACCGAAACGTCGTCTGCGTCTTGCACGAAACCGGGCGGACCCCCTGCCCAAGCTGTAGCCGCCGCGCCGCCCGCCAAGACAACGCCTGCAGCCACGATCGCCGAAACCAAACGGCTGTTCGCCATACCGATCCTCCCAGTCGTGTAATTCAGCGGCAGTCTATCTAGTGTTTCCCCAAAATTAACGGAAACTTGAATATTTGTCCGGGGTCGACGGCGTCGAGTGTCGTCGGGTCTAGGTGCGGCTGGACGCTCAGAGTGTGATCGAAACAGGTTGCTCGACAACAGCATTCATCCGCAACACACTGCGTGTGGGTTGTATGCGTGACGCGTGACTACTTGCTCACCGTCGTGAAAGCTGCCCTACGGGGGCGACGGACCGACCGACTGTCTATGAATTCACTTAACGTTCCGTTCAACTGTCGTACATCGTGCATACACTCACAATTAACGACAGGGTAAATCAACGGCCGCGCAGGGGAGCCCGACCGTCAGAGGGGGAGTGAGATGCGGACTTCATCGCGACATACGAGGCCCATCGGTTTGACCACACTGTTGGCGGCCATGGCAATCGGGGAATCGCCGTTGGCCGCGGCGGATCCGACGCCGGGCAGTCAACCCGCCGATCAGATCATCCACGAATTGAGTACCGACGGATACACCGTGTCGATCAATTGGATCAGCGGCCGTAGCTCGTTGCCGCTGAACCGATGTCAGGTGAATGCGATCCACAACCCGAACCGCGGGGTACCGCCCCTGCCGAAGACATCGGTGACGGTCTATGTGGACGTGGCCTGTCCGGACGACGGCTCGAATTCCTGATCCTTCGCTCGCTGGTTGGGCATGATGTACGCCATGGCGGATCAGCGGGTTTCGGCTGGCTGGAGAATGGGTATCCGCTTCCACGACACTGCCGGACGAAAGTGATTGCACCATGCCTACCAACCCGATTCCGCAATTCCCAGGTCGGCTGACCGCATGCGTCGGCGCAGTGGTGTTGGCCGTGTCCAGCCTCGCCGCGTGTGGCGACAAGGCCTCGAACGACAAGCCGACGACGACATCAGTCACCACGACGACGTCGACCACCGAAACATCCACGACCACAGCCATTCCGACATCGGGCGCGCCGACGGTGGACACGTCAGCGCCGGTCACCGAATCGCCTGCGCCGCAGACGCCCGCGCCGGAGACGGGCGGACCAATGGCCCCGGCGCCACCGGCGATTCCCGCGCCGCCTGCCATCCCGGCGCCGCCTGCCATTCCGTCGCCACCAGCGATTCCGGCGATTCCGGCAATTCCGTCGCCGCCGCCGATCCCCATGCCGTGACATCGGATCCGCATGCGGGACTTCGCATTCAGCGGCTCTGAGTCAGGGAATTCGGACGATCTCGAGCGGGACCGAACGCGTCAGCTTGAATCCCATGTCCGTGTACAGCTTTTGAGCTGGGTTGTCGTCGGACGTATGCAGGAACGGAGTTTCGCCGCGATCCCGGATGCCTTGCGCGACCGCGCGGATCAGGCGGGATGCCAAGCCCTGTCCGCGGGCTTCGGGAGCGGTGCATACGGCGCTGATCTCGGTGTATCCGGTCGGCCGCATCCGCTCGCCGGCCATCGCAACGAGTGAGCCGTTGCCATCACGGATACCGAGGTAGGTGCCGAGTTCGATTGTCCGGGGGAGGAATGGTCCCGGTTTGGTCCGCTCGACGAGAGCGGACATCTCGGGTACGTCGGCAGCAGTGAGCGATATTGCTGCCGGTTCGGGCGCGGTTTCGACAGCGCTGCCCTCATATTGGACCAAGCCAAATGTCTGGACGACGGACCACGCCGCGGGCAGTGGGGTGGCGCGGTCGCGAAGCACGGCGATCCGACTGGGACCGGCGAGGTGCGCGACGTGACCGTAGTCGTCGTCTGTCAGTTCGCGCGGGTGGCCATAGAAGACCGAGACGTCCGGGTGATACCGCCGGATTCGTCCGCTGACCTCGCGGAACCGGACGTGCGGACCGTCGAGTGCGGCGTTGACGGGGTTGGCGAGGACATCGGTCACGCCTTGATCATCCCAGACCACGAGAAGACGAAAGATTGCCGCTGGCACGCTCGCCGAGATTGCGTCGCATTCATGAACATTGAAACCAGTTCCACTCCATCGTTATTCGTCACAGTGACAGATAATCATGGGGCGTGAAGGCGGGGTGAGCAGATCGATGATGTTTCGGCGGACGTCCGCCACGTGCTCGGGCGCCGCCTTCTCGATGGCGGCGCGGCCAGTCGGGAGCAGGCAGACCAGGGCGCTGCGGGCGTCGGCAGGGTTGGGGTTAACTAGCTGAGCGGGCTTGGCGACGAAGGTGCCGGCGCACGACCGTTCGCACGACGCGCCGTCGCGTACGGGCCAGCGGGCCGGTCGCGCGGATCTTGTGGGCGAAGCGTTCTCCCGACTGCTGTAGCCGGTCTTTGACATCGTCGACGTCCGTATCGACCAGGGTGTGGTGGCGCTTGCGCCAGTGTCCGGCGATCATGACCGCTTCAATGTTGGCGATGCTGGCCTGCAGCGCCGCGGTGACCGGGTCGTGGGCTGGCCAAAGGTTCAGTGCTCGGGCGTCGATGACGACGATATCGGCTTGCATCCCGGGGGAGAGGTGGCCCACCTTGTCGGCCAGACCGAGGGCGCGCGCGCCATGGACAGTTGCCCACGACAGCGCCTGCTTACTGGTGAGCCCTGCGGTGGGCGCACCCATGCCTGTGCGGTGGAACTCCTGCTCATGGGCCAGGCCTCGTTGGCGGGCCAGGGTGATGCGGGCGGCCGTGAGAACTTCACCGGATACGGCCGTTTCCGTGTCGGTGCCGAGTGACGGCGCCCCGCCGGCACGCACCAGTTGTTCGGTGATTGCCGTGCAATGTCCTTGACCCAGTTCGTTTTCCGGTGTGGTCGTGAAGGTGACTCCGGCGTCGGCGAGTTTCTTGACCAATTCGTCGGTCAGCCCGGTGCCGTGCACGATGTTGGCGTGGGGACCCCACAGGCCAGCAGCGCCGACGGCATTCCAGCCATGTCCGGGCGTTCCGGCGCTCTGGTGCATCGATGCGATCACGCCGCGTTCGAGGGCGGCCCGGAGGTCGGCGATCGCCGCGTCGGAAGCTGACAGTTGCGGGCCCTTGATCGCCATTCCCGCGGTAAGCAGCGCGCTATTGGCGATGGGACCGCCAAGGAGTCGGTCGACCTCGGACATGTCATGGGGTTTGGTGGGGCCGCCATGGGGTGTGCCGTGAAAAAAGACTGCGCGGATGCCGGCGACGTTCAGTGCGTCGATGGCGGCGTCGGCATGCGCTGGCGTCAGGCAGTTGTGACACCAGTCGGCAATAGTGGTTGTGCCGCAATTGATTTGGTTCAGCGCACCGGCCAGTGTCCCGATGTGCATATCCTCGGGGCCGTATCTGCGCGCGACGTGACCGTGCGTGTGCGCCAGGTACTCCAGCAGCGACCAATCTCCGCCGGCGAACCGTAGCGCAGTCTGCCACGTGTGCAGGTGGGCGTTGACGAGTCCGGGTATGACGATGCGGTTCTTGAGGTCGACAACATCGGCGCCGGCCGGATCGAGGTGGTCGCCCATCGCCGCGATGCGATCGTCCTCGACGAGGATGTCGATGCGTTCAGTGTCGGGGCGATCTGGCGCCATGGTGATCACCTGCGCACCGCGTAGCAATATTCGGCTCACCATTGTCTCCGATTCTCAATTGGGAGGCTCGCCGTGGGCTGCGCCCTCACGGAGTAGGCGACTGTGGGCAGCTCGACGCAACTATTTATGGCTACATCGTATCCATTAATGCGGCCGGGTGTCAATCACCACTTCGGTTGACGGCAACGCGGCGTCGGAGTCGGGACGGCTATCGGTGGATCAGCCGTCGGCGAGCAGCTGTGTCAGGCCGTTGAGGATTAATTCCAGCCCGAGGCTGAACTCGCGGTCCAGTCCGACTGGCAGATGGGCGGCCACCGCCACGGTGGCGGGGTAGGACTGTGGATCCTGGGCGCGCCAGGTTTCGGGGAGCTCGGCGTCGTCATCGGTCGGGTGCTCGCCGAGTTGGATGGCGAATCCGAGGACGAAACGCGCCACTGTGGCATATGCCTGTGCGGCCAGCTCGGGATCGAAACCTGCATCCAGAAATACGGCGATCATCACTTCGCGCTGCCGCATTGCGTTGGGTCCCATCGGGATTCGCTCGGCTAGCAACGGCGCCACGTGTGGGTGCGTGCGGAAGACTTCGAACAGCGTGCGTGCGCCCGATTCCACGGCCTGCCGCCACGGCATCTCGCGTGCCGCGGCCGCATCGATATCGGCCTCGCCGAGTACGGCGTCGATGACATGGGCGATCAGTTGCGTGCGTGATCTGAAATGCCGGTACAGGGTGGCAGTGCCCGAATCCAACCGCTGGGCCAGTGTCCGCATGGACAGTGCCTCGGCCCCATCCTCGTCGAGGATCGCGGTGGCCGCGTCGATGATGCGTTCCACTGGCACGGCGGGGCGCCCTCGCGACCGTTGGGTCGATCGCTGCGCGGGTTTCGAAGTCGAGGTCACTGTCTCAGTATCACTGACTCTTGACACACGGCATAATTATGGCAACACTGTATCCATTATGAATGTTCGCGATATCGATGTTCACTCGGACTCGCAGTTCGCCACAGTCGATGGCATGCGGATCCATTACCGACGGTCGGGCAAGGGCCCGACGGTGGTGCTACTGCACGGCAGCGCGTCGTCGCTGTACGGGGTGGAGGCCGTCGCTCAACGGCTCTCGCCGTCCTTCGACGTGATCCGCCCGGATCTGCCTGGTTTCGGCGTAACGGGGCCACGGCCCGACCGCGACTACCGCGTCACCACCTACGCCGGGACACTTGCACGCTTCTTGGACGCCATCGGCGTCGGGCGATGCGCCGTCGTGGGTAATTCGTTGGGCGGCAACATCGCCTGGAACCTCGCGCTCGATCACCCCGAGCACCTTCAGCTGACCGGTTTGGTGTTGATCAATGCCACCGGGTACCCCGACAAAGAACTGCCGGCCGGGATGCGGCTTGCGCGCAACCCCGTCATCGGCCAGGTGCTGCGGCGATTCATGCCGCGGCGCGCTGTCGAACGCAGCCTGCGCCAGGCCGTCGGGCCGAACTCCGACATTGTCGATGCCGCGATGGTGGATCGTGCGCACCGGTTGTGGAACCGGCCCGGTAACCGGTCGGCGTTCGTGGATTTCCTCACCACCGACCAGCCGGATCGCAGCGGCGAGATTCCGCATATCAGCCTGCCGACCCTGGTGCTGCGCAGCGCGGATATGGATGGCCAACACTTCACCCGCGACATCGCCGGCAGTGTCGAAAAAGTTCATCCTGACGGGGGACACCTGCTCCCCGAAGAGGACGCTGCTTGGGTAGCGGACGCGGTCACCGAGTTTCTGCACTCCCGTGCAGTGAGGAACGCCCGATGAAGTACTTCGTCGCACGTGGAGAAGACCGCCGACTGGACGCCGCCACGCGGTGTCGTCTTCGCGGTAGTTACATTCAATTGAGCGATGGTGTAACGCATTACGAGCTGGCTGGGCCTGTCGGCGGCGATGTCGTCGTGCTGACCGGCGGGCTGACCATTCCGTTGTTCTACTGGGACGAATTGGCTGCCGAGCTCCATGCCCGCGGACTGCGCACTCTGGCCTACAGCGGTTACGGCCGCGGCTACTCCGACCGCGTCGTCGCGCGCTACGACGAGGCCCTGTTCGTCCGCCAACTTCGCGAGCTCATCGAGCACCTCGACCTACCCGTCTCCTGCCACGTGGTGGGCACGTCGATGGGTGCACTGGTCGCCATGGCGTACATGGGCCAGCACGTCGACAGCGCCGCCACTCTGACGCTGGTGGGCCCTGCCGGGCTGAGCCGTCGACCCGTCGCGCAGAAACTGTTGCTGGGCAACGGCATCGCGGCCGGCGTCGTCGCCAAGCGGTTCGGGCGACGCTTCCTCGAACAGCATCTGGGACACAATGTGGCAGACGCCAACCACGCCGCCGCACTGGCGGCGATGATCGGCGACGCCTCACGATACGAAGGTTCGATCTACGCTTTTTTCGAGACGCTGCAACACTTCCCGTTGTTCGACCGCGCCGAGCTCTACCGGCGCACCGGCACACTTGGCCTGCCCACGCAACTGATCTGGGGCCGTGAGGACCACGTCACCCCGATCAGCAGCCTGGACCAGGTGCGCGAACTGCTCGAGCCCAGCCAATGCCACGTCATCGATGACTGCGGCCACATGGCTCCGTTCGAACGTCCCCTCGTCGTCGCCGACCAATTGGCGACCTTCTACAGATCGGCTTGACCCATGACCGCAACGAGCACCACAGACGTCTTGATCATCGGCGCGGGACCCGCAGGCACCGCGCTGGCGATCGACCTCACGCGCCGCGGCGTGGCAGTACGCCTCATCGACAAGGCGTCACATGCCTTCGATGGTTCGCGCGCCAAGGGCATCCAGCCCCGCACCCTCGAGGTTCTCGATGATCTGGGCGCGTTGCCCGACATCCTCGACCAGGGTGCCCTCTACCCACCGATGGGAATCCATCTCGGCCCGATCACCATCCCTTTCACGATGATGGCCAAGGGGAAGCGTGGCCCCGATATCCCATACCCCGATACCTGGCTCATCCCGCAGCACCGCACCGACCGCGCGTTGCATGCTCGGTTCGAATCCCTCGGCAGACGAGTCGATTTCAGCACGGAGCTGGTCGACTTTACCGACCACGGCACCCATGTCACCGCACGCGTCACGACCGCTGATGGTGGCGAGGACATCACCGCGCAATACCTTGTCGGCGCCGACGGCGGTGCCAGCCGGGTCCGCAAGGTCCTCGGCGTCGAGTTCAGCGGCTCCACCGACGAGGCCGACCGCATCCTCATCGTCGACGCCGCTGTCTCGGGTGGATTGTCGCGCAAGTATTGGCACGTCTGGCCCGGTATCAAGGGCCGCTTTGTGGGCGCCTGCCCGTTGCCGCACAGCGACACATTCCAGTGGATGATCCGACTTTCGCCCGACGAACAACCGCCGCAAGACCTGGCTCAGATCAACGCGCGTATCCAAGCCCACACCCACAACAAGCGCCTCGTGCTGCGAGACATCCAGTGGCAGTCGGTTTTTCGACCCAACATCAGGCTGGCTCAGAACTACCGCCGCGGCCGCGTGTTGCTCGCCGGTGACGCCGCCCATGTTCACACCCCCGCCGGCGCCCAGGGCCTCAACACCGGGATCGGCGACGCCTACAACCTGGGCTGGAAGCTCGGACAAGTCCTGGCAGGAGCAGACGATCGACTCCTCGACACCTATGAAGAGGAACGCCAACCGATCGCTGCCGGTGTGCTCGGGCTATCCACCAAGAAATACGAAGGTATCGGCAAGTTCGACCCCTCGAGCATCCGGCGCGGCAAGGACGAAAAACAACTCGCCCTGACCTACCACGGCGGGCCACTGGCGCCGCTGGCCGCCGACCGCACCGCGGCTCTGCGCGTCGGTGACCGCGCGCCGGACGCCGACCTCGTCACCGCGGACGGCCGCCGCGCGCGGCTCTTTGACGCTTACCGCGGACCGCATTTCACTGCGCTGGCCTACGGTCGACACGCCGCCGACGCGTTGACGGCACTCGACTGGCCCGCCGAAGGTGCGCGACTCAACCGCATCGTCATCGACACCGAAGGACGCGGCGGCCCTGACGGCGCATTCACTGACCCGACCGGAGAATTCGCCAGGATCTACGGCTTGACCCGAGACGCGCTGGTGCTCATTCGGCCCGACGGCTACATCGGCCACATCGCCATCCACAACATCGCCGAAACAACCAGCGCCGCTGCGCGATCCATGGCGCCCTACATCGTGCCATCAGCACCATCGAAGCGGTCATGATCGTCAGCGCCGAGGCACTTACGTCGGGCAGTCAAAGGCCAAGGCCCAGTGGCGGTGTGGCCACCGCGCTGCTGGCATACGCGTTCGCAGTCATCATGGCCGGCACCACATTGCCCACGCCGATGTATGCCCTGTACGCCACCACCTTCGGTCTCACCGTGCTCACCACCACGCTGATCTATGCGGTCTATGCCAGTGGGGTACTGGCGGCGCTGGTGTTCTTCGGGCGCTGGTCCGACGCGATCGGTCGACGCCCAGTTCTGCTGGGCGGCGTCGCCGCCGCGGTCGCCAGTGGCGCGACGTTCCTGCTGGCCGACACAGTTCCCGCTCTGGTGGCTGCACGCATGCTGTCCGGGCTGTCGGCAGGTGTCTTCACCGGCACTGCCACCGTAGCGATCATCGAAGCCGCACCGCCGAAATGGCGCACCAGGGCCGCCGCGACCGCGACCATCGCCAACATAGGTGGCCTGGGTGCCGGGTCGCTGCTGGCCGGTGTTCTCGTCCAGTACTGCCCAGCACCGCTGCAGCTGGCCTTCGTGATGCACGTCGTGTTGGCGGTGGCGGCGGGGCTTGCCGTCGTCCGCGTGCCAGAAACATCGGCCAAGACCGGACAGCTCGGCATGCAGCGGCTGCGACTTCCTGTCCAAGTGCGTGCCACGTTCGCCCTGGCGGCGATCGGGACGTTCGCGGGATTTGCGTGCATGGGGCTGTTCGCCGCGCTGGCACCGTCATTCCTTTCCACCATGATCGGCATCGACAACCACGCCGCAGCCGGTGCGATTGCCAGCTGCGCCTTCCTCGCCTCAGCAGTGGCCCAGGTAGCGGCTAACCGGATACAGCCCCGACGCGCGATGGCATTGGGCTGCGCAACGCTGGTGATCGGGATGATCGCCTTGACGGCGGCACTGGTCACCACCTCACTCGCCGGTCTCGTCGTGGCCGCCATCATTTCCGGTGCGGGACAAGGCATCAGCTTCAGCCGCGGTCTGGCTGCCGTCACCGAGGCCGCGCCAGCCGATCGGCGGGCCGAAGTCAGCTCAGCACTGTTCGTGGTGGCTTACATCGCCATCTCAGTACCCGTCATCGGCGACGGTCTGATCGCCGACCACTGGGGGCTACGCAGCGCCGGCATCGGTTTCGCTGTCGCCATCGGTGTCCTCGCCGCCGGCTGCCTCATCGCGCTACTAACCCGGCAGCCCGACCGAGCACGAAGTTCGTGTTAACGACGCGACCTTGCTCGAAGGCGGCGGAAGTCGCAGTGGATTCCCGATGTTCAGGCCCTGCTGGGGGAGTGTCGGCGGCGGCGGTCAACGCGTCGGTGGCGACCTCCACCTCACCATCAATTCGAACGAGTTGGAGGTCGCTCGCTGATCCGCTATTCGTCACTGTGACGAATAGCGGAATGGAGCCGGCTCGGAATGGCGGGGAAGTGGCTTCCCGGCAGTCTGCGGCATGTCCGACTCCCGGTCGAGGAGTTCTCGTCCATGATTGAGCCACGATTTGCATTGGTACCGACCAGATCGCCGAAAAGCCTTCGTGGGCAGCCATATTCACGCATCCGGTAAGCCGCTGGTAAAACGTCACTGTGACGTATTGCTGCTGTCGTGCCCTCAAGTTCGAACGACATCGTCGAGGCAGAGTGGACGGTGCGAGCGCCTCCGTCGCTTAGCCGAGGTGTCGCCGCGTGGCGATCGAATCCTTGGTGGACCGGCCCGCGCCGCGACGCTCGTGTCGCTCACGGAAGGGTGCTGTCACGCCAGGAATGGAACGGGCGATGGTTGGACGGCGATGCTCAAGCGGGAGTCCGCCCATGTCGGCGATGAGGTGGACCTGCGCCGGAACTTACTGCACGCACCAGGCTAAACCTAAACGCCGATAAGGTACATTATGTCAGTTAGTGTAGCGATGAGCTGCGCGGTCCTAACCCCCTGGAACGCTTCGGGTTTCGGCATCGACGTCAGTTTAGGTTGGTTCGGGTCGTCCGGATGTCGATGCTGGCATGTGCTTCCTGGAAGCTCTGATCGGAGACCAAGGTCAGCCGCGCACTGTCGTGGAATTGTCGAAGATTGGTTGCGCCGCAGGACATCATGGTGGCTTTGATCTTGGCGATGGTCAGCGCGAGGCCGTCGTTGAGGTCGCCGGCGTAGGGTACGTAGCCGTCTACGCCTTCTTCGAAGGTCAGCCCGGTGCCTGGTTGTTCGTAGCGCTGCCAGTTGCGGGCACGGTAGGAACCCTCCCCCCAATATTCTTTGACGTAGCCGTTGGCAGTAGGCACTTTCGCGCCGGGTGCCTGATCGAATCGGGCGAAGTAGCGGCCCATCATGACAAAGTCCGCGCCCATGGCCAAGGCGAGTGCCACGTGATAGTCCAGCTGCAGGCCACCGTCGGAGCACACAGGCACGTACTGGCCGGTGCGCTCGGCATAGGAATCCCGGGCGGCCGAGACGTCGAGTACTGCGCTGGCTTGACCGCGGCCGATACCTTTCTGGTCGCGAGTGATGCAGATCGACCCGCCCCCGACACCGATTTTGACGAAGTCGGCCCCGGCATCGGCCAGATACTCAAATGCTTGCCCGTCAACGACATTGCCCGCTCCGATCACCACATCGGGATAGTGCGTTTTCGCCCAGTCCAGCGCACGGGACTGCCACTCGCTGTAGCCGTCCGAGGAGTCCAGACACAGTGCGTCGGCGCCGGCGTCCAGTAGAACGGGAATCCTCTCGCGGTAGTCATGAGTGTTCACCCCTGCGCCGACCCGTAGACGCTTCTCGGCGTCAACCAACTGATGTGGGTCAGTGACCGCCTTGAAGGCCTTTACTGCCTGAATGTCGGCGACCTGCTCGGCAATTGGACGATTGTGATGCAGAAAGCTCAACCCGCCGTGGCGGGCCAGTCCGATCGCCAACTCCGGCGAACTGACGGCCTGCATGATCGCCGAGGTGAACGGTACCTGCAGTTGAAGCCGCGGCAGCTCTCCGACGGCGTGCCGCGCCATCGGCGCCACGAGTTGCACTCCAACGGCTTGGTATTCGGCTGAAGTCTTGTTGGGCAGGAGCAAGAACTCATTGAATGTGCGGGAGATGCCGTCGACGATCTGTGCCATAGACCAGCTTGGCCGATGCGGTATGTGAGATCAAATCCGCCACGCCATTTACACCGCGAGTGATCGGTTCTCCCCACGGCACGGGCATCGGCGCCGGGCACGTCAGAACACTGTGCCGTCGAGGGCGTCGCGTACAACGCACTCAACGCGGCCCGACTGTTCGGGAGGCACCGCCTGGGTGGACACTATGACGTGGCCCTTTCTGCAACAGTATTCAAAGTCGAACTTGGCGTCTCCGATGTCGATCACGGTTACTACGCCGATCACGCGCTGACCGTGGCCCGTCATCCCAGTGAGACCGATGAGCGGATGGTGGTGCGGTTGTTGGCTTTTGGGCTGCGCGCACACCGGCTCAGCGACGTCGACGGTGAGTTGACGTTCGGGCCAGGCCTGTCCTCCCCTGGCGTACCGGACTTGCGGCTCGCCGACTACACCGGCCGGATCCTGGAGTGGATCAACGTCGGCCAGCCCGACGAACGCGCCTTGGGCAAGGCGGCCAGCCAGGCCGACCAGGTGCTGCTCTTCCCGTTCGCCGCCGGCGTGGCCACCTGGTGGCGCACCGTCGGCCCCAAAGTGGCGGGACTGCCGAACCTGTCGGTGGTGCAGATACCGCATGCACCGGTGCAGCAACTGGCCCAGACTGTCGATCGACGGGTCTCGGCGCAGGTGATGGTGATCGAAGGTCAGGTGACGATGACCGTGGGCGGAGTCGACGTCACCTTCACGCCCGAGCCATTGGAGTGAACGTCTGAGCCCGAGGTACTAGTCGATGGCGTTGCCAGTCCCCCCATCGTTTTCGGTTGCCGTGTAGCGCTTTCCGTCCACCACCACCGACGGTCGTTGTCACATAGCGGTGTGGCAGCGAGGCGAGTCGTCATACGCGATGTCCGCGGCCGGTGCCAGGATCGAAACATGAAGAAGAACTCGGCGCGGCTGATCCCCAGGGGTACCGACGAATCGCGCCATGCGGTGGAACGGGTGCAGATTGTCATGGACCTGACGTCGCAGCTGAACGTCCTACGGCACTCGGATGTCGATGGTCGCAACTCGCTGCTGAAAGAAATCCTGGGGCAGCCGCTGCCTGAGACCTGCACAATCTACCCGCCATTTTATTGCGACTACGGCTTAAACCTGCGTCTGGGCGATCGCGTTTTCGTCAACCAGAATTGCTCATTTTATGACCTTGGGGGCATCTCAATCGGAGACCGCACAATGATCGGTCCAGGCGTCACGCTCTGTACTGCCGGCCATCCGGTCGACCCGGCGGAGCGGTTCGATGGCATCACTGTCTCCCCGATCAATATTGGGACGAATGTGTGGATCGGGGCCAACGCAACTATCGCTCCTGGCGTCACAATCGGTTCAGGATCGGTCGTTGCCGCGGGCGCGGTCGTGGCAACGGATGTTCCGCCCGACTCACTCGTTAGCAGCGCTGGTCACATACGTCGACGCGATCTTGGCGATGGCACCCGTTACGTGTGAGGGCTGGAACCCTGAACCGATCGCGTCAACCGTGCGGCTGAGCATCAACATGATTTCACAGGCAGGCTTGCCTGTTTGTTGATTCGGGTCTACCGTCCCCCGTATGACCGCGAGAACGCGACGGCGGCACTCCAGCGAGCGGGTTCGAATCCCTCGTGCGGAGCGGGTGGAGACGATGCGGTTGCGACTACTCGAGGCCACGCTGTGGTGCATCGTCGACAAGGGCTACGCGGCCACCTCCACCAATGACGTCGTGCGGCGAGCTGGGGTGTCTCGGGGCGCTCTCGCTCATCACTTCCCCACAAAGGCTGCGCTGGTCACTGCGGCTGCCAGCCACCTGGTGGCCAAGCGCACGGTCGAATTCGAGTCGCGGATGGCCGGCCTCGACCCGCAGCAGCGCACGCCGGCCGCCGCGCTCGACATCCTGTGGTCGTTCTACGAACAGCCCGAATGTCGCGCCTTGATGGAACTTTCGATCGCGGCCCGGCACGACGCCGAATTGCGTGCCTTGATGGCGAGGTGGGACGACAAGTACATCGAGATTCTGCACGCGTCGGCCACCGAATTCTTCGGCGAAGCAACTGCGGAGCCGTCCTTTGGGGTGCTGCTACGCACCATCACCGCGCTCTTCGACGGTCTCGGTCTCTACGACATGACCCAGAGCGACCAGCGCCAGAAGGTCGACGAAGTGCGTGCCTTCTTCACTGGAATGTTGACTCAATTGGCACCAACCATGGGGGAAACACATGTCTGACACCGCAACACGGCCCGTCCGCGCCCGGCGCATCCACTTCAACTACCCCGAGGGTGGCCTCGAAAGACACTACGTCCAAGGCGATCTCGTCATGAGCCACGTCCTGGCGTATCTGTCCTCGACGTTCCCCGAGGGCGAGGATTTCTTCGTCCGGTCCGTGCGCCACTATGCCGATCAGGTCACCGACCCGGTTCTCAAAGATCAGGTCAAGGGCTTCATCGGCCAGGAAGTGACGCACAGCCGAGAGCACGTCGCGCTCAACGAGCGGCTCGAGCAGATGGGCTATCCGACCCGGTACAACGACCGGTTCACCGCAAGGTCACTGCGTTGGGATGAGCGCCGATTCTCCCCGCTGACCTGTCTGGCGATGACGGCCGCATTGGAGCACTTCACCGCTGTCTTCGCCGAGTCGTTGCTCGGCGACGAGGACGCCCAAGCCCTGCTCGGGTCCACCGAGGTGCGAAAGATGTTGCTATGGCACGCTTATGAGGAATCCGAACATCGTGCGGTCGCATTCGACGTATACCGGACGGTGGGCGGCAGCGAGCGACGCAGGATCTGGACCATGCGCATGGTGACGCTCACCTTCTTCGGCAGCATCGTGGCGTTCACCACGCTGTCCATGCTCAGGGACCGGGCGACCTACAATCCCGTGCGCCTGTTCGGCAGCCTGTGGCGTCTGCGCCGCTCCCCTTTCCTGAAACGATCTGTGCTCCAACGGTTTCGGAAGTACAACACGGTGGGATTCCATCCCAACGATGTCGACAACACTGCGCTACTGGAACGTTGGCAACCGGAGCTTTTCGGCGAGACCGGCCAACTGGCCCACAACATGGCCGACGGCCCGGTGTCTGCGTACCGCGGCGAAGGAGGTCGCGACCGATGACGGCGTCATCTTCTATCTACACGGCTCTCCATGAAGCCGCGCAGCAGAACAATCCGCGTCCCGCTACCAGGGACGCATAGGAATCGGGTGGTCACTTCGTCGTAGCGCCGCCCGGGTTCCGGTGCTCATGCAGTCCAGCGCGCGAGTAGCGATTCCGCCGACTCGTCTTTGGCGTTGAGTGGTAGGGGCGTCGCGGCCGGGGTGCGGCTGAACCGCGGTGCTGGTGCCGGCTGCCGGAGACCGCCGACCTCGATGAACGCGTCCCGTGCGACGTTGTGGGCGTGCTCGTGCGCCTCCCACGGGGAGAGCACTGGACTCACGCATGCGTCGATATCAGCGAATACCTCCGCCCATTCATCACGAGTGCGCTCCCTGAACTTTGCTGTCAGCACTGATCGCCACTTTGGCCATGTGCGAGGATCGATCTGCAAATCGAGTCCGCTGTCGTCGATGTCGAGGACCGCCACGAGTTGCGAAAAGAACTCGGGCTCCACCGCACCGACCGCGACGAACTTGCCGTCCGCAGTCTCGTAGGTGTCGTAGTAGGCGGCGCCGCCGTCTGTCATGTTCGTGCCGCGTTTGTCGTTCCACATTCCTGTTGCGTGCAGACCATGGAAGAAGGTCATCAGCAGGTTCGACCCGTCGACCATCGCAGCGTCGATCACCTGACCTAGTCCTGATCGGTCACGCTCATACAGGGCTCCCATGACGCCCATCGCGAGAAGCATTCCGCCGCCAGCGAAGTCGCCGAGGATGTTCGCGGCCGGGACGGGACGTTCACCTTCGCGTCCGACGAACTCCAGCGCGCCCGTCAGCGCGATGTAGTTGATGTCGTGGCCGACTCGCGCCGCCAGCGGACCATGCTGACCCCACCCGGTGAGCCGCCCGTAGATCAGCCTCGGATTCAGCCCTGACAATTCGTCTGGACCGATACCGAGTCGCTCCGCGACACCCGGCCGGAAGCCCTCGATGAACACATCTGCGTTCGACGCAAGTTCGCGGACAAGCGAAACACCCTCTGGGTCTTTGAGATTCACACCGATGCTGTTCTTGCCGCGATCCAGCGGGCCCGGCGGCGCCACATACCCTCCGCCGGTGCGGTCGATGCGGACGACGTCCGCGCCGAGATCGGCGAAGACCATCCCCGCGAACGGAACCGGCGCCAGACCCGCCATCTCGATGACGCGAACTCCGTCGAGCGGTCCCATGTCAGCCCCGCTCTTCGGAGCTACCGAGCAGACCATTCGCAACATGGGTCACCTGGACCTCGTTGCTGCCTGCATAGATCATCAGCGACTCGGCGTCACGCGCGAGCTGATCGGCGCGGTACTCACCGCAGCCACCGAGCGGGTGCCGACCCTCACGGCGCATCGGCGATCTCTTCACCGGCTGTGTTTCACGGTGCGAAATCGACATGCAACTCACTCGCTCTGGCTTCATGTGTCTAATCCTGTTGCGCATGGTTCAGGATTCGATCCCGCGGGCGCGGTCTTCGTAGGCCTTGCGTGCTGCGCTGTCGATGTCGTCAAGGAACACGTGTTCCATGCCGAGCTTGCGGGTAATGAATTCGCCCGCCGATTTCGGCATGAATTTCATTGATGCGACGAGAATGCCCGCGGCTCTGGTCACCGCCACCCGCCGTGCGGGCTTCGCGATGAGCCCGACGATCGCGTTGGCGATGTCCTCGGGCTCGGCGTTTTTGAGAATCTTCGCCCCCGATGTGCCGGCGATGAGTTCAGTGTTGGTGAAGGTGGGGAGCACTGACGAGAAGTGGACGCCGGTATCGCGGTATTCGATGCGCGCCGAGTCGGTGAATCCGAGCACGGCATACTTGCTGGCGCAGTACGTTGCCAGTCCAGGTGTCGGGGTCTCGCCGGCCAGAGATGCGATGTTGATGATGTGGCCGCGACCGCGGGGAGCCATTCGCTGCGCGGCGAGCTTACTTCCCAGGACCACGCCATAGACGTTGATGTCGAGGATGCGACGGGTCACCGCGTCCGGCTCGTCAATCACCTTGCCGGCCGGCATGATTCCCGCGTTGTTGATCAGCACGTCGAGGGGGCCGAGCTGACGTTCGACGTCATCGAGGAAGCTTGAGAACGACTCGGGGTCGGTGACGTCGAGCTTGCTGTAGACGTCCAAACCCAACGCGGTGCCGGCCTCCTTGACTTTCGCTTCGTCGACGTCGCCGATCGCGACCTTGGCGCCGAGGTTGTGCAGCGCAGTCGCGGTGGCGAAACCGATTCCTCGTGCGCCGCCGGTGATCACGATGACCTTGTTGCGGATGGATGTTTGTTCTGTCATCTTCTTCCTCCGTTGAGTAATCCAAGACGATGTTTGCCGCGCGCTGCCGCTGATCGGATGACGGCGAGCCTGCATCGGCCCGGCGACCATGTCATTCCTCTCCGCTGGAGACGTGCCTGGTGGTGGCGTGTTCTGCGCGCAGGTCAGGACACTTGACTTGTCGAGTCACCCCAATATTGTTTGCGGAGTTCGCGTTTGAGGATCTTGCCGGCACCTGACATGGGCAAGGTGTCGACGAAGTG
Organism: Mycolicibacterium llatzerense; assembly: GCF_025331195.1. NCBI lineage: Bacteria > Bacillati > Actinomycetota > Actinomycetes > Mycobacteriales > Mycobacteriaceae > Mycobacterium > Mycolicibacterium llatzerense. Next base: position 358,744 of record NZ_LXOV01000012.1, on the reverse strand, counting down.
CACACTGCGTGGGCTCTTATAGCCGGCAATCAGCGCCTTGCAATGCGTACGCAGCTGTTCCTCGGTCGCCTGCTGTCCGGGGAGCAGCACCACCACGGCGTGCACCCGCTCGCCCCATTCGTGGTCTGGCACACCGATTACCGCCGCCGCCGCCACCGACGGATGACTCTCGAGCGCATTCTCCACCTCGGCGGAGTACACGTTCTCACCGCCGGTGATGATCATGTCCTTGATCCTGTCGACGATGAATATGTAGCCGTTCTCGTCCATTCGGCCGCCGTCGCCCGTGTGCATCCACCCGTCACGCATCGCTGCGGCCGTGTCGTCTGGCCGGTTCCAGTAGCCGAGCATCATGTTGTCGCCGCATGCGACGATCTCGCCGACCTCGCCGCGCGGTACCTCGTTGCCCGCGGGATCAACGATGCGGACCTCGACATGGGGCGCCGCACGACCTGCCGCTCGGCACAGCGCCGGGTCGTTATGGTCCTCCGCTGTCAGGATCGCCACAACCGGCGCCATTTCGGTCATCCCGTAACCCTGCGTGAAGCCGGTTGTTGGGAACACTTTGCGCGCCCGCTCGAGTAGTGCCTCCGAGATCGGCGATGCGCCGTAGGTCAAGTGCACCAGGCTGGACATGTCGCTGGTTGCGGCGGTCGGATCATCGACGAGCATCTGGATCATGGTCGGCACCAGCAGTGCGTCGGTGACCGCGTGCTCCGTAATTGCCCTCGCCACATCGGCTGGCGTGAACATCGGCACGATCACATGGGTCGAGCCGACGAGACTTCCACAGGTCCATGCCCCGATGGCCGCGAGGTGAAACATCGGCGCCGCGTGCAGGAGGTTCCCGCCGGGCGACACCATTTGGCCTGAGGCGAGGCCGCCGAGGGCTGAGGTGAGCACATTGTTGTGCGACAGCATCACACCTTTGGGATGACCCGTGGTACCGCCGGTGTAGAACACGCCGAGCAGCTCGTCGCCGCCGGTGCGGGTGTCTTCGACCGGCGCATGCTCTGCGATCAACGCCTCATAGCTCACCGCGCCCGCGGGAAGTTCGCCATCGCCGCAATGGATTACCGTCTCCAGCTCCGAAAACTGTTCGCGCAGTGCTGGAATCACCGCCGCGAAAGCGTCGTCGACGAACAACACCCGCGTGTCCGAATCAACCAACGAGTAAGCGATCTCAACGGGGCTCCACCGAATGTTCACCGGATTGACTGCGGCGCCAATCCAGGGCACCGCGTAGAGGTACTCCACGTAGCGGTCGGAGTTCAGCGCGAGGATGCCGACCCGATCGCCGTGTTGCACACCCAGCGCGGCCAGCGCACCGGCCAGGCGGGAGATGCGATCGACTGACTCGGCCACCCTACGGATCCGATCCCGGTAGATCGTCGCGGGCCGGTTCGAATTCTGCTGCAAGTTTCGGTGCAGTGATTGGGTTATATACATATCGACTCCTTGCAGCGGCGCTACAGCGAGCGCGCGATCAGTTCCTTCATGACCTCGTTCGCGCCGGCGTAGATTTTCTGCGCCCGCGAGTCGACGAACATCCGCGCGATCGGATATTCCAGCACGTAGCCGTAGCCGTAGCCGCCGACGAGTTGCACACAATGGTCGATTACAGCCACCCCGTCGAACAGTTGTCGTTGACGTTGACGTTGAGGATCGGAATACCGGTCTGCCCCAACCCGTACAGCGCTGCCTGACCCGAGGTCGAATCGCCATAGACGTATCCCGCGCAACCCTGCTGCACCTGCGAGTACTCGATACCTGCGTCGTCGAGAGCTTTGCGCGCGGCCGCTTCGGCCATCACGCCATACGACTCGGTATTCGTCGGTGTGGTGAAGGGAATCATCCCGACCCCGGCCACCCCGACAGATGTACTCATCTTGACTCCGATCAAAACTAGGCGATATTCACTTAGTCAACCACGGCGATCGAGATCACACAAGGACCATGGGACACGACCAGCTAGATTGCTCCCACGCGACTGATCACCCATTTGGTCATGCCGCAGGAGCGAGACGTCATGGAACTATCCACTGCACACATAACTCTTGAGCGCAGACAGACTCCGGCGGTAGTGTCCGGTCCGCGGCGCGTCGTGAACGCTGCTACCCAACAGAAGGGGTCGACGATGACCTTGCCTCCAGATGCTGTATCGATCAGACGACCGAGCCGCACGGCCAGGGTGATCCATGCCGTCGCAGGCGCACTGACCCAGCCAGCGGTGCGGTTTGTTACCTCGACCCGTGGTCGGCCCGTGGGCGAGCGACTCGCCGCCGCTGGCCGGACAGTGCGCAAACTCTCACGCCTACAACGAGTTCGCCCCATCGGTGGCATACAGTTCGCTCGCTACAGCCATGACGACGTCCCCATCGAGATGATCCGGACAGCGCAGTCCCGTGCATCGCTCAGCGACGGAGTCATCTTCTATCTACACGGGGGTGGATTCTTCTGCGGCAATCTTGACTCCCACCTGCACGTAGTTGTGGCGCTCGCCCGGCGCACTCAGGTGCCCGTTGTGCACGTGGACTACCGCCAACACCCCGACACCCGGATCGATGGATCTATCCAGGACTGCCTGAGCGCCTACCGCTGGCTCCTCGAGCAAGGCGCAGACCCAGAAAAAGTGGTGTTTGCCGGTGACTCGGCTGGTGGATTTCTCGCCTTTGCGACAGTGCTTGCCGCCCAACAAGATGGATTACCCACGCCCGCTGGCGTCGTCGGGATTTCTCCGCTCCTAGAACTGGACAACACAGCCAGGAACACCCACGAGAACGTCACCCGCGACCCCCTGCGGGCCGGACCGGCACTAACCGTGGTGCTGGAATGTACGCGCCCCGACTCAACGATGTTCGATCCCTCACCAGTTAGCGGCTCTCTCGAGGCATTTCCGCCGGCTTTGATCATCGTTGCCGAGTCCGAAATACTCCGGTGCGACGCCGAGCGCATGTACGAAACCCTCACCCGGGCCGGACGATCCTGCACAGTGAGGGCATGGACACACCAACTCCACGCCTTCCCGGCACTACTGCCATTCCTGCCTGAAAGCAAAGAAGCGTTCGATTGCATCGTGCAGTTCATTCGCACCCGCCTTTCCGCATCTACGAGCGCAGACAGATCGCGTCAAGACGCCCCTGGCTGTAGAACTACCGCACACTCCTGCGTATCTCATTCTATGGAATAGATATCTGATCCGAGCCGCAGCAGCTGCATCCGACCAGGCACCGCTCATATGAGGATGATTTACGCTGCGAGCGGCCGCGACCTGTTCAGTAGGGTACAAGTGCCCGCATCAAATAAGCATGACATGGAATGGATATCTCGCGTACAGTGACGGTGTGGCGGATGACGGGCCGGCGGAGGTGTTCGATCGACTGGTGCGGGTGCAGATCTTGCTCTGGAACGGGGTCGATGACCGGCTGCGCGAAGAGCACGACCTGCCGCTGACGTGGTTCGAGTTGATGCGCGTCGTCGCTCGCCTCGACCAGGCCCGCGTTCGCGACATCGCCGAGGCGTTGATCATCACCGAGGGCGGTGCAAGCAAGCTGGTCGACCGCATCCAAGCCGCCGGTTACATACGCCGGCAACAACATCCGGCGGACGGCCGTTCCTCACAGGTCGTGCTGACGCCCGCGGGGCGAGAAATCCTGCGGGCGGCCGCAGCGACCCTCGACGACGAACTCAGCGACCGCATCGGAGCGGTCCTCACGAGCGACGTCCTGGCGCGATTCAACGCCACCCTCGAACTGCTCCGCGTATCTAACCTGAGTAGCGACAAAACCGGGAATGAGTATCAATGACCGACCTACCTGACACGATGCGCGCGGTCGTCCTGGATGCCCCAGGGCCACCCGAGACACTGCATCTGCGCGAGCTGCCGATCCCGACACCCGAACCCGGCCAGGTCCTGATCCGAGTAAAAGCCTTCGGGCTCAACCGATCCGAACTCCACACCCGACTCGGCCTGGCCGACGGCGTCACCTTTCCCCGTGTGCTGGGCATCGAGGCCGTCGGGGTGGTCGCCGCCTGTCCTGGCCGCGAGGTGGCTGTCGGTCAGCAGGTCGCCGCCATGATGGGCGGAATGGGCCGTACCTATGACGGTGGCTACGCCGAATACACCTGTGTGCCCGTGTCGCAGGTCATCCCGTTCACCAGCACTCTGGACTGGGCGACGCTCGGCGCCATCCCGGAGATGCTGCAGACCTCGAACGGCTCGCTCACTGTTGGCCTCGACGCTCAACCGGGGCAATCGATTCTGATACGCGGCGGCACTTCCTCGGTCGGCATGACCACCGCCATCCTCGCCAAAGGCCGCGGCATGACGGTGCTGGCCACCACCCGAAACCCTGACAAGACCGGGGCGTTGGAACAGATCGGCGTCGACCACATCCTCATCGACACCGGCGAGATCGCAACACAGGTGCGCGAGATCATCGACGGCGGCGTCGATACTGCTCTCGAACTCGTCGGCACCCCGACGCTGCCGGACACGCTGCGCGCCACCCGAATCCACGGCGTTGTCTGCTTCACGGGCATGCTGTCCAACCAGTGGATAGTCGACCAGTTCTACCCCATCGACTACCTGCCGCGCGGCGTCCGGCTGACTGCCTACGGCGGTGACGCCAACGACCTGTCCCCCAGAGTTCTGCAAGATTTCCTGGACGCCGTCGCCGCCGGTAAGGCGATCGTCCCCGTCCACCGCATCTTCGGCCTCGACCAGATCGCCGAAGCTCACGCATACATGGAGTCCGGCAAGGCAACCGGCAAGCTCGTCGTTACGACCTGACACCGGACCGAACAAGGAATAACCCCGCCCGCGATGGACTTGCCTGACCGATCCGAACTGACTGACGGAGTGATGCTTCCGTTCGCGCCGTAGGCTCACGGCGTGCACAACGTGACCTTGGCCAACGCCGCGTCGACGGCCACGCTGACGGTGGGGCTGGCGGTTTATGCAGCATTGATTTTGGCCGGCATTGCCGTGGCGATCTACGACGCTCGTCGGCACCGGCGGCGCCGGGCGATCGCCGCCGCGGTGATGGTCGGGGTGCTGACCCTGGGCGGGCTGGTTATCGCGATCGCCAGCAGTGTCGCGTGAACCGTCGTAATGCGGCGAGGGTGACCACGGACGGTTGGCGTCGTCGAACGCGCCGGATTCACCAACGTCACTGAGTTCTTCTCGGCGTTCACTTTCCGCGGCTGGGTCGGCTACGCCTGACCGGACGTGATCGTGCGGTTCGGGTCCACGGGTTACGCCGCGCAGTGGTGGGAGTGCCTGGCCCGCGGCGTGGTCACACCCATTCGATACGGTCACGACGTGACAGACATCCAGACCGTTCGAGGAGCTATTGCACCATCAACGCTGGGGCGGGTGCTCTTCCATGAGCACCTACTCATGGTTCTCACCGGCCCATGGCACAGCGGTGGTTTGGTCGAACGCGCTGAATTCGAACGCCAGCAAGTCCAGGCGGCTGTCTCCGCACTGAGTGGCCTGCGCGAGTTGGGATTTCGCACTGTGGTTGACCTGAGCCCCTATGGAGACGCCGGCCGCGATGCCCACGGCCACAACGTGCGCCTGCTCAAAGACATCGCAGAGCAATCAGGGATCAACGTCGTCACCGGAACGGCGACTTATCGACAAGAATTCAGCCCCCAATGGGTGCTTGATGCGAATATCGACGAGCTGACCGACCGCTTCATCACCGATGTAGACACGGGTATCGCCGACACCGGTATCCGTGCTGGCATCATCGGCGAACAACCCACCAGTGAGAACCTGGTGACAGATCACGACGACAAGGGGCTACGAGCAGCTGCACGAGCCGCAGCATTCACCGGACTCGCGTTGGCTACCCATACCACCCATGGAACCATGGCCCTCGAACAGATCGACATCATCACCAGCGAAGGTGTCGAACCGTCGCGCGTCGTCATCGGACACATGGACAACCACACCGAGCTCGACTATCTGCGCCGCGTTCTTGACACAGGGGTGTCGATCGGTTTCGACTCCATTGGAAAGCAGTTCTGGGATGCGCGCACGCCCTACCGCATTCCCGCGACCAACGGAGAAACCCTCAAGCGCAGTCTCTTTCGTTCAGATGAAACTCGCGCAGACTGGCTGGCCACCCTCGTCCGTGAGGGATACCGCGATCAAGTCGTGCTATCCCACGACCTCGTCGCAGCCCAAGTCGCCCTCAACCCCGAAACCCACGGACGACACGGCTACACCTACATCGGGGCTGTGTTCACCGAACTTCTGCAACGGCGCGACGTGACGCCGGACGACCTCGACGTGTTGCTGCACGCCAACCCCGCTCGGCTACTGCAACCCACAGGCCGGCCCTGGCACGCCCGCACAGGGGCGCACGGAGTGACCGAAGCCTGGTAGCGCTCATCCACACCGCGACACGGGTTCACACATCAGTAAACGGCATCGCGTTGCGGCCCAGCTGATTTCGGACACCCTCTCGGAGACTGGCGTGCTCCTGTGATGTATCAAGTGCGATTCGCAAAGCCGACATGGCCAGCCTGGACATCCCCTATCGGGGTTCAGCGGTCTGGGATTGACCCGCTCTGTCTCTCCATGCCGGTGGGGTTAGATGGTGACGACAGGGGGCTGTGTACACACCCTGCGATATTGGCTTTGTTGTGTGCCGTTATACGTGGAGGACTGGAAGATGGCGGAATTCGGCCGGGCTCGATCGATGTCGATTGCAGCGCTGGCAGCTGCGGCACTCTTGATGGGACCGATTGCGGCGCCGACCATCGGCACTCGGGGCGCGGTAGCGTTGGCAGAACCGGTGGACGGGTTTTCGACCACTTCGGATACCCCGCGGTTGGCAAGTGTCGACAACTTCCGGGACCTCGCCGGTCCGGGTGACGGGTACCCGCTCGCATCAGGCGGGCACCTGCGCAAGGGCGTGCTCTACCGTTCCAGCGTGGTGCGGCCGGACGCTGCCGACATGGCCACGTTGGCCACCCTCAATCTGACCCACGATTACGACCTGCGCACCAGCGCCGAAATCGCCGAGGGTCCGGATATCGTGCCGCCCGGCACTACCTACGTGCACATCAACATCATCGGCGACCAGGACCCGATCCCGACAATGGCCGACCTGTCCGCGCCCCGTGCCCGCCAGTTGCTGATCCACCAGAACAAGGTCTTCGTTGATGATGCCGGCGAGCGTGAGCGATTCGGTGAGTTGTTCCGTTCCATCGCAACCAATCCCGGCCCGCAGGTGTACCACTGCACATCCGGCAAGGACCGCACCGGCTGGGCCAGTGCCGTCCTGCAGACTCTGGTAGGCGTGTCGCCTGCCGACGTGATGAGCGACTACCTGCTCACCAATGAGTACTCAAAGAAGTCCATCGATGCCGGAGCAGCTGCCGCCACTGAGGCGTACGGACCAGAAGCCGGAGCCGGAACTCGGGTGATACTCGGTGTGTTCCCCGAGGCGTTGCAGTCCGGTCTGGACGAGGTGCGCACACGGTACGGCTCGATGGAGCGTTACCTGACCGACGGCGTGGGGCTGAGCCCCGCCACGATCGCAGCGCTGAAGACGACGCTGACCGCCTGACCCGCGCGGGGTGTCCCGCCACGGCGATCGGTGGCGGCGCACAACCGGTTTGGACCGCTCGAGCTCAAACGGGTGTGCGGGATCTGCACTCGACCGATACTAGAACGTGTTCTAATTCGGTGCATGTCCGGTTCAGTGGCGGGGCACACTGACCCCGCGTTTACGGAAGTGAAAGCCGTCTTTGAAGCAGGGTTGGCCAACGGCGATGACCTCGGTGCTGCGGTGGCGGTATTCGTCGACGGTCGTGCGGTGGTGGATCTGTGGGGAGGCATCGCCGACAGGCGGACCGGACGTCCATGGACGCGCGATACCGCTTGTCCGACGTTTTCCTGTACCAAGGGGGTCACGGCGACTGCGGCCCTCATGGTGGCACAGCAATGCGGCCACGGCGCTGACGAACCGGTGGGCGCTTGGTGGCCGGAATTCGCACAACACGACAAGCACGAGACCACACTGAGCGACTTGATGTCCCACCGGGCCGGATTGCCCGTGTTGGAGCGCCCGGTTTCGGCGGCCCAAACGACGGATCCCGCTGCGATGGCCGACCTGTTGGCGCGCCAATCCCCTCTCTGGCGGCCGGGAACCGAACATGGTTATCACGCTTTGACTTTCGGGTGGCTGGTCGGTGAATTCGTGCGCCGCCACACCGGTATGACCGTCGGCGAGTTCACCCGGCGACACCTCGGTGACCGGCTACTCATCGGCGCTTCCGGTGCGGCGGCACGCGAGGCCGCACGGATCAGTTCGCCACCGCCCGACCAGCGTGTCTGGAAGGCCGAGAACGCGCCGCCGATACCGGACGACGCAGTCGCCGAGATGACGGCCGCGTTCGCCGATCCAGAATCGCTGTTCATCCGGGCATCGTCGAATCCTGTTGCGTCCTATAACGATCCAGAAGTTTTGGCGGCCGGTTGGCCTGCCGCTGGCCTGGTCACCACCGCTCGCGATCTGGCCAAATTCTATGGCGATCTGATCAGCGGAACCCTGATCGCCCCGGGTCCTCTGCGGGAAGCGATCATCGAACGCGTACGCGGCCGCGACCGGGTGCTGCGCTTGGAAAGTGCATTCGGGCTCGGCTACATGCTGCCGTCGCAGAACTTCGTGGTGCCCGAACCTGCGCAATGCACTGCATTCGGTCACCCGGGGGCCGGTGGCTCGGTGGGACTGGCAGACCTCGACCACAAGGTCGCTTTCGCCTTCGTGCCCAATCTGCGCCGCGACTGGCTGGCCGGTGATCGCCGTGCCTATCGGCTCATCGCCGCGGTCTACGACGCGCTGTGACACCGCGATGCAAACTGATACGCGCGGCCGCCACGCTGCTGCGGCTCATGCACCGCTACCCATGGGTGACAAGGAATGGCTACTCCGGCGGGCCACCTACGGTCGTCATCAGAGCGGGCCGTCGCCAACTCCCGTTGAACAACCGGCCATCGACTGACAGTAGCGACCGCCCGGCTCAAGAGTCTCGTTGGTCGTCTTCGTCGTTGCGACGGCGCGCGGCCTCGATCACCTCGGGTGGGGCCGGCTTCTGCAACCAGGCTCGGATCCGCAACAACCCGCTGGCGATAGTCCCGACGGCCAGCACCGTAGCGACGATCCAGAACACGGTGGACATGGAGCAATTATCCGCCTACGGCCAGCTGTTTGGACCGGTTACCAATTGCGACGTGCTCGGGGAATCACGGCCGTTCATCGGTTTGACGAGGGCTCGACCGACGCCGACGTGCCGATCCGGAATAAACCCCCGCCCGGTGAACTTGCCTCAAGAGTCATCCTTTCCCTGACTCAGGAGCATCCATGACTCGTCCCGTCCGCGTCGCTGTGCAGATCCAGCCCGGCGGCGCGCCTGACTACGCCACGTGGCGCGACGCCGTCGTGGCCGCCGATGACCTCGGCGTCGACGTGATCTTCGGCTACGACCACTTCCACCGCCCGGCGATGCAGGCCATCGTCGACGGCAAGCCCGTCCTCGAAGAGGAGCAGCCCGACGTCGCCAACTTCGAAGGTTGGACCGCACTCGCGTCATGGGGTGAGATCACCTCACACGCCGAGATCGGCCTCCTCGTCACCGGCGTCGGCTACCGCAACGCGGACCTGCTCGCCGACATGGCACGTACCGTCGACCACATCAGCGGCGGCCGGCTCATCCTCGGCCTCGGTGCCGGGTGGTACGAAAAGGACTACACCACTTACGGTTACGACTTCGGCACCTTCGGCTCCCGCTTCGATCTGTTCGATGAGAGCCTGATCCGTATCGAGAATCGGCTTGCCGCATTGATTCCGCCGCCCATCCGGAAGATACCGATCCTCATCGGCGGCACGGGGCCCAAGCGCTCGCTGCCTGCCGTTGCCAAGCATGCCGACATCTGGCACGCATTCCAGGACCTCGATGCGTTCCGCAGGTCCAGCGACCGGGTCGACGAATTGGCGGCGACGTTCGGCCGCAACGGCGCCGACATCGAACGCTCGACGCTCTGGGCGAATGCCGAAACCGCTGACACTTTCCGCGAGGTAGGCGTCACGCTGTTCCAGACCGAACTCACCTCCGACAACGGCTACGACCTGGCGTCTCTCAAGGAGGTTGTCGCCTGGCGGGACAACGGGTGACGACGATCCTCCGCCTGGCTTCAGGCCTCGGTTGAGAGCACCTCATCGACGAATCCGTGGACCTTGCGCCGCAGCTCGCCAACCCGCTGTTCGCGAAGGCCGGAGAGATCGGTCCCCCGGTGATATGCGGGCGGCAGCTGCCGGACGTTTCGGGAGCATTCGAAGTTCTCGCAGATCAGGGCTCCGATGGTGTCCCCCTTACGGCCTGCGGCACCGCCCCGGCGGACGGTGTACAGAACGGCCTCATCGGTGAGGTTTACATCGTTGCACCACGCGCACATGGCCCGGGCGCGTGGTTTCACCGCGGCCCGGCTCAGAAGTAGCGCGACTGGCCCCCCGGGTCGGTCGATGAGCACGTAGGCACGGCGCGGGATTTTCGGATCGGTCCAGCCGTAGAAGTCGAGCTTGTTGAAGTCGACGGCGTCGAAGTTCGCGGCGAAGGTGACCTTCTTGACCTCGCTGCGGGTGGCACCTCGAAAGGCGCCGAGGATCTGGTCGCGGGTGTAGGGGTCCATCGGTGAATCCATCCTGAGAAACGGTGCGCACGACGTGCGCACCGGCGAGTGAGGGCATGACTGTGCAGCCGACCTGAATGGGTCGGCGGCGGGGCGCGGTCATCTGATGTCGGCGCGAGCGCCGACGACCTCCTCGACTCGGATGTTCACACCGGTGACGATAGCGGCACGACACCGAAGCGCGCGACTGCATTTCGGCATACCCCGGGTAAGTATCACCGAAACCCGCTCTGCGACAACATCTCTCGCATATTCCACTGCGATAGGACCCGGACTACGTCACCGGGATTTGGCTCGTCATCGCAGGCCCACGCCACCACACCGTCGGGCCTGACGAGGACGGCCCCCAATCCGAGCCGGTCCTTGGCGTCCGCTCCCAGGTACCGCACCCGTTCTCGACATCGATCGCAGATCGACCGGAGGCCGGCATTGCTCTGGAAGTCGACGAGGACGCCTACCCCGTCCCGCAGCAGCGCACCGAGCCGGGTGCCGTCAGCAAGTTCGAAATCCGGTGCACTGCAACCGATCAACGGGTGCCCGTCGCCGAGGTCATGGCGGATGGACATCCCCGACGCATGCTCGGCGAAGTAGGTCGCGCCGTCGCGAGTTGCCATCAGGTCACGGACGACGGCCCGCATCGCACCCGCGTTGGGGTTCGGCTCCAGCAGCGCGACCTGTGCCCGCGACCACTCCAGGACCGCGGCGCCGACGGGATGGCGCTCCCGGTGATACCCGTCGAGCAACTCATGTGGCGCCGTGCCTTTCACGACGGCACCCAGCCGCCAGCCGAGGTTCATCGCGTCGCCGATCCCGAGGTTCAGACCCTGTCCGCCCAGCGGCGAATGAACATGGGCGGCATCGCCGGCCAGCAGCACCCGGCCCTGCCGGTAGGCCGTCGCCTGGCGGGCGCGGTCGGTCCACGTTGTCGCGGTGTGCAGCGCCGTCACGGTGATGTCGATGCCGGTAACGCGCCGTAGCACCGATTGCAATGCCTCGACGGTGATGGGTTCCGTGCGATGTGCGGCACCGCCGTCGAAATCCGCCACGGCGACGGTGCCGGGCTCGGAATGCACGTACATTCCACCTGCTGTGTAGTGCCGGCCCAGCGGCAATGATTGACCATCGGCCAGGTCGACCTGCACCGAGTACCCGGTGAATCGCGGCTTGGTGCCGTCAAACTCGAAACCGGCCGACTTGCGGACCGCACTGCGACCGCCGTCGCATCCGACGAGCCAACGTGAATGAAATGACTGCGGCTCGGCATCGACGCACACCTGGTCGTCCGCTTGCCGGACGGCGACAACCGTTGTCCCGCGCCGGATTTCAACACCCAGGAGGAGCGCACGCTCAGTGAGCACGGTCTCGAGATGCGCCATCGTGGTCGCGAGGGGCGCGTCGGCGGGACTGGCCAGCCGATACGGCCAGGCTGCCGCGTCGACCAGATCGGCCTGCCAGGTAATCCCCGCGAAGTGTCCGGCGCGCGGACCCGGCCGGCTTCCGGCTTGGACGTCGGCCAGCAGCCCGCGGCGGTACAGCGCTTCGGCTGTCGCCACCGACAGCCCGCGCAAGCCGAACGGCTCGCGCTTCAGGGGTGAGCCCGGATCGCCCGCGCTTTCTAGGACGAGCACGGACGCGCCGGTCAGTCGCAATTCGCAGGCGAGAAACAATCCCACTGGTCCTGCGCCCACGACGACAACGTCGTACATCATGACGGCAACGTATCGCTCACCCATCGATCGATCCAATGGTATGTATGCATCATGTCGATGCACGAGATCGATCTAACTCGGCTGGACCTCAACTTGCTCGTGGTCTTCGACGCGCTGATGCAGGAGCGGCACGTCGGGCGAGCCGCAGTGCGGCTGTCCTTGTCGCAGTCGGCGACCAGTCACGCACTGGGTCGCCTCCGTGCCATGTTCGACGATCCCCTGTTCGTACGCCACCCCCGCGGGATCGAACCGACAGTACGTGGTCGTGCTCTGGCACAACCTATTTCGGATGCCCTGACGCAGCTTCGTCAGATCGTCAGCCCGCAGCCGCCCTTCGATCCGGCGACGCTTCGCCGCACCTTCACCGTGGCCGCACACGACTATGCCTTGGCCGTGCTGGCGCCGGCACTCGTGGCCGACGTCCGCGCACAGGCTCCCAGGGTCGATCTGCGTTTCATCAGCGTCGCGCCGCCGGCGATCGTCGACGGCCTGGACCGCGGCGAGATCGACTTCGCACTGGGCGGTTTCATCGATGTCACGGCCGAACGAGTAGCCCGGACGCTGTTGTTCACGGATCGGTTCGTGGGTGTCGCCCGCCGCGACCACCCCTGCGTATCCGCACGACGAATGTCGCTCGATGACTTCACCGCGCTGCCGCATGTGATGATGTCGGTCGATCGCCAGCTCCGCAGCGACGTGGACCGTGAGCTGGGTGCACTGGGCCTTACTCGTCGTATTGCGGTGACGGTGCCCAACTTTCATGCACTCCCCTACGCGGTGGAGGACTCCGACGTCATCGGCGTGCTCCCCGAACGGCTGGCCCTGCGCATCACCGAGCATCGCGCGGTCGACCTGTTCGAGCTGCCGATTGACGTCGACGCCGTCACGTGCAGCATGCTGGCGCTCAAGCCACTGATCGAACAACCCGAAATCACCTGGCTCACAGCCCTGCTGACGCGGGTAGCCGCAACCTAGGCGCCACCCAGTGCCTGCGCGGCTTGACAGTTGCGACCCGTGACAGGATCGCACCATGGGCGAGTTTCTGATGGGTGATGCGGCAGACGATCGAAAGCACAGGCGTCGACGATCCGTTCGGCTCACCGCGGTGTGTTTGGGAGCTGCCCTGGCCGCCGCGGCGCTGGTGGGCTGTGGCACAAGTCCGTCGGGTCATGATGGCAGTGCGACGACGGGCACCGCAGCGACCGGCCATCCGAACGACCCATCTGCCGGCGGAAACGCCGATGCCCAGGCTGAAGAACACTGGGCGTATTCGGTGGGCATCCAGAATTATGTGTTCGGGCTGCCCTTGTCGATCTTCGAGCGGGAGCGCAGTCTGCGCCTCGAGCCACCGGCCGGCGACAAGGCCAAGCGATTTGCCCCGCTCAATCAGATCACCCACATGAAGAATCTGGCCACCGCCGATGACGTCATGCCGTACACGCCCAACAATGACACTGTCTACAGCGGCATCTTTCTTGAACTCAAAGACGAGCCGATGATCTTGACTGCCCCCGATATTCCCGACCGGTATTGGTCGGTGGAAGTCGCCGACGCCTACACCAACAACCTCTTCTACATCGGCAGCCGTGCCACAGCGGGCAAGGGTGGCAATCATGTCCTTGTCGGACCGAATTGGCAGGGCTCGCTGCCGCCGGGTGTGATCGAGCATCGTGTTCCCACCAACAGCGTCATGATCGCCATCCGGATCGCGGTGATCCCGGGCGATGCTGCAGATCTGGCGAAAGTCAATGCGCTGCAAGATAAATTCAGTGTCACGTCACTGGGCAACTGGGCCGATCCCGCCCGTCACGGTCAAAGCACGGTGCCGAGCCTGAGTCCGCGCCCGCACTATGAAGGTGATCTGGCGTTCTTCCAGACGCTGGCAGACTTGCTCACCGAGAATCCCCACCCCCGGGCAACGAGGCGGCTATCGAGCTACTTCGCCGAGGCGGGATCACAGTGGGCAAACCGATGGATGTCAACGCACTCAGTGAACCGCAGCGGCGCGGTTTGGCGCGCGCCGCCGTTGATGGACCAAAGATCATGGACTGGAAAGTGAAGTACCGCGGGACGTCGTATCCGACGCACTGGAACAACTTGGTCCCCGGGACCTACGGCGTGAACTACTTCGACCGGGCCGCCGGAGCCGATCAAGGATTGTTCGTCCACGACCGTGAGGAAGCCGAATACTTCAGTACGTACGACGACGGCGACGGCAAAGCGCTCGACGGCACCAGCCGGTACCTGCTGCACTTCGATGCCGACCAAAACCCACCCACACTGCCCAACGGCTTTTGGTCGATCACCATGTACGGGACCGACTTCCAGCTCGTCAAGAACCCCATCAACCGCTTCTCCGTCGGCGATCGGACACCCGGACTAGTGCGCAACCCCGACGGCTCCCTGGATATCTACATCCAGAACCAGTCGCCGCAAGGCCACGAAAGCAACTGGCTGCCCTCACCGCCCAGCGGAGCGTTCCGGCTGAACTATCGCATCTACCTGCCCACTGACGAAGCGAAAAATCCCTCGACTCTGGGCAAGTACCTGCCCCCGATCAAGCGGGTTTAGCGGCGGCCAATCGAACGGGCGAGCCCGACACCATCGGTTGTGGGCCAAAGGGTTTTGAATCCCACAGACCTGTTGGCCTGCGGCACAAGACCCTGACTACCAGCGCTACAGCGGGTTGAGGATGCGGTCCAGGAACTGTCGCGTGCGCTCTTCCTTCGGGTCGCCGATCACCTCGTCCGGTGTGCCCCGCTCCAGGATGATGCCC
Organism: Mycolicibacterium llatzerense; assembly: GCF_025331195.1. Classification (NCBI taxonomy): domain Bacteria; kingdom Bacillati; phylum Actinomycetota; class Actinomycetes; order Mycobacteriales; family Mycobacteriaceae; genus Mycobacterium; species Mycolicibacterium llatzerense. The sequence continues at coordinate 343,551 of NZ_LXOV01000012.1, read as the reverse complement.
TGGTCGGTGAACAGCACCTGATTGGAAACCTGTCTGGCGAACTGGATTTCGTGGGTGACGATCACCAACGTCCAGCCTTCGACCGCGAGATCCTTGATCACGGAGAGCACTTCGCCGACGAGTTCGGGATCCAGCGCCGATGTCGGCTCGTCGAACAGCACCAACTTCGGCTTCAAGGCCAGCGCGCGAGCGATGCCGACGCGCTGCTGTTGCCCGCCGGATAGTTGATACGGGTACTGGTCCTTCTTGGCGGCGAGCCCAACCTGATCGAGTAGCGCGAGGGCTTCGGCCTCTGCCTCATCTTTCGGCCGCTTCTGCACGATGACCGGTCCCTCGGTGACGTTCTGCAGGACCGTCTTGTGCGGAAACAGATTGTGGCCCTGAAAGACGAAGCCGCTCCGCGACTGGAACCTGCGCACCTCGGGTTTGGGTGTCGGCGTGGAGAAGTCGATCTCGATATCGTCCACCCGGATCACCCCGGCGTCGGCCCGGTCGAGCGCGTTCAGCGTGCGCAGCAGCGTCGTCTTGCCGGACCCGGACGGTCCGATGATGGCCGTCGCCGTCCCCTGCTCGACGGTGAACGAAACGCCCTTGAGCACTTTGTTGTCGCCGAAGGCCTTGTGGACGCCCTCGGCCACCACACGGTTTTCTGTCATCGCGCCACGTACCTTTCCAGTCGGCGTTCAATGCGACCCTGACCGAACGAGAGCGCCAGGCAGATGACCCAGTAATACACAGCGGCGGTGCCGTACAACGCGAAGAACTCGAACGTCGGCGCCGCGATGATCTGGGCTTGCCGCAGCAGTTCGGTGACCAAGATTGTCGAGGCGAGTGACGTGTCTTTCACCAGCGAGATCAACGTGTTCGACAGCGGCGGCACTGCCACCCTGGCTGCCTGCGGCAGGATGATGCGCCGAAGCGCACCAACGTAATTGAAGCCGATCGTCTCGGCTGCCTCCCACTGACCTTTGGGGATGCTCTGGATGGCCGACCGGATGATCTCCGCCGCATAGCCACCGACGTTGAGCGAGAACGCGATGATGGCCGCGGGGAACGGATCGATCTTCACCCCCAGTTCCGGCAGCGCGTAGAACACGATGAACAACTGCACCAGCAGCGGGGTGCCACGGATGACCGAGATGTAGAAACGCGCCATATTGGTGAGAACCACATTCGACGACAGCCGTGCCAGCGCCACCGCGAGCGCCAGCACCAGGCCGATCACGAAGCTGATGACCGTCAACGGAATCGTCTTGGTGATCGCCGCCTTCGCCAACGGTGCGAGGCTGTCCCCGATCAGCTTCCATGTCGACCGTGGCGCATGCTGCGCGCCGCCGGCGTCCGGTCCACCGGATGCGTTGGCCTTCAAGTACTTCTGCGAGATTTTGGCCAGCGTGCCGTCGGCGCGAAGCTCATCGAGGGCCTTGTTGAGGTCGGGCAACAGCCCGCTGTTCTTGCGGGCGGCAAAGCCCTGCTCGCTCTTCTCGCCGGTGTTGGCGGCAATCTTGACCGACTTGTCGCCAGTCTCGGCGAGGTAGGCGTACACCGGGATGCTGTCGTTGATCACCACATCGACGCGACCCTGGTTAAGCAGCTTGATGGCCTGGGTGAAGCCTTCGACAACCTCCACCTTCGCGCCGTGGTCGCGCGCGACCTGCGCCCAGTTGCTGGTCGCTGTTTCGCCCGCGACCTTGCCCTTGATGTCGTCGAGCGACTTGACCGCGTTGTCGTCGGCCCGAGTCACGATGACGCCCTCGCCGACCGAATACGGCTCGGACAGGTCGTACCTGGCCTTGCGCTCGGCATTGATCGTCACTTCGTTGGCGACGACGTCGAATCGGTTGGCCTCGAGCGCAGCGAAGATCGAATCCCATGGCGTCTCGACGAATTCGACTCTCACACCGACCTTGGCGGCGACCGCCTTGGCGACGTCGACGTCATATCCGACCAGTTCGCCCGTCGCAGGATCGTGGTAGCTGAACGGCGAGTAAACGCCTTCGGTGCCGACGCGCAGCACGCCCGCCGCCTTGACCGGATTCTCGCCGTTGTTGTTACCCGACGACCCGCACGCCGCCAGGACCAGGGCGACGAGCAGCAACATCGGCAGGATGGCTCCTCGTATGTACCGCACTGGCGGAAGTTAGCAAGTCCCTGGGCGGTCACCAAGGGTTCTGCTCAATCCGGCTGATACGCCGTCACCCTGTTGTAGCTTGGCTGCGCTGGGTCAGGTCAATTTGATGCGACCGGAGGGCACACCATGGCGCTCGAAGTTCTCAAAACCATCCATGTCGGCGGTTCCCCGAGTCGGCTGGCAGTCACTCCCGATGGCGGCCGCGTCTACGTCCTCAACGGTGGCGGCGACACCATCTCGGTGATTAACACCTCGACCAACACGGTCATCGCCACCATCCCCGTCGGCGACCTCCCCGACTCGGTGGCGATCTCCCCCGACGGCGCGCGTGTCTACGTCACGATCGAGAACGCAGGAACGGTCTCGGTGATCAGCACCGCCACCAACACGATCACCGCGGACATTCCCGTCGGCGACTTCGCGGGCGGAATCGCGTTGACTCCCGACGGCACCCGTGCGTACGTTGCCGCGGCCAATAGCCCAGCCACGTCCGGAAACGTGGTGGTACTCGACACGGCCACCAACACAGTCAGCGCGACCATCCCCGTCGACGGACATCCCAACGCAGTCGCGGTCAGTCCGAACGGCACACGCGCCTACGTCACGAACTGGAATCTCGACGGCACCGTCTGGGTGATCAACACCGCCACCAATACCGTGATCAAGACCGTCCAAGTCGGCGATTTGCCCAGCGGTGTTGCGATAAGCCCCAACGGCTCTCGCGTCTACGTCACCAATGCCGCGCCCAACGGCACGGTCTCGGTGATCAACGGGACGACGAACACCGTCACCACGACTATCTCGGTCGGCAACTCGCCGATCGGTGTTGCCGTCAGCGCCAACGGCGTTCACGTCTACATCACCAACCGTGGCTTCCCCGGGCCCGGCTCATTGCAGGTGATCAACGCCGCTTCCAACGACGTCACCACGACAATTGAAGTCGGCGAAGACGCGTGGGATGTGGCGGTGACTCCTGACGAAAGCCGCATCTATGTGGCCAACCTCGGCGATGACTCCGTGTCTGTGATTGGCGAGAGCGTTCACCACATGCCCCATGTACCCGATCTGGTCGGTGAGATACTGGGCGGCGTCGCCGGCGACGGCGGCGGATGGCTGATCATCGGTAACCACTTCTACAAGATTCCGCCACGCCCGCTTGCCGTGGTACGGATCGCGCGAGCTATAGCGCCATTCCTCGGTCGCCCGATCGAGAACCGTGAATTGGCAAAACAGATGCGTGCCACCCTGAATCGGAGCAAGTAGCTTGGCGCTGCCGCGCTATTGCGGCGGGTCGATGGGCGTGAGCGCAATCGGGACCCAATGGGTTCCTGGTCCCTCACCAGGACATCCCGCTCCCTCAGTGATGAGGGTCCGCTCGCCGTAAAAGCTGCCGTCAGGATTCGGGATCAGGTAGTCCGAACGGACGGACTTCACCGCGCTCGCTAGATTGTTGCGATCGCAGAAGTACGGATACTCGCCCTTTGTTTCCCAGCGGTCGCCTGTCCATCGGTACTCGAAAACGATTGGTGCGCCCGGATTGCGTTCGTGGTCGGGCTTGTTGTCCCACCGCGGAACGCATCCATTCACGTCGCATTCAGTGGTGAATTGGACGGGGAACGTTATCGACTTCATCGGTGTCGGCATGCCGTTGAACGTCTGTTTCGCGAAATCGATGCTGACGTTGTAGTACCCGTACAGCGGCGGTGGCTCGGCCCTGTCGGCTTGCGCGACCGGTGGAACACTCAGCACGGCGCACACGACCGCAATCCCGATTGAGAGGCGTTTCGTCATCAAGGAAGTACTCCCCCTCTTGATCGCGGCGAGCGGACGCGCGACAGCAGGTACGGGAATGTGCCCGTCCCCGGCGGTCATCACGCACACTAAGACACGCACCCGACCCATGGAGGAACGATTCCGGAATGAGCCCCGTCGCCGAATTCGACTTCGTCATCGTGGGAGCAGGCAGTGCCGGCTGCCTGCTGGCCAATCGGCTCAGTGCCAACCCCGACCATCGGGTGCTGCTGATCGAGGCCGGCGGCAAGGACAACTGGTTCTGGATCAAGGTGCCGGTTGGCTACCTGTACACCATCGCCAACCCTCGCACCGACTGGTGCTTCACGACGGAGGCCGACCCAGGTCTGGCCGGCCGCAGCATTCACTATGCGCGGGGCCGCGTGATCGGCGGCTGCTCGTCGATCAACGCCATGATCCACATGCGCGGGCAGGCAAGCGATTACGACCTCTGGGCGCAGGCCACCGGTGACGAGCGCTGGTGTTGGGGTGGCGCCGACCGTCCGGGCGAGACGCTATCGATCTACAAGGAGTTGGAGGACTACTTCGGCGGAGCCGACGACTGGCACGGCGCCAGTGGGGAAATCCGCGTCGAGCGGCCCCGGGTGCGCTGGAAGATCTTGGACGCCTGGCAGGCCGCCGCTGCGCAGGTGGGCATCGCCCCCATCGAGGAGTTCAACCGGGGCGACAACGCCGGCAGCGCGTACTTCCATGTGAATCAACGGCATGGTCGGCGCTGGTCGATGGCCGATGCCTACCTGCATCCCGTCGCCCGCCGCCCAAATCTGACCGTCTACACCAACGCCCAAGCCATGCAGCTGCTGATGGACGACGAGGTCCGCGAGGATCAGCGTCGCGGGGCCTGGACCACGGCTCAGCACCGCGCCACCGGCGTGCGCCTCCTCAAGGACGGACAGATGGTCGACGTCCGAGCCCGCCGCGAAGTGATCCTGAGCGCCGGAGCGATCGGGTCGCCGCATCTCATGCAGGTCTCAGGGCTCGGACCGGCCGGGCTGCTTGGCCAACATCAGGTGCCGGTGGCCGTCGACCTGCCAGGCGTGGGCGAGAACCTCCAGGACCACCTGCAGCTGCGGACCGTGTACCGGGTGCAGGGCGCACGCACCGTGAACACGCTGTATCGGAACTTGATCACCCGGGCGGGCATGGGACTTCAGTACCTGCTGCTGCGATCAGGACCCATGACGATGCCGCCCTCCACGTTGGGAGCATTCGCCAAAAGCGACCCTGCACTGGCCAGTCCCGATCTGGAATGGCATGTGCAGCCCTTGTCCCTGCCCAAGTTCGGCGAACCCCTACACCCATTCGGAGCCATCACTCCCTCGGTCTGCAATCTGCGACCGAGCTCGCGCGGCCATGTACGCATGGCCAGTGCAGATCCGTTGACCTACCCAGAGATTCGCTGCAATTACCTGTCAACTGACGCCGACCTCCGAGCCGCCGTGACCGGCCTGCGGATGACCCGGCAGATCATGGCAGCGCCGTCTTTGGCCCACTACCGCCCAGAAGAGTTGCTGCCGGGCCCGCAACGGGTGAGCGACGACGACCTGCAGCAGGCGGCCCGCGAACTGGGTACCACCATCTTCCACCCGGTGGGCACCTGTGCGATGGGTTCCTTTGACGCACAGGGCCTTCCGCGGTCAGCCGCTACGGTGCTCGACACCGAGTGCCGCGTGTATCGCGTCGCCGGCCTTCGCGTGGTCGACGCATCGGCGATGCCCACCATCACGTCGGGGAACACCAACGCGCCGGTGATGCTGATCGCAGAACGCGCAGCGCGGGCGATCCTGGCGTAAGTCGTACTGGCCGAAAGGTGCATCGGTTAAAGAGATTTCGACTCCGAGTCAGCGGCTCAAGCGGTCGACCAAGAAGCTCGCGAGATCCTTTTGCAATGTGCGTGAATCGTCGAGCACACCGTCCATCCACCAGAAGCCATGAATCATCCCCGGATAGCGCTGGGCGATAACATCCACACCGGCATCCAGGAGCAACCCGGCGTACGCCTCTGCCTCGTCGCGCAGCACATCATGGCTGGCGGTCGCCACGAATGTCGGCGGCAGATGACCGAAATTGTTGGCGCGCAACGGTGAAACGCGCGGGTCCGCGCCGTCCCCGACATCGACATAGTGGTTCCAGAACCAGGCCATGTCGGCGGCGTCGAGACCGAAGCTATGAGCGAAGTCGGCATACGACGGTGCGGCCATCCGATGATCCAGCGCTGGATAGAGCAGAGCCTGGGCAGCGATCGTGACGTCGGAGCCGACCAGCTCAGCAGTGGTCGCGGCAGCGAGGTTGCCCCCGGCGCTGTCACCGACCACGGCCAGCCGGTTCGGATCGACACCCAGTTCGCTTGCGTGGGTATGCACCCAGCGCACGCTGCTCACGCAGTCCTGCAGCGGAATCGGGAAGGGACGTTCGGGTGCCTTCTGATAGTTGACGGCGAGCACGACGTACCCGGTGTCGCGGGCCAGGACCCGAGCGGGTTCATCCACGAGATCGAGGTTGCCGATCACCCATCCGCTGCCATGCAGCACGACGATGACGGGATGCGGCCCCCGATCCTGCGTCGGCCGGTAGATACGAACAGGAAGATCTGCGGTCGGGCCGGGGATGAATCGGTGTTGCACCTGCGCCATCGCCGGCGCCGGACGCTGCAGGTCCAGGTAACCCAGTGCCGCCAGGCGCGCGTCGGACACCGACAGCGTCGCGATACCGGGCGCTGTCGCCGTGGCAGCCAGATGAGCACGCGCCTGAGGGTGCAGGTCTGATGGCCCGGTCACCGTGCCTCCTCGTGGCTGTTGGTGAACACCAGCACCGTGCCGACAAGCGCCATCGCCGCGCCCACCCACACCGGGGAACGCCAGCCCAGGCCCAGCGCGATGGTCGCGGCTCCGATCGCCGATGCGATCGCGTTCCCCAGGTTGAACGCCGCGATGTTGGCCGCCGAAGCCATGGTCGGTGCGTCACGGGCGAAACCCATGACGCGAAGTTGCAGAGCCGGTGTCGCAGCGAATCCGACGAGGCCCATGACCACCAGCAGGACTGCGACCGGTATCGGATAGGACGCGAGCAACCCGTACGCGATGAGCACGACCGGCAGCAGCAGTGACAAGACGCGCAGCGTCCGGGTGAGGTCTCGGTCGGCGGCCCAGCCACCGACGAAATTGCCTATGAACAAACCGATCCCGAAGAGAACCAGCAGCCATGGCACGGCGCCGTCGCTGTAACCGGTCACGCGGGTCACCAGCGGTTGGACGTAGATGAATGCGCCGAAAACGCCGCCGAACATCATCATGGTCAGCAGGATCGACACCACGACCTGGCGGCGGTACAAGACAGCGAAGTGGCTGCTGCCTTCCGGTGGTGGCTTCGGTAACCGAGGTACCAGTGCGGCCACGCCGGCGATCGCCAATACGCCGAGCGCACTGATGATCCAAAACGCGCTGCGCCAGCCGAGGTGCTGTCCGACGAACGTGCCGAACGGCACGCCGAGCACGTTCGACAGGGTCAGCCCGCCGAACATGACAGCGATGGCCGACGCCTTGCGTTCGGGCGCCACCAGATCGCCGGCGACCACGGCGCCGATGCCGAAGAATCCGCCGTGGCACAGCGCGGTGATGATCCGGCCCAGCATGGCGACGCCGAAACCAGGCGCCAGCGCGGTCAACGCGTTGCCGGCGACGAACAGGGTCAGCAGCACCAGCAGTGCGGTTTTGGGCGGGCGGCGCGACAACACGGCGGTGACAGTGAACGCACCCACCACGACCGCCAGGGCATACCCCCAGATCAGAGCACCCGCAGTAGGCACACTGACGTGCAGTGCATCGGCCACGTCGGTGAGCAGACCGGCGATGACGAACTCGGTCAGCCCGATGCCGAACCCGCCGAGCGCCAGCGCCGGCAGGCCAGGATGAAGCCGTCGCGTCGGTGCGGCCGGACTGTTTTTGAGCAGGGTGGAACCATCCATGGGCAAGCTCCTTGGATTGAGTGTTTCTTGTTGCCGTGCAGCGATATTCGCTACACAGCGCTACTCGGTGATGGTCGTGCTGGCTAGCAGGCGGAGCGCAGCGTCGTCGCTGGATCCGGGTTCGGCGTGATGCAACAGCAGTCGATGACCGTTGTCTTCAGGCAGATGGAGGACCTGGAAATGCAGATCGAGCCGCCCGACCACCGGGTGGTTGTAGCGCTTGATGCCGTGCGTGCACAGCGCCACGGGTTGCGCGGCCCACAACTGCGCGAAGTCCTCGCTGGCCACACTCAGGTTGCCGACGAGGCGGGCGAGATCGGCCTCGGCAACATAGCCGGCGCTGACGTAGCGCAGCGAGGCCACCGCTAAGGTGGCCTCGGCCTCCCACTCGCGATGCAGGCTGCGCGCGTGGGTATCGGTGAACATCATCGCCACCTTGTTGGGCGGCTCGGCGCTGTACGGCGCAGTCGGTTCGAGGTGCGGCGCAAGCAGCGCATGGCCCAGTCGATTCCAGGCGATGATGTCCTGCAACGGTGACAGTGCGACGGCGGCGACGTCGGGCATTGCGTCCAGGAGGGTGACGCAGTCGGGGCGCAGCCGGGTTCGCCCCGACCGCACCTTGGTGTCGGTGACCGAGGCCAGCCGCTGCAGATGCGCCCGCTCGGCCTCGTCGAGCCCCAGCGCCCTCGCCAGCGCGTCCAGCACCTGAAGCGAAGGATTGGTGGCCAGACCCTGTTCCAACCGCGTGTAGTACGTCAACGACACCCCAGCTGCCTCGGCCAGTTCTTCGCGGCGCAACCCGGGCACCCGGCGAGGCCCCAGACCGACCAGCCCCGGCAACAGCGCCGTGTCAGCGGCCGCCCGTCGGCTGCGCAGAAAGTCCGCCAGCTGCTGCCCACCCGATCCGCGTGCTTCCGTCATGTCTCCATCGTGCGTGACGGAAGCGAGGCGTGCCTGTCCCTGTCAGTGACAGGTAGCCATCGCTACCGGCAGGGCACCGGAATGAACAAGGACCAGCACATCCCCGGCAACGGATTGGGAGCAGGACCTGCAGGCGGGTCGTCCTCCGGCGGATTGGGCCCATCCCAAACGTTCTGAGCCACGTTGCCGTGACCAAATTGCACCAAGTAGTAGCTGTGGCAGACGCTTTCGTCCCAAATCACCGGGTTCGTCACATGATTGCCCGATATCCACATCGAGTCCCCGGGGCACCACCGATGGGGGCCGGTGACTGCCTGAGCGGTTCCGCTGCCGAGCGCCAATCCTGTCAGTGCGACGGCAGCGAACACCGTTGCCGCAGTGGTCAGTCCGGCGACACCTCGCTTCATCATTCCGGTCCCGTTTCGCTAGTTCCGCCGACCGCATCTAGGGCCGTCGGGTAAACCATGCGCCGACGGGCTTGGCCAATTCTTGGTGAATTTCTTGCGTCCTCAACTCGGCGATCGGGCCTGGTCAGTTGCAGCTGTTGACCCTGACGGCGCCGAGATAATCTGCATTCGCGTCGGGGTAGCGAACTCGCAGCCGAGTCACATCCTCCGTACAGGTTCACCGGATTAACTCCGTTCGGCGCCGCACCCGGCGCCGAGGCGAATTCGGTTGGGAGACGGCATGATCGTGGATTGCGCGCACTACCTCGACGGCGTGCGCCAAGGCGAGGCGGCAATGCCCATCGACGACGCGGCACGCCGGTGCCGCGAGGGCGGATTCGTCTGGCTCGGGATGTTCGAGCCGACAACCGACGAAATGGCACGCGTCCGAGTCGCTTTCGATCTCCACGAGTTGGCGGTCGAGGACGCCGGGACGTTTCATCTAAGGCCCAAGATCGAGCATTTCGAACCTGACGTGCAATTGGTGATTCTGCGTACCGCCCGCTACGACGATGACCGCGAGGAAGTCGACTTCGGCGAGATAAGCATCTTCGTGGGGCCCAACTTCGTCATCACCGTCCGCCAGGGTGTCGCCAGCGAACTGCACGCGGCCCGGGCGCGCCTGCAGGAGCATCCCGAGCTGCTCAAAGTCGGCACCGCGTCGGTGCTCTGGGCCGTACTCGACCAGGTGGTGCGCGCCTACGGTCCAGTGGTCGCGGGCCTCGAACACGACATCGAAGAGGTTGAAGGCACTGTGTTCTCCGGCGCGGTCGCACCGACCGAGCGGATCTACCTTCTGCGCCGCGAAGTGAGCAATTTCTACCGCGCAGTCCATCCACTGCTCTCGGTCCTGACCGCCGCCGAGCGCGATGCCACGGACACGCCCGTGGCGCACTACCTACGCGACGTCCACGACAGCCTCCAACTGATCAACGAAGAAGTCTCGGCGCAGCGCGACCTGCTCGCCACCATCCTGCAGGCCAATATCGCCGTGGTCGCGGTCGAGCAGACCCGAGTCAGCGTGCAACAAAGCAGCACCATGGAACGCCTGACTGTGCTCGCGACCATCTTCCTGCCGCTGACCTTCGTGACCGGGTTCTTCGGACAGAACTTCGACTGGCTCGTCAGCAACATCCAGGGCCCAACGCGATTCCTCGTCATGGGGATCGGCGGCCTCGTGATCCCACTGGTCGCACTCTGGGCATGGCTGCGGGCCATCCGTAAGCGTGAAAGCCAGAAGGAAGCGAAGGGCTCCGACTAAGGCAGACCGACGTCGCCGATGGCTACAGCCCGGACGGTACGACCTTGCCGTTGACCGTCACCTCGACCTGACCGGTCGTCGAGTTGTAAGCGATCTTGCCGTGTTCGAACGTCGTGACCAGCTGATCGCCGACGACGTTCTCATCGCTGGACGGCGCGCCCAGCGGGCCTGCCGAACCGTTGGTGCCGGTGATCGCAGGCACGCCATCTGGATCACGTTCGATGTTCCAGGCCTCGCGGATTTTGCCCGAGATGATGTAGGCGGGCGTACCGGCATCGTCGTTCTTGGCGACGATCGCGCCACCCTGGAACTGCTGGAACACCACACCGCTGTCCCTGGTACCCGCGTTGTGGTCACCCGTCAACGGCTTGCCGAGAGTCGCCTTCTGGCTGTCGGTCGCCGAGGTGTACTTGGCCGCGATCGGGCCGGTGAGCGTGACCTCGACGTCCCTCTCCCCGATGAGTTTCACTTCGGCGGCCGGCACCGGGACCTGGGAGGTGACGATCAAGGCGACCTGAGGCTGCGCCGAGACATCGACACTCGTGCCACTGCTGCAGCCCACGGCAGTCAGCGCGACGGCAGCCAGCCCGACGACTGCCGCGCGGCGGTAGGTGCTCGTGCTCATAGGTGTCCCCTTGCGTCTTCCTGTGGTGTGCGTCAAGTTACGGCTGATCCCCCGACCCGGTCACGACCATAGCCGAGCCGGTTCAGGGGCGCGCGCAACTGATTGACGGTCACTTCGCCCCGGCGGGCCGTCGATCTGGCATCAGGTGCCGGGTGAAGAAGCGGGCCGCGTCCTCCCCCGCGTACGCCGGGACGCCGGTATGCCCGCCCATGTTGGCGTGCAGCGTCTTCTCCGGGGAACCGAAGGCGTCGAACAGGTCCAGTACCTGCTGCCGGTTATCTACTTCATCGTCCCACTGCAGCAGGACGTGCAGCGGGATGGTGACCTCACGCGCTTCGGCGACCATGGCGCGGGGCACAAAACTCCCGGCGAACAACACAGCAGCCGCGATTCGCGGTTCGACCATTGCCAGCCGGATGCCGACGGCGATCACCCCGCCTGAGAAGCCAATCGGGCCGCTGATCTCAGGACGCGAAAGGAGTGCGTCGAGGGTGAACTGCCACTCCGGTACCGCCTTGTCGACCAGGGGGACGACAAGCCGGTCGATGATCTCATCGACCGGCTCGCCGGCCGCCAGCGCGCGATGCAGATCGGCACGGGCCTGCTCGGCATCGGCAGACCGCGGGCGGTCGCCGCTACCGGGCAGCTCGATCGTGGCCGCGGCAAACCCGTCCGTCAGGCAGCGCCGGGCGCGGCTCGCCAGCCGCGGGTACATCCCGCGCAGTCCGCCGGGGTGGCCGAGCAGGATCAGCGGCGCTGGTGTCGAACCGGGCGTCCACAGGATGCCTGGGATGTCGTCAAGCATGAATTCACGTTCGAGGCCGTCCTCGAGACGCTGTTCGGAAATGAAGTGCATGGTCGTGCCTTTCGGGAGTGCTCGTTGAACGGCGCTCCCGGACGACCTATCGCCCGACCGTGACCCCGAACAGGAGCACCCACGTCGATACGTTCACGGGTACCACCTCCTCGCCAGTTGCACGGTCTCCCAGAAAGTAGCAATGGTCGCTGCTGGCCGCCAACTGTTTTTTTTCAGGCGGGCTCTTCGGCCGGTGGCCGCAATCGAGATGATCCCCGACCCCGACCAGGTCGGTCTCCTCAAAATGACTGCGGTGCAACGGGCCTGAGTTGGGCTGCGGCACCGGCCACGACACCGAGCTCGGCCTGGTTCCACGCCCGTCCGCGGGCAATCACCACGACGTGGTGGATACCCAGTTCCGCCAACCTGCCGCAACGTTCGACCAACTGATCGGCGGACTCACCGGGCGTCAATGCCGTGGTGACGGTGTGTTCGATCTCCTGCCGCGGCCGCCCGAGCTCATCGCAGTGCCGCCCGAGCGTGTCGAGTTGACGGCGAATCACCTGCTCCCCGTTGGGGATATCGAAAAGGTTGCAGGCGTCGGCGTACTCGGCCACCAGGCGCAAGGTGCGGCGTTCACCGGTACCGCCGATCAGTATCGGCGGCCGGGTGATCGGCGTTGGCCGACCGATGGGGCGTCCGGCGCGGTAATAGCGCCCCTCGAACGGAGATTCGTCGCCGTCCCACATACGCCGCGCCAGTTGGAGCAGCTCGGCAAGGCGATCGAACCGCTCGCCGGTCGGCGGCAGAAACAGCCCGAGCGCGCTTGCCTCATCAGTGTTGTAGCCCGCGCCGAGTCCCAACCACGCCCGTCCGCCGGACAGCACGTCCAGGGTGGTGACGGCTTTGATCAACACCGCGGGATCGCGGAACGTTGTTGCGGTTACCAGTGTGCCGAGCCGCAACTTCGCGGTCTTGGCCGCCAGGAACCCGAGGGTGGTGTACGCCTCCAACATCGGCTCATCGAGACGGCTGGCCGGGTCGGCCTGCAGTAGGTGATCCGCGACCCAGAGGGTGTCAACGTCTGTGCCATCAAGGATTTCGGCCAGCGATGCCAGGTGCGCCCCGATCGCGTCCGTCCCCTCCGGCCACGAAAAGCTGGTGACACTGACGCTCACCTTCATGCCGGCCCACTGGTGGTTGCGTGCTCCTGCCGGTTCCGGGCGGCACGGCGCTGCGGCAGCAGGACGCCGATGGCGACAAGCCAGATCAGCGCGGAGAACCGGGCGATCGGCAGCAAGGGCGCGGCCTGGGGCCAGATGAGCACCACTGTGGTGAGCTCAGCGGCCACCGCGATCCCAAGACCGATCCACGCCAACGCCCGCGGCACCAGCTGCAGGATCAGCGCGGGGACTGCCAGGCCCGCCACCAACAGGCCGAGCATCACGACGTGCGCCACGCCGCCGGTGAGAAACGTCAGGTAGTAGAGCGCGATGGTCAGCGGGCCGTCGGTGCTGACCTCGGGCCGCGACAGCGTCCACAGGAGCAGGCTCGAGAGCCCGAGTCCCCCGGCTGCCAGTACGCCGCCTGCGAGCGCGATGGTGGCTCCCGGTGCAGTGACGCCGAGCTGCCGCAGCCGCGCACTTGCCGTGGCCGCATAGATCACCAGCGGGACCGAGGACCCGAATACGAACACCGCGCTCACCTGCGTGGCCGACGAATGCGCGCGGAAGTAGTCCAGCACGGCCGCTGAATTCTGGTATGGCAGAGGCGGTGTGCCGCCCAGCACGGCAAGCATTGTGACGCCGACCAGGAGCAGGCCGAGCGAGATCGTGCCGAGCAGCCACAGCGGTGGCCCACCTTGCTGCGGAGCACGGCTGCGGGTTGTCGGCCGATCGTCGATGTAATCGTTCATGTCTTGAACGATATTCCTACTGAATCAGATGCGTCAACATCATTCACAAAGAAAACGGTTGCATACGTGTATTGTTTGTCCATGCCGCCAGTGTCCAGTGCCCAGCAGCGGGACGGTGCTGCGTTCTTGCTCGCTCAGCTCGGCAGTCACGCCGCGCAGTTGTTCGCCGAACGCCTTGCCACGCTGAAGCTGACTCCCCCACATGCCGGAATCCTGCGCATGATCGCTACCCGGCCAGGACTCAGTCAACAGGAGCTCAGTGGGCAATTGGGACTGCTGCCCAGCCGAATGGTCACCTATCTCGACGAACTCGAGACACGCGGTGAGGTCGAACGGCGGCGCAACCCGACTGACCGGCGGCTGTACGCGTTGTACCTGACCAAGTCGGGTGAGAAATTGATGCAGACGATTTCCGAGCTCGCCCGTGAGCACGAACAGGCGCTGACCGCCGGCTTGACGGGCCAACAACGAAAGACACTCAACGAGCTGCTCGCCGCCGTCGCCGAGCAGCAGGGCCTGGCGCCGGCGGTGCACCCCGGCTATCGGCAACTCGGCAGACGCAAGAACGCGGCCGGGAAGACGTCCGTGGGCGAGTAGCCACGTTCTACCGGCGCAGCCGATATTCACGACTAGCCTGGTCGGTAGTCGATCCGCGGGGGCGAAAATCGTGAATGTAGACATCAAGACCCGGACCCACTGGCTGTTGGGGTACGGACTTCCCCGCGCGACGCTCAAGGTGCTGGCACGACGCGGCGACCCATTCGCTCAGCTACTTCTTGATGACGACCAGCATGACCGCGCATATGACCTGATCGAGCAGATTCGTCAGCAGGGGCGGATGTCGACAGTGTTCGGTGGCAACGCATGGGTCACCGCCGATCTGCAACTCGTTCGAGACGTATTGCGCGACAGCAGATTCCGCACCGCCAAGCCGTGCGACCGGTCGCCATTCCGTAGTGTTCAGCGACTGTTCGCAAGAACCAATCCCGGCGTGATCAACCCCGTGGAGCCGCCGTCGCTGCTGATGGTCGACGCACCCGAGCATGTGCGGCTGCGACGCCTGGTGTCGCGGGCGTTTACCCCGAAAGCGATCGAGGGGCTTCGGAACCGCATCGACGAGGTCGCCGACGGCCTGCTGAACGACCTGGGCGAGACCGGTAACTGCGATCTGGTCGCCGCCTACGCTTCAAGGATTCCGATCGAGATCATTGCCGAGATGTTGGGCATTCCCCGCGGGGACACGTCCTACCTCTACGGAGTCGGTGAAACGGTCTCCAAGTTGATCACCACGACTGCGCCGTCCTGGTGCAATTTCGCAACGGCGATCAACGGGTTACGTGAGTTCGAAAGCTACCTCGCCACGCACATCGAACGACTCCGCGGCGGAAGCGCCGACGACAGCATCCTGTCCGCCGTTATCCAGGACACCGAACTCTCCGACTTTGAGGTCAGGACATTCGCCGGTCTGCTCCTGGGGGCCGGATTCATCACTACGGCACATCAATTCGGCACTGCAGTCGTGGCGCTGGTCAATCATCCAGACCAACTGGCCACGCTCCAGGCGCACCCCGAGGGCTGGGCCAATGCCGTGGAAGAGGTGCTGCGCTACGACTCCGTCTCCCAAATCGGAGTCAGGGTGGCCACCGA
This sequence comes from Mycolicibacterium llatzerense, assembly GCF_025331195.1. NCBI lineage: Bacteria > Bacillati > Actinomycetota > Actinomycetes > Mycobacteriales > Mycobacteriaceae > Mycobacterium > Mycolicibacterium llatzerense. The sequence continues at coordinate 328,033 of NZ_LXOV01000012.1, read as the reverse complement.
GGACCTTCAGGTCGGCGGCTACACCGTGCGGGAGGGCGCGGCCGTCTTCCTGCTCCTTGCCGGCGCCAATCGCGACCCGGCGGTTTTTGAACGCCCCGACGAGTTCGACACCGCCCGCAACAACGCTCGCGAGCACATCAGCTTCGGCACCGGGAGCCACGTCTGCCTCGGCGCGCCGTTGGCCCGCATGGAACTGCAGCTCGGGCTGCAAGCACTGTTCGACCGGTTCCCTCGGCTGTGCCTGGCAGGCGTTCCGACCATGAACGACAGCACGCTGCTGCGAGGAATCAGCCATCTCCCCGTCGCGCTCGGACCCTCGCGGGTCAGCCCAGGTTGACGTTCGGGCGTTGGTCGGACAGGCGAATCTGGATCGCCTAAGTAGGCGCTGCCCTGCTCACGTGATTTCGATGAGGTAGAGCGGATCATTTCTCACATGAGGTAGGTCAGCCAACACCGGCTGCAGATGCGGATCACTCACGTGCGAGTCGAACGAGACGAGTACGCCGTCGTGGCGTCCGGCTGACCGGATCACCGTCGCAACGGCGTCGGCCACCGCGTCGATTCCGCTAGTTTCGCCATCCCGGATTGTCTCGGCGACCACCTCGATGCCCTCTGCCGACGGAAACGCGAACGCCACCGCCGCCAATCGGCCGCCAAACCACGTCCCTGCGCTACAGGTGAGATCGGCCGCTGCCGCCTCCGTCGCCGCGACCTCCAGCAGTAGGTTCTCGTTGGTTACTGGCGACCAAGGGGCATGAATCCATTCGTACACCGCAGCAAATGCCTTACCCACCTCGGTGAGGTCCATGCCCTCAGGCTCCGACAATTCTGGACCGATCGTGTTGCGACCCAACGCTGGACGCCAAGTGCCTGGGGATCGACAATAATGCCTGGACTGCACTGGTATTCGCGGCCGCCGACAGTAGACACGAACGCTATTGCGGCACTGTTTCGCTGCCGCAACTTGGTCGACAACGGCAGCGACCTGTCAGGACGCAACGCTTTCATCTCTTCGGTCAACTTCGTGCCGATGCCGAGCCGGCGCGCGCGGGCGAAAACCTCCACCGCGCACGGAAACCGACCACCGTGCAGCAAGCTCTTCGCCACCGTTGCGCAACCAATCATCTGGTCGCTTGCATCAACGGCCACCCGTGTTCGTCGCCATCCGGGGCCGTCGCAATCAGGCCCGTGCAGCGCATGAAATTGCTCTACCCAAACTGGATCCGCATCTGGATCCAACAAGCTCGTCAGCTGCAACGCATCATCCCCGTGCCACTGACGTAGCCGAAAATCACCGTAGTTCATGCGAATTCTATTACCAATCAGCAGCTTTGAGTATCGACAGAGACACTGCTAGTCAGCCGCGGCTATCGCTGGACGGCCGAGCGCGGCGTTGTCGATCAGAACCGTCGCACGTTGTTGTGGACTGCATTCTTGGAAGTACCGACGTTGAGCTTCGACGTAGCGCCGCATGCTGGGATGGTCCGGATCCGGCTCACTTCCGTCTCGCAGCGCCATTCGTCGCGCTGTTTCGACGAACGGAACATCGAGGAAGACCGAGAAGTCCCAGATCGCAGCGAGTTCGTTGCGGTGCAGGAAGATTCCATCCACGATGAGTACGGTCCCCGGCGCCGCTGTGCGTGGTAGCGGGTTCAGAACCGCATCGGTTGTGAGGTCATGAGCCGCGACCCGGTACTCCCGCGATCCGCCCGGCGAGAACGGTGCGAGGACATCCGCGTGGAAGCGTTCGTAGTTGTAAGAGTCCAACCAAAATCCCTCTGGGGAGTCCCGGCCGAGTCGGTAGCGCACGGCCCGAGTGTTGTGGAAGTCGTCGAGTGACACTCGCACCACAGGTCGTTGCTGCGTGCGCAGGAGTGCGGCGAGTTCGTCGGCGAAGTAGGTTTTCCCTGCTCCGTCTGGTCCGTCGATCGCAACCCTCGGGCAACGCCCGTTCTGGGAGGCGGGTATTCGCATTGCGACTGAACACATGACGTCCGAGGGGCCGGCGGTAGCACCCATTCAGCAGCTCCTCCTCAGTCATCGACTCGACTATCAGCGCAGAACTTTGACCATTGCTAGTCCGAGCGGACCATGGCCCTGGCCGACCACATGAAATCCTTTGCGCTCGTACAGGCGTTGGGCTGGGTTGCGCACGTGCACGTTGGTGCACATCGATTCGGTGACATGTTCCAGATCCGCAAAAAGCGCGTCCAACAACAAGCCACCAATGCCTGTCCCGCGCCGGCCGGGCACGACACCGATACACAATTCACGCAAAGGCACGCCGCGGTCATCGACGCGTAGCGGCGGATCGCTGAGATATGTCCACACTGCACCGACCGGTGCGCCGCTGTGCTCCTCGGCGATGATCGGCACCACACCATGAGGTGGCAGCAGTTCGAGTACTTCTTGGTCATCAGGATCCGGAAGCGGCCAATCCTCGATGACGCAGGCGTGGCGTGCCATCTCGATGACGAAGCCCGCATCGCCAAAGGTCGCTGCGCGCAACCGCACTGCGGGTTCGGGGGCCATGTTCAGATTCTTCCAGTCGCGATCTGCGAACGCATCAAGATTTCAGTCAGGGCCGTTCGTCGGTCGCTAGCAGCGCGTGGACGTGCATGTCGTGCCACCCATCAACGTGCAATGCCGCACTGCGACGGATCCCTTCCTCTCGGAACCCTGATTTCATCGCAACCCGGCACGACGCCTCATTTCTCGTCGAGTGATCAACCTCGATCCGATGAAATCCCGCTTCCTCGAATGCCCATCTGCAGACCACCTTCACCGCAGTCGTGCAAAGGCCGCGACCGCGCGCTGCGGGCAACATCCAGTACGCCACCCCAGCCAAACCATCGCCGCGGTCCTGATCCACCCCGGCGTGTCCGGAGAGTTCGTCCGTTGGGAAGGATGGACACGTGGGATCGAAGTCATCGAGGCGGTATCCAGACGAGTTGAAGGCGCGGGCGGTGCAGATGGTGGTCGATCTGCGCAGCGACACGACCTCGGAGTGGGAAGCGATGGGCAGGGTTGCTGACCTGCTGGGTGTCGGGACTGCCGAGACGGTGCGCAAATGGGTCCGCCAGGCCGAGATCGACGCCGGTGGTCGGGCCGGGCAGACCAGCCAGGAATCCGAGGTGCTGCGCAAGCTGCGCCGGGAGAATGCCGAACTCAAGCGGGCCAACGCGATCTTGAAGGCGGCATCGGTTTTCTTCGCTGCCGAGCTCGACCGGCCCTCTCAGTAGTCGTGGAGTTCATCAGCGCCCACCAGCACCAGCGGGTGGGCGCTGATGGTCTCAAGTGGGGTGTCGAGTCGATGTGCGCCGTGCTCTCGGAGTTCGGCGTCACGATCGCCCCGTCGACGTACTACGCCCACCGCGCCGGCCGTGGCCCCTCGAAGGCCGACTGGGCGGACGCGCAGGTGATTGATGCGGTCCACCGGCTCCGTCAATCCAACCCGCTGTATCGGGTCCTGGGTGCTCGCAAGACATGGATTGTGTTGCGCACCAATGGACTCGATGTCTCGCGGTGCGTGGTGGAGCGGGTGATGCGGGAGATGGGTTGGCGTGGTGCGTGCAAGCGGCGCCGGGTCCGTACTACCGTTGCCGACCCGGCCGCGACACGGGCACCGGACCGGGTGCAGCGGCGGTTTGTCGCCCAGGCGCCCGATCGTTTGTGGGTTGCCGATTTCACGTATTGCCGAACCCGTGCGGGGTGGGCGTACACCGCGTTCGTGATCGATGTCTATGCCCGCAAGATTGTCGGCTGGAAGGTGGCCACCGAGATGACCCAGAAGCTGGTGACCGATGCGATCAACCACGCGGTCGATGCTAGAAAGCGTTCCGGTGCAACAACATTGAACGATCTCATTCACCATAGCGATGCGGGATCTCAATACACTGCGGTGGCCTTCACCGAACGGTTGGCCGCCGAAGGGATTCTCCCGTCAGTCGGATCAGTGGGCGATAGTTTCGACAACGCCCTGGCCGAATCGATCAACAGCAGCTACAAGACCGAGCTCATTGACCACCAACCGCCCTACCCCGGCGCCGCCGAGCTGTCCCTCGCCACCGCCGAATGGGTCGCCTTCTACAACCGCCAGCGGCCCAACGGCTACTGCCAGGACCTCACGCCGGACCGAGCCGAAGCGCTCTATTACCATCGCCAGCGGCACCCTCAGACCGAGGAGGCACTCAGATAAGAGAACCTCCCGACATACCGGGGCGGATCAGTCCAGCACCTTGATTGATACTCGTCCAAGCAGCTCGTCGCTCTCCATGTCGGCAAGCGCCCAGCTCACTTGCGACTCCTCGGCCCAGCCGCTCTGACACGCGCTGATCCATTCGTGAGCTTCCTCAAGCGTGTCGACGACGCGAACGTGCCAACGCTGAATGTCGGGATCCGCGAAGGCTTGCATCACCGCAGGCGCGTCGGTGAGTTTCCATGGTCGCAGGACCGCCTCGTGCCCGACGGGGATCGAGGGATGCTCCGACTTGGACAGCGAACCGGGCGCGATGGTCGGCGAGGTCAACGGCGGCACACGAACATCCTCGCGCAGAGCGCTAGGAAGCGACGCTGCTAGATCGTTGGTGTGTTGGTACTGCAGACTCGTGAATGCGAACTCGTTGCGCAATCTCAACACCGGGATGATGCTCAAGAGAGAAGAATGTCTCTATGGCGAACCAGAGCGCCCTGACCGAGCAGGAGAAGCAGGCCCGGCTCGATGTCAACCAGCTCAAGCAGCTGGTGGGCCTGGTGGAGTACGACCCGAGCAACGATCCATTCCCCGTAACTGGTTGGGATGCCATCGTTTTCGTGGTCGGCAATGCCACCGAGGCGGCGAGCTACTTCCAGTCCACGTGGGGCATGGAACTGGTCGCGTACTCGGGGCCGGAGAACGGCAACCGCGACCACAAGGCGTTCGTCTTGCGTTCGGGCTCGGTCCGGTTCGTCCTGAAGGGCGCGGTCAGCCCCGACAGCCCCCTGGTGGCACATCACGCCAGCCACGGTGACGGCGTCGTCGACATCTCGTTGGAGGTGCCCGATGTCGACCGGTGCATCGCGCAGGCCAAGAGCGCCGGTGCCACGGTCCTGGAAGAGCCGCACGACCTGTCGGATGAGCACGGCACCGTGCGCGTTGCGGCCATCGCGGCTTACGGGCAGACCCGCCACACGCTGGTGCAGCGCGAGATCGCCGGCACGCGCTACGCCGGCCCCTACCTGCCGGGCTACGAGCCGGCGACGAGCGGCTACGTCAAACGTGACGGTGCTCCCCCGCGCCTGTTTCAGGCCTTGGACCACGTCGTCGGCAATGTCGAACTCGGCAAGATGGACGAGTGGGTCGGCTTCTACAACCGGGTCATGGGGTTCGTGAATCTGGCCGAGTTCATCGGCGACGACATCGCCACCGACTACTCGGCGCTGATGTCGAAGGTCGTGGCCAACGGCAACCATCGGGTGAAGTTCCCGCTCAACGAACCGGCCGTGGCCAAGCGCAAGTCCCAGATCGATGAGTACCTGGAGTTCTACCGCGGTCCCGGAGTTCAGCACCTCGCACTCGCCACCAACGACATCCTGAGCAGCGTCGACGAATTGCGCAGGGCGGGAGTGCAATTCCTCGACACCCCGGATGCCTACTACGAGGCCCCGGAACTGCGTGCCCGCATCGGTGAGGTGCGCGTTCCGGTGGAGGAACTGCAGCAGCGCGGCATCCTCGTCGATCGCGACGAAGACGGGTATCTACTGCAGATCTTCACCAAACCGTTGGGTGATCGGCCGACGGTCTTCTTCGAGCTCATAGAGCGCCACGGCTCACTGGGTTTCGGGAAGGGCAACTTCAAGGCCCTCTTCGAGTCGATCGAACGTGAGCAGGAAAAGCGCGGGAATCTGTGATGGCCGAATACCAGTCCGGCTTCGGCAACAGTTTCGAAAGCGAGGCGCTGCCGGGCGCGTTGCCCGTCAGCCGCAACTCTCCGCAACAGTGCGCCTACGGGCTCTACGCCGAACAGCTCAGCGGCTCACCGTTTACCGCACCCCGCGCCGCCAACAAGCGGTCCTGGCTGTACCGCATTCGGCCGAGCGTGGCCCATTGGGGCCCCTTCACTCCTGTTGGCGCCGAAGGGGTGTCGCACTGGCGCTCGGCGCCCGACGACGCGCCCCCGGTGCCCATTGCCCAAATGCGTTGGAACCCATTGCCGCTGCCGGATCCTGCGGTCGAGGACACCACGTTCATCACGGGCGTACGGACAATCACGACCGGCGGAGACGTCAACACCCGCACCGGGTTCGCCAACAGCATCTATTCCATCACGTCGTCGATGGTGGACTCGTACTTCTACAACGGCGATGCCGAGATGCTGTTCGTCCTGGAGCACGGCAATGTGCGGTTCTGCACCGAGTTCGGGATCATCGACGCCGAACCCTGCGAGATCGTCGTCATCCCGCGCGGCGTGAAACTTCGCGTCGAAGTGCCTGACGGTGCGGCCCGCGGCTACCTGTGTGAGAACTACGGCGGTATCTTCACTCTCCCTGAGCGCGGCCCGATCGGCGCCAACTGCCTGGCCAATTCGCGCGACTTCCTCACCCCCGTCGCGAACTACGAGGATCGCGAGGTCCCGTCGACGATGTATGTGAAGTGGGGTGGCACGCTGTGGCAGGCCGAACTGGGCCAGTCTCCGCTGGATGTCGTTGCCTGGCATGGAAACTACGCACCCTACAAGTACGACATGCGGCGCTTCTCCCCCGTCGGCCCCGTGCTGTTCGACCACGCCGACCCATCCATCTTCACGGTGCTCACCTCGCCCAGCGAGACGCCGGGAACCGCCAACGTCGACTTCGTGTGCTTCCCCGAGCGGTGGATGGTCGCCGAGGACACCTTCCGCCCGCCGTGGTACCACATGAACGTCATGAGCGAGTTCATGGGACTCGTGCGCGGTGTCTACGACGCCAAACCCGACGGCTTCGTTCCGGGCGGCGTCAGCCTGCACAACTGCATGACCCCACATGGCCCTGACGCCAACGCATTTCACGCCGCCAGCACCGAAGAGCTGAAGCCGGTCAAACAGGAGAACACGCTCGCCTTCATGTTCGAAACGCGGTTCCCACAGAAGGTTACGAAGTACGCGGCGAATCTGCCCCAGCGGCAACAGGACTACGCAGACTGTTGGCAGGGTCTGATCAAACGATTCGACCCGGACAAGCCGTGACCGCACTGGATTTCACTCACGACCCGGGCCGGCGAAGTTGGGTCACCACGGCACAAACCGGCAGTGGGTTCCCCCTGCAGAATCTCCCGTTCGGTGTGGTGGCGGGTGCCGCCGGCGAACCGCACGGCGTAGTCCGCATCGGAGATGAGGTCCTGGACCTGGGCGGACTGGCCGCGTCGGGGTTACTCACCGACGAGGCTCAAGCGGCAGCCGAGGCGGCCGCACATGGAACGCTGAATGCCCTGTTCGCCTTGGGTTCTGGACCGCGGACCGCACTTCGCAGGGCACTGCACGCACTGCTTGTCGAGGGCGCACCGCACCAGGAGACCGTCGTCGGTCTACTCACCCCGCTCAAAGAGGTCGACGTCCTACTGCCCGCCCGGATCGGGGACTACACCGACTTCTACGTCGGCATCCACCATGCCCGCAACATCGGTGCCCTCTTCCGTCCGGACAATCCCTTGCTGCCCAACTACAAATGGGTTCCGGTCGGCTATCACGGTCGTGCCTCCAGCGTGCGGGTCAGCGGCACCCCGATCACGCGCCCGCACGGCCAACTGAAGGCCGGCGATGCGTCGCCGCCCGTGCTGGCACCCACCCGGCGGCTGGATTTCGAACTGGAACTCGGCGTGTGGATCGGCCCGGGAAATCGCCTCGGCGCGCCGGTGCGTCTCGATGACGCCGAATCTCATGTCGCTGGTTACTGCCTGCTCAACGACTGGTCCGCGCGCGACGTCCAAGCCTGGGAGTACCAGCCCCTCGGCCCGTTCCTCGCCAAGAGTTTCGGCACGACGGTCTCTCCGTGGGTGATCACCCCAGAAGCGTTGGCGCCGTTCCGGTCACCAATGCGCAGACCTGAGGACGACCCCGCTCCGCTGCCGTACCTCGACAGTCCCCTGCATCAGGCGCAAGGTGGACTCGACATCGAGCTGCAGGCCCTCATCTGGACGGCGCGGATGCGCGAAGCCGGGAACCCGCCGCAGCTGATCTCGCGTTCATCGAGCCGGCACATGTACTGGAGCGTCGCGCAGATGGTCACCCACCACACGAGCAACGGGTGCAACCTCCAGCCCGGCGATCTGCTCGGCAGCGGCACGCTGTCCGGCCCCGCGGCAGGCTCCGAAGGCAGCCTGATGGAAGCCAGCCATGGCGGGAAAGAGCCAATCACCTTGCCCAACGGCGAGACTCGCACGTTTCTCGAAGACGGCGACGAAGTCATGCTGACTGCCAGAGCCCATCGCCCGGGCGCGGCCAGCATTGGTTTCGGCGAATGCGTCGGTGTCGTGGAGCCGGCGATCACCTACCCGTGACCTGAGCAGCGTCATGCATCAGGCGCTCCACCATGTCGTCGTCGACTGTGGCGAAGAATCCGCCGACGACGTCTTCGATCTCGTTGAATCCTCTGGCGCAGAAGAGAACTGGCTGATAGTGCGTGATGTCGTAGGTTTGCACACCCATCCGGCCGATGTTCAGTGGCCGGAGGTCGGCCACATCGATCTGCTGGATCTCCCCATATGACGACAGCAGACCGGCGCCGTAGGTCCGCACTTCCCCGTGCTCGCGGACCACACCGAATTCGAGGGAGAACCAGAAGACCTTCGAGATAAATTCAAGCGCTTCAGTCGTTTTCACCCGCTGCGCCGCCTGGCCGGCCAATCGGTACAACGCCGCGAAACGATCGTGTGCCAGGCAATTGCCGTGGCCGACCACCTCGTGGATCAGGTCAGGCTCGGGCGTGTAGAGCGGCACGGAGTGGTGCCGGATGTACTGGGTGGAGTGGAAGATGCCGTCCGCGAGGAGTCCGTAGAACTCCCGCAGTGGCACCAACCCGGCGGCCGGTACGTACTGAAAGCCGGTGAGCGGCCCCAGTAATTCGTTGACCTCGACGAGTTGCGGGATGCGGTCCTCGGGGAGCCCGAGCCGCTCCCGTCCCTGCAGATACACGGCGCACGCCCGGCGCTGGTGTAGCCGGTGCAACTCGGCGCACGCGATGCGCCAGACCTCCTGCTCGTCGTCGGTGTAGGTCGCGATGGGCGGTGGTGTTCCGGGCTGCCAGTCGATGGCGAGCGCGGCTATCGCGTTGCGGCGGGCGCGGTATTCCGGATCTACTGCCCCTGGGTGATTGTCGGCGAGGTGAACGGTGACGCCATCTCCTGAGCGCGTCACCGGCGCATATAGCTGCGCTTCTTCGAACATCGCTGCCTCCCGGGGGTCCGGGCGTCGCACTGAGCGGCGTCTATAAACCAGGATATGCGCGCCGGTTGCGTGCGACCGCTAGGCGTTGCCCGGGAGTTTCGCCGTCAGGCCGGCTGCTTCCGGGTGACCTTGACCATCATCTTGGAGTAACCCTTCACGAAGTTGGATTGCGTGTACTCGGGCTCCCCCACGACCTCGATGTCCTCGAATCGTGCCAGCAGCTCCTCCCACAGGATCTTGAGCTGCAACTCGGCGAGACGGCTGCCCATGCAGCGGTGGATGCCGATGCCGAACGCCAGGTGATGGCGGGCGTTGTGGCGGCCGATGATGAAGTCGTCCGGATTCTCGAACTTGCGCTCGTCGCGGTTGGCCGAGGCGTACCACATGACGAGCTTGTCGCCCTTCCGGATGAACTGCCCGCCCAGAATGGTGTCTTGCTTGGCGACGCGGCGCATGTACGCCAGCGGTGTCTGCCAACGGATGATTTCGTGGACCGCCTTGTTGATGAGTGCGGGGTCTGCCTTGAGCCGCGCGAACTCCTCGGGGTTCTGGTTCAGGGCGAGCACGCCACCCGTCATCGAATTTCGGGTGGTGTCGTTGCCGCCCACGATGAGCAGAATCAGGTTGCCGAGAAACTCCATCGGCCGATCGATCAAGTCCTTGGTGTCCTCGGACGACTGCATCAGCGTGATGAGGTCGAAACCGGGCTTCTCACCGGCCGCCAACCGCGCCTTCTTGTCGTGCCAGAGGGCGCTGAAAGCGCGCGCCATATCGGCCGCCGCCGCGAACATCTCATCCATGTCGGCCTCGCCACCGGTGGCCGAGGCGCTGCCGGCCACGGTGTCGGTCCAGTACACCAACTTGCGGCGCTGGTCATACGGGAAGTCGAGCAGGGTCGCCAGCATGCGCGACGTCAGTTCGATCGAGACCGTATCGACCCAGTCGAACGGCGTACCTTCCGGCAGCCCATCGAGTACCTCCTGCACCCGGGTCCTGATGAGCTCTTCCATTTCCTGGAGGTTCTGGGGTGCCACCACGCCCTGAACGGCTCCGCGCTGCTCGTCATGACGCGGCGGATCCATCGCGATGAACATCTCGACGTCCAAGCCCTCGGGCGGGTCGCCGATGATGATCTGCGGCTCAGCGGAGAACCGGTCGTGGTCCTTGTCGACGGTGACGATGTCGTCGTACCGGGTGATCGACCAGTACGGCCCGAACGGGCTGTTCGGCTGGTAGTGCACCGGCGCCTCGTCACGCAGCCGTTTGAAGTAGGACTGCCAGCGACCCTGGCGGAACATGAACGGGTTGCTCATGTCGATCTCGGCCAGCGGCACATCCTCGGCGTCGGGAATCGGGGATTCGACGAAGACGGGCGACTTGTCGCCGACGACCGACTTCTTCGTCTTCTGGTAGAGGTGCATGCCCTTGATCTGCAGGGGCATCGGGATCGTCGACTGAGCCCGGTTGAGCACCGGACCGAGAATCGCTTCCTGCGCCTTGGTGATTGCCTGATCGAGAATGTTCACGAGTTTCTCCGTCTTGTCAGATCTGGAATTTCGAGTAGTAGATCGGCAGGTGACCAATTCTCGTGCCGTTTGCTGCGCGGCAATGCGGGAATGGTCAGTTCTGAGTCATGTGTGCACGGTGTGGTTCCGGTGATCGAGTGCGTCGCGGTTCCGACGTACGAATTCGAGGTCGCCTTCCAGCAATGCGACGAAGGGCCGGGCGCCGTCGTTGCCGGCTTCTGCGGCGGCACGGCATGAGCGGACCGCCGCACTGATTCGAGCGATGATGTCGTCGACGAATCCATCGCGGTCATCGAGTCCATATGCGTCCAGGAACATTTCGAGGCGGCGGGCGACATCAGGTGCCTTGGACCAACCGCGAGCACGGGCGTGGGCGCGGGCGTGGAGGCCGACGACGTGCCACGCGGCATATGCCAGGTCCGCACGCCGCGTGGTCGGGCCGGCGTTGTCCCAGTCGATCAGCGAGTGGATTCGGCCCGTCGAGTCCGCGACCAGGTTTGCGAGGCTGACGTCGTTGTGACCGATGATCTCGCCGTCCTGCAGGCCGCGGCTGCCGTCACGCCACTGCAGCTCGGGGCCGGGGCGGAAGGTCTCGACGGCGTCGTGGAACCGGCGAAGGAGGCGCGCGACACGAACCAGGTTCGCTTCGAAGCGCAGCCACGTGGGCCAGCCGTCGGCGCTGGCCGCCGTCTGCCCGTCGATGAAGGTCAGGACTTCATGGCCTTCGGAATCGACGCCAAAGACACGGGGCGCACCGTCGAAGCCGACGGCTTCCAGGTGCTTGAGGAGTTCGTGCACCGCTGGTGTCCAATGGCCGGTCGAGCGGCGAACGGTTCCTCCGGTTCGAAGGACAGTGCCGCCCCAGCCGCCGGCCAGCCGCTCCGCGTGGTCTGTGATTGCAACCATGGGACCCTCCTCGCATCGACTGTTCGTTGGCAACAACGCTACGAATGAAAAGGTGCAGCTGGGAGACCCTAAGCGGCTGAATACTTACTCGAAGTGGCAATGCTGAGAGCGGATGTAAGCTACCCGCCGTGGCCGTCCTCGATCAGTACCACCTCTCCGGTGCCTGGAACTTCCGAGACGTCGGCGCACTGCGGACCGACGACGGACGCGAGATCCGACCCGGAGTTCTCTACCGATCGTCGGAGCTGTGTGCGCTGGACGCTCACGGTCAAAGCAACCTCCGCGACCTGGCGATCACCGACGTCATCGATCTGCGCAGCCAAACTGAAATCGCTTGGAATGGGCCCGACGTCCTACCGCCGGGTGTGACGCTGCATGTCGCGTCGGTGCATGACGACGCGCAACAGAACGCCCCGCATGAACCCGGACGCGTGGTCACGCCGGAGCTGTTCGAGGCGGCCCTCGAGCACGCCTACAGCCGTTTTCCGCTGCTGCCGACCGGCCAGCAGGCTCTCGCGTACACAATTCGCGTGGTGGCCGAAGCATCCGGTGGCGTCCTCATTCATTGTGCGGCGGGCAAGGATCGCGCCGGCTGGATCGTCGCCGCACTACTGCGCGCCGCCGGCATCTGCGGGTCGGACATCCTGGCCGACTACCTGCGGAGCAATGAGTCCGTCGAACCGCTGCGCAGGCACGTGCTGGCCCGCAACGGTGATCTCTCCCAACTCTCGGACAAGACCCTGGGCGTCCACGACGATTTCATCGCCGCATCGTGGCGTGCGGTTGATGAGCAGTACGGCACCTTCGACGCGTACCTGAGTCAGATCGGCGTCGACGAGACCATGGTCGCCGCACTTCGCCGCCGATTGTTCGGCTGAAACCGAAACGCGCACAACCAATTCGGTGAACCAAACGATCTCCGTGCAGCGACTTACTAGATTTGGCAACGTGGTTGACTGGGATATCCCCCGCACGCCGGCAAGTGTCGGTGTGCTGCTCGGCCTGGCCGGCGAACGGGGTGTCACCCCGGAAGCGTGTCTGGCCGGCTCCCGCCTGACCGTTCGCGGTCTGCAAAGTCCGACCGCGGAGGTCACCGCACGCCAGGAATTGACTGTCGTCGCGAATCTGCTTGAGGCGCTTGGCTATCCCGACGATCTCGGCGTCGAAGTGGGACTTCGCTATCGCCTGGCCACCTACGGAATCTTCGGATTCGCGTTGATCAGCAGTCCGACCTTGCGCAGTGCGATCGATGTCGGCGTGCGGTATCTCGATCTCACGTTTGCCTCATCGCGGCTTGGCACCCGAGTTGTCGACGACGAGTTCCAGTTCGTTCTGGAGGCGCCGGGGACACCGGACCGCATCCGCCGGTTCGATATCGACCGGTTGGCCACGGCCATCGCCGTGATCAAGCGCGAACTATCGGCGGACCTGCCGCCCTTCGGGGTTCGCTTCACTCATCCGCGCCCGGCCAGTGTCGACCGGTACGTCGCCGCGTTCGACACCGAGCCGGAGTTCGATGCATCCGAGAACCTGCTGATTCTGCCCGTCGGCTTGCTCGACCTCCCACTACCACAGGCCAACGCCTACAACTCCGCCGCCACGCAGGAACAGTGCCGCAATCTCCTCGAAGAACGCCGCAGCCGGACCGGGCTCTCCGGTCAGGTTCGCGACCTGCTACTCGCGTCGCCGGCGCAACCGCCGAGCGCGCACGAGATCGCCCACACCCTGCTGATGAGCCCGCGGACGCTACGCCACCGACTCGGCGCCGAGGGCACGTCCTATCGCGAACTGCTCGACGAGATTCGGCAGCGGCTCTCGGAGGAAATGCTGATCGGCGGCCGATTGACGGTCGCCGAGACGGCTAGCCGACTCGGGTACGTCGAGTTGTCGAGTTTTTCGCAGGCATTCCGCCGCTGGCACGGGATGAGTCCGCGCGCCTTCCGCGCTTCCCGCAGCTGAACCCGAGGAAGCGAAAAGTGTTGCGCCCAATGGACGTCGCAGTGCCTATTGCGCAGCGTCCCACCAGTTGAGCACACGTGTCCCGTACAAGGTGAGCCACTTCGACGGCTGTCCGGGTGGCACGTCGACTTCGAACCACACTCGACCTGGTTGCCGGCCGGTCTGCAACCACGTGCCGTCGGGCTGCCTGGCAGCCCGGACGATGGCGATCGCCTCGCCGATCCGGGGATCGGGAGCTGTGCTCTCGTGTAGCGCGGCGAGGCGGAAATACTCGCAGGCGTTGAGGGCGCTGTACGACCAGCGAATGGGATAGCCGAAATCGTTGATCCATTGCCCCACTGGCTGATTCGTCGTGAGCCGGTTGATCAATCGGCGTTCGAGCAGGTACTCCTCGCCGCGACGGCGCGCAGCCCGGATCTCGGTGGCACCCCCCGTGGCTACCTCGAACGCGAGCAGCCCTTTCAGCGAGTTCAGCGTGGAATGAAACGACGACCGGTGCGACCCCTCGACCCACTCGCAATTCCACCCACCGTCAGGCAGCTGATGTTCGAGAAACCAGTCCGCGATGCCGTCGACGTTCGCGCCCAGCCACAGCCCGTTGGCCAGGGTCCAGGCGTTGATGCAGCAATCCACCTCGCCCGCCCAGTAAGGCAGGTTGTCGTACTCCCAGCGGCAGTGTTCGTCGAGCAACTCGGCGGTCCGGCGGTCCCTCAACACCGAGGCGTCAAGGCCCCACTCTCGCAGTGCGTTCAGCGTCCACGTCGTGGCGGTCCACGGCTGGCCGTCGTCAGCCCCGTCAGGGTCGTCGAAGTCGTAGTCTGCCGGGAAGAAGGCGCCGCCGGCCCACTGGCCATCGGCGTCCTGCAGAGTGAGCAGACGCGCGCCGAAGCCCTCGGTCGCGATCCGCGACCGCGTCGCCTCCCACACCTCAGGCGGGGCATCGAGCAGGTCGCGCTCGACTTGCCAGCGCAACGTCGGGTCGGATTCCAGCAGCCAGTCCTGCAAGGCCCCGCTCGTCATCCGACCGCCATCACACTACGAGCAATAAACTTGGCCGTTGAGTACACAATTCGACGGTGGCGTGTAGGTGCCACTCAGCACGCCCCGAATCCCACCGTTGGCTGAACCACCCGGCGGGATCACCCGATTCCAGCTCGCGGGCGTGATCACATAGTGCGTGCCGTACTGGGTAAAGGTGCTGCTCCACGCGTGCGAGATGGACTGCCCCATCGGCATGTCGAACTCGAGCTTCCAATCCGTCATCGGCACCGTGCTGTAGTTGGTGATGACGTAGCGTGCGATGAAGCCGTCCTGCCACGTGTGTTGCACCACCAGCCGCGCTCCGGCCGCAGCCGCGTGAGCCACCGCAGTGCCGGCAAGTCCGAGAACGACGACCGTCAGTGCGGACACGACAATGTGAAGCGCTGTGCGCCAGCGCTTCACATGAGAGCCCAGTCCAGTCATCGCATCCAAGGTTAGGGGCTGGCGAGGAACGTGTCCGCCAACGGCGCAGGTGAGCAGCCAGACCTTTGCGCGATTGATACCGTCACGAGATTTTCGCCGCAGTCGACTGCGATGGCGGATTTCCGCCAGCACCCCATGCGATACGACCAATAGCGTCGACGCGTGACCACAACTGCACAACGCAATCCGGTAATCACCGGAACCACAGTCCTTTTCATGTCGCTGGCCGCGGCCTTGGGTACCGCGACGATCTACCCGCTGCAGCCGGCCATCGCCGACATCGCGCGATCGCTGGAGTCGGGGCCGGCTGCAGTCGGTGCGGCCTTGGCCTGCGGTCCGGTCGGCTATCTGCTGGGTCTTGCTCTGCTGGTGCCCTTGGTGGACAGATTCTCGCCGCGACGCGTCATCGCTGTGCAGTTCTTCGCGCTGGGCGGCGCACTCGTGTTGACAGCCGCCGCCGACGCCGTCTGGGTGATCGGCGCTGGATTACTACTGACCGGCGCCTGCTCCTCTGTGGGTGCGGGCTTGAGTTCTGTCGTCGGACGGCTCGCGCCCGAGCATCGGCGTTCGACCGTTCTGGGTATCGTCACCGCCGGGATCTCCGCGGGCATCCTGGCCGGTCGCATCGCCGGTGGCTGGTTGACCGACGTGATCGGCTGGCACGCAATGCTTCTCGTTGTCGCCGCAGCCACCTTCGCTGTCGCGGGTGCGTGCCTGTTGTTCCTGCCGACCGAACCCGGAACGGCGGGGCAGAACTACCTCGCCGGATTGGCGTCGGTGCCGGGACTGCTGGTGCGAGACCGGGTGCTACGCCGTGGCGCCGTGCGCGGCGCCCTGTGGTTCTTCGCGTTCTGTGCGGTCTGGTCGGGAATCGCCATCGCGTTGTCGCAGAAGCCATTCTCATTGTCCGCCAAGGACATCGGACTCTATGCGCTGGCGGGCATCGCCGGGATCTTCGCGACACGCATCGCGGGCGGATGCACGGACCGGTTCGGCTTCCGGCCAGTGCTTCTGGTGGGTCTCGCGGCCGCAGGCGCCGCATGCCCGGTTCTTGCGTTCAGGTTGGACAGTCCTGTGGCGACGATGGTCGCTCTCGCGGTGTTCGATGCCGGGCTGTTCGCGGCGCAGGTCGCGAATCAGACCACCATCTTGGCGATCGACCCGTCCGCACCGGCCCGCTTCAACAGCGCGTACATGATGGTCTACTTCGTCGGCGGGAGCCTCGGGACGGCGTTCGGTGCGGCCGCAGTCACCTCATTGGGTTGGCCGGCGACTGTCGGCGCCTGTGGTGCAGCACTTCTCATCGCCGCGCTGCTCAGTGGCGATCGACTGCGGCGCATGCCGTGAGTGCTGCCTCGATGGTGGCGTCGATCAGAACGTCATCGATGGGCCCGATCGGCGGTAGCGCTGCCCGCAGCAGCAGTGGACCCGTCAGCAGGTCGGAGATGACGTCCGGGTGCGCGGGCGGCGCGATCTCGCCGCGGTCGGCGGCGCGGGCGAGCAACGCGGCGACCGAGCGGCGGCGTGGTTCCATGAACCGCGCGTAGAACACCTCGGCCAGCTGGTCGTCGTTCCTGAGGTCGCTCAAGACGCCGGCCAAGCCCGCCTGCACCATCGGGTCGGTGAAAAAGAAGCGCTGAAGTTCCTGAATCGCCCGCAGGTCATCGCGCAGATCGCCGCTATCGGACGCGGGATCCAGCCCGAAGCGGCTCACCAGCAGCGCGACCACCAACTCCCCCGGAGTCTTCGCCCGACGGTAGATCGCGGCCCGGGTGGTGCCTGCCATCTTGGCGATCCGGTCGATGTTCACCGCTGAATAGCCATGCGAAAGCAACACCGCCTCAGTCGCATTCGCGATGGCGGTGTCCAGGACAGTGTCGCGTGGACGACCTCGAAGACCAGACATGTGCTCGTCCGAACTTTAGCGTTGACCGATTAACGATGCAGACTGTACCGTAAATGAATGCAGACAATCTGGATCCTCGGCGCGACCGGCAAGGGCGGCCGTGCCATCGCTTCTGAACTGATCGGCGCCGGCGGCGCCGAAGTTGTTCTCGTCGGACGTGACCACGACCGGCTCGCCGCAGTTGCGGCGTCGTTGGGCGGCCAGAGCCGGATCGTGGTGTCCGCCGGCCAAGCCGAGTTGACCGCGCTGATCGCAGCCGAAAAGCCGACCGTCGTGGTGAACACCATCGGCCCGTTCGGTGAGACCACAGCCCCGTTGGCCCGCGCCTGTCTGGCCGCCGGAAGCCACTACGTGGACCTCGCGAACGAGCTGCCGCCGGTACAGGAATTGCTGGGCATGGATGCTGACGCGAAGCGGGCGGGCGTCACGCTGGTCACCGGCGCGGGATTCGGTGTGCTCGCGACCGAGGCGCTGGTCCTCGAGTTGGCCGACGGACGGCCGGCGGCGGCCCGCGCGACGGTGGCGGCCATGCCGACAGTCGATGGCGTGGGTTCGGCGGTACTGGCCAGCGTGGTCGATGCGCTCGCCTATGGCGGCCGGCGCTACCGCGACGGGCAGCTGCAGCGGACCCGGCTGGGCGCCGACCACGCCTGGATTCCCTTGCCCGACTTACCCGCAATTCAAGCCCTCGCGGTCCCAACCGGCGAGCTGGAAGCGGCGCGTCGCGCATCCGGCGCCGGCGACGTGCTGGCCTTCTCCAGCGAAGTGCCCAGTGGACGCGCCGTCCGCGCCGTCCTCCCCGCGGTGTCGGCTCTGCTGTCCGCGCGCCTGGTCCATGCCTCGGTGCAGCGTCTGATCAGCCGGACCAAGATGACTCCCCCGGCCAAGTCCGGCGACGTCTCCTGGGCGTATGCCCGGCTCGAATGGCGCGACGGCACACGGGGTGAGGCGTGGCTGCGGACCGGCGAGGGCTACGGCTTCACTGCCAAAGTCGCCGCGTTGACTGCCGTGCGGTTGAGCGAAGGGCAAGGCCGTGCGGGCGCGCTCACCCCGGGCGCGTTGTTCGGCGCCGACCTGGCTCGGGACGCGGGCGCGCAGATCATCGTCGCGGGTGCGGTGGCATCGTGAGCGACCACACCATGAGCCGGCGCCAGTTGCGGATCCCGGCACGCGGAGGTGAGGAGCTCGACGCCTGGGTGTACCTGCCCGACCGGTCCGGCCCGGTTCCCATCGTGGTCATGGCGCACGGCATCGGCGGCATCAAGGCCGGCGGGCTGGCGCCGTTCGCAGAACGTTTCGTTGACAGCGGTTTCGCCGCGGTCGTCTTCGATTATCGCCATTGGGGTGAATCCACCGGCGAGCCAAGGCAATTCCTCTCCATCCGGCGCCAGCTGGATGACTACCGCACTGCCCTCGCGTGGGCTCGCGGCCAACAGGAGTTCGACTCGACGCGAATGTTCTTGTGGGGCACGTCATTTGCGGGCATGCACATCGTCGAACTGGCCGCGAGTGAACCCGGCCTGGCCGGCGCCATCGCGCAATGCCCATTGGTGGACGGGTTCGCCGGACTGACCAAGATCCCGCCGCAACGCGCACTCCGCCTGACCGGATACGCCCTGGCCGACCTGGCCGGGTCTGTATTCGGCCGGCGCCCAAGGTATTTGCCGATCAGTGTTTCCCCCGGACAGCTCGGGGTGATCGCCACCGAAGACGCGTTGGTCGGCATGGACAGACTCGACCCTGGTGACGGTTCCTGGTCCAACGACATCACCGCGCGTTCGTTGCTCGACATATCGGTGCATCGCCCGGTGCGACGAGCCCGGCACGCTCAGTGCCCACTGCTCATGGTTGTCGCCGAGCAGGACACCATGGCCCCCACCGGACCGGCGCTGACGGTGGCCACCAAGGCGCCGCGGGGCGAGCTGTATCGCAGCCGCGGCGGACATTACGACGTCTACGCAGGCGGGATCGATCACGAGAACGTGGTGCGCGTCGAAACTGCCTTCCTGCAACGGCATTCAAGGACTCTCGACCGTTGAGCGCGGTGGTGAACTGTTCCAGACACAAATACTCGACGCGATCGTCACGCGTTTGTCAAGGTCGGCGAAGGCGGGCTTCGAGCAGGACTTAGCCGGGTTGACAAGGTGAGAAGGTCCACACCGAAAACCGGCTCTAGCTGCGGAAATACGGCGGTACCGTCGAATTCATGACGATTGACACGATGGACTGGGACGGCGCATATCGAGAGGACGGTTTCTTCGAGGGTCCGCCGCCGTGGAACATCGGCGAGCCCCAACCCGTGATCGCCGACCTGATTCGATCCGGTGCGTTCCGAAGCGACGTGCTCGATGCCGGCTGCGGGCACGGCGAAGTGTCCCTCGCCTTGGCCGCGGCCGGCTACACCGTCGTCGGTCTGGAGCTTTCCGATACCGCTGTCACATGGGCCCAGCGGTCGGCGGCCCAACGCGGCCTGCACAATGCGACCTTCGTCCAGGCCGACATCACCGCTTTCACCGGGTACGACGACCGCTTCTCCAGTGTCGTGGACTGCACCCTGTTCCACGCGCTACCGGTAGACAAGCGTGACGCTTACTTGGAATCCGTGCGCCGTGCCGCTGCGCCGGGCGCCGATTTCTACATCCTGGTCTTCGCCAAGGGTGCCTATCCAGCAGACATGGCGTCCAAGCCCAATGAGGTCGATGCCTACGAACTCCACGCCGAGGTCGGACGCTACTTCGACATCGACTTCATCCGCCCGGCACCGATCCTGACCAAAGTCCAATCCCTGCCCGGACTTCCAGATCTGACACTGCCCTTCGAACGAGACGCACTCGGGCGTCTGCAATTCCCCGGATATCTCCTGCGCGCCCACAAAGCGCAGTCCGCCACGACCTGAGACGAAAGGTAGCGAGCTTCGAAGGCTGCCGGCTCGGGTCGATGCTCAGATGGTGCGCTTCAGGCCGACGTGAGCGGCGTGGTAACCAAGCCGGTCATAGAACGCACGGGCCTGTTCGCGCGCTTCGTCCGTCGTCACCTGTGCCAACCGAGCCCCGTGTGCCCGGCCGTATTCGTGTGCCCACTGCACCAGGGCCGTACCCAAACCCTGTCGACGCTCGGCAGCGGTAACGCGCAATCCTTCTATCTGCAGTCGGGTCGAACCACCACGGGACAGCCCGGGAATCACGGTCAACTGGACGGTCGCGACAATCACGTCGGAACCGTTACGGACCACCCCGAGATAGTTGGAATGGTCGCGGACCAGGACGTCATACGCCGCCTCGTAGTCTTCCAGGTCCGCGGTTTCACGATCCTGACCGAACTGGTCGTCGGACAGCAGCGCGACGATCGACGCGACATCGTCACGGCCTGCCCGTTCCACCCGGAAACTGCGGTCCCCCACGTGCAGCAGTCCGCGAACCGACGTTCGTGCCTGCGCCTGCAGACGCGTCACCAAGAGGTCGAGCCACGCCCCGACGTTCGTTCGCGCTTCACGGGTGTCGGGGTAGCGACACCGCAGATGCAGGCCTGACTCGTCCAGGATGAACCAGAGCATGACTCCGTCGGTCTGGATGGCGGCGCTCACGTACTGAGCATCCAGCCCGACGTCGTCGATGCGTACCGGAAGCCGCCGGAGGTCCAGCCAGGAGATCGCGAACATGCCTGGCGACATCGGCATGCCGCCCCACGGGGACAGCACGTCCGCCAATGGCCAGGACCCGAGCTGCACTGCTTCTTTGACGGCGTTGGCCGCGGCGAGTGGTTCGGCGACGGTCGACTCCAGTACCGAGTTGGTGATGAACCAACCCACCGAGTCGTGCCAATTGGTATCGAAGCGACTGTGCACGGGGAAAACGGCGCGCAGCGGCGCGTCCGCCAGCTCCCGGGTCACGGAGGTCATCGCAGCCACGGCCAGCGCCAGTGTCGACACACCGTCGTTGCGAGCTTGCACGGCGAACGCCGCACCGGCATCGACATCGAACACATCCCGGACCTCGACGCGCTCTGGACCCAGCTCGGGCTCGCCCAACGGCAGCGGAAATCGCGGCATCACCCCTCCGCTGTCGGCGATGATGCGTGCCCAGGTCTCCCGGACGTGGTCCGGCGCCGCGGGACGGTCGAGCAGCGCCTGGGTGTGCTCGACAAACGCGGGCGCCTGCGGAAGCGACACAGTACGTCCGATTCGCGCGTCGGTGAGCAGCGCCAGCAGATCCCGAGCAATCACCAGCATCGACCACATGTCGACGTGGCTGTGGTCGGCGGCAATCACCACGGTCAAACCAGCCGCGGTTTCCAACAGGCACAACCGATGTGAGGGCCGCTGATACGGCGAGCAGGCCGCATCCAGAACACCCTGCAGCGCATCGTTCACCGCCTGGCCGGCGGCTATCTCGTGCTCGACCCATCCGCCGGGACTGACATCGATCTCGTGCAGTTCCGGATCGCCGTTCGGACCCGCCGAGAATGCGGTCCGCAACGTGCCATGGCGGGCTACCACCGCCAGCCACGCGTCGGCCAGGGATTCCCGGCTCACCCGCGCCGGCAAGCGAATGGACAACGCCATCCACGAACCGGGCCGGGCCCCGGCCGATACGTGAATCCGCTGGTCAAAGGACACCGGAAGGCGCCGACCGAGTCCGGACACCGTGACGTCATAGCCCCAGAGGCGACCGAACGGTAGTCGCAAGTGCGAGACGTTCGTGAGCCGCATGGCGGTACCCTAGCGCCCCGGTTAGCCTGAATGCTCAGTCGGCGGGTCGACTCCACAGCGAGCCGATCGGTTACGGAAAGAGTTGCCTGATGCCTACTTTCGCAGTTCCCGGAGCCGAGCTTGCGGTCGAACTGAGCGACGAAGGTGGTCACCCCGTCGTCCAGTTACACGGACTCACCTCCAGCCGGGCACGCGATCGGGTGCTCAATCTCGACCTCGGCCGGGGGCTCAGCGGGACGCGGTTGCTGCGCTATGACGCACGCGGACACGGCAAGTCGACGGGTCGGAAGGTCCCCGAGGACTACCGATGGGAACAGCTCGCCGATGACTTGCTGCAGCTGCTCGACCGGTGGTTTCCCGGTGAACCAGTGCACGGAGTCGGGCCGTCGATGGGCACCGGCACGCTGTTGCATGCGGCTTCCCGCGAGCCTGAACGGTTCGCGGGTCTGACGCTGATGGTGCCGGCCACTGCGTGGGAGACGCGGCGTGCACAGGCCGCGAACTACGAGGTGGCGGCCACGTTCATCGAGACCGAGGGGGTCGGGGCATTCATTGCCGCTGCCCGTGGTGCGCCGCGGCCGCCGGCCACTGTGGGAGCGCCCGAAACAGTTCCCGACGTCGCCGACGCCCTGCTGCCGTCACTGCTTCGGGGTGCCGCGCTGAGCGACCTGCCGGCTCCCGAAGCCATCGCGCGAATCGATGTGCCGACAACCATCCTGGCCTGGATCGACGATCCGGCCCATCCGATCTCGACCGCGGAATCCCTTGCCGCCCTGATGCCGAGGTCGACACTGACGCTGGCTTACACGCCGGAGGATGTCGAGACCTGGCCCAAGATTCTGAGCCAGGATGTCGGCCGCCGAGGTTGACCTCTACTGAACGCCGCCTTTGACATCGACGTAACACTGCTGCCATGAGGCGTCCCTAGTGTGAAGCGGTCATTCACGTAGGGAGAGGAATTCCATTGAGCGGAAATGCCACCCGCTTGCGAGCGATCGCCGGCGTCCAGGCCTATGCGCCCCCGGCGTACACCTTCGACCCTGCTGAAGCGCCCGGTGAGATCTTTGGCACGAACGTATTCACCAAGGCCGAGATGCAGGCGCGCCTGCCCAAGGCGATCTACAAATCGGTGGTGGCCACCATCGAAAAGGGCGCCAAGCTCGATCCGACGGTCGCCGATGCCGTCGCGGCCGCGATGAAGGATTGGGCGCTGGAGAAGGGCGCGACGCACTACGCGCATGTGTTCTATCCGATGACCGGCCTGACGGCTGAAAAGCACGACAGCTTCCTCGAACCGGTCTCTGACGGACAGGCGCTGGCCGAGTTCGCCGGCAAGACACTGGTGCAGGGTGAGCCCGATGCATCGAGCTTTCCGTCCGGCGGCCTGCGGTCCACATTCGAGGCCCGCGGGTACACCGGCTGGGACGTAACCAGTCCGGCCTACATCCTGGAGAACCCGAACGGCAACACCCTGTGCATCCCAACGGTGTTCGTGTCGATGACCGGCGAGGCGCTGGACTACAAGACACCGCTGCTGCGCAGCCAGCAGGCCATGGGCATCCACGCAGAGCGCATCTTGACTCTGTTCGGCCACAAAGACCTGGAGAAGGTCGTCTCGTTCTGCGGTCCCGAGCAGGAGTACTTCCTGATCGACCGGCACTTCTTCCTCGCCCGGCCCGACCTGATCAACTCCGGTCGCACCCTCTTCGGAGCCAAACCGCCCAAGGGCCAGGAGTTCGACGACCACTACTTCGGCGCGATCCCCGACCGAGTGCTGGGTTTCATGATGGACACCGAGCGGGAGCTGTTCAAGCTCGGCATCCCCGCCAAGACCCGCCACAATGAGGTCGCCCCCGGACAGTTCGAGGTGGCCCCGATGTTCGAGCGCGCCAACATCGCGTCCGATCACCAGCAGTTGCTGATGACCGTGTTCAAGACCATCGCCAAGAAGCACGGCATGGAATGCCTGTTCCATGAGAAGCCATTCGCCGGAGTGAACGGCTCGGGCAAGCACGTCAACTTCTCGGTCGGCAACGCCCAGTTGGGGTCGTTGTTGGTACCGGGCGACACGCCGCACGAGAACGCCCAGTTCCTGGTGTTCTGCGCGGCCGTCATCCGCGCCGTGCACAAATTCGCTGGGTTGCTTCGGGTTTCGGTCGCGTCGGCGACAAATGATCACCGATTGGGTGCCAATGAGGCGCCGCCCGCGATCATCTCGATCTTCCTGGGTGATCAGCTCGCCGACGTCTTCGAGCAGATTGCCAAGGGTGCTGCGACATCGTCAAAAGGCAAGGGCAGCATGATCATCGGTGTCGACACCCTGCCGGTGCTGCCGACCGACCCCGGCGACCGCAACCGCACCAGCCCGTTCGCGTTCACCGGCAACCGATTTGAGTTCAGGGCGCCGGGCTCAGGTCAGACGGTGGCGGTACCGATGATCGTCCTCAACACCATCATGGCCGACTCGCTGGACTACTGCGCGACCGTCCTGGAGAAGGCGATCGCCGACGGTGAGGAGTTCGACACCGCGGTGCAAAAGCTGCTGACGGACATCGTCACCGAGCACGGTGCGGTGGTCTTCAACGGCGACGGTTACTCGGAGAACTGGCAAGCCGAGGCAGCCGCCCGCGGGCTACCGAATCTGAAGACCACGCTGGACGCCATCCCGGAACTGATCAAGCCCGAGGCAATCGCGGTCTTCGAGAAGTACGGCGTTTTCAACGAGCGGGAGTTGCACAGTCGGTACGAGGTACGTCTGGAGCAATATGCGCTGACGATCCGCGTCGAGGCCAAACTGGCGCTCGAGATCGGTTCCACCACCATTCTGCCGGCCGCCCTGCGTTACCAAACCGAACTCGCGCAGAACGTCGCAGCATTGACGGCGGCTGGTATGACACCGAGTTTGACGCTGCTGCAGTCGATCTCGGAGCCGATCAGTGCACTCAGTGACGCCTTGGCAACGTTGACGACGGCGCTGGCAGATCATTCGGCAGCGTCGGCCTATGACGAGGCCAAGCACGCTCAAATGGCGCTGTTGCCCGCGATGGACGCGATCCGTATCGCGGCCGACGCGCTGGAGAGCGTCGTGGCCGACGACCTGTGGCCGTTGCCGACGTATCAGGAGATGCTCTACGTCCTCTAACTGACGTCCGACCGACCCGGTTTGCAGAACGCCAGCAAACCTTTGGCCACCAGCGCATACTCGACGCGAGATCGTTTCGGCGGCCACAGGGAAGCGGCGGTGAATCTTGCCATGACTGGTTCACAGCACGCCGATCAATGCGAGGTCTGCATCCTCGGCGCCGGTATCGCCGGCCTCAACGCGCTTGTCGCTGCTGCCCAGTATCTGGGCAGCAACGACAAGGTGGTGCTCGTCGATCGGCGGCCACGCGTCGGTGGGATGTGGGTCGACACGTACGACTATGTGCGACTGCACCAGCCGTATCAACTGTTCACGGCGGGCAACATCAAATGGACGCTGGGCAAGGAACGCGGTTACCTGGCAAGCAAGCCGGAAATCCTCGACCACTTGCAGCACTGCCTGAACGTCGTGTCCCGACAGGTCGATGTCGACGAGCGCTTCGGTTGGTCCTATGTGTCGCACGAGGAGACCGACCGCGGGGTTCAGGTGACTCTGCAGGACCCGGCCGGACAGACGCGATTGGTCGAGGCCAAGCGATTGATCAAGGCGTTCGGCTTCCAGGTCGAGCCGAACCCGCCATTGCCGGTCTCCAGCAAACGCGTCCGGTCGACCACACCCAACGACCTCGGCCAGGTCGTCGAATCCGATGCGCCGGTCTGGATTATCGGCGGAGGCAAAACCGGCCTCGACACCGCACACCTGCTCATCACCCGTTGCCCCGGACGCGAGGTGAACATGGTGGTCGGCCGCGGGTCGATCGCGCTGCGACGGGACGTCCTGCTGCCGGCAGGATTCCGTGGGCGCTGGTTTGGTGGCATGCCGTTCACCACCCTCGGCGCTCAACTCGCGAAGCGATACGACGGCACGAACGAAGACGAGTTGCTCCGCTGGTACTACTCGACGCTGGGCACCGGCCCGACGGGCGAAAAATGCGACTTCGCCTATGGCTTTGGTGGGTCACGTCCGACGCGGAGATGGCAGTCATCACGGGCGGCCTGCGCCGAGCCGACAACGAGCGTTTCGCTGACGCGGTCGACCGCAACGGTTCAGCAGAACTCGTGTTCCGCAGCGGGCGAACCAACCAGGTGCCCGAAGGCACCTGGTTGGTCAACTGCACGGGACTGTTGCTGCGTAGTTCGCACGCGTACGAGCCTTTTGTGTCCCCGTCAGGCCGCACACTGTCGATACAACAGCGGTCGACAGCCATCCCCCTCACGCTCCAAGCCGCCTACTTCCTGACGCACCTGATGTTCACCGGCGGATTGCACACCCTGCCGTTGTACGAGCTCGATGCCGAAGGTCTGCGCGACAAATTGGGACGGTCGCCGCTACCCGCAGGATTCCCCCTGACGCTCTACAACTTGAGTCTCGCATTCGACCATCTGCCGGCCAAGGTGTTCGCGGGTTTCGGCTCGGACTTGCTGCTCTGGTATCCGCTGCCCCGACGGCTGGCCGCCATGCTGCGATTTCAGCGCACCCACCGTCGGGACCGGGAACACCATCGGGCCACGCTCGACATGATCCACGAGCGGTACGACGTCCGCTGCGGGCCGCTGGAGCATCTCGCCGGCCGGGCATGAATCACGCTGTGCGCCTCTGTCGATTCAGACGCCCGTCACACCGTCGATACGTTCGCGGAGGACGTCGGCATGCCCGCAGTGGCGGGCGTACTCCGCGATCATGTGCGTGTAGATCCAGCGCAGGCTCACCTCGCTACCCATGAACGGGCTGACCTCATCGAGCCGACGAGCCGCGCAGTTGGCGCGCGCATGGGCAATCTCGTCCTGCCAGATCCGAAATGCGATCTGATACGACGACTCCGCCGACAGCTCGAACCCGCCATCGTGGCCCGCGGGGTGATCCGTAGGCCCGAAAATCGGTGGTGCCTGCTCGCCGGCGAGCACCCGGCGAAACCAGTTCCGCTCCACCTCCGCGGCGTGCCGCATCAACCCCAGCAGCGTCAGCTCGGACGGCGGCGCTGACGCACTGCGCAACTGGTCGTCGTCGAGACCCTCGCATTTCAGTGCCAACGTCGCACGGTAGAAGTCCAGCCATCCTTCGAGTGTGGTGCGCTCGTCGGCGCTCATGGGCGGCATTGGCCGCTGCACGGAAGTCACGCTTCTCGATGGTGCCAGCTCACCCCGACATCCTGCAGATTGCCAACGACAATCCCTGGTCTGTCGAAATCCGGGGTTGTCGTTCGTGTAGAAGATGAAAGGTGGCATCAGGCCGCCCCCTCATCAAGGAGTACCGTGACCCACTACTTGCTTGCGATGCATCAGCCGGTCGGCGATCCGCCGCCGCCGGACGTGCTGGGACCGATCATGGATGCGCTGGACGCGGTCGAGGACGACATGCGGTCAGCCGGGGTGTGGGTGTTCTCCGGCGGTCTGCACGGTCCGGAGGCGTCAACCGTCGTGCGAGTTCATGATGGCGCGGCAGTGACGACCGACGGTCCGTACGTCGAAGGCAAAGAGCACCTCGGCGGGTTCACCATCATCGACGTGCCGGACCTGGACGCCGCCCTCAGCTGGGCGCACAAGCAGGCAGAAGCCGTGCGACTCCTACCGATCGAGGTACGCCCGTTCCGGGGCGATCTGAGGGGCTGATCGCGACCGTGCCCCAGCTGCCGCCCACTGAGATCGCCGATGTGTTCCGGCGCGAGTACGGACGGGCAGTGGCAGTCCTGGTCCGTCGCTTCGGTGACATCGACCTCGCCGAAGAGGCGGTCCAGGACGCTTTCACCAAGTCGCTGGACCGCTGGCCGCACACCGGGACCCCGCCGAGCCCTGCAGGCTGGATCATCACGACCGCCTCGAACTCGATCATCGACCGGTTCCGGCGAGAGTCGGTTCGCGATGAGCGGCACGCCCAAGCGGTACTGCTCTATCCGGAGCCCGACGACGAAGTGATCGAAGGGGGTCCCGTGCACGACGACCGCCTGCGCTTGATCTTCATCTGCTGCCACCCGGCGCTGTCCTTGGAGGCCCGCGTTGCGCTGACATTGCGGTTGCTCGGGGGCCTGTCCACGGGCGAGATCGCTCGCGCGTTCCTGATCGCGGAATCGACTGTCGCCCAACGGCTCGTCCGCGCCAAGCGCAAGATCCGCGACGCGCACATCCCCTACCGCGTGCCACATGATGCCGACCTCCCCGAGCGCGTGCACGGCGTGCTTGCCGTGGTGTACCTGATCTTCAATGAGGGACACACCGCAAGCTCCGGCGCGGATCTCGTGCGCGCGGATCTCACCGACGAAGCACTACGTCTCGGCCGGCTGCTGGCGGAGTTGATGCCGGACGAACCTGAGGTCCTGGGCCTGCTCGCCCTCATGCTGCTGACGGACGCGCGGCGCGCGGCACGCACAGATGCAGACGGGAATCTGGTCCTGCTCGCCGACCAGGACCGCAGTCGGTGGGACCGCGGTCTCATCGCCGAGGGGCAGGCGCTGGTCCGCACGTGCTTACGGCGAAATCGACCGGGGCCCTATCAAATCCAGGCGGCCATCAACGCCGTACACAGCGACGCATCGGTCGCATCCGCCACCGACTGGCCCCAAATCCTGACGCTGTACGACCAACTGATGGCCATCGCCCCGACTCCCGTCGTCGCGCTCAATCGTGCGGTGGCAGTGGCCGAGGTGCAGCACCCGCAGAGGGCCTTGGATCTGGTGGACGAGCTCGATCTGCCGGACTATCACGTCTACCACGCGGTCCGTGCGTCGCTGCTGTCTCGCGTCGGTCGAACAGCCGAAGCGGCCGATGCCTACGACCGGGCCGCCGCCTTGGCGGCGAACCCCATCGAAGAGGCGTACCTGCGCGGCGCTCGTGATGCCGTGGACGGTTGAGCGGATCTCGGCCGTCACCGCGGCATCGTGAGCATGGCGACGAGCTCGACCGGATGCGACAGCATCGCCATGTGACCGCCGGGCATGACCTCGGGCTCGATCCCGAGGCGGTCGGCGACCACACCCCGCATGAATCGCTCGGGAAAGAACCGGTCATCGCGGAACAGGATGAAACGCGTCGGCACATTCGGAAGGGCTTCTGCCGGCCATGGTTTCAGCGACGGGGTGTCCGATTGTGCGCGTTCGATCTCTGCGTCGATCACCGCGCGGTCGACTCCGTTGTAATACAACGCGACGGGATCGTCGACGTCATACCCTCCGGTGGCAGCGGCTTCACGTTGTGCGCCAACGCATCCCGTGGCACTCCACCAATCGCCGGGGCACTCGCCCGGGCGGGGAATCATCGCCGAGACATAGATCAGTTCGGCCGCATCGACCAGCGGGCAGGCAAGCGGCGCGGTGAAGCCTCCGAACGAATGCGCGACGACGACAGTCCGCCCGCCATCGTGGTGATACTGAGCCGCGACCGCACGGGCGTAGGTGTTCAAGTCAGCCGCATCGTCGTCGCACGGCAGGTCGATCGTAATCCCACGGTGCTCGCGCACGACAAATCGCCAGTACGCGGGACCGCAACCGCCACCCGGTACGAGCAGGAACGTCGTCATGGGCGCTGTCGTCACAGCCTTCCGACGACGAAAGTCGCGGCCTGATCGGCCATTCCGTTCGATCCGTACGTGATGTGGGCGAACGACGGCCCGCCGGCCGGCGCCCCGTTGCAGATGGTGTCGTCGGGCACGCACAGTTCGATCGTCTTGGCCACGTACGCAGGCCCGATGGCGATCGGTGGTGCGCCGATGTCCGCCATGAACTCCGTCGACGGCTTTCCGAAGAGGACAAGTGCCGCAACGTGGTTCGCGATCGAGGGCGGCATCGGCTTGGGCGCGTACCAGGCGTACTCCGCCAGATCCGCCGGGATGTCTTTCGGTACCGCGTTCGCGGTCGTGAACCCCGCCACGACCGCGCCCTGGGAGTATCCGCCGAGCACGATCCGGGTGTTCGGGCAGTTCGCGGCGGTGGTCTGGACGTGGTTGGCGGAATCTTTGACTCCGTCGACAACGCTCTGGACGAAGTCGAGGCGGTTGCCGAAATCGCTGCTGGCGGCGTAGTTGACCGGATACACCGCGACCGACTTGTTCCCCGCCTGTGCCTGCAGGGCATCCACGAACGCCCGTCCGGCCATGCCGACGCCCGGCGGTTCGCTGGTGCCGCGGGCGAACACCACCTCGACATCGGGACACGGCTCAGCGAACGCCGGCGGTGCCGGTGCGCTCACAAAAGCGGAAGCGACGACCGTGGCGACCCCGGCGAGGCGGGGTAACCGCATGACTTGGAACAGCTTGATGACATCCATATCAGCTCCAGCGTCTTGCGCCAGCGAACTGCTACCGGCCTTTTCCATGCTGACACACCGCGGGTGGCGGCGATACCCGTCAGCCGCAGGAATCTGCCAAGAATCCGCCAAGGCCGGCACCCCACCATTGCTGTCAACGGTCGACGCAGGCCGAACCAGCGAAAGGGAGAGACACCATGATCACCACCAACATCAAGAAGGCCGCGGGTACGGCACTCCTGTCGGGCGGTCTGACCCTGATCGGCTTCGGCCTGGCATCGGGCACGGCTCAGGCCTTCAACCCGCAGCCCGAACCCCCGACCAAGCCGAGTGTCTCGGTCCAGACACACACCACCTCGCCGAGCTCGATCGGTGGCGTCAACTCCACATCGCCCAAGGTGGCGACCGGCGGTGTCCGCGGCTGCGACGGTTCGGTGTAGCGCAGGACCAGCGGAGGTCAGGCGACGGTCAGCGTGTCCCCGGCTACTGTCACCGTCTTCGGGGCCAGTGGCTGATCCGCCGGACCGTCAACGACGGAGCCGTCGACGGCGCTGAATTTGCTTCCGTGACAAGGACAGTCGATGGTGCCGTCGGCGACCTTCGACACCGTGCACTGCTTGTGCGTGCAGATCGCGGTGAACGCCTTGAACTCACCCGCCTTCGGCTGGGTGACAACGACTTTGGCCTCCTTGAGGACCACGCCACCGCCGACCGGCACGTCAGCCGCCTTCACCGAGTTCGATGCCGCCACAGTGGTTCCACCACCCGAGGACGGGCCGGCCGAGGTACCTGACTCCTTGCCACCGCAGGCCGCAAGCACCACCCCCGCGCCGACGGCGCCGGCGCCGAGGAGAACTCCACGGCGGCTCGCCACGGCGGGACGTCGGTGCAGTCCGTCAGAGATCTCGGTCTCGGCCATGAGCTGCTACCGGTGGCCGCCGCCTCCGGCGTTGTATCCGGGCGACGCCACTTCGCCTTCAGTGAGCTCGAAGGGTGGTGTGAACAAGCTGGGATCGTCGAGCGACGATTCCGGCGCACTGAAGGGGCCTTGTGCCGCTTCCGGGGCCGCGGGGCCATCCGCTGGGGGCACGCAGGTGCCTTCGGACGCGACCAAGCCGTCCGAGCACGTGAGCTCGTCGGCATGCGCGATCGGCATGCTGATCAAGCCAGCCACCGCCGACGCGACGCCAAAGGTTGCCGCCCCCACTGACATGCGAGCCAAAAGCGACGTTGTTGCGCTCATTGCACACCCACTTTCCGGTGCTAGCTGGTCCGGTGAAAGTAGCACCATAGCGCCCGCGGTGACGGGTCGTTTCAGCACTTGAGTCAATTGCGTTTACATACTGTTTTCACGCCAGGCCGTAGGCGTCCTCCAGGGTGGCCAATGCCTCACCGGTCTTTATGGCGAGCTTCTGCATGTGCGGCATGGAGTCGCGGCAGCCGGTGAAGCCGAAATTCAAAGTGCCCGAGTAGCTTTGGCACGTGATGTTCAGGCCGACACCGTGGACGGGAATCGACACCGGGAACGTGGACACCAGCTCATTGCCTCGGAAGTACAGCGGGTAGTCCGGGCCGGGCACATTCGACAGGATGACGTTGTAGGACGCCGGGGCCACCTTCGGTGCGCCCACCGTGGCCGCACCTGTCTGCACGAGAAACGGTGCCATCAGTGCCGCGGTGTACGCCAGGATCGCGTTGCTGGTCATGCCCGACAACTGATCTTTGGCGGCCTGGGTGGACGCGCTGATCGCTTCGATGCGCTCGCGGGCGTCGGCGATATCGGTACCGAGCGTCGCGAGGATGGCGCCAACGGCATTGCCGCCGCCGGGATCGTCTTTCGGCCGAATGTTGACCGGCAGCATGGCAATCAGCGACTTCTCGGGCAGGGCATCGAGTCCCAGGAGATAGTCACGCAGTCCGCCGCCGCAGATGGCGAGCGCCACGTCATTGAGTGTTGCGCCGGCGGCATCGGCAACGGCGCGCAAGCGCGCGATGTCGTACTGCTGCGTGGCGAACCGGCGGCTTCGACCGATCCGACCGTTGAAGATGGTGTGCGGCGCCTGGCCGGGCCCGACGAGCGGATTGCTCTTGCTCACCGCGGTCACGGCCAGCTTGGCAAACGCGGCAGGCAGATCGATGATGGTCGACAACTCCGAGGTGACGGACCGCAGTAGCCCGCCGAGGTCGGGGATGAGGCCGCTGTCCTTCTCGTCCTTCTTCCGTTCCCGCTTGGGCACCGGGTTACGGAAGAACAACGGGGTGTCGGCATCGGCCGGGTCGGTCGACATCGACCGGATGAGCGTCTTCATCGCCGTGTAGCCGTCGACGAGCGAGTGGTGCATCTTCACGTACAACGCGACGTTGCCGTCGTCCAGACCCTCGATGATGTGCAGTTCCCAGGGCGGCCGGGTCAGGTCCAACTGGCGAGCATGCAAGCGGGAGATCAGGATTCCCAACTCGCGCTGATCGCCCGGACGCGGCAACGCAGAGCGCCGAACGTGATACATGACGTCGAACTTGGTGTCCTCGACCCACCGCTGCAGCGGGTTGAGCAGGAACCACGGCGTCTGCAGCTTCATGTTCCACGGGGGTTCGATCTCGTTCGACCCGTAGATTTCGTCGCGCAGCTGATCCAGAATGTCGCCTGCGTCGCCCGATGTCGGGCGGAACTGCATCAGTCCCGCGACATGCATCATCGTCTCGGGCGATTCGGCCGCCAGGAACATCGAATCGAGCGGGGACAGTCGTTTGCCGGTCACTCCGGTGAACTTACTGACCGCATGCGACTTCGACCGCGAAACGGGCGAACATCGTCGCGCGTCTACTGATCTGCTGTCATCAACTCGGCGATCGCGTTCCGATCGGCCAGCGACGGTACGCCCCAACCTCTTTCGTATCCATAGACTTCGCGCAGTGGGGTCTTCGACCCGACGCCCTCGAGTATGTCCAGGTCGTCGGTCGAGATCAGGCCCGGATGCTCGACACCACAGGCCTCCGATACCTTCAGCAGATCTCGGCGCAGTGTCATGAGGTAGTTCGCTGCTCGCTCCGACTTCAAGGTGGGGTCGAGTCCCCTTGCCAGCCAGGCATTTTGGGTGGCGATTCCTGTCGGGCAGGAATCGGTGTGGCATTTCTGGGACTGGATGCAGCCGATCGAGAGCATGATCTCCCGACCGACATTGACCATGTCGGCACCGAGCGCAAAGGCGACAACGGCGTTGTCGGGCAACCCGAGCTTGCCCGATCCGATGAATGTCACGCGGTCGCTGATCCCTGCCGCGGCAAAGCGTTTGTACACCTCGGAAAACCCGATCCGGAACGGGTAGGCCACCGATTCACTGAAGATCAGCGGCGCGGCGCCGGTGCCGCCCTCGCCCCCGTCCACCGTGACGAAGTCGACCCCACGTTGACCGTCGGCCATGTGCTCCACCAGCTCGTCCCAGAAGTCCATGTTGCCGACCGCGGACTTGATGCCGACCGGCAATCCCGTTTCTGATGCGACGAATTCGACCCAGTCGAGCATGCTGTCGATGTCATGGAATTCGGTGTGCCGGGACGGACTCTTGCAATCGACACCTACCGGGATGCCACGGATGGTCGCGATCTCGGCGGTGACTTTCGCGCCCGGGAGCATGCCGCCGAGGCCCGGCTTTGCGCCCTGACTCAGCTTGATCTCTATGGCCTTGACCGGACCGGAGTGGACCACTTCTTTCAGCTTGTCGATGTCGAAACGACCATGCTCATCGCGGCACCCGAAGTAGGCGGTGCCGATCTGGAGGATGAGGTCGCCGCCGTTACGGTGATAGGGCGACAGGCCCCCTTCGCCGGTGTTGTGCATCGAACCGGCAATGGCCGCGCCCTTGTTGATCGCCTCGATGGCCTTCGCCGACATCGAGCCGAAGCTCATCGCCGACACGTTCACCACTGATTGCGGCCGAAAGGCCTTGGCGCGACCACGTGGTCCGCCCAGGATCTTCGCCGACGGGACAGGGCTACCGGGCCGGTCTGACGAATGTGTGACCGCGGCGAACGTCCGGTGTTTGATGATCGGGTAGCCGGGTGTGTACTCCACATTGTTGTCGGTGCCGAAGCCGTAGTAGTTGTTCTGCATCTTCGACGACGCGTAGATCCAGCGCCGCTGGTTGCGGCTGAACGGGCGCTCCTCGTCGTTGCTCGTCACGATGTACTGGCGGAGCTCAGGGCCCATCTCCTCGAGCAGGTATCGAAGGTGCCCGAGCACCGGATAGTTGCGCAGGAGGGCGTGAGGCTTCTGGGTGAGGTCGTAGACAGCAAGCGCAGCCACACCGACGACGGGCGCTGCGGGCAGAATGCTCTTCCACTTCATCGGCATAGCTAATAACAGATACACCCCGTACCGGTGGAGAACTGGCAAACATCAGGGCAGTAATTCGTGAACTCCGATCCGGACGCCCGCCGATGGATTTCACCGCACCCACGGGGTCTCACCGTGCGAACACGCCGCCCTCTACGAGGATCGTCGTCCCGACGGCAATGAGCACGACGGGCAAGATGACGTGACCCCACCTGGAGAATGCGCGCGCGACGATCGGATGGGAAGCCAGATATCGGCCGGCGGCGCACCACACTCCGACCCCGATCAGGAACACC
Organism: Mycolicibacterium llatzerense; assembly: GCF_025331195.1. Taxonomy (NCBI): domain Bacteria; kingdom Bacillati; phylum Actinomycetota; class Actinomycetes; order Mycobacteriales; family Mycobacteriaceae; genus Mycobacterium; species Mycolicibacterium llatzerense. The sequence goes on along the minus strand of NZ_LXOV01000012.1, from coordinate 293,161 downwards.
GTGACGTACAGCGCGACCGTGCCGGCAGTGGCGACCGCGAACATCGGCACGTAGACACCCACGTTGTCGCCGCCGTTGGCGAAGGTCACGCCGGCGACCTGCCAGATTCCCGGCGCTGACGACGCCGCCCCACCTTCGGTTTCCGACGGTTCGGTGCCCCGGCTCTGCCAGGCATCCCATGCAGCCTTGAACCCCAACATGATTGGTAGCAGCCCGAGGTAGGGCAGGACGGTGGTCGGCAGCAGCACGGCACCGGCAAGGGCTGCGCATATCGAGACCACCACGATGGCGGTGAAACCGAGGTACTGGCCGGCAATCACCCGCATCGCCGCGCTTCGATGACCACGCGCTTGGCCAAAGAACACCGCGAGCACCACGAGGTCATCGATGTTGGTGACGGCGAACGTGGCGACCGCCTGGGCGATCGTCGCCAGGCTCATCTCGTCGCGTTCCTCGGCCCGTCGCTCATCGTCGTGGACATTACGTGACGCTGCGAGGCGAACCGCAGAGTTCGCCTCGCGGCTACCTGGTCGATGCCGGCTCATGACACAGTGCCCGCGTGACCGTCGAGTCGACGACCGGGCTGCAACGTGCCGTCGACCGATTCCACCGAGCCTGCGAACTGGTCGTCAGTCATTTGCCCTTCGGCCTCAAATCGATTGTCGCTCCGACATTTCTGGGTTTCGCACTGATCAATGGCTGCACGTTCGCCGTTGATCTGCTGTTGCTCACCGGCCTGCGCGACGGGTTGGGCCTGCCGCTGGCGGTGGCGGTTACGGGGTCGTACGTGTGCGCGTTCGGGCTCAGCTACGTCCTGAACCGGACCTTCAACTTCAGCTCGCACAGCGCGGTCGGCCCGCAGCTCGCCGTATACGTCGTCGTGGTCGCGGTGAACTATCTGGCGTTCATCCTCGGTGTCTCGACGGGATTGTCGGCCCTGGGCGTCGAGTACCACGTCGCCCGGATCGTCGCCGGCAGCTGCGAGGCGGTCTACATGTACGCGGCGATGCGCTGGGTCGTGTTCCGGCACTGACCAGGCGCGCCACGTGGCGGTGACCTGCGTCTCATGACAAGCGCAGATGCGGCAAGGGTGTTAATTTCGCCGGGTCAATGTTGTACGGAGGCAACAAACGGGGGTAGTCGGGGACGGCAGGGCATCTCATACGCGTCGGCGAGAATCTTCCGCTCAATGCCGCCATCACCGTCGCTGACCTTCAGCGAAATTCCTGAGTACGTCACCACAGCGGCATCGTCGCTCGAGTGGTGACGCTCCGCGGATCCATCACAATCCCTCTCCTCGCGTACAGATTGGAGCTGCCCCGTGGCCGGTTTGAACCGCTGCAGCGCAATAGGTTTCGTGGTCGCGCTATGCGCGTCGGTCAGTGTGCACCCGTCCGCGGCCGCATCGAGCAAAACCACTGAGGATGTCGCCTTCTACCTGCAGGGCACCTGCCTGTGCGACGTGACGCCGACCGCGCAGGAAGCCCTCGGACTGGCCGGCGGATACCTGAAATCCACCGGTGCCATCACTGGCATCGGGTATCCCGCCGGATTGCTGTTCGGAGCGGACGCCGTCATCGGCTCCGCCAAGGTGGACGCCACCCTCTCCACGGTTCCCAAGGGCTCCGCCGTCACGCTCGCCGGAGTCAGCCAAGGCGCCATCGTGCTGAACTACGTGAAACTTGCGCGCTCACTGCTGGATTCGCTGGGACGGCGTGCTCCGGACAACCTGCAATTCGTGACCTTCGGCGACCCGCAGAACAGCACCGGCGGCATCACCACCAAGAATCCGGCACTGCAGCTGTTCGCGCCGAACGTGCCTTTGGCATCCCGCTACCCCACCACCGAAATCGTCCGCGAGTACGACGGTTTCTCGGACTGGCCCGACAAGCCAACGCGCCTGGCCGTCCTGAACGCGGTGATGGGTATCGGATACGTGCACCCCGACTACGGGTCACCCGCCAACCCGATGACACCAGGCACCCTCGCGACGGTTCGTACCAACGCCACGGGCGGCACCACGACGCATTACGTCGTGCGCACCGCCGGACTGCCACTCACTCAACCGCTGCGCGACATGGGACTGAACACGTCCCTCATCGACGCCTTGCTCCGACCACAGATCGACGGCGCCTACACGCGCCGCCCACAGATCGCGCCGCGCGATGCCACTACCCCGCCACAACGGAAGGCACCCGACCTTCGGCCGCCGGTGATCGTCGCGCTGGCGTCAAAGGCACTGGGTAAGCCAACCCAGGCGCCACGTCAGAGCACTGAAACGTCGACCGCCAAGGACGCAACTACGGTGCCGACGGCGAAACCAGTTGGCGGTGCCAAAGAGTCCGGCAGCGCCAAAGAGTCTGCCGGCGCCAAAGAATCCGGCAGCGCCAAAGAAGGCAAAGAGAAGGCACCGAAGCCTCGGCGGGGGTTCGGTTTTCAGAAATCTCGCCGCGGCGGGGAATAGAGGAGGTTATTCGTATGGGGGTCAAGTCCCAGGTAACGACGGTGTCGGTGCTGTGCTCGGCTGTCGTCGTGGTCGCCACTGTCGCTCCCGTTGTCCCGCCTGCGCACGCGACACCGGTGCGCAGCGCCGAGTACCGGTACGCACTCACGGCCGCAGCGTTCGATGCCGCTTTCAATCCGATTCAGTACCTCGGCAACGTCGGAGGTGCCGCCCAAGCCGTCGCGACCGACGTAATCTATTGGCAGACACCGGACTTCCCTTTGCTGGTGCTGAGTGCGCAAGTTGATCCCAGCACCGGCAAATACGAGGCCGTGCAGAAGGTCACGTCGACCGCGACCCACCTGCAGAATCTGGTCGGCGCGGTCACGGCATTTCCCGGCGCCTCGTCGTCGCCGCAGGTTCAGCAGTTGGTCGGTGGGATCGGGGCGGTAGGTTCGGCTGCCGCGAGTGCGACGCAGACCGTCACTGCTAGCCTCGCGCCCCACCTCGCACCACTGACCCCGGTGATTTATGTGGTCCGGGTGGCGCAGGCAGCAGTCGGCGTTTATTACGCCGTTGCCACTCTGTCGACCACAGGCCTGGGCACGGTACTCAGCGGGCAGAACCCGCTGACGGCGGTCGGAAACGTCGTGTCATCGGTCCAGACGTTGGCGAACGTCCTCGCGCACGCTCCGCGGCCGGCCTCTTCGAGCGCAACAGCGACCGCCGCCACGTCAACCTCTGCCGCGTCGCAGGCCGCCACGAAGACGATCGCTGCCGCCGTCACTCCTGCCCTGACCGGTGTGAAAACCTCCACGGCCGCGCCGCGAAAGGCTGCCGACGATGGTGATCAGCCGCAATCGGGAACGCAGGCCGACGTCTCGAGCAAGCACGCTTCGAATGGACCAAAATCCACAGAGAAGCGCGAAGATTCGCCGGTCTCGGATCGCAAATCCGCGGTCAAGCGAGGTGCCGACACCGGCACGGCACCGAAATCGACTGCCGCACCGACCAAGCCGAAGGCGTCCGCAGCGGACAAGGCGACGGATGCCACCGACGCGCAGGCCGCTCCGGCGAGCGCGGCCGCCACAAAGGCCAAGCGCACGGCGAAGAGCGATGACCACACCAGTCGCGACGGCGCGGCCGGCCATGACGGATCGACCCCCAAGGCGAAGGGTGACAGCGGAAGTCATCAGCACTGACGTACGGTCCGTGCGCTAGAACTGAGGCACGTGACCGCAGCGACGAAAGAGGTTCCCCGCCATGGCGAAGACGCACCACTACGAGCTAGACGTAACGTGGACCGGCAACACCGGTACGGGAACCTCCGGTTACCGCGAGTACGACCGCGCGCACGACGTCAGCGCCGACGGCAAGCCCACCATCACCGGTACCGCTGACCCCGCCTTCCGCGGCGATCCGCAACGCTGGAACCCCGAGGAACTTCTCGTGGCCTCCTTGTCGCAGTGTCACATGCTGTGGGTCCTGGCCCTGTGTTCGCAGGAGGGCATCGTCGTCACCGGCTACACGGACCACCCGTCAGGCACGATGGCCCAAACCCCGGACGGTGGTGGGTATTTCACCGAGGTGGTGTTGCGGCCTGTCGTCGAGATCGCTGACGGCCTGCACCGCGACGCTCTCGCTGATGTCCACGAGCGGGCCCATCACCTGTGTTTCATCGCCAATTCCGTCAACTTCGACGTCCGGTGCGAAGCGCAGGTGACCGTCGCCGAATCGGGGTAAACCGCGGAGTTCGCCGTGGGAAGATGCCGCATGGCCATCAAGATCGACGCACTCGATTCGGCGCTGCTGTCGGCGCTGGCGACCGACCCGCGCACCCCGATCCTTGAGCTGGCATCGCGGCTGAAGGTCGCCCGCAACACCGTGCAAGCGCGGATGAAGCGGCTCGAGGAGTCCGGCCTGGTCCGCGGCTACCCGCCGAACATCAATCTGTCCGAGCTCGGCTTCGCCGTGCACGCCCTGGTCTTCGTCGAGACGGACCAGACCAAGATGGACGCGATCATCGAGGCGTTGCGGGATGTGCCGCATGTGCTGGAGGTCCACGCCACGACCGGGCGGGCGGATCTGCTGGTCCGGATCGCGGCGCAGACGCAGGAAGAACTGCTCAGCGTGATCCAACGGGTGCACCGGATCGACGGGGTCAAGCACTCCGAGACGATGCTGGCGATGGCGACTCCGGTCGAATACCGATCGCTTCCCCTTGTGCAGTACGTGACGGGGCGTCGAGCAAAATGATGCGTGCGTCACAGTGCGCCACGTCACAATTGAGCAGTTTGATCAACATTTCCGCCCACTGTTGACGCAGAACGCATATCGGAGCACATTTCGCTGCACCGATTGCATTTAGTTCTCGCTTTGCAGCTCACGATCTGAGTTGTGACAAGTGTGGAGGTTGTCAGTGACCAGCGTTCTGTCCCGATCCGAATTCACCGCGGTGGAACCCGCCGCGCCCTACGACCTCGACGACCGCTACCGCTCCGGCGCCGGCCCCGTCCTGCTCACCGGAGTGCAGGCGATCGCCCGGATGATGGTCGAGCAGCACGTCCGCGACCTCCGCGCCGGCCGCCGCGTCGCGACCTTCGTTTCCGGCTACCAGGGCAGCCCCCTCGGCGGTGTCGACAAGATGCTGTTGGGCATGCCGAGTGTGCTGACCGAGCACGACGTCGTCTTCACCCCCGGCTTCAACGAGGAACTCGCCGCCACCGCGGTCTGGGGCAGCCAGACCGACCTCCCCGCCGGAAAAGCGACCCACGACGGCGTCATCGGCGTCTGGTACGGCAAGGGGCCGGGCGTCGACCGCGCCACCGACGCACTGCGTCACGCCAACATGTACGGCGTCAACCCCCGCGGCGGAGTCCTGCTGCTGGTCGGCGACGATCCGGCATCCAAGTCGTCGACCGTGCCCGCCGTCAGTGAGCGGTCCCTCGCGGCCCTCGGCATCCCGGTTCTGTTCCCGCGCAACGCCGAAGAGATCATCACCATGGGCATGCAGGGCGTCGCGTTGTCGCGGGCCTCGGGCTGCGTCGTGGCGATGAAGATCGTCGCCGACGTCGCTGACGGCGCCTGGACCGTCGACGCCGACGTGGCCGATCTCGCGATCATCACACCCGAAATCCTCTGGGACGGAAAGCCGTTCACCTATCGCCAGCGTCCGATGGCCGCACCCGCCGACAGCCTGCTCGCCGAGGCCGACCTCTACGGCCCGCGCTGGGCGACCGTCCGCGCCTTCGGTGACGTCAACGCCCTCGATGTACTCGAGGTGGACCCCGTCCGCGCGAAGGTCGGCATCGCGGCCACCGGCACCACCTTCGACGCCGTCCGTCAGGCACTGCTCGACCTCGGTGTCGACGACGCGGCACTGCACCGTGCGGGAATCCGCTTGCTGCGCATCGGAATGCCGTATCCAGTGGGCCAGCAGTCGGTCACAGAGTTCGCCCGCGGCCTCGAGCAGGTGATCGTCGTCGAGGACAAGACAGCGTTCATCGAAACCCAGGTCCGCGAAATCCTGTACGGCACCGCCGACGCCCCACAGATCATCGGCAAGCACGATGCCGCCGGGGCACCACTGTTCCCGCTCGGTGGCGAGCTGACCGCCGCCCGTGTGCTCGCCCCGCTGCGCCGGGTACTGCGTGATCACGTCGAGCTGAAGCGCACGCCGCCGCCCGCCCTGTCGCTGGAAGTGGTGTCCGCCAAGCGAACCGCGTACTTCTGCAGCGGCTGCCCGCACAACCGCTCCACCGCGATCCCCGAGGGCTCGATCGGCGGCGGCGGCATCGGTTGCCACACCCTGGTCACCATGTCGGGCCGCAGCGACAGCGCCGTGGTCGGCCTGACACAGATGGGCGGCGAGGGCAGCCAGTGGATCGGGCAGGCTCCGTTCACCGATGTGCCGCACCTGTTCCAGAACGTCGGCGACGGCACCTTCTTCCACTCCGGACAGCTCGCGGTGCAGGCCTGCATCGCCGCCGGCGTCAACATCACCTACAAGCTGCTCTACAACGAAGTCGTCGCCATGACCGGCGCCCAGGACGTCGAAGGCGGCCTCGGCGTCGCGGGGCTCACCCACAAACTGACCACCGAAGGCGTCAAGCAGATCATCATCTGCGCCGATGAACCCAAGCGGCACAACAAGAAGGCACTCGCCAAGGGCACGCTGCTGTGGCACCGCGACCGACTCGACGAAGCACAGAAGGTGCTGCGCGAGATCCCGGGCGTCACCGTACTCATCTACGACCAGCATTGCGCTGCCGACGCGCGCCGTCAGCGCAAGCGCGGCACGCTACCCACCCGCAACACGCGCGTGGTGATCAACGAGGCCGTGTGCGAAGGCTGCGGTGACTGCGGCACCAAATCGAACTGCCTGTCGGTACAGCCGGTCGACACCGAGTTCGGACGCAAGACGCGCATCGACCAGACGTCGTGCAACACCGACTACACGTGCCTCGATGGCGACTGCCCGTCGTTCGTGACGGTTGAACTGACCCTAGAGAAGAAGGGTCGCAAGGCATCCCGGCCTAAGACGGCAGAGCCGCCGCGGGTCACGGATCCGGGCCTCGGCGCCCCCACCGGCACCCAGAACGTCCTGCTGGCCGGCATCGGTGGCACCGGGATCGTCACGGTCAACCAGGTCCTCGCCACCGCCGCCCTGCGCGCGGGCTACGAGGTGGAGAGCCTCGACCAGATCGGCCTGAGCCAGAAGGCCGGACCGGTGGTGTCGCACCTGCGGTTCTCGACCACCGCGCTGGAGCCGTCCAACCGGCTCACCTCCGGCAGCGCCGATTGCATCATCGCGGTCGACCTGCTGACTGCGACCGACAACCGGAACCTGGCCTACGGCAGTGCCGAACGCACCATCGCCGTTGCCTCGACGAGCCAGACCCCGACCGGTGACATGGTGTACGACAAGTCCGTCGCGTATCCGCAGACCCGGTCACTGCTGGAGCGGCTCACGGTGACCACGCGAACGCTGACCCACTTCGACGCACTCGCCGCTGCCGAGGCCTTGTTCGGCAACACTGCCGCGGCCAACTTCCTCGTCGTCGGCGCCGCCTTCCAGAGCGGTGGCCTGCGACTGCCCGAGGCCAGCATCGAAGAGGCCATCGGCATCAATGGTGTCGCGGTCGCCGCCAATGTCGCGGCCTTCCGCTGGGGCCGTGTCGCGGTCGCCGATCCGGCAGCGTTCGCCGCCGCGGTCGACGCAGCACGGCCGAAGGCGGTGCCGGCGGTCACGAGCCCGGAACTGTTGGCCAGCACCACCTTCGACGGCGAGGTTCGCCGGCTGGTCGAGCTGCGGGCCGGCGAGCTGGTGCGCTACCAGAACGCGAAAGTTGCCCGGCGCTACGTCGACACGGTCCAGGCCGTCTGGCAGTCGGAGCGCACCATCACCGAGAACACCGCGTTCAGCGAGGCCGTCGCGCGCGGGCTGCACAAGGTCACCGCCTACAAGGACGAGTACGAGGTCGCGCGGCTGTTGGTTGACCCGGCCTTCCTCGCCGACGTGCAGGCGCAGGTGCCCGGCGGCGAGAACCTCACCTATCGGTTGCATCCGCCCGCCCTGCGGGCGATGGGCCGCGCGAAGAAGGTCGGTTTCGGGCCGAAATCGCATGTGGCACTGAAGCTGCTCGCCAAGGCCAAGGTGTTGCGCGGCACCAAGCTCGATCCGTTTGGCTACGCCCACGTCCGGAAAGTGGAGCGGCAGTTGCTGTCTCACTACACGGACATGGTGCTCCGGCTCGCCGCCGAGCTGACCACCGCCACCTACGCGACGGCCGTCGAAGCCGCCGGGTTGCCCGACATCGTGCGGGGCTACGAGGAGGTCAAGCTCGGCAACGTCGAGCTGTACTGGGCGCGCCTGCGAGACCTCGGCATCACGGCCTGAGCGCCCACCTCTCCACATCTGTCCTGCCGCCGAACATGCAGCAGTGCAATCCATGCCGCTCCGCGGCAGTGTCACCCCATGCCGCCAAACATGCGGTACCAGAAAGGAAGTAGCAGTGACTTCTGTGTCCACCTCATCGGTGTCCACCCCTGCCGGAGTCTTCGATCGCTCGCACAGGCTGAGCTCGCGTAGCCACGAGCAGGTCGTGTTCTGTGAAGACGCCGAGTCCGGCCTCAAGGCCATCATCGCCATCCACTCGACGGCACTGGGTCCGGCACTCGGTGGCTGCCGCATGTACCCGTACGCCGACGAATTCGAGGCGCTCGAGGACGTTCTGCGGCTGTCGTGGGGTATGTCGTACAAAGCCGCAGCGGCCGGGGTGAACCTGGGCGGCGGCAAGTCCGTCATCATCGGCGACCCCACCAGCGACAAGAGCGAAGCGCTCTTCGCCGCGTTCGCGCGCTACGTCAACACCCTGGGCGGACGGTACGTCACCGCCGGTGACGTCGGCACCAACACCGACGACCTGGACGTCATGGGCAAGTACACCCAGCACGTCACCGGCCGCAGCGCCGCGGCCGGCGGCTCCGGCGACAGCGCCCGCCTGACCGCGCTGGGCGTGTTCAACGCCATGCGCGCGGGCGCCGAATCAGTTTGGGGTGCACCGACGTTGGCCGGCCGGACCGTCGGCGTCGAAGGCGTGGGCAAGGTGGGCCGCGAACTCATCGCACTGCTGCTTGCCGACGGAGCCGACGTGTACGCCACCGATATGAACGACGCGGCGCTGCAGCGCGTCTCGAACGACCACCCGTCTGTGCGCGTCCTCAATTCGGTTGCCGACGCCCCGGTCGATGTCTATGCTCCCTGTGCCCTCGGGGCTACTCTGACGCCTATGAGCGCTGAAACCATCGAGGCGAAGCTGGTCTGCGGTGCCGCGAACAACCAGCTCGCGACACCGGACGTCGAGCTGCTGCTCGGCCGTCGCGGCATCACCTGGGTACCTGACTTCGTGGCCAACGCCGGCGGCCTCATCCAGGTCGCCGGTGAATTGCACAGCACGGACCGCGCGGCCGTCGAAGCCGACGTGACCCGCATCTTCGACCGGTGCCGCGACATCATCGCCACCGCGCGCGAAGCGGGCATCAGCATCGGTGCCGCCGCAAACCTGTTCGCCGAACAGCGGCTCGACGGGGCCATCTGATGGGCGCCGGCGGCGGGCTTTTCCGCACCAAGTCAGTCGAGCAGTCGATCCGGGACACCGATGAACCCGACTCGAAGCTCCGCAAAGACCTGACGGCAAGGGATCTCACTGTTTTCGGCGTTGCCGTCGTCATCGGCGCCGGCATCTTCACCCTTACCGCTCAGACCGCGGGCAACATGGCAGGGCCGGCCGTTTCGGTCGCCTTCGTCATCGCGGCGATCACGTGCGGGCTCACCGCACTGTGCTACGCCGAGTTCGCCTCGACTGTGCCCGTCGCCGGCAGCGCCTACACCTACGCCTACGCCACCTTCGGTGAGCTCGTCGCATGGATCATCGGCTGGGACCTGATTCTCGAATTCGCGCTCGCGGTAGCCGTTGTCGCCAAAGGCTGGTCGCAGTATCTCGGTGAGGTACTCGGCGGCGCGGTGTCGCCCGTCGTGCATCTCGGGTCCATCAAGTTCGACTGGGGTGCACTGGTGATCATCGCGATCGTCGGCGTCCTGCTGGCCACCGGAACCAAACTGTCGTCTCGGGTGTCTGCCGTCGCCGTGGCGATCAAGCTCGCGGTGATCGTGCTGATCCTCGTCGTCGGTGCCACCTACTTCAAGGCGTCGAACCTCACCCCCTTCATCCCGGCGGCAGAGCCGTCGGCGAAGGCCGACGGTGTGCACCAGTCGATGTTGGCCTGGCTCACCGGAACTGGCGGCACCAGCTTCGGCTGGCTGGGCCTGCTGACAGCGGCCAGCATCGCGTTCTTCGCCTTCATCGGCTTCGACGTGGTCGCCACCGCCGCGGAAGAAACCCGCAACCCGCAGCGCGACGTACCCCGCGGCATCTTCGGCGCGCTGGCCATCGTCACCGTCTGCTACGTCGCAGTGTCGTTCGTCCTCACCGGCATGGTGTCGTACAAGCAACTGCAGGGCGAAAATGCCACCCTGGCAACCGCGTTCGCCATCCACGGCGCGACGTGGACCAAGAACATCATCTCCATCGGCGCGCTGGCCGGCCTGTCGACCGTCGTCATGGTGATGTTCCTCGGCCAGACCCGCGTCCTGTTCGCGATGTCCCGCGACGGTCTGCTCCCCCGCCGCCTCGCACACACCGGCAAGCACGGCACCCCCGTGCGGCTGACGGTCATCGTGGGCGTCGTCTGCGCGGTGCTCGCGGCGTTCGTCGACTTCGGCACTCTCGCCGGCATGGTCAACATCGGCACGCTCGTCGCATTCATCCTCGTTGCGATCGGCATTCCTGTCCTGCGCCGGACCCGCCCCGATCTCAAGCGCGGCTTCCGCGTGCCCCTCGTGCCGGTGGTCCCGATCCTGGCTGCGCTGTCATGCCTGTGGCTGATGCTCAACCTCGAGGTCGAGACCTGGTTGCGATTCCTGATCTGGATGGCGATCGGCGTGGTCCTCTACTTCGCCTACGGCAGGTCCCACTCGATGATGGCGCGACCGCGCCCCGAGCCGCACAAGCACCTCAACGTCACCCAGATAGCGGCCTGACTCTCATTTGCAGGTGACCCGGACCTCGAAGGGCTTGGTCACCATCACGGGCGGTAGCGCTGCCGTCACCCCGGTGGCGCTACCGCTGATGATGTACGTATCTCCGTTTTTGGACGCCGTGGCCTCGCCACCGGACATGCCCTGCTGATAGCCGAGGATGACGCCATTGACGTTGCCGAGGATCACCGAATGCACGGTCTTGGCGTCCGGCGTCAATACCACCGCCACCCCCGAAACCTTTTGGCCGATCGCGATATTGAAGTTGCCGACCGCGTTGGTACAGACCACGTTGCCGGTGATGTTCTGTCGTACACCGTCAACGGTCACCTCGGCCTGACCTGGCGGCGGATTGCCGGTGGCGGATTCGCCGGGTGAAGCCGCCGCGCTGGACGTCGACGACGACGTGGTCTTGGCGGTGCTGCTGGTCGAGCTACTCACCGAACTGTCGCCCGGGCTCGTCGTCCCGGTGAACGGTTTCTCACCGGTGCAGCCGACACCGACGAACCCGATGACCACCGCTGTGCCCGCCGCACCGATCGCTAACCGTTGCCTCACCTTGGCACCCTTCTTCGTCGTCACATTCCGGTCCCACAACATGTACGCCCTTGAACCGGCCGGCGCAGCTAATGCGTCGAGTGGCTGGGGAGAAAGACGTCGTCGAACGTGACCGTACGGAGGTTGCGGCTACGGACGACGTCGGCCAGGCGATCGAAGACGTGCGTCACCGGAGCATGGTTGAGATGGCCGAGGACGATGTTCTGCGGCCGGAAATGTGTGTCGGCCATCTTCACGATGTAGTCCTCGGTGATGACCGTCGAGTCGGCCAAGGAACCCGTCCACATGGTGGTGAGGGTGTAGCCGAGGTCGGCAGCCACCGCCCGCACGGCGGCGTTGTGCCGGCCGTAGGGCGGCCGCAGATACGGCCGCGCGTCGACCCCGAACGTGTTGGACAGGAACGCATGGTTGCGCTGGATCTGGTCGACGATCTGTGCCGGCGACTGCGTGGTGAGGTCTGGATGCGACCAGGTGTGGTTGCCCAGCTGGATCTGGCCTGATTCGACGAGCGGCCGCAACAAGGGTGCGTTGTCGGTCCAGGACCGATAGGTGCCGTTGACGAAGAACGTCAGCCTGATGCCGGTGTCCTTCGCGAACTGCGTGTACAGCCGCACGACGTTGCTGTCGACACCGTCGTCGACGGTGAGGGCGAGCAGATCTCCTTGGCCGGGAAGAACGCTCAGGACGCCGTTGCCGGGCAACGCGACGCGGGCGGCGGCCGGTGGCGGAGGCAGCAGCGGTGGTTGGGCCGCGCCGGGTGCACCCAGCAACTCCGGCGCGTGCGGCGCCGAGGCAGCGGCAGTGTGGGGCGCAGTCAATGCGGTGGCCAGCGCCGTACGCGCCACCTCGATGGTCGCCACGACAGGCGGAATGGTGATGGCTGCCCCGAGGCCGGCCAAGAAGGCTCTTCGGTTCAGCACGGACACGGCCCGCAAGCTATCAGCAGTTCCTGGCAATCGCTGAATGAGCGACCGCGGTCAGTCGAGGCAGAACTCGTTGCCCTCCACGTCCTGCATGACGATGCACGACTCGTTGATGTCGTCAGCGGGAAGCAACCGCACCCGGACCGCACCGAGCGCGACCAGCCGCTCGCACTCAGCCTCGAGCGCCGCGAGACGCTCTGCCCCGATCGATCCGGGGCACACACGTACGTCCAGGTGAACCCGGTTCTTCACTACCTTGCCTTCGGGCACCCGCTGGAAGAACAGGCGCGGACCGACACCTGTGGGATCGACGCAGGCGAACTTCGAGCCCTGGTGTTCGGGTGGCAGTGACCGGTCGAAATCGGCCCACGACGCGAACCCCGGGGGTGGCGGCGGCACGACGTAGCCGAGCACATCGCACCAGAACCGCGCGACGCGCTCGGGTACCGCGCAGTCGAACGTGACTTGAAATTGCTTGACCGCAGACATCTTTCGCCTCAGCGGTCGAGGTTGCGAAGGCCGGCGACGGTATCGGCCAAGGTGATTCGCGGATCACGGTAGGTGACACCGAGATCGCGTTCGCTCGGTGTGTCGTCCGATGCCGGCATCTGCGTGTAGTACTGCATGCCGGCTTCGGTGAACGGTGTCTGGAACGGCAGGAACGGCCCCAGCCGGTCGAGCACCTGGCCGGCCATCCGCAGGACGGTGTCGGGGACCGGCACGGACAGCATGGTCTTGTCGCCGACCTCGGTCAACAGCCGCGCCAGCTCATCCACCGGGATGCGGTGGCCGCCGGCCATGTAGCGGCGGGGACCCTTGCCCGGCTCCAACAAGGCAGCGTGCAGGTCGGCCAGGTCGCGACCGTCGACCACCGTCCACGCCGCGCTCCGACCGGGAATCGCCCCGAGTTGAAGTGCTTGGGCCACGCCCTCGCCGGCCTCACCGAACTGGTTGCCGACCGGCGGGCCCATGACCATGCCGGGGTAGGTGATGTTCACGGGTGCGCCGGCGTCCTGCATCCCGCGGGCATAGATCTCGACCTGCGCCTTCGACCGTCCATAGCCGTCGGTGCCGCCGAACACCGGCAGGTCGGCCTCCAGCTTGTCGACGTCGGGGTTGAACAACGCGGTAATGCTCGACACGTGGATGATCGGGTCCAGGCCCAGTTCGACGGCGCCGCCCAGCACGTTGCGCGCACCGTCCATGTTGGTACTCAGCATCTGCGCCGTCTGGTTCGGGTCGGTGGCGACCAGCGCCGCCGCGTGCAGGACGGCGTCGCAGCCGTCCAGCGCACGCAGCACCGAGTCACGGTCGGTGATGTCACCGACCACGTGATCAGAGACATCGACACCCAGCTTGGCCACGCTCGTCTGCAGCCGGGCCGCGTTGCGCACCAGAAAACGGACCGAATGTCCCTTGTCTGCAATGGCTTTCGCGCTCCAACCGCCGACAAATCCGGTACCTCCGGTAACCAGGACCCGCATTACGCTTACCCCCTCAGATGTGAACCGCCGGTCCCTGACGCTAGTACGGCAGCGCGAGCGGCGGTCACGAACGTGTCATTAGGCCGCGGGGTTGATCCGCGCGATGTACACATCGCGCGTGAAGATGCGTAGCCCTTCGGGCCCGGGTGGTGCGGTCGAGGTATAGACGGCGCCGGTCGGAGTCGTCAGCTTTACGGTGTGGCGACCGTGTCTGTCATAGGTGGTAGCCGCGTGCCAGCCGGGTTCTTCTTTGACGTAATTGCAGTGCTCGCACAGGCCTTGACCGTTGTGCACGCTGGTGGGCCCATCGTGGTGGTGCGGCGGCTGTATGCCCAGCCGGGTACCAACAAGTTGGTCGCGATGGAATCGAAGGCGCGGACCTTCCCGAAGGGACTGGCGCGGTTCATCGCGCTGCGGGATCAGATCTGCCGGACCCCGTACTGCAACGCCCGCATCCGGCACACCGATCACGTCACGCCGCACCACCACGATGGGCCCACCAGCGTGCACAACGGTCAAGGCCTGTGCGAGCACTGCAATTACGTCAAAGAAGAACCCGGCTGGCATCGCGGCTGTTGGCGCGGCGATTGTTGGTGCGGCGACCGTGGGAACGGTGGCTATCGGCGCCCTCGGTGGTGCTATCGCTGAACTGTCTGGCGTGCTGGGTACGTTGCCCGGTTTGGGTGTTGCGAGAGTGAGCGTCCCGACTGCCGCCGCACCCGCAACACCCAAACCGGGCAACGTACCCAGCACGCCAGACAGTTCAGCGATAGCACCACCGAGGGCGCCGATAGCCACCGTTCCCACGGTCGCCGCACCAACAATCGCCGCGCCAACAGCCGCGATGCCTGCCGGGTTGAACGACGACGCAATCGACGACCCCGCACCGGTCGCCGCCGTGGATAGGTTCGCCATGTTCCGTTCAGCGGCCGAGGTGGCGGTAGACAGAGAGTCGAGACTGAACGCTGCTGCGCGACTTTCATTCTCATGTTCACGCAGTGCGTTCACCGCTTCGCGGGTCGCCCGCGCCTCAGCACGCCTAGCCTTCTCGAATCGTTCGGCGGCGGCGATCTTCTGCGCATTGGTGGCATTAGCCTTGGCGTTGACCTCTTCTAGCCGCGCCTCTTCCCTACGAAGGTTTCCTGCGGCATCGGCCGCTTTGTCGTACGCCCGCTCGAGCAGGGCAGCCTGAGCGCGCGACTTATCGGTATCAACCTTGCCGAGGCCCTGGTTCACCTGGCGCGAGAACTCGTCCCCCGCCCGCCGACCAGCAGTTGAGAAGTAGTCCTCAGCCTGACGAGTGGTACGGCGCGCCTGCGTATCATCGAGATGGGATCCAATCGGAAGGCTGATACCCAACGCTCACACCACCTTTCACCACTCGTCTTCGTCGGCCAGGCTCAGCGCGTACTCCAGCGCATCGTCTTTTTCCGCCTGCTCTTGGAACGCTTCCCACCGCTGCTTCGGCGACAGGAACGTCTGAGCCGTGTCCTTGCCGTACTTCCACGCGTGATACAGCGCTTGGTCCTCTTGAATCTTCGCGAGGACTTGCATCAACTCCGACCAGTCACCCTCGCGACCCTGCAATGCCATCTTGAAAGCGCCGTCATCGGGCAAATACTCCAGCCGCACCAACAGTTCTCGGCTGGTGACCATCAGCCGCCCATGCTCGTCCCTCGTCCCTCTGTGCCAGTCCCGCAGAATCGTGCGGTCAGCCCAGAGGTCGGACTCAATCTGTTTCGGCCACCGCTTTAGAAACCACAGGGCCGCCAGCACTTTTCGAGTCGTCGCGGGTACGCTTCCGCATCTCCTCGGCCCGCATATCCAGCGCCATCGCCAGCGCGTTCGACGTGCAGCCGGCTTTCTTGAACTCCTCATACCGCTCGGGAGTGCCCAGCAGAATCTTGGCCATCTGAATGTTGAACGACGGCGTCATCCGCACGCCGTTCTCCTGATACGTATCTACGAATCGCCCAGTCACAGTGTGCGCCTGCATGGTTGTGGTCGTGCCGTCCTTCAGCGTGACGGTCGTCTCCGGTACGTCCTGGGTGACTCGGTCGCACTGGTTGAAGGTGTGGCGCAGCTCCTGGTAAGCCTCAGACGCATCGTCATCGAGCATGCCCGGATGGTCGACCTCGAAGAAGCCGCCGTCTTTGGTTGGCACCAGGACCGGCCGCAGGAACGAATCGAAATCCTTCGCCTGCTCACGTGCGGCATCGAGGCATGCGGGGTCGATCGGCGTGGCCTCGTTTTCGGGCATGCTGGATGAACCTCTCGTTGCTTGAGTTGCTGGAATTGGTTGCGCTGGAGATGAATCGGTGAGCCCGCTGGGTACGTGTCCAGCACACGCACCCAGCGGGAGCTTGGTTAGACCGGGGTGACAGTCAGATCGCCACCAGTCAGGCCAGTGCCGTCGCCCGTCAGCGCCTTCCCGGACGACGGAACCGTCACGGTCCACGTCGGAGCCGAACCAGTGACCGAGAAGTCGCTCGCCGTGTAGCCGTCATCAATGCCTTCCCCGCGACCAGAGCCGCCTTCACCCGCTCGAACTCAGCGATACGACCCAGCAGCGCCGCCTCATCGACGTCCGGGTCACTCATCACCAAGCGTTCGCTCATACGTTCGATAATACCCGGCGCCCCCGACAAATGCCACAGCTTGTTCAACGCCCCGTTGCACCGCCATTCGGGTGGCGCAGTGGGGCGACTTTGCCTGCGATGCTGGGTATCTCACCGTTGTCAAGCGCCACAGCCGTAGGCTGCCAGCGTGCACGTCGACGTGATGACCGTTCCGCAGCCATTGGCTCAGATGGGCGCGCTTGCCCGTCGCGCACAGGCCGCCGGATTCTCCGGCCTCCTGCTGACCGAGACCGGACGGACCGCATATCTCAGCGCCGCGGTCGCCTCCCAGACCGCTCCGGGACTCGAGCTGTCCACCGGTGTCGCGGTGGCTTTTCCACGAAGTCCGTTCGTCACCGCGGCGTCGGCGTGGGAACTGCAGGAAGCGACGGGCGGCAAGTTCCGGCTGGGCATCGGCACCCAGGTCCGCACCCACGTGGTGCGGCGCTACGGGATGCCCTTCGAGCAGCCCGGCCCGCGGTTGCGGGACTACGTCCGCGCGGTGAAAGCCTGTTTCACGGCGTTCCGGACGGGCAAGCTCGATCATCACGGCGATTTCTACGACCTCGACTTCATCACGCCGCAATGGAGCCCGGGGCCCATCGACGCACCCGATCCCAAGGTCGACATCGCCGCGGTGAATCCGTGGATGTTGCGCATGGCCGGCGAGGTCGCGGACGGTGTGCACATTCACCCACTCGGCGAGCCGGGCTACATCGCGCGCCACGTGCTGCCCAATGTGGCTGCGGGAGCGGAGAAAGCGGGCCGCTCCCCCGCCGACATCGACACGATCATCCCGGCCATGACGATCGTCGGCGACACCGACGAGGAGCGGCACAACGAACGCGAGTTCGTCCGCGCCAGCATGAGCTTCTACGGCAGCACCCCGAACTATGCGTTCATCTGGGACGAGGCCGGTTTCGAGGGCACCACCGCGCGCCTGCGCGAGAAGCAGAAGGCCGGCGACATGGCCGGCATGATGGCGCGGATCACCGACGACCACATCGCGGCCTTCGCCACCGAATCCACCTGGGATGAGCTGGCGGACAAGCTCATTGCCAAATATGCGGGCGTCGCGACGCGCGTGGTGCTGTACAACGCCCTCGGCGGATCCGACCGGTTCGAGCGGTACGGCGAGATCGCGCGGAGACTGTCAGCGCAATAGCGTCAGGAGGACTTCTTGACGACGCTCGACTTGAGCTGAAGGCGACCGAAACCCGGCACGTTGGCGTCGATGTCGTGGTCACCGACGCCGTCCGTGATGAGCGTGATGCCGCGGACCTTGGTCCCGACCTTGATGGCGCCGCCCCCGCCGCCCGAGACCTTGACGCTCTTCACCAGCGTGACGCTGTCGCCGTCGGCGAGCACATTGCCCACCGCGTCCTTCACCACTCGCCCACTGTCGGCATCGGAGTCCCCGCTATCGCCGGCAGCCCACTCGTGGGCACACATCGGGCACGCGTAGAGCGCGCCGGACTCGTAGGTGTACTCGCTGGCACACGCAGGGCAGGGTGGCATCGGGGCAGTGTCCGTCATCCCACCATTCTCGCCCGTGCCATCGCCGCTCATCTCACGGGATATCCGCCGTTCGGTTGGTGACACTGCGAAGGCAGGGCCAACGTGCGGTACGTCGCCGTCAGCCACTGCGGGCCGTTGCAGAAATCATGGTCGATCCACCACGCCAGCAGACCCAACGTGGCTGAGGTGTAGAACTCCGCCGACACCTCAGCGGGCACAGCGGGCTCCGCAGAGGTGAGCTGGGGTCGCAGATGCTTACGAAGGACGTCGCCGATCAAGTGGCGCAGATGGCGCTGAACCACGTCGCCGCCATGTCGGCCGCACAGCGCGCGGTAGATCTGCTGATGCCGGTACGCGTGGTCGAAAAGCATTGCCGCGGGCAAGGTTACGTCGACGGCATCGGACGCCGGAATGGCGGCGAGCGCGTCGCCGAGTTGTTCGCGCATGTCGTCGAAACTCGCGGTCAGTAGTGCTTCTTTGTCACGGAAATGCACATAGAAGGTCGATCGGCCGACGTCGGCGCGGTCGAGGATGTCCTGGATGGTGGTCTTGTCGTAGCCCTGCTCAACGACCAGTTCCAGGAAGGCGGAGTGGAGCAGTTTCCGGGTACGCCGCACCCGGCGATCGGTGACCGACGCGCCACGATTCCCCGAATTCCGAACAGATTTCGGCTCTTGTTCGGTTCTGGACATCTCGCCCCCATTGGTTGTTGACGGAATTTCGGCCCTCTCCCTTCAATTGAACATGCTGTACGGAAACTAACCAAGTGTTCGACAAAATCAGTGAATCGGGAGAATGCCATGAGCTATGCATGGGCGATTGTGTCGGCCGGGTTGGTCGGCACGATCGCGACAATCAGCGCAATGTTGTTCCGCGGCGCCATCGCCGCGAATCTAGGGAGGCGGCGGGCCACCCGAATCGCCGCCATATTCGGAACCCTATGGACCACTTGGATTTTGGTGAGCTCGATGCTTGCCCACGCCGACGTATATCGGTTCGCCCCGGCGAAGATCGAACCGTGGTTGGCCTTGGCCATGGTCGTACCCCTCGTGGCGGTCCTGCTCGCGACCAGGACCCCGGTCGCGTCCCGAATCCTGGATCAGCCGGACACCCAGTGGTGGCTGACCGTCGCGCAGATCTTCCGGATCGAAGGGGCCGCTTTCCTGATCGTGATGGCGCTGGGCGAACTACCTGCCGGATTCGCGCTGCCCGCCGGATTGGGTGATATCGCAGTCGGTTTCGGTGCGATCTACCTGGCCCGCCATCTTCGGCACGGGAACGCCGGCCGACGACTGATGTGGTTCAACATCCTGGGGCTGCTCGACCTCGTGGTCGCGACCGCGCTCGGCGTCACTGCGGCGCCAGGCCTTGCGCACGTTCTCCAGTTGACGCCGTCGACCGAGCAGATCGCCCTGCTGCCGCTCGTGCTGATTCCGACCACTCTGGTGCCACTCGCCGCGGCGCTGCACATCGTGTCGTTGCGCAAGCTCTCGACGGCCGCACCTACGGCGTCCAAGTCGATCCTGGTCGGAGCCTGACATGGCCACGACCATCCCGCATCAGGTCAACCGCTTCGTTGTCGACACCGATGACACCTTCGACGGACTGCGCCGGCGTTTCGAAACCCTGGTACCCACAATCGATTTCGCCGAACTCACCGAAATGATCGAATCAGGTGACCTGGCTGCAGTACAGCGCTACACCGCAGCGCGCGCTCCGCATTCGTTCGTCAACTTCTGGGTGTTCGACCCGACGCCGATGATGGCACTGGCGGGCAACCCGACCCGCGCGGTCACCTACATGGTGGGCAACAACGTGATCGCCGAAACCATGTTCCGCCGCGATCCCGGCATCATGCTCTACGCACCGATGCGCGCGGCCATCTACGAGGATGTCGACGGCGCAGTGCATTTCAGCATCGATCAACCATCGAGCAGGTTCGGCAGCTTCGGCGACCCGCAGATCGCGGCGGTGGGCAGGCAACTGGACGGGAAGGTCGCCGACCTGCTGCGGCTGCTGGGCCTGACCGTGCCGGCCGAGCTGGACGCCGCGTGACTGTGAGCCCTATGCGGCCAAATGTCCCTGCATAGGGCTCACAGTCGACGAGTGGAAGAATCGAGGCATGATCGAACAGAGCCTCTGGATGCAAAAGGTCGAGGCGAATCCCGCGCACTCGCAGTGGTACATCGATCGCTTCCGGACATTGGCCCGCGCCGGTGAAGACCTGGTCGGCGAAGCCCGCCTGATCGACGCGATGGCCTCTCGCGGCGCCCGCATTCTCGACGCCGGTTGTGGACCCGGCCGGATCGGCGGCTACCTCGCCGCGGCTGGGCACGATGTGGTCGGAGTGGACGTCGACCCCGCATTGATCGCGGCCGCCGAGGAGGACCACCCCGGGCCGCGCTGGCTGGTGGGAGACCTCGCCGAGCTCGACCTGCCGGCCCGCGGCATCCCTGAGCCGTTCGATCTCATCGTGTCGGCCGGCAACGTGATGACGTTCGTCGCCCCGAGCACCCGCGTGCAGGTGCTCTCCCGGCTTGGCGCCCACCTGGCCGACGACGGCCGCGCGGTGATCGGTTTCGGTGCCGGACGCGACTACCCGTTCAGCGAGTTCTTCGCCGACCTGACCGAAGCCGGGCTCACCCCCGACCTGCTGCTGTCCACGTGGGATGTGCGGCCGTTCACCGACGATTCCGACTTCCTGGTCGCAGTTCTGAGACCGAACAGGCCCCGGTAGCGTGGCAACGATGAACTTCTCCCGCGTGTCCTCCTCTGTTGCACTGACCGCCTGCGCCGCATCACTGGCCGTCGCCCTGACCGCCTGTGGCTCCGACGAAAAGCCGGCAGCGGCGACCACGACCCAGGCACCGCTGGTGACGACGACCCCGAGCCCGGTCACAGCCCTGGACAACTCCACGACAGCGGCCGCCCGCAGCTGCCCGATGGCCGAGGGACAGGGCGGCGCGCCCGAGTGGACGCTCAACGGCGCCACCGGCAGCGTCGCGGTCACCGGCTCCACCGACAGCGCCGCCCCGGTCGTCACGGTCAAGGGCCCGTTCAGCGTGAATCAGACCCAGGTGCAGACGCTGAAGGCCGGCACCGGGCCCGTCGTCCCCGAAACCGCGACGGTCTCCGTCTGCTACGCGGGCTTCAACGGCCGGGACGGATCGAAGTTCGACAGCGCGTACGACCGCGGCGCCCCGGCCACCTTCTCGCTCATGCGCGTCGTGCCCGGTTTCCAGAAGGCCATCGCCGGCCAGAAGGTCGGCTCCACGGTCGCGGTCGCGATGACCTCAGCCGACGGCTACCCCGACGGCCAGCCGAGCGCAGGCATCGAAAAGGGCGACTCGCTGGTCTTCGCGATCAAGATCCTCGACGTGTCGAACTGACCTTTGCCCTGCAGCGTCGCGGCGAACCTGTTATCAAGAACATCGTTCATCGTTACCGCGAAACACCGTCGAGCAGGGGCGGCCCGGCCCCAATTGACGCCACAATAGAAATGTTGGAGTGCCGCGCTGTGGAGGACAGCGTGGTGCGTCAGTAAGTCGCCGCTGCCGCGACGGGAGGGTGTATGCGCAGCTCAGTAGGCATAGTCACTGTTGTCGTGGTTGGTGTTCTGACCGCGGGCTGTGGCAGTACGCAGGGCAAGGCCGTGCCGGTGACCACGCCGCCGATGGTGCCCCGGCCACTGGTCGAACGGGAACTCGACGGGCTGCTGCTGAACCCCGAGCAAGTGAACGCGACGATGGGTTCGACGGCCATGGCCGTGCTCGGCGCCCAGGCGACCATGTCGGACAACAGCAGCACGATGGCACCACCGGAGTGCCTCGCCATCGACGGTGCGGCCGAAGCCGCCGTGTACGCGAGCAGCGGGTTCTGGGCCGAGCGCGAGCAGAGCATGAACGACGGGGACAAGTTCACCCACTACCTGAAACAGGCCGTGGTCCTGTTTCCGACACAGGACAAAGCGCAGGAGTTCTTCAACGCGTCAGCGCAGCTGTGGCCGGCGTGCAAGCAGTACACCCACACGCAGAGTCAGTCGCAGTGGACCGTCGGGCCGATCACCAACGCCCACGACATTCTCAGCGTGGTCTCGACCGAACAAGACGCGGCCGCACCCGGCTGGGCGTGCGGCCGCGCCTTGGCGCACAAGAACAACGTCGTCATCGACATCAACACGTGCAGTCCCGACCCGGCGGACACGGCGGTCCAAGTCGCCAATCAGATCGGCACCAACGTCGCGGCGCGATGGTGACGGCAGCGGTTATCCGCCGTTGGTGACCGGGTTCGACGTCAGCGTGATGAAGCCGTCGTTGATCCACACACCCCAGCGACCACCCCAGGCCGAGGTCCACACGACTGGCTGCCCATTCCAGACCTCAGCCGGCTTCTTCGGCGCCCACGGCGGGACCTCCTCGCCCTGCCCGGGCGCAGGTGGCGGCGGCTGAGCCGCGGCCAGCGGCATCCCGAAGCCCAGCGCGGCTGCGGCGAGCGATCCCGCGATGGCTGCGGCAGACAAGGTCTTCTTGATCGAGGTCATGTGCTCCCCTGCGTCGACTGCGATTACTTAGCGTATGTAATCACATTACGCCGAACCCTCACTGCGATGGGGTGGCCACAAATCCGGACTGCGGCGGCGCCGCGTCAGGGCCACCGGGCGCCGGCGCCGAACCGGGCTTCGGGTCGTAGTACCCGGGCGGTGGCGGGCCGTTCAACGGGTAGTAGCCGGGAGGCAGCGCGGGTCCGCCGGTCTTGGGTCCGGTGTCGACGATCGGGTTCGATGACGCCGGATCGGTCAGCGAGATGAAGCCGGGCGGCAGTTTGGGCGCCGGCCCCGCATTGGGTGGTGCTCCGGGCGCTTCCTCGGGCGGCATGGTGAGCGCCTCGATCGGGTTACCGCTGTGGAAGGTGTGCCAGATGTCCCGCAGGTACCCCAACTGGCCCGGGGTACTTCCGGCGCCGTAGGTCGGGTTCTCGATCTCGGGGACTGTCGGAGCTCCGATCGGCGGCGCGGCCACCGGGCCGCTGGGGCCGCCTGCGGGCTCCACGACGGGCTGGCCCGGTGCAGGTGTCGTCGGCGTGGCAGGGTCCGCCGCAGCCGGACCGGCCGCGGCGAACGCGCCGGCAAGCAGAATGCCGCCGACGATCATCGGCGGTCGGAAACGCTGTCGTTCGGTCTTCAAATGCTCGTCCGTTCTGTCAACCGGCTTCCGTAACGGGTCAGGCTATCGCGTGAGCGGGCCTCCGTCACCTTGTTCGGACCTGCATGGCCCGGTATGCCGACCGAATTTCGTCGACCCGAGTCGCCCCGATCCCCCACGGCTCGTCGACTCCGACCTGCTCGTCGAGATCCCACAGCACGCAGACCTCGTCGGGTCCGGCGACCTTTTCCCAGGCGATGACCGTGCGCCGGAGCTGCTCGTGCATCGGCTCGGCCACCGCATCTGCGGGTGCGCCGCCCTCGGGGTGATGATGAAGGAACTGGCCGTAGGCACTATCGCAGAACGCCGAATACCTTGCCGTACAAAGGATCAGGCCATGCCAAGCCTCATCGACGGCGTGCGACGGCATGCCGATCACCTGACCGTCCCGCATGGCAGCCCCGCAACATCGCAGCCACTGTCGCAGGCCCTCCGCCACGAGATCCCGTGGCTGCCAAGGGCAGGTCTTGAACACTGCGGGCGGCAATTCGAGATCCGCCACCGCGGCGTTCATCTGGCCCAGCGGCCCCTGGCGCTTGAATCGCACTCTGCCACTGTAGGTCGTGGAATCCGGCGGTAGTGTCGCAGAGACTGCCGCCGGGAGGAAACGATGACGGTTCTGATCGCAGGGGCCGGGCCGACGGGACTCACGGCAGCATGCGCATTGCTCCAGCGCGGGGTCGACGTCAGGATCGTCGATGCGGCAGATGGCCCCGCAACGACTTCGAGAGCGATCGGGGTGTGGTCGCCGACCCTCGGCGTGCTCCAACGGCTTGGCGCACTTGGGGATCTGCCTGACCGAATCATGCCGGTGCGGCGGGCGGTCTATCGTGCCGGCGGCAAGACGCATGAGCTCGACGGGCTGGACGAACTTCTGCCCGACGGCCAGCCGCCCATCTCGATGGTTTCACAGGTCGAGCTCGAACACCGGCTGCGGGAACGGCTCTCGCAACTCGGTGGGGCGGTCGAGTGGTCGACTGCAGTCACCGGCGGAGCTGGTGACACGGACGGCGTTGTGGTGCAATTGAATTCGAGCCAAAGCTACGAAGCCGACTGGCTGATCGGCTGCGACGGCGCCCATAGCCAGGTACGCAAGATTGCCGGCATCCCCTTCAGCGGATCCGCTGTCGCCGAACGGCTGCTGCTCGCGGACCTTCATCTGGACCTGCCGGCAGACCGTGAGGCTGTGCATGTCTGGCTGAGCAGAACTGCCACAGTCGCAATGTTCCCGCTGCCAGGCGCAAACGACGACCTGTGGCGCCTGGTCACCGAGGTCCCGCACGATGCCGAACCTCCCGACATCGCCGAACACTTCTTGCATTTTCTGCACACACAGGCCAGCGACGATGTCCGGCTTACCGGCATCGACTGGACGTCGCGGTTCGTCATCAATCAACGCGTCGCGCGGACCTACCGCAGTGGGCGCATATTGCTGGCCGGCGATGCAGCCCACGTACACAGTCCACTCGGCGGCCAGGGCATGAACATGGGCATCGCCGACGCCGAGAACCTTGCGGCCAAACTCGCCCTGGTGGCAACGGGACACGCGCCCGAGAGTCTCGTGGACTCCTACGAGCGCGAACGCCGTCCGCCGGCCCGGCGCGTCGTCGCTGCCACCGGCCTGGCGACCCGGGTCGCTTTTTCGCGCAACCCGATCGTCACGTGGACGCGTGACAATATCGCCATACCGGTGGGTTTCACAGTCGCTCGGCGGCGGGTCGTGCGGAGATGGGCTGTCCAGGCGGTGATTCGCACCCAGACAGCGTTGCGTTCGGCGCCGTCACCGATGTCCTGAATCCGTTCGCACGGGCATCCGCGCCCAGCCGCGCACGCTCGAGGTCCGGGCGCGCTGCGCGTTCGCATAGTCGACCTGCCAGTCAGTCCACCGCTTGAACACCTCCTCGAACGCGACGCGGGCTTCCAGGCGGGCCAACGCGGCGCCGAGGCAGAAGTGGATGCCCTGACCGAAACTGAGGTGACCGGTCTTGCGATGGATGTCGTAGCGATCGGGATCGGCGAATTGCCGATCGTCCCGGTTCGCCGACCCGTTGAGCAGCAACAGGTACGAGCCTTCGGCCACGCGCTGCCCGTGCCAGTCGACATCGCGCGCGACGTACCGGGCCTGCACCGGGGATGGCGCCTCGAACCGCAGGCTCTCCTCGACCGCCGCCGGAATCAGAGCCGGGTTCGCCACGAGTCCGCGGCGTTGATCGGGGTGTTCGCCCAGCAGTTGACCCATGAATCCGATGAGCCGGG
This sequence comes from Mycolicibacterium llatzerense, assembly GCF_025331195.1. Taxonomy (NCBI): domain Bacteria; kingdom Bacillati; phylum Actinomycetota; class Actinomycetes; order Mycobacteriales; family Mycobacteriaceae; genus Mycobacterium; species Mycolicibacterium llatzerense. The sequence goes on along the minus strand of NZ_LXOV01000012.1, from coordinate 267,561 downwards.
CACTGGTTTCATTGCCGGCGCCGGCAATCATCGTGGTGTAGGCCAACACCTCGCCGCGTTCCAGCGGCCGCAACTCCCCGTCGGCGCCCTCCACCTCGGCGGTGAGCAGATCGGTCATCAGGTCGTCGGAGGGATGACGGGCCCGCCAGTCGATGTACTCGACGAAAGCTGCCATCGAATCCTGGAAGATCGTCGTACTGATGTCGCCGGCGCTGCCGTCGGAGCCGACGGTGATGCGCTCGTCCGTGCCGTCCCGGATCACCTGTTGATCGGACTCGGGGATGCCCAGCAGATAGCCGATGGTCCGCATCGCCAGGACGGCACCGAGCTGCGTCACGAAGTCGAACCCGTCGAGATCACGTAGCGGATCGAGGGCACGGCAACAGAATTCGCGCACCTGGCCCTCCACCGCCGACATCCGGCGCGGCGTGAACACCCGCGACAGCAAGCGGCGGTGCAGATCGTGCAACGGCGGATCCTCGAACAGCAGAATGCCCGGCGGCACCTCGATGCCGCTGAACAGGATGTCCGGCGCGGTACCGTGCCCGGACCGGTAGGCCTGCCAGTCCGGAAGTGCCTGCGCCACATCGCCATAGCGGCTCAGCGCATAGAAGTTGTACTTTTCGTTGTAGTACAGCGGTGCCTCGGCCCGCATCCGCTGCCAGATGGGGTACGGATCGTCGTCGATGCCGTAATCGAAAGGGTCGTAGTACAACTCCGCCTGCTCGATCATCTACCGTCCTGTCATCGGCTGGTTGGGCACCCCGGGGAAGAGCTCGGTCTCAGGTCCGGCAGTAACCCAGCCGGCCAGTTTCGTCGCCAGATGCGGCGCGAACACCGCGCCGTAGAGCAGGTTTCCCACCACGACGACCGCGACTACGGACAGCACGGCGGACTGGGTGCGCGTCGCCGCCCGCTTGTCGGCCCAGACCTCGATGACGCTCCGCCCCTTGGTGTCGGTGCGGCCCAGCAGGTAGGTGAATACCATCATCTGGATGCCCATGGCCAGCGAGTCATAGATGGGGTACTGATTCCGAGTGCCCTCCCACAGGCCGAGACCTGGGATCACCCTGCCGTAGCAGAAGACCCCGAGCCTGGCCCCGAGGAACGCGTTGAACATGAAGGCCCAACAGAATCCGACGACCAGGCCGACGGTGAGCATCGTCGTCGGCTGGCGCAGTTGCCACCGTCGGCACACCCACCGCCCGATGGCCGCCGCGATGACCGCGGGCAGCGCGAAGTAGGACATGTAGCCGATCGGCACCGGTGCCGGCAGCCCGCCCCAGGTCATGTTCAGCGGCCACCAGGACGGCATGCGCGGGATGGCCGGCGCGAACTGGGCGTACATCGCCCAGTCATAGGGGGCTTCGATCCACGAGAACGACATGGCCGAGATGCACAGCAGCAGAAGCGGATGCAGCCGTCCGCGTCGGACGCTGAGGTACACGCCGAGCAGTACGAAGGCGAGTCCGCCGACGTAGGCGAACCCGATGGCGGCCGTCATCAGCGGCGTCAGGCCGGAGTTCATCGCGGCTCGCCACTGTCGGTGCCGCGACGGGCTTCCGGGTCGAAATGCAGTACCGCGGCGTAGATCACGACCACCAGCCCGAACAGTGTGCCGAGCATGACGACCGCACCCATGTCGATTCCTTTCTGGTGGAGACCAGAGTTTTGGATAGTAGACACTATCCACAAATTCGCCGTCAAGGGCCGCTATGTTTGAACCGTCCGGGAGCCGGACGAGTCAGAGGAGCTTGCACCGTGACCCTGCCCGAAACGCCGCCGCGTACGGCCACGCCGCGCCGCCCGCGTGGCGAGGCTCGACGCCTGCTGCTCGCCGAGGCGCAAAACCTGTTCTCCCGCAAGGACTATCGCAGCACCACGACCCGGGAGATCGCCGATGCGGCCGGCGTCACCGAGCATCTCCTGTTCCGGTACTTCGGTTCCAAGGCCGGGCTGTTCCGCGAAGCACTGGTGCTGCCGTTCACCGACTTCGTCGACGGCTTCGCCCAAACCTGGCAGTCATTGCGCCCCGAAGACACCGATGAACAAACCCTGGCACGGCATTTCGTCGGTCAGCTCTACGACGTACTCGCTGAACATCGAGGGCTGCTGCTCACGCTGGTCGCGGCCGAAGACCTCGGTGACGAGATGGAAAGCGCCGGGATCGCCGACATCAGAGCGGCCCTGGCGACGCTGGGCCGGATCAGCACCGAGGGCATGCAGCTGCGCGGGATGACGTCGGACCAACCTGCCCTGCCTGCACATTCGACGGTGGCGATGATCGTCGGAATGGTCGCCCTTCGCCCCACGCTGTTCGGTGACAACCCGCCCTCCCGAGACGCGATCGTCGACGAACTGGTGCAGGCCACGCTGCACGGCTTCTTGCACCGCACCGGCTGAGCCGTCAGGCGGCCTGCGCCGGACTGTCTTCGCCCACAACGGCCTGCCGCCGAGCTTCCCAGCGCCGCAGTGCCATCCGGCACGGCTCCTCCAGCAGCGCATAACTCACCGCGGCCACCGCGAGTCCGAACGTCGTCGTCAGGACCATCACCACCGGCAATGCCCCCGGAAATGACGTCGGCCCGACCATGGCGAGCACCATGTCCAGTGCGGCGAGGTGCCACAGGAACAGCCCGTACGACCAGCGACCGAGCGTCACCATCGGTGCACTACCCAGCACCCGGTGCTGATCGTCCGGAGCGCCGAGGACCAAGGGCGCCAACAGCGCTCCGGCGACGACGGCCCCCAAGGCCGTCCGCGCGATGAACTGGCCGAGCGTGGCGTGGTGGTGCCCGGCCGGCAGGGCCAACGGAGACGCCGCGACCAGAAAGGCGGCGACAGCCACGATCATCAGGATGGTCCGCTGCCGGGCCAACTGATGCAGCCAGCTGTAGGGCCGGAACATCCACTCCGCCAACAACATCCCGACGGCGAACCACGAGGCGTAGGCCGGCAACCAGGTCAGCGGATTGGCCCCGTGGTACGCGGGAATCGGTAGGTAACCCCAACCGAAACTGAGCAGCGCCACCCCGGCGATCACCGGAACCCGCAGCCGCGGCGGCAATTTCGCGGCAAGGAGCGCCAGCAGCGGCACGACGAGATAGAACGCCATCTCGACCGACAGGCTCCACATCTGCGTGAGCCCGGCGATGAGGGTCTTCGGCACGAAGACCTGCGTGAGGGTGAGGTTCGCGATCCACACGGTCCGGTCCGCGCTGCGGGCGTCGGGCAGCAGGGTCAGTACCACGACCACCGTCAGCAGATAGGCCGGCATGATCCGGACCAACCGAGAACGGTAGTAGGGCGCCGCCTCGGGTTCGGCCCGCAACCCGTGCGCCGCAGCGGCATGGCCACGCCACAGCAGAAAGCCCGACAACGCGAAGAACACGGCCACCGACAGGTCGAAGCGGGCCAGCAACCGGCCCACGACACCATCGGTGTAGCCGGTCTGCAAAGCCACATGCGTGAGCACCACGCCCAACGCCGCGGCGGCCCGCAGCCCTTCCACCGCAGGCAGGAACCCACGGGTTCCGCTGACGGGCTCCGGGGCGGTCATGCGATCAGTTTGCCCGATCCACCGTAGGCTCGTGGTGATGGTGGCGGAGTCTGCGTTGCGGTTCCTTCCCCGCGGCGGGCGCCGCGTGGCGTACGAGGTGCGCGGGAATGGTCCGCCGCTCATTGCTCCGGCCTGGTGGGTGAGCCACCTCGAACTGGACTGGCAGGGCGCGGGCTTCAGGCGTTTCTGGACAGGCGTCGCGGACGGATACACGCTGATCCGCTATGACCGGCTGGGAGTGGGCGTGTCCGACCGCACCCTGCGGGATTCGGATCTGACCATCGACGAGGACGTCGCGACACTCTGCGCGCTCCTTGACGAGCTTGAACTCGAACGCGTGTCACTGATCGGCGGTTCAGCTGGCAGCTGTACCGCAATCGCTTTTGCCGCAACCTATCCCGAGCGCGTCGAGCGAATGGTGCTGTACGGGTCCTACTCCGATGGGGCGGCGATCACCACTGAGGACGTGGCAGATGCCATTGTCGCGGCGGTTCGGGCGCACTGGGGACTCGGCTCGCGCATGCTCAGCGACCTCTTCCTCGCCGGCGCCGACGCCGCCGAGCACGAGCGATTTGCCCGGTTTCAGCGGGAAGCGGCGACTGCCGAGACCGCCGCCGCGTTGCTGAATCTGGTCTATCGCGTCGACGTCCGGGCACATCTTCCTGGCATCGGCGCGCCGACCCTGGTCGTGCACCGTCGCGACGACCGCGCCATTCCATATGCGCTCGGGCGCGAGGTTGCGGCCGCGATTCCCGGCGCAACTCTGGTACCGCTGCAGGGCAGCGCTCACTTTCCCTGGCACGGCGATATCGATTCCGTGGTCGAGGCTTGCCGCGAAGTACTGGCCCCCGGGCAGTCGTCACCGCGCGGCACGAGCGAGCCGGAGCAAGTCCTGCTCTCCGGTCGCGAGCGGGAGATCCTCGCCTGCGTCGCAAGGGGTCTGAGCGATCACGAGATCGCCGAGCATCTGGTCCTGAGCCCGCACACCGTTCACCGCCACGTCGCCAACATCCGCCGCAAGCTCGGCCGCACCACACGCACGGCGGCCGTCGCGGAAGCCGCGCGCCGAGGACTGTTGTGAGCGGATAGCCGGAACGGGCCATCAGCGGGTGATGGCCGTTTCGCGGGATGCGTGCACGGCGCGGCATTCCATAGGTTTGCCGCATGACGCAGATCGAAAACACCGAATTCCGAACGCCCGCACCATCGGCGGCGTGGTTGCGGATCATGGCGCAGATCTACGATCCGTTCTGCTGGCTGGGCGAAGTCGCGGGGATGAAGCGCCGACGCCGAGCCCTCCTCAGTGGCGCCCGTGGGCAGGTTGTCGAAATCGGCGCCGGTACCGGGCTGAACTTCGAGCACTATCCCGACGGCATCACTGAGCTGGTCGTCACCGAACCCGTTGCAGCGATGCGCCGACGGCTCGCACGACGCCTGCAACGCCAGGATTACCGGGCGTGGATCGTCGACGCATCAGCTGAACACCTCCCGCTGGCTGATGCGTCCGTGGACACCGTCGTCTCGACGCTGGTGCTGTGCACCGTCGACGAACCTGAACGCGCACTTCGCGAAATCGCCCGCGTGCTGCGACCGGACGGGCAGTTGCTGTTCATCGAACACGTGCGTGCAAGCTCGCGATTCCTCGCAGCCTGCCAGGACCGACTCGAAGGCCCATGGCGCCACTTTGCCGGCGGTTGCCGGTGCAACCGCGCCACCATCGAGCTGATGCGGGCCTGCGGGTTCGATGTCGCTGCCACTGAAGATGTTTGGGGCGGCATGCCGGCGATCGTCCACCCGCTCATGGTGGGGCGCGCGACTACCTCAACGGTATGCACACCCGGACCGACTGACCCGGCTAGTCCAACCGCCCGGCCTCGACCAGTCTGATAACCGGTGCGCCGTCCTCGTCCGACGCGGCGAGATCGACCTCCACGTCGATCCCCCAATCGTGGTCGTGAGCCGGGTCGTCGAGGATCTGGCGGACGCGCCATACACCCGGCGCGCGGTCGAAGATCAACATGGCGGGCCCGCGGGCGTCCGCCCCGGTGCCGAGGTCGACGTGCTCGGCGAAATACTGCTCCCCCACCGCTTCCCACCGCGGCGCCGTCCACCCCGACGCGGCGTCGAGTGCACCGAGCTCGTCCCAACGACGTCGGGCCCACAGCTCCACCCGGCGGAACAGGGCGTTGCGGACCATGGCGGTGAAGGCCCGCTCGTTGCCGGTCAGGGGCCGCACCGGAGCCATCACCGCTACCTGGTCGACCTGGTCGGCACTGGTCAGCTGCTCCCATTCGTCGAGCAGGCTCGAATCCACCTGGCGGACAAGCTCCCCCAGCCATTCAACGATGTCCGTGAGCTCGTCGGTCCGCGCAGCGGCCGGAACTCCCGACCGCAGCGCCTTGAAGGCGTCGGACAGGTAGCGCAGCACCGCACCCTCGGTGCGGGTCAGCCCGTAAGCGCTGACGTACTCCTTGAACGTGAGTCCCTGTTCCCACATCTCGCGCACGACGGACTTCGGGGCGGGATCCCCGTCGGCCGCCCACGGGTTGCTTCTGCAGTACACCTCGAAGCAGTGCGCCAGCAGCTCGTCGAGCGGGCGTGGATAGGTGATGTCGTCGAGGAGTTCGATGCGCTCGTCGTATTCGATGCCTTCGGCCTTCATGGCGGCGACGGCCTCGCCACGGGCCTTCTTCAACTGGGCCGCCAGGATCTGGCGCGGATCCTCAAGCGTCGCCTCGATCACCGAAACCACGTCGAGCGCAAAGGTATCCGATGCCGGGTCGAGCAACTCGACGGCCGCCAGCGCGAACGTCGACAGCGGTTGGTTCAGCGCGAAATCCGGTGGCAGGTCGACGGTCAGTCGGTAGCGCCGCCCGTCCGGTTCGGGTTCGACGAGTCGTTCCAGCACCCCGGCTTGCAGCAGTGAGCGCGCGATTCCGACCGCTTCGCGGATGTGCCGCAGCTGGCGCTTGCGCGGCTCGTGGTTGTCGCCGAGCAGCCGTCGCATGGCCAGGCAGGGGTCACCTGGACGGTCGACGACGTCGAGGATCATGGCCGTCGATACCCGCATGTTGCTCGTCAGCGCTTCGGGTGCGGCCTCGACCAGCCGGGTCATGGTGTTCTCGCCCCACGGCACCATGCCCTCGGGAGCTTTGCGCCGCACCAGCTTTCGCCGCTTCTTCGGATCGTCGGCGACCTTGGCGAACTGTTTGAGGTTCTCCACCTCGTGCTCGGGGGCCTGCACCACGACGGTGCCCGCGGTGTCGTAGCCGGCCCGCCCGGCGCGGCCCGCGATCTGATGGAACTCCCGGGCGTTCAGCAGCCGGGTGCGGGTGCCGTCGTACTTCGACAGCGCTGAGAACACCACGGTGCGGATCGGTACATTGATGCCGACGCCCAGGGTGTCGGTGCCGCAGATGACCTTCAGCAGCCCCGCCTGGGCCAGTTGCTCCACCAGGCGCCGGTACTTGGGCAGCATGCCGGCGTGGTGCACACCGATGCCGTGCCGGACCAGCCGCGACAGCGTCGAGCCGAACGCCGTCGTGAACCGGAAGCCGCCGATATGGGCGGCGATCGCCGCCTTCTCCTCTTTGGTACACACATTGACGCTCATCAGCGCCTGCGCCCGCTCGAGCGCGGCGGCCTGGGTGAAATGCACGACGTAGATCGGCGACTGTTTGGTCTGCAGCAGATCGGCGATGGTCTCGTGCATCGCAGTGGTGGCGTAGCTGTAGTAGAGCGGCACGGGCCGCTCGGCATTGGCCACCAGCGCCGTTGTCCGGCCGGTGCGCCGGGTGAGGTCCTCACGCAGGACGGTCACGTCGCCGAGCGTCGCCGACATCAACAGGAACTGGGCCGCGGGCAATTCCAGCAGCGGCACCTGCCAGGCCCAGCCGCGGTCGGGATCGCCGTAGAAATGGAACTCGTCCATCACCACCAAACCGATGTCCGCTTGTGCGCCCTCCCGGAGCGCGATGTTCGCCAGGATCTCGGCCGTGCACGCGATGATCGGTGCCCCGGCGTTGACCGCCGCGTCGCCGGTGAGCATGCCGACGTTGGCGGCGCCGAAAACGTCACACAACGCGAAGAACTTCTCACTGACCAGTGCCTTGATCGGCGCGGTGTAGTAACTGCGCCGATTCGAAGCGAGGGCGAAATAGACCGCGCCGGTGGCCACCAGCGATTTGCCGGAACCGGTCGGCGTCGCCAGCACCACGTTGGCGCCACTGACCAGCTCGATCAGCGCCTCCTCCTGCGCCGGATACAGCGCAGTGCCCGACGCCTCGGCCCACTCGGCGAACGACGCGAGCAATTCCTCGGGGTCGGCGCCGGTGGCGCGCAGGGCGGTCAGGTCCGCGGGGTCGTCAAGAAGTGCCATCGTGGGTCAAGCGTGCCCGATCACCGGCCGCGCGGCTGCGGCGGGCAGGGATTGGCAGGATGGCTGGTGTGACGTGGTTGCTCCCCGACGCGCTCATCGTGGCGCTGTCCCCGATGGCGGTGCTGCCGCCGGTGCTGCTCCTGTTGTACTCGGACCGGCCCCGCAGCACCGGTCTGACCTACCTGTGCGGGTGGCTGGCCGGTCTGACGGTCGTGATCAGCGCGGTGGTGCTGGTGTCCCCGGTCGGCCAGTCGCACGCCGCCACGACCAGTTCGCGCCTGCAGCTCGGCATCGGCATCGCGCTGATCGTGCTCGGCGTCGTCACCTGGCTGCGGCGCAAGCACTACGCGCAGGCGACGGGCTGGCTCACCCGGCTGCAGTCCGCGTCACCACTGGTCACGGCCGTCACGGGAGTCGCCTTCGCGGTCGCCAATCCGAAGTTCATCCTGGCGTGTATCGCCGGTGGCGTGGCCATCGACGCATTTTTGGCCACTCCCGCCGAAAAGGCCACTGCGATCGGCTATTTCGTCGTGATGGCCGGATCCACCACGGCCGCGCCGATCTTCGCGCACCTGGTGGCCTCGCGGTATGCCGAGAAGGACCTGGAGCGGATGCGCCACTGGGTGCAGGAACACACGGCCGCGATCACTGCGGTGACGCTGTCGGCAGTAGGGGCGCTGCTGGTCCTGGTGGCGTCGTTGTGAGACTCCTGATGGCCGCGGTACTGCTGGCGGGCTGCGCGGCAGTCCCGACCGCCGGTGCCGATCAGATTGCCAGGCTGCGTCCCGTCGTCCTCGAACAGTTCGACCACGACCCCGTCTCCTTCACCGAGGGCATGTTCGTCGACGGGCCGACCCTGTATGAGAGCTCGGGCCTGGAGGGCAAGTCCGCATTGCGTGAACTCGACGCCGCCACGGGGCAGCTACGCCGCGCCGTACCGCTGCCGCCCGCTTATTTCGGTGAGGGCATCGCCGATGCCGGCGCGCACCTGTGGCAGGTGACGTACGAGAACGGCGTCGCGATCGAGTGGGACAAGGCCACGCTCACCATGTTGCGCGAAGTACCGCTCGCCGGCGAGGGGTGGGGCCTGTGCCGCGCGGGCGACCGCGTGATCCGTAGCGACGGTTCCGCCCTGCTGCATTTCCACACCGTGGACGACATGCGCGAAACCCGGTCCATGACCGTGACCTACAACGGAATTCAGGTGTCTGGGCTCAACAGCCTCGACTGTGTCGGCAACCGGATCTGGGCCAACGTGTTCCCGACCGACCAGATCATCGAGATCGACGCCACGACGGGCGCCGTGACGGCGGTGGTGTACGCCACCGGTCTGCGCGACCCGGCCTGGCAGGGCGACGTCGGGGTGCTTAACGGCATCGCGCATCTCGGCGATGAGCAGTTTCTCGTCACGGGCAAGTACTGGCCGGCGGTGTTCCGGGTCCGCTTCGATCCGGCCACAGCGGCAGAAATTCAGGTGCGCTGACGGCCGTCGGGTGTGACGATCTGGGCCATGCCGAGTTCACTGATCGAGGTCCGCCGCCAGTACAGCCAGCCCGACGAGGTCGCCATCATCGATGCCGTCCACGGTGCGCTGGTTGCCGCGTTCCGGATCCCGGTCGGCGACAAGCACGTCCGGCTGCTGGTCCATGAACCGCACCGGGTTTCGCATGCCCCGCACCTCGAACACCCCGAGCGGTACACGCTGGTGACCATCGACTGTTTCGCCGGCCGATCGGTGGATGCCAAGCGGGAGCTGTACCGGGAGATCGTCGGCCGCCTGGCCGCCTTCGACATTCCGGCCGATCACATCACGATCCTGCTCCGCGAGAGTGCGCTCGAGAACTGGGGCATCCGCGGTGGGCGGGCGGCCTGCGACGTCAACCTCGGGTTCGACGTGAATGTCTGAACGCGTATTCACGGCCGCCCCGCGGCGATAGGCTCGGAAGGCTCATCGGAACCAGGCTCAGCAAGGAGCAGTCCATGACCCTCGAAGCAGTCGCGACGTCATTCGAGCAGAACGTCGCAGCCGTGCAGGAGTATTTCGACAGCCCCCGTTTCGACGGCATCACGCGGCTCTACACCGCGCGTCAGGTGGTCGAACAGCGTGGCACCATCCCGTCCGATTACCCCGTGGCCAGGCAGGCCGCCGAAGCGTTCTATCCGCGGTTGCGGGAATTGTTCGCGCAGAAGAAGAGCATCACCACGTTCGGGCCGTACTCCCCCGGCCAGGCGGTGGTGATGAAGCGGATCGGCATCGAAGGCATCTACCTCGGTGGTTGGGCCACCTCGGCCAAGGGCTCCATCAGTGAAGACCCCGGTCCCGACCTGGCCAGCTACCCGCTGAGCCAAGTGCCCGACGAAGCCGCCGGCCTGGTGCGCGCGCTGCTGACCGCGGACCGCAATCAGCAGTACCTGCGCCTGCAGATGACCGACGAACAACGTGCGACCACCCCCGCCGTCGATTACCGGCCGTTCATCATCGCCGACGCAGACACCGGTCATGGTGGAGATGCCCACGTACGCAACCTGATTCGGCGTTTCGTCGAGTCCGGTGTGCCGGGCTACCACATCGAGGATCAGCGGCCCGGCACCAAGAAATGCGGCCACCAGGGCGGCAAGGTGCTGGTTCCGTCGGACGAGCAGCTCAAGCGCCTCAACACCGCGCGCTTCCAGCTGGACATGATGGGTGTGCCGGGAATCATCGTGGCGCGCACCGACGCCGAGGCCGCCAACCTCATCGACAGCGCCGCCGATGAGCGCGACCAGCCGTTCCTGCTGGGCGCCACCAACCTCAAGATCCCGTCCTACAAGTCGTGTTTCCTGGCGATGGTGCGGCGGTTCCACGACAAGGGCGTCACCGATCTGCGTGGGCACCTGCTGTACGCGCTGCCCCAGGGGCAGTACGCCACCGCCGAGGCCTGGCTGGACAGCCACGGCATCGCGGCCCTCATCGACGACGCGGCCGCTGCCTGGGAGCCGAACTCCGGACAGTCCGTCGACTCGGTGTTCGACAAGGTCGAATCGAAATTCGTCGAAGCCTGGCAGGCGGATTCGGGCCTCAACACCTACTGCGATGCCGTCGCCGAAGTGCTGCAGTTCCGGGCCAAGGAGGGCGAGGCCGTCGCGATGAGCCCGGATGAGTGGCGCACGTTCGCCGCGCGCGCGTCGCTGTACGCGGCCCGGGAGAAGGCCCGCGAACTGGGGGCGGACGTGGCGTGGGACAGTGACCTCGCCAAGACCCCCGAGGGCTACTACCAGGTGCGCGGCGGCATCCCCTACGCGATCGCGAAATCGCTTGCGGCCGCACCGTTCGCGGACATCCTGTGGATGGAGACCAAGACCGCGGACCTGGCCGAGGCCCGCGAATTTGCGGAGGCCATCCACGCCGAGTTCCCGGACCAGATGATGGCCTACAACCTTTCGCCGTCGTTCAACTGGGACACCACCGGCATGACGGATGACGAAATGCGGGCGTTCCCAGAGGAACTCGGCAAGATGGGCTTCGTCTTCAACTTCATCACCTACGGCGGCCACCAGGTGGACGGTGTGGCGTGCGAAGAGTTCGCGACGTCCCTGCGGCAAGAAGGCATGCTGGCGCTGGCCCGGCTGCAACGCAAGATGCGGCTGGTCGAATCTCCTTACCGCACACCGCAAACGCTCGTCGGCGGCCCGCGCAGCGACGCCGCGCTGGCAGCATCGTCGGGCCGCACCGCGACCACCAAGGCGATGGGTGCCGGTTCCACCCAGCATCAGCACCTGGTCCAGACCGAGGTGCCCAAGAAGCTGCTCGAGGAGTGGCTGGCCATGTGGAGCGACCACTACCAGATCGGCGAGCAGCTGCACGTGCAGCTGCGTCCCCGCCGTGCCGGTTCGGACGTCCTGGATCTGGGCATCTACGGCAGCGGCGAGGAGCCGCTGGCCAACGTCGTCGTCGACCCGATCAAGGACCGGCACGGACGCAACATCCTGACGGTGCGCGACCAGAACACCTTCGCCGAGAAGCTGCGGCAGAAGCGCCTGATGGATCTGATCCACGTGTGGCTGATCCACCGGTTCAAGTCCGAGATCGTCTACTACGTGACGCCGACCGAGGACAACATCTACCAGACCGAGAAGATGAAGTCGCACGGCTTGTTCAGCAACGTGTACCAGGAGGTCGGCGAGATCATCGTGGCCGACGTCAACCAGCCGCGGATCGACGAACTGCTGGCGCCGGACCGCGAGGCCCTGGGCCGCTTGATCCGCAAAGAGGACTAGACCGACACGGTCGCCACGCGCTCACGCCTGAGCCGTGGCGACCGCCGGTTCCTCGTCTGCCGCCCCGAAGATCGCGATCGCCACCGCACCGGCGACCGCGGTGGCGAATGCCACCCCCACCAGCCAGCCGTAGCCCGGTTTGGCCACATCGCCGAGTAGCAGAACGCCGACGACTCCCGGAATCACCGTCTCTCCCATGACAAGTGCGGCCGCCACGCCGTTCACCGAACCGATCTGCAGTGCGACGGTGAACAGGTAGAAGCCACCGCCACCGGCGATCACCACCGCCCACGCGGCCGGGTCGGAGATCAGGACGTCCCAGTGAAACGGGTCGAGCCCGTGGACGATCCGGACAGCAACCGCCATGGCGCCGTACAGCACCCCGGCGATCAGCCCCGCCGGCACCGCGGCTTTCTTACCGAGGACTTGGACGAGCACGACCCCGAACATGAAGACGAGCACCGATGCGGCCAGCACGCTCCAGTGCATGTGCCGGCCCGGTACCTCCGTGCCGAGTTCACCCGCGCTGAATCCCAGAACACACAGCGCCACAAGGACTATGGCGATGGCGGCCCAATCGCGCGTGCGCAGGCGCGCCTTGAGGACCACCACGCTCAGGACTGCGGTCACTGCCAGGTTGGCGCTCATGATGGTCTGCGACAGGAACAGCGGGATGAGCCGCGCCGACACCAGACTGCCGAGAAATCCCAGTCCGTCGAGCAGCATGCCGGCGAGGAACAGCGGCGCCAGGATCGCGGTCACCGTCGAGCGGAACGTCGGACCGGTTTCGGTCGTCTCGTCGACCGCCGTACGCGCGGCGTGGGATTGCAGAACCGACGCAGTGCCGTAGCTGAAGCAGGCGACCAGCGCGGCGATGACACCGATCAGCATTGCGCAGTTCCGACTCGAGGGAACCGAGGATTGGCAGCCATCGGCCAATTGTATGGAGCGCCATGAGGGCCGGGTTCATCCGCGAGTCCAGGTCGGCGATCGCGCACCAAATCGAGACCCACCACATACGTCAGGCACAGCTGATCCACAACCTGACGGCGTTCCATGATCAGACCGGAGATCGATGCCCTTCTGTCCAGCTCCGAGAACGGAGACGATTGACAATGAAATCACCGAAACTGATTGCCGGCCTGGCGATCGCCGGCAGCCTGGCGGCCGGCGCACTCGTATCGGGTACCGGAGTCGCCAGTGCCGACGCGCACATCGGCAACAGCCCGCTGCCTTCTGACTGGGGCCCGCCACCGCCACCACCCGGCCCTGGTTGGGGACCGCCCCCTCCGGACCACCACTGGGGTCCACCGGACCGGGATCGAAACTGGGGCCCGCCCCGCCCGCGTGGGGCCCGCCGCCCCCGCCTGATGGGAACCCGCCGGGCACCTGGAACGGTGGCTGGGAGCCCGATGGCGGTGTGTGCCTGTTCGGCGCCTGCATCTAGAACCGAAAGCCGCCGCCTAAGGCCTGCACAGGCCATACATAGCTTGGCTAACGACAATGGCTACAGACCGAGAAACAGCGAGAACCGCAACGTTGTTGTGGCAATCGATTGAGTCGAGGAATGGAGTAGTCATGAAATCGATAAAGCTCATTGCAGGACTGGTCGTGGCCGGCGGACTCACCGCCGCCGCAGCGGGATTGGGCGTCGGCACTGCCAGCGCCGATACCGGGATGACCCCGGTCCCGGCCCGCTGGGGTCACGGCCACGATTGGAACGGTCCAGGACCCGGCTGGGGACCACCCCCGCCTCCGGCATGGGGCTGGAACCCGCCGGGCACCTGGAACGGCGGCTGGGAACCTGACGGCGGATTCTGCATCTTCGCCGCCTGCATCTGACTCAGTCGGATTCGGGATGCGGCGCGGGTAGTTCCAGCAGCAGTCGGGCGCCGCCGAGCGGACTCTGCGTCAAAGACGCTGTGCCACCGTGCAGTTCGGCCTGCTGAGCAACCAACGCCAAGCCGAGACCGGAACCCGTGTGCGAGGCCGTCGACCCCCGGGCAAAGCGGTGGAACACCGCATCGCGTTCGTGTTCCGGTACGCCTGTGCCATTGTCGTCGATGGCGATCTGCACGCCGTCGTGCGAGCTGACCGCCGACAACTGCACGCGTGTCGCGCCGCCATGCCGGACCGCGTTGTTGATCGCGTTGTCCACGACCAACCGGAGCCCGACGGGCAGCCCCAGCATCAGCACCGTCGCGGACGGCACGAGCGAGACGTTCAGGTCCGGGTACACCCGCACCGCGTCGTGGGCCGCCCGATCGAGCAGCTCGGTGATGTCGACGGGGACCAGATCGTCGGCGGTGGTCAGCTCGCCCTGTGCCAGCCGTTCCAGTGCCGAGAGGGTCGCCTCGATGCGGCTCTGCGTGCGCATGACATCACCGATCACCTCGTTGCGTTGGTCCGCGCCCAAATCGAGCGTGGACAACACTTCGAGGTTGGTGCGCATCGCCGTCAGCGGGGTGCGCAGTTCGTGCGAGGCCACCGACGCGAAGTCGCGGGCCGATTCCAGCGCGGCCTTGGTACGGGCCTGCTCCTCGCCGATGCGAGCCAGCATGCCTTCGACGGCCTCCGCGATCTCCACGGCTTCCGAGACGCCGCGCACGTGGACCTCTTCAGGTTTCGATTGCGAGTTGATCTGCCGGGCCTGCTGGGCCAGCTTGCGGAACGGATTGATCATCACAAACCACATCGAGCCGCCGACCAGGAACGTGCCGACGATGACCCCGCTGCAGATGGCCAGGATCCGGATGTGCAGCGTGCGGATCTGACGCTGCGCCTCCGACAGCGGTGCCCCGAGCGCGATCGACGCCGACCCTGTGCTGACGGTGCGCACCCGGTACTCGACGCCGTTGATCGTCGTGTTCGCGTATCCGTTCTCGAACTGCGGCAGCACGATGTCCTCGGGCATCGAGACCGTGGCGGCACCGATACGGACGGTGCGCACCAGAGAGCCCTCCGACTGGGGCGTCCCAGTGGGGCTCTGCTTGGCGATGCTCAGCAGGGTGTTGACGTCCGGCAAGCTGCTCAGGGAGTCCAGCCGGCGGTCGAGCTGGCTGTACTGGTCCTTGGTGACACCGATCCACACCCAGGTACCGATGATCAGCACCGTCGCGACCACCGACAACGCGGCGACAACGACGATGGCCCGCAACGACAAGGCCGGTATCGGTGATCGCAGCTGCACCAGGTCATCATGCCCGATGCAAAAACGCGGACGGGGCACATGCCCCTGGCACGTGCCCCGTCCGTCGAAGAGCTGGTGTTACTTGGCGGCGGCCAGCGCCGCGTCGTAGTCCGGTTCCTGGGCGATCTCGGGGACCAGTTCGGTGTACGCCACGTTGCCGTCAGCGCCGATCACCACGATGGCGCGGGCGAGCAGACCGGCCATGGGGCCGTCGGCCAGCACGATGCCGTAGTCCTGGCCGAAGCTGTCGCGGAACGCCGACGCGGTGATGACGTTCTCGATGCCCTCGGCACCGCAGAATCGCTTCTGCGCGAAGGGCAGATCCTTGGACACGTTCACCACGGTGGCACCGTCGGCCGCCGCGCGCTCGTTGAAGGTCCGCACGCTGGTGGCACACACCGGGGTGTCGATCGACGGAAAGATGTTGAGCACCACGGGCTTACCGCTGAACTGCTCGTTGGTGACCGCACCGAGGTCGACACCGGTCAGGGCGAAAGCCGGAGCCGCGGACCCGACAGCGGGCAGCTCGCCGACGGTGTTGAAGGGGTTTCCACGCAGGGTTATCTGTGCCATACCCGACAGTCTGTCAAGACCACGTCACGTTCGCAGCGTGGGGGTGGCTACTGCGCCGTCAGCGCCTCGGATCGCAGTCAGCAGGTGACTGGGATCCGAGGCGTAAACAGTTATCCACAGGTGACCGACCGAGGATCTGGTGGACAGGCCCGCGCTGCGGCGAAGATCGACGGTGTGGACGACGGGGACCGGGCTGCCGACACGGAGATCGCCGAGGTGCTGGACCGACAGGCGGGTGTCATCTCGCGGCGACAGGTCCTCGCTGCCCGTCAGCACGACCCCTACATACGCCGGATGCTCAGACGCAATGAATGGGCACGCATCCACGACGGCGTGTATGTCAACCACACCGGATCGCCCAGTTGGCAGCAACGGGCCTGGGCCGCAGTCCTTTACGCCGCGCCAGCCGCTCTGTGCCTGGAGTCAGCCATGTCCCGCGAAGGTCCACTGGTCCATGTCGCGGTCGACCGCAACCGGACCGCACTGGTCGAACCAGACGGCGTGCGAATCCATCATCTTGCGCATTTTGATCAGCGAGTGCTGTGGAACGTTGGACCGCCTCGGGTGCGCTACGAGGAGGCGGCCCTTGATGTGGCATGCCAGTCCACGGAATTCGAGGCCATCGCGATCTTGGCCGACGCATGCCAGTCCCGGCGCACCACGGCCAAGCGCCTGCTGGGCGTGCTCGACGATCGCCTGCGAGTACCTCGCCGACGTTGGCTCCGGGCGCTCCTGCTCGACATCGCCGAGGGGACGTGTTCGGTGCTTGAACACCGTTACCTGGATCGCGTGGAGCGGGCACACGGTCTCCCCCGAGCCACTCGGCAGGCGAGGTCTTCCTCGTCGTCGCGCGTGCGCTACCGGGACATCGAATACGGACAGCGGTTGATCGTGGAGCTAGATGGCCGGCTGTTTCACGATTCGGCAGCCGCCCGGAACAACGACTTCGAGCGTGATCTGGATGCCGCGGTCGACGGCAGGTCGACGATCCGACTCAGCTACCAGCAGGTATTCGACCGGCCGTGTCAGACCGCAGCGAAGATCGCTCAGATTCTGCGGCAGCGGGGGTTGGCGGCGAGCGGACATCGGTGTGGGCCGGGATGTGAATACGGCGCCGTAGATCTCGCCGCCTGACCCGATTCACTTGCGCCTCGGATCGCAGTCAGCAGGTGACTGGGATCCGAGGCACTAGCGGCGAACTGCTACTGCCACTCGATGATGCGGCTCAGGTACGGGTCCATGCCGTTGGTACGCACCTGGGTCACCGACACGGAGGGCTCGGTGCCCTCGATCATCTGGCCGTTGCCGACGAACAGCGCGACGCTCTGCGAGCCGGCCGGTCCGTAGAACAACAGGTCGCCCGGCAGCGCCTGGTCCGCGGTGATCTTGCGGCCGACCTTGTACTGCTCGCCCGACGACCGCGGCAGCTTGATGCCGACCCCGGCGAACGCGTACTGGACCAGGCCGGAAGCATCGAAGCCCGGCGTGGTCGGCACCGGCGTGATGGCGCTCGCCGACGGCGTCGGGCCGAACAGACCCGACAGGCCCGGGATGACGGCGTTGGACTGAGGCGCGGCCGCGGGCTGCGTGACACCCATCGGTTGCAGGCCGACCTGAGGCGCCGGCTGGGCCACCGGGGCAGCCGCAGTCGTGACATTGGCCGGAGGCAGGCTGGGTCCGTTGGCGTTGCCGCCGCCGTAGACGAACGGCACCCCGCGCTGCGACACCGCGCGCTGGATGACGAAGTCGATGGCCTGCCGGTGGGTACCGCCGGTCCAGGTGGTGTCGGCCGATGCGAGGGGCGCCGATACCAGCGGGGCCGCCACCGCCATGGGCGTCGCCAGCAGTGCTGCGCTCGCCACCATCACAATCATCCGTCGCATTTCGGCCACCTCTCTTCGTGCGCCACCGAGACGCACGACGCTGCGTGGTCTACGCAGGGCTCGCGTCCCCGGTGGTCCCTCTCTCCACAAATTTCACTACCGTCACTTTTACCCCACATGCGCGCCTTATCCCACATAAATGCAGGTCAGCGCGCGATCTTTATCGAAAATGTGATCGAATGGTGATCAGGGCCAACAAATCTCGGGGCTGCGGGTGACCCGTGCCACTTGCTTCCGCGAACCGACGCCGCGGCCCCTCTAGGCTTGTCGCATGGCAGCGATCCTGACGGTGAATCTGGCAGTCCCACAGCCGAACCCCGACAAGGCGCAGTTGACCACCGGCATCGACAAGCGCCCGACGTCCGAGCCGGTGGCGGTGCGTGCGCCCGGACCCATGCACGGCGGCCTCGGCAGTGGCCTGGTCGGCGACACCATCGGCGACCAACAGTTCCACGGCGGTGACGACCAGGCTGTGTACGCCTATGCGCGCGAAGACCTCGACGAGTGGCAGGCCCGCCTCGACCGTCCGCTGACCAACGGCTCGTTCGGCGAGAACCTCACCACCGCCGGGCTCGCGGTGAACGACGCCCGCATCGGCGAGCGCTGGCAGATCGGCGACGGCGGTCCCCTGCTGGAAGTCAGCCGGCCACGCATCCCCTGCCGCACCTTCGCCGCCTGGCTCGAAATCGGCGGTTGGGTCAAGACTTTCACCACACAGGCGGTACCCGGTGCCTACCTCCGCGTGGTGACGTCTGGAACGCTGCGCGCCGGAGCCTCGATCGAGGTGGTGTCCCGCCCGGCGCACGACGTCACCGTCGCGTTGGTGTTTCGCGCCCTGACCCTGGAACCGGAGCTCCTGCCGAGCCTGCTGCCAGCCGATGCGTTGCCGGACGTGCTCAAGGAGCGAATCCAGCAGCGGGCGAACTAGCGCTCAGTCCCGTAGCACCACAGCGGCCGCCAGCCCTGCGACCACCTCGAGCAGCACGATGACGGCGGCCACCGCCGACCACCCGGCCGCGTCGAACGCGATGCCGCCGACCCATCCGATGACACTCGAGCCGGCGTAGTACGCCAAGTTGTACAGCGAGCCCGCCTGCGCCTTGCCGACCGTGGCCAGCTGGCCGGTCCAGCCCGATGCGGTGGCATGGGCGCCGAAGAATCCCGCGGTGGCGACCAGAAGCCCGGCGAGGACCGTGATCACGTTGTGGCTCAGCGTGATCACCACGCCGATACCCATCACCACGACACTGCCCAGCAGCACCGGACGCCGGCCGTAGCGACTGGCTGCGGCCCCGGCCCACGCCGATGCCCAGGTGCCTGCCAGATAGGCCACGAACACCAGGCTGACGACGGTCTGCGGCAAGCCGAATGGCGCCGCGCTCAGCCGGAAGCCGAGGAAGTTGTACATCGCGACGAACCCACCCATGAGCAGGAAGCCCTGCAGGTAGAGCACCAGTTGCCTGGGGTTTCGCAGGTTGGCGGCCAGGCGGTGCGCCAGCGAGCCCTCGGTTTCCTCGTCGGCCGGCACGAACCCCTGAGGTTCGGGGGCCAGTCGCATGAAGCCGACAGCCGCTGCGCTGCAGAGCAATCCGACGACGAACATGGCCCACCGCCAGTCGGTGAGTTCGGCCACGGGCGCGGCCACCAGCCTGCCGAGCAGACCGCCGATGGTGGTGCCGGCCACATAGGTGCCGGCGGCCCGTGCGGCATGGCCGGCTTCGATCTCCTCGGTCAGATACGCCACCGCGATGGCGGGCACTCCGCCGAGCGCGAGGCCTTCGGCGAAGCGGCCGGCCAGTAGCAGCTGGAACGTCGGCGCGAACGGCACCACCAGTGCCAAACCTGTTGCGACACAGACCGAGTAGGACATCGCCCGGACCCGTCCGATGCGGTCGGCCAGTGTCGACCAACCGATCACCCCGACCGCCAGCCCGATCGTGGACGCCGACACCATGAGCGCCGACGCAGCCGCACCGGTATTCAGGCTGCGGGCGATCAGCGGCAGGACGGCCTGCGGCGAGTACAGCTGCGCGAAGGTCGCGACGCCCGCGCAGAACAACGCCCCGAGCAGCCTGCGATAGTCGGTGGACCCGCGCACGTGGCCGGTCCAGACAGGCGCTTCAACAGTCACGAAAGCAGGCTAGGAAGCCCGCCGATCATGTGTCCAATACATTAATCGAGGTCGAATAATGCGTTCTATGCATGATCAGCCGTGGTACTCACGAACTCCGCGAATCGTGCTGCGGCGGGCGACAATTCGTGACCCTTGACCCACGCCATGCCGATCTCGCGCTTGACCCGAGTATCGGACAATGGGACGTAGATCACCGAGGGATCGCCGCGGCCGGGCCTCGGCACCGGTACGACCGCCACCCCGAACCCCGCCGCGACCAATCCCTCCATCGTCGGTATCTCCATGGCCTCGAACGCGATCTCGGGCGTGATGCCGCTCTCGGCCCACACCTGATCGGTCAGCTGGCGCAGCCCGAAATCCGCCCCGAGGGCGATGAAGGTCTCGTCGGCCACCTCGCTCAAGCGCACCCTGGCGCGCCCCACCAACCGGTGCTCGGCGGGCACCGCCAGGCACAACCGTTCGACATACAGCACCCGCCAGCTGCACGGCACCTGCACCGGCCGCGGCGAAGTGATCGCGACATCGGCCTGCCCCGTACGCAGCCGCTCCGCGATGTCGTGTGCCGCGCCCTGAAACAGCTCGAAGCGCACCGCGGGAGCCAGCGCCCGGAACTGCCGAAGCACCTCCGGCACAAACCAATTCGCGGTCGAATGCAGAAAGGCCAACCGCACCAGACCACTGTCCGGGTCCAGCAATGCGGCGATCCGACTGCGTGCCGCATCCATTTCGGCGATGCCGCGGCGCGCGTGTTCGAGCATGATCTGCCCGTACTCGTTCAGCCGGAGCCGTCGGCCCGTGCGGTCGAAAAGCGGTGTGCCGACCTGACTTTCCAGCCGGGCCAGGGCACGTGACAGCGTCGGTTGGGTGACGCCCAACTCTGCGGCGGCGTCGGTGACGTGCTCGGTCTCAGCCAAGACGACGAACCAGCGCAGTTCGTCGAGGAGCACAAAAGCACAGTACCCCGCGAGCCCGAAGGCTCACGGGGTACTGAGTCAGGTTGCTACGCCGGTCAGATGTCGAACCGGTCGGCGTCCATCACCTTCGCCCAGGCCGCGACGAAGTCCTTGACGAACTTCTCCTTGGCGTCGTCCTCGGCGTAGACCTCGGCCAGCGCCCGCAGCTGCGAGTTCGAGCCGAACAGCAGGTCGACCCGGCTGGCGGTCCACTTCGGCGCGCCGCTGGTGCGGTCGGTGCCGACGTAGGTGCCGTCGTCGGCCGGCGACGGCGCCCACTTGGTGGACATGTCGGTCAGGTTGACGAAGTAGTCGTTGGTCAGGTGACCCACGTTCTGCGTCAAAACGCCGAGGTCCGAACCGCCGTGGTTGGCGCCCAGCACGCGCAGGCCACCGATCAGCACGGCCAGCTCGGGACCCGACAGGCCCAGCAGGTTGGCGCGGTCGATCAGCCGGTACTCGGACGGCAGGGTGTCGCCCTTGCCGACGAAGTTCCGGAAACCGTCGCCCTTGGGCTCCAGGTAGGCGAACGACTCGACGTCGGTCTGATCCTGGCTGGCATCGCCACGACCCGAGGTGAACGGCACCGCGACGTCGAAACCGGCTGCCTTGATGGCCTTTTCGAGGCCGACGACGCCGCCGAGAACCACCAGGTCGGCGAACGACACACCGGTCGACGACGCCTGCTGGATCTCCTCGAGCTTGCGGATCACCGGTGCCAGCTCGTCTGGCTCGTTGACCTCCCAGCCGAGCTGCGGCTGCAGCCGGATGCGGCCGCCGTTGGCGCCACCACGCATGTCGCTGGAGCGGAACGAGGCCGCTGCCTTCCACGCGGTGTTGACCAGCTGCTGTACCGACAGGCCAGACTCGGCGATGGCGGTCTTGAGGGTGGCCACGTCGGCTTCGGACAGCGACTTACCGGCCGGGACGACGTCCTGCCACAGCCACGTCTGCTTCGGCACCAGCGGGCCGAGGTAGCGCACCACCGGACCAATATCGCGATGCAGCAGCTTGAACCACGCCTTGGCGTATTCCTCGGCCAGCTCCTCGGGGTGAGCCAGCCAGCGCTTGGTGATCTCGCCGTAGATCGGGTCGAACCGCATCGACAGGTCGGTGGTGAGCATCGACGGGTGGGTCTTGCCGGCCCCCTGCGCCATCGGCACCGAGTTGGCCCAGCCGCCATCCTTGGGCTTCCACTGGTTGGCGCCGGCGGGGCTCTTGGTCAGCTCCCACTCGTTGCCGTAGAGGATCTCCAGGAACGAGTTGTCCCACTTGGTCGGCGTGTGGGTCCAGGTGACCTCGAGGCCGCTGCTGACGGTCTCGTTGCCGAGGCCGGGGTTGGCCCAACCGAGGCCCATCTGCTCCAGCGAGGCGGCCTCGGGCTCGGGGCCGTTCTCGATGTCGGTGGCGCCGTGGGTCTTACCGAAGGTGTGGCCACCGACGATCAGGGCGGCGGTCTCGACGTCGTTCATCGCCATGCGGCCGAAGGTCTCGCGGATGTCGATGGCAGCAGCCAGGTAGTCCGGATTGCCTTCGGGGCCTTCGGGATTGACGTAGATCAGACCCATGTGACTGGCGGCCAGCGGGTTCTCCAGCTTGGTGCGGTCGGTGCCGGCGTAGCGGTCCTGCGAACCGAGCCACTCGTGCTCGGAACCCCAGTAGATGTCCTCCTCGGGCTCCCAGAAGTCCGGGCGACCGAAGGCGAATCCGGCGGTCTTGAAGCCCATGTGCTCCATGGCGCGGTTGCCCGCGTAGACGATCAGGTCCGACCAGGAGATCTTCTTGCCGTACTTCTTCTTCAGCGGCCACAGCAGACGACGGGCCTTGTCGAGGCTGACGTTGTCGGGCCAGCTGTTCAGCGGGGCGAAGCGCTGCATGCCGCGACCGCCACCACCGCGACCGTCCTCGACGCGGTAGGTGCCGGCGGCGTGCCACGACATCCGGACGAACAGCGGACCGTAGTGGCCGAAGTCGGCGGGCCACCAGTCCTGTGAATCGGTCAGCAAAGCGTCGAAATCACGCTCGAAGGCCTCGAAGTCGAGAGTCTTGACGGCCTCGCGGTAGTCGTATCCCTCGTCCGTCGGGTCGATCGCCGGCGGGTTCTTCTGCAAAATCTTCAGGTTGACGGCGTTGGGCCACCAGTCGCGGTTGCTGCCTCCCTCGACAGGCGGCTTGATGCGCATCGGGCAACCGCCTTCGGCGGGCTCGGTCTGTGCTTCTCCGATCGGAGGGTGAGTTTCCTCAGGCACTGCACTTCCTTTCGCGGGTGGTGAAATTGGGCTGCGATCACGGATGTGATCGTGAAGTTGTTGCCGCCGCGCAGTCGGGACACACGCCCCAATAAATGACTTCGGCCTCGTCGACGACGAAACCGTCGAGCACACCGAGACTGTCTGACGGGGTCAGGCAGGGCGCTTCCCCGGTGGCACAGTCGATGTCGGCGATGGCGCCGCAGGACCGACACACGACGTGGTGGTGGTTGTCCCCCACCCTGGTTTCGTATCGAGCCACTGAACCTGAGGGCTGAATGCGGCGGATCAGCCCGGCGGTGGTGAGGGCAGCCAACACGTCGTAGACCGCTTGGCGGGAGACGTCGGGCAGGATCGCGCGGACCGCGTCGAAGACGCTTTCCGTATCGGCGTGCGGCCGGCCGGACACCACCTCCAGTACTGCGAGGCGGGGCCGTGTCACACGGAGATCTGCGGAACGCAGCTGCTCCGTGTAGTCGGTCGTCACGTGTTCACTTCTACGCGCTTTTTTGGACTGAGTCAAGACTTGTGAGTGATTTGTGTCACGCCACATCGGGCGTGTGCCAAACGGCGACCGTCATTCGCAGAGGTCAAAGCCGTTGTTCCGCAGACACTTTAGGCGACGTGCTGCGCGCCCGCAGGAAAATCACCCGAACCGGTGAAACCGGCGTGCCGATTCGCCGACGGCTGCCGAGCCTCAGGCTGAACGTCTGCGCAGAGTTTGCCGACGACCGCCAATACCACGTCACGCGGTTGTTAATCTGCTGCATATGCAACGGAGCGTGACACGCCGCCCGGTTCGCCGGTCGGCTGCAGTGGGAGACCGTCGGGTACCCGCATGACCGCTGCCGGACAGAATCACTATTACTGGCTCACCTCGCTGCTCGCCGCCAGCGGCCTGCAGACCCGAACCTGCCGGGTGATCGCCGCGCTCAACGCGCTGCTCGGTGTGGTTCCCGTGGTGCTGATGCTCAGTCCGGCCGGGCCGCACGGCCCGGTGCGCCAGGCGATCGCCATTGTGATCGGGGTCTTCGCGATCGGCGTCGGCGCCGTCTGGCTGCGGCATGCCTGGCCATCTCAGCGGTTCTCGGCAGTATCGGTGTCCCTCGGCGCCATTCCGATGAGCGCGGCCTGCCTGATCATGTCGGATCCGATGCTCGGACTCCTCGCGACCACCGCATTCATCTTTTCCAGTGGATACGTGGCCTTCCTGCACCGCCCGAGCGTGCTGGCCGGTCCGTGGACTCTCGGCGGACTCACCGCGGGCTACCTGGCGGTGCAGATCGGATCGGATGATCCCGCCCTGGCGGTCTGCGCCGTCTTGATCATCGCGCTGCTCAACGTCTTCGTGTTCTTCACCTGCCGCGTGGCGATCGGGCTCAGCTCGACGGATATCCACCACAGCGAGATCGAGCCGCTGACCGGTCTGCTGAACACCGACGGCTTGTACTCGCGCGCCGCCAATCTGCTGGCGGCCCGGAACCGGCAGGACGACCGTCACATGGTGCTGGCCGTCGTCAGCATCGACAGCTTCCCGCTGCTGTCGTCGATGTCCGGACCCCGGCGCGCCAACCGGGCCCGCATCGACGTCAGCCAGGCGCTGCGGGAGACGGTGCGCCGCAACGCGATCGCCGCGCACATCTCCGACAGTGACTTCATCATCGCGGACACCTTCACCACCCCCGATGCGTCGCCACTGATCGACCGCGTCCAGGGCGCCATGAAGTCCACGCCATCACGGGTGACCGCGAGCATCGGGGTGGTGGTCACGCCATTGGCCCCGCTGACGGTTCACCCGCCCGAGATCGTCATCGACGCGTTGCTGGCCGCCGCGGCGGGAGCCATGGAACATGCCCGCGAGGACGGCGGCAACGACGTCCGCTACGACGTGCGGGACGACCTGCCGATCAACGAATAGGCAGTTCGGCTCTGATCCGCGGCGCGATGAGGCCAGCCAGGTAATCGTGTCCGGCGTCGGTCGGGTGGACGCCGTCGGGCGCGATCAGATCGGGACGGTCGACGAACCAGCGCTCGGCGATCGGGTCGATGAACGTGGCGCCGGCCATCCCGGCCTGCATTCCCAGCACGTCCCGAATCTGCAGCACCGCGGGCGGCACGTCGGCCGTGGGCCACGGCGGCCCGATCACCAACAGCTTGGCACCGGGCGCCGTCGCCCGCGCCTGCATGAACGCGTCGTGCGCCATCCCCGACAGCTGCATGAGATCGGCACCCTGGTCGTTGCGGGAGCCGAAGAACACCACGAGGGCGTCGTCCGGCCGCACCGCACGCGCCGTCAGATCCCGGAAGATGCTGCCGTGGTCGCCGCGCACCACGTACCCGGCCCGGCCTTCGGCCGCGACGTCGGCGGTGATCGGCACCCCCCACGCATCCAGGTTCCGGTCCGCTTGCGCCGGCCAGCTCCGCGGACCCTGGCCCCCGAAATTGGTGCCATTGGTGTACGAGTCACTGATCACCGCGACGCGGTCGGGCGGCGTCCCCGGACGCACGCTCGAGTATGCGTGCGCCGACCCGGGTGCACTCACCACAGACACCACGCACAGCACAGCTGCCAGCAACAAAGCGGTCAGATGACGCACTGCTCTCCCATGATCCAGTCGGTCCTACGACGTTTTCCGGTCAGCCCGCCCGTTCGGCGCGCTCGACGTCGTCGTCAGATATCGCCTGCAGTTTACGTTGTCCTGCAACAGCTTTCGATCCGTCCGCCGGGCCGACCATGCGGCGCATCCAGTGCCTCGCCGGTTCTTCGACGTAGTGGAACAGCACCACCGCGCCGGCGAAGGAACCGGCCAGCAGCGCCAGCACGATGAACTTGGTCCCCCAGCTCGCGGTCATGTCGATGCGGTACTGGGCAGCGGCCCAGTTCCAACTCTGGTGCACCAGCTCGTGGACCATATATAGGCTGAACGACACCTTGCCGCCGTAGACCATGACCCGGGTCGACAGCAGCGCGGGCAGGGTCCCGGTGCCGACCGACAAGGCCACCACCAGCGGCAGGAAGAAGATGTCGACGAGGCCGAAGTCGTCCCGGATCGTCGGGATCGGATGCGCGTCGAACCAGTACACGAGGCCCACGATCACAGCCAGCAGCACCACCGACAGCACGCCGGCGACGGTCCGGCCGCGATCGGTCAAGTTCAGCTTGCGCACGGCAGCGCACGCCAAGGCGCCTGCCGTGAACTGCAGGACGATGCGCGGCAGCCAGCTCCAGGGCGTGTAGAACTCGCCCGTCGCGGCCAGGAAGAGTATCGGCGGCAGCGTCGCGGCGAACGCCAGCCACAGCAGGGCGCGCGCCCTGCTGGCCCGGGCGACCCGGAACAGCACGATGACGAGCAGCCCGAACAACAGGTAGGCCAGCCATTCCGCGCTGATCGACCAGGCCGGGCCGTCCCAGCTGGAGTTGTCGAAGTACGGCACCACCCACAGCTGGACCAGGAACAGCTGGCGCAGGTAGTTGGGGCCGGTCAGGGTGGCCGCCGCCTGCGACGGGAAATCACCGACGTTGAGCGTGAAGATGATCCAGGCGACCGCGAGGTGCATGGTGACCAGGTAGACGGGCCAGACCCGGGCCAGGCGCAACCAGAGGAAATGCAGCGTCGCGCGGGTCGACCAGGCCGGACCCATGCGCTCGAGGTAATTCCAGGTCAGGACGAAACCGCTGAGGATGAAGAACAGGTCCACGCCCTGGGCGCCGCAGTCGAGAATCGGGGCGAGGGCCTCGCTCAAGGGCGGTGATGCCTGCTGCAGCAGCGGACGAAAGTGGAACAGCACCACCCATACTGCGGCGACGATGCGCAGGCCGGACAGTGCCTTGATCTCACCGCTCGGCA
Organism: Mycolicibacterium llatzerense; assembly: GCF_025331195.1. Taxonomy (NCBI): domain Bacteria; kingdom Bacillati; phylum Actinomycetota; class Actinomycetes; order Mycobacteriales; family Mycobacteriaceae; genus Mycobacterium; species Mycolicibacterium llatzerense. The sequence continues at coordinate 240,537 of NZ_LXOV01000012.1, read as the reverse complement.
CAACACTCATGACGGGAAAAGGGTAACAGCGGTGACGACGTGGACCCTGATCGGAAACCTGTGACTTTCCTTGGCTGACACTCCCGACCGCGGGATACGCGATCGAAATTTTTTGTCGGCGAAAATGGCGCTGCTACCAGTAAGGCTGCTCACAGAATTCAACTGAGAGGGCACCAGTGGCTGGAATATCCAGCCTTTCGGGAGCATTCTGTAGACATGCTAATTAGGCGGAAGTTCACGACATCGGCGGTCGCCGCGGTGGCCGCCACAGCAGCGATAGTGGCCGCTCCAGCGGCTGCGATGACGCTCTCCGGAAGCTTCGGGCCGGACCGGGCTGTGGTTGCCGACAACGGCTACGGCGGACCTGACGGCCAGGGCGGCGGAGGCGGCTGCGGCGACGGAGCCAACTGGCGGGGCTGCGGCGGCTGGAGCCCGGGCTCCGGCGGATTCGGCCACGGCTGCATCAACGGCATCTGTGGCGGCTGGGACGGCAATCGCGGCTGGGGCGGATAGCCCCTCACACCCGAAATCCCTAAGCTCGCGGCCATGGATGTGCCGAGCCCGTCACCCGACGCATTGCATCTGGCCGACGTGGTGCCCGCCGTGTTGGCGGCGATGGGAGTGACCGACGCCCAACTCGAAGGCGTGCACCACCACATCGACCTGCCCGACGGCATTCGGGGCGCATGCGTCCTGCTCATCGACGGGCTCGGGGCCCAGTTGCTCGACGCCTACGCCGACGACGCCCCCGTGCTCGCCGGACTTCGCGGCCGGAATCTGCGTGTCGGTTACCCCTCGACCACCAGCGCGGGCCTGGCGGCGGTGGGCACCGGCCGGCGCTCCGGCGAGCACGGCATGGTCGGTTACTCGTTCCGGATTCCCGACCACGGGGTGGTGAACACGCTGCGCTGGACGCCACATCCGTTCGGCGCCGATCTGCGCGACGTGCTGGTGCCCGAGGACGTCCAACCGCTGCCGACCACGTTCGGTCAGGCCGCCGCTGCCGGCATGGCCGTCAGCGTCATCTCGGGTGCCGAATTCACCAATTCGGGATTGACTCGGGCGGTGCTCCGCGGCGGACAGTACGTCGGGGTGCATCGGCTCGGTGACCTCGCGGCGCGGGTACAGCAGGCCGTCACCGATGGCGGATTCTGCTACGGCTACCACGCCGATCTCGACATGCTCGGCCATCTGTACGGCGCTGGGTCGACCGCCTGGCGAATGCAGTTGCGGCAAGTCGACCGGCTGGTCGAATCGATCGTCGATGCGCTACCGGCCGGTGGACTGCTGGCGGTCGTGGCCGATCACGGCATGGTCAACCTCGACGAAGCCGACGTCGTCGACCTCGATTCGCGTTCGGATCTGCTGGACGGCGTCGTCGCCGTCGCCGGGGAGGCTCGGGCCCGGCACGTCTATGTCGCCGACGGGGCGGCCGACGCGGTCGCCGACCGCTGGCGAGAAACGTTGGGCGCCAAGGCCTGGGTCCGCACCAAAGAGCAGGCCATCGCCGAAGGTTGGTTCGGTGCGCGGGTCAGCGACGCGGCACGGAGCCGGATCGGTGACGTCGTGGCAGCGGCGCGGGACAACGTGGGATTGGTGCGTCGGACGGTCGAACCCCTGGAATCAGCCCTGATCGGACAACACGGGTCGTGGACGGATGCCGAGCAGCTGGTCCCGCTGCTCATCGCTGTTGGTTGACCGGCGGCTTTTGGTTGAGCGCAGCGCTCGGACAACCGAGAAGGAAGGCGCCGGATTACTCCGGCTTCAGATGCGCGTCGTCGGCGAAAACCAGAGTTCCGCTGTCGAGCAGGACAGCCCAGCGGCGTGCCGCGTCGACAATATGGTTCTCGCCGACATCGACCGAATAACCCGCATGATCGCCGTAATCCTCGACGATCACGCCACGCACGTCCTTGGCGTCGCCGCGGTTGACACGAACCCGCATGTCAACGGCGAACTTGGCGTTCCTACCCATAACCACCCCAGCATTCCCTGGTAATCACCGCAGGTACGGAACCTCGGCCTACCGACCTCAGCCCCGACGTCAGTAGGTACCGAACTTTAGGCCACCTCAACCACAGCGGCAAAGCAAACACCCACGATTGACACGTTGATGGTACGCACCGTACCGATAGCTGTCGGATACCGTCTTCGCCGTGATCGTGCTGCTACCGCCCTCGGAGACCAAGCGCCCAGGTGGCGACGGACCACCACTGCGGCTCGGCACGCTGAGTGTGCCGGAACTCACGCCGCTACGGACGGCCCTCGTCGGCGAACTCGTCGCGCTCGCCGCCGATCCGGAAGCCAGCCGCAAAGCCCTCGCCATCTCCGCCTCGCAGGATTCCGAGATCGCCCGCAACGCGGAGCTGCTCAGCGCCCCGACCATGCCGGCCATCGACCGTTACACCGGGGTGCTGTACGACGCCCTCGACGTCGGGTCGCTGCGCGGTGCCACCGCGACCCGCGCCCGTGCCCGCCTGGCAGTCGGATCGGCCCTGTTCGGGCTGCTGCGCGCTGACGACCAGATTCCGGCGTACCGGCTGTCGGCATCGTCGAAGCTGCCCGCGGGCGGCACCCTGGCCAGCCGGTGGAAGCCCGTCCTGGAACCCGTGCTGGCCCAGCTCCAGGAGCAGGAACTCATCATCGACCTGCGGTCCGGCTCATACGAGGCGCTCGGCAAGATCCCCGGCGCGGTGACGGTAGACGTCTACACCGAACACTCCGACGGACGCCGCACCGTGGTCAGCCACTTCAACAAGGCCCACAAGGGCCGGTTGGCGCGTGCCCTGGCCGGCAGCCGGGCCGAACCGAGCGACGCCGCCGCGGTAGCCGCCGTCGCACGTCGCGCCGGCATGCGGGTCGAGCGCGACGGCGCACAACTGACCGTGCTGGTCACGGCGTGACACCCGGCCGCGGCGCCAGCCCCGACGACTGTCTGCGATAATGAATATCGAGGGGAGTATTCCTTCGCCGCGGTGTCGTCATCACGTTGCCCAACGTCGGGTAGCCGGTGCTGCGGGCCGTTGCGGCGGCGGTAGAGACCTCGGTCGCTCACTGACGCCCGGAGGCGCCCCCGCATGAATGTTTCTACGCTTGAATGGTCCATCACCCTCGGGGTGACGATCGCCGTACTCCTCTTCGACGTGGTGGTGATCGGCCGCAGGCCACACGAACCAACCACCCGCGAAACCGCCGGCTACCTCGCCACCTACATCGGGCTCGCTATCGCCTTCGGCATCTGGGTGTGGCAGTTCCACGGCGGTGACTACGGAGTCGAGTACTTCGCCGGCTGGCTCACCGAATACAGCCTGTCGGTCGACAACCTCTTCATCTTCCTGATCATCATGGCCAGCTTCAAGGTGCCCAGGGTCCTGCAGCAGCAGGTCCTGCTGATCGGCATCATCCTGGCGCTGATCTTCCGCGGCATCTTCATCGCCCTTGGCGCCGTTGCCATTTCGCAGTTCTCCTGGATCTTCTACGTGTTCGGCGCGTTCCTGGTGTACACGGCGGCCAAGCTGGTGCGCGACACCGAGCACGACGACGACGCCGAGAACTCGATGGTGCGGTTCGCCCGCAAATACCTGAAAGCCTCCGACCAGTGGGACGGCTCCCGGCTGCACACCGTGGTGAACGGCAAGCGCGTACTGACCCCGATGATCCTGGTCATCATCGCCCTCGGCACCACCGACCTGCTGTTCGCGCTCGATTCGATCCCGGCGATCTACGGCCTGACCCAGGAGCCGTACCTGGTCTTCACCGCCAACGTCTTCGCGCTGATGGGTCTACGCCAGCTGTACTTCCTGCTCGGCGACCTGCTCAAGCGGCTGGTGTACCTGTCGCAGGGCCTGGCCTTCATCCTGGCGTTCATCGGCGTGAAGCTGGTCCTGCACGCGCTGCACGAGAACACGCTGCCGTTCATCAACGGCGGTGAGCCGGTGCACGTGCCGCAGATCCCGACGCTGCTGTCGTTGGCGGTCATCATCGTCACGCTCATCGTGACGACGGCGGCCAGCCTGTGGAAGACGCGCGTCGACGCCCGCAGCGCAGGGTAGCCGCAGGCCGCCGCCGGTTCTGGGGGTGCGACAATTCGGCCATGGTCATGTCGATTGAGCGCCCGAAGCTGGAAGGCAACATTGCCGTCGGCGAGGACCGCCAGATCAGTTTTGCCGAGTTCGGGAACCCCCAGGGACGAGCGGTGTTCTGGCTGCACGGGACACCCGGTGCGCGCCGGCAGATCCCGACCGAGGCCCGCACCTTCGCTGCGCGCAAGAACATCCGGCTGATCGGCATCGACCGGCCGGGCATCGGCTCGTCGACGCCGTACCAGTACGAGAACGTGCTCGGATTCACCGACGATCTGCGCACCATCGCCGACACCCTCGGCATCAACCGGTTCGCGGTGATCGGCCTGTCCGGCGGCGGCCCCTACACGCTGGCCACCGCGGCCGCGATGCCCGACCGGGTGGTGATGGCCGCGGTGCTCGGCGGCGTCGCCCCGTTGATCGGTGAGGACGGCATCAGCAGCGGGCTGATGGAGCTGGCCAAGATCGTCCGCCCGGTCCTCGAGGTCGCCGACACCCCCATCCGCTGGGTGGCGGGGTCACTGATCAAGCTGATCGGGCCGTTCGGCTCCCCCGCTCTCGACCTGTATGCCCGGATTTCCCCGGACGGTGACCGAAACCTGTTGAGCCGTCCGGAGTTCAAGGCGATGTTCCTCGACGATCTGCTCAACGGCAGCCGCAAGCAGCTGGCGGCGCCGTTCGCCGACATCGTGGTGTTCGCCCGCGACTGGGGCTTCCGGCTGGAGGACATCAAGGTGCCGGTGCGCTGGTGGCACGGCGATGCCGACCACATCGTGCCCTACGCCCACGGCGAGCATGCGGTGGCGCGGATTGCCGATGCCGAGATGTACACACTGCCAGGCGAAAGCCACCTGGCAGGCCTGGGCGTACCCGAAGACATCCTGACCAAGATTCTCGAGGTCTGGGACGCCGACCTGGCCGCGCAGTAGGGTCAGGCTGCTCCGTCAGACACTGACGGGCAGACCGCTGAGCACCCGGCGCAGCATGTGCATCGCAACGGTCGTCGACCGCTCACGGATGTCCGCCCGGTTGCCCGGCAGGTGGATGGTCCGCGTCTGGGTCGTGCCGTCGGCCAGGCCCACACTGAAACACACTGTGCCGACCGGCTTTTCCTCACTGCCGCCGCCGGGGCCGGCGATGCCGGTGATGCCCACGGCGATGTCGGCACCGAGTCGCCGCAGCGCGCCGGCCGCCATGGCCTCGGCGACCGGTTCGGATACCGCACCGTGGGTGGCGATCAATGCGGGATCGACGCCGAGCAGCTCGGCCTTGGCCTCGTTCGAGTACGACACGACGCCACCGGCCAGGTAGGCCGACGAGCCGGGCCGGTCGGCCAACCGGGCCGCGAGCAGGCCGGCCGTGCACGACTCGGCGGTCGCGATGGTGCGGCCCGAAAGCAGTTGCGCCACTTGGTCATCGACCAAGGTTCCGTCCTCGGAGTAGACGTCCCGCGGATGGCGCTCGCGGAGCAGCGCGGCCAGTTGCCGGTAGCTCTCGGCGGCGTCGGGTTCATAGCGGGTGACGATCTCCAGCTCGCCGCGGCGCAGACACGTGGTGATCTCCAGGCCCGCGAAACCGGGCACCAGGGTTTCCGCTTCGCGCAGGGTTTCGGCCAGCCCCGACTCGGGCAGGTCGAACATCCGGATGGTCTCCTGCCGGTAGATGGTGCGCCCGGCGACCGCCCGCTGCGCCGTCGCCGTCTCGATGGCGCGGTGCCACATCGGCCGGAGTTCACGGGGCGGCCCGGGGAGCACGATCACCGTCGGCCCGCCCCCGGCCCGGGTGACCACGACGCCCGGCGCCGTACCCACGGGGTCCAGAATCTCGACGCCGTCGGCGCTCCCACCCTTGGGCACCAGCGCCTGCTTGCGGTTGGCCGCGCGCACCGCGTCGAAATCGGCGCCCGGGAACCGGCCCATGAAGGACCGCAGGATTTCGGCGATGCGTTCCTCGAGCGGCTCGTCGAGCACCAGCTCGCGGCCACAGAACTTGGCGACCACGGCGACAGTCATGTCATCGGCCGTCGGTCCGAGACCGCCGCTGGTGACGATCAGGTCGACGCCCTGGCCGGCGAGGAAATTCAGTTGGGCCTCAATGTCTTCGGGCCGATCCCCACAGATGGTGATGTGGGCGAGTTCCACGCCGAGTTCCAGCAACTGATCCGCCAGCCACGGCCCGTTGAGGTCCTGGACCCGTCCGGTGAGAACTTCGGTCCCGGTCACCACGATGCCCGCACGCACACCCATGGCGATCACAGTACGACGGTGCCGGACGGTACTGCGGACTGAGTCAGCCCGCCAGCCAGGCGCGCACGGTGTCGAGGTCGCGCGTGTAGGTCTCCATGATGTCGTCCTGGAAGCGGGAGCTGCCGCTGATCGCGTCGTCACCCTGCCAGATGACCCGGACCCGGGACGCGCCACGCAGGTAGATATCGACGCGGTCGTCCGTACGGCGCTGCCACCCCTTTTCGGCGGTGTATGCGGCGAGTGCGGAACGTTCGTCAGCCACCTCGTGGGCCATCAGCTTCTCCTTCGTCTGTGCGTTCATCATGTCTCATGCGCCGGGCCGCGGGACCCGCGGTACCGCATCGGGCGCCGCGGGCCGGACGTCCGGCTCAGCCAGACCAGGACCGGCCACCGCGGCCCGCGAGGCGGCGTCCATCGTTTCCTGCGGCGCGGGGCCGCCCGCCACCGGGACCGTCACGGGTGGCGTGTTGTAGCCACCGACCCGGACCCAGCCCGCGTTCACCCCAGGTTTCGGCACCAGCCCGCGAACATGCGCGGTCTCCCCCGGATAGACGGTCACGTAGTTGTCGCTGTACTCGATGGGCAGGATCTCGTCGGCATCGGGAGCGGTTGTCAGCTCCGCCCGCTCGAAGAACGCGACCTGCTTGGTCGGATTGCGCAGCGTGATATCGACGACCTGCTGACCGTCACCATTCACCGAACCGGCGGCGCTGACCTCCAGCCGGGCCTTCGTCATGTAGTTGAGCGGCGTCATGTCCGCCCACGCGGTCTGGTGCAGCTCGAAGGCGACGTCCTTGCCGGGTTCTCCGATGTCGCCCTGCTGGGACTGCCAGTAGTCGTTGTCCGCGACGACCTCGCCGATCGGGTTCACCAGCTCGCACCGGACGAAGAACACCCGGGAATCGGGCACCACCCGTGGCAGTGTCACGGCCACCGCGGCGGCGCCGGAGGCCACGTCGTACGGGTCACTGATGCGGTCGTCGCGCATGGTCCCGTTGATGTCGTACACCCGGGTGCGGACGCGGAGCCCGACGACGTTCTCCGGGCTCTGGTTGACGATGCTCACCTTGGCGGTGCTGTGATCGCCGGTGGCGTACGAGTCGAACGTGACCGACAGCGGCTGCAGGCCCTTCTTCGCTCCGTAGTACGCACCGCCAGGCCGTAGGTAGTAGTCGAAGATGTTGCCGAAGAACGACGGCCAGTGGTTGTTGAGCATCCAGTAGATCGTCATCTTGCGGTCCGCCCAGCCCAGAGCGGCGAACGACTCGAACTGGGCCCGCGTCGCCTCGTAGTGGGCCAACTGTGCCTTGCGCGCGAATTCCTCAGCGCCAGTGGATGATCCGTATCGCTGGACGATCGCGGTGCGGATGCTCGCCAAGGCCTCGTTGCCGGGGTTGGAACCGGCGTGGAAGTACCACATGTCGTTGATCGGCCAGAGCTTGTCCGGCGGAATGAACTTGCGCAGGCTCGCGAACGGCGGGATGTGCTCGTTGTCGCCCTGCTCGGCCGACGCGCCCCGGGCGGCGGCGTACTCCCCGTCGAACCAGTACGCGGGCGCCCGCCAGGTGTACGGGCCGGCCATCTGGATGCCGTCCCACAGCCGGTTACCCGACGAATCGGTGGTGTAGGACGACACCGTGTCGACAACGGCGTTCTGCCAGTGCAACTTTCGCAGAATCTCGTGGTACTGCTCCAGGATGTCGGCCGGCGGATGTCCGTCGCTGGCGTTGGCCCAGACGAATGCGGACGCATGTGAACGCAGCATCAGGATCTGCGAGCGCAGACTGTCCTGCGCGACCCGGTGATCCTCCTGGTCCCACTGTGGCCACTTCTCCCACTGGTTGCAGCACATCCAGCCCACCATCAGCGGGATGCCCAGCTCGTCGGCCCGCTCGATGAAGCGCGCACCGGGAATCTTGGATTCCATCCGGATCATGTTCAGACCCAGATCCTTGACGTAGCGCAGGATCGCGTTGTCGCGGTCGGGATCGTCGCGGTACAGCAGGTCGGGGGTGTAGGTGGCCCCGCGCGCCAGGAAGTCCCGGCCGTTGACCTTCAGGTAGAAGTTGCCGCCGGAACCCAGCTGCGGGAACTCCTCGCTGCCGTCGCGGCCCTGCTCGATGGAGCGGATGCCGAACCGCTGCTTCAACTCGTCGGTGGTCTGGCCGTACTGCAGGAACTGCAGCCGCAGGTCGTACAGGTCGGGCTTGCCCATCGTGTACGGCCACCACAGGTCCGGGTTGCCGATCCGCAGCGCCTCGTAGTCGTTGGGGCTGAACGTGACGTCGCGGCTCTCCCCCGGCCCGAGCGAGACCGGTCGCTCGATCTCGATGTCCGACTTACCGGCGCGGGTGATGGTCGCCCGCACCACGCCGTTGACCCGTTGGTCGGAGTAGTTGGTCAGGCCGGACCGGACGCTCAGCTGGGCGCTGTCGGTACGCGGCAACGGCAGCTGGCTGTTCACGGTGGCATCGGTGATCGCCACATCGCCGGACATCTTCAAGGTGACCGGCTTGAGGATGCCGGCATTGCGGTCCGAGACGAACGAATTGCCGTTGGCCGGGTTCTTCCCCGGCCCCTGGTAGCCGAGGTAGTTCCAGTTGATCCAGTCGAACCAGCTGTCGGCCAACTCCACGCCGTCGACATCCTGCAGCGCCCGCTCCGGGGTGACCTTGACGGCCAGCGTGTTGGCGCGGCCGCGGTCGATCCACTTCGACACGTCCAGGGTGTGGTCGACGTACATGCCCGCGATCTGTCCGCTGTCGGCGATCCGGTGCCCGTTCAGCCAGATCTCGGCCCGGTAGTTGATGCCGGGAAAGTTCAGTCGGTAGGTCGAGTGCCCGGGCGGCGCGACGAACGTCGTGCGGTACCACCAGTCCTGCTTGTACAGGTCCTGCGGCACCTTGGTCAGCAGGTTGTCGCCGTAGTAGAGGTCCGGGTAGGTGCCGTCGTCCTCGAGCGCCTGCAGCACCGTCGCCGGCATGTGCCGCACCTGGTGCCAGCCGGCACCGGTCGCGCCGAACCCGTCGGTGCTGAGCTGCGCGCCGGTGGCCGCCATGCCCTGCGCCGAGGCCAGCTGCCAACCCTGCGCCAACTCGACCTCTGCGGCCGGGCTCATGGGCCTCAGCAGGCGCGGCAGATCACCGGTGCAGGCGAACAGCAGCACCAGGAAAATGACAGCACCCAGCACTGCACCGCGGCGCAACTCGGTTGATATAGCCCTGCTCCCTCCGGATCTGAACGCGCTTCAACAAGGGGGATACGCGATGTGGGGGCTCCTCATTGTGCCCCGTCAGACCGGTAGTTCCAGAAACGTTGAGGTCAGAACTTGTGCGGCACGTCGGTCGTCAGACCGCCGTCGACGACGAACTCGCTGCCGGTGGCAAACGACGATTCGTCGCTGGCCAGGAACACCACAAAGGTCGCTACCTCATCGGCCTGCCCGGGCCGGCCCAGCGGCGCGGTCATCATGTCGTCGGGGAAATATTTGGTCATCGGCGTGCGGATGAAGCCGGGCAGCACCGAGTTGACCCGGATCTTGTCCTTGCCCAGATCGATGGCCGCCGACTTGGTCAGCCCGCGCACCGCCCACTTGGACGCGACGTACGGATGCAGCAGCGTCGCGCCGCGCATGCCCTCGATGGACGAGATGTTGATGATCGAACCGCCGCCGGCCTCCCGCATCGGCGCGACCACCGCCTGCATGCCGAGAAAGGTGCCGGTGAGGTTGACGTCGATGCACTTCTGCCACTTGGCCATGTCGAACTCGCCGATCTTGCCGAGGGCGGTGATGCCGGCGTTGTTGACCAGGACGTTGAGCAGACCGAACTGCTCGGTCGCGGTGGCGACCGCGGCGGCCCACTGGTCGGCGTCGGTGACGTCGAGGTGCACGTAGCGCGCGGCGTCACCGAGTTCGGTGGCCAGCGCCGCGCCCGGTTCGTCGAGGATGTCGCCGATGACGACCTTGGCGCCCTCGGCGACGAGCATGCGGGCGTGCGCCGCACCCATCCCCCGTGCGCCACCAGTGATCAGTGCAACTTTGCCGTCCACGCGTCCCATGACGGGTCAGGCTACCGCCCGGCCGATGGGCAGCCGGGCATCCCGGCATACTGGGAACATGTCTGCGCCGAACGCCGGGCCGATCACGGGGCCGATCACTGCGATCGACGCCGATGACCGTGGCGCGACGAGCTCGAACGTCGGTGCCTTCTTCGACGTCGACGGCACGCTGGTGTCCGGTTTCATCGCGACGGTCCACGCCGCGCACCGGTTCCGGCAGCGGCAGGCCGCCTTCGGCGAACTGACCGGCATCCTCGAGGCGACAGTGCGATACAAGCTGCGCCGCATGGAGTTCGAGCGACTGCTGATTCGCGCCGCCGGCTACATGCGGGGCGAATCGCTGGCCGAGCAGGAGTCACTCGGCGAGCAGCTGTTCCACAGCCACGTCCAGGCCAGGATGTTCCCGACGATGCGCGAGATCGTGCGTGCCCATCAGCGGTCGGGCCACACGGTGGTGCTCAGTTCGTCGGCGCTGACCATGCATGTCATGCCGCTGGCCCGCTACCTGGGTGTCGAACACGTCATCTGCAATCACTTCACCGTCGACGGCGACGGCACCCTCAGCGGTGACATCGTCCGGCCCATCGTCTGGGGCCACCGCAAGGCCGCCGCGGTCGCGGAGTTCAGCCAGGCCAATTCTGTTGACCTGCAACAGAGTTACTTCTACGCCGACGGCGACGAGGACCTGCCGCTGATGCGCGCCGTGGGGCACCCGATTCCGGTGAATCCGCGCCCCGGGCTGGCCGCCGAAGCGGACCGCCTCGGCTGGACGGTGGTGCGCGCGGCAGCCCCATCCGGCCACCGGACCGGTTGGCTACGACGACTAGTGCGGCGCTGACCGTCAGGAACGGTATTCGCCCCGAATCTGGGCCCCAATGCGCGCGTGGCCTTGCGCGCCGGACTGTCACGCGGTACTAAATTAGAACACGTTTCAGTTTTGCCACTACGGCTTCGGCACCAGCACAAGGAACTCCTATGCGCACCGCTCTCTGCGATCAACTCGGCATCGAATACCCGATCTTCGCCTTCACCCACTGCCGCGACGTGGTCGTGGCAGTCAGCAAAGCCGGCGGTTTCGGCGTCCTGGGCGCCGTCGGTTTCACTCCTGAGCAGCTCGAGATCGAGCTGAAGTGGATCGACGAGAACATCGGCGACCACCCCTACGGCGTCGACATCGTCATCCCCAACAAGTACGAGGGCATGGACCAGGTCGACCTGGATCCCGAGGTGCTCAAGAAGCAGCTCAACGCCCTGGTACCGCAGGAACACCTCGATTTCGCGAAGAAGATCCTTGCCGACCACGGCGTGCCGGTCGACCACAGCGACGACGATGCCCTGCAGCTGCTCGGCTGGACCGAGGCCACCGCAACCCCACAGGTCGAGGTCGCTCTGCAGCACCCGAAGTGCACCCTGATCGCCAATGCGCTGGGCACGCCGCCCAAGGACATGATCGACCACATTCATGCCGAGGGCCGCAAGGTGGCGGCACTGTGCGGCTCGCCGTCACAGGCCCGCAAGCACGCCGATGCCGGCGTCGACATCATCATCGCCCAGGGTGGCGAGGCCGGTGGACACAGCGGTGAGATCGGCTCGATCGTGCTGTGGCCCCAGGTCGTCAAGGAGGTCGCGCCGGTACCGGTGCTGGCCGCCGGCGGCATCGGCAGCGGCCAGCAGATCGCCGCGGCACTCGCCCTCGGCACGCAGGGCGCGTGGACCGGTTCGCAGTGGGTGATGGTCGAAGAGAGCGAACACTCCGAGCAGCAGCACGCCGCGTACGCCAAGGCGAGCAGCAAGGACACCGTGCGCAGCCGGTCGTTCACCGGCAAGCCGGCGCGCATGCTGCGCAACGATTGGACCGAGGCCTGGGAGCAGGAAGGCAACCCGAAGCCGCTCGGAATGCCGTTGCAGTACATGGTTTCCGGCATGGCCGTCGCCGCGACGCACAAGTACCCGAACGAGAGCGTCGACGTCGCGTTCAACCCCGTCGGCCAGGTGGTCGGCCAGTTCACCAAGGTCGAGAAGACGTCCGCGGTGATCGAGCGCTGGGTGCAGGAGTACCTGGAGGCCACCGGCCGGCTCGAGGAATTGAACGAAGCCGCGTCCGTGTGATCGCGGCCGCCGGTGCTGGCGTCCATCGCCGCCTACCACCGGGAGCCTGACGATGCCTGCGCCTCGGATTGCGGTCAGCATGTGACTGCAATCCGAGGCGCAAGCGTTCGGCACGCGCAGGCATAGACCGCGGTCTGCCGATTATGTATGGTTGCATACATAATCGGCGAAGGGGACCACAGCCATGGCCAGCCCGCGTGACCGCATGATCGTTTCTGCGGCGCTGCTCATCCGCGAGCGGGGCGCGCATTCGACGGCCATCGCCGACGTGCTCGCCCACAGCGGAGCGCCGCGCGGCTCGGCTTACCATCACTTCCCCGGCGGTCGGACCCAACTGCTCTGCGAGGCAATCGATTTCGCGAGCGATCACGTCGCCCGCCGAATCGCCAAGGCCGGCACCGCACTCGAAGCGCTCGACGTGCTGGTCGACGGGTTCCGCACCCAACTGACCGACAGCGGATTCCGGGCCGGTTGCCCGGTGGTCGCGGTCGCCGTCGAGGCCGACAACCCGCCCGTCATCGAACGGGCCGCCGCTGCCTTCACCCGCTGGCTCGACCAACTCGAAGAACAGTTGCAGGCCGACGGAGCCGCCCCCGAGCAAGCCGCCGAGTTGGCCATGCTCGCCACCACCGCCATCGAAGGCGCCGTCGTGGTGGCCCGTACCACCGGCTCGACCACCCCACTGGACCTCGTGCATCGGCAGCTACGCGCCCTCGTGTCTGCCGCGACAACACAACGGAAGGCGTCGTCATGACCGAAACCCAGGAGTGGCAGTCCACCGCCTGCATCCTGTGCGAATGCAACTGCGGCATCGTCGTGCAACTCGACGGCCGCACGCTGTCGAAAATCCGTGGCGACAAAGCGCATCCAGCCTCGCAGGGTTACACGTGCAACAAGGCACTGCGCCTGGATCATTATCAGAACAACCGCAGCCGCCTCACCTCGCCGATGCGCCGCAGGCCGGACGGCAGCTACGAGGAAATCGACTGGGACACCGCGATTTCCGAGATCGCCGAGGGCTTCTCACGCGTCCGCGACGAGTACGGCGGCGACAAGATCTTCTACTACGGCGGCGGTGGCCAGGGTAATCACCTGGGCGGCGCCTACAGCGGCGCCTTCCTCAAGGCACTCGGCGCCCGGTACCGGTCAAATGCGTTGGCGCAGGAGAAGACCGGTGAGTTCTGGGTCGACGCACAGCTCTACGGCGGACATACCCGCGGCGAGTTCGAGCACGCCGAGGTGTCGGTATTCGTCGGGAAGAACCCGTGGATGTCGCAGAGTTTCCCGCGCGCACGCACCGTGCTGCAGGACATCGCGAAGGATCCGCAGCGGTCCATGATCGTCATCGACCCGGTACTGACCGACACCGCCAAAATGGCCGACTTCCACCTGCGGGTGCGGCCCGGCACCGATGCGTGGTGCATCAGCGCGCTGGCCGCGGTCCTGGTTCAGGAAAACCTTTGCGACGAGGCGTTTCTCACCGAGCATGTGACCGGCGTCGAACCGGTCCGGGACGCGCTGCGCGCAGTGGACGTCGACGACTTCGCCCAGCGCTGCGGCGTCGACGCCGAGCTGTTGCGCGCCGCTGCCCGCCGGATTGCCGGTGCGGCAAGCGTTTCGGTGTTCGAGGATCTCGGCGTTCAGCAGGCGCCGAACAGCACGCTGGTCTCCTACCTGAACAAGATGTTGTGGATCCTGACCGGCAACTTCGCCAAACGCGGTGGGCAGCACCTGCATTCGTCGTTCGCGCCGCTGTTCGCGGCGGGCGGCGTCGGCCGCTCGCCGGTGACCGGTGCTCCCATCATCGCCGGGCTGCTGCCGTCCAATGTGGTGCCGCAGGAGATCCTGACCGACCATCCGGACCGGTTCCGGGCGATGATCGTCGAGAGCAGCAACCCCGCCCATTCCATCGCCGACTCGGCCGCGGTGCGCGACGCGCTCGAGGCGCTGGAACTGCTGGTCGTCGTCGACGTCGCGATGACCGAGACGGCGCGGCTGGCCCACTACGTGCTGCCCGCCGCCAGCCAGTTCGAGAAACCCGAAGCGACGTTCTTCAATCTCGAGTTCCCGCACAACACCTTTCACCTGCGGCACGCCCTGATGACGCCGCTGCCCGGCACCTTGCCCGAACCCGAGATCTGGGCGCGGCTGGTGCGCGCGCTGGGCGTCGTCGACGACGCGGAACTCGACCCGCTGCGCCGCGCCGCCCGCGACGGCCTCGACACCTACCTAGGGGCATTCTTCAGCGCAGTGGGCGCCAACCCGTCACTGGGCCGGGTGCTGCCCTATGTGCTGTACGAAACCCTGGGCCCGGCGCTGCCGGACGGTCTGGCCGGTGCGGCAGCGTTGTGGGGACTGGCCCAGAAAGCCGCGATGACGTATCCCGACGCGGTCCGCCGGGCCGGCCACGCCGATGGCAACGCGCTGTTCACCGCCATCCTCGAAGGCAAGTCCGGGGTGACGTTCACGGTGCACGAGTACGAGGACGACTGGAACCTGGTCAGCCACAGCGACCGGCGCATCGCCTTGGAGATCCCCGAGATGCTCTCCGAACTCGGCGCGCTCGCCACCGATCGGCCGCCGCTGATCTCCGACGACTATCCGATCGTGCTGTCGGCCGGCGAGCGCCGGGCGTTCACCGCCAACGACATCATCCGCGATCCCGGCTGGCGCAAGCGTGACGCCGACGGCGCGCTGCGGGTCAGCGTCGAAGACGCAGCGGCGCTGGGCCTGGTCGACGGTGGCCGCGCCCGGATCACCACCGCGGCCGGCAGCGCGGAAGCTTCGGTGGAGGTCACCGACGTCATGCTGCCCGGACATGCCTCGCTGCCGAACGGTTTCGGGCTGGACTTCACCGACGCAAACGGCGAACAGCAGGTGCCGGGCGTGGCCCCCAACAACCTGACCTCGGCCGACTGGCGCGATGAGTTCGCGGGCACCCCATGGCACAAACACGTGCCGGCCCGGATCGAAGCGCTGACGGCCTAGCTATTCCGGGGGCGCCGGAACGTCCACGGGGGCAGGCGGCTCCGGGGCCGGCGGCGGGACCGGTGCCGGCGCCTGCGGCCCGGCCGGCATGCCTGCGGGAGGTGCTGCGTCGGCATCCATGGGGCGCTGCGCCAGCAGCACGAGGGCCTGCTTCGGGCTGATCTCGCGCTCCTGGACGGCATGCCAGACGTCGCGCAGATACGACAGTTGGTCGGTGTCCTGGGACCCTTCGGCGGTGCTCGTCGTGTACGGCGGCAAATTCTCCGGGCTGGACAGGTGCGGCACCGGGGTGGCATTCGCCACCGGGACCGGCTTACCGGCCGGCACCGGCTTGGGAGCAACGGGCGGCGGCGGGTCGATCGGGGCCGCCGCGAGATCGACCGCCGAGCTGTCGCCGGACTTGGTGTCCGGCGCGGCGTCGTCGGCCCATGCCGCCGCGGCCGACCCGATCGGCAACAGCAACGCTGCGCAGGCCAGCCCTACGGCGCGGATTCTGGCGTCGTCAAGGATCCTCATCTGAAGCCCTCCCGTGCATGTCCGGTAACCAATGGTGCTACAGGTGACTGCGGTAATGCTGGGAAATTGCCGGATCAATCTGGTGCGACCGTACGAATCCCCGATCGCGGACATCGCCCCGACGACGACTCACGCGCCGAAATTGCTACGACGAATAGTGCACGGCAAATCAGCAGCCATCGGCATTCACCCAGAATCTGAGCCGAATTATCGGCATAACCTTGCGGCCCCGACCTCCACGCGGTACTAAATTGAAACACGTTGCAGAGTGAGGAGCGCCACATGTCGGCACCCAACATCCCAGCTGGATTCGACTTCACCGACCCCGACATCTACGCCCAGCGGCTGCCGGTCGCCGAACTCGCCGAACTGCGGCAGGTCGCGCCGATCTGGTGGAACGAACAGCCCATGGGCAAGGGCGGTTTCGATGACGGTGGCTACTGGGTGGTGACGCGGCACAAGGATGTCAAGGAGGTGTCGCGGCGCAGCGACGTGTTCTCCAGCCAGGAGAAGACGGCCATCCCCCGGTACCAGGACGGCACCGTCACCGAACAGATCGAGCGCGGCAAGTTCGTGCTGCTGAACATGGACGCGCCGCATCACACCCACCTGCGCAAGATCATCTCGCGGATGTTCACCCCGCGGGCCATCGAACTGCTGCGGGACGAACTGAGCAAGCGGGCACAGCAGATCGCGCAGGAGGCAGCCGCCAAAGGCTACGGCGACTTCGTCGAGCAGGTCTCCTGTGAGCTTCCGCTGCAGGCGATCGCCGGCCTGATGGGCGTGCCACAGGAAGACCGCAAGAAGCTGTTCGACTGGTCCAATCAGATGGTCGGCGACATGGACCCCGAATTCGCCGGCAACGACGCCATCACCGCGTCGGTCGAACTGATCATGTACGGCATGGCCATGGCCGCCGACCGGGGCGCCAACCCGCGCGACGACCTGGTGACCCGGCTGGTCCAGGCCGACGTCGAGGGCCACAAGCTCTCCGACGACGAATTCGGATTCTTCGTCATCCTGCTCGCGGTGGCCGGCAACGAGACCACCCGCAACACCATCACCCAGGGCATGATGGCCTTCGCCGAGCACCCGGACCAGTGGGAACTGTTCAAGCGGGAACGTCCCGCGACGGCCGCCGACGAGATCGTCCGCTGGGCCACCCCGGTCACCTCGTTCCAGCGCACGGCAACGCAGGACACCGAGCTCGGCGGCGTGCCGATCAAGAAGGGCCAACGGGTGGTGATGTGCTACCGGTCGGCCAACTTCGACGAGGAGGTGTTCGACGACCCGTACGCGTTCAACATCATGCGCGACCCCAACCCGCACGTCGGCTTCGGCGGCACCGGCGCGCACTACTGCATCGGGGCGAACCTGGCCCGGATGACCATCGACCTGATGTTCAACGCGATCGCCGACCACATGCCCGACCTGCGTCCGCTCAGCGAGCCGGAGCGACTGCGATCCGGCTGGCTGAACGGCATCAAGCACTGGCAGGTCGACTACACCGGCGCTAACGCGAAACCAGCTGTTGCGCAGTGACCTTGGGCCGATCCGGGTAGTCCAGAAGCGACTGCCAGTAATCGTCGGACAACTCCTGGCCGGAGCGCAGCACCATCGCCAGGCCGGTCGCCATCGCGACGCCGAGCAGGCCGAGCCACAACCCGGTGACGGAGATGATCACCCATAGCGCCGTGGTGAGCGCCGGCCACGGCGACACCACCAGCAACACCGGCGCGAAGAAGAAACCGGTACCGACGTACCAGGCCGATCCGGTTCGATCGGCCGCCATGACCGCCCGCAGCCAGATCGGCGGCGCCTTCGTCGACGGTTCGCTTGTGGGGTGGGTCGTGCGCATCTCGATCGCCTCCTGGTGCGTTGTCGGACGATTCGAGCCTGTCCCCATCAGGTAATTGCGGCAATTACCTGACAGGTAGTCGCCACCGAGACGTGCAGCCGCGACACTGGAGAGCGTGACCGCCGCCACCGCTGCCCCACCGCACTCGCCGCAACCGTTCGGAACCCTCATGCGGCAGTGGCGGCAACGGCGGCGCATCAGCCAGCTCGACCTGGCGATCGAGGCCGACGTGTCCGCGCGCCATCTCAGTTTCATCGAAACCGGCCGTTCGACGCCGAGCCGGGCCATGGTGCTCAAACTCGGCAGTGTGCTGAATGTCCCTGCGCGAGAACAGAACCGGCTGCTGCTGGCTGCCGGGCACGCGCCCGTGTACGCCGAGCGGGCACTCGACGACCCGGAAATGAGCGCGGTGCGCACCGGGATCGACCGCGTGCTCGCCGCGTATGAGCCGTTCCCGTGCCTGGCCGTCGACCATCTGTGGAACATCGTGGCCGGCAATGCCGGCATCGTGGTACTGCTCGAGGGCGTGGCTCCCCCGTTGCTGGAATCGCCCAACGCCCTTCGCATTTCGCTGCATCCGGACGGGTTGGCGCCCCGGATCCGCAATCTGGGACAGTGGCGCCACCACGTGATCGGGCGGCTGCGGCGTGAGGTGGCCAGCAGTGCGTCGGCCCAGCTTCACGACCTGTTGACCGAGATCGAGGCCTACCCCGGTGGAAACGTCGAATCGTCCGATCTGGGCGGCGTCGCGGTACCGCTGGAGATCGACGGCCCGGACGGCCAGGTGCTGACCTTTCTCAGCACCGTGACCACCTTCGGCACGGCGCTGGACCTGACTGCCGTGGAATTGAGCATCGAAGCATTCCTGCCCGCCGACGACGCGACGGCGCAGGCGCTGCGGTCTACGAGTTGATGATGATCGGGTCGCCGATGTTCACCTGGTTGTAGTACCAGGACGCGTTGTCGGCGCTCAGGTTGATGCAGCCGTGGCTGACGTTCGAATAGCCTTGCTGCCCAACGGACCACGGCGCGCCGTGCACGTAGACGCCACCCCAGGTGACCCGCACGGCGCTGTACACCGTCAGCTTGTAGCCCTCGGGATCATTGAGCGGGATGCCGATGGTCCGCGAATCCATGACGACGGGGTTCTGCTTCTCCAGCGCCGTGAACGACCCCACCGGTGTCGGGTGCTTCGGCTTGCCCATCGATGCCGGCATGGTCTTCACGACCTGGCCGTCGATGCTCACCGTGAAGGTGTGCCCGCTGATGCTCGCGACTCCCAGCGTGGCCGAGCCGGTCTCGAACGACTGCTTGGCCCCGCCGACCGACACCTTGATGGACGAGTGCGCAGGCCAGTAGGTGCTGGGCGTGAACTGCACGCGGTTGTCGGCCAGCCAGGCGAACGTACCGGCGGGCGCCTTCGTCATCTTCGGCGACGAGAACTCGATGGTGCGTTCAGCGCGCACCCGGTCCGCGACCGGCTGGCTGAAGGTCACCGTGACGGGCATCCCGACACCGACCACGGCACCACTGCCTGGCGTGATCATGGCGACCGGAAGGGACTCGGGCAATGCCGCGACAGCAGCACCCACGGAGCCGCTCAGCATCATCACCGCAGATGCGGCAACGGCCAGCGCATAACGCACAGTTTTGGGCAAGGGGTCCATCCTCAGGTCCGAGATACGTTCACTACATATCGTAGTTCGACGGCGGCGTTACTTTCGTTAGCCGCACGCCGTCGGCCCAGCCGAGGCGGTTCGACCTCGGGGTTTACTGCGGCGGTGCGGCGGGCTCGGCCGGCGGGGCCGCATCGGTGGGCGCCGGAGCGACGGGAGCTGCCGGAGCCGGGGCCTCCGCCGGCACCGCGACGGCGACCGAATTCGACGGCATTTCCGCCGGTGGGATGTCCGTGGCGGCGGGCGGCACATCGGCGGGCGGCTGGCCCTCGGGATGTGCTGCCGGGTCCGGTTCGACGGCGGGAGCCGGCTGCGGTTCGAGGATCGGTGCGTCCGACAGCGGTGCCTCGACCGGTGCCGACACCTCGGCCGACGGCTCGGCGGCGGGCACCACGTGGACCGTAGGAGGCTGGACGGGCGCCACCGCCTGCTCGGCGGCAGCGGGCCGCGGGCTCTTGGTGACGGACGTCGACCCGGCGCCATGGGCGGGCAGGAACTGCAGCGTGACGGCCATCGACACGGACGCCACGAAGGCCGTCGACCCGACGGCCAGCATGGTCAGGGGCAGCGCGGGCGAGCTCGACACCTGCTGCCACCGCGACGAATTGCGCGTTCGATGCCGTCCCACCGGAACCACCGCGTTGCGCTCGAACGCAGCGGCGGCCTCGAACGGGTCGAAGGTCGGGTCCCAGCCGAAATCCTGACCGGCCCATTCGTCCGGACGGGGCTCGTCGCCGAAGAAGTACGGCTCGGACAGGTCGGATTCGCCTGATCGCACGGATACCAGCGCCGCACCGCGGGCCAGCGCCAAATCTGCTTCTTCCGGGGTGAACACCGGCACCGAGAGCGCGTCCTGCAGGCCCGGCAGAATCGCCTCGAAGTTACCGGCGGACCCGATGACCACCAGCGCCTCCGGCTGCCAGTCCGCGCGGGCGAAAACGGAGCTGAGCCAGCTGGTCAGCACCGACCTGGAGCCGATGCAGTGGTTCACGGCCGTGTGGACGGCGCCGCTGGCCGCATGCACGATCATGGTGATCGCGAATTCCGGCTCGATGGTGCACACCGCCGTCGTCCCGCAGCCCAATGCGTCCGCGATGCCGCGGGCCACGGCCTCGTTGGCCTCCGGGAAGCGAACCGGCACCACATTGTCGAAACCGGAATCCGACAGCGACTGCATCAGCATCGAGGCCTCGACGTCGGCGTCGTCGCTCCACGTCAGTCCGATCGACTTGAGCCGCAACCCGCGCGTTGCCGCCCGCGCCTCGCTACGCAGTACGGCAGCGGTGGCATCCCCGGAGTTCATGATCTCGACGGCGTCGTGGTCCATGGTGAACCCGTCGACGTCATTGCCCTCTACCAGTACCAAGCCGATGGACGACGGAGTCATGGCCAAACCGAGCACCGCGTCCACGCAAACAACCCCTTCAAAACCGCATGGTGGCGCCGCACGATCCGCGATGACGCGCGCTTGGGCGGGCGAAAACTATCCGGAATCGTGGTGAGAAAAGCCACCCTTTGACCGCTGACCTTACCCGTTACCTGGGCCACAGGGCACCCGTCCGCAGGCCACCGACCTGCGATTATTTGCCAGCTTCCCACGGCCCTGTGTTCAAACCGTTATCAGCATTTGCCATCTCCACGACGGCCGGTCGGCGTGGCAGCGAACCGTCGCGGCCGAATGACCGCGCCGCGTTGGCCTAGTTGTGACCTGTCGCTGCTGGTTCCTGTGATGCGGCGGCGCGAGAATTGACGACAAGACCGGCCAGGAGGTCAGCATGATGACGGCACCGCCCCTCACCCCACCCACCGTCGTATCGCATGACGAGGTGGGCGTTCATGTTCGCGGGCTCGGCTGCTCCTATGCGACGTGCACCTGCGGCTGGACCGCGCGCCCCCGGCACCTGCGGGCTGCTGCCGAGCAGGACGCCTGGACGCACTCCATGGAATCGGGCTGCGCGCTGGCCTTCCCCCTCGTCAACCGGTAGCGCTCACTGTTCCAGGCCACCCGGACCCGCTCAACGTCGCGCGTTGTTGCGCGTCGGGCCAGGTCGTAACACAGTGGGTTATGACCGAACAGTGGATAAAAGGATGCGCAGTGCAGCGGATCTCCTTCCGCGACGGACTGGTGCTGGACATGGAGGACTACAACGAGCTCGTCATCTCGGCGCCCCTGGCACTGACCCTGCCGGCCACCGAGACCGACCCGCAGGAAGTCGTTGCGATCAATCCGGCCGACGTGCGCAAGCAGGAACGGCCGTTGTTCGATTTCGCCGGCCAGAAGTGCACGCACGCCGAATGGGACGACAACGGCAGCCTGCACCTGGCGTTCGCGGACGGACACCGGATCGACGTGCCCACCGACCAGGAGCACACCTCCTGGGAGCTCTACGGCAAGCGCCATGGCTACGCCGCGTGCCTGCCGCGGGGGCAGGTACGCGTCGTCCGGCACGACTTGCCGGACGACGAATCCGTCAACAGCTGACCGCGCGTCCGTTCACCCGAAGGTGTAGTCCTCCGGGTCGGCATTTCGCGTCCAGGTCCAGTAGTCGACCAGGCGCCACGGGCTGAGCGTGTAGATGTCGCCGTCGGCGTTCTTGTAGAACGAATGCCGGACGGACGGCTGCGACCACACCATGGTCCGCATCTCGGCCTGGCTGCGCTGCACCCAGTCGTCCAGCCGCTCGGGCCGCGGTTCCATCCAGTTCCCGTGGCCGGTCAACAACAGGTCCAAACATTCTGAGATGTAACGCATCTGGCATTCCGAATGGAAGATCAGGCTGCCGCCACTGGCGAGATTGGTGCCGGGCCCGTACATACAGAAGAAGTTCGGGAATCCCGGGACGGTGATGCCGAGATACGCGGTCGGCCTCTCACCCCACTGCTCGCCCAGCACACGGCCGTCGCGGCCGACGATGGTCATGGGCCACAGCACCTTTCCGGCGTGAAAGCCGGTGGCGTAGACGATCACATCAGCGGGATGCCGCCGATCGTCGGCCGTCACGACGGCGTCGCGTTCGATACGTGCGATGGGCGTCCGGATCAGCTCGACGTGATCCTGCGTGAGCGTCTGGAGCCAGCTGCCGTTGTCCTGCAACGTCCGTTTGCCGGTCGCCGGGTAGTCCGGGATGACCTTGGCCAGCAGGTCCGGGTTGTCACCGATCTGCCCTTTGATCCACTCGGTGAACATGATTCGCGTGACGTCGTTGATCTCGCTGACCGCGCGTTGCTGATCGGGATAGTCCGGATCGACGCGGGCCGCGGCCAGGCCCTTGTCGCAACCGGGCCAGAACAGCAGGAAGCGGTACCAGCGGCCGTAGAACGGCAGGTGCTTGAGCGCCCATTTGACGCCGTCTCCGACCATCGCATGATAGTTGGGGTTGGGGAACATCCACTGCGCGGTTCGCTGAAAGATGTTGAGCGAAGCAACGTTTCCAGAGATCGACGGCGCGATCTGGAACCCGCTGGCACCGGCGCCGACCATCGCGACGTGCTTGCCGGTGAGGTCGACATCGTGATCCCACTCCGCCGAATGGAACGACGGACCGTCGAAGTCGTCCTGCCCCGAGATCGACGGCAGGTGAGGACGATTGAGTTGCCCGACGGCGCTGATCGCCGCCCGTGCCGACACCGTCTCGGCCGTCCCGTCCGGCGTGCGCACCACCACCTGCCATGTCGCGGTCGCCTCGTCCCACGTCGCGCCGGTGACCTCGGTTTCGAACCGGACGTGTGGGCGGATTCCGTACTTGTCCAGGATGCGTTCGAAATAGGCCTGCAGTTCAGGTTGTTCGGCGAAGAACTGCGTCCAGTGGTCGCTGGGTTCAAAGCTGTAGCAGTAGAAGTGATTTCCCACATCGACCCGGGCGCCGGGATAGCTGTTGCGCCACCAGGTGCCGCCGACACCGGCACCGCGTTCGATGATGGTGAACGGAATCCCCGCCTCTTTCAAGCGGATACCGGCGAGCAGTCCGGATTCGCCGCAGCCGATGACAAGCACCGGAAAATCCGCGGCCGATTCAGCGTCACGGCCGGCCGCACCGGCCCGCACATCCCGCCCGTCGAGCTCCATCTCCTCCAGCACCATCGGCACGTACTCGTCGGGCACCGGTTCGCAGACCAGCCACTCCATCATCTCCTTGAGCAGCTCGGCGCCGATGGGCTCCGGCTCCGGGCAGCCGCGGTCGCGGT
Source organism: Mycolicibacterium llatzerense (assembly GCF_025331195.1). Taxonomy (NCBI): domain Bacteria; kingdom Bacillati; phylum Actinomycetota; class Actinomycetes; order Mycobacteriales; family Mycobacteriaceae; genus Mycobacterium; species Mycolicibacterium llatzerense. Next base: position 216,818 of record NZ_LXOV01000012.1, on the reverse strand, counting down.
AGTCGGCGATCACCTTCAGGGCCAGGGTGCGAACCGCTGCCTTGTCGTCCTCGGACATGTAGCCCTGGACCTCGTTGAGGAACAGTCCGGCAGGGCGCAGCGCACCGCGGATCAGCTCGGGATCACCGGACATGTGTACCAGCGAGAGCATCAGTGTGGGGATGCTGACGTCCATCAGGGCACGGGCGATGTCCTCGTCGGAGGTCGTAAATGGTTGTCCTGCATGTGGGTTACGCACCACAAGGAACTACCACGTTCCGCTGATTCTTCGCAGCCGATTCTGCCGCGGTACTGCCCGACCGGGCCTTACAGTCCGAAGATGGCCATTGCTTTACTCGACAACGGCGCACCGCCGCAGGACCTCGCACTGTCCGACATCGACCTGAGTTCGATCAAGTTCTGGGGCCGCCGCGACGGGTTCCGCGACGGTGCGTTCGCCACACTGCGCCGCGAAGCGCCCATCTCCTTCCACGCCGAACTCACCCAGGAGGGGTTCGAACCCGGCCCCGGACACTGGGCGTTGACGCGCTACGACGACGTCTTCTTCGCCAGTCGCCACCCGCACATCTTCAGCTCCGCGGACGGCATCACGATCCCCGAGCAGACATCCGAACTGGCCGAGTATTTCGGCTCGATGATCGTGATGGACGACCCGCGGCACACCCGGCTGCGCAACATCGTGCGCAGCGCGTTCACCCCGAAAGTGGTGGCGCGGACGGAGGAGTCGGTGCGCCACCGCGCGCGCAGCCTGGTCGAGTCCATGATCGAACGCCACCCGGATGGCCACGGCGACATCGTGGCCGACCTGGCCGGTCCCCTGCCGCTGCAGATCATCTGCGACATGATGGGCATTCCGGAGCAGGATCACGAACGGATCTTCCACTGGACCAACATCATTCTCGGCTTCGGCGATCCCGACCTGACCACCGATTACGAGGAGTTCTTCCGGTGCGCCATGGACATCGGCGGGTACGCCACCGCCCTGGCCGATGATCGCCGCGTCAACCCCCACGACGACCTGACCACTGCCCTGGTGCAGGCCGAGGTCGACGGCGAACGGCTGACGTCGAGCGAGGTGGCGTCGTTCTTCATCCTGCTGGTGGTCGCGGGCAACGAGACCACGCGTAACGCGATCAGCCACGGGGTGCTGACGCTCAGCCGGTTCCCCGAGCAGCGCGATCAGTGGTGGGCCGACTACGACGCGGTGGCACCCACGGCCGTCGAGGAGATCATCCGCTGGGCCTCCCCCGTGGTCTACATGCGCCGGACCCTGACCCAGGACTTCGAGCTGAGCGGCGTGAAAATGGAAGCCGGGCAGAAGGTTACGTTGTGGTACGGCTCAGCCAACCGGGACGAGGCGAAATTCGACCGGCCGTGGCTGTTCGATGTGCACCGGAATCCCAACCCGCACCTGGGCTTTGGCGGCGGTGGCGCACGCTTCTGCCTGGGCGCGAACCTGGCCCGCCGCGAGATCGCGGTCGCGTTCGAAGAGATCCACCGCCGCGTGCCGGACCTGACCGCCACCGACGAGCCCGACCGGCTGTGGTCGCAGTTCATCCACGGCATCAAGCGCCTGCCGGTCAGTTGGACGCCTCCCCGCTGATCTACTGGACGATCAGCACACCGACCATCCCGGGGTGGTACACGCAGTAGTAGGGGTACCGTCCCGGCGTCGTGGGCGCGGCAAAGGTGGCCTGCGCGTTGCCGCCGACCTTGACGTCGAACTGCCCCTTGACCTTTGACGTCACCGTATGTGCGACGTCGTCGCTGTTCAGGACGGTGATCTGCGCGCCGGGCGGCACGGTGAGCGGGTCGCCGAAGTTGAGCGCGGTGATGGTGATCGCCGGACCCTCTACCGGGCCGGTCATCGGCGCGCCTCTGGTCGACGGGGCGCTGTTCGGTGCCGGCGTCGGCGCCCCACACCCGGCGGCCGCCCCGGTCACCAGCGTCAGCGCCACGACCGCCACCGCCGCCGGTAACCGTGCCGTCCTCATGACAGGTACCTCTCCATCCAGGACTGCGTCTGCTTCCAGGCATCGGCGGCCGCCGCGGCGTTGTACCGCGGACCCGAGTCGTTGAAGAAGGCATGATCGGCGTCGGGCTCCACGACGATCTGATGAACCATGCCGGCCTGCTCCAGTGCGGCTGCCGCGGCGTCTTTGCCGGCCGTCACCCGTTCGTCCTTCGCGCCGTAAAAGGCCAGCACCGCAGCCTGTTTCGAGCCGGCGAAGTCGTGCGGATCCGGCAACGGCCCGTAGAACGGCAACGCCGCCGCCAGCCGCGGCTCGCCGGCGGCCAGGAGCTGCCAGGTGAGGCCGCCGCCGAAGCAGAAGCCGATCATCGCGAGTTTCATGCCGGGCGCCCGGCGCTGCAGTTCGTCGAGCCCGGAACGCAGGTCGGCGATGAACTGGTCCGGCGGAATCTTGCCGAGTGCCGCGGTCGCCTCGGCGGGGTCCTTGAACGCCGCGGTGCCGCCCTGCGCCGACAGCAGATCGATACCCAGCGCCGAGTACCCGCTGCCGCCGAAGCGGCCGACGACCGACCGCACCCAGTCATTGAGGCCCTTGTTCTCGTGGACCACCAGCACCGCGCCGCGGGGCTGGGCGGCTGCGGCCCACGACCCCTGCATCTTGCCGTCGGCCCAGGTGATCGGTGCGGGCTGGACGGCGTTCTCCATGCCAGGCGGCGGCCCGGGCTCGATCGACGCCGCTGCGGACGTCTTCGATGTCGTCGACGCTGTCGGCCCTCGACTCTCGCCGCACGCGGCGATCAATGCGGTCGCGGCGGCGGTGCCCACGCCCAACAGGGCGAGCCGGCGCAGGGCTTCGCGGCGGAACAGCAACCCGTCGACGTGATCGGTGGCGATTTCCTCGGCGATGTACCGCTGCAAGGGGGTCACCCGAGCCAGTATCCGCCCTGATCCTGAGCGTCGTCCCAGGTTTCCCCAGGACGAGTAGACATTTTCAAGAAAGTGTTCACTTTTTCATTGACATGGGCCTGACCGGCACGCTTCTATAGTTAGGTGACCTCTGCAACGACGTTCGACACGATCATCCGCAACGGCCGTTGGTTCGACGGAACCGGCGCGCCTTCTGCCGTCCGGGACATCGGAATCCGCGACGGGCATGTCGTGGCGATCGGCGCAGATCTGGATGACACCGGATGCGCGAACGTCGTCGACGCCACCGGCAAATGGGTGACACCCGGCCTGCTGGACATCCACACGCACTACGACGTCGAGGTGCTGGGCGGCCCCGGCCTGGCCGAGTCACTGCGGCACGGCGTGACCACCGTGATGCTGGGCTCGTGCTCACTCTCGACGGTGCACGTCGGCGGCGAAGACGCCGGTGACCTGTTCGGCCGGGTCGAGGCCATCCCGCGCGATCACGTCATCGCCGCCGTCGACGACAACAAGACCTGGGACACCGCAGAGGGTTACGTCACCGCGCTCGAGGACCGGCCCCTCGGCCCGAACGTCGCCGCGTTCATCGGCCACTCCGACATGCGCACCGCCGTCATGGGTCTGGACCGCGCCACCCGCAAAGACGTCCGCCCGACCCGAAGCGAGCAGGCCGAGATGGAGCAGATGCTCGCGGCAGCACTGCAAGCCGGGTTCGTCGGATTGTCTTCGCAGCAACTGCTTTTCGACAAGATCGACGGCGACACCTGCCGGTCCCGCACGCTGCCCTCCACCTACGCCAAGGCGCGCGAGCTGCGCCGGCTCAAGACGCAGCTGCGTCGCTCGGGTCGAATCCTGCAGTCGGGCCCGGATCTGGAGAACCCACTGAACCTGTTGTCTCAGTTGGCCCAGTCGCTCGGCCTGTTCCGCGAGAACCTCAAGACCAGCCTGCTGTCGGCGGCCGACATCAAGGCCAACCCCTACGCCATCACCATCATGGGGCCGGTGGCCCGGCTGGTGAACAAGCTCGGCGGCAACTTCCGGTGGCAGCACCTGCCGGTACCCTTCGAGGTGTACGCCGACGGCATCGACCTGGTGGTGTTCGAGGAATTCGGTTCCGGCGCAGCGGCTCTGCACCTGCGCGACGAGGTCGAGCGCAATGATCTGATGCGCGATGACGAGTACCGCCGTCAGTTCCGCAAGGACTACGAGAACAAGTTCGGCGTCCGGGTCTGGCACCGCGACTTCTTCGACGCCGAGATCGTCGGCTGCCCCGACGAGTCCCTGGTCGGCAAGACCTTCGGCCAGGTCGGCGTCGACCGCGGACTGCATCCGGTGGATGCCTTCCTGGATCTGGTGCTCGAATACGGCCGCGAAGTACGTTGGCGCACCACGATTTCCAACCATCGCCCCGAGGTGCTCAAGAAGCTGGCCCGCGATCCCGGCATCCAGCTGGGCTTCTCCGATGCCGGCGCGCACCTGCGGAACATGGCGTTCTACAACATGGGTCTGCGCCTGCTGCGCCACGTGCGCGATGCCGAGCGCGCCGGCACCCCCTTCCTGACCGTCGAGCAGGCCGTGCACCGGCTGACCGGTGAACTCGCAGACTGGTACCGCCTCGATGCCGGACACCTGCGGGTCGGAGACCGGGCCGACCTGGTCGTCATCGACCCGGAGCGCCTGGACGATTCGCTCGACGCGTACGCCGAAGACCCCGTCGAGCAGTACGGCGGCCTCTCCCGCATGGTCAACCGCAACGACGCGGCCGTCCCCGCGGTGTTCGTCAGCGGGCAACAGGTGGTACGCGACGGCGTGCCGACCGATCTGGTCGGCGCCACCCGCACCGGCCGATTCCTGCGGTTCGCCCGTCAGACCCCAGCTCTGCCCATCGCCAAGGAAGGTGAGTTCGCCAGTGTCGGTTGAGGATACGGTCCACGGTTTGTGGCAGGCGCTGTCAGCGCGGGATTGGGAGCGGCTGAAGGACTTCGTGTCCGACGACTGCATCTACCTGGACATGCCGGTCGGCCCGGCCGCCGCCGCGCGCGGGCCGGAGGACATCGTCAAACGCCTGAAGATCGGGCTGGAGCCGCTGGCCTCATACGAGAACTTCGACGGTCTGCTGCTGACCGACGGCGCCGACGCCATGTACGAGCATCACGAGGAATGGCATTGGGAGACCGGGGAATCCGCGGTGCTCAAGTTCGTCACCGTGCACCGCGTCGAGAACGGCAAGGTGACGCTGTGGAAGGACTACTGGGACATGGGCGCGCTGTCGAACTTCGCCCCGCCGTCCTGGCTGGAGAACTTCGCCACCGCTGACATGTCGTGGATCTTCGACGCGACAGACTTGGTCTAGTACGCCGAATGGCCAGTTGCGACACGAAATTCCGAGAATTGCGTGCTGCAACTGGCCAGTGGGCGGGACTCCTCAGAGGGTGATCTTGCAGGCCTGACCGATGTCGAGGGTGCGCAGCATGCGGCCCATGCCGAGCCACATGGCACACGACAGCGCCAGGTCGGTCAGCAGCTCGTCGCTGAAATGTTCTGCGGCGCGGGCCCAGAAGTCCTCGTCGTCACGCAGCCCGGTGTGGTCGGACGCGAAGCGGTAGGCGAACTCGGCGGCGATGCGCTCCTGCTCGGAGTAGCCCGGCCAGGTCTGCCACACGCCGGCATGGTTGTAGAGGTCTTCGTCGACACCGGCCGCCTCGGCGGCCGAATCGCGGGTGTTCTGGCACACGACGCACTCGTTGTCGAGTGCGATGACCACACGGGCCAGCTCACGAACCCGTAATGGCAAGCGCCCCTTGGTGTAGACGGCGTTGGTAAAACCCGCCATGGCCGTGCCGATGTCGGGCGACTTGAGCACCCAGGCGGTCACGTCTTCGTCGGTGAAATCTCCGATTCGGCTCACTTTTCGAACGCTACGCCAAAACTGAAACAAGTTCTAGTTTTTTGTGCGATGAATCCGGCGCACCAACGACAACGGCCCCGCCCGAGGAGGGCGGGGCCGTGATCGCGGGTATCGGCTACGACGGCGGACGCGACACGCATTGTGCCGCGTAGAGCTGCTCGCCGAGCTTGTCCATCAACTCCAACTGCGTTTCCAGGTAGTCGATGTGACCTTCCTCGTCGGCGAGGATCGCCTCGAAGATGTTCGCGCTGGTGGCGTCGCCCTTCTCGCGGCACAGGATGATGCCTGGCTTCAACCGGGTGACCACCTCGTACTCGATGGCCAGGTCGGCCTCGAACTGCTCGCGCAGGGTCTGGCCTACGCGCAGCGAGAACAACCGCTGGTAATTGGGCAGCCCATCCAGCAGCAGAATGCGATCGGTGAGGGTTTCCGCGTGGTGCATTTCCTCGATCGACTCTTCACGGGTGTGCTTGGCCAATTCCGTGAAGCCCCAATTGTCCTGCATTTTCGAATGCAGAAAGTATTGGTTGATCGCGGTGAGCTCACTGGTCAATTGCTCGTTGAGCAACTTGAGGATTTCGGGGTCGCCTTGCATTTCGGCTCCTTTAAACACCATCGGGCTGGGTCAAGTGTCACTGGCGCGGAACAACAACGTGCCTCTGCCAAACGTAGTCCAGCGGCCCTCGGTGGGCGACCGGATCGGCCCGTGTTTCCCGCCCGATTTCACCCCGGATGGCCGGTTTCGAGATCGGCGACTTCATTGCTGGCCAGCAGCTATGGACTGGCTGCCCTAAGTAAGGTTAGACTGCACTAACCACCGCGGCGTCCGTCCGCGGTCCCGAGCGACCCAGAATGGCAGGACCCGATGAGCGAGCAGCCGTTGCACTCGCTCATTCTTGCCGCTGATTATCGCGTCGATGATGTGGAAGCGATGTGGGAGCGGCTGAAATCGCACCGCTCAATTCTGACTGACCTGTCCGCACACCATGTCGTCGTGTATTCATCGCTCTGGGAACCGGGACGCGTATTGGCGACCGTCGGTATCCACAATGCGAATTCGGTACGCGAAGTATTGCGTTCGCCGGCCATATTCGAATTCTTCGACGCCTCCGGCGTGGACGACATTCCCGCGATTTTCGCCGGTGAGGTGGTCGAGAAGATCGATCTGGCCGAACCACCACCGGGCGAGCACGCCGTCGCGTCCGTCGTCGTCGGTGTCGTCACCGCGGTCGAGGACGTGCCCGCCCTGATGGACAAGGTGCACGACGCCGCCGGACGGTTCCGGGAAGCCGGCGTGTGCAAGGTCTGGGTGTACCGGGCCTTCGACGACGGCCACGAGGTGCTGATCCTGCAGCAGATCGAGAGCGAAGCCGCCGCCCGCCGCTGGATCGATCACCCCGATGCCGCCGCCGAGTGGATGTCCGCCGCTGGATTCGGCGTCTATCCATCGGTTTTCGTCGGCACCCTGGCCCACATCACGTCTATCGACGCCGCCGACGAGGCGGCCGACTGATGTTCGTCTGTCTGTGTACCGGAGTGACCAGCCAGGTCGTCACCGAACTGGTTGCCGGTGGCGCGACCACGTCGAAGCAGATCGCCGAGAAATGCGGCGCCGGCCTGGACTGCGGCCGCTGCCGCCGCACCGTGCGGGCCATCATCGAATCGGCTCGCACCGACTGCCCGGTACACAAAGCCGGCTAGGGCGGGCGGCCGCTAGCCCTTTCGCCCCACGAACGCGCTCAACGCATCGGCGTTGGCGGAACCACCCAGCAACTCGGCGAACTGACCGGACTCGCGCTGCGTCGCCGCGACAATCGCCGCACGCGTCGGCTCGACCATCGCATGTTTGACGGCCATCAGACTCGAAAGCGGCCGCGAGGCAATGATTTCCGCGTGGCGGCGCGCCTCCGGCAGCAGGTCGTCCGGTTCGCAGACCCGCCACACCAGACCCATGCGCAGGGCTTCGTCGGCACTCACCCACTCCGAGGACAACAGCAGCCAGGCGGCGTTCTGCCGTCCCATCAATCGCGGCAGCAGGTACGACGACGCCGCCTCCGACGCCACCCCCAGACTGGTGAACGGGCATTTGAGCCGCGCGGTCGTCGACATGAACGCCAGATCGGCATAGCCGAGGATGGTGGTGCCGATACCCAGCCCGACCCCGTTCACCGCGCAGATCAACGGTTTGGGGAATGCCGTCAGCGCCTCGATCAGACCGGGAAAGCCGTACTCCCCCATCTGATATTCGGGGTTGGTGACCATCGCCTGCATCTCGACGAGGTCATTGCCGGCGCTGAAAGCCCGCCCGGCGCCGGTGAGCAGCACGACGGAGACGTCCGGATCGGCCGCGGCTTCCTTCAATGCGATCGTGGTGGCGTCGTACAGCGCCTCGCTGAACGCGTTGAGTGCGTCGGGCCGGTTCAGGGTCAGGGTGCGGACCCGGTTGGTGTCGTCGATCCGAACGAGCGCGGCGGGGTCGGTCACAGCTTGTCTCCAAACGGGTTTCGCATGACGTAGCGACTGGTGGGCACGGTGTCCACGTTGACGTTGGCGCCGAAGGCCGACGTGCTGGCGGTCATCTTGGCTGCGCGGTCGGCCAGGTCGGCGTCGTCGGCAGCGCCGAAGAATGCATGCAGGCTCGCGGTCGCCTCGATGGGGAACAACTCCTCGACGATGGCGCCGAGTTGCGGGGCGTCGGGCGTCAGCGAACGGACCACGGCGTTTTGCGTGTAGCCGAACGTGGATTGCGTGTCGATGGCGATCTGCGTGTGGTCAATATGCCAGCGGCGGAACCACTCTCGTTCATCCATCCCGTCCGGGCGGCGCAGCAGCGCGACGTTCGCCAAGCCCGTGGTGCGCTCGCCGAGAACGATAGCCGGGCCGGCCATCGGAACCGATTCGGTGACCAGATATGCGGCCAGCTCGGTGCATTCGGCGCGCAGTCGTTCCAGTACCGCGGTCATCTGCGCGCCGTAGTACTGCTGCGTCCACACGCTGAGCACAGCGACGACCGGCGGGTCGAGCGTGGTCAGCAACATCAGAGAGTCCCGCACCGCAACGTCTTTCACGTTGACCGCCAACCCGGGCACACCCAGCGCCAGCAACTCGTCGGCGACCTCGGTGCGCAGGCGTTCGCACCAGGCGTCGTCCGCGGTGTCACGCCGCAGCGTGACCATGACCTTCTCCATCGAATCTCCCGTCAGTCCCGCGCCCAGCGCGGAGTGATGAACACGCCCTCGGCCTCGACCGTGATGCCCTCGGCATCGGAGATGTGCCCGACGGCATAGGTCTTGACGCCCTCGGTTCGGACGATGCGGGCCTCGGTATGCAGATCCCCGAGGCGCGTCATGCGCCGGTAGCGCATCGAGAGCGTGCCGGTCAGCCGCGGCCGGCCAGGCAAGCTCGCGCCCTCGCCGAGCACATGGTCGAGAATCATGGCCGACACCCCGCCGTGCACGTGGCCCGGCGGACCTTCGTACGCGGCACCCAGATGGAAGTCGGCCGACACACTGCCGTCCTCGGCCCGAATCAGGACCACCGGCGGGGCGATCGGATTGCGCACGCCGATCACCGCGTTACCCCACGGCATTTCACTGCCTTGCGCTCCGAATCGGATACCGAACGAGCCCTCGAGCTGGTCGGCGCGCAACTGGGCGGTCGCGGCGTCGATCTCGGCCTTGACCGCCGCGACGGTGTCGGCACCGGTCTCCGTGCGGATGGTGGCATCGATCAGCTCGCGCACAGACTGCGTCAAGGGTTCGTAGATGGCCCGCATCCGCGCCACCTCGTCGGCGCTCAGCTTCTGCAATGTGTCGTCGAGCACCCTTGAACTAGAACACGTTCTAATCAGGCTGTCGAGGTTGGGGTCCCATTGCCTGCGCGCCAACAGATTTCGGACGACCAAGGCGGATCCCCGCGGGGCATGACGCCAAGCCGGCCCCGGCGTCGCCAGCTACCGGACAAGTTGCCAGCAGCAAATGCCATTACGGCATCAGCGAACTGATTTTAGTGGGACCGGCGGTCCACCCGGTCAAGCGTGCCGACCGACGACGTTGGTCGGTGGACATGCCACGGTGGAACTATCCCGCCGGGCGACATAGAGCCCGCCTACCTGCCAATTAGAGAGTTTGCCTACCACATCGTCAAATAGCGGCGGGGCAAATTTGCCAAACATTCGTACCTTTCGGCGGAATACTGTACTTCGGCATACCTGCGGATTAGAGTCTCAACACAGGCGCCGTCGTCGCGCATTCAGCAAATCCTGATGGGCAACACGGCAATGCGATCCCGAATACTGCGGGGATCCGGTTGTTAAGGAGTTCAGGCCGATGCGGATCGATGTGTTCGCCGGATGTCAGGTCTCGCGGGTAACCGTCGTGGATTCATACGAGGTTGTCTATGCGGGCGTCGCGGCCTGGCTCCGCGAGGACGCCGCACTCTGCGGGACCACCACGGCCAGCTACACCGATGCCGGGCAGTTCCTGCGTAGTCACCCGATTCGCGAAGACGATCCCGAATGCGATGCGGAGGTGGTGTTGCTCGGACTGCACGCGGACGAAGCGACGGGTCTGGCCGGCGTCCGCGAACTCGCCAACCGCGGTTTCAACGTCGTGGTGTACTCCCATCTCACGGACCGCGACGTGATCCGCACCGCGATCGACTCCGGCGCCATGACCTACCTGACGCAGACCGAGGGCCGGGAGCACCTCATCAAAGCCATCCGAGCCGCCGTCACCCCGTTCCCATACCTGGGGCCGAGCATGGTGGCCGCCCTGGATGACCGGGATATCTGCCTGCGCCCGGTGCTGGCGCCGCGGGAGCAGGAGGTACTGCTGGCGTGGTTCCGGACGGACAGCAAAGAACTCGTCGCCCAGCAGCTGTTCCTGGCGCCCAGTACCGTGCGCACGCACCTGCAGCGCATCCGCGCCAAGTACATCGCCGCCGGCCGCCCGGCCGGTACCAAGGCCGCCCTGGTCGCACGTGCCATCCAGGATCGGATCATCAGCATCGACGATCTGTGACTCCGTAAACTTCACCCCATGACCGTCACCGCCGATGATCTGCGCCACCTGAACCGCTGCGTCGAGCTGGCCCGCGAGGCGCTGGCGGACGGTGACCAACCGTTCGGCTCGCTGCTGGTGGATGCCGACGGCGTCGTGGTCTTCGAGGACCGCAACCGCGTCTCCGGTGGCGACCAGACTCAGCATCCCGAGTTCGCGATAGCCCGTTGGGCCGCAACCAATCTCGATCCCGCCCAGCGGGCCGCCGCGGTGACGTACACCTCCGGCGAGCACTGCCCCATGTGCTCTGCCGCGCATGCCTGGGTGGGCCTGGGCCGCATCGTCTACGCGACGTCGTCGGAGCAACTGGGCGGCTGGCTCGGCGAGTGGGGCGTCGCGCCCTCCCCTGTTGCGGCACTGCCCATTTCCGTGGTCGCGCCCGGCGTCCCCATCGACGGCCCCGTCGATGAATTCGCCGGCCCCATGAAGGGGCTGTACGAAACGGCATTCCGCCGCTGACTCCCCTTCTGAGTCTCAACCGTTAGCCAACTGCGACGTCACTCTTCGGCATCGAGACGAGGAACCCGGCGCCCTGGGTGCTTCACTATTCACTACGGGAGCCTGCCGTTACCCCCGAGACGGCAGGCTCCCTGTTCTCTGCGATGTGCCAGATTCAGTGGCTACTGTCGGCGACGTGCCGGATTCAGTGCCAACAGTCGCCGCAGAGGCGGACGAGGCCACGCAACCACCATCGATGCGACCAATTCTTCGGGGCATCCTGCTCGATATCGCGCCACCGCTGTCCGCCTACTACGGGCTGCGGGCCGCCGGTGCATCGGAGTATGCCGCCCTGCTGACCGCAACCATCGTGGCCGGCATCAAGGTCGCGTATGACGCCATCCGGGCCAGACGCCTCGACCCCTTCGCCGGCTATCTGATGTTGAACTTCGGCCTGAGCCTGGCCGTCGGGCTGAGTACGTCGGACGCCCGGCTGCTGCTCGCCGGCACCACCCTGGTCGGCGGCATCGGCGGGCTGATCTTCCTCGGTAGCTGCGTGGTCGGCACACCCCTGACCCAGGTCATCGCCGAACGGGTCCAGACCGGTGAACAGGACACCGACCCGGCTGCGGTCGCCTACCGCCGGCGGGTGCAGATTCTGCTCTCAGCGATGTGGGGCGTCGGATTGATCATCGGGACCGGGGTGCAGGTGGCGATCATCTTCGCCACGTCGGTGGACGTCGCCAACGCTGTGACCACAGTGTTCTCGCTGGCCACCACTGCAGTGCTGTTGGCGGCGACGTTCGTCATCGGCACGCGGGCCCGGACCCGGTGGGCAGAGCGGGAGCAGCGGGTGCCGACGGAGGTGGAACAAATCGACGACCCCAAAGGTTGAGCGCAGGAGATTCAACTTTGGAGGTACGGATGTCTGACGCCACAACAGCACCCATCGCTGTTCCCGTCCTGTTTGTCACCGAGCCGATCGTCCTTCCGGGCATGGTCGTGCCCATCGAACTCGATGATGCGGCGCGCGCCGCGGTCGATGCGGCCCAGGCCGCTGCTGCCGCCGGCGAAGCCGGCAAGCTGCTCATCGCACCTCGCCTCGACGACCGCTACCCCACTCACGGTGTCCTGGCGTCGATCGTCCAGGTCGGCCGGGTGCCCGGCGGCGGCGCCGCGGCCGTCGTCCGCGGCGAGCGCCGCGCGCACATCGGTTCCGGCACCACCGGCCCGGGTAGCGCGCTGTGGGTCCTGGTCGATGAAGTTGACGAGCCTGAAGCCACCGACGAAACCCGAGCGCTGGCAGCCGAATACAAGAAGTTGCTGCTGGCAGTGCTGCAGCGCCGGGAGGCGTGGCAGATCGTCGACGCCGTCAACCAGATCAGTGAACCGTCGGCCCTGGCCGACACGGCCGGCTACGCGTCGTACCTGACCGACGTGCAGAAGCGCGAGCTCCTGGAGACCGCCGATGTGGGCGAACGGTTGCGGAGGCTGGTCGAGTGGACCGGCGAGCACCTGGCCGAGGTCGAGGTCAACGACAAGATCGCCGAAGACGTCCGCTCCGGAATGGACAAGCGGCAGAAGGAATTCCTGCTGCGCCAGCAGCTGGACGCCATCCGCAAGGAGCTGGGCGAGCTGGACGGTAGCGCCGGGACCGAAGACCCCGCGGACTACCGGACCCGGATCGAGGCGGCCGATCTACCCGAGAAGGTGCGGGAGGCGGCGCTGCGTGAGGTCGGCAAGCTGGAGCGGTCCAGCGAGCAGACCCCCGAGGGCGGCTGGATCCGCACGTGGCTGGACACGGTGCTGGACCTGCCGTGGCACGAACGCACCGAGGATTCGGCGGATCTGAAGGCTGCCAGGGAGATTCTGGACGCCGACCACCATGGACTGGACGACGTGAAAGACCGCATCGTCGAGTACCTGGCGGTGCGGGCCCGTCGCGCGCAGCGTGGCATGGCCGTCGTCGGCGGCCGGGGTTCGGGTGCGGTGATGGTGCTGGCCGGCCCGCCCGGCGTCGGCAAGACGTCGCTCGGTGAGTCGGTGGCGCGTGCGCTGGGCCGCAAGTTCGTCCGCGTCGCCCTGGGCGGCGTGCGCGACGAGGCCGAGATCCGCGGGCACCGGCGTACCTACGTCGGCGCGCTGCCGGGCCGCATCGTGCGGGCAATCGGTGAGGCCGGGTCGATGAATCCCGTTGTGCTACTTGACGAGATCGACAAGGTGGGCTCCGACTACCGGGGCGATCCGGCGGCGGCGCTGCTGGAGGTGCTGGACCCGGCGCAGAACCACACGTTCCGGGATCACTACCTGGACCTGGATCTGGACCTGTCCGATGTGGTGTTCCTGGCGACGGCCAACGTCATCGAGAACATCCCGTCGGCGCTGCTGGACCGCATGGAGCTCGTCACCATCGACGGCTACACCGAGGACGACAAGGTCGCCATCGCCCGGGATTACCTGCTGCCCCGGCAGGCCGAACGGGCGGCGTTGACCACCGACGAGGTGACCGTGACGGACGCGGCGCTGCGCAAGATCGCCGCGGACTACACCCGTGAACCGGGTGTCCGGCAGTTCGAGCGACTGCTCGCGAAGGCACTGCGGAAGGTGACCACCAAGCTGGCCGCCGGTGTCGACGCGGTCACGGTCGACGAGCCGAATCTCGTCCAGTACCTGGGCCGTCCCCGGTTCATGCCGGAGTCGGCCGAGCGCACCGCGGTGCCCGGAGTGGCCACGGGCCTGGCCGTCACCGGCATGGGTGGCGACGTCCTGTACATCGAGGCGGGCTCGAACGACGGTGAACCGGGTCTGCAGTTGACCGGCCAGCTGGGCGACGTGATGAAGGAGTCGGCGCAGATCGCCCTGTCCTACGTGCGGTCGCATGCCGCCGAGCTCGGCGTCGACCCGGCCGCACTGGACCGCAGGATCCACGTACACGTGCCCGCGGGTGCGGTGCCCAAGGATGGTCCGTCTGCGGGCGTGACGATGGTGACCGCGCTGGTCTCCATGGCCACGGGACGTCAGGTTCGTTCCGACGTCGGGATGACGGGCGAGGTCACGCTGAACGGGCGGGTGCTGCCCATCGGCGGGGTCAAGCAGAAGCTGATGGCAGCCCAACGTGCCGGGCTGACAACAGTTTTCATCCCGTCGCGCAACGAGCCCGATCTGGACGACGTGCCGGCCGAGGTCTTGGACGCACTCGATGTGCGGCCCATGACCGACGTGGCCGACATCATCGCCCAGGCGCTGGAGCCGGCTGCCGAGGCTGCGACTGTCGCTGCCTGACAACTGGATAACGCGAGCAGACCCAAATGCTCCTGTTCACCTCACGGTGGTGGGACATTTGGGTCTGCTCGCGTTAGATGGGGACATGCCCAACTTCAACGAAGTGAAACGGCGCGTGGTCCACTCGGTCCAGCGCCGCCTCGTCAACCCTGTGGGCCGGCAACTGCCGGTGACCATGCTGGAGACCATCGGGCGCAAGTCCGGCGAACCCCGCAACACCGCGATCGGCGGCCGCGTCATCGACGGCGCCTTCTGGTTGGTCTCCGAGCACGGCGACCACGCTGACTTCGTCCGCAACATCAAGGCGAATCCCGCTGTGCGCGTACGTATCAACGGCGAATGGCACTCCGGCACGGCCCACCTGGTGCCTGACGACGACCCGGCCGCCCGGCTGCGGCTACTCCCCCAGCTGAACAGTGCCGTGGTGCGGGTGATGGGCACCGATCTGTTATCGGTGCGCGTCGACCTGGCTTGATTCTCAGGCGATGTCGGCCGACGGTGGCTCGTCGGCCAGGTGGATCGCGCGGTGCTCGATGAGTTCGTGGATGCGATCTGGGCCGAGCCGGGCCCGGAAATCCTTCACCGTGTAACCGACGACGACCCCGTCGGTGAGTGCGCGGACCGTCGCCGTGCGCGGAATCCCGAACAGCGGCCCGATCTCGCCGAAGTACTCGCCGGGTCCCGCGGTGAACAGCAGCATCGTCTCACCGTCGGGCATCTCGCGGGTGATCTCGAACCGGCCCTCCTTGACCACGTAGATCAGGTCCCCGATGGTGGTCTGCTCGAACACCAGGTCACCCGCGTCGAGCTCGAAGACCTCGGGCTCCCGCTCGGTGCCGGCGACGGTCGGGACGAGTTCGACCACCCGGTCCGCCAGCGGCAGCATGCGGCTGTCATGGGTGGCGACCACCACCACGCGGTCATCGGCCAGTTCACGGATGAGCCGCAGCACCTCCTCGACCTGGATGAAGTCCAGGTGCGCCGTCGGCTCGTCGGCCAGGATCAGCGGCGGATCCAGAGCGATGGCGCGCGCCACCGCGACGCGCTGCTGCTGTCCTCCCGACATGTCACCGGGGCGGTGCGTCATCCGGTGTGACAGACCAACTCGGTCGAGCAGTTCCGCGGCGCGCTGCCGCGATGCGCTGCGGCTCATGCCCGCGGCTCGCATCGGCACCATGACGTTCTCCGCGGCGGTCAGGCTGGGCACCAGGTTGAACGCCTGGAACACGATGCCGACGGTGTTGCGGCGGTAGTCGGTCAGCGCCTTGGGTCCGAGTGTGGTCACGTCGATACCGTCGAACAGGATCTGGCCCGACGTGGGCTTGAGGATCCCACCCATGCACGACAGCAACGTCGTCTTCCCACAACCGCTGGGCCCCAACAGGATCGCGAGAGATCCCGCCGACAGCTCCAGCTCGAAATTGTCGATAGGCCTGACCTTGTCGGCAGACTTGCCGTATTCCACCACCAGGTCACGAATCTGTAAGCCGCTCATGATCTATGGCCCCCCGAATGCCATCGCTGGATCTATCGTCACCGCTCTACGCATGCCCGCCAGACTGGCGATCAGCCCAATGGTGATGGCCACCACCGGCAGCAACAGATAGGCCCCGGCCGGTACGTCGACCCGCATCGGAAACATCGGGCCGAGCCCCATCGCCAGCAGCACGCCGATCGCCGCGGAGAACACGGCGACGAATACGGCCTGCATCGCCAGCCCGGCCATCATCGATTTCGTCTTCACCCCAACGGCTTTGAACACCGCGAAATCGCGGGTGCGTTCCATCGCGGACATGTAGATGAACATGCCGATGATCGTCGCGGCCACCACCCACAGCAGCACGGCCATGATGCTGATGGCGTCCACCGCGACCTTCAGCGGCCGCATCATGTCGTCGATGGCTCCGTGCCGGTCCACCAGCCGGTAGCCGTCGAGCGCTTTGGTCGGGTTACCCCGGATGCCGACCGACGCGATGACGGGCTGCCCGCCGTACACCAGGCGCTGCGCACCGAGCGTCGTCAGGAACAGGTTGGGCTGCTGCGCCAGCACCGTCGAGTTGTTGACGATCCCCACGACCTGCAGGTTGTGCGAGGCGATGTGCATCTGGTCGCCGATCTTGCGACCCAGCGTCGACGACACCGCGATCTCGTCCGGCGTGGCGGGCGGGCGGCCCTGCGACATCGCCGGCATACCTGGCCCGGCGGTAGGTGCGCCGAACAGATTCATGGTGCGCGGCGTCCCGTTGTCGAGCGCCGTAGTACCTGCGTAGACGACCGCGGCGGCCGCCTGCACGCCCGGAAGCTTCTGTGCGCGTTCAACTTCGGTCTGTGTGAACGGCGACGAGCCGAGGAACGGCCCGGCCGCCCCGTTCTGGATCATGAAGTAGTCGATGCCCAGTGAATTGACGGTACTGCTGGCCTCCACGCGGAACCCATTGGCCAGCCCGGTGAGCACCAGGGTCATCGCGAACACGAAGGAAGTTCCGACGACCGCGATGAGAAATCGGCGGCGCCGCCACTGCAGGTCCCGCAACGCCGCGATCAGCACCCGAGAAATCTAACGTGTTCGCTGACCGCGCAACGGCAAGATAGCCAAAGCCGACTACGCCCACTGCATGGTGCGACACTGGCCTCATGGCCTATGACGAGGATCTGGCCAACCGGATCCGTGAGCTGCTCGGCCCGGTCGGTGGCATCGAGGAAAAGCGGATGTTCGGCGGGCTGGCTTTCCTGGTGAACGGCAACATGTCGGTCGCAGCCAGTCACGACAGTGGTCTGCTGGTTCGCGTTGCGCCCGACGACACTGACAAGTTGCTGGAACGCCAGCACGTCAGCCTGATGGTGATGGGCGGCCGAGAGATGCGCGGTTGGCTGCGGGTCGCGCCCGACGGGTGGAAAACCAAGCGGCAGCTGCAGAGCTGGGTTGATCGGGGCGTCGGGTATGCGGGGACACTGCCGCCCAAATAGCGTTTGCGCACCGCGCGGCTGGGTATGCGTGGAGTAGGACGCGGCCGCACGCCGCGGCTGCTCGACTGCCGTCGAAAGGAACCCCGACATGGCCAACTCACCCACATTCGTGATCATCGGCGGCGGACTGGCAGGCGCCAAAGCCGCGGAAGCCCTGCGCAGCAAGGACTTCGGGGGCCAGGTCGTGTTGTTCTGCGCCGAGGACCGATTGCCCTACGAACGCCCGCCGCTGTCCAAGGAATTCATGGCCGGCAAGAAGACCATCGAGGAATTCACGGTGCAGCCCAAGAACTGGTACGCCGAACACGACGTCGATCTGCGCCTGGGTACCGAGATCACCACGCTCGATCGCACGGCACACATGGTGGCCTTCAATTCCGGCGACCACGAGCATTACGACAAGTTGTTGCTGGCCACCGGATCCCACGCTCGCAAACCACCGATTCCCGGCTCCGACGCCGACGGCGTGTACTACTTGCGCACCGTCGACGACGCCACCGAGCTGTTGGCTCAGCTCGGTGACGGCCGGCGGCTGGCGATCGTCGGGGCCGGCTGGATCGGGCTCGAAGTCGCCGCCAGCGCCCGTGGGCTGGGCACCGACGTCACGGTGGTGGAATCCGCCGCGCTGCCGCTGCTGGCCTCCCTGGGCCGGGAAGCCGCAGAGGTGTTCGTCGGCCTGCACCGCGACCACGGCGTCGATCTGCGGCTGGGCACCACGGTCGACGAGATCACCACCGCCGATCGCAAAGCGACGGGGCTGCGGCTCGGCGACGGATCCACCGTCGAGGCCGACGCGGTTCTGGTCGCGGTCGGTGCCATGCCGAACATCGAAGTCGCCGAACGGTCCGGGCTGGTGATTGCCCACAGCGGTATCGCGGTCGACGAGTCACTGAAGAGCAGCGACGACGACATCTACGCCGTGGGCGACATCGCGGCCGCCGAACATCCGTTGTTCGGCGTCCCCATCCGCACCGAGCACTGGGCCAACGCCCTCAAGCAGCCCGCGGTCGCCGCAGCCGGAATGCTCGGCACGCCAGGCACTTACGACGAGTTGCCGTACTTCTTCACCGATCAGTTCGACCTTGGCATGGAGTACGTCGGCTACGCGCCGCAGTACCAGCTGGCCGTCACGCGAGGAGACCTCGAGAAGCGCGAATTCACGATGTTCTGGCTGGACAACAGGCACCGGGTGCTGGCCGGCATGAACGTCAACATCTGGGAAGGCCTTGACGACATCAAGCAGCTCATCCGATCCCGCCGAACGGTCGATGCCGAGGCGCTGGCCGATCCGTCGGTGTCGCTGGCTGCGCTGGCGGGTTGACGCGCGTCGCCAAGCCGAAATTCCTTTGATTCCAATGCAGCCGTGCTGTCACGATTGCCTATGCATGTCACCATCAGGGAAGCTGTTTCGGCGGACGCGATGGCTGTTGCGGAGGCGCATGTCCGGTCATGGCAAGTCGGCTACCGCGGCTTGATTCCGGCCACTTACCTCGATGCCTTGCGACCCGAAGTCAGGGCTAGTCGGTATGCCTTCGAACAGATGAACCCCGAAGGTCCCTTCACTCACGTCGCTATTGCCGGAGACACGGTCTGCGGCCACGTCACCACGGGTCGTTGCCGAGACGATGACCTCCAAGGCAGTGGAGAGATCTGGGCAATCTATGTTGACCCGCACAGGTGGGGCAGCGGGATCGGACACCGCCTCATGACCGCTGGTTGCGCGTACCTGCGTAGCCGCGGCTATGACAGGGCCTCCCTGTGGGTTCTATCGGGAAACGATCGAGCCCGTCGTTTCTATGAATCGGCGGGGTGGTGCTGCGACGGTACACAACGCACCGACTCCATCGGCGATCATCCAGTCGATGAAGTGCGCTATCAGCGAGCAGTGCAAATCGCAGATCATCCGCAGTCTCATTTCTAGGGCTTCGAGGCTGATCAGGTCGTACCTCGCCCTCGACATCACTGCTCGAACATTCGGCGCGCATAAGTGGTTTCAACGTTTGACGGAGATTCCGATTCGGCCGCTCCGTTCGATGCTTTCTAGCAGGAAAACTTGTCGTACCCTTCTGCTTTGATGGTGTCATGTCCACCGCTGCAACGGCTTTCGATGTTGAGGTGTCGCCGTGTGAGCGTATGGATGCGTTCTTCGATGAGATCGGTGAGCTGACCGGGCAGCGCAACGCGATCGACGCGCGGCTGGTGGAGATTGCGGCCGAGATCGACCGTGACGGGTTGTGGGGTGCGACCGGTGCCCGGTCGCTCACGTCGTTGGTGGCGTGGAAAACGGGTGTGTCGCCGCGTAATGCGGAGGTGATGGTGGCGGTCGCGCACCGTCTGGAGGAGTTTCCGCGGTGTGCTGAGGCGATGCGTGAGGGTCGGTTGTCGTTGGATCAGGTCGGGGTGGTCGCCGAACACGCGGCCGAGGGTTCTGATGAGCACTATGCCCAGTTCGCCGAAAGTGCGACCGTCACCCAGTTGCGTAAGGCCGTGAAGCTCGAGCCGCGCCCAGAGCCCGAGCCGGAGTCGGAGTCGAAGCCCGAACCTGAGCGGTCGATCAAGAAGACCACCCACGATGACGGTTCCACGACGTACACGATCCGGTTGCCGAAGCTGGAGGCCGCGAAGTTCGATGCGGCCCTGGCGTCGCACCAGGATGCATTGGTCGCGGACTGGAAGCGCGACCACGACAACGACAGTGCCGCCGGCTCCGATGGTGGTGCGAGCGGTCCGGCCTGCGAGCGCGTCCCGCACGTGCCGCAGCCGTTCCCGAACGGGGTGGATGCGTTCATGAGCCTGGTCGAGGCGGGCTGGGACTCCGATGTCGAGCGCCGGCCGCACGGGCAGCACACCACCGTCGTGGTGCACCTGGACCTCGACCAGGACTCTGCCGCAGTGCATGTGGGTTCGGTGCTCACCGATGAGGAACGTCGGCTGTTGCTGTGCGATGCGACATGCGAGGTGTGGCTGCAGCGGCACGGTCAGCCGATCGGTGCCGGCCGCAGCACCCGCACCATCAGCCGACGGCTGCGCCGGGCGCTGGAGCATCGCGACCGGTGCTGTGTGGTTCCGGGCTGCGGGGCCACCCGCGGCTTGCACGCGCATCACGTCATTCATTGGGAGGACGGTGGCGTCACCGAACTGCACAATTTGGTGTTGGTGTGCCCGTATCACCATCGGCTGCACCACAAAGGTGGCATCACCATCACCGGACCCGCCGACCGACTCGTCGTCACCGACGCAGCCGGACAACCACTGACCAACCGGTCTCTGGCAAGGCCGCCGACCACCCCGCGACCGAACGTCACGCCGTGCCGCGGCCCCACCGGGGAACGCGCCCAATGGTGGTGGTACCAACCTTTCCAGCCACCACCCACACCGTCGACGAACTAGACGGGACACCCGCGACACCACACCCGGATCAGGCCGGCCGCCACCGACGGACACCTACCATCGGAAAATCGGTGAGGATCGACCTCACAAATGCCGGAGTCGGAGCGTCTACAGAGTGTGAAAGCCAAAGAGCCATTCGAGACCGTGGTCCGCAACCACGGCCCCACGGTCTTTCGGGTCTGTTGCGCCGTCGTCGGTGCATACGACGCCGATGACGCCTGGTCGGAGACGTTCCTGGCAGCCATGAAGGCCTACCCAGATCTGCCGGCGGACGCGAATGTCGAGGCCTGGCTGGTCACCATCGCGCACCACAAAGCCATCGACATCACGAGAACCCGTACCCGCCAGCCGGTTCCGACCGACGTCGTGCCCGAGCCATCGAGTCGGGAGGACGCTCGCGACTTCGACGACCTGGCCGCTGCGGTCGACCAGCTCCCCCACAAGCAGAAGCACGCCGTGGCCTACCACTACCTGGCGGACCTGCCCTACAACGAGATCGCCGAGATTCTCGGCGGCACCGCCGCGGCCGCCCGCCGCGCCGCCAGCGACGGCATCGCGACACTACGACGCACCTACCTCGCCGAACTCGTCGAGGTAGGTGCGCCGCAGAAAAGCGCAGAAAGGAGCCAGAAATGAACAACGGCAGAACCATCGCCGGCGACCTGGCGCGCAGCACCGAACCCGGACCCGACAGACTGGCCGACCTGCACAGCCGGCTGGCCGCCGCGGCAGCGCGGGACGGAGTCCTCGACGTCGCCTACCGCACCGTCGACAGCCCGGTCGGACCGCTGCTCCTGGCGGCCACCGACCAGGGCCTGATCCGCGTCGCCTACGCCCGCGAAGACCACGACGCCGTGCTGCAGCATCTCGCCGACAAGGTGAGCCCCCGCATCCTGCTGGCACCGGCACGGCTCGACGCGGTTGCCCGGGAACTCGACGAGTACTTCGGCCGGGCCCGACGTACCTTCGACGTACCGCTGGATTGGCGGCTCGCCGCGGGGTTCCGCGCCGCGGTGCTGCACCACCTGCCCGAGATCGGCTACGGACGGACGGCCAGCTACGCCGATGTCGCCGCGCTGGCCGGTAGCCCCAAAGCAGTACGGGCGGTGGGCACCGCATGCGCGAAAAACCCACTGCCCGTGGTGGTTCCGTGCCACCGGGTGGTCCGTAGCGACGGCGCGATGGGCGGCTACCTCGGCGGCCCGGAGGCCAAACGCCTGCTGCTGGACCTGGAGGCCGCGGCATGAGCATTTGGCAGCAGCGCGTCGCGGCCACCGATTGGGAGGCCGTGCGCACGGAGCTCGAGACCGTCGGTGGTGCGTTGACCGGACCGCTCGTCACACCGGCCGAGGCCGCCGAGCTGGCCACGATTTACCCCGATGCGACCCGCTTCCGCTCGACCATCGACATGGCCCGCTACCGGTTCGGCGAAGGCCAGTACCGCTACTTCCACCGGCCGTACCCCGACATCGTCACCGAGCTCAAATGCGCGCTCTACCCGCGGCTGCTGCCCATCGCGAGAGACTGGTGGACCAGACTGCGTCGCGATCCGCCCTGGCCCGACAGTTTCGACGACTGGCTCGATACCTGCCACCGAGCAGGGCAGACCAGAACCACCGCATTGCTGCTCAAGTACGGCGCCGGTGGCTGGTGCGCCCTGCACCAGGACCTGTACGGGGACTTGGTCTTTCCGCTGCAGGTCGTCATCAATCTGACGCGGCCCGAGGTCGATTACACCGGTGGGGAATTCCTGCTCTACGAGCAGCGGCCGCGCGCGCAGTCTCGTGGCTCGGCCATCTCCATCCCGTTCGGGCATGGGCTGGTGATCACCACCCGCGAGCGACCGGTTCCGTCCAAACGCGGCTGGGCCATCGGTCCCGTCCGGCATGGCGTGTCCACGCTGCGTTCCGGCTCCCGCATGACGCTCGGCCTGATCTTCCACGACGCCGCGTGACCACCTACACGCTGATCGACGCCAGCGGCCGGCCCTACGACAGCGCGACACCGGGGCGCCTGGGCGGGCATCGGCGCAACAAGCTCTACGGGCGTCTCGACTGCCCCTCGGCGCTACGGGCGATCGCCGCCGGCGGCTACATCACCCACCGAGTCTTCTTCGCCGACGAAAATGTCGCCGTCGCAGCGGGATACCGCCCCTGCGCGATCTGCTTACCAGCGGACTACCGGCAGTGGAAGGCAGCGCGATGAGACGCGGGCGCTTCACTCCAGCCCGGCGGTGCCGTCCGGCTTGACGGTGACCTTGGCACCCGCGAGATCCTCGCGGGTGCTGGCATCAGCCTGGGACGGATCGGTGATCACCGCAAGCGCCCGGCTACCGCTGGGCGTGCGGACGGCGACGAAGATCTTCTCGGGAGCGCCCTCGCGGGTCACCGGCGTCGTCCAGGTCTCGACCGTGCCGGTACCCGACCACTCATTCTCGGCAACTACCGTCGGTTCGGCATCGACCTCGGATTGTACGTCTTCCCAACGGAATTCATGTGTCGGCGGTCGTGTGCCGTAGACACCGAAGCTGTGTTTGGTCAGGTAACCGCCGTTGGCCGTGATCAGGCCGACCTGGCCCGGGTTGGCGGCCAATCGTTCGGCCATGGTGGCGATCGAGTGCGAGACGTAGTTGTTCCACGGCCCGCCGGCGAACGTCAGGCCGCCGGTCACCGTCAGCGGGCGCTGTGGGTCGTCCAGGGCCAGCCCCAATTCCCGCGCCGCCACCTGCACTGCCGATGGGAAGCAGGAGTACACGTCGACCGCGTCGATATCATCGACGCCCAGGCCGGTCAGTTCGAGCACCCGGCGGCCCGCGATCCGGATGGACGGCGACCCGGAAAAGCTGCGCCGCTCGCCCAGCACATACGGATCATGGGCATCGGTCCCCGCGTACGGGAAAACCCAACCCCCGCCGCGGCGAACGGGTCCGCTGAGGGCGCTGGTCTGATGCGGGAGCCGCCGCCTGCCGGCCCAAACGGGCCGGTTCACGCGATACCCCTCAGCCGCTTCAACCTGTGGGCCCAGCGAGTGCGGCGGTTCCCCCCCCCCCTTTAATTTCCGGCGTTGCAGGAGGTGCAGCAGGGCGACTTTTGGGCGTTCATCAAAGCCCAGCGCGGGCGGCGGGGGTTGGGTGTTTGGTGGCGCACCCCGGGTCAGCATCCCGTCGGCAGTGAGCCGCTGAATGTTGCGGGCCGTGTCGTCCGGCGACATCTCCCAAATCTGGTCGCAGCGGTCCTCGAGCGATAGCGTCCCGGCCGCCTGCGACGACGCAGATGCCTTCTCCGCCAACGTCCGGAACTCGATCGGACCCCAGTGCAGCCGAATCTCGCGTCCACGGTCCTCAGCACCGGCCATCGCGAACGCGATACGCCACAGCAGCTTCAACGACGGCGCCCAGCGCGTGCGGCGGTCGCGAACCTTCGATGTCAGCGACTCCCGCATCAGACCAGCGCCCTCAGCGGACCCGTTCGCCGCGTCCGGGGTGATCAGATGCAGCGGAGTGGATGTAACGGCCGCGAATTCCTTGACGTCGTCGCGCTTGGCGGCATCCCGGTCGTCCGGTTCGACAACCTCGATGGACTGGGCGAGTACGAACCACACCTGGACCTACTTGACCGCATCAACGACACGACCCTGCAACGGATCATCGGGTTCTGGTACCAGGCATTGCGCCAGCGCGCGATGTTCGGCAACGAGGACGAAGGCGACGAGGACGAGCCCGATTCGGCACCGGTCGACTGGAACACGATGCTCAACGCCGGCCCTGGCGCACTGTGGCGGTTCCCGTCCGACTTTAAGTTGCAGGAGTTGCAGCAGGCCGACTTTTGGCCGGTCATCCACCCCAACCCCGAGGACTGGTTTCAGCGGCTGTCGGCGATGTTCATGTCGCCGACGAGGCCGCAGTGGCAGGACCGTTTGATGCGACCGTCGGTGATCCGGAATTCGGAAGGCGCTGGTCCGGCTCATATTTCGCGGTATTGGACGCCGCGGAATCAGTATCTGGACACGTTGTGGTCGTACAAGGTTGGCGATCCTCCGTTGCCGCAGATTCAGCCTGAGTATGCGGATGCGTTCCGGGATGTGCTGCGCAAGGCTCGGTCGAATTATGCGCCGATGTGTATCGGGGCGATGTTGGATCGGCTTGAGCTCCAAGCCGTGTCGACGCTGGCGGACTCCGACGCTGATGGCGATGATCTGGCTGCCGACATTATGGACGAGACCGGATTCGGCGCCGTCCTGAAGAACCTGTTCGGGTTCGCGCTGTCCATGGGCGAGGGCTACGGCATGGTCGTGCCTGGTGTCAAGGGTGGCGCCACGTTGTCGAGTGGGGCGTTGTCTCCGTCGATTCACGCGATCGACCCGCGGCGCTGCATCGGCATTCCTGACTTGAGTAACCCAGTACGGCTGCGTGCGGCGTTGGTGCGGCAGTACGACTCGATCACCGGCGAATATTCGTCGCACTTCTTCCTGCCGGGGGAGAAGTGGACTCTGAACTGGGATGATGGCCTTCAGAAGTGGAGTGACGCTGTCTACGAGCCAGTCGAGGGGCTGGACGCGCTTGGCGTTGATGAACGGCCCAAAGTCGGCCTGCTGCACCTCCTGCAATTAAAGGGGGGGGGGTGGATGTAAGGGCCGCGATTCCCTTGCCTTCTGCCACTTGGCTGAACCGTGACCACAGCTCGCCGATCCGTTGCCGGTGTTCCTCCGGGGTCTCCCCCGCGGCGATGCGCAGTGCCTGCTCGAACATCGGGTACACGTGCGATGGCGCCACCAGACCGATGCGCAACTCGGCCGGCCCCACCATGTCCACGTCGGGGTCGCTGGGTGCCATCGGTACCGACTCGGCCTGCTGCGTGCCGGCCAGTCGCTCGCCGCGTGCCTTCAAACGCGTTCGGGTACGCCAGGTTTCGCCGCCGGCGATCAACACCACGTCGCTGCGGCCCTGCTGGATGTCGAGGCAGGCCTGGTTGACCAACGACTGGGGCACATTGCCGCCGACCGGGGTGTACCGGGTGACGGCATCGGGTGCGCCGATCCGCTGCGCCAGCAGCAGACCCGGGTCCCGGTACCGCAGCGAGAACACATTGACGATGCGCACCGCGTCAACCGCCTGGAGGACGCGGGCATCGGCCGCCTCCCGCGCCGCGGCCCCCATCAAGTCCACCGGCTCGCCACCCGGGTTCTCGTCGTACTGGTTGACCTGGCCGTAGCCGACCAGCACCGGGGTTCGGGGATCAAAGGACACTGAGGGATTCCTCTCCGGATGCGGGTCCGACGCGGTAGATCGATTTGATGCTCTGGTAGGCGGCCAGCCCCTCGGGCCCGAGTTCGCGGCCCAGGCCACTGGCTTTCACCCCACCGAACGGCGCCGCCATATCCAATTGGTAGTCGTTGACGCCGACCGTCCCGCTGCGGATGGCGCGGGCGATGTCGGTGGCGCGTTCGGCATCGGCCGACCACACCGTCCCGCCCAGGCCGTACTCGCTGTCGTTGGCGAGCGCGACGGCCTGCTGCTCGGTCTCATACGGAATCACCGCGAGAACTGGGCCGAAGATCTCCTCCTGCGCGAGGCGGGAGGCGTTGTCCACGTCGACGAACACCGTCGGCGAGACGAACCAGCCGTCGGGTTGATCGGCCGGAATACCGCCGCCGGCAACGATTTTGGCGCCGTCCGCCTTTCCGGCCTCGATGTAGCCGAGCACCCGGTCGCGCTGACGGGCGCTGACCAGCGGGCCGACGTCCGTCGACTTCTCCAGCGGGTCACCGACATTCAGCCCGGACGCCAGCGCGGCCAGTGCGTCGACCATCTCGTCATACCGGGACCGCGGTACCAGAATCCGCGAATTCAGGTGGCACGTCTGGCCGTTGTTGACGAACGCCGCCGACTTCAGCCCGTTGATCGTGGTGTCCAGATCAGCGTCCTCGAGAACGACGGCGGCCGACTTGCCGCCCAGTTCCAGGGTGACCGGCCGCAGAAGGCGCCCGCAGGCCTCGGCGATCTGCCGTCCGACTGCGGTCGATCCGGTGAAGGACACCTTGTCGACGCCGGGATGGGAAACCAGACGCGCGCCGGTGTCGGGCCCGCCCGCGATGACGTTCAGCACGCCGGCCGGTAGGCCCGCCGCCTGCGCAGCCTCGGCGAACACCAAGGCATCCAGCGCCGTCTCGGGTGAGGCCTTGAGCACCATGGTGCAGCCGGCCGCCAGCGCCGGCGCCAACTTGAATGCAGCCAGCGCCTGCGGGTAGTTCCACGGCACGATCGCCCCGACCACGCCCACGGGTTCGCGGCGCACGATGGTGTGTCCGATGGCCGCCGGACGAATCTCTTCCGCCGGGGTCCCGGTGATCAGGCCGGCGTAGTACTGCAGCAGCGCGGCGGGGAAGCGGCCGTTCGCGCCGCGGGACAACCGGATCGGCATGCCGTTCTCGCGCGTGCACAGTTCGTTGGTCGAGACCGAACGGGCCAGCAGCTCGTCGGCCAGCCCGTTCAGCACGGCAGCGCGCTCGGTTGGCGGCGTCGCACTCCAGCCCGCCAGCGCCGCTCCCGCCGCCGCGACGGCCGCGTCGACCTCGTCCGGGCCTGCCGCGGCGCCCAGGCCGAGCAGCGTCCCGGTCGCGGCTTCCAGCACCGGGGTCGAGGCCGTGGCCGGGCGGAACTGCCCGCCGACGAAAATCCTTGCGCTGTCATCGATCACGGACATCCGGGCACTCCTTCGGCGGTGACGGCGGGCCCTGTGAGCGGCTCCACAACCCACACGTTAGTGGGTCGCCGCCAACCAGCGTGACCTGGCCCTTTGCCCTCTATCGGTACACTCGCCACAGATGATCGACGCCTCGGCAGCCGCCGCTGCACCATGCCTACCGACCGGCTCACCAGCCGTGCGGCACCCGCGCGTCTACATCGATGTGGCCGTGGTGGTGGCCGTCCTGGTCGCGACCAACCTGCTGGCCCACTTCACGACCCCCTGGGCGAACATCGTCGTCGTGCCCCTCGCGGCGCTCGGACTGGTCGCCCTGGTGCGCAAACGGGGCCTCGGCTGGACCGAGCTCGGACTCGGCCGTGCCCACTGGCGGACGGGCATGCGCTACGCGCTCGGCGCGATCCTGCTCGTCGGATCGGTGATCGCCGCAGGGGTGCTCCTGCCCTGGACTCGGCCGATGTTCCTGAACAACCACTACGCGACCATTTCCGGCGCGTTGCTGGCCTCGATGATCGTGATCCCGCTGCAGACCGTCATTCCCGAGGAACTCGCGTTCCGCGGCGTCCTGCACGGCACGCTCGACCGGGCCTGGGGCTTCCGCGGCGTCGCGACCGCCGGTTCGCTGCTGTTCGGACTCTGGCACATCGCCACCTCACTGGGCCTGACCAGCAGCAACGTCGGATTCACCCGGGTGTTCGGCGGCGGGGTGGTCGGGATGGTCGCCGGCGTGGCGATGGCAGTCGTCGCCACGGCTGCCGCGGGATTCGTCTTCACCTGGCTGCGACGCCGGTCCGGCAGCCTGCTCGCGCCGATCGCCCTGCACTGGTCGCTGAACGGCATGGGCGCGCTCGCCGCCGCCGCGGTCTGGCACTTCAGCTAGGACCACACCCCTAACCGTCACCAGATCGCTGCGGTTCAGACCTCGTTGTGGCTCGTTGCGCCGGGCTAGCCTCGAGATGTATTTGTCAATGTCACGAAAGGTCATGGCAATGATGCATATCGTCTGGTTGCTACTTCTCGGCCTCATCGTCGGAGCCATTGCCCGGTTCGTCGTGCCCGGGAAAGACGACATGGGCTGGATTCTCACGTGTGTGCTTGGCGTCGCCGGTGGTTACGTCGGCGGCACGTTGAGCAGCATCGTCTACGCGCCGCACAAGCTCGATTTCCGTCCGCCCATCGCCCACTCGTTCTGGGGTGCCCTGGTCGGCGCGGTGATCCTGGTGTTGATCTACCGCTTCGTGAAGTCGAAGAGTTCGACCTAGCGCTCGCGCAAAATGAATTGAGGACCGTGCCCAACCGGGCACGGTCCTCAATTTTTCGGCTGCTACCCCGCGGGGGCCATCTCGGGCGGGGCATTCGTCACCGGCACCGGCACGCCGACCATCGGGTGGGCCGGATCAGCGGGCTTCGGCGGGGCATTCGGGTCGGCCGGCGGAGGCGGCGGCGGGTTCCACGGGCGGATCGACTGGGCCAGCGTCGCCGCGGCGGCCTTGTCGACCGGGTGGTTGCCCGAACCCAGCCACACGACGAACCACCGCTGCGGGTTGCGCTGGCTGCGGATGGTGGCGTCCGGCGGCGGGTTGCCGACGACGCCCGCCCAGATCTGGCCGTTCGGCTTACCGGTGTCGGTGAACTTCACCTCGTAGAACGAGGCCGCACCCGGCAGGTTCCCGGCGGTCAGCGCGGTGGTCTCCTGGCCGACGCGGGTACCCGGGAACGGCATGAAGAACTCACCCATGTCCGAGGCCAACCGGTTGGCGGCCTTGCCGTTGTCGGACTCGGCGCCGGCGAACAGCTTCAGGTCCAGCCGGCCCAGCAGGACGCTGGTATCGCTCGGAGCCTGCTCCGCGCCTGCGGCCGGAACCCGGGTCAGCAGCGCCTGACCGTACGACAGCTGCGTCGCATCGGCGATCTTCCAGCCCTGCGGCACGACGTAACTGAAGCCACCGGCGTCGTTGTTGACGCGGCCGGGCTCAGGCGCGGGCGCCGGGGCGCCGGCCGGAGTGGCTCCAGGGGCGCCGGGCGCTGCCGGGGCGCCGGGCGCGGCAGGAGCGGGCGGCGGCGGCGGTGCACCGGGGTCGCCCGCGGGTGCGGCCGGGGGTGGGGGGCCGAAAAAAGGGGGTGGGGGCGGGGGTGGGCGCCGGAAAAAACGGGTGGGGGCGGGGGGGGGCGGGGGGGGCGGCGGTGGAGGCCCGGTTGAAGGGGCCCGTGGGGATCCGGAAATCCGGAGGCGCTGGTCCGGCTCATATTTCGCGGTATTGGACGCCGCGGAATCAGTATCTGGACACGTTGTGGTCGTACAAGGTTGGCGATCCTCCGTTGCCGCAGATTCAGCCTGAGTATGCGGATGCGTTCCGGGATGTGCTGCGCAAGGCTCGGTCGAATTATGCGCCGATGTGTATCGGGGCGATGTTGGATCGGCTTGGAGCTCAAGCCGATCCAACATCGCCCCGATACACATCGGCGCATAATTCGACCGAGCCTTGCGCAGCACATCCCGGAACGCATCCGCATACTCAGGCTGAATCTGCGGCAACGGAGGATCGCCAACCTTGTACGACCACAACGTGTCCAGATACTGATTCCGCGGCGTCCAATACCGCGAAATATGAGCCGGACCAGCGCCTTCCGAATTCCGGATCACCGACGGTCGCATCAAACGGTCCTGCCACTGCGGCCTCGTCGGCGACATGAACATCGCCGACAGCCGCTGAAACCAGTCCTCGGGGGTGAGGTCAGCCAAAACCCCCCCCTTTTCTATCAAATCCGCGCGCCCACCCGCTTCTTTCGGCGCCCACCCCCGCCCGCACCCGCGCCAAACCGGCCCTCCCACGCCATAACCGCCGCATATGCGGCGGTTATGGCGTGGAAGGCCCGTTTGGACGCGGTTGCGGCCGGGGTTGGACGCCGAAAGAAGCGTGTGGTCGCGCGAATTCGATAGAAAGGGGTGGGTTTTGGCTGACCTCACCCCCGAGGACTGGTTTCAGCGGCTGTCGGCGATGTTCATGTCGCCGACGAGGCCGCAGTGGCAGGAAGAAGTGCGACGAATATTCGCCGGTGATCGAGTCGAACTGACGCAACAACGCCGCACGCAGCCGTACTGGGTTACTCAAGTCAGGAATGCCGATGCAGCGCCGCGGGTCGATCGCGTGAATCGACGGAGACAACGCCCCACTCGACAACGTGGCGCCACCCTTGACACCAGGCACGACCATGCCGTAGCCCTCGCCCATGGACAGCGCGAACCCGAACAGGTTCTTCAGGACGGCGCCGAATCCGGTCTCGTCCATAATGTCGGCAGCCAGATCACCCACGCGTCGGATGCTTGGGTGTCGTCGCCTGAGTGGGGCGCGTGTTTCTCTGGCGCTGCCGGCAAGGTTGAAGGGTTTGTGCCGTTGGCGGACAAGGACGTTATCGTCCTGGGCTTCGACGGTTCTACTGGCCGCAAGAGGGGCAAGGCGGACGCTACGGCGCTGATCGGCTGCCGCGTCAGTGACGGGTACCTGTTCGAGATTGGCGAGCGGTCGGTGTGGGAGCCGCCGCGCAGCGAGATGTCGACGCGAGATCGCGCAAAGACGGGTGACGAGTCGTACTGGCAGCCACCGGTGGCCGAGGTTGATGCGACGATCCGCATGGCGTTCAAGCGGTACACGGTGGTCGGGTTCTATGCGGACCCTTCGGGGTGGACTGAGCAGATCGCGAAGTGGGAAGCGGCTTTCGGTGCCCAGTTGCATCCGAGGGTGAAGGCGTCGGGGCAGTCGAAGATCGCTGCGTGGCCGCGCGGCAAGGACACAAACGCTGTGGAGGCCGTGAAGGCGCTGCACACGGCCATAGAGCATGCCGAGTGCACACATGACGGCTCGACGGCACTTACACGGCACGTGCTGAACGCGCGGAAGCGTCAGGTGCGCGCGGGATATCTGCTCTACAAGTCGTACCCGGATAGTCCGGACAAGATCGACGCCGCGTATGCGGCGGTTATGGCGTGGAAGGCCCGTTTGGGCGCCGGGGCGGGCGCGGGAGGCGGCGGCACGGGATCGGCGTACGAGATCGCGCTCGGCAGGGCGATGGCCGCAGCCGCTGCACCTGCCACAGCAGCAGTCAGGGATTTCGGAAGTCGTTTGCGGGCAGTTGTCCGCGCATCCGGGTGTCGCATGGGGACGAAAATACAGTGTTACCGGCGTGACGCAAGTGCGAGTTGCGGCTATTTCTCTCCCGGGTTCGTTAGCTCGTATGCGGTATCTCGACAGAACACGGCGATATCGCTCGGTTGCTGGGGCATCGGAGTCCCGCGGCCAGGCCGGGGACAGACCGGGCGTGCCGTCACGCCGGCCGAATCGCCACGTCGCGCGGGTGGACGCTGAAGTACACCTGCTCCCCCGGGATCAGCCGTAAACCGGCCGCCGTTTCGGCACTGATGTCGGCCGCGAGGCCCCCACCGCCGTCGTCGGCCGCCTCGGCCCGCACCCGGATGACGGGTCCCCGGTGATCCAGTTCCGCGACGCCGACCGCCACGACATTGACGTCCCCCACGGGCATCCCCCGGCCTACAGATACCGCGGCCGGAGCGAACACGGCGATGGCCGGATCACCGGGTGTGACGTCCGGCCCGCAGATACCGCGCCAGGTCTGTCCCGCGGCCAGCACCGAACAGCCGTCGGTGCCGGCGCGCCCGCTGACCAGATTCACGCCCGCGAAGCGCGCCCCGAACACCGTCCGCGGCGCGGTCAGCACGTCCGCGACGGTGCCCGATTCGACGATGCGCCCACTCTCGATGACCACCACCCGGTCGGCCAGGGTGACAACGTCGAGCAGATCGTGGCTGACCAACACCGAACTCCGACCGCCCGCACTCAGCACGCCGCGCAGCAGCCGGCGCATCGCCGAGGCGGCCGCGACGTCGAGTCCGGACAGCGGCTCATCCAACAGCAACACGTCGGGTTCGGCCGCCAGCGCGCGAGCCAGCGCTACCCGCTGCGCCTGACCACCGGACAGCTGCCCCGGCCGGCGATCAGCCAGATCAGCGGCGCCGACCTCGCTCAGCCAGCGCTCCGCCGTCCGCCGCGCTTCGGCGTGCAGGCCCCGACGACGGTGGTGCCGAGCGCGCGGTCCGAATGCCACGTTGCCCGCGACCGTCAGGTGCGGGAACAGCGCCGGGTCCTGCAGCAGCAGTCCAACCCGCCGGTTGTGCACCGCGATGTGCAGGCCCGTCGCGCCGTCGGTGAGCCGGTGTTCTCCGACCCGCACGGTGCCCGCGTCCGGCCGCAGCAGGCCGGCGATCACATGCAGCACACTGGATTTGCCCGCGCCGTTGGGCCCGATGACGGCCACCACCTCACCGGCGGCGACGTCGAACTCCACATCGACGCCACGTGCGTCGACCACCGCGTGTACCGAGAGCCCGCCCGTCACTGCCGGCTCTCCGCCTCGAACGGCCCGCGACCGAACCGGGCGCCACCCATCCCCAGCACCACGACGGCCGCGACCACGACCAGCACCAGCGACAACGCCACCGCGGCATCGGCGTCAGCCTCGCGCTGCAGATAGATCTCCAGCGGCAGCGTCCGCGTCACCCCTTCGCGGGAACCGGCGAACGTCAGCGTCGCGCCGAACTCCCCCAGCGAGCGCGCGAACGCCAACACCGAGCCCGACACCAGACCGGGCGCCAGCATCGGCAACGTGACCCGGCGCCACACCGTGGTCGGGCGGGCCCCCAACGTGGCTGCGACCGCTTCGTACTGCGACCCGGCCGTGCGGGCCGCGCCTTCCAGCGCGATCACCAGGAACGGCAGCGAGACGAACGTTTGCGCCAGTACGACGGCCGTCGTCGAGAACGCGATGTGCACACCCGCCGCATCCAGGTACCTGCCGATCAAGCCCAGCCGCCCGAAGGCATACAGCAGCGCGATACCGCCGACGACCGGCGGCAGGACCAGCGGCAACAGGATCAGCGGACGGGTCCAGCGCACCACCCGGGAGCCGCTGCGGGCCAGGACCAGGGCCATCGGCACACCCAGCACCACACAGAGCACTGTGCTGGCGGCCGCGGTCTTGAGGCTGAGAACCAACGCGGTCACCGACGACTCGCTGCTGATCAGGTCGAGGAACCGCGACCAGTCGACCTTCGCCGCGACCGCGATCAGCGGTAGTACGACGAACAGCGCTCCCAGTGCCGCCGGGACATAGATCCAGCGCGGCAGTCCGGGGTTCAAGGTTTCGCGAATCCGAACTTCGCCAGGGTCTGACGCCCCACGTCACCCGTGACCAGTTCGATGAACCGCTGCGCGGCCGCCGTGTCCGCCGAGGACTTCAACACCGCGATCGGGTAGATGTTCACCGCCGACGCCGCCTGCGGGAAGTCGACCTTGGCGACCTTGGCACCGGCCGCCTGCGCGTCGGTCTGATAGACAACGCCGGCGTCGGCCTGGCCGCTGGTGACCTTGTTCAGCACGTCGGTGACCGAGGTTTCCTCGCTGACGGGCTTCAGCTCCACGCCGGCGATCTTCTCGACCTTGCGCGTGGCCGACCCGCACGGCACCTGGGTGGCACACACCACGACGTTCAGTCCGGGCCGGGCCAGATCGCCGAAGTTGTTGAGCTGCTTCGGATTACCGGGCGCCGTCACGATGACGAGCGTGTTGGAGGCGAAGTTCACCGGCGTGGCGGTGAGCAGCCCGGCCTTGGCTGCCTTGGTCATGTTGTTGGCGTCGGCCGAGGCGAACACGTCGGCTTTCGCGCCCTGCGTCAGCTGCTCGACCAGCGAGGACGAGCCCGCGAAGTTGAACTGGACGTCCGCCCCGGGGTTGTCCTTCTTGTACTGGTCAGCGATGGCAGTGAACGCGCCCTTCAGAGACGCCGCGGCGTACACGTTGACCACGGGACCCGACTTCTTGGAGCCCGAATCACACGCGGCGACCGCGCTCACTGCGCCGAGCAGGGTCAATACCGCCAGAACACGCATCAACTTGCGCATGAGCCACATTCGCAAAACCCTAGGGCCGTTTCCCCCGCGTGGCGAGTTTCGCCAGCTAGCTACTGTCCAGTAACATGGCGTCAACCGCGTTCAGCGTTGCACACGAGGAGGCCCTGTCATGGACGTTCTGGTCACCGGAGGCGATACCGACCTCGGCCGCGTCATCGCCCAAGGATTCCGCGACGCCGGGCACAACGTCGTCATCGCCGGCGCCCGCCGTGACGAGCTCGAAGTGGCCGCCAAGGAACTCGAAGTCGATTCGATCGTCCTGGACAACACCGACGGCGCCGCCCTCGAGCAGATGCGCGACAAGCTGCCGCAGCACCTCGACACCATCGTGAACGTCCCGGCCCCGGTCTGGTCCGCGGGCGACCCGCGCACCTACACGCTGGCCGAACGCGCCACCGTGTGGCGCAACACCCTCGATTCCTCGCTGCTGTCGGCGGTGTTGACCGTCCAGATCCTCGGCGACCAGATGCGTTCGGGCGGTGCCATCGTCACCGTCGTGCCGGAATGCCCCAAGGAGGGCACCGCCGACGCCGCCATCAAGGCCGCCGTGTCGAGCTGGACCGCCGGCCAGGCCGAGCACTTCGGCATCCGCGGCATCACGATCAACGTCGTCGCCGCCGGTCGTGGCTCCGAATCGGGCTATGACGGCATCGATGCCGGCGACGCGACCGTCGACTCCGAGCTGACCAAGCTCGCGCTGTTCCTCACCACGCCGGCCGCCCGCCACATCACCGGCGAGACGCTGCACGTGAGCGCCGGGGCCCTGGCCACCTTCGCCTGACCCAACCGGTTTTATTCCCGTTTCGTCCGGGCTTCGCGCGCGGCGAAAACCGAGACGCAACAGCCTGGTTGGTGGCTAGGGTCGAATCGTGACGATTCGACTCGGTCTCCAGATCCCCAATTTCTCCTACGGCACCGGTGTCGGTGAGCTGTTCCCGACCGTCATCGCCCAGGCCCAGGAAGCCGAAGCCGCAGGCTTCGACTCCGTCTTCGTGATGGACCACTTCTATCAGCTGCCCATGCTGGGCTCCCCCGACCAGCCGATGCTGGAGGCGTACACCGCCCTCGGCGGCCTGGCCACCGCCACGCAGACGGTGCAGCTGGGCACCATGGTCACCGGCAACACCTATCGCAACCCGACGCTGCTGGCCAAGGAGATCACGACGCTCGACGTGATGAGTCAAGGCCGCGCGATCCTCGGCATGGGTACCGGCTGGTTCGAACTCGAGCACGACCAGCTCGGCTACGACTTCGGCACCTTCACCGACCGCTTCAACCGGCTCGATGAATCGCTGCAAATCGTGCTGCCGATGCTCAAGGGTGAGCGCCCGACCTTCAGCGGCAAGTACTACCGCACGGTCGAGGCCATGGCCAATCCCCGGTTCCGCGACCACATCCCGCTGCTGATCGGCGGCAGCGGCGAGAAGAAGACCATTCCCCTTGCCGCGCAGCACTTCGACCATCTCAACGTCATCGCCGGCTTCGACGAGTTGTCGCGCAAGGTGGCGGTGGTCCGCGAAGCCTGCGAAAAGATCGACCGCGACCCGGCCACGCTCGAAACCAGCATGCTGGTCACCGCGTTCGTCGATGACAAGGCGACGTCCGACCTGATCCCCGCCGAGATGGGTCAGCGCATGGTGGCGGGCAGCGCCGAGAGTGTCGCCGAACAGCTGAAGACCAAGGTCTTCGACGCCGGGATCGGCGGTGTCATCGTCAACATTCCGACCAGCGTGACCGGATATGTGCCGGGCGTCATCACCGCACTCGGAGCAGCCCTGAATTCGGCTATCGACGCCTGACCCGCCGCCGGTGGGGCATCTCACTGCATTGATCGATTCAGCTGCGACTAGCCTGTGTGTGTAAACAGTCGTGTAGTAGGTCGAGGAGCCCCTCAACATGGTCCACCCCGGAGCTACGGCAACGGATCGCCACAAAGTCGTCATCATCGGTTCCGGCTTCGGCGGGCTGACCAGCGCCAAAGCCCTCAAGCACGCTGATGTCGACGTCAAACTGATCGCCCGTACCACCCACCACCTGTTCCAGCCGCTGCTGTACCAGGTGGCCACGGGCATCATCTCCGAAGGTGAGATCGCCCCGCCCACGCGGCTGATCCTGCGCAAGCAGAAGAACGCGCAGGTACTGCTCGGCGATGTGACACACATCGACCTGGTGAACCAGACCGTCGACTCGATCCTGCTGGGACACACCTACAGCACGCCGTACGACAGCCTGATCATCGCCGCGGGCGCCGGGCAGTCCTACTTCGGCAATGACCACTTCGCCGAGTGGGCGCCGGGCATGAAGACCATCGACGACGCGCTGGAGCTGCGCGGCCGCATCCTGGGTGCGTTCGAGCAGGCCGAGCGGTCCAGCGATCCGGAACGGCGCAAGAAGCTGCTGACCTTCGTGGTCGTCGGCGCTGGCCCGACCGGCGTGGAGATGGCCGGCCAGATTCAGGAACTGTCGGACCAGACGCTCAAGGGCAGCTTCCGGCACATCGACCCGACCGAGGCCAAGGTCATCCTGCTCGACGCCGCCCCCGCGGTGCTGCCGCCCATGGGCGAGAAGCTGGGTCTGAAGGCCAAGAACCGGCTCGAGAAGATGGGCGTGGAGATTCAGCTCAACGCCATGGTCACCGACGTCGACCGCAACGGCCTGACCGTCAAGGACAAGGACGGCACCATCCGGCGCATCGAGTCGGCCTGCAAGGTGTGGTCCGCCGGTGTGCAGGCCAGCCCGCTCGGCCGCGATCTGGTCAACCAGTCCGACACCGAGATCGACCGCGCCGGCCGCGTCAAGGTGAACCCGGATCTGTCGATCCCCGGCCACCCCAACGTGTTCGTCGTCGGCGACATGGCCTTCGTCGACGGCGTACCGGGTATGGCACAGGGCGCGATCCAGGGCGGCAACCATGTCGCCGCGATCCTCAAGAACGAGGCCAAGGCCCGCGCGCACGGCACCAAACCCAAGCCGCGCGAACCGTTCTCGTACTTCGACAAGGGCTCGATGGCCACTGTCTCGAAGTGGAACGCCGTCGCCCAGATCCCGCTCGGCGGGAAGTCCAAGCTCGAATTCGGCGGCTTCATCGCGTGGCTGGCCTGGCTCGGGCTGCACCTGATCTACCTGGTGGGCTTCAAGACCAAGATCGCCACGCTGCTGTCGTGGACGGTGACGTTCATGAGCCGCCAGCGCGGTCAGCTGACCATCACCGAGCAGCAGGCGTACGCCCGCACCAGGATCGGGGAACTCGAGGAGATCGTCCAGGCCACAGTCGACCCGGAGACCGTCGCGTCGGCGTCCTGACCCGGACTAAAGGCGCGGGCCCTGCCAGGCCGACAGGCAACCACCGTCGGCCAGGGCCATGACCACCTGATCTCGGCGTGATTCGTATCGCTCGGCGTTACGAATCACGCCGAAATCGCTTTCGGGGTAAAGAAATTCGCTGACATAGGCGCGTGGCGCGGCGATCTCGTCGTCGCTGACCGCACCGGCACCGAGTTCGACGCGGTGCCGCACCACGGGCAGGGCATCACGGTCGACATACAGTGACCCCTCCCAGAAGCCGTGCTGCTCGCCGGACCGCCCGACCTGCACCCGCTCGCGCAGCCGCACCCGGCCGTCGTCGGCGATCTGCAACCGCGTCGTCGCCTGATGGCTGCTGCCGCCCGCGATGACCGTCGGCTCCGGATCGAGATCGAGTTCCCCGGCAACCTCGAGATCCCAGCTCGAGCGTGACTGCGTCGTCGTGGCACCGGGCAGCACCATCATCGCGGCGACGCTGCGCACCTGCAGCCGGGCACCGGCCTCCACGATCACGCGCACATCGATGGTGTCACCGCCCAACGGCGTTGCGGCCGTGGACACCAGGTGGACGGTGTCGGGGGCGGTGCGGCGCGCGGCCACCCCGCCGACGCACTCGATGCGCGGGCCGCGGCCGGGGGCCGCGACGATCAGAACCTGGGTGTGCATGGCTCAGGCGTTCGTGACTCCCGCGCCGGCCAATTGGTCGCGGACCCAGGCCTGCACCGCCGAAGCCGTCGGATCGTCGGTTAGCGAGATCAGCACCGTGGGCCGCTCACCACGGACCTGCGCGGCGTCGCGCCGCATGACGTCCAGGTCGGCACCCACCATCGGCGCGAGGTCGGTCTTGTTGACCACCAGCAGATCCGAGAACGTGACGCCAGGGCCGCCCTTGCGCGGCACCTTGTCGCCACCGGCCACGTCGACGACGAAGATCTGCACATCGACCAGGCCCGAGGAGAACGTCGCGGTCAGGTTGTCTCCCCCGGACTCGACCAGGATGAGGTCGAGTTTGTCGTTGGTCTCGATGAGATCGTCGATGGCGTCGAGGTTCGCGGTGATGTCGTCGCGGATCGCGGTATGCGGGCAACCACCGGTCTGCACCGCGGCGATCCGCTCGTCGGGCAGCACGGCGTGCCGGCGCAGGAAGTCGGCGTCCTCGGTGGTGTAGATGTCGTTGGTCAGCACCGCCAGGGACAGTTCGTCGCGCAACTGCCGGCACAGCGCGGCGACCAACGCCGTCTTACCGGAGCCGACGGGGCCGCCGACACCGATGCGCAGCGGCTCACCGGGCTGCCGCTCGCGTTTGGGCCGGTCGTGGTGATGGTGTGGCTGACCGTCGAGGAAATGTGGTGGCATGGTGGACCTTTCGGGTCAGGAGGCGAACAAGGGACGGTCGCGGCCGGCGTGCCGTTGCGCCAGGACGTCGAGCAGTGGATCGGACAAGTCGGCAAGGCCTTTCGCCGCTTCGGCGGCGGTGCTGTCGCACAGCCCCGACAGCTCGAAGGTCAGTGCGGCGACGTCGGCGGGGTCCAGCGCCAGCAGGCGCTGGGCGGCCGTCGCGGAGCCGGTCATGGTGGTGTAAACGACTGTGGCACAGGTCTGTTCGGGGGCGAGGCCGCTGACGCGGCCGACCACACCGGACGCCACAGCCAGGTGCGGCCGGGTGCCGAGCGGCTGCCAGTCCGTGTCGGGCCAGACGCGGCGCGCCAACCGCAGCAGTCCACGTCCCTGCGCCCGGGATGCCAGCCGGGCCGCGGGAGCCGGTGTGCGCGCGTCGGTTTCGCGGTCGGCGGCCACCGGGTCGAGCCCACCGTGCACCGCTGCCGCGATGGAGGCGGTGACCAGCCCGTGCGTGCGGATACGCCGGCGCAGGTACGCCCGCAGCGTCACCACGTCGGCCACCAGGCCACTGGTGACCGCCTCTTCGATGCCGCCGGAGTGCACGTGCCCACCGGTCGGCAGCCGCGAATCCGCCAGTGCCAGCAGGGTGGCCAGGCCGCTATCCATCAGAACAGGAAGTATCTCTGTGCCATGGGCAGCTCCGTGGCCGGTTGCTCCTGCCAGACCTCTCCGTCGATCCGGACGGTGAAAGTGTCGGGATCGACGCGGATATCGGGCATGGCGTCGTTGAGCGGCAGGTCCGCCTTACCCCGGCCCCGGACGTTCTTGACCGGAACGAGCCTGCGCCGCAAGCCCAGTCGCGCCGCAAGGTCGTCCTCGATGGCGGTCGGTGAGACGAAATGCACCGACAGCCCGGCCGCCACCGAGGGATGCGCTCCGAACATCGGGCGCGGCAGGACGGGTTGCGGCGTCGGGATCGAAGCGTTCGCATCCCCCATCGCCGCCCAGGCGATCGCGCCGCCTTTGAGCACCAGATGCGGGCGGACACCGAAGAACGCGGGCTCCCACAGCACCAGATCGGCGAGCTTGCCGACCTCCACCGAACCGAGTTCGTGGTCGATACCGTGAGTCACGGCCGGGCAGATGGTGTACTTGGCCACGTAGCGGCGAACCCGGTTGTTGTCCGCCGGACCGTCGCCGGGCAGCGGCCCGCGGCGCTTCTTCATCACGTGTGCGGTCTGCCAGGTCCGCAGCACCACTTCACCGATGCGTCCCATGGCCTGGCTGTCGCTGCCGATCATCGAGATGGCGCCGATGTCGTGCAGCAGATCCTCGGCGGCGATGGTCGACGGCCGAATCCGGCTCTCCGCGAACGCCAAATCCTCGGGCACGGCAGCGTTGAGGTGATGACACACCATCAGCATGTCGAGGTGTTCGTCGAGGGTGTTGACGGTGTGGGGCCGCGTCGGGTTGGTCGAACTGGGCATCACGTTCGGATGGCTGGCGACGGTGATGATGTCGGGCGCATGGCCGCCGCCGGCGCCCTCGGTGTGGTACGCGTGGATGGCCCGGCCGGCGATGGCCGCCAGGGTGTCCTCGACGAACCCCATCTCGTTGAGGGTGTCCGAGTGCAGGGCCACCTGCACATCGGCCTCTTCGGCCACCCGCAGACAGGCGTCGATGGCGGCCGGGGTGGTGCCCCAGTCCTCGTGCAGTTTGAAACCGGCTGCGCCGCCGCGCAATTGCTCCCACATCGAGTCGGGGTTGATGGTGTTGCCCTTGCCGAGCAGCAGGATGTTCATCGGCCAGCCGTCGAGGGCCTGCAGCATGCGTCCCAGGTGCCAGGCGCCGGGCGTGACGGTGGTGGCCTTACTGCCCTCGGCGGGCCCGGTGCCGCCACCGATCATCGTGGTGATGCCGCCGCCGATCGCCTCTTCGAGGATCTGAGGACAGATGAAATGGACGTGACAGTCGATGCCGCCCGCGGTGAGGATTCGCCCGTTGCCGGCGATGATCTCGGTGGACGGGCCCACCACCAGGTCGGGGTGCACCCCGGACATGATGTCGGGGTTGCCGGCCTTGCCGATCGCGACGATGCGGCCGTCGCGAATCCCGATGTCGGCCTTGATGATTCCCCAGTAGTCGATGATGATCGCGCCGGTGATCACGGTGTCCGGGGCACCGTCGGCGCGGGTCGCCCGAGCCTGCCCCATGGACTCGCGCAGCACCTTGCCTCCGCCGAAGACCGCCTCGTCACCGGACAGTCCCGGGCCGCCGCTGCGGTCCTCGGTGATCTCGATCAGCAGATCGGTGTCCGCCAGGCGGATCCGGTCGCCCGTCGTCGGCCCGAACAGCGCCGCGTACCGGGCGCGAGATAATGAACTCACGAGGCATCCAGCTTTCCGGGCGCGTCGAGCGACAGCCCATACACTTCGCGCGTCCCGCCCAGCGGAACCAGCGAAACCCGCTGGGCGACACCGGGTTCGAATCTGACGGCGGTACCGGCCGGCACGTCGAGCCGGAGTCCGTGTGCCGCCGCGCGGTCGAAGTCCAACGCCGAGTTGGCCTGCGGGAAATGCACGTGGCTGCCGACCTGCACGGGCCGGTCACCGACGTTGACCACGTCGAGGAGCAGCCGCTCGGCACCCGCGTTGAAGGCGATATCGCCGTCGCCATAAAGGATTTCACCGGGAATCAGCGTCGCACCCTCGGTACTCGTCCGGTCCGTCATCGTCGCCGTCCTCAGGCAATCGGGTGGTGGACGGTGACCAGTTTGGTGCCGTCCGGGAAGGTGGCCTCGACCTGGACGTCGGGCAGCATCTCGGGAACCCCGTCCATGACGTCGTCGCGGCTCAGGACGTCCCGGCCGCTGACCATCAGCTCCGCGACCGTCCGTCCATCCCGGGCACCTTCCAGCAGGTGATCGGTGATCACCGCCACCGCCTCGGGGTGATTCAGGCGCAACCCTCTGGCCTGCCGTCGACGGGCCAGTTCGGCGGCGTACGAAATCAGCAGGCGTTCTTGCTCATGCGGCGTCAAACGCATAAGGGGCGATATTGCCACGGCACGCCGGGAACG
The DNA here is from genome assembly GCF_025331195.1 of Mycolicibacterium llatzerense. Taxonomy (NCBI): domain Bacteria; kingdom Bacillati; phylum Actinomycetota; class Actinomycetes; order Mycobacteriales; family Mycobacteriaceae; genus Mycobacterium; species Mycolicibacterium llatzerense. The sequence goes on along the minus strand of NZ_LXOV01000012.1, from coordinate 174,466 downwards.
GCATGTCGGGCCGGAGCTTTCAGCCCCTCAGGCGTATCCGAAGGCTCAGCCCTCGAGATTCTGGAGCCGCACCTGGCCCCGCGCGACCATCCGATCGTCCTCATCGGTGATCGTGACCAGCCACAGCTGCTGGCGGCGGCCCCGGTGGATCGGCGTCGAGGTGGCGGTGATCGTTCCGGTCTTGAGCGCGCGCAGGAAGTCGGTGTTGTTGTTGACGCCGACGACCGTGCCGCCACCGTGCTCGGCGAGCCAGACGTGGCCGGAGACACTGGCAACACTTTCGACGACGGCACAGTGGATGCCGCCGTGCACGATTCCCCAGGGCTGTAGCAGCTTGTCGGTGATCTTCAGCTGAGCGCGTGCGCCGTCCGCGGTGACCTCCAGATAGGTCAGTCCGATTTCGGCGTCGAAGCCCTTGCCGAGGTCCGCGGGCACAGATGTCGTCACGAATAGCTGTCTACACGAGCGCAGCCGACGGCAGTCACCGCACCCGCCACGAAGGCGAGCAGGCCCCGCACCGATGGTGCGGGGCCTGCTCTTCGAGTGGACCGGGAATCACTGCAGCCCTCAGGATTCCGGCGCGGTCCGTTAGTTTCTCGACTCCTGAATAGTAGGCAAGGCTTGCCTAATTAGCAAGCCCTTGCCAGGTTCATCCGATCGAGTCCGCGCACCGGGGCACCAAACCCCACGAGGGTGTCCAGCACCGCCTGGGCCCGACGCATGCCGTCGACGTCGCTGACGCCGGCCAACAGCGGAACCCGGGTCGCCGAACCCACCACGGCGGAGCCCACGATGTGCCACATCGCCGGCACCGTCATGACACCGCCACTGACCTCGAAGAGCTTCGCGAACAGCGGTTGCAGCGCACGGTGGCACCGATGCGCCAACCAGGTCGCCAGCGCCTCCTCGCCCGGGAAGCCGACGATCCCGTCGGCGATCGGCCGGGTCGCCCACACTCCCCGCCCGCCGAATACCGGATCACCGGGAAGCACCCGCAGCGTCGGGTCCGCGACGCCGACCCAGTCGATGCCACCCTCCGAGTCGATGTGAACCCACAGGTTCTCCAGCCCGGGATCCCAGGCCCGCCCCTCCAGCACCAGCAGTGGCACCACGCGGCCGATGACGACGTGCGCAAGCATGGCGGCCACCTGCTGGGCGGCGACCGATTCACTGCCGGTATCCAGCACCGCGGTATCGAACATCATCTGGAGCCGGTCGCCCGTCACGGCCTCGGCGAGCGGCCACCACCGACGACGGGAGATGTCGTCCATCACCGCAACGCCGTAGACCCTGGGATCACTCGGACACAACTCGCGCAGCCGGCGACTCGACTCGTGCAACGGAAGCATCCGGCGGATGTCCATCGTGGCGATCAAGGGGTCAGTCACAGCGGAGGGCATGAACACATCCTTAGGTTAGGTTAGCCTTACTATAGTGACGACCTACGAGATGTAAACCGCTGTGACGGGACTCACAAGCGGCGAAAAAACAGCCCTGACCGGGAACCACAACGTTCAACCGGGACGTTGGGGAGGACATGCGAAATGGATACGACGCACGGTAGTAAATGCGTAGTACCCTGGAAACACTGCCGAAAGAGTGAAATAGGACATGGCGAAAATGACGCGGCTGGGCGAGTTGGAGCGCGAGGTGATGGATCACCTCTGGTCCTCCCGCGAGCCGCAAACCGTCCGCCAGGTGCATGAAGCCCTCGCGACGCGCCGGGACCTGGCCTACACCACGATCATGACGGTGCTCCAGCGTCTGGCGAAGAAGAATCTGGTCGTCCAGCATCGCGATGACCGCGCGCACCGCTACGCACCGACCCACGGCCGCGACGAACTGGTCGCCGGACTCATGGTCGACGCACTTGACCAGGCCTCCGACTCCGGCAGCCGGGTCGCGGCACTGGTTCATTTCGTCGAACGCGTCGGGGTCGACGAGGCCGACGCGCTGCGGCGGGCCCTCGATGAGCTGGAAGCCAAGCACCGAATCCCACCGGCGACTGGCATTTCCGGCACCGACTGAGAGACACTTAGCGCGTGTCCGCCCTGGCCTTCACTCTCGTTGCGCTACTGCTGGTCGGGCCGGTACCCGCCTTGCTGGCGTGCGCATCGTGGCCGCAGCGGGCCCCCCGGGCCGCGATCGTGCTGTGGCAGTCGATTGCCATCGCCGCCGTGCTGTCCGCCTTCAGCGCCGGCATCGCCGTCGCCAGCAGGCTTTTCGCGCCAGGTCCTGACGGCCGCCCGACGACCACCGCGACCAGCGAGATCAGCGTCATGGGCTGGCCGGTGTGGCTCACGCACGTCGCGGTCTTCGCGCTGACCCTCGTCGTCGGCGGCCGACTGGTAATCGCCTTCATCCAGGTCGCCATCGCGACGCGACGCCGGCGCGCACACCACCGCATGATCGTCGACCTGCTCGACTGTTCGCGGGACACCGCACCCGCCCCCCAGGCCCGCCACCTGATCGGCCACGGCCTGCGCATTCTCGACGTCCAGCAGCCACTCGCCTACTGTCTGCCCGGCGTCCGCAGTCGTGTGGTGCTCAGCGAAGGTGCCCTCAAGCACCTGCACGACAGCGAGATCGCCGCCATCCTCAGCCACGAACACGCACACCTGCGCGCCCGGCACGACCTGGTGCTCGAGATGTTCATCGCCGTCCACGCCGCCTTCCCCCGCTTCGTCCGGAGCGCCAGCGCCCTCGATGCGGTCCGCCTGCTGATCGAACTGCTCGCCGACGACGCCGCCGTCCGGGCCACCGGCCCAACCCCGCTGGCCCGCGCCCTGGTGGCCTGCGCGTCCGGACGCGCTCCCAAGGGCGCCCTCGCCGCCGGCGGGCCGACCACGATCCTGCGCGTGCAGCGCTTGGCCGGCGAACCCAACAGCTCCTGGCTGGCCGCGGCCGCCTACTTGGCCGCCGCCTCCGTCCTGGTCGTTCCGACCGTCGCGGTGGCTGTGCCCTGGCTCACTGAATTGCACCGGTTGTTCTTCTCGTAGACTTTGCGACTGGCACCATCAGCATCGGTGGCGGATGACGCTGCACCGGCCTCGCGCCGGTCCGAAAGACTGTGCGCCACAACCAAACAACGAAAGGGCCAGCCGTGAGCTCGTCGGGAAACCCGGAACCGTCCGCAACCACCGCCACTGCCCAGATCGGCGTCACCGGCCTGGCTGTCATGGGCTCCAACATCGCCCGTAACTTCGCCAGCCACGGCTACACCGTCGCGCTGCACAACCGCTCCGTCGCCAAGACCGACGCGCTGATCGCCGAACACGGCGCCGAGGGCAAGTTCGTCCGCAGCGAGACCATCGCCGAATTCCTGGACGCGCTGGAGAAGCCGCGCCGCGTGCTGATCATGGTCAAGGCCGGCGACCCGACCGACGCCGTCATCAACGAACTCGCCGACGCCATGGAGCCCGGCGACATCATCATCGACGGCGGCAACGCGCTGTACACCGACACCATCCGCCGCGAGAAGGCCATCCGCGAGCGCGGCCTGCACTTCGTCGGCGCGGGCATCTCCGGCGGCGAAGAAGGCGCGCTGAACGGCCCGTCGATCATGCCGGGCGGGCCGGCCGAGTCCTACAAGAGCCTGGGCCCACTGCTCGAGGAGATCTCCGCGCACGTCGACGGCGTGCCCTGCTGCACGCACATCGGCCCTGACGGCGCAGGCCACTTCGTCAAGATGGTGCACAACGGCATCGAGTACTCCGACATGCAGCTCATCGGCGAGGCCTACCAGCTGCTGCGTGACGGCCTGGGCATGACGGCCGGGCAGATCGCCGACGTGTTCGCCGAGTGGAACAAGGGCGACCTGGACAGCTACCTGGTCGAGATCACCGCCGAGGTGCTACGCCAGGTCGACGCCAAGACCGGCAAGCCGCTGGTCGACGTCATCGTCGACGAGGCCGAGCAGAAGGGCACCGGCCGCTGGACCGTCAAGTCCGCGCTCGACCTCGGCATCCCCATCACCGGCATCGCCGAAGCGGTGTTCGCCCGCGCCCTGTCGGGCTCGGTGCCGCAGCGGCGGGCCACCGTGGGCATGGCCTCGGGCCAGCTCGGCGAGAAGCCCAGCGACGCCACGAAGTTCGTCGAGGACGTACGCCAGGCGCTGTACGCGTCGAAGATCGTCGCGTACGCGCAGGGCTTCAACCAGATCGAGGCCGGCAGCGCCGAGTACGGCTGGGACGTCAAGCCCGGCGATCTGGCCACCATCTGGCGCGGCGGCTGCATCATCCGCGCCAAGTTCCTGAACCGGATCAAGGACGCGTTCGACGCCGAGCCCGAGCTCGCCACCCTGCTGGCCGCGCCGTACTTCCGCACCGCGGTCGAATCGGCCATCGACAGCTGGCGCCGCGTCGTGGTGACGGCCACCGAGCTGGGCATCCCGATCCCGGGCTTCGCCTCGTCGCTGTCCTACTACGACGCACTGCGCACCGAGCGGCTGCCCGCGGCACTGACGCAGGGCCTGCGCGACTTCTTCGGTGCCCACACCTACGGCCGCACCGACGCGCCGGAGGGCAAGAAGTTCCACACGCTGTGGAGCGGCGACCGGACCGAGGTCGAGGCGTAGCTTTTCTGCCGAGCAGTCGTGAAAACCCCCGAATCACGTCGATTTCGGGGGTTTTCGCGTCCGCTCGGCATTGTCAGGCGAGGCCACTAGGCTGAAGGTGTGCAGTTTCTCGACGGCCACCAGCCTCCGTACGACCTGACCTACAACGACGTCTTCGTCGTGCCGGGGCGCTCAGAACTGATCTCCCGCTTCGATGTCGACCTGGCGACCACCGACGGCACGGGCACCACCATCCCGATCGTCGTCGCCAACATGACCGCGGTCGCCGGCCGCCGGATGGCCGAGACCATCGCCCGTCGCGGCGGCATCGTGGTGCTGCCGCAGGACCTGCCCATCGACGTGGTCCGGGGCACCGTCGACTTCGTCAAGAGCCGCGACCTGGTGGTCGACACCCCGGTCGTGCTCGCGCCCGACGACTCGGTCTCGGACGCCCTCGCCCTGCTGCACAAGCGCGCCCACGGCGCCGCGGTGGTCCTGGCGGACGGACGTCCGCTCGGCCTGGTCACCGAGGCCGCCTGCGCCGGGGTCGACCGGTTCGCGCGCGTCCGCGACGTGGCCACCACCGATTTCGTCTCCGCGCCCGCGGGCACCGAACCGCGCAAGGTGTTCGACCTGCTGGAGCACTCCCCGACGGGCGTGGCCGTGCTGACCAACGCCGACGGTTCGCTGGCCGGCGTGCTGACCCGCACCGGGGCCATCCGCGCGGGCATCTACACCCCCGCCGTCGACGCGCAGGGCCGGCTCCGGATCGCAGCCGCCGTCGGGATCAACGGTGACGTCGCCGCCAAGGCCCGTGCACTGGCTGAAGCCGGCGTGGACGTCCTGGTCGTCGACACCGCGCACGGACATCAGTCCAAGATGCTCGAAGCGTTGAGCGCGGTGGCCGGGCTCGACCTCGGCCTGCCGCTGGCGGCCGGCAACGTGGTCTCCGCCGCCGGCACCCGGGACCTGATCAACGCGGGCGCGTCCATCGTCAAGGTGGGCGTCGGCCCCGGCGCCATGTGCACCACCCGGATGATGACCGGGGTGGGGCGGCCGCAGTTCTCGGCCGTCGTCGAATGTTCTGCGGCGGCAAGGGAACTCGGCGGCCACGTGTGGGCTGACGGCGGTGTCCGGCACCCGCGCGACGTGGCACTGGCCCTGGCCGCGGGCGCGTCGAACGTGATGATCGGCTCCTGGTTCGCCGGCACGTACGAGTCGCCCGGCGACCTGCTGACCGACCGCGAGGGCCGCGTCTACAAGGAGAGCTTCGGCATGGCCTCCAAGCGTGCGGTGGCCGCCCGCACGGCCGGTGACGGCGCGTTCGACCGGGCCCGAAAAGCGCTGTTCGAGGAAGGCATCTCGTCCTCGAAGATGGAGCTGGACCCCGTCCGCGGCGGGGTCGAAGACCTGCTCGATCACATCACCTCCGGCGTCCGCAGCACCTGCACGTACGTCGGCGCGGCAAACCTCGCCGAGCTGCACGAAAAAGTGGTGCTCGGGGTGCAATCAGCCGCCGGATTCGCCGAAGGACACCCGCTGCCCACCGGTTGGTGAGCAGGTCCGACGGGGCCGACCAGCTACCATTGCCATACGGCCGACGATTGCAATAGGCGTCGGTCGGCCGTCGATGTCGATTCAGCGAAAGGGAGCACGTGCCGCAGGCACCCGTTGGGGCGTCGACCGCCCCGAGCGCGGCGGGAGCGTGCGACGCCAACCACGTGCTCCCCGAGCCGAGCCCTGATTCCATGGACTCCGAACCTCCCAGTAGCCGGCCGGGCCGTCAGCCCGGCGCCCCGAGCGGTGGTGCCCGGTGACCTCCGCACTGACCATCGCGAGCCTGGCCGCGTTCATCCTGCTCACCGTCGGCACGGCGGTCTTCGTCGCCGCCGAGTTCTCGTTGACCGCGCTGGAACGCAGCACGGTGGAGGCCAACGCCCGCGACGGCGGCCGGCGCGACCGGATCATCCGTACCGCGCACCGCAGCCTGTCGTTCCAGCTGTCCGGCGCGCAGATCGGCATCTCGATCACCACCCTGATCACCGGCTACCTGGCCGAACCCGTGGTGGCGCGGCTGCTGCGCGGCCCGTTGCAGGCGGTCGGGCTGCCGGAGAGGTTCACCGATTCGGTGGCCTTGACGCTGGCCCTGCTGATCGCGACGTCGGTGTCGATGGTGTTCGGCGAGCTGGTGCCCAAGAACCTCGCCGTGGCCCGGCCGGTGCCGACCGCGCGTGCCACCGTGCCGCTGCAGTGGTTCTTCTCCCTGGTGTTCTCCCCCGTGATCAAGCTGACCAACGGCACCGCCAACTGGGTGCTGCGCCGGCTCGGCGTCGAGCCCGCCGAGGAACTGCGCTCGGCGCGGTCGGCGCAGGAACTGCTGGCGCTGGTGCGCAACTCCGCCGAAAGCGGGTCGCTGGACCCACAGACGGCCCAATTGATCGACCGCTCCCTGCAATTCGGCGGCCGCACCGCCGAGGAGTTGATGACGCCGCGATCCATGATCGAGTCGCTGGAGGTCACCGACACCGTCGCCGACCTCATCGAGACGGCCATCCGCACCGGGTTCTCGCGTTTCCCGATCGTCGCCGGGGACCTCGACGAAACCGTCGGCATCGTGCACGTCAAACAGGTCTTCGCGATACCCGTCGAGCTGCGCGCCGGCACCCGGCTCGCGCAACTGGCACGGCCCGTCCCGACGGTGCCCTCGACCCTCGACGGTGACGCGGTGATGACCCAGATCCGGGCCAACGGCGTCCAGACCGCCCTGGTGGTCGACGAGTACGGCGGCACCGCCGGCATGGTCACCGTCGAGGACCTCATCGAGGAGATCGTCGGCGACGTCCGCGACGAACACGACGACGCCACCCCCGACGTGGTCGAGGTGCGCGACGGCTGGCTGGTGTCGGGTCTGATGCGGATCGACGAAGTGGACACCGAGACCCCGTTCCGCGCGCCCGAAGGCGACTACGAAACCATCGGCGGGCTGGTGCTCAAAGAGCTCGGCCACATCCCCGACGTCGGCGACACCGTCGTGCTGACCGAGTTCGACCCGGACAACCCCGAGCTGGACCCGGTGCAGTGGAAAGCCACGGTCATGCGGATGGACGGGCGGCGCATCGACCAGCTCGAACTCACCGAACTCGGCACGGACCAGTCGGGAGCCGACGATGAATGACGTTCTCGGCATCATGCTGACCATGGCCCTGCTGGGCGCCAACGCGTTCTTCGTCAGCGCAGAGTTCGCGCTGATCTCAGCCCGCCGCGACCGCCTGCAGGCCCTCGCCGAACAGGGCAAGCGCAGCGCTGTCACCGTGTTGCGGGCCGGTGAGCGACTGTCGATGATGCTGGCCGGCGCTCAGCTCGGCATCACCATCTGCTCGATCCTGCTGGGCCGCATCGGTGAACCGGCCGTCGCGCACCTGCTTCGCGAACCCTTCGACGCCTTCGGCGTGCCCGACACCGTGCTGCACACCGTGGCTTTCGCCGTCGCCTTGGCGATCGTGGTGACGGTGCACGTGCTCCTCGGCGAGATGGTGCCGAAGAACATCGCCATCGCCGGGCCCGAGAAAGCCGCGATGCTGCTGATCCCGCCGTACCTGGTCTACATGAGCGTCGCCCGGCCGTTCGTCATCTTCTACAACTGGTGCGCCAACAGCACGCTGCGACTGCTCGGGGTAGAGCCGAAGGACGAGCTGGACGTCACGGTCTCATCGGTGGAGCTGTCCGAGATGCTGACCGAGTCGCTGTCGGAGGGCCTGCTGGACGCCGAGGAACACGTCCGGCTCAAGCGCGCGCTGGACATCCGGACCCGAACGGTCAGGGACGTCGCGATCCCCCTGCAGGACATCCGCGCGGTGCCGATCGCGGCGCCCGGAACCGGTCCCACCGTGGGTGCGGTGGCCGAGGCGTTGCGCGAGACCGGCTATTCCCGCTTCCCGGTCACCGACGGCCACAGCGCCTACCTCGGCTACCTGCACATCAAAGACGTGCTGCCCTGCATGGACCACAACGACGCCGTCCTGGATCGGTCCATGGTGCGCCCGCTGCCCATGGTCGCCTCGACGCTGCCGGTGGTCGACGCGCTGTCGTGGTTGCGCCGCAACAACAGTCACCTGTCCCTGGTGACCACCGAAGGTTACGTCACCGCGATGGTGACGCTGGAAGACCTGGTGGAGGACCTGGTCGGCGTGGTGCGCGACGGTACCCACCGTGTCTGAGACGGCGTGTGCACTGCCCGAGGTCCTGGACGAGCACGACTGGGCGCTGCGCGAACAGCGCTACCTGGACCGCGTCGACGCCTTCCTCGCACCGCATGAGCGGCGGATGCGGGCCGGCGAACCGCATCCGGTGTGGGACTTCCTGTTCACCTACTACAGCCTCAAGCCCCGCCAGCTGCGGCGCTGGCACCCGGGTTTCGGCCGCGCGCTGACCGGGCCGGGCGCGCAGCGGTTCACCGACCGGACCGGGTACCGCCGCACCGCTGACGCTGTCACGGTGACGGACGCGTACCTCGCCGGCCGCCGGGACACCGTCGCCTTCGTTGCCGACCTGTTGACTGCGACGGCGGCCCGCCCGGCCCGGTTGAACTGTTTCGGCCTGCACGAATGGGCCATGGTGTACCGCGCTCCCGAGGTGCGGCACGCCCGGGTGCCGCTGCGGCTGAGCGCGTCGGACACCGACGCCGTGGTCGAGTCGATGCCGCTGCGGTGCACGCATTTCGACGCCTACCGATTCTTCACCGAGGCGGCCGCCCCGCGCAACGGCGAAGCCCTGTCCCGACACGCCCAGTCGGCCACCGAGCAGCCGGGCTGTGTGCACGCAAATATGGACTTGTACAAATGGAGTTACAAGCTCGGACCTTTGCTGGAGTCGAATCTGTTGATGGATTGCCTTGACCTCGCGGCGGACGCACGCGTCCTCGACATGCGGGCCAGCCCGTATGACCTGAGCGACTACGGCATCGAGCCGATCGCCATCGAGGACCCGACGGGCCGCGCCGAGTATGTGCGCCGTCAGCAGGACATCGCCAATCTCGCTGTGCCACTGCGTGAATCACTGTTGTCCGAATGCCTGGCGTTGCTCGACCACCACACCGACGGGGGCATGCCATGACAACCCGGACAGCGCTACGGATCGCCGCTGCCGCTCTGGCGGCCGCGCTGACCGTCGCCGGCTGCTCTGACGCCCAGTCCGGTCGCAGCACGCCGCGCAGTGGGCAGGTGTTGCCCGGTGACTACAGCGGCGCCGGTCCCGGCACGCTCGTCGCCGCGCAGCCACTGACCACGGTCGACCCCGAACTGGCCGGGCTGACCGCCATCTCCGCGCGCATCACGTACGTCTCCACGTCGGGCATCAACGACAGCCACCCCAAGGTGACGGGCTCGGTGTTCCTGCCGAAGGGCAAACCGCCCGAGGGCGGCTGGCGCATCATCGCGCTGGCCAACCCGGGCAGCGGCATCAAGTCCGACTGCGCGCCGTCGTCGTCGCCGAGCCTGCTGGGCCTGCTGCCGACCGTCCGGCTCATGGTCGGCGCCGGGTATCTGGTCGCGATCACCGACTATCAGGGCATCGGGCTCGACGAGACCTATCACCCGTATCTGGACTCCACGACCGAGGGCTTCAACCTGATCGACCTCGCGCGCGCGACGCGCAAACTGGTCTCCGCCGCCTCCACGAACTGGATCGCGGTGGGCACCGGGCAGGGCGGTCAGGCGGCCTGGGCGGCCGCCGAGCTGGCCACCGATTACGGCGGCGGCCTGCGCCCGCAGGGCGCGGTCGCCCTGGCCCCGACCGCGGCCCTCGACTGGCTGGCCGACGCCTCCGCCGCCGGGGACCTGAACCGCGACCAGCAGCTCATGCTGCAGCAGTACCTGGCGGTCATGCCGCAGGCCTATCCGGGATTCCCCATCGAGGACTACCGCCGCGGCGCCGCCCGCGACCACTGGGACACGTTGTCGGCCTGCCGAGGGCCGGCCGTCGCCGACCGCACGGGCATCCTGGATTCGCTGACACCGCACGACCTCGGGCCGACGACGCCCGCCGCCACCGAAGCGCTGCGCGGTTACCTGCGGAAGGCGACGCTGCCGCAGGCGCCGGCCGCCGCCCCGATGCTGATCACGCCCGGGCCGGCCGACGGCCTGGTGCCGCCCGAGCAGACCGCCGCGGCCGTCGAGCGGGCCTGTGCCATGGGCGACGTGATCGACTACGTCCAGCCCGACGAAGCCGACGCCCTCGGCTGGATCACCGACCGGTTCAACGGAACCCCGGCGCCCAACAACTGTGCCGGCGCCACGCCGACCACCGCCACGCCGACGACGACCGCCAGTTCGAGCTCGGACGACTCGGACACCGGGCAGTCGAGTTCGGACACCGAAGAGGTGACCCAGACCGCCCAACAGACCGAATCCGAGACCCCGACGCCGCATCACCCACAGCCCGCGCCCCCGCCGCCGGCGGACCTCGGGGACGCCGAATGAACATCGGCCTGCTCGACGGCTGGCTGCCAACGCTGATCCAGGTGGTGACGGTGCTCGGGCTGATCGTCGCCGTCGGCCGGCGGTCCCCGCGCTGGCTGCGACTGTGGCTCCCGGTCGCGGTCGGGACCGGCATCGTCCTGGCACTGGGCTGCAGCTGGTTCATCTCCGACCAAGGCCTCGCAGGCGGCCCGGCCCCGGCCTCGCTGTGGGTCTGGATCGTCCTGACCGGCGTGGCACTCGTGGTGGCCATCGCGGGCTGGCCGGGCCTGCACTGGTGGCGCAGGTCGCTGGCCGTCGCGGTGGTGCCGCTGTGCGCGGTGTGCGCGGGCCTGGCGGTGAACACCTGGACCGGTTATCTGCCGACCGTCGAGGCCCTGTGGCAGCGGGCCACCGGCGCCGAACTCAAGGGCGAGATCGATCTGAACACCGCGCTGGCAATGCGCAGCGCCGGCCAGGTGCCGGACCGCGGCGTCCTGATCTCGGTGCAGATTCCGACGGACGCGTCGGGCTTCCGCACCCGTCCGGAAATGGTCTATCTACCACCGGCATGGTTCGCCCACGACGCCCCGCAGCTGCCGGTCGTGGTCATGGTGGGCGGCGAATTCGGGTGGCCGGCCGACTGGCCGACGGCCGGCGGCGCCCAGCGCACCGCCGACGATTTCGCGGCCGCCCACGGCGGCAACGCACCCATCCTGGTGTTCGTCGACACCAGCGGCCAGTTCTCCAACGACACCGAGTGCGTCAACGGGCCCCGCGGCATGGCCGCCGATCACCTCACCAAAGATGTTGTGCCATTTGTCACTTCGACATTCTCGGCGAGCCCCGATCCGTCCCGCTGGGGCATCGTCGGCTGGTCCGCAGGCGGCACGTGCGCGGTGATGACCACGGTGATGCACCCCGAGCTGTTCCAGACCTTCGTCGACATGGACGGACAGGTCGGGCCCAACGCCGGTTCGCAGCCGCAGACCATCGCGCGTTTGTTCGGCGGCGATGCGGCGGCATTCGCCCATTTCGATCCGGCGACCGTGGTGCGCAAGCACGGGCCGTACACCGGCGTCGCCGGCTGGTTCGCGGTGTCGGAGAACGGGCCGGTGGTGCACCAACCGGCCCAGGCCGGCGCGGCGACCAACGTGCAACCGCCGGACAACCCGGAGAGCCACACCGCCGTCGCCAGCTACCTGTGTGCCATGGTCAGCGCCGCCGGTATCGAGTGTTCGGTGGTCCCGCACGGCGGTGACCACACGTTCCCCAGTGCCGCAGAGGTATTCGCCGCGGCCCTGCCATGGCTCGCCGGACGCCTGCACACGCCCGGTGTCCCGGCCATCGGTTTGCCGGGTTCGACACCGCAATGAGGGTGTGACCGGGTTCTCAATGTCCGACACGGCGGTGAGCTGCGGTTACCCACGGGTAAAGTGGAGGGTCGCCGCGTGGGCTGCTTAGGAGGAAATACAAATGACTGATCGTGTGACGGTGGGAAATCTGCGGGTGGCCCGCGTACTGCACGACTTCATCACCAACGAGGCCCTGCCCGGCACCGGGGTTGACCCGGACAGCTTCTGGGCCGGGGTGGACAAGGTCATCACCGACCTGACCCCGAAGAACCAGGCTCTGCTGGCCCGCCGCGACGATCTGCAGGCGCAGATCGACAAGTGGCACCGGGCGCGGGTCATCGATCCGGTCGACACCGATGAGTTCAAGAACTCGTACCAGGAGTTCCTCACCGAGATCGGCTACCTGCAGCCGGAACCGGCGGAGTTCTGCATCCGGACCTCGGGCGTCGACCCGGAGATCACCAGCACCTCGGGTCCGCAGCTGGTGGTGCCGATCCTGAACGCCCGGTTCGCGCTCAACGCGGCCAACGCCCGCTGGGGCTCGCTGTACGACGCGCTGTACGGCACCGACGTCATCTCCGACGAGGACGGCGCCGAGGCCGGCAAGGGTGGCTACAACAAGGTGCGCGGCGACAAGGTGATCGCCTACGCCCGAGGCTTCCTGGACCAGGCCGTCCCGCTGGCGGCCGGCTCGTGGGCCGACGTCACCGGCCTCAAGATCGATGACGAGCACCAACTGCAGGCCGAACTGGGCGACGGGCTGTCGAGCGGGCTGGCCAGCCCCGAGGAGTTCGTCGGCTACACCGGCAAGCTCGGTGACTCGGCGTGGTCGGTGCTGCTGGTCCACCACGGCCTGCACATCGAGATCCTGGTAGACCCCGCGTCGCCGATCGGTTCGACCGACCAGGCCGGCATCAAGGACGTCGTGCTGGAGTCCGCGATCACCACGATCATGGACTTCGAGGACTCGGTCGCGGCCGTCGACGCCGACGACAAGGTGCTGGGCTACCGCAACTGGCTGGGCCTGAACCGCGGTGACCTGTCCGAGCAGGTCAGCAAGGGCGGCAAGACCTTCACCCGCACCCTGAACGCCGACCGCGTCTTCACCACCCCGGACGGCGAGGGCGAGCTGACCCTGCCCGGCCGCAGCCTGCTGTTCGTGCGCAACGTCGGTCACCTGATGACCAACGACGCCATCGTCGACGCTGACGGCAACGAAATCCCCGAGGGCATCCAGGACGCGCTTTTCACCGGCCTGATCGCCATGCACGGCTTGAAGTCGACCGAGGAGAACGGCGAGCTGACCAACAGCCGCACGGGTTCGGTCTACATCGTGAAGCCGAAGATGCACGGCCCCGAAGAGGTCGCCTTCACGTGCGAGATCTTCAGCCGCGTCGAGGACGTCCTCGGCCTGCCCGCGGCCACCCTCAAGGTCGGCATCATGGACGAGGAGCGCCGGACCACGGTCAACCTCAACGCCTGTATCAAGGCCGCCGAGGACCGTGTGGTGTTCATCAACACCGGCTTCCTGGACCGCACGGGCGACGAGATCCACACCTCGATGGAAGCGGGCCCGATGGTCCGCAAGGGCGCCATGAAGAGCCAGACCTGGATCAAGGCCTACGAGGACGCCAACGTCGACGCCGGTCTGGCCGACGGCCTGGCCGGACGCGCCCAGATCGGTAAGGGCATGTGGGCCATGACCGATCTGATGGCCGAGATGGTCAAGCAGAAGATCTCCCAGCCGCAGGCCGGCGCCACCACCGCGTGGGTGCCGTCGCCGACGGGCGCCACCCTGCACGCCATGCACTACCACCAGGTGGACGTGCGCGAGGTGCAGGAAGAGCTGGCCGGCAAGAAGCGCACCACCCGCGCCGAACTGCTGACCATCCCGCTGGCCAAGGAACTGGCCTGGGCGCCCGAAGAGATCCACGAAGAGGTCGACAACAACTGCCAGTCGATCCTCGGCTACGTGGTGCGCTGGATCGACCAGGGCGTCGGCTGCTCGAAGGTGCCGGACATCCACAACATCGCCCTGATGGAGGACCGCGCCACCCTGCGCATCTCCAGCCAGCTGCTGGCCAACTGGCTGCGGCACGGCGTCATCACCGAGGACGACGTCAAGGCGAGCCTGCGCCGGATGGCGGCGGTCGTCGACGAGCAGAACGCCGGCGACTCGGCGTACCTGCCGATGGCACCGGATCCGGAGGGCAGCATCGCCTTCCAGGCTGCGCAGGAGCTGATCCTCGAGGGTTGCGCCCAGCCCAACGGCTACACCGAGCCGATCCTGCATCGGCGCCGGCGGGAGTTCAAGGCCGCACACGCCGGTTCGTGAACGGTTAACTCCCCCATCATCGTTGATTAAAATTCGGCGGGCCCACGTCTTGCGACGCGGGTCCGCCGATTGCACGCCGACACCAGGAGCAGACACCAATGGGTAGGCACAGAGCTCCCGACGACGAGTCACCCGACGACGAAGTCTCCGACTACGACGCGTTGTCGCCGGACATCCCGGAAGCCGACGAATCCGCCACCGGCGCTCCGGGGTTCCGGGTGCCGGACGACTGGGCCGAGATGCACGGGATGCCGCCTGCTGCCACCGGGCCTGCTGCCACCCCAGCTGTGCCCGCCCCGCCCGCCGGCCCCGGCGACCGGTACGAGACCGATGAGCCCGACGCCGACTACGGCGATGCCGACTATTCGGACCAACCCGACCTCACCGGATCCGAGAGCGTCACCCAGGCGTTCCCGTCCGTCCCACGCCGGGCATCGGTCCGCGCGCACAGCGGCGACTGGGAGGGTGGTGAATGGACCGGCAGCCACCGGGCCATCGCCACCAAGCGCCGCGGGGTCAGCGTCGGCGTCATCGCCGCCCTGGTGACCGTCGTGGTCGTGGTCGCCGCGGTGATCCTCTGGCGCTTCTTCGGCAGCGTGCTGTCCGACCGCAGCCGGGAGGCTTCGGCGCGGTGCGTGTCCGGCTCGGTCAGCGTGCCCGTCATGGCCGACCCGTCGATCTCCGATCAGCTGGGCTCGTTGGCCGGCAAGTACAACCAGTCCGCCGCACCCGTCGGCGACAAGTGCGTCAAGGTCGAGGTCAAGGCGACCGATCCGACCGCGGTCGTCGACGGTGTGGTCAACAAGTGGCCGTCGAACCTGGGACCGCGCCCGGCCCTGTGGGTGCCGGCCAGTTCGGTGTCGGCGGCCCGGCTGGTGGCCGGTGCCGGTGACCAGGCGATCAGCGGTGAGGCGAAGTCGCTGGCGACGTCACCAGTGCTGGTGGCCGTCCGGCCGCAGCTCAAAGATGCCCTGGCCCAACAGAACTGGGGCACCCTGCCAGGGCTGCAGACGACGCCGACGGCGTTGGACGGCCTGAGCCTGCCGGGCTGGGGCTCGCTGCGGCTGGCGCTGCCGACCGTCGACAACAGTGACGCGGCCTACCTGGCGGCCGAGGCCGTCGCCTCTGCCGCAGCCAATGGCGGCCCGGCGAATGCCGGTGCGGGCGCCGTGCACCGGTTGATGGCCGCGCAGCCAAAGCTCTCCGATCCCAAGGTCTCGACGGCGCTGGACGCGCTGATCTCCGCGAGCGACCCGGCCACCGCGCCGGTGCACGCGGTCGTCACCACCGAACAGCAGCTCTACCAGCGGTCGCAACACACCGACAACGCCAAGGGCAAGCTGGCGGCCTGGCTGCCGCCCGGCGCACCGGCGGTCGCCGACTACCCGGCCGTGCTGCTCGCCGGCGAGGGTCTGTCGCACGAAGAGGTCACCGCGGCGAGCGAATTCGAACGCTTCCTGCGCAAGCCCGAGCAACTCGCCGAGCTGTCGAAGGCCGGCTTCCGCGTCGACGGTGGCGATCCCCCGAAGAACGACGTGGTGAGCCTCGGCGCACTGCCCGACGCCCTCGCGATCGGCGACACCAACACGCGCGCCACGCTGGCCAACGCTGTCGGTGGCACGTCGAAGAGCGCCGCCGTGACGATCTTGCTGGATCAGTCGATGCCGATCAGCGACGGCGCCAAGACGCGGTTGGGCAACGTGACCACCGCGCTGATGGACCGGCTCAAGGCGATGTCGCCCAACAGCTCGGTGGGTCTGTGGACGTTCGACGGCGTGGCGGGCCGCAACGAGATTCCGGTGGCCCCGCTCAGCGAGCAGGCACACGCGGCTCAGCTGATCTCGAACCTGAACAACCAGAGCTCCTCGGGCGGCGGTCACGTCTCGTTCACGACGCTGCGCATGCTCTACGGCGACGCGATGTCGAAATATGTCGAGGGACAGCCCAATTCGATCCTGGTGATCACCTCCGGCCCGCACACCGACCAGTCGCTGGACGGTCAGGGCCTGCAGGACTACATCAAGTCGGCGTTCGACGCCGGCCGCCCGGTGGCGATCAACGTCATCGACATCGGCACCGACTCGGACGGCTCGACCTGGCAGGCCGTCTCGCAGATCACCGGCGGCACGTACACCGGCGTGCCCACCTCCGCGGCTCCCGAACTGGCCAACGCGGTCGCCGCCGCACTGCCCTAAATAACCCCTCGCGAGCGTGCGTGTCTGCGCACGACACGCTGCAACTTACGTACAAAAACGTCCCGCTCAGAGGCTCTGAGCGGGACGTTTTTGCGCGGACCTAGGCAAACGCCTCGATCGGCGGGCAGGAGCACACCAGGTTGCGGTCGCCGAACGCACCGTCGATGCGACGGACGGGCGGCCACACCTTGGGGCGGAAGCCCTTGCCCAGCGGGTAGGCGGCATGTTCGCGGGTGTACGGGTGCTTCCACTCGTCGACCAGCAGGCACTCGGCGGTGTGCGGCGCGTTGTGCAGCGGGTTGTCGTCCGCCGGCCACTCACCGGAGCCGACCTGGTCGATCTCGGCCTTGATCGCGATCATCGCGGCGATGAAGGCGTCGACCTCGGTAAGGCTCTCGCTCTCGGTGGGCTCGACCATCAACGTGCCGGCCACCGGGAAGCTCATGGTCGGCGCGTGGAAACCGTAGTCCGCCAAGCGCTTCGCCACATCGTCGACGGTGACGCCGGTGGCCTTGGTGATGGCCCGCAGGTCCAGAATGCACTCGTGCGCGACCATGCCGTTCTCGCCCGTGTACAGCACCGGGTAGTGCTCATCGAGGCGGCGGGCGATGTAGTTGGCCGACGCGATCGCCGTCAGCGTCGCGGCCCGCAGACCGGCCGCGCCCATCATCCGGATGTACGCCCAGGTGATCGGCAGGATGGACGCCGAGCCATAAGGGGCCGCCGACACGGTGTGGTCGTCGGCGAGCTCGGCGGCCAGCGGGTGGCCGGGCAGGTACGGCGCGAGGTGCGAGCGGACCGCCACCGGGCCGACGCCCGGACCGCCGCCGCCGTGCGGGATGCAGAAGGTCTTGTGCAGGTTCAGGTGGCTGACGTCGCCGCCGAACTTGCCGGGGCGGGCCAGGCCGACGATCGCGTTGAGGTTGGCGCCGTCGACGTAGACCTGACCGCCGGCGTCGTGCACCGCGGCGCAGATGTCGGCGACGTCGTGCTCGTACACGCCGTGCGTGGACGGGTAGGTGATCATCAGCGCGGCCAGGTCACCGGCGTGCTCGGCAACCTTGGCGCGCAGGTCATCCAGGTCGACGTCGCCGTTCTCGCGGCACGCCACGACCACGACCTTCATGCCGACCATGGCGGCCGACGCGGCGTTGGTGCCGTGCGCGCTGGACGGGATGAGGCAGATGTTGCGCCCGGCTTCCCCGCGGGCCTCGTGGTAGGCGCGGATGGCCAGGAGCCCCGCGTACTCCCCCTGCGATCCGGCGTTGGGCTGCAGCGAGACCGAGTCATAGCCGGTGATGCTCACCAGCCAGGACTCGACGTCGGCGATCAGCTTGCGCAGCCCCGGGGTGTCCGACGCCGGGCCGAACGGATGCTGCTGGGCGAACTCGGTCCAGGTGATGGGCTCCATCTCGGCGGCCGCGTTGAGCTTCATGGTGCACGAACCCAGCGGGATCATGCTGCGGTCCAGCGCGATGTCCTTGTCGGCCAGCGAGCGCAGGTAGCGCATCATCTCGGTCTCGGTGCGGTACCGCGAGAACGCCGGGTGGGTGAGGAATTCCGAAGTGCGGGTGTGGATTTCGGGGCCGGCCCAGTGGTGGCCGCCGCGGGTCGCGCCGAACGCGGCGAGCACCGCGTCGACGTGATCGGCGGTGGTCGCCTCATCGCAGGACACCGAGATGTGGTCGGCGTCCACCAGCCAGACGTTGATGCCGCGCTCCTTGGCGGCCGCCTGCACCTGCTCGGCCCGACCCGGCACCTTGGCCAGGACGGTGTCGAAGAACGCGCCGTGCACCACCTCGACGCCGGCCTCCTTCAGGCCCATCGCCACAGCCAGCGCGTGGCCGTGCACCCGGTGCGCGATCGCGGTCAGCCCGCGCGGGCCGTGGTAGCTGGCGTACATCGCGGCGATCACCGCGAGCAGGACCTGGGCGGTACAGATGTTGCTGGTGGCCCGGTCCCGGCGGATGTGCTGTTCGCGGGTCTGCAGGCTCAACCGGTAGGCCTTGGCGCCGTCGGCGTCGACAGAGACGCCGACCAGACGGCCCGGCAGCTGACGGGCGTGCTTACCGTGCACGGCCAGGTAACCGGCGTGCGGCCCGCCGAATCCCATTGGCACACCGAAACGTTGCGTGGTGCCGAAGGCCACGTCGGCCCCGATCTCACCGGGCGGGGTGACGAGCGTCATCGCCAGCAGGTCCGCACCGAGGGCGACCAGCGCGCCGCGCTCGTGGGCCTGCGTGACCAGCGCGGACCAATCATTGACCGCACCGCTGGCACCCGGCACCTGGGCGATGACGCCGAAGAACTCGCCCTCGGGCAGGCCGTCGCGCAGGTCGGCGGTGACGATCTCGATGTTCAGCGGTTCGGCGCGGGTGGCCAGCACGGCGGCGGTCTGCGGGTAGACATCGACGTCTACGGCCAGGCGGCGGCAGTCGCCCTTGACGGCGCGGTGCATCAGCGTCATCGCCTCGGCCGCGGCGGTGGCCTCGTCGAGCATCGACGCGTTGGCGATCTCCATGCCGGTCAGGTCGGTGACCATGGTCTGGAAGTTGAGCAAGGCCTCGAGGCGGCCCTGGCTGATCTCCGGCTGGTACGGCGTGTAGGCCGTGTACCAGGCCGGGTTCTCGAGAATGTTGCGGCGCAGCACCGCCGGGGTCAGGGTGTCGAAGTAGCCCTGGCCGATCATCGACACCGCGACGGTGTTGGTGTCGGCCAGCGCGCGCAGCTCGGCCAGCGACTGCTCTTCGGTGGCCGGGGCCTTCAGTTCGTCGAGGCCGGGAGCCAGTCCGGCGCCCGACAGCGCGTCGAGAATGCCCGCGGGCAGTGCCTTGGCGGCGAGCTCTTCCAGGGAGTCGACGCCGATGACCCCGAGCATGGTGGCCACCGCGTCGGCGTCCGGACCGATGTGCCGGTCGACGAAGCGAAGCTGGTGGTGCTCAGCAGAGGAACGAGACGTGCTGTCGGTCATGACGGCCTCTCCAGACGTTCAGGCTCGGGGCAGACATGCCAGGCGAACCGCTTGCGGTTCCTCCCCCTCTGTCGTCGGTGCCTGAGAGATTCGGCCCGACGATGGTCGGCCTTTCCCCATGGGCGGGCGAGGCACAGCTCGCCGCTTTCCAGAGGCATCGGGCTCCGGCGCGGTCCGGGGGCCTGAGAGGTTGATGGAGAGGTATTGCTCCTTCGGCGTCCATGGCTGGCGGCCACAGAACTCTCCCGCGTCGGGTCGATGCGCGCGCCAGTCTACCGGTGGTTCGCCACGGGCCGCTCATAGTCCCCCAGAGGGGGTGCCCCCAAGCAAACTGCCCCTCTCCATGGGAAAGGGGCAGTTCGATGTCTGCTGGTGAGTGGCCTCAGCCGATCTTGCGGTCGCGCTGCTTGCGCCGGGATGCCAGCTCGTCCTCGGGTGCGGCGATGGACTCGCCGCCGTCGGCCCGCTCGCCCGGGAAGTCGGCGATGGCGCCCGTCAGCTCGCGCATGGCACCCGAGACCGCGATGCCGAACACGCCCTGACCGCCCTGCAGCAGGTCGACGACCTCTTCGGCGGAGGTGCACTCGTAGACGGTGGTGCCGTCGGAGAACAGCGTGATGTTGGCCAGGTCGTGGACACCGCGCTGGCGCAGGTGATCGACCGCGACGCGGATGTTGTGCAGCGAGATGCCGGTGTCGAGCAGGCGCTTGACGATCTTGAGGACCAGGATGTCCTTGAACGAGTACAGGCGCTGGCTGCCGGAGCCGGCCGCGCCGCGGATCGACGGGACGACCAGCGAGGTACGCGCCCAGTAGTCCAGCTGGCGGTAGGTGATGCCGGCGATCTGGCAGGCGCTCGGCCCGCGGTAGCCGACCAGTTCGTCGGGCACGGATTCATCAGGGAACAGGCCTGCCTGCACCGGCATCGGAGCCGGCGTCGGGGCGGCCTGCTCAGGCACGCCGTTGGTCGTCAGGTCCAACTGCTCTTGACGTGGCGTGTCGTCGCCCACTGCCTGATCCTCTCGCCGATCGAACTAACCCTGCCTGGCGGCCATTGCTGCTCGGCGGGCATGTCCGCTGCTCGAATGTGTCGAGCATACGCTTCCCGCCGGGCCACTTCAGCCCATCGGCGGCGAGCCGCCGATCAGACTGTTGCCAGAACGAGGAAAGTATGTGGCGCGGATTCGTCGAATCTGCAAACGGCGCACCGCGTGTCGACGCCTGCTGACCTAACTGAGACGCATCCGTGACAACGCCCCGACGGACGTTCCCCCGGACCGGTCAGGTGGCCTTGAAATCATCCGGCGAAATGCTGTCGAGGAACTCCTTGAACTTCTCGACCTCGTCCTCGCGCACCGCCCCCGACGGCTCCTCGTCGCTCTCGTCCGGGATCAACAGACCGGCTTCGGCCAGCACCGCTTCCTCGACGTAGATCGGCACGCCCATCCGCAGCGCGATGGCCACCGAGTCCGACGGCCGCGCCGACACCGTGATGTCGCGGTCGAACACCAGGTCGGCGTAGAAGGTGCCTTCCTGCAGATCCACGATGCGCACCTCGCGCAGTGAATGACCAAGCGCGGCAATCAGATCCCGGATCAGGTCGTGCGTGAGGGGACGAGCCGGCGAGACGCCCTGCTGTTCCAGCGCGATGGCCGCAGCCTCGGACTGCCCGATCCAGATCGGCAGGTACCGATCACCGTCTGATTCGCGGAGCAACAGCACGGGTTGGTTCTGTGGCTGCTCCACCCGAATGCCGACCACACGAACCTCGCCCATCTGCGTCTGCCCTCCGCAATCCGTGTGCCATCAACGAATTCGAGTCTAGTCCTCAGCGATCGAGAACGTCGCGCACCGCAGACTTGATCAGCGAGGTATGCAGCGTGATGGCGAGCGCCGCGACCTCGCGGGCCAGTTCGTCGGCCCGGTCGCGGGCCCCGGCGTTGCCGGCTTTGCCGATGGGCCCGGCGATCTGGGCGATGAGGTCCGACTGCCGGTCGGCCGCGGACCGGAAGGCCCGCAGGTGCCGCGGCTCGACGCCGTAATCGCCCAGCGCGTGGGCGCATTGAGCGATGACCACGGCGTGTTCGTCGAAGAACCCCGCCGGGCCGGGAATGATCACGCCGCTCTTGACCAGCGCGGCGAGCAGCTCCGACTTGATGCCGGAGCGCTGCAGCAGATCCTCGCGGCTGAGCCGGACCTGGGCAGGCGCGACATCAGCTGGGCCACCGTCTTGGTCGCTGTCGAGATCGGGCACCAATTTCGGTACGCCGTAAGCGGATCCGTTCGACGGCAGCGCGCCGTCGGCCTGGGCATCCAGCTGGGCCTTGATGACCTTCAGCGGCAGGTACTGATCGCGCTGCGCGGACAGGATGAACCGCAGCCGCGCGCAGTCATAGGCCGTGAAACGACGGTAGCCCGACCCAGTGCGTTCAGGCGTGACCAGACCTTGTTCCTCCAGGAACCGGATCTTGGAAATCGTCACATCCGGGAAGTCTGGTCGGAGCAGATCGAACACCGCTCCGATCGACATCCCGGCCACTGCACTGCGGTCGGGCTGCGTCATGTACTGACCGCCGGCTCTAGCCAGCCGAGCTGTCGTCGGCCTTGGGGCCGGTCAGGAACACCAGGCGGAACTTGCCGATCTGGACCTCGTCCCCGTTGGCCAGCACCGCCGAGTCGACGGGCTCGCGGTTGACGTAGGTGCCGTTGAGGCTGCCGACATCGACCACCTGGAATTCACCGGACTCGAGCCGGAACTCGGCGTGCCGGCGGCTCACCGTCACGTCGTCGAGGAAGATGTCGCTGTCCGGGTGACGTCCCGCCGAGGTACTCGGCTGATCCAGCAGGAACCGCGAGCCGGCATTCGGCCCGCGCTTGACCACCAGGAGGGCCGAGCCCACCGGCAGTCCTTCAACTCCGGAGACGGCACTGGTGCCGCTCGTCGAAGCCGGGGCGTCGAGCTCATTGAGGAAGTCCGCACGGAAGACCGATGTGGTCTCCACCGTTGTCTCCTCGGACCCGAAATCAGTCCCCGAACCGCTGTCGTTATCCGTCACGCGCTGCTCCTCTACTGGCTGCTGTGGCGCTCTCTTGCACGACCAGCCGGCAGTCCTGCCAGCAGTCATCGATGTCGCATACGTCCCACTATTGACCGTACCGCGCGGCGCGGGCGAGTGTGCCCGCCACCGCCGGATCCGCCGAGCCGACTTTGGTGTCGCCGCGGCCGAACCGGACCGCAGCACCCTAACAAAGGCGTTACTCGTCCAGGGTCGCCCGGTAGCCGTCAGCGTCGAGCAGACCCGCGAGCTGGCTGTCCAGTTCGGCCGCGTCTGCCTGCAGTTCGATCAGCCAGCCGGCGTCGTAGGGATCGGAGTTGACCAGGTCGGGCGAGCCTTCCAGATCACCGTTGACCGCAACGATTTTCGCGGCGATCGGGGCGTACAGCTCCGAGGTCGTCTTGGGCGATTCGACCTCACCGAACACGTCGCCGGAGGCCAAGGTGGTACCGACCTCGGGCAGATCGACATAGACCACGTCACCCAGCGCGCCCTGCGCGAAATCGGTGATTCCGACGCGCACGGTGCCCTCGCCGGTGCGGCGCACCCATTCGTGCTCGGTGGTGTACAGCAGATCGGCTGGCGTTTCGCTCACGACGCTCCTTGAGTGTTGGTGGGGTACATAGGATACGGCTCGATTACCGCGGCCCGGCGGCTACTTGACCGGCTGAGCGTATTGGCGCGGTTTTGCCTGCCGCAAGGCAGTGACGTCAATCGTGTCGGCCTGTTGCACGGTCATTGTGCCGCCAACCCGCTTGACACTGTCCATCGCCCCGCCGGGGATGTTCATCGCGGCCGCCAGGGTCGGCGGATCACCAATGGCGAGAATCGAATAGGGCGGGTTCATGGTCACGTTGTCGACCACCAGCGCGCCCGCGGCGCCGGTCACCCAGGTATCGACCCCGACCCGAACCGCGGTCTGCTGATCGCCCCGTCCGGACCGGATCTCCATGGCCTCGGCGCCGGCCGCGCGCAGCTCGTTGATCACGTCGAGCAGGGTCTCCGGCGAGACGCCGGGAGCGATGTCCTCGATGGTGATGGTGACGCCCGGGCCGGTGGCCGCGACCGTCCCGATCAGGATCGACAGGGCACGCAGCCGGGCCTGCGCGTTCTCGATGGCGGCCTGGTCGCTGTTGCCCGACGCCTGCAGCGCCGACAGCGTCTTCTGCAGATCGGCCACCTCGGTATTGAGGGACGCCTCGCGCTGTTGCAGCGAGTCGAGCAGCACCAGCAGGTCGGCCGGCCGGGCGGTGTCCAGCGCGTCACCCGATTCGGTCTGGCGCACCTGCGTCGCGATCGCCACGCCGAGCAATACACAGAGCAGGACGGCCAGCGCACCGAACATCAACTGGGACCGGGTGCGCGGCAGCCGAGCGGGGACACCGTCGGGCAGCTCGTGCCGGCCGTGATGTTCGGCCACGGGTTCGGCTTCGCCGTGGTGCTGTTCGTCGTCAGCCATGCCGTGGTTCTTCCCGTCGCTCCGCTCGCCCCGGCTCCACCGTCACGCCCCGAACAACCGGCGGCGCAGGGCCGCCGCGTTCCCGAAGATCCGGATACCGAGCACCACGATGATCGCGGTGGTCAGCTGCGTGCCCACACCCAGTTGGTCGCCGACGTAGACGATCACCGCGGCGACCAGGACGTTGAAGACGAACGAGATGACGAAGACCTTGGCATCGAAGATGTTCTCGAGGTAGGCCCGCAGTCCCCCGAACACCGCGTCCAGCGCCGCGACGACGGCGATCGGCAGGTACGGCTGGACCGCTTCGGGCACGCTGGGGTGGAAGATCAACCCCAGCACGATGCCGACCACCAGTGCCGCGATCCCGATCACGTGCGCATACCCAATCTCAATTCGGCCCCAATCACTTTGGCCCACTTTGCCTGGCGAAGTTGACATCTCGTACTGATGCGGCCGACACCGTCAGCCGGTCCCGGGTCTGCACGCTGATGCCCACCCCGTACGACGCGGCGAGCAGCGTCAGCCGCTGCATGGCGGGAGTGTGCTCGAACACCTCCTGCATGGCGTGGGGCGGCCCGATGGCGACGACCACATAGGGGCTGGCCACCGGCTGGTTGTCGACGAGGATGCCGCCGCCGGCCTGCCGCATGGTCACGTTCGGCCCGATCCGCACGCCGCCGACGGACACCGCCTCGGCTCCGGCCGCCCACAACGAGTTGACGGTCAGTTGCAGGTCGCGGTCCAGGATGGTCTGCGGGCTGCCGGCAACCCGTTGTTTCGACACGTCGGACAGGTTGGGGCTCGGCGGGGGTTCGGTGACGGTGACGGTCAGGCCCGGGCCGGTCACGGCGGTCACGCCGGCACCGAACTCGGCCTGCTCCAGGGCGGCCAGCAGTTCGCGGCCCTGCGCGTCGCCGGCCAACCGGCTGCGGCGCGCGGCCTCCACCTCACCGGCCAGGGCGTCGCGGGTGGCGGTGCTGTCGCGGGTCCGCCCTTCGGCGGTGCGCGCGTTGGCGGACAGGACATGTTGGGTCTGGGTGGTGGCCGGGGCCATCGACACCGCGTGCTGCGCCGCCGTCCCGAACACGACCGACACCGCGGCGACGCCGACCAGCAGCCAGGCACCGTCGGCGAGACGGGAGCGTGTCCGTCGGGCACTGTCGCCGGACGCCTGGCGGCGCTCCGCCGCTGCGGCATAACCGGGATCCAGATGGTCGGTGAGCAGCGAGCGCAGCAGCGACGGCACCGGAATCCGGACCGGCTCGTCGGCGACGTGACTGTTGCGGCCGGCTTCCGGCCGGTAGCCGCCCAGTGCCCGGTCCCGGGGTGTCCCGGCTTCCGTCACGCCGCGGACCTCGCGACCGGCGGCAGTTCCCGCAGCACCATGGTCACCTGGATCAGGTACAGCACGGCGGACCACAGATACATGGCCATGCCCCAGACGAGGAACGCCCAGCCGCAGGCCAGCACCACCCGGCTCCAGGCGTCCGGCCACTGTCCCAGCAGCACCAGCGGGAATCCGGACATCAGCGCGAACGTCGCGGCCTTGCCGATGTAGGTCACCGGCAGCGCGGTCAAACCTCGGCTGCGTACCAGCGGCAGGGTGGCCGCCAGCACCAGGTCGCGGCCGATCAGGGTCAGCACGATCCACCACGGGACGACGTGCGCGATCGCCAGCGCGACCGGCACGACCAGCATGTAGATCCGGTCGACCAGCGGGTCCAGCAGTTCGCCCAGCCGCGACGACTGGTTCGGCACCAGGCGCGCGATCTTGCCGTCCGCCCAGTCCGAGAAGCCGCTGAACATCAGGATCGCGACGGCCCAGCCATTGGCGTGCACCGACAACAGCAGGTAGAGGAACACCGGGACCAGCAGCAACCGCAACGCGCTGAGCGCGTTGGGAATCGTCAGCACCCGGTCGCTCGAATCGGCTTCCGGGCCACTGGTGCTCATGGGCTAAACCTAACGGAACACCCCGGGCAGGCTCAGCGCTGCCATCGTGTCGTCGGCCAGCGGGTTGTCGTGAATCATGTACGTCCACGTCGATGTCGGGCGGGCCAGCTTCGACAGATCCAGGCCGGGCTCGTCCTCCAGCACGTTGGCGGTCTCGAAGGTCTGCTGCGCGGCCTCGATGGCGTCGGCCGCCAGCGATGCGAACGCGTCGACCGCCATGCGGTGGAATTCGTCGAGCGGGTCCTGACGTCCCAGCGCCCGCAGGTGGATGCTCTCGCGGATGTCGGACAGGTAGGCCAGGTGGTCGGCCCAGCCGCGGTCCAGGTGGTACAGCATGATCATCCGGCAGATGCGTTCGAGCTCGTCCTCGCCGACCTCGTCGGCCAGTTCCTGGTACCGGTCCGGCGTCAGCTCCTTGAGTTCGTCACGCGCGGTTGTGGTGCGCAGCAACGTCTCTCGGCGTTCGACGATGATCGCGCGCTGCTGCGCGGTGAGCTGGTTGTAGCGCCAGGTGTTGGCGTGCACGTCCAGCAGCCGGCCCTCGGCTACGCGCTGGGCGTGCTCGAGCATCTGGCCGGCACGGTCGCTGACGATCCGGCCGTCCTCGTCGGTCTGCGTCGGCAGTTTCTCGGGCTCCAGGTGCGAGACGACGACGTCGTCCTCCCAGCTGGAGAAGAACACCGACGAGCCGGGGTCGCCCTGGCGGCCGGCGCGGCCGCGCAGCTGGTTGTCGAGGCGTTCGGTGTGGTGCCGGCCGGTGCCGATGACGTGCAGGCCACCGAGTTCGGCGACGGCGTCGTGGTCGGCTTCGTCCGATCCGCCGAGCCGGATGTCGGTACCGCGGCCGGCCATCTGGGTGGAGACGGTGACGGTGGCGAGCTTGCCCGCCTCGGCGATGACGGCGGCTTCTTCTTCGTCGTTCTTGGCGTTCAGCACGACGGCGGGCACGCCGGCCTTGACCAGTTTCGCGTGCAGCTCTTCGGATTCGGCGACGTCGCGGGTGCCGACGAGCACCGGCTGGCCGGTCTCGTGGATCTGCTGGATGTGCTCGATGACGGCCTGGTTCTTGGCGGCCGCGGTGATGTAGACGCGGTCGGCCTCGTCTTCGCGGATGTTCGGCGTGTTCGGCGGGATCGGCGACACCCCGAGCCGGTAGAACTGGCGCAGCTGCTCACCGGCGGCCAGCGCGGTACCGGTCATGCCGCACACCGTCGGGTAGCGGCCGATGAGGGCCTGGACGGTGATGGTGTCGAGGACCTCGCCGGTCTCGGTGGTCTCGATGCCTTCCTTGGCCTCGACCGCGGCCTGCAGTCCGTCGGGCCAGCGCTGCAGCGACGCGATGCGGCCGCGGGAGGCGTTGATGAGGTGAACGGCGTTGTCCCGCACGATGTAATGCACGTCGCGCTGCAGCAGCACATGCGCGTGCAGAGCCACGTTGACCTCGGTCAGCGTGGTGCCGATGTGCTCCTCGGCATACAGGTCGATGCCGCCGAGGGCCTTCTCGAGCTTGCGCGCGCCCGCGTCGGTCAGGTGCACGTTGCGCCGGTCGGCGTCGGTGTCGTAGTACTGCAGCGAGTCGTCCACGCGGTTCTCAGAGGTCATCTCCCCGACCAGCCGGATGATCTCCATGCGCGGTGTCTCGCGGTGGGTGGTGCCGGCGAGCACCAGCGGCACCAGCGCCTCGTCGACCAGCACGGAGTCGGCCTCGTCGATCAGCGCGACGTCGGGCCGCGGCGACACCAGGTCGTCGACGTGGGTGACCAGCTGGTCGCGCAGCACGTCGAACCCGATCTCGTTGACCGAGGCGTAGGTGACGTCGCATTCGTAGGCGGCGCGCCGTTCGTCGGCCGTCGACTCGGCGGTGATCCAGCCGACCGTCAGGCCCATGGCCGCCAGCAGCGGTCCCATCCACTCGGCGTCTCGGCGCGCCAGGTAGTCGTTGACCGAGATGACGTGCACGTGCCGTCCGGCCAGCGCGTAGCCGGCCGCGGCGATCGCGCCGGCCAGGGTCTTGCCCTCACCGGTGGCCATCTCGACGACGTCGCCGGCCATCATGCGCAGCGCACCGAGCAGCTGCACGTCGAACGGGCGCAGGCCCGTCGTCCTTTCCGCCGCCTCGCGGGCGATGGCCAGGAACTGCGGAATGTCGGCGGCGTCGGCAAGCTCGGACAGTTCCAGCAGCTTGGCTGCCTTGGTGACCTGCTCGTCGTCCAGCCCGGCGGCCTTGTCGTCGAACTCCGCCGACGCCTGAACCTGATTCATCGACCGGTTCTGGTTCTTGTCGGTGGAAGCACCGAGCAGCTTCCAGAACTTGCTGCTCAGCCGGCCGGATTTCGCGGTGCTGGTTTTCGCCACAGGTCAAAGGTACCGGGCCGGTCCGCCGGCACTTCTTCAACCATCCACCTCTCGGGCACTGCCCGAGCCTGTCGCGGCGCGCGCGTCAATAGAGCACGGGTACCTTGCGGGGATGGATTTGTTCACCCCGACGCTCGAATGGGGCCATGAGCTCACCACCTCGCTGTGGTGGATCGTCAAAGCCTGGCTGATCGCAGCGGTATCGACGCTGGTGGTGGTGACCGCCATCGGCCGGTTCACGGTCTGGGGCAGGCAGTTCTGGCGCATCACCGGCGGCTACTTCATCGGCCGCGAGAGCCTCAAGGTGTGGCTGTGGCTGGCGGCGATGCTGCTGTCGGTGATCACCGGCGTTCGGCTCACGGTGCTGTTCAGCTATCAGAGCAACGATCTGATGACCAGCTTCCAGGTGGTGGCCTCCGGCCTGGCCGGTCATGACCAGGCGGTGAAAGACTCCGGGGCGCACGGATTCTGGATGTCGATCGGCATCTTCTCGCTGCTGGCCGTGTTGCACGTCAGCCGCATCATGCTCGACCTGTTCATGACGCAGCGGTTCATCCTGCGGTGGCGCGCGTGGCTGACCGACCGGCTCACGGGCGACTGGCTGGACGGCAAGGCGTACTACCGGTCCCGGTTCATCGACGACACCATCGACAACCCGGACCAGCGCATCCAGAGCGACATCGACATCTTCACCGCCGGCGTGGGCCCACTGCCCAACACGCCCAACAACATGACCACCTCGACGCTGCTGTTCGGCGCCATCAACGCCATCGCGTCGATGCTGTCGTTCACCGCGATTCTGTGGAACCTGTCCGGCACCCTGACCATCGCCGGGCTCACCATCCCCAAGGCGATGTTCTGGATCGGACTCGGCTACGTCCTGATCGCGTCGGTGGTGGCCTTCTGGATCGGCCGGCCGATCATCTGGCTGTCGTTCGACAACGAACGGTTCAACGCGGCGTTCCGTTACGCGCTCGTCCGGATGCGCGACGCGGCAGAGGCTGTCGCGTTCTACCACGGTGAGATCGCCGAGCGGACAGGTCTGCGGCGGCTGTTCGCCCCGGTCGTGGACAACTACAAGCGGTACGTCAACCGGATGATCGGCCTCAACGGCTGGAACCTGTCGATGAGCCAGATCATCGTGCCGCTGCCATATGTGCTGCAGTTCCCGCGATTCCTCGCCGGTGAGATCAAGCTCGGCGACATGAACCAGACGGCGTCGGCGTTCGGCAGCATCCAGGACGGATTGTCGTTCTTCCGCAACGTGTACGACCAGTTCGCCGGGTATCGCGCCGCCATCATCCGTCTGCACGGCCTGGTGACGGCCAACGACGCGGCGCGGCACCTGCCGGCGCTCGCCACCGAGGACTGCCCCGACGACACCATCACGCTGGAGAAGGTCACGGTGAGCACACCGGACGGCCGCGAACTCATCGCTCCGCTGGATCTGTGCCTGTATCCCGGCGAAGCACTGGTGGTCACCGGTCCGTCCGGCAGCGGCAAGACGACCCTGCTGCGCAGTCTGGCCAAGCTGTGGCCCTTCTGCGAGGGCGCCATGCACTTCCCGATGGACGAGAACGAGACGCTGTTCCTGTCCCAGCTGCCGTATGTGCCACTGGGTGATCTGCGCGCCGTGGTGTCCTACCCGGGCAAGGTGGGTTCGCACACCGATGCCGAACTGCACGAGGTCCTGAACAAGGTCGCGCTGCCGCATGTGGCGAACCGCCTCGACGAGGTCGACGACTGGGCCAAGGTGCTCTCCCCCGGCGAGCAGCAGCGCGTCGCCTTCGCTCGCGTGCTGCTGACCCGGCCCAAGGCCGTCTTCTTCGACGAGTCCACCTCGGCCCTCGACGAGGGCCTGGAAATGATGCTGTACCAACTGGTTCGGACCGAACTGCCGGACACCACCGTGGTCAGCGTCAGCCACCGCAGCACCGTCGAACAGCACCACCAGCAGGAGCTGGAACTGCTGGGCAACGGCGAGTGGCGGCTCACCCGGATCGAAGACGAGGACGGCGCACCCGCCCCCGTCTAGCCGATCACCTTGCCGCGGCGTGGGCTCCGGCCCGGCGGCCGAAGAACGACCCTTCACCCAACTGGGTGCCACTGGCATAGCCCTTGCCGTCCTGCGCGATGTTCGAGGCACACGCACCCGCCGCGTACAGGCCCGGCACGGCGCTGCCGTCCTCGCGGAGCACTTCGCCGTCGATGCTGACCGACAGGCCGCCCATGGTGAACCCGGAGTACAGGGCCCGCCCGAGCGACAGGTCGAATGCCGCCCACGGCCCATTGTCCTGGGCCGCAACGTAATCCGGCTGCTTGTGGAAGTCGGGGTCGCCACCTGCCGCGGCGTTGGCGTTGTAGCACTCCAGCGTCGCGGCCAGGTTCCCGGCCGGAATGCCCAGCGCCGCTTCCATTTCCGCGACGGTCTCCCAGCCGTCGATGAACCGGATCAACGGCATCGCCGGCATCTCGGTGTGCGCTTCGTCCACGATCAGGTAGGCCACCTGGTCGGGCTGCTCGAGCACGAAAGCCGAAGTGCGCGAATGGTAGGAGTCCTCGTTGACGAACCGCTGGCCATTCTGGTTGACGATGACGCCGGTGAGCAGGACCTCCGGCGGGTAGGCGGCGGCCGTGATGAACAGCTGGTCCAGGTTCCTGGCGACGCCGCCGGCGGACACGCCGAGCTTGATGCCCAGCCCGTCGTCGTTCGGGTTGCCGAGGATGTAGGGCTCAACTTCGCCGTGGTGCTTGGTCTTTCGCTTCTGGCCCAGCGCCGGCGTGTGTTCGGCCACCATCTCCGGGTTCATCGCGAAGCCGCCGGCGGCGATGATGACGGCGCCGGCCTTGACCGCGCCCGTCACTCCGAAGTTCTTCCAGCGGACGCCGACCGCCCGGCCCTGCTCGTCCACCACGAGGTTGGTCGCGCCGGTTTCGTAGCGCATCTCGACGCCGAGTTCGTCCGCTCTTTTCAGCAGCAGCTTGATGACCATGTCCGCGCCGCCCAATTCGCCCGGCACCGGGACTGAGTGCCCGCGGGGCGCGGCCTTGGCCTGCTCGCAGAACGGCCACACCTTCTCGTTGCCGGTGTAGGACAGGCCCTCGGTGCCCGGCGGCACCACCACCTTGCCCGGGTAGTAGCTGCGTTCGAACTGAAAACCCAAGTCTTCCAACCAGTTGAAGTGCTCGACGCTGCCGTCGCAGTAGGCGCGGATCTTGTCGTGCTCAGGGTCGTGGGCGACGGCGACGAGATACTTGTACATCTCGTCGGCGCTGTCGTCGTGGCCGGTCGCCTGCTGTACGGCGGTGCCGCCGCCGAGGTAGAAGTGGCCGCCGGCCATGGACGTGGTGCCGCCCGCGGCGGCCGCCTTCTCCAGCACCAGGACCTTGGCGCCGGCGGCGGCAGCACTGACCGCGGCACAGCCACCGGCGATACCGAAGCCGATCACCACGACGTCGGCCTCGTCGGACCAATCGGTGACGTCGGCGGCGTTGACGGTCTCGGGAACTGTTTGCATCGTCTCTCCTGGGCCGGTCTCAGTGGTGTCCAGCGCGGTCGTTCGGGAAACCTGGACACGTGTCTGATCAATGATCGACTAGACAATAACGTCGGATGAGGGCCATGGCTAGAACGTGTTCTAGTTTCTTTCCTCACCCAGGTGCGCCGCGATACACCGGGCCGAGGCCGCCCTCAGTGCAGGATCAACACGCGAGCACGCCGAAGCAACGGTTCACCCTGAAACCACGGCGCGGCCCACTCGCACTTCTGCGCCCTCAGTACAGGGTCAACGTGCGCAGAGCCGGGGTCGCTAGCCGCCGGCCTGCTGCACGACGGCATCATTGGTCTGCTGGTCGGTCGCGCTCCACGAGACCGCCGCGGGGAAATGCCCCCAGGTGCTGTTGAACACGCCAACCAGCACCGCCCGGTTGTCCGGGGTGATCGTGTACACCGGGCCGCCCGAGTCGCCCTTTTGGCTGACAATGCCGTTGGACATGGTGAACCAGCCATTGTTCACCGCGTCGACGGTGCCGCAGGTCTCGCCGGTGACGACGCCGAAGTGGCAGACCGGTACGCCGCGCTGCGGATTCACCGCGGGGTCGGTGACCAGCATCCGCCCGCCCGGCAGGATGTTGTTGACCATGACGTCGCCGGCGATGGTGATGGACTCCCAGTCGGAGATCTGGTGGTCGGTCGCGATCGTGGCGCCGTCGGGCGTGTTGTCCCGGAAAGTGATCATGGTGCCGATGAAACGGCCGTCCTTGTCGGTCACCGGGCCGTTGCCCCGGCAGTGGCCAGCGGTATACCCGGTCCGCGCGGCCGGGTCCACATAGCCCAGCGTGCAGCGCGTGGTGCCCTGGTGGATCTCCATTCCCGGGTACACCAGCACTCCGGGATCCGCCGCCGCGCCCGGCGTCGGGCCGCCGACAACGCACATCGGCACCGCGGCCGCCGCGATTACCGCGGCCCGCAAACCCCCCACAAACATGACCTTCTCCCATCACCTCGGGACGGACGTCGCGCCAGCCTACCCCGCACGTCCGAAACACGGGACGGGAAAGTGTCTGCCGACGCACCGGCACCGGCCGCACACCAGCAAACAAGCCGCCCCTGAAATGCACTGGCGGCCCGGATCTTTCGATCCGGGCCGCCAAGGTCCGTCCAGGTCAGGGAATGGTCAGGAGCTGACCGGGCTGGATCAGGTCCGGGTTGTCGATCCCGCTGGCACTGGCAATCTCCGGGTAACGGCTACCGTCGCCGTAGAACTGCTCGGAGATGGCCCAGAGGGTGTCACCCGACTGCACCGTGTAGGTGCGTGCCGCCGGCGCCTCGGGCGCCGGGGCGGGCTCGGGCTCGGCAACGACCTCGACGGCGACCGGCTCGGCAACGGCCTCGACCACCACCGGCTCGGGAGCAGCCTCGACCGGCGCCGCGGGCACCTCGTCGGTGTGCGTGTCCGACGACCACTTGGCGTCGTCGCCGCTGTACAGCACCAGGTTGCGGTCGTCCTGCAGCACCAGCCGGACGTTGTCCGCACCCTTGGTGTCACTGGCCCACACCGGCTTGTCCGCCGTGTACAGCACGAAGTTGCCGTCGTCCTGCACCTCGGCACGCTGGACGCCCTGGCCGTTGGTGCCGGTGGCCCACACAGACTGCTCCCCCGTGTACAGCACCAGATTGCCGTCGTCCTGCAGGACCAGACGGTAGGCACCGTTGTTCGACGTCAGCGACTGGCCGACCTCGAGCTTCTCGCCCTTCTGAAGTGTGTCACCCATGAAAGTCCAGCTCCTTTGGTTTGCGATTCACCCCTGTCGCTCACCGACAGTACCGACGGTTCCGCCACACGTCAGGGTTTGCGCTCGCAAAAATCAAAACAGTTCGCAAACAATGAGTTATCGCGGAGGAATCACAGCGCACTGACAGCATTTATGCCCCGGTCAGCGAACCGGAGCGGACTCCGGACCGTGCGGCTGCCACCCCGGCGGGCCGAATACATAACCCAGCCGCTCACCGAATCCGTTGGCCTCACGCACATCTCGCACCATGGTGAAGTACTCGTGCGTCTGCAGCTTCCAGATATCGTACGTACCAACAGGTTTGGTCAGGCCATAGTTCGGCCGCGCGGTCTCGGGCGTGAAGCTACCGAACATCCGGTCCCAGATGATCAGAATCCCGCCGTAGTTCTTGTCGAGGTACTGCTGGTCCCGGCCGTGGTGCACCCGATGATGCGACGGCGTGTTGAAGACGTATTCGATTGGGCGCCAGAGCTTCCCGATGCGCTCGGTGTGAATCCAGTACTGGTACACCAGATTCACCGAGAAACTGGCGAACACGATCCACGGCGGCACCCCGAGCGCAGGTAGCACCGCCTTCATCAACAGGTCCCCGGACGGGTTCCATTTCTGCCGCAACGCGGTGGACAGGTTGAAATACTCGCTGGAATGGTGCGCCTGATGCGTGGCCCAGAACAGCCGCACCCGATGGGCCATCCGGTGGTACGTGTAGTAGATCAGGTCGACGCCGAGGATCGCGATCACCCACGTGTACCAGGCGTTCCCGGGCAGGTGCCACGGCGCGACATATACATAGAGGGCCGCATAGCCGACGAGCGCAAGGAAATTCAGCACACCGCTGGTGAACAGCGACACCGCACCCATCCAGATACTGGCCCAGGCATCGGCGCGCAGGTAGGCGCCGGACGGCGGCCGCGGCTGTTCGTCGTACGCGAGCTTGCGAGCCGCGCCCCACTCCAGCAGCAGCGCGACGACGAAGAACGGAATGGCGTACGAGACCGGGTCGTGCAACATGGTCGGCAGCACGTCGGACAGCAGATCGGAACTCACGTCGACACCTCCGCGCGCAGCGTATCGCGGCACGTTCTGTCCGCGCCTCAGCTCCCATGGTGCTCCGAATCGCGGCAAGATGGCGCGCATGACTGATCGCACCGCGTCGCTCGTCGAGCTCGCCCGACGCCACGGTGTGGCCACCGAGTACGTCGACTGGAGCGGTGCGCAGCACGCCGTCGCCGCCGCGACGCTGGTCGCCGTCCTCGGCGCCCTGGGCATACCGGCGGATTCGGACGACGCCTGCGCGGCGGCCCTGGCCGATCACGAACGCGCGTATTGGCAGCGCACCTTGTCCCCCACGATCGTCGCCCGGTCGGGTCAGCCGTCGAGCTTCTGGGTGCACGTCACCCACGGCGCGCCCGTCGGCGTGTGGATCCGATTGGAGGACGGTTCGGTGCGGGCGGGGCTGCGCCAGTTGGAGAACAACCGGCCGCCGTTCAATCTCGATGGTCGCTTGATCGGCGAGGCAACCTTCGAGCTGCCCGCTGATCTCCCACTGGGCTATCACCGGCTGCACGTCCAGGCCGGCACCGTCGCGGACGCCGACGCCGTCCTGATCGTCACCCCCGACGCCTTGGCGCTGCCGAGCCGGCTGGGCAACGGCCGGGCCTGGGGCCTGGCCACCCAGCTCTACAGCGTGCGTTCGCAAAACTCCTGGGGCACGGGCGATCTCACCGACCTCACGGACCTTGCCGTCTGGTCGGCCACCCGGCACCACGCGGATTTCATCCTGGTCAACCCCCTGCATGCGGCGGGTCCGGTGGCCCCGATGGAGCCGTCGCCGTACCTGCCGACCTCGCGCCAGTTCGCCAACCCGCTGTATCTGCGGGTGCAGGCCATCCCGGAGTACACCGCGGTCCGCACGCCGGCGACACTGCGCAAGGCCCGGGTCGACGCCCAGTCCCGGGCCGACAAGAACGAGTTCATCGATCGGGACGCGGCCTGGAAGTCCAAGCGCAACGCGCTCAAAGAGGTGTACCGAGCCAACCGATCGGCCGGCCGCGCGCTGGCCTACGACGGGTACCGACGACGCACCGGCCGCACGCTCGACGACTTCGCGACGTGGTGCGTGCTGGCCGAAAAGCACGGCGCCGACTGGCGCGACTGGCCCGCGGAGTTTCAGCACCCCGACCATCCCGCGGTGCGGGCTTTCGCTGAAAAGCACGACAGCCGTATCGATTTCCACCGCTGGATGCAATGGCAGCTCGACGATCAGCTGACCGCGGCGCAGGCCACCACGGTCCAGGCCGGGATGTCGTTGGGCATCGTCCATGATCTGGCAGTGGGCGTGCATCCGGGCGGCGCCGACGCCTGGGCGTTGCAGGACGTGCTGGCCACCGGGGTGTCGGCCGGGGCGCCGCCGGATGAGTTCAATCAGCTCGGGCAGGACTGGTCCCAGCCGCCGTGGCGCCCCGACGAGCTCGTCGAGCGAGCCTATGAGCCGTTCCGCGCCGTGGTCCGAGCGGTGCTGCGGCACGCCGGCGGGGTCCGCATCGACCACATCATCGGCCTGTTCCGGCTGTGGTGGATCCCCGAGGGTGCGACGCCGGTCGACGGCACCTATGTCCACTACGACCACGAGGCGATGATCGGCGTCCTGGCGCTGGAGGCGCACCGGGCCGGCACGGTGGTGGTCGGCGAGGATCTGGGCACCGTCGAGCCATGGGTTCGCGACTACCTGCGTGACCGCGGCCTGCTGGGCACGTCGATCCTGTGGTTCGAAGCCGATCGGGACGGCGGCCCGCTGCCCGCGCCGCGCTGGCGTGAGTACTGCCTGTCGGCGGTGACCACGCACGACCTGCCGCCGACGGCCGGGTATCTGGCCGGCGCGCATCTGCGGCTACGCCGCGACCTCGGTCTGCTGACCCGCCCCTACAAAGAAGAGGTCGCGGCCGATCACGCCGACCAGCAGCGCTGGCTGGACGTCCTGCGGGCAGCGGGGCTGCTGCCGCCGAACGCCCCCGACGCGATCGATGCCGACCAGACCGTCCTGGCCCTGTACCGGTACCTGACCCGCACCCCGTCGCGGCTGCTGGCGCTGGCCCTGCCCGACGCCGTCGGCGACGTGCGGACCCAGAATCAGCCGGGCACCAGTGACGAATATCCGAACTGGCGGGTGCCGCTCGCCGGTCCCGACGGCCGCAAAATCCTCCTCGAAGACCTGTTTTCCGACCCGCGCGCAGCGACGTTGGCGCAGGTGATGGGCGACGCGGTGACACCGGGATTGGGTTGATTCGAGTTTCTCCACCCCGTGATCTGCGCTATCTTCGCTGTACTCGAGGAGGTCAGGTGAACAAGCTGAAGATGCTGACGGCCGGTGCCGTGGCAGCAGGTGCAGTGGCGGTAGGTGCCACCGCGGTGTTCGGCTCGTCCGTGGCCGCGTCCGATCCCGGCGGCTCCGGCTCCATGAATGTGGTGGGTGAGTCGTACGCGCGGGCTGTGTCGATTCTCAAGAGCCAGGGCGTGAAGGCCACCTTCGGCGGCTCGGTGGGCAGCGACGTGCCGCAGGCGCAGTGCATCGTCGATCAGGAGAAGATGGGCAGCCATGGCCGCGTCATCTTGATGCTGAACTGCACCACGAAGGCCGTCGAGAACGCCTCAGCCGGTGCGCCCGCCTCCGGCGGCGGCGCAGCAGGCGCTGCGGGCGCCCCGCAGGGTCCGCACGTCGGCTCCAACGGTGTGACGACCGTGCAGGCGACGCCTGTCGGCCCGCAGCCGGGCATGTCGATCCCCGGTATGTAACTTTTGCCCAAACGTCATTCCAGCAGGTCATCAGCCCGTTTTTGACTGCTGGAATGCCGTTTCGGCGTATTTCGGCAAAACCCAGTACCGCCGTTCCCACATAAAACGCTTACACTGAATCCACTCGCAACGACGCTTGAGGATCCGGAGGTAGCTGTTCCATGCTGCGACCACAACGTTTCACCCACGAGGTCGACCCGGGTCCGGTGCAAATCCAGGCCCGAAACGTGGCTTTCGAGACCGCGGACAAGCCGATGTCCTGGATTCCCGGCCACCCCGTCGCCTCGCATGTGGTGAACCTGTTGAACATCCTGCTTCCGGCCGGTGAGCGCTGGTTCATCGAGACCTTCAACGAAGCGCTCCCGCTGATCAAGGATCCGAAGCTCGCCGAGGACGTCCGCGGCTTCATCGGCCAGGAGGCCATGCACGCCGAGGCCCACGACACCGTCATGAACGACTACCTGGTCCGCAGCGGCATGAACGTCACGCCGATGCTGGATCAGGTCGAGTTCGTCTTCGAGGAAATCCTGGCCCCGGCCAAGACGACCGACCCGCGCCGCAAGATGAACAACCTCATCGAGCGGTTGTGGTTCATCGCGGCCGTCGAGCACTACACCGCGGTGCTCGGTGACTTCGTCTTGAACTGCACCTGGGACAACTACGACGCCGACCCCGTGATGGTCGACCTGTTCCGCTGGCACGGCGCCGAGGAAGTGGAGCACCGTTCGGTGGCCCACGAGGTCGCCATGTACTTCCGGAACAGCTACTTCGACCGCATCCGTGCGATGAGCGTGGTGGCGGTCCTGATGTACGTGTTCTTCCAGCGCGGCATGCGGTTCCTGGTCAAGAGCGACCCGCAGCTCAAGCTCGGCTGGTGGAAGTCGCAGCGCCTGCGCATGCGCGACTCCAAGCTGGGGCTCCTGCCGAAGTACCGGAACCTGTTGCTCATCCAGACGCTGGTGTACTTCAAGCCGAGCTACAGCCCGGAAGACATGGGCTCGACCGCGCAGGCCGTGGCGTATCTGGCCGCCTCGCCCGCCGCCCGCGCCGCACACCTGTGAAGGCGCGCCGCTTCCGGTCACGTCTGGCGCCGCCCAGCGTGATGGGTCTGTTGCCGCACGACCTGCTCGTGACGGTGGCCGACGCCGTCGTCAGCAGCACGTTCTGGGTGTCGACGCGACTGCGGAAGCCGCCAGTGCCCGAGGTTGTCGAACGCACCATCCGGTTGCGGATCGCCGACCGTCAGGTGGTCGCGCACGATCAGGACGTGGTGGCGTTGACGTTCGTCAGCGCCGACGGTACCGAGCTGCCCCGCTGGCACCCCGGTTCGCATCTGGACATCCACCTGCCGAGCGGCCTGGTCCGTCAGTACTCCCTGTGCGGCGATCCTGATGTGCAGGGGTCGTACCGAATTGCCGTGCGGCGCATACCCGATGGCGGCGGTGGCTCGATCGAGGCACACCAACTCGCCATCGGCGACGTGATCACCACCAACGGTCCTCGCAACGCCTTCCCCCTGGCGGTGCCCGGCTTCGGGTCGCCGACCCGCACGCTGCGGTTCATCGCCGGCGGCATCGGCATCACCCCGATCCTGCCCATGCTGGCGCGTGCCGAGCAGTTCGGCATCGACTGGTCGATGCTGTACGTCGGCCGCAGCCGCGACAGCCTGCCGTTCCTGCAGGAACTGACGCGGTTCGGCGACCGGGTGCAGATCCGCACCGACGACGTCGAGGGCCTGCCGACGGCCGACGACCTGCTGGGCGACTGCCGCCCCGGCACTTCCGTGTACACCTGCGGGCCGGCACCGATGCTGAATGCGATCCGCGCCCGGCTGGTCGGGGCGGACGACATCGAGCTGCACTTCGAACGCTTCGCCGCACCCCCGGTGACCGATGGCCACGAGTTCAAGGTCGAGCTCGCCTCGACGGGGCAGACCGTCGCCGTCGCGGCCGACGAAACCTTGCTCACGGCCCTGATCAAAGCCGGTGTGCACGCACCGTATTCGTGTCAGCAGGGCTTCTGCGGCACGTGCCGCGTGAAGGTGCTCGCGGGTGCGGTCGACCACCGGGACGGATTGCTGACCGAGACCGAACGCGATGCCGGGCAAGCGCTGATCTGTGTATCCCGCGCCCAGGGCGACGGCCCGCTGACCCTGGACCTCTAGCCACTGGACGGGCTCGGTTTACGATGCCCCAATGCCAATGGCCGAGGGAACCGACTTCGCCGGATACACCATCATCCGGTGCCTGGGGTCCGGCGGAATGGGTGAGGTCTACGTCGCCCAGCACCCGCGGCTGCCCCGCCAGGATGCGGTCAAGGTGCTGCGGCCCGAGACGTCGACCAACCAGGAGTTCCGCGAGCGGTTCCTGCGCGAAGCCGATCTGACTGCCGCGCTGTCCCATCCGAATATCGTGGGCGTGTACGACCGCGGCGAGTTCGACGGTCAGTTGTGGATCTCGATGGAGTACGTGGACGGCACCGATGTCAGCCGCCTGCTCCGCAGCAGCGGCGGCGTGTCTGACGATCAAGCAGCGGAGATCATCAGTGCGGTGGGCCGCGCGCTCGACTACGCCCATCAGCACGACCTCCTGCACCGGGACGTCAAGCCGGCCAACATCCTGATCAGTGATACCGATCCGGCGAACAAACGAATCAAGTTGGCCGACTTCGGCATTGCCCGGTGCGCCGACGATTCCGCCGGTCTGACCGCGACGAACATGACGGTCGGCACGGTGTTCTACGCCGCTCCGGAACAGCTGACGGGCAGCGCCATCGATGGTCGCGCCGACCAATATGCCCTGGCGGCCACCGCCTTTCAGTTCTTCACCGGCGCACCACCGTTCGAGAACTCCAATGCCGCGGTGGTCATCGGCAAGCATCTCAGCACTCCCCCGCCGGCGCTCTCGCAGCGCCGGCCAGATCTCGCGGCCTTGGACCCGGTGTTCGCCAAGGCATTGGCGAAGGATCCCAAGGACCGGTTCGACAAATGCACCGACTTCGCCCGTGCCCTGCAGCACGGACTGGGCGTGGCGGGCGTCGATGCCACCACGCTGGCTCCGATTGCCCAGACCGGCGCTACCGAAATCCTGCAGCCGGCCAACCAGCCGAGGTCGCGTCGGTCGCTGATCCTGCCCGTCGTGCTGACCCTGCTGTTGATCGCCGCGCTGGTCTTCGCAGCCGTCGAATTCACGCGCGCCAAGGACGAGCAGCCGGAACCGCCGCGCCCCGCCGCGACCTCCACCACGGCTCCCCCGACGACCACGACGCCGTCGAGCACCGAAGCCGCGCCGAGCTCGTCGTCGACAATGGCGCCCGCGCCCACCGAAGCTCCCGCCGCCCCGACCGAGGCCACCGTCACCAGTCCCGTCACGGTCGAGACCACCACCGCCACACCGACGACCACCGCCACCACCACCGACGCGCCTGCGCCAGAACAGGAAACGCCGATCCGCGAGTGCATGGACCGCACCGGCATGACGCGGCTGCAGTGCTGGGAAGAGATTCGCCGTAGCGAGCGGAGGCGCTGATGTCACCCAAGTTCGCCGTGGTCGCGCCGGTGGCCGCGGGCGTCACCGCCGACCCGGTCTGGATGACGCAGTTCGCCCGGCACTTGGAGAGCTGCGGCTTCGAATCGATTGTGGCCGTGGAACATACGGTACTGCTGACCGAATACTCCAGCGTCTATCCGTACGACGCGTCGGGCCGGGTCGAAATCCCGGCCGACTGCGCGGTCCCGGATCCGCTGGACCTGCTGGCGTTTCTCGCCGGGCAGACCAGCACGTTGGGCCTGGCAACCGGGGTGCTGGTGCTGCCCAACCACCATCCGGTGGTCTTGGCCAAACGTGTCGCCACGTTGAATGTGTTGTCCGGCGGGCGGATTCGCCTGGCTGTCGGTATGGGCTGGCTGCGCGAGGAGATCGAAGCCTGTGGGGCCCCATTCGACGCGCGCGGCCGACGAGCCGACGAGCAGATCGACATTCTGCGGCTGCTGTGGTCGGACCAGCCGGACGGCGCCGACCACTCGGGCGAGTTCTTCGAGTTCGCCCATGCCGCTTGCTATCCCAAGCCGGTGTCGCCGATACCGATCCACGTCGGCGGACACAGCCGGGCCGCGGCCCGCCGGGCCGGCCGACGCGGCGACGGCTTGCAGCCGCTGGGCGTCGCCGGAGCGGAACTGACGGGGCTGATCGCCTTGATGCGGGAGTCGGCCGAGCGGGCCGACCGGGATCCCGACGCCCTCGAGCTCTCGCTCGGGCACCTGGTGACCAAGGTCGACGCCGACCGTGCGGGCCGGCTCGCGGACCTCGGCGCCGACCGTGTCGTGTTGGCCATGCCGCCGGTCACCGACATCGACGAGGCCAAGGACATGTTGTCGGCGTGCGCCGAGCGACTCGGGCTCACGCCGTGCCCCTGACCGTGGCCGACCGGCTGGATCTGGCGGATCTGGTGCATCGCTACGCCGCCGCCGTCGATGATCGTCGTTTCGACGTCGTGGTCGAACTGTTCACCAGCACAGCGGAATTGGTCCTGCCTGACCCGCCCAGGTCATTGGACCCGGTACGGCCCGTGCACGGGCACGACGGTGTGCGCACCGCGATGGCCGCATTGTCCGGCGTCGCCCGTACCCAGCACGAGATCGTCGGCGAGGTCTACACCGACGCCACGGACCACGCCCGCGGCCGCATCGCGTGCGTCGCCCACCACTGGACCCGCGGCGCCGACCCCACGGACGTCACCGATCTGGTGTGGCACCTGCGGTACGACGACGAGTATGTCCAGACCGATGACGGTTGGCGCATCCGACGCCGCGCCCTGACTCTCAACGCCATCGAGACCCGGCCCGTCCGCCGGCTGCGGGACCAGGGTATCTAGACCGCCACGCCGCCGAATGCCACACTCGTAGGCAGCGTCTTCCCTTCAGCCCCAAGTAGTTCCACCGGCACGATTTGGCCCACAGGAGCATCCGATGCCAATCCTGCACATTGAGCACTCCATCACCGATCTCGACACGTGGCTGACGGCGTTCCGCAAGTTCGCGCCGGCACGCGAACAGGCCGGGGTGCTCAGCGCTGACGTGTACCAGCCCACCACCGACCCGAACTACATCTGGGTGAACCTGCACTTCGCG
The DNA here is from genome assembly GCF_025331195.1 of Mycolicibacterium llatzerense. NCBI lineage: Bacteria > Bacillati > Actinomycetota > Actinomycetes > Mycobacteriales > Mycobacteriaceae > Mycobacterium > Mycolicibacterium llatzerense. The sequence continues at coordinate 131,563 of NZ_LXOV01000012.1, read as the reverse complement.
ACCGCCGACGCTGCGCTCCAGTTCCGCACTTTCCTGATGGATGTGGTGTGGAAGTCCCCGGAGGCGTCGCCGGCACTCGCCGGGACGCCGCGCACGGAGATTCTGACCGAGGTCAACTTCTAGGCAGGCCGCGCGACGATCAACAGGGTGTCCCCGCCGACCTGCACCCCGCCGTCACCGATCACCGCACCCAGCCGGGCACGCAGCTCGGCGGCCCGGTCGGCGGGCAGCACCAGGTGGTTGGAGTAGGTGAACACCAGGTCCAGCCACTGCTCGCGGCTGCACTGCTCGCCGCGCTCGTAGGTCAGCTGCTGCACCGCGAATCCGGCGGCCGCCAGGTCTGTCACCACGTCGTCGCTGTCCATGCCCGAGCCCGTCCCGCCGGTCGGTGTCGCGGTCACCAAAGGTGAAGCGGCATCGAGGAAGTCGCGGTACACCTCGGCGAAGTCCGCGCGCGAGGGCCGGACCGGGAACAGCCGGTTCCATGCCAGTGCCAGCCGCCCGCCCGGGGCGAGCAGGCGGCGAATCTTCGGCAGCGCCGCCGCCGGGTCGACCCAGTGGAACGACTGGGCGAACAGGACCACGTCGAACGTCCGGCCGGCGTCGTCCCAGTCCTCGAATGTGGCCACCTCGACCGGCACCCGGTGCTCAGCGGCGATCTCCGCCATCCTCGGATCTGGTTCCAGTGCAACAAGTTCCGCTCCGCGCGCGATCAGCTGGCGGGACGCGATACCGGTCCCGGCCCCGACGTCGAGGACCCGGACCGAACCCGCACCGACCAGTTCGTCGAGCATGGGCTCCGGGTACCGGGGCCGGTGTTGGTCATATGACCGGGCGGCGCCGCCGAAAGAATCAGCGCGGTCGCGTTGCCGGTACAGCTCATCAGACTCAGCCACGACTCGACGCTACCGGGCGCCCGCTCCCGGTTGTTCACCGACGCCGACTGGTGCGCGGGTACCGGCGCCAGGCATGCTGGAGCCCATGACGCGTCCGCCGCGCCGGTGGGACCCGCTCCGACCGTTCGATCTGTTCACCTCGGTGGTGTCGACCGCTGCGGTGCTGCCGATGAGCACCGGGGCGGCCGCGGCGTACCGGACCGCGCTGCTGACGGTGCGGCCGCTGGTGATCGGCCGGCGAATCACGGTCCGGCTGCGCACCAGTGACCTGGCCCTCACCGTGGCCGAGTTCGACTCGCGGTGGGATGCCAGCATCTTCGCCGTCGGACACATCGGCACCGTCAACGTCACCGCCAACAAGGTGAAATGGGCTGGTACCGAACTGAATTCGATCGCGGCGAAGCTGAACAACCTGCATGTGCGGCCGTCGGTGCCGCCGATGCTGGTCGCCGCGCCGGTGGAGTTGATGGTCGAGATTCCGTCCGACTCGCTCGATGAGCTCATCCGGGCCGCCGAACCGCGCGTCAGCACCGAGATCGGCGACGACGGCGTCGCCCGAATCCGGCTGTCGCGCTTCCGGTCCGGATTCGTCGAGGTGGATCCTCAGCTGCACGGCAACACGCTGTGGCTCAAGCCCCGCGGCCTGGCGCTGGGCTCCACCCGGGTTCCGGTGCCCGGGCTCGCCCCGGCGTACCCGGTCCGGCTGCCCGAGCTGCCCTTTGGCCTCACCCTGACCTCGGTGGAGCTCGGCCCGGGTGTCGTGCGCGTCAGTGCGACGCTGCCGCAATGGCAGTTCGACTTGCCGCGCGCCGTGCTCGACGAGCTGATCAATCAGCTGAGTGTGGTGGGCCGTCCCCTCGACGTGATCTGGCCCGGCTGAGCGCGCTGCGCTGAAGATCTGCCGGTCGTTCATTACAGTCACGGACGTGACCATCGGCTATTCCCGATATGTCGCGCTCGGCGACAGTCAGACCGAGGGCCTGTTGGACGGCGACGACACCACGGGTATCCACGGTTTCGCCGACCGCCTGGCCTGGCGAATCGACGCATTATAGCCTGGACTCCAGTACGCGAACCTGGCCGTGCGGGGCCGCCGCATCAGCGACGTGCTCGACCGGCAACTGCCCATGGCCCGGGCGATGAACCCCGACCTGATCACCAGCTGCATCGGGATGAACGACGTCACGCGGCCGGTTCGCAGCTTCGACCGGGCGCTGGCGGACATGCGGCGCGTACACACCGAGCTCGCGGCCACCGGCGCGACGGTGGTCACCACGACATTTCCCGATATCGCCCGCATCCTGCCGGTCGGCCGGGTGCTCAGCGGCCGGCTGCGTCGGATCAACGAGGTGATCCGGACCGATTCGAAACATTTCGGCTTCCGCCTGGTCGATCTGTCGGCGGCCACGTCCATGTTGGATCCCGCGACCTGGGCCATCGATCGGGTGCACGGCTCCCCGCATGGCCATCAACTGTTCGCCGACGCCGCCGCCGAGGCGCTGGGTTTGCCGGGCAGCGATCACCGCTGGGCGGAGGTCGAGGGTGAACTCGTGCTGCCGCGGCTGCGCGAGCGGATGTATTCGCAGCTGATGTGGGCCCAGAACATGCTGATGCCCTGGGTGTGGCGACACACGCTGGGCAGTTCCCGGGGTACCGGACTCGAGCCGAAACGCCCGGTGATGGCGCCGCTCGACGTCCGACCGGCGTTATCCGAGGCCGAGTAGCCCCAGCGGCAGCGGCGACTCGCCACGTCCGAGCGCACCGACGACCCCCGGGCAGAACGACGAGATCGCGAAGCCGGTGAACATGGTGGCCGGTCCGAGCGACATGCCGGACGCGTCGGCGACCTTCCCAGCGGCGTCGGCCAGGGTCTGGCCGGGCTGCGCCAGCATCGGGCATACGGACTGGCCCAGTGCGACCGGATCAGAGCCGTTCGGCAGCATCATGTCGGCGTTGCCGAGCGCGTTGTTGAAGGCGTCGACACCTGGGTCCGCGCTCGCCGGACCAGCCGTGACCAGGCTGCCGGCGATGCCGGCGGCGGTAGCTGCGATGGCGATGGCGGTACCGAATGTGCTCTTCATGATCCCTGCATCATAGGGGAAGCCGGTTGCCGATGCCGCCGCGCGGCGGGGTCAGACGCCGGTCCAGGCGCTCGCGATCCGGGTTCCGATGTCGATGACCTTGGCATCTGCGCCGTTGATCTCGCCTGCCACATGATGGGCGATGAAGCGCCGGATCTCGCCGTCGACGTTGGCGACGATGCGCAACAGCTCCGCGCGGATCGACGACGACGTGACGTGGATGGCGATGTCCGACGAGCGTGGCGTCTTCACGTCGATGACGAGTAGCAGCGGGTGCGCGGCCCGCGCGGTCGCGGTCAGATTGATCTCGCCGAACACCATGAACCGGGGCCGGTCGATGCGCAGGTCGAGCGTCATGTCGATTTCCAGCGGGATGCGGATCGCAAAGGTGATCTCTTCACCGAGCGTCCGGGCCACCACGGGGTGTTTGATCTGGACGCGTGCGGTGACCTTCGCGAGCCCTCCGGGCCCCTGGGCGATGGGGCCCATGTCGAAGGCTTCGCCGGCGATGCCGCCGATCGCGTCCGCGACGCGTTCCTCGCTGACCGCGACCTCGAAGAATCGTCGGCCGAATTCCTCGTAGGACATGTATTCATGTTGGGGTTGAACTGCCATGGTGTGACTACGTTCTCATGTCAGGGGCCGAAGCCTCGGCAACTGGCGCCTTCATTCGGCAAAGAGTCGCAGGCCGCTGACGCCCCGACCGCCGGGCGCCAGCTCCGCCATGACCACCCCGCGGTAGCCGTCCCGCCGGACCCCGGCCAGGACGTACCGGCCCGCGGCGATGACCTTCTCCACCCGGGTTCCGGTCAGCTCGTCGACCAGTTCGGAGACACTCAGCCGGGCATCAGGGCCGCGGGTGATCTGCGCCGGCTCGCTGAGCCGCCGCTTGACGGCCAGCGCGTCGCCGGTCGCCGCGTCGGCCAGCAGCGCGGTGAGCGACCGCTTTGCCCGGGTGCCGCCGGTGCGCAGACCAGCAAGGAAACCCATCGCGCCCCCGGGTCCCTGATTGCGTAGCAGCGCCCCCGACAGCCCCAATCCGGCAGGCAACGCCGCGGCGCCGCATCGCAGGAACTGCGCCACCATTCCCGGCAGTTCCCAGAATGCCTGCAGCCGAGCAATTTTCAGCGACGGATCGGATCCCTCGGCGACCACGTCGTATTGCAGATAGACCGGAATCCGGAGCTGCACCTTGGCGCCCATGTGCACCTCGAGCTCTAGGTCGCGCACCACGGTGTTGCCGATGACGATGTCGGCGTCGCGGTGGAAGACGATGGTGCGCGGCCCGATGAAGGTGTCGTAGAACTGCCCGATGGCGCGGTGCCCGACGTGCGGCCGGGAGCCGACCGGGTCCTCGACGCGTCCGTCGGTGCTGAACAGACCAACCCAGGCAGCCTTGTCATGCGCGGCCGTTGCCGCGGGCGAGCGCTCGACTGTGGCCAGGAGGTCGTCGCGGGTCGGCGATTGCGGTACGGGCATACCTCCATCGTCCACCACCGCCGAGTTCGGCTGCGAGCGGATGGTCGTGGCAGATGTCGCCGATGTCGCGCACACTTGTCGGTATGAGTAACAGCGGTCCGTTCGGCATCGATCCCGAAGAGTTCGATCGTGTCCTGCGCGAGACGGGCGAGGGCATCCGTGGCGTATTCGACCGCCTCGGACGCGGCGCCGCCTGGGCCAATGTGGTCAACGACCTGACCCGGACGCCGCGGCACGCCACACAACCCGAGACCACCGGCGACACCGGCGACGGGGTGTGGGTGGTGTACACCGTGGCCACGGACGGCGGGGCCCACGTCGAGGAGGTCTATCCCTCCGAGCTGGATGCCCTGCGGGCCAACAAGAACAACACCGATCCCTCCCGCAAGGTCAGGTTCCTGCCGTACGGAATAGGGGTGAGCGTGTTGGATGCGCCCGAGCAGGCGGGGCAGACGGCGGCGCAGCCTCAGGACGACCAAACACCGCGGCACGAACCGCACTGATATTGACCTGCCGACAATATCCCCGGCGACGCGGCTGACACGCTACGCTTTGCCACATTGTCGTGTGGCAGCAGTGCGAGGGGAGATGACCAGGATGTTTCGGGTACTGACGGTGGCCGCAGCGATCGCCGGAACCGCCATCGGGCTGGCACCGTTCGCGAGCGCCGATCCGGCGCTGGGCGGCAACGACGATCCCGGCCGGTACCCCACCGACGTCCCTGGCATGAACTACCAGGCGGTCAACGGCGCACCGTGCGACAGCCACGACATCTTCATCTTCGGCCGTGGGCCGGGCGGCGCATCGATGGCCTGCCACTGGATCCCGAACCAGTGGCCGCCGGTCGACACCGGTTTCTGGGGCTACTCCTATGCGATCCAGGGTGTGAAGGACATCGGTTCTCCGTGCCCGGGACCGCAGACCGCGGCCCAGGCTCCGGACGGCCGCCCCCTGCTGTGCCTTGGCGCGCAGGGCTGGCAGCCCGGCTTCAAGACCGGTGACGGGTTCTTCCCCAGCTGACGCGCGGTTGACGCGGCGCGGCTAGGCGCCGTCAGCTGATTCCACGGACGGTTCACGTCCGGCTTTTCTCGAAGTGGCGCCGAATGGCCGCCAGCATCGCCGCGTGCGCTTTTTCGGCCTGCTCGGCAGTGAAGGCCGCGAGCGGCCGGGGCGCTGCTATATCTACTGTCTCTGTGACCGTCGTGCCCGCGCCGGCAGGCACGAAGGTGACGGTGCCGGTGAGCCGCACTTTCGGAAACTGGCGCGCCTCTGTGTGCACGACGCCGTCGGGCGCGATCAGCACTGTGGCGCGATAGGCCACCGCCAGGCTGAGCGGGCCGAACGGGATGCGGTCCCGCACCCGGTAGTCACGATGCTGGCCCCGGGCGTCCTGCCGATCGCCCACCCGGTCCACCGCCACCACGAGCGGGTGCACCAGCTTCATGTTGTCGAGATCTGTATAGAAGGTACGGACGTCGTCAGGCGCCCCCGGCACCTCTTCGCACAGCTCGAACCGGGACCGGGACATCCACATCGGCTCACCGTAGGCGCAGAGTGAACAGCCTGAGTACCGGTATCGACGTTGCCCCTGAACTGAGGGCGCAGGCCACTCGAACTTCTGCGCCACACACGCAGAGTGAACAGCCTGAGCCGACTCTGAACTGAGGGCCGACACCCCAAGTCACATGCGCCACATGGGCGTCATAAAGCCGCGCCACTTGACCGGTCCAGATGAACGACAGATGTCTGCACGGATCCATCGGTCCACACCCGAATCCGGCGCAAAAACCGTGTCGAGGCCCCGAGAGCCGCCTTCAGAATTAGCTGGTTACGACTCCGCAACCTGCCTCGCAACCTTGCATTTGCGGAAAAGCTGTGTATGGCAGTATGTTTTGCGTATTCACCTGCGAATACATGAAATCGCTTCTCCCCCAAGAAGATGCGAATAAACCTAGGTGTAACGCACACCACACGATTCGCGAAACGTGATGGCAGACACAGTATTTTGACCATCGCGATTTTTCGTTGCTAGCGTTCATCGTCATGTTTGCTATTGCGACCGCATCGCTGTTGGCTTTGGTCAACCAGGTTTCGGGTACGCCGTACATCTCCGGCGGAGACTCGGCACGCGGCACCGACTGCTCCGGATTGGCGTCCTGGGTGGCCAACGCCGCCACCGGCCGTCCCGTCTACGGCAACCGGTTCAACACCGGCAACGAAGAGGCCGCCCTGCGTGCCCGTGGCTTCCTGCCCGGCTCCGCGCCCGGCGCCCTGAACATCGGCTGGAACGGCGGCCACACGGCCGTGACCCTGCCCGACGGCACCCCGGTGTCCAGCGGTGAGGGCGGTGGCGTCCGCATCGGTGGCGGCGGCGCCTTCCAGCGCCAGTTCACCCACCACATGCACCTGCCCCTGGCCCCGGGTGAGGACATCCCCGCCGACCTGCCCCTGGATGGCCCGCTGGACGCGCCGCTGGCGCCCCCGGCCGGTCCGGCCGACATCCCGGCTCCGGAAATCATCCAGGCCGCCAACTTCGCGCCGGCCCCTGAGGCCCCCGCGCCGGCTCCCGAGGCTCCCGAGGCTCCCGCTCCGGCCCCTGAGGGCCCGGAGATGCCCGTCTAACCGTTCAACGACCCCTCTGTTTCACAGTCAGGGCTGCGACCGCTCAGCGGTCGCAGCCCTGACTGCTATTTGACGTACTCGGCCAGGTGCGACCCGGTCAGCGTGTCGCCGGCGGCCACCAGGTCCGCCGGAGAACCCTCGAAGATCACCCGGCCACCGTCATGACCTGCGCCGGGACCCAGGTCGACGATCCAGTCGGCATGCGCCATGACGGCCTGGTGATGCTCGATGACGATGACGGACTTGCCGCCGTCGACGATCCGGTCCAGTAGCGCCAGCAGTTGCTCGACATCCGCGAGGTGCAGGCCGGTGGTGGGCTCGTCCAGGATGTAGACGTCGCCCTTCTCCCCCATTTGCGTGGCGAGCTTGAGCCGTTGCCGTTCTCCACCGGACAGCGTGGTCAGTGGCTGCCCCAGCGTCAGGTAGCCCAGCCCGACGTCGACCATCCGCGCCAGGATTTTCTGCGCCGCGGGCACCTGTGCGTCGCCGTCGGAGAAGAACTTCTCCGCGTCGGCGACCGGCATGGCCAGCACTTCGGCGATGTTCTGGCCGCCGAGGGTGTATTCGAGCACCGAGGCCCCGAACCGTCGGCCTTCGCACTCTTCACAGCGGGACTCGACGGTCGCCATCACCCCCAGGTCGGTGTAGATGACCCCGGCTCCGTTGCAGGCCGGGCAGGCGCCCTCCGAATTGGAGCTGAACAGTGCGGGTTTGACGTTGTTGGCTTTCGCGAACGCCTTACGGATGTGGTCGAGCAGTCCGGTGTAGGTGGCCGGATTGCTCCGTCGCGATCCCCGGATCGGTGCCTGATCGATGGTGACGATGCCGTCGCGGCCGGCCACCGAACCGTCGATCAGGGAGCTCTTGCCCGAACCTGCCACGCCCGTGATCACGGCGAGCACGCCGAGCGGAATGTCCACGTCGACGTCCTGCAGATTGTTCGTGTCTGCACCGCGAATCTCCAAAGCCCCGTTGGCTTCCCGGACCGTCTCCTTCAGCGATGCCCGGTCGTCCAGGTGCCGGCCGGTGATGCTGCCGCTGCTGCGCAGGCCCTTCACCGTGCCTTCGTAGACCACTTGGCCGCCGCCGGAGCCGGCCTCGGGGCCGAGATCCACCACGTGGTCGGCGATGCCGATCACTTCCGGCTTGTGTTCGACGACCAGCACGGTATTTCCCTTGTCCCGCAACTGGATCAGCAGTTCATTCATGCGGGTGATGTCGTGCGGGTGCAGTCCGATGGTCGGCTCGTCGAACACGTAGGTGACGTCGGTCAGCGCCGAGCCGAGATGACGAATCATCTTGACTCGCTGCGCTTCTCCGCCGGACAGGGTGCCGGCGGGCCGGGCGAGGGACAGGTACCCGAGACCGATCCCGACGAACGAATCGAGCGTGTGCCGCAGCGCCGCCACCAGCGGCGCCACCCCGGCGCCCGGGCGCTTGTCATCGGCCAGCGCCCCGACCCACTCGGCCAGGTCGGTGATCTGCATGGCGCATGCCTCAGCGATGTTGACGCCCTTGATCTTTGACGAGCGAGCCAACTCCGAGAGTCGGGTCCCCTCGCACTCGGGGCAGGTCGTGAAAGTCACCGCTCGCTCGACGAACGCCCGGATATGCGGCTGCATCGCTTCGACGTCCTTGCTCAGGAACGACTTCTTGATCTGCGGGATGAGGCCCAGGTAGGTGAGGTTGACGCCGTCGACCTTGATCTTGGTCGCTTCCTTGTGCAGGAGGGCGTCCAGTTCCTTCTTGGTGAACTTGCGAATCGGCTTGTCGGGGTCGAAGAAGCCGCAGCCGTTGAAGATTCGGCCGTACCAGCCCTCGATACTGAAGCCGGGAATGGTGATCGCACCCTCGTTGATCGTCTTGCTGTCGTCGTAGAGCGCGGTGAGGTCGATGTCATTGACCGAGCCACGGCCCTCGCACCGCAGGCACATGCCGCCCACGATGTTGAAATCACGACGCTCCTTGACGGTGCGTCCGGCGCGTTCCATGGTCACCGCGCCGGCACCACTGATCGAGGCGACGTTGAACGAAAATGCCTGCGGGGAGCCGATGTTTGGTTCCCCGATGCGGCTGAACAGGATGCGCAGCAGGGCGCCGGTGTCGGTGGCGGTGCCGACCGTGGAGCGCGGATCCGAACCCATCCGCTCCTGGTCGACGATGATCGCGGTGGTCAATCCCTCGAGCACGTCGACGTCGGGGCGGGCCTGCGACGGCATGAATCCCTGGACGAACGCGCTGTAGGTCTCGTTGATCAGCCGCTGCGATTCGGCGGCGATGGTGTCGAAAACCAGCGAGCTCTTGCCGGACCCGGACACCCCGGTGAACACCGTCAGGCGCCGTTTCGGGATCTCGACGCTGATGTCCTTGAGGTTGTTCTCCCGGGCACCGACCACTCGGATCAGGTCGTGGCTGTCAGCGGCGTGTGTTCTGCTGGGCATACCCACACGCTAACCGGGCGCCGATCAGCCGCGCTTCTCGATTCCTGATCAGCTACCGCATCGGCGCGTTGATCCTGCGGCCAGGGCGCTGCGCACTCGAGCTTTCGCGCCCTGCCCGCAGGGCCAACGCGGACGTAGCGATGACCCTGCGAACAGGGTCATCGCTACTCGAACTTCTTGTGCGCCAACGCAATGTCAACGCAGAAGCAAGCCCGGGCTACTTGCCGAAGCCCGCCTTGCGCAGGGCTTCGGCCATCGAACCCGACGGCGCGGCCTCTCGGCGGCCACCGGCGTTGCCGCGCTGTGGATTACGTCCGCGATCCTGGTTCTGACCGCGGTTCTGGCCACCACCACTGCCACCGGCATTTCCGCCACGGTTGCCGCCATCGCGCCCGCGCGGCTGACCGCCACCGTCGCGCCGGGGTCCGCTGCCCTGCTCGGGCCGCTTGCCGTCGCGGGGGCGCTGCGGATCGTCGTTCAACCGCAGGGTCAGCCCGATCCGCTGCCGCTCGACATCGACCTCGAGCACCTTGACCTTGACGACCTGACCGGACTTGACCACTTCGTGCGGGTCGGAGACGAAGCGGTCGGCCATCGCCGAGACGTGCACCAGACCGTCCTGGTGCACACCCACGTCCACGAAAGCACCGAACGCGGCCACGTTCGTCACCACGCCCTCCAGCACCATGCCGACCTTGAGATCGGACACCTTCTCGACGCCGGCGGCGAAGGTCGCGGTGGAGAACGCGGGCCGCGGGTCACGGCCGGGCTTCTCCAGCTCGCCCAAGATGTCGGTCACGGTGGGGATGCCGAATCGGTCGTCGGCGAAGTCGCCCGGCTTGAGCGCCCGGAGCTTGCGCTCGTCGCCGATCAGCTCGGCAAGGGTGACGCCTGCGCGGTCCAGGATCCGGCGCACCACCGGGTAGGCCTCGGGGTGCACACCCGAGGCGTCCAGCGGGTCGTCGCCTTCGCGGATCCGCAGGAAGCCGGCGCACTGCTCAAAAGCCTTGGGCCCCAGGCGTGGAACGTCGAGCAGGCCGCTGCGGCTGCGGAACGGCCCGGTGTTGTCGCGGTGCGAAACGATCGATTCGGCCAGCGACTCGGTCACGCCGGACACCTTGGCCAGCAGCGGCACGGAGGCCGTGTTGAGGTCGACACCGACCGCGTTCACGGCATCCTCGACCACCGCGTCCAGGCTGCGGGCCAGGGTCCCGGGCGTCACGTCGTGCTGGTACTGCCCGACGCCGATGGACTTCGGTTCGATCTTGACGAGTTCGGCGAGTGGGTCCTGGAGGCGACGGGCGATCGAGACCGCGCCGCGCAGCGTGACGTCCAGCTCGGGCAGCTCGTGCGCGGCGTAGGCCGACGCCGAGTACACCGACGCCCCGGCCTCGCTGACCATCGCCTTGGTCGGCAACCGGTCCGGGCCAGCGGCACCCGCGGCCTTCAGATCGGCGATGAGTTCGGTTGCCAGCGCATCGGTTTCGCGCGACGCGGTGCCGTTGCCGATGGCGATCAGCTCGACGTTGTGCCGTGCCACCAGGGCCGCCAGCGTCGCTTTTGCAGCGTCCCACTTGTTCTGCGGCTGATGCGGGAAGATGGCGCAGGTGTCGACGACCTTTCCGGTGCCGTCCACCACCGCGACCTTGACGCCGGTGCGGAATCCCGGATCGAGTCCCAGTGTGGCGCGGGTCCCGGCGGGCGCGGCCAGCAGCAGGTCCTTGAGGTTCTTGGCGAACACCGCGACGGCGTCCTCCTCGGCGCGCTGCCGCAGCCGGATCCGGGCGTCGACGGCCGCCGAGAACATCAGCTTGGTGCGCCAGGCCCAGCCGACCGTCGCGGTCAGCCACGGCGTGGCCGCGCCGCCGGCACCCATGTCGACTCCGAGCGACTGGGCGATCATGGCCTGGTACAGCGCGTCGTCGCCGCCGTCGAAGTTGAGCGACAGCGCTTCTTCCTTCTCACCGCGCAACACCGCGAGCACGCGGTGCGAGGGCATGGCCTCCAACGGCTCGGAGTACTCGAAGTAGTCGCGGAACTTCTGCGCGGCAGGGCTTTTCGCCGCTTCCTCGGACCACGGCTTGGTGCTCAGCGCGCCGTCGGCCCAGAACTTCTCGCGCACCGCACCGACCAACTCGGCGTCCTCGGACACCCGCTCCACCAGGATGTGGCGGGCCCCGTCGAGCGCGGCGGCGACGTCGGCCACCTCCTCGGCCAGGAATTCGGCGGCGACTTCGTCGGGGTTGAGCGTCGGGTCGGCGAGCAGCCGGTCCGCCAACGGCTCCAGGCCGGCCTCGCGGGCGATCTGCGCCTTGGTCCGCCGCTTGGGCTTGTACGGCAGGTAGATGTCCTCGACCCGAGCCTTCGTCTCCGCGGCCAGCAGCGCCGCCTTCAGCTCGTCGGTCAGCTTGCCCTGTTCCTCGATCGAGGCCAGCACCGCGTCGCGCCGCTGATCCAGTTCGCGCAGGTAACGCAGTCGCTCCTCGAGGGTGCGGAGCTGACCGTCGTCCAGGCTGCCGGTGACTTCCTTGCGGTACCGGGCGATGAACGGCACCGTCGCACCTTCGTCCAGCAGCCGTACCGCGGCGTCGACCTGCCCCTCGGCAACGGCCAGCTCTTCGGCGAGACGGGCGTTCACGGACTTGACGACAGACTTGACGCTCAAATTCACGGGCTGGACCCTACCCAATGCCGGCGACAGTCGTCGGCAGCGGCGAGTAAGTTTGCGCTATGCCCCAGCCGCTCCCGACGCCCGCATGCCCCGGGCGCAGGCGATAGCGCGACATGAACCCCGACGTGCGCACCCTGTGGATGGTCGTCTCGATGACCGCCCTGGTTTTCGGGTTGCTGCATGTCTGGGTGGGGGCCGGTAAGCGGAGACACCCCGCAGTCCAGCTCTGGGGCGCGGGCAACTTCGCGGGTGCCCTCGGCGCCGGACTCCTGAGCGCCCGCGGGTTGGTACCCGAGGTGTTGTCGGTGACGGTCGCCAACATCCTGCTCGTCACCTGTTGGTCGTTGATCTGGGGCGGCCTGTGCGCTTTCAACGCGCAACCCATCCGCGGCCGGGCGATGGCGGCCGGGCCGCTGGCCGTCTTGGTCGCATTCCAATTGATACCGCCGTTCACCACCAGCATCCCGGCCCGCGTGTCGCTCACGGCCCTGGTGCTGGCCGGGTACTTCGCGCTGAGCGTCATCGACGGCATCAAGGCCCAGCGCGTCGAGCGCCTGGCTTCGCGGCGCATCCTGATCGGCCTGTACGTCGTCGCGGCCGCGGCGACGGTCGGCCGCGCGGTCAGCCTGCATCTCGATGCCGGCGCCGTGCAGTTCGCCACGACCACCCCGCTCGTGTCGCTGCCGATGCTGTTCTTCGCATTCACCGTCATGGCCATCAACCTGTGTCTGTCGTTGATGGGGTGGGAACGGCTCGAGGACCAATTGGCCGACGCGGCCATGCTCGACTCCCTCACCTGCACCCTCAACCGCGCCGGGTTCATGATCCAGGCGCAGCGGCTCGCCGAGGAATGCGTCGCGCGGCAGCTCCGGTGCTCGGTCATCGTGATGGACCTCGACGAATTCAAGGCCGTCAACGACGTCTTCGGGCACGAGGCCGGCGATCGGCTGCTGGCCGAATTCGCGTCCGTGGCACGGTCGAACCTGCGCAGCGGCGACCTCCTGGCCCGGATCGGCGGCGAAGAATTCTGCGCCATGCTGCCGGGCGTCGACGAAAGTCAGGCGGCGGTCATCGCCGACCGGCTCCGGGTGGCGTTCGCCGCCGCGACCTTCAGCCACAACGACGTTGTCCTCGCCGGAACCGTCAGCATCGGGGTCTCCCAGCTCGGGCACAAGGCCGGGTTGCGCTCGGCGATCCACCGCGCCGACGTGGCGATGTACGAGGCGAAGAACCGCGGCCGCGACCGCGTGATCCGCGCATCGGCGGCCGGCGAGCGCGACTGAGCCTCCGGCTCAGTACGTCCCGCAGTTCGGCGACGTGGGCTCACCGTTGAACCGCGCGGCGATCCACTGCATCGCCGGCTCCCCGTCGACCAGCATCGGCAGGGCATGGTTGATCACGAGCTTGTTCAGGAACGGCGGTTCCTCGTTGGTGCGGAACTCGATGTCGGCACCCTTGTCGCACCAGTCGCGGCCCAGCTGATTGGCCGCGGTCCACGGCACGAGCGGGTCGTACCGGTTGCTGTTGATCAGCACCGGGGCATTGGGCTGGTACTTGCCCAGCTTCTGCATCTCGAACAGTGTCTTGAACGGCTCTTCCCCGATCAGCACGTTGATGTCTTCGGTGAAGTACGGCTGCAGGTGCCGGAACATGAAGTCGACGATCGTCTGCCCCACGCACTGCCGCGAGACACTCTCGAGCATGTCCTTGCCCCGCTGGGTGAGCTTGGAACGGATCAGGTCGGCGAACTCCGGGTACGCGTAGATCTCGCCGTTGAGCGCGTAGCCGACCACGCCGACCAGCGCGCTGCCGTCGGTATACGGGAACAGCTCCTTGAGGTCGGCCACCGGAGCCCCGGCGTAGGTGCCGACGACGTGCAGGTCAGGCGCGTAGGAGGACGCCAGCTCCGCCGCCGATGCCGCGGCGCCGCCGCCTTGCGAATAGCCCCAGAAGGCAACCGGCCCATTGGGATCCAACGAGGTGCCCGGGAGTTTCTTCGCGGCCCGGGCAGCATCGAGCACCGCCGCGGCCTCGGCGACGCGGTTGACGTACGTGTGCATCCCGGGGGTGCCGGGGCCCTCGTAGTCGGTCATCACGATCGCGAAACCGCGGGCCACCATCGTGGCGATGAACGCCTCTTCGTAGTTGACCATGATGTCCCAGCCACCCGAGTAGTGGATGCCCTGGTTGAACTGCCGCGACGGCGCGCACTGGTTGCCCTGGCCCTGGGTCCCCACCGCGTAGCTGATCAGTGGCCGTGGCCCTTTGCCGGGCCAGTCGTTGTAGGGCTCGAAGTAGGTGCCGGTGACCGCGACCGGGTTTCCGCGGGCATCGGTGCTGCGGTACATGATCCGGGTCCCGGTGGCCATGATCGCGCCGAGCTGGCCCGACGGTTCGAGCACCAGCCGCGATGGTTCGGTCCGGATCAGATCACCGGGCCGGCCCGGCGGCAGCGGATCGGGCGGCAGATAGAACTCGGCGTATTGCGGCTCGTCGCCGTCCGCGTGGGCTACGGGCATTCCCGCCAGCACAGAAGCGATGAGTAGACACGCGGCTAGGACGCCCCCGAAGCGATGCATAACGGGACGATAACAATGAGACTCTCGTACACGAAATCGTCAATACCTGAATTGAAGAATTATGTTCTTGACAGACGTCGAGTGGTGAGCCGCACAGACCCTACCTGGAAGCGATCCGCGAGGTCCGTGAGCCTGCCTGTGCCTGCCATGTCATCTCGCCCCGGATTCGGGATGACATCACAACCCCCGGAAGCCCGCTAAGGGCAGATTTCCCTTGCCACGCTGATTTACTGGCCATCGTTACTTCGACCCCGGAGATGAGCAGCAATGGACGACGAGACGACGGCCGCCCCAGACGCAGCTGACAGCCCGCCGGTGATCACCGCGCAGGGCCTCAGCGTCATCGGCGAGCACGGCGCGCTCTTCTCTGACGTCGACCTGGAACTGCGGCCCGGGTTCCACGCCATCCAGATGCCCGGCGGACCGGCCCAGCACACACTGCTGCTGTCGCTCGCCGGCCGGCTCAAGCCGACCAAGGGCACCGTCACCGTCAACGGCGCGACGGGGCCACGCGCCATCCGGAAACACTGCGCCATCGCCGCGTTCGCCGATATCGACGACCTGGAGGACATGGTCACGGTGCAGACGGTGCTCACCGAACAGCGCCGCTGGGTGTCGCCGTTCCCGGCGTGGGTGCCGGTCCAGTCCGACACACCGGAGATGACGGCGGTGTTCGGGGACGACCTTCCCCTGCTGTCGCCGAAGACCTTCATCATCGAGTTGTCCGATCTGGAGCTCTTCCTGCTGCGCATCACGTTGGCGCTCATGTCCGACCGGCCCGTTTTGATCGTCGGAGACCTCGAACAGGTACGCGACAACGAACGCCGGGCCCTCGCCGTGCAGCGACTCGGCGCCCTCGCCGAACACCGCACCGTCGTCGTCGGGGTGACCAACCCACTGGGCGACGACGCACCCCACCACGTTCTGCATGACCGCCGCATGCTGACCGGAAAGGCCTGACCATGCTTGCTGGACTCGCATTCGGCTCGGAGATCAAACGATTCGGCCGCAGCCGCATGACGCGCGCCGCGATCGTGGTGCTGATGCTGCTGCCGCTGGTGTACGGCGCCCTGTACCTGTGGGCGTTCTGGGATCCGTTCGGCCAGGTCAACAAGATGCCGGTGGCGCTGGTGAACGCCGACCGCGGCGCCGTCGTCGAGGGCGTTCACGTCAACGCGGGCGAACAGATCGCCAAGAGCCTGACCGACGACCGCAGCCTGGACTGGCACGTGGTGAGCGATCAGGAGGCACGCGACGGCGTCGAGCACGGCAAGTACTACTTCATGCTGGAGCTGCCGGAGAACTTCAGCCAGGCCATCGCCTCACCGGTCACCGGCGATCCCGAAAAAGCACAGCTGATCGCGGTGTACAACGACGCCAACAACTACATCTCGTCGACCATCGGGCGGACCGCCACCAGCCAGGTACTCAACGCGGTGTCCACCCGCATCTCCGGCCAGGCGGTCAATCAGATTCTGTCCGTGGTGGTTTCGTCCGGCACCGGCATCAAGCAGGCCGCCGACGGAGCGCAGAAACTGGCCGACGGCGCGGCGCAGGTCGATACCGGCGCGGGCAAATTGTCGAGCGGCCTGAGCGACGCACGCTCCGGCTCGGCCAAGCTCTCCGCGGGCGCCAAGCAGCTCTCCACCGGCATCAACCAGGCCACCGATCCGTTGTTGAAGGTGACCAAGGCCCTGTCGCAGGTCGGCGGCAGCACCGACCAGTTGCAGCAGAGCGCGACGGCGCTGGAGCAGGCGGCCGATCAGGCCGGTGCGCTGGCCACCGCGCAGGACACGGCGGCAGCGGCGATCGGCTCGGTGATCCAACAACTTTCGGTGAATCAGGATCCGGTGTCGATCGGCGCCGTGAACACCCTGCGCGGCGTCCAGGACCAGTTGAGCGGCCATCAGTTCACGCCACAGATCCGTCAGCAGATCACCGATGGGCGCAATGCGGCGATCTCGATGACCGAGACGCTGCGCTCCCCCGGCAGCCCGCTGCGGACGGCGCTCGATCAGGTGGGCGGCAGCGGTCAGCAGCTGACCGACAAGCTCAACCAGCTGCGCAACGGCGCCCAGCAACTAGCCACCGGCAATGCGCAATTGGCCAGCGGCATCGTGCAACTCGATGACGGGGCGCGCCAGTTGAAGTCCGGCACCACCCAACTCAAGGACGGTTCGCACGAACTGGCCACCAAGCTCGGTGACGGCGCCAAGCAGGTGCCGACCTGGACCGAGCAGCAGAAAGAGGCCATCGCCGAGACCATCGGCGGTCCGGTAAACCTGGAGTCCTCACACGAGAACGGCGCACCCAACTTCGCCACCGGCATGGCCCCGTTCTTCCTGACGCTGGCGCTGTTCTTCGGCGCGCTCGTGCTGTGGATGGTGTTGCGGCCCTTGCAGAACCGCCCGATCGCGGCCGAGGTGCTGGCAATCCGGGTGGTGCTGGCGAGCTACCTGCCGGCCGCGGCGCTCGCCGTGGGGCAGTCGATCATCCTGTACTGCGTGGTGCGATTCGGTCTCGGCATGCAGGTGTCGCATCCGGTGGCGATGCTGGGCTTCATGATGCTGATCTCGCTGGCCTTCGTGGCCGCGACACAGGCCATCAACGCCCTGGTCGGACCGGCGGTGGGACGGGTGCTGATCATGGCGCTGCTGATGCTGCAGATGGTCAGTGCCGGCGGCATGTACCCGGTCGAGACGACGGCCAGACCCTTCCAGGTGCTGCACTCGTTCGATCCGATGACGTTCGGCGTCAACGGACTTCGTCAGTTGATCCTGGGCGGCATCGACGGTCGCCTGTGGCACGCGATCATCGTGCTGGTGTGTATTTGGCTTGGCGCACTGGGCATTTCGAGCCTGTGCGCCCGCCGTAACCGGACTTGGAACCTGATCCGGCTCTTGCCCGCCATCAAGATGTAGCCCGCGGCTAGCCCAGGCTGACGGTGCCGTCGGCGTTGATGCGCCACCCGGGGTTGTGCGCGATCTCCCAGATCACGCCGTTCGGATCCTGGATGTGCGCGTGGAACACCCCGCCGAACTGCCCGGGCTGCGGCGCTTGAGGGTGGTGCCGCCCGCGCCGGTCATGGCCGCCGCCAGTTCGATCACCTCGTCCTGGCTGTCGACGTTGTGCGCCAACGTGATTCCGCTGACCTGTGAGTGGTCGGCGGCCTGCGCCAGGTCGGCGTTGAACTTCTCCGCGAGGAAGAAGCCGAGCAGCTGGCCCGGCGCCGTCTGATAGAAGATGATCTCCCCCGGCACATCGAGCGTCGGCGTCCAGCCGAGCGCGGTGTAGAACTGCCGGGTCGCATCCAGATCAACGGTGGCCAACGTGAAGAAGTGCACTTGCTGCTTCATGACCCCAGGCTACGTAGCCCCACCGACATGCTGTCAGAGCAGACAGACGCCGGCGACCAGGAGTGCGACGACCTTTATCAACTCCAGTGCCACGTAGAAATAGTGACCACGTGAGCGGGGGCCGACGCGGCCCGCCAGCACCTCATCCGACCGGCGATTCAGCCCGGGACGCACGGCGACCAGCTGCACGGCCAACGCCCCCACTGCCACGGCGAACGCGGTGGTGGCGGCCGCAGCAGGCCGACTCACCAAGGCCGCCAGCACAATTCCCGCCGCGAACACCAGCTCGACGGTGTTGAGCGCCCGGAACACCACCCGCCCGATGCCGAGGCCGATCGGCAGGGTGACGTTCGGTGCCCGGAATTTGAGCGGCGCCTCCAGGAAGGAGATGGCCAGCACCATCCCCAACCAGACGAAGGTGATGGCAACCTGGACCGCTGTGGGAGTACTCATCGGCAGCGAGGCTAGGCGGCCAGCGGGCTGAACGCTTCGAACCAGATGCGGTCACGCGCCACGCCGGCGTCCCCGAGCTGCCGGACCGCCGCTTCCATGAACGGTGTCGGGCCGCAGATGTAGACGTTGGCATCGGAGCGGAAGTCGATGGCGCTGAGGTCGATTCGGCCGCGCCGGTCGGGTTCGGTCAGCGGATAGCCGTCGGGCAGCCCGTCGTACCAGGTGTGCAGTGCCGCGCCCGGAATCTGCGCGACGAGGTCGGCCAGTTCCGCGCGGTGCGCGTGACTGGCACGGGTGCGGTCGCAGTGCACCACGGTCACCGAGCGTCCCGGCTGCTCGGCCGCGATGAAATAGAGCATGCCCAGCACGGGGGTGATCCCGATGCCTGCCGAGATCAGCAGCAGCGGGGTGTCCGCGGGACTGTCGAGGGTGATGTCACCGAACGGGTGTGACACCTGCAGCACGTCGCCTTCGAACACGTACTCGTGCAGGTATGACGACACCGCACCCTCCCGACGCACCGAGATGCGCCACCGGTCGTCGGCACCGGCGTGCGACAGGCTGTACTGGCGAATCTGGCGGGCTCCGTCGGGCAGCTGCACCGCCACCGAAATGTATTGTCCCGGAGCGAAATCAGGGAGTTCGGCGCCATCGGCGGCGGCGAGCCCGAAGGCCACGGTGAGCGGCGACTGCTGTACCCGTTCGACCACCCGGACCGGCATCCAGACATGTTCCGGGTCCGTTCCGGCCGCCTCGTACAGTTCGCGTTCACGGCCGATCAGGGTGTCGGCCATCGACCAGTAGACCGCAGTCCACGCCTCGGCGACGTCGGCGGTGACGACGTCCGCGCCGAGTACCTCGACGATTGCCGCGAACAGATGCTCGTAGACGACCGGGTATTGCTCGGGTGCCACGCCCAGGGACGCGTGCTTGTGCGCGATCCGCTCGATGACGTCCGCACCGGGAGCGTCGGGATCGACGAGCAACGTGGCGTACATCGCGACCGATCCGGCCAGCGCCTTCTGCTGCGACCCGTTTGCCTGATTGCCGCGGTTGAACAGATCCCGCTCCAACTCGGGATGCGCCGCGAACAACCGCCGGTAGAAGACCGGCGTGATCTCGCCGATCGCACCGCCGACCACCGGCAGCGTGGCCTTGACGACCTCGGCGTGGGCCGGCGACAACTGGGCTGTAGACAACATGGCAGAACCTCTCACTTCGTCGTGAATGCGCTGGCGCGACCTGGATCGAAGATGTCCCGATACCCGTCCTCCACCTGTCAACCAGGCTATTTAAATAAGCATGATCGATGCAAGTATTACCGATGGTGAGCTACGACACAACGTAGTAATAGCTTCGACGGGCACCAAGACCACCGATTTGCGAATCCATCCGCCAACCCGACGTTTGACCGCGCCGGATGCCGGTTATGCACTAGACATGTTCAGTAACAAGGTGATTCCGTTCCTGGCGGCCGGCGCGTTCGCATCGGCTGGCGTGGCCGCCCCGTTCGTATCAGCCGATATCGTGTCGAGCACCGTTGGCAACAACCCGGTCTTGACCAGCTATCCGCTACAACCGGCCGACGATGACGGCCCGGGCGGCAGCGGCTGCGTCAACGGCCAGTGCGGTTCCGGCGGCGTGAACGGTGGTCCTGGAGGCGGCCCGGGAGGTGCCGGCTGCATACCCACCCAGTACGGCCCGGCCTGCGGTTCCGGTGGTGTCAACGCCGGCCCGGGCGGCATTCCCGGTGGCAGCGGCTGCATTCCCGGAGTCGGCTGCGGCGGCGGCCACGGCTAGTTGTCGGCGAGCCCCGTATCGGCGACCAGCAGCCGGTCGACAGCGCTGGTGCTCTCGGGCGAAAGTCCCTGTCGCATCAGCGCATCGAGGAACTCGGTGGCCACGGTCTTGAGCTTCACCTGCGTCGCCTGCGACCGCCATTTCAGGATGTCGAACGCGCGGTCGGCGTCGACGCCATAGGTCACCATGAGCACGCCCTTGGCTTGCTCGATCAGCGCACGTGATTCCACGACGCGGGACATGGCCTTGGTGACGTCCGATTGCACACTCTCGGTGACGTCGACGTAGAACCCTTCGGTCCCGATCACATGACCGGACTCGTCCGTCATCCGGTCACCGACGACGACCAACCACCGTGTGCAGCCGGAGGCATCGATGATCCGGTGCCGGCTGCTGAACTGGCCGCCCCGCTTGACCCGATCCAGTACCTCCGCGACTTTCGCCCGATCGTCAGGATGCTGATGGCTCAACAACAATTCGGTCGTGGGTTGGGCCGCCCCCGGCTCATATCCGTGCATGCGGGCCACCTGGTCCGACCACACCCAGCGCTGATCGGCGACGAAGTAATGGAACTTGCCGACACGCTGGTTTTCCCCGCCGCTGAAGACAGCGGCCACCTCCCACGACTCACGACTGTCGATATCCGTATCGGTCATATCCGTCACTCGGCGCTCGGGCATAGTCGTATCCAGCCCGTGAAATCCGGGCCTGATTCATCGTAACCCGTTATGCCCGAGCGCCGTCAGCTGTCCGCCACTGTCAGGCGTGCGCAACCTGCTCCCGAATTTCCCGCAGGGTCCGCTCGAGGATCCGCGAGACGTGCATCTGCGAGACGCCGATCGTGTCGGCGATCTGGCGCTGCGTCTTCGATGCGAAGAATCGCAGGTAGAGGATCCGTTGCTCACGAACCGGCAGAGCTTCCAGCACCGGCTTGACCGATTCGCGCTCGGTGACCCGCTCGAACCCGTCGTCGACATCACCGAGCACGTCGGAGAGTGACTGCGGATTGTCATCGTTGTCGACGACGGGCGTGTCGAGGGACTGCGGCTGATAGGCATTGGCCGCCAAGAGTCCTTCTGTGATCTGTTCCGGCGCAACGCCCAACGCCTCGGCCAGTTCGCCGGCGTTCGGCGTACGACCCAGCCGCTGCGTCAATTCTGTTGTCACACCTTTGATTTGCTGACGAATATCTCGGATGCTCCTCGGTACGTGGACTTTCCAGCCATAGTCCCGGAAGTGGCGGCGCAACTCACCCATGATCGTCGGGACGGCAAACGCGACGAAGGCTGCCCCATTGTTGGGGTCGAAGCGATTGACCGCCTGGATCAAACCGACTCGGGCAACCTGGATCAGGTCGTCGAGGTTCTCGCCCTTGCCGTCGAAGTGGCGGGCCAGCCGGTCCGCCAGCGGGCAGCACCGCATCACGATGCGATCGCGCTGCCTCATGAATTCGTCGGATTCCGCCGGCAGCGTGCGTAGCGTCGCCACCATATCCGGTACATCCGCGTACTCGTCGGAATACCGGGTCTTTTCGGGTAAGCGCTTCTCCAGCAACAAGGTTGACATGAACGTGCCTTCCACAGGCCCACAACACGCATTGGAAGAATCGGCTCTCCGAGCATCTACTCGGCGCCGTGGCATGCGCATTGTTTCCACCAGTCAAGGTGGACCGGCAATCTGCCGTAGTCGACCGCCACCCCGGTATTCACTCAGCCGTGCCCTGATCTGGACCGCGGCCGCATACCGTCAGGTAGCGCTCAGCTGGCGTCGCTTCGGTCTAAGCGACTGCGCCGCATGGGCGCTGTAATCGACCATACCGCTGATCAGAGCGTGACACCACCGCTACTCGCCGCCGACCATCGATAACGGCTGGTCAGACCGAAGAAACTTTTCTGCCAGAACAGGTTTGGCCGGCAACGGCCCCGGGTATCCACCGAATCGGCGACAGCAACATCCGGAAAAACACTGACAGGAAGCGCATTTTTCGATGGCGGTGTGTATTACCTGCGGAACAGATTGCGATCAGTCGTTCACCGTTAATTGGAACGGCCGCAGCGCCAGCTTTGACTGCATCGAATGTATGGCCACCATGGTGGCCCCGACGTGCCGGCACTGCGGATGTCGAATCCTCGGCCACGCGTTGCGAATCGACGGCAGCCCGTACTGCTGCGAACATTGCGTCCAGGCCGCCGACGACGGCGCCAAGCCGTCGGCAAACACCGAGCGTTGGCAGTTCGGTTTGCGGTCGATCGCGCCGGTGCCGGGCGACTGAGGCCCTGTCGATTTGGACGGGCTCGAGTTACGTGTCGAAGACTCTCGACATCACCAACCAGTCAGCAGCGGAAATTCTTCGGCTTCGACGCGTTGCGTGTGGTCCTCGGTGGCCTGCTGCAGATCGGTCAGCGCGGTCTCGAATTCCGCGGATGTCAGGTCCAGCTGCTTCACGTGGTCCAGCTGCTCCTTGGTGTCGTCCGCTTCGCCGCGCAGCGACTCGACCACCCGTCCGCGCCGTACCCGCGGGTGCACCAGCAGCTCCTCGGTCACTTCTTGCGCGGTCAGTGCCGCGCGCAGTTCCGCGAAATACCGCTGACGCTCGGTGGCGTCCTGCGCGTGCAGCGTCTTGTCGAACAGGCGGCGCGTGGTCAGGTGCTGAGCCTTGACGTAGTCGATGACGTCATCTTTGGCAGTCGTCGACACAGGTGTCATGCGATCCCCCCTTTTTTCTGGCTCGGCTGTATCCCGGTACTACTGCCCGGTCCGCGCCGAAGTAAACGCCGGCTACCCGTCCCCGCTGCCGTCCTCGGGTGGCCAGTGATGCCCTTGTGACGCCGTCCCGGGGTCCGCGAAGTCGCCGCGCGACAGCGGCACCCATTGCTCGCTGGCCACGGCCTGTTCGGCGGGAAAATCTTCCAGGTCGCCGAACGGCTGTGCGTCCCACATCTCGAACGTCAATGGCGTCTGGAGCCAGCCGTACAGCAGCAGGTACGTGGCTTCGAGCGAATCGAGATGGGTGCGTTCCCAGCCGTGACTGCCGTCGAGCCCGAATCCCACGAGCGCCGCGCGCGTGGCGGCGCCGGCCTCGATGGCGGCCGCGACATCCGACCGGTAGTACCGAAAGATGTCGCGGGCGTAGGTGATTCCCTTCTCCTGGGCCAACCGGCACAACTTGCGGGTCAGGTAGTAGTCGAACGGTCCGTGCATGTCGGCCATCGGAATGGTGACGCCATGTTCGAGCGACTGCTGGCCGGGCGCGCACACCGCGTTGTCGACGGACACCAGTTCCGCTACGTCGGGTGGCAGCCCGTGGCTGGCACCGTGGCCGACTTCCTCGGTGATGGTCACCATGAGCGTCGTCCGATGCGGCAGCACGATGTTGCGCTCGGCGATGACCTTGGCCAGCGTCAGGGCAATGGCCACGCCGGCCTTGCCGTCGAGGTGCCGGGAGACGACGAAGCCGTCTTCGGTCAGCTCCGGGCTGGCCACCAGTGCGACGAAGTCCCCGACATTCAAGCCCAACTGCTCGAGGTCCGCGCGCGATGTCACATTGCGATCGACCCGGACTTCGACGTCGTCCCAACTGGTCGGCTGGGTGTCGATCTCGTCACCGAACGCATGACCACTTGCCTTGAGCGGCATCACTGTTCCGGTGAAGAACCGGTCGGCGTCGTCGGGCAGGATCCGGACCCGGGCACCGGTGGCGAAACGTGCCGAGAAGGTGCCGACCGGCACGAGCGCCAGCCGGCCGTTGTCCTTGAGTTCGCGCACCATGCAGCCGATGGTGTCCGAGTGCACCACGATGGCGCGGTCGGTGGTCTGCGACCGTCCCGGCAGTTCGGCGATGAGCGCGCCGCGGCGGGTCAGCGTGAACGGCACTCCGAGTTTGGTCAGGATCTGGCCGATCAGCTGCATCACCGCGTCGGTACGTCCCGACGGGCTCGGCGTCTGCAGCAGCGCCAAGAGCGTGTCGACCATCCAGCCCCGGTCGTCCACCGACATCCGGGTGCCTACGACGTCGTCGAACTCAGCCATCAGCGCTGCTCGATCGGGTCGGGATGCCAGGCCCACGGCGTGGCCGCGGTACGCGGGAACAGCAGATCGATGAATGCCTGCGCGGTCGGGCGGGGCTCGTGATTGGCCAGGCCCGGTCGCTCGTTCGCTTCGATGAACACGTACTCCTCGCCCCGCACCGTCGGCACGATCAGATCGATTCCGGTCACCGGAATCTCGATGGCCTCCGCCGCGTCCACCGCCACTTTCGCCAGCATGGGGTTGAGATCGTCGGTGACGTCATGAATGGTCCCGCCGGTGTGCAGGTTCGCCGTGTGGCGCACAACCAGTCGTTCGTTCGCGGGCAGCACATCCTCCAGCTGCCAGCCTTCCTTGTGCACGGTGTCGTCGGTGATGGTGTCCAACGGGATCACCGATTCCCCGTGCGTGGCCACCGAGCGGCGCCGGCTCTGCGCTTCGATCAGCTGGCGGATGGTGTGCGTACCGGTGCCGATCACCTCGGGTGGCCGGCGGATGGCCGCGGCGATCACCTTGCCGTCGATGACGACGACACGCAAATCCTCACCCTCGCAACGCTCTTCGATGAGAACATCGGGGCAGTGCTGCATGGCGAGGCCGATGGCGCGGTTCAGGTCGTCGGCTCCGGTGACCCCGACGGTGATGCCCGCGCCCTGTTCGCCGCGGGCCGGTTTGACGACGGCGGACCCCACCTTCTCCAGGAAGCGGCAGTCTTCGTCGGTGAAAGTCGCTGTGCAGCCTTCCGGTACGCGGATACCCGCATCCGCGACGACCGACCGCGCGACGCGCTTGTCGTCACACCGGCTCATCGCCACGGCGCTGGTCAGCTCGGACAGCGACTCACGGGTGACGACGCTGGTGCCGCCGTGGGTGAGCCGCAGGTAGCCGCCCTGCGCATCGAGCACGTCCACCGCGATGCCCCGTAGGATCGCCTCGTCGGCGATGATGCGCGCATACGGGTTCAGGTGTGCCAGTTGCTCTTCCGGCTTCACCGGAGCGAACAGAGGCTCGTTGATCGCGTTCTTGCGTTTGATTCCGAGCGCGGCGGGCACCCGCGTGAAACCGATGCGCTCGTACAGCGCGATCGCACCGTCGTTGTTGTGCAGCACCGACAGATCCATCTGGGCCCGTCCCCGCCGGATGAACTCCTCGATCAGCGAGCGCACCAGCAGGCCGCCGGTGCCGGGCCGGGTGGCGGTCGGCTCGACGGCCAGGCACCACAGGCTGGAGCCGTTCTCCTCATCGCCGAACAGCTGGCTGTGATCGATACCGGTCACCGTGCCGACAACCTGACCGGTCTGGTCGTCGACCGCGACCAGGTACACCACCTGCGGCGCGGACTGGCTGTTGGTCCACATCAGGTCGCTGTCGGCCGGCACCATGTGACACCGCACGTAGATGTGGTTGATCGCGACACAGTCGTCGATCGAATTCACCTGGCGGACCGACAATCCCGGCACATCGGGTGGCCGGAACTGCATCGGCTTGGTCAGGTCGAGCCGGTACGTGAAACTCGGGTCGATGAAGAATTCGTGGGCGTGCAGCGCCACGAAGACATGGGGTGCGTCGAGATACATACCGATGTCACGACGGCCACTGCCCTCCTCCCGCAGGGCCGTACCGAACTCGTCAGGGTCGTGGAAGGTCTGACCGAAAACCAGCCGCCCCCAACCCATGTCCTGTATGACACCCTCGGCCATGTCGCCGGTGTGCGTTGTCATCATCGGCCCACTCCGTCGACGTGTGTGGCGAGCCACAATTCCAGCAAACCGATCTGCCACAACGGATTCCCGCGCAGCGGCGTGAGATTGCCGTTGGGATCGGCGAACATCTCGGTGACCACGCCGGGGGCGAACAGACCCCGGTCGCGCGCGGCCCGGCTGTGCAGCGCGTCACGCACGAGGTCCAGGTACGGCCCGGCCAGGTGCTTGAGCGCGGGCACCGGGAAATAGCCTTTGGGGCGGTCGATGACCTCGGCCGGAATGACCTTGCGCGCAGCCTCTTTCAGCACGCCCTTGCCGCCCTGCGCGGTCTTGAACTCCGGCGGGCAGGCCGCCGCCAGCTCGACGAGCTCGTGGTCGAGGAACGGCACGCGGCCTTCCAGGCCCCAGGCCATGGTCATGTTGTCGACCCGCTTGACCGGGTCGTCGACGAGCATGACGGTGGTGTCCAGCCGCAGCGCCCGGTCGGTGGCGGTGGCCGCGCCCGGGTGGGTGAAATTCTGCAGGACGAACGCCGCCGCGGAATCGTGCTCGAGTTGCCACTGCGGCTGCAGCAGCCGGTTGACCGCCTCATGACTGCGGTCGAAGAATGCGCTGCGGTAGCGACGCAACGCGTCAGCTGGATCGTTGTCGGCCGCGCTCGCCATCGGCGGGTACCAGTGATAGCCGGCGAAGATCTCGTCGGCGCCCTGCCCGGACTGCACGACCTTCACGTGCTGGCTCACTTCCTGCGACAGCAGGTAGAACGCCACGCAGTCGTGGCTCATCATCGGCTCGCTCATGGCGTCGATCGCACCGGAGAGGGCGGGCAGCATGCGTGACGAGTCGACGCGAATCTGGTGGTGGTCGGTGTCGAATTGGCGGGCGATGACGTCGGAGTACTTGAACTCGTCGCCTTCCTCGCCGCCTGCGGCTTCGAATCCGATGGAGAACGTGGCCAGCCCGTGTTGGCCGGCCTCGGCGAGCAGACCGACGATCAGGCTGGAATCCAGGCCGCCGGACAACAGGCAACCCACCGGCACGTCGGCGACCAGCCGGCGTTCTACCGCGGTGCGAAGTGACGCCAACACGGCGTCCCGCCAGTCGTCCGCGGTCCAGTCGGCCCGCTCGAGCGACCGCTCGAAAATGGGTTCCCAGTAGGTCGTTTCAGTGCGCTTCCCATCGGGTTCGATGCGCATGATGGTGCCCGGCGGCAGCTTCTGCACACCACGCAGGATGGTGCGCGGCGCCGGCACAACCGAGTGGAAGCTCAGATAGTGTTGCAGCGCAACGGGATCGAGTTCGGTATCGACTCCGCCTGCAGCCACCAGGGCAGGCAGGGACGACGCGAAACGCAGCGCTCCCCCGGCCGCCTCACACCAGTACAGGGGTTTGACCCCGAGGCGGTCGCGCGCCAGCAGCACCCGGCCCGACTCGATCTCCGCGACGGCGAACGCGAACATCCCGTAGAGGTGCTCGACGACCCGCTCACCCCACTCCTGATATCCCTTCAGCACCACCTCGGTGTCACTGTGCGAGAAGAAGCGGTACCCCTTGCCCGAAAGTTCCTGGCGCAGTTGGGGATAGTTGTAGATGCACCCGTTGAACACGACGGTGAGGCCGAGCTCCGGATCGTGCATGGGTTGATGTCCGTGACTGGACAGATCGATGATGGCCAGGCGCCGGTGGCCGAGTGCCACCCCGTCCCGCACCCACAGTCCGCTACTGTCCGGGCCCCGCGATGCCAAACGGTCGGTCATGGCGGCAACTGCCGCCAGATCAGCACCACGGCCCCAGGCGATTTCGCCGGCAATGCCGCACATGGTGGAAAGTCAGCTCCCTTGGTGGACGTCTCCGATTTCACCGTACCCGATGATCACCGTCGACGTAAGGATCGGTCAAATATGCTCTGCTGCACTGTGTTTGCTCGCCGAGCCTGCAGCGATCTGATTGACGGCCACGAAAGCACCGGGCGCACAAGCCGTACTCCGGCAGCGTCATCTGGAGTTTTTCGTTGATTTCCAATCGATTTCGTAGCGCCGATTCCAGTTGGTCGGCTACCGCGTTGCGCGGTAGCCGACCAACGTCGTCAAAATGTCTGTGCCACCGCCCGATTGGCGAGTGTGTTCGCGCAGCGCTCACACAGTGGGACCACCACGATGTTCGCGCCCGCGCCGATCGCCGCGAGGCGCCGAATCCGCCGTATTGAGTTGTACCTCGAGTCCGTCAAGGACTACTCCCCTCCGTGGCATCGCTCGGTCAACTGGGGCACGCGTACTGCCCGCTGCCATTGGCATACCCGCAACCGGCGCGACTAAACCTCAACCCACGAAGCGCCGACAAAATTGCAGGCACACTGGTCAGGTGATCGATTTCCGCGGGTACCTGCTGGTCGCCGCTCTGCTCGCCACGACCGCCCTGACACTGGTTCTCGGGATCACCGATCCGGCAGCGCCGCTGTCCTACCCGACGTGGTTCCTGGTCTGGAACATGTTCCTGGCCTGGATTCCGATGCTCTTCGCCGGCGCCTTCGCCGCGGTATCCCGGCGCCGGTGGCTGCTTCCGCTGGGGCTGGGCTGGCTGGCGTTCCTGCCGAACGCGCCGTATCTCGTCACCGACCTGGTGCATCTGGGCGAGCAGGACGAGCTGTGGCGCCACGTCCTGCAATACGGGTTCGCCGCGTGGACCGGCATCTTGCTGGGCACCGTGTCGCTGTTACTGGTGCACAAGCGCATCGATCGCGAATTCCGTCCGATCTGGGGTTGGCTGACCGTGGTGGTGTCCGTCGGTCTGTGTGCGATCGGCGTGGTCATCGGCCGGTTTCAGCGGTGGAATTCCTGGGACCTGGTCACCCGGCCGCACGCTGTCGTGGCGGCCACGTTCGAGTGGGTGCGCTCGCCGCTGTCCTACGTGCAATCCACCGGGGTCGGGCTGGCGGTCGCCGCGTTCTTCGGGTTGGCCTACGTGACCGTGTGGGCGCTGGGCGGCCTGCGGTTCAGCGCGAATCCAGGAAGGTGATGACCGCCAGCACCCGGCGGTGATCCTCACCCGTGTCGGGCAGGTTCAACTTGCTGAGAATGCTGCGCACGTGCTTCTCGACGGTGCCTTCGGTCACCCAGAGCTGATGAGCGATACCGGCGTTCGACCGGCCCTCCGCCATCAGGGCCAGCACCTCGTGCTCACGTTCGGTCAACACGGCCAGCGGGTCTTCACGTCGCTGCGCCGCGAACAGTTCCTGCACGAGGGCGGGGTCCACCACCGAAGCGCCGCCCGTGATGCGGTGCAGCGTCTCGAGGAAGTCGCTCACATCGATGACGCGGCTCTTGAGCAGGTAACCGATGCGCTGGCCGCCGCCGAGCAGTTCCATCGCATGCTCGACGTCGACGTGCGCCGACAGCACCACGATCGCCACGTTCGGTAGCTCGCCGCGGATCACCTTGGCGGCGTCCAGGCCCTCGGTCGTGTGCGTCGGCGGCATCCGGATATCCGTCACCACCAGGTCAGGGACGGTCGCCCGGACCAAGGTGAGCAGTTCACCGCTGTCACCGGCCTGCCCGACGACGCTGAAACCAGCGCCGGTCAGCAGACTCGCCACACCTTCCCGAAGCAGCACGTCGTCGTCGGCGATGACGACACGCGTCCCCTCGTTAGCGCCTACTGCGTCCACGTATGTCCTGTTCGTCTCGACCCCATAGCCGCCGTGCCGTCAGACGCCGGACGTGCCGCTCATTGCATTCATCTTGCCTGTCCACCGCGCCCCATCGCGGACAGTCCTGTGAATCAGCCCCCGACCCGCTGACAGGGGGCTCCTATTGCAGCTAGCCCTACCCCCCATTTGGGCGCTGGCCAGGACGACACCGGCGACGTTCCGGAGCAATGTAAAGGACAGCCGGACACGGCCAACCGAAGTCATCAGAACACCGAAAGCTGGTAGAGGACAATGCATATCAACCGCACCCGGATCATCCCGCTGGCCGCGACGGCAGCCGCGGCCCTGGCCATCGTCGTCGCGCCGACCGCGGCCGCCGCCACCCTGCCCACCGATGCCACCGTCACGCAGAGCAACGGGAACGCCCAGATCGTGGCGACCCCGGGCCCGGCCGCCCAGGAGGCCGGGCAGCTGCAGCAGCCGTTCGGCGGCGACTACGGCTTCCTGCTGTTCCGCAACCACTGACAACCACTGACCTGATCCCGAACCCACCCGTCCGATCCGAAAGCGAGCACCGATCATGAAGAACACCCTGAAGCGCGTCACCGTGTGGTTGTCCATCGCCGCGGTCGGCGGGGCACTTGTGGTGGCACCTGTCGCCGCCGCAGACACCAACCCGACAGTCCCCAATGGCACCGATACCTACAGCCAGTATCAGAACGGCGAGCACAACTCGAATGCCCCGGCCGGCCACATCGATCAGTCGTTCTGACGCTTCGGTCCAGTCGCCGTCGGCGCCGCCCTGACCGCGGTTAGGGTCGGTGACGAGATCAGGCGACCAGGCGGGAGGCGGCGAATGAATCCGGCACGATGGAATCCGGCTGTCTCCACCCCGCCGTGGTACGTCGGGCTGCTCGTCGCCGCCGGCCTGATCGCCGCCGAGGTCGGGGTGGTGCGGCTGCTGCGCGATCCCCCGCCGCACAGCACCTATGCCATCGTCTTCATGTTCGGGGTGCTGGTGATGAGCGCGGGCTGGGGCCTGGGCCTGTCCGTACTGACCACCGTCGCCAGCGCCATCGCCTACCTGCAGGTGCATCTGGACGGCGGCCCGCTGCTGCCCCTCAAGCCGATCGATGTCCTCACCCTCTCCGTGTTCCTGCCGATCGCCGGAATCGCGAATGTCCTTGGCTGGCAACTGCGTACCCGTGCCCGCGACGCGCACCAGAGCTGGCAGATCGCCACCGAGGCCACCGAGCGGGTGAGCGAACTCGCCGACCAGCAGGGTGCGCTGCGACGTGTCGCGACCCAGATCGCCGAAGGCAGATCACCGGCCGACGTCCTGTCGAGCGTGGCCGACGAAGTCGCCGCGGTGCTGCACGTGCGCAACGCCGGGCTGGTCCGCTACGAGCCCGGCGGCACCGCGACTCTTGTTGCCGCACACGACGAGCCGGGCCTCACGACGGTCTCCGTCGGGACCACCTTTCCCCTCGACGGCGACGACGTCATCGCGATGGTCCGGACGACGGGTCGCCCCGCGCGGATGGACACCCACGCCGACGGTTCGACGGCGGCGCTCGTCCGCGACCTCGGCCTGCACGCGTGCGTCGGCGTACCCATCACGGTCGACGGACAACTGTGGGGCGCAATGATTGTCGGCACGTCCGGTCCGGATGCCCTGCCCGCCGACACCGAAGCCTGTCTGACGGATTTCGCCGAACTCATCGCCACGGCCATCGCCAACGCCCATGCGCGCGCCGAGCTCGTCGCGTCCCGCGCCCGCATCGTCACCGCCTCCGACAACGCCCGCCGCGGCATCGAACGCGACCTGCACGACGGTGCCCAGCAGCGGCTCGTCACGCTGGCGCTGCAGGTTCGCACCCTGCAGATGGCGATCCCGCAGGACCCCGCCGAACTCCAGTCCCGTATCGCGGGCATCGGTGACGGGCTGCGTACCGCCAGCGACGAGCTGCGCGAGCTCGCGCACGGGGTGCATCCCGCGATCCTGTCCCGCGGCGGGCTGCGTCCGGCTCTGCGCGACCTCGGCCGCCGGGCGCCGTTGCCGGTCGAGGTGCACGTCGACGTCCCGGTGCGGCTGCCGCAAGCCGTTGAGATCGCCGCCTACTACACCGTCGCCGAGGCCCTCACCAATGCCGCCAAGCACGCCCAGGCGTCCGTGGTCACCGTGAACGTCGATACCGACGCCACATCGCTGCGTATCTCGGTCGCTGACGACGGAGTCGGCGGGGCGTCCCTCGATGCCGGCAGTGGATTGCTCGGCCTCGAGGACCGGGTGGCCGCGCTCGGCGGCAAGTTGCGCCTGACCAGCACCGCGGGCGCCGGCACCACCATGGTCGCGGAGATGCCGCTGGCGGACGAGCCGCTGT
Source organism: Mycolicibacterium llatzerense (assembly GCF_025331195.1). NCBI lineage: Bacteria > Bacillati > Actinomycetota > Actinomycetes > Mycobacteriales > Mycobacteriaceae > Mycobacterium > Mycolicibacterium llatzerense. The sequence continues at coordinate 99,426 of NZ_LXOV01000012.1, read as the reverse complement.
CCGCCGGCACAGATACCGGCTAGCAGGAATGCCCAACCAGCATCCCTGCGCGACAATGCAATACATGACGAACCGCCAATCCCTGCGATGCGTCATCGTCGACGACAACGCCGACTACCTGGCCGCTGCAACGGCGCTCCTGCAGCAGGGCGACATCGAGGTCGTCGGTACCGCGCAGTCGATCTCGGACGGGATGCACACCGTCGAACGCCTCCGACCCGACGTCGCGCTGGTGGATGTGAACCTCGGCGAGGAAAACGGATTCGACCTGGTCGCTCAACTGAACTCCCACTCCGGCACCGCCGACGTCATGGCCATTCTGACCTCGACGTTCACCGAACTGCCCGTCGCGGATCTCACGACCGCCGACGCGCCCCCGAGATTTCTGCCGAAACTCGATCTGTCGGGTGACGCGATCCGCGCCCTCATCGGCTGACCGCACAGCACCGCACAGACGAATCGACCCGGCTCCCTGCCAGTGTCACCCCTCGAGAAACACTGGGTATGTGGAGCCGGGCCGGTCGGCGGGCGCGCGATCAGAAAGGCTGATCCAGCGCGCCGGCGGTCTGGTTGGCCTCGTCGTGGTCGGTGTCCGCGCCGGCGACGGGTGCCGGGGTGACGGCCCCGACAGCGGCGACGGCGGCCAACCAGGGGGCAAAGTGCTTGGCGGTGAGCTTCATCTCGGTGCTCGCTTTCAGGTCGATGGCCGGTGTTCCGGAGTGCTTCCATCGTCCTGTCTGACCTGCACGTTTGTCGCTCCTGCAGGCACCACTTCCCGCTAGCAGCTAGCCGTAAGACGCCACCTGCGGCCAGCTGTCAGCGCGGGGCTACCGGGCACCTCGGCTGCGCGGTCTCGGCCGCCACCGGAAGCTGATGACGTGCGCGAACGGTGATGCGGGCGCCCTGGTCGGGGATCAGCGTGACGTGCTTGAGCCGCTGGCCCTCGCCGGCCGCGGCGGTGATTTCCAGCTCGGTGCGGCGCAGCACCTCCCGCAGCACGACGCGCATCTCGACCAGCGCGAACGTCGCGCCGAGACAGCGCCGGTTGCCGCCGCCGAACGGCAGCCACGTGGTCGGGCCGGGGACGGTGCCGACCATCCGGTCCGGGTCGAAGCGCTCGGGGTCGACGTATTGCGCGGCGCTGGCATGCACCAGACCGACGCCCGGCACGACCATGACGCCCTTGGGCAGCCGGTAGCCGCCGATCTCCACCGGCTCGGTCAGCACGCGGCCGACGTCGTAGACCACGGGGCGAATACGCAGCACTTCGCGCACGATCGCGTCGAGGTACTCGTCGCCGGCCGGATCCCCTGCCGCACTCGCGTGGGCGGCTGCCACGGCCTTTTCCAGCGCATCCGGGTGCCGCGTCAGGCGTTCCAGAGTCCAGGACAGGGCGGTCGCGGTGGTGTCGTGGCCGGCGGCCAACAGCGTCATCAATTGGTCGCGCAGCTCGCGGTCGGTGATGTGCCGGCCGTCCTCGTCGGCGGCCCGGATCAGCATCGCCAGGACGTCGGTGCGCTGGGCGAGCTCCGGGTCGGCCCGCCGTTCGGCGATCTCGGCGTAGAGCAGCGCGTCTGCTGCCACCAGCCGCTTCTTCACGACGGTCCATGGCCACACGCGGTACAGCTGCGGGCGTGCGATCGACAGTGCCGCAACGCCGTTCAGATCAAGGAGCTTCGGCAGCGCGGTGCGTAGCGCGGCGAGACGGTCCGGATCGGTCGCGCCGATCACCGTCTGCAGGATCACTTCGAGCGTGAGCGCCGACATGTGCGGCGCCACCGCGAATTCTGTTCTCACCGGCCAGTTCTCGATGGACTCCACGGCGATGGCGGCCATCGCGCCCGTCTGCCGGTCGACGGCGCCGCGCGTGAACGGTTTGAGCATCAACCGCCGCCGGTCGGCGTGCACCTCGTCGTCGACGACCAGGACCGAGTGCTCGCCCACCAGCCCCTTGAGCATCGAATTCGCCTCGCCCGCATGGAAAATGTGCGGATCGCCGGCGAACACCTGCTTGATGTGGTCGGGATCGGTCAAGTAGACGAAGGTCCCCAACGAGACGATCCGCAGGGTGAACATGGCACCGTATCGCCGCTCGCATTTGGCGACGAAACCCGGCCAGTCCCGCAGCAAGAGTGCGGCCTGAGCCGCCGCCGGCAGCCGCGGCCCCGGAGGCAGATAGGTTCCTCGATGACGCATGTTGGCTCACCCCCATCGGTAAGCCGACTCTACCCATTCGCCACATGGCACGGGGTCGGACGCTGACTTATCATCAGCATCTGCGGCACACTACCGAGGCGGCGACAAGGTGGAACAGAAGCGGCACTACGTGGCTATCGGCCGCGGCGAAGGTCTGGTCGCCCGATTCGGTGACGTGCTGGCGTACATCGCCGACGGCGCCAGGGCCCGTCCTCTCCTCCAGGTGCTCACGACCGCCCCGCCGCCGGCATTGCCCCACGCGCTCGCCACGTTGGCGTCCGGGCCGGAGTCCGACGCCGTGCCGCCGTTCGGCGCGCTCGTGCCGGCAGGCGACGGGCTGCACATCATCGTGCGCGGCGAGGTGATCGCCGACGTCGAGGCGGGCGGCGGTCACCGGCGGGTCAGCGCCGGCGGCCGGCCGTTGGTCGACGAGATCGTCGCGCCGTGGTTCGACCGGATCACGATCTGCACCGCCACAACGACATTCGTGCCCTGCGCGGAGACCGATCTGGTCGCCGGGGTGGTGCCCGGTGCCGGCTTCGTACTGCAGTCGAGTCGGGCGCGGTCGGCTGCCCAGCAGTCACCACCGCAAGCACCCGCGACCACGCGGGCCCGTCCCGTCACCGGAGCGCTGACCGCTGACGACGGGGCCGTGTATCCCTTGGACCGCACGTACATCATCGGCCGCAACCCGATGGTCGACCCCGCGGTGACCAGCGGAGTGGCGACACCCATCAGCCTGCCCGACGACCCGCAGGTGTCCCGGGTCCACGCGTATGTCACGGTCAACGGCGGCATGGTGTTGATCCGCGACGCGGGAACCGCCGCCGGCACCCACATCGCGGCGCCGGGAGACCACGTCTGGACGCAGATCGGCGACCAGCCCTTCGAGCTGCTACCCGGCTGCTACCTGCGGATCGGCCAGAAGATCCTGACGTACGACGTGTCCGCCCACGGTCAGTAGGCAAGCCTGTCGGCGTCGGACAGGATGTCCCAGGCGCCGGTCCGCAGCACCCCCAGCGCCACCGGCCCGACTCGTCGCTGCTCGCGGACCGCTTTCTGCACAGCCGCGAGGTCGGCCGGATGGTGCCCCAGCACCGTGGCACCGACGGCGCGGCCGCGTGACACCACGAGCCGGCGATAGGACGGCAGCGCCGGCCGCTCGATGACCACCACGTCGTCACCCGGGCCGGGGTCCACCGGACCGATCGAAAATAGCTCCAATTCAACGCCTTTGAGGATGGTCGGTGGCGTCTCGACCGGGACGGTCCGGTCACCGCCGAGCGCATTGACGGCAGCTACCTCGGCTTGTTCCGTGGCCACCGGCCATAAGCCGAGCACCCGGCCGCCGTGCTCGGCCACGTCGCCGGCCGCGTAGACGCCGGGCACCCGGGTCTGCATCCGGTCGTCGACCAGTACCCCTTTGCCGACGGGAAGGCCGGCGTCCCTGGCCAATTCGATGTTGGGCCGGATGCCGGTAGCGGCCAGGAACACCTCGCACGACAGGATCCGGCCGTCCTTGAACCGCACCCCGGTGACGGCGGGGTCGCCCCGCACTTCCGCGGTTTCCGCCTTGTGCGTGATGGTGATTCCCGCCCTGGCGAAGTGCTCGGCCACGAGCTGCGAGCAGCGCGCGTCGATCTGCTTGCTCAGCAACCGGGTCCCGCGTTCCAGCACCGTCACGCGCAGCCCGAGCTGATGTAGGCAGTAGGCCGCCTCCAGCCCCAGCAGGCCACCACCTGCCACCACCGCATGCCGGGCCCGACGCTCCTGCACGTAGGAGCGGATCCGCATCGCATCGGCCGCCGACCGCAGCACGACGCTGCCGGGCCGGTTCAAGCCGGGGATGTCGGGCACCGCGGCACTGGACCCCATCGCCAGAACCAACCTGTCGTAGGGCAGCTTCTCACCGGTGCCCAACCGCACCAGCTGGGACCGCAGATGGATGCCGGTGGCCCAGGTGTTCAGCCATGCCGTGACGCCGTGCTCGTCGTACCACTGCTCGGGCAGCAGGTACAGCCCTTGCATCGCGGACCTGCCGTACACCAGCCGCGAGATGCCCATCCGGTTGTACAGACCGTGGGGTTCGGCTCCCACCACATGGATTTCGCAGTCGGGGTGCCCGCGGCGCAGGAAATCCGCGGCCGTCACTCCCGCGATGCCGTTGCCGATCACCACGACGCTGACGATCGAGCGGTCGTAGCCGACCGGCCTGCTCGCGGTGGTGTCGGCGCGTTCGGGCGTCAGCGACACCGTCACATCCCCGCCCTGAATCCGGGCGCAGCATGCCATTCGGCTGGACTTGCCGAGCCCCAGTCGGTTCAGGGTCTTGAGCTCGTCTGCCTCGGCTGGTGACAGACAACCCATCCCTTCGACGATCGATACCGGGTCGGCGCCGCACACTCCCATCCGGCAGCCCGCCTCGATCGCCTGCCCGCTGCTCTCCGCGACATCGAGCAGACTCATCCCGATATCGGCCCCGACGGGGTCCGATCCCGATTCGAAACGCACTCGCACAGCACCGCTTTCGGCGGCAGGGCCGGCCGCGGGGGCCGGCATCGTCGGCGTGTTCAGCAGCACCGGTTCTGCACGGGCACCGGTGAGATAGGCGAACTGCAGTTCGCTGACCCGGGTGCGAGCCAGCCACCACAGCGTCAGGACCGCGATCATCACGGTGATGGGCCACCGCAACCAGGGCGCGTCGACGCCGGTGATCTGTCGTAGGGAGTCGGTGAGGATGGGGCCGGAGAACCAGTAGTAGGCGTTGATCGCCACTGCCGCGAAACCCGCCGTCAGCATCGCCTGGCTGAGCGGTGTGACGGCCTGCAGCACGTAGCAGAGTCCGACGCTCACCAACACGAAAAGCGCCAGCACACCGTACTTTTCGGTCGCCGTCCCACCATGCTGGGCATGCACAGTGAAGAAGCCGATGATGAATCCCGGTAGGGCCGCTGCGAACAGGACGCGCGGCGCGCTCCACCGGGGCTCGGGGTCCGCCATGTCGGCCTGCCAGGCCGCCCGGGGTTTGAAGTCGTAACAGTTCTTCGCACATCCGACGCAGGACTCGCAGTGACTGTTCGGCGACGTGACATACGGCGTCTGGCCGTAGGTGCGCTGCAGCGGCAGCAGCGGGCAGATGCTGGAGCACCAACCGCTCTTGCCCTTGAACGCCAGACCCCCGGCGAAAGCCGAGGCGATGATCACCGCCAGCACCGCACCCATCGCCGGGCCGTTGCGGTCCAGGCCGACCAGTCGTGCCCCGGCGATGCCGAAAAAGAGGGCCGCAGCGATCAGGAACCCGTTGCGCGTCCACCACCCCGGCGCGGTGGCGGCCCGGCTGAAACCGGCCACCCGCGGCAATTGATTCGACGCCGACAGCGGGCAGATGTTGCGCCACACGCCCGGTGCGATGAAGAACAGCGCCGGCCACAGCGGCACGATGACATGGAAGAAGGCGAACAGCCCGGCCGCGGGCCGCACGAACATCATGACCACCACCGCGAGGTACGCCAGCACGCTGCCGACGCGGATCGCCTGCCACACCCGGCGCGAAATCGTTTGCGGCAGTTCGGTGTACGGCGGAAACAGGTCCTTGGTGCCAGTGGGATCGATACCCAGCGCCCGCTCCGCCAGCCGCAGGCCCGCCGGCCGTACGGGGGCCCCCGCGGCTGCGGGGACCGGGACCTCGAGGAGATTCACCATCTGCATGGTCCGCGTCGGATCATGGGCGACCGCGGCGGCCGGCGGCTGATCCGCGGCCAGCGGTTTGGGAGCGTGCAGCACGATGATCTCGGTGCGCCCCAACCGGATCACGTCACCGGTCGACAACGTGCCCCGCCCGGTCAGCGCCACGCCGTTCACGGTGCTGCCGTTGCTGCTGCCGAGGTCGACGACCGACAGCGCCGTCGGGCTCGGCACCAGGCGCAGATGTCGGCGGGACACCTCACCGTCGGCGAGGTTGATGCCGTCGCACTCGCGGCCGAACAGCAGCGGCCTGCTGAGCGTCAACCGGCGAGCCGGCCTGCCCCATTCGCGGACCTCGATCACCGGCGGCTCGGCCATGGTCAGCTCCCCGAGAAGTCGTCACCACGCGGTACCCGCATACAACTCAAGGTCAGCTTAGAGCTGCCGGAGTCGATCCGCTGACCAATCCGCAGTTGTTGGCGGGCAGCCTTGGCTGAGGCTGGCCACCATCCGATGGACGGCTATCCACGGCGCAACACCCCGCGGCGCTGTGGTGACCAACTAGCCTGTCGGACTGTCACTTTCACCGTCGTCATCGCCCTCACGCTCGGTCGGGTACAGCGTGGGGTGGTGGTACTGATTCGTTCTCGGCTGTCCGACGTCCAGTAGTGGTGGTGGGGTCCAGTGGGTGCGGCCGTCAGAGCCCATGGTGGTGGTCCAGCCGCCGGTGTCGGCGAGGCGGTTGTCGCGGCCGCATGCCAGGGTCATGGTGTCGACGTTGGTGAGGCCATCATCGCGCCAGTTGGTGATGTGGTGCACCTGCGAACGCGAGGCGGGGGCGGTGCAGTTGGGTTTGGTGCAGCCGTGGTCGCGGGCGAACAGGGCGAGGCGTTGGGCGGTGCTGGCGGTGCGGGCCGCCCGGCCCAGATAGAGCGGTTGGCCGGTGTGGTTGTCGAAGACGGCCAGGTAGCTGTCCGAGCCTTGGGCGGCCATCCGGATCAAGTCTTTGACCGGCAGTGTGGTGCCGGTGTGGGTGAGTGCCACCCCGGCACGTTTCTCCAGCTCGGTGATGGTGGTGGTGGCGACCACGGCGACCGGGAATCCGTTATGCACACCGGGTGTTCCGGAGGCCAGCATCGTCCGGCCCACCATTTTGAACGCGTCGTACTGGCGTTGCGCCAGGGTGCGGGTGTCGTTGTCGATCTGCTCAGCCGTCGGCGTACCTGACAGGCAGGGCTGCGGGTCGGCGGGGTTGCACATGCCGGGGGCGGCGTATGTGTCGAATAGTGCCTGCCAGTAGGCGCGGCCTTCGGGGTCGAGTTGGGCGGTGACGTCGGTGCGGCCGTCGGGCCGCTGCTTACCCATGACGAATGACCGTTTCGGGTCGGGCTCGTCGTCATCGTCAGGCTCGGGACCATCCTGATCCAGCCGGTACAACAAGTCGTTGGCCGCCCGCCGCAAGTCCTCGGGCGTCTTGACCCGGGCATCGGCCACCAGATCGACCTGGCACTGCAACAGAGTGGCCGGGTCCACCCACAGCGGCACCTTCTCAAAGAAGTAGGTGATCACCTGCACGTGCTCACCGTTGATCGCGCCTTCGGCCAGGGCGGCGGCGACCAGTTCCCACACCGGACCCAACGGCTCGCCGGTGATCGCCGACCGCGGACCCAGATTGTCGCAGTCCCGCACCCGACGGCGGGCCTCCTCGCGGCTGATCCGGTGCCGGACATGCAGCACCTCCGGCCAGTCTTTGGCCCCGATCTCCTTGGCGGTGGCCTGCGTCTGCGCGGCGGCCAGGATCTGGTGATCCACCGCCTCGGCGGCACACTTCACCGTTTCGCGGCGCGACATCAACTCCAACAGGGTCCGCACGTCCAGGCCGGTGTAGTCCAAGGCGGCGATCCGGGCCGCGGCGGCTTCGTACTCGGCGTACGCCTCCTCGATCACGGCCGGATCAGTCAATCCCATACTCGAACACTAGTTCGAGCCACCGACAAGAAATCGCGGAACGTGTGACGCTAGTTACCTACTGTGACCAGCGAAAACAAAGTGACCAAAGTTTTTCGATAATTGAACTCAGTCACCGGTCCGAACGAACTTGTCGGTGAAGTCACCGCCTTTGCACTCCCCGCCGGTCGAGGTATTGGTACCGCGACCTTCCAGGGTCCGAATCGGGTCCTGCAGATCCGTCGGCAGCGGATATTCGGCGGCGATCTTGACGTGCGTGGTCCCGCCGAGCGCGCACGGGACCGTCCCTTCCTCGGTGCGCGTCCACTTGCCGGCGGCGAAGACCAACGTGACCACACCATCCATCGCATGGAACGCACTGATGCACCGATCTCCGGTCCGCAGGCATTGCGTGCGGACCTGTAGATCCGGCGCACCCGGGCCGAAGCCGCCGCTCGAATAGACGACGTTCTCGTGGTAACGGCCGTGCAGTGTCGAGGCCGGTGACGTGGTGCGCGGCGGCAGGCCGGCGGGGTCGGGCACACCGCTCAGCTCGCCGTCACCGATGCGGGTGAACGTGACCGTCCGCTTGACGCTGCTGCACCCGTTGACAGAGCTTCGGGTGGTCTCGCCGGCCAGGGTGCCGTCGGGCTTGGGCGTCAAGGTGAAGACCACCCACACTTCGGTGGGCGGCTCGCCCGGGGCGTCAGTGCACTTCACTGCCCCAGTCGCGACCGCGACCCAGTCACCGGAAATCTGGTCGAACGTCATGTTCGACACCACGGGGATGGAGCTCTTGCCGGTGTACGACGCATTGGCGATGCACCCGTTGGACCCGCACGACGAGCGCACGCCCCACTCACCCGTCATTGCCGGCCCGCCGGGGATCACCGTTCCTTCCAGATCCGTGGCCGGCCCGTAGTCGGCACGGTAACTGCCGCTGAAACCGGTGCCGGCCGCGGTCGCGGTCGGGCTGGGCGCGGCCGGCTTCCCGCCGGGATGGTCGGGCCGTCCGAGTAGCCGCACCCCGGCGAACACCCCGCCGGCGACGACCAGCAGGGCGACCACCGCCAGGACAGCGATGAGCGCGCCCGAGCGGGACGAGCGGGTCGGCGGCGGACCGAACTGGGTAGGCGGGTTCAGCGACGGCTGGTTCGGGTGCGGCGGTGGCTTCAGCGGTGGTGGGTTCAGCGGTGGCGGCGCAGGCGTGGCCGTCGTCGGCTGGTTGCGAAAATCGTTGGACGCCAGCGGCATCGGCCGCAATGCCTGTTGTTGGAGGGCCTGCGCGAACTCCCCGCAACTGGCGAATCGGGCGGCAGGCGTCTTCGACATCGCCCGGGCCAGCACCGGGTCCAGGCCACGCAGTTCTGGGCGGTGCTCCCCCAACGAGGGCGCAGGGGCGGTGACGTGTTTGGTGATGACGACCGCCGGATTGCTGTCCGCATACGGCGGGTTCCCGGTCAGCAGCTGGAATGCCGTGCACGCCAAGGCATATTGATCGGTGCGGCCGTCCATCCCCTCACCCCGGAGCTGCTCCGGCGCGGCGTACGCCACCGTCCCGACCGCCATGTTCGTCGCAGTCAGACCGGACGCGTCGTTCATGGGCCGGGCGATCCCGAAGTCGGCGAGGAAGATGCGTGACGTCTCGGCGTCCAGCAAGATGTTGGCCGGCTTCACATCTCGGTGCAGCAGCTCACGCCGGTGCGCGTGGTCGAGCGCCGAGGCCACGGCAGTGATGATCGGCAGCGCCACCTCCGGCGGCATCCCGGCGGGATAGTGGTCGCGCAGCAGCTGCGCGGCATCGGTCCCGGCCACGTAGTCCATCGAGATCCAGAGCTGGCCGTCGCACTCCCCCCGGTCGTGGACGCCGAGGATGTTGGGGTGCGACAACGTGGACACCAGGTCCGCTTCGCGCAGGAACCGCGGTCCGTACTCCGGGTCCACGGTCAGTTCGGCCGACAGCACCTTCACCGCGTCCAGGCGCGGCAGCCGCGGATGCGAAGCGAGATACACACTGCCCATGCCGCCCGCGCCCAATTTCCGCCGGATCGTGTAACCGGCGAAAACCTGACCCTCGGTGAGCAACACGGGCAAATCGTAGGCCCGCCGTGGTGCCTACGCAGGCAACGCGGACAAATCCGCCCAGCGGACCAGTTCGGCCCATCGCAGTCCCGGTGTCGATACAGTCCGACGATGCACGCCGCCGCGCTGAACCGTCTCGCCGACGCTTTGCCGGTCGGCGCACTGATCACCGACCCGGACATCATCGAGCGCTACCGCCGGGATTCAGCGGCCGACCCGAACGCCGGCACTCCGCTCGCCGTGGTGCGCCCCGCCGGCACTGCCGACGTGCAACACGTGCTGCGGTGGGCCTCCGCACACCGCATCGCCGTGGTGCCGCGCGGCGCGGGATCGGGCCTGTCCGGCGGCGCCGACGCCGTCGATGGCTCGGTGGTGCTGAGTACCGAACGCATGCGGGACATCCGGATCGATCCGGCCACCCGGACCGCGGTGGTTCAGCCGGGCCTGACCAACACCGAAGTCAAGCGCGCGGCCGCCGGACACGGCTTGTGGTACCCGCCGGACCCGTCGTCCATCGACATCTCCTCGATCGGCGGCAATGCCGCGACCAACGCGGGCGGCCTGTGTTGCGTGAAGTACGGCGTCACGGGTGATTACGTGCTCGGCATGGAGGTGGTGCTGGCCGACGGTACGGCGCTGCGGCTCGGCGGGCCCCTGCTGAAAGACGTTGCGGGACTGTCCTTGACGAAGCTGTTCATCGGATCGGAGGGCATTCTCGGTGTCATCACCGAGCTCACGCTGCGGTTGATCCCGACCCAGCCGCCGGCTTCAACGGTGGTTGCCGTGTTCGACTCCGTCGCCGCCGCCGCGAACGCCGTCGTCGCGATCACCGCCGAAATCCGCCCGGCGATGCTGGAATTCATGGACCACGCGAGCATCAACGCCGTCGAGGACCACCTGCGCATGGGCCTCGACCGGTCCGCCCGAGCCATGCTGCTGATGCAGTCCGACGCGCCGGGGGCCGCTGCCGAGGAAGTGGCGTCCATCATCGCCAACTGCGAGAAGTGCGGTGCCACAGACATTTTCGCCACCGATGACCCGGCCGAAGGCGCGGCGTTCACCGCGGCCCGCCGCGGCATGTTCGGCGCGGTCGAGAAGCTCGGCAGCCTGCTGTTGGAGGACGTGGGCGTCCCGATACCCCAACTGCCCGCGATGGTCACCGGGGTCGAGGACATCGCCGAGACGTGCGACGTGCAGATCTACATGGTGGCGCACGCCGGGGACGGCAACACCCATCCGATCATCGTGTACGACCCCACCGACCCCGATGCCACTGACCGCGCCGAGCGCGCGTTCGCGCGCATCATGGAGCTGGCCATCGGGCTCGGCGGCACCATCACCGGCGAGCACGGCGTCGGACGCCTGAAACGGGACTGGCTGCCCAGTCAGCTCGGCGACGACGTCATGGCGTTGACCCGGCGCATCAAGGATGCGCTGGACCCGCAGGGCATCCTCAACCCTGGTGCGGTACTGCGGTAGTCACCTCGACGTGGGCCCGGACCCGTCCAGCGTCGTCGCACCAGCCCTTGCTCGCGGCGTACGCCAGCATTCCGCCCAGGTGCTGCCGCCACTCGTCGTCATCGCCGCGGCCGGCCAGCTCGGTCAGCACGTCCGGCGCGATCCACGCGTGTTCGGGCACCTCGATGACCACCTTGAAGGCCGTGAAATCGTCTGGTTCCCGCACCTCGACGACCGGTGGGACCTGGGCGGGGTCGATATGCAGGTACATCCGTGCTCCTTCGCTGACAATCGCTCAGATTCTGCGGGCGGCCGGTGCCGGTCGATCCCGGTTGTCCCACAGCGTGGCCCGAAAAGTCGATCTCACGTGCGCGTCGCCTGGAGGTAACCAACGATCCGTACAGTCGCTGTCATGTCCGAAGCACCCATGAGCCTCACCGAGCAGACCTTCCGGGATCTGCTCACCGCGGCCATCACGCGGGGACACCGGCCGCCACCCACCACCATCCTGGGCCCGACCTGCTGGATTGCGATCGACGTGCTCGCCCGCGAGCACCCGGATGCCACCCCCGAACGGGTCGTCGCCGCGTTCGACGCGTTCGCCATCGAGCACCTGGAGATCGACCGGACCGAGTCCCCGGCCGACGTTGATCCGGTCACCGCGCGGGTGGCCGAATACGCCGCCATCGACGCACTGGTGGCCCAGCTGAGCATCACATATCCGAGCATCGATCCCAGAACCGTGACGGCCGTCGTGCGCCGCATTCACGCCGATTTCCACGATCACGCTGTGCGGGACTTCATCCCGCTGTTCGTCGAGCAGGCCGCACACCGGAAACTCGCCTAGCTCGACCGGCATCCAGAGCGGCCGCACCCTGGCAAGGTAGTGCCCGTGTCCACTCATCTGACGGCCGAAGAGGCCATGCTCGTCGAGACCGTGCGCGCGTTCGTCGACCGCGACGTCAAGCCCACGGTGCGCGACGTCGAACACGCCAACACCTATCCCGAGGCGTGGATCGAGCAGATGAAGCAGATCGGCATCTACGGACTGGCCATCCCCGAGGCGTACGGCGGTTCCCCGGTATCGATGCCGTGTTATGTCGAAGTGACACAAGAACTCTCACGCGGCTGGATGAGCCTCGCCGGCGCCATGGGCGGCCACACGGTGGTGGCCAAACTCATCGGTTTGTTCGGCACCGAGGCTCAGAAGCAGGCGTATCTGCCGCGCCTGGCCACGGGCGAGCTGCGCGCGACCATGGCCCTCACCGAGCCCGGCGGCGGCTCGGATCTGCAGAACATGTCGACCACCGCGTGCCTGGACGGCCCCGACCTGGTGATCAACGGCGCCAAGACGTGGATCAGCAACGCGCGCCGGTCCGGCCTCATCGCGCTGCTGTGCAAGACCAACCCGACCGCAGAGCCACGGCACAAAGGCATTTCGGTGGTGCTCGTCGAACACGGTCCCGGCCTGACGGTGTCGCGCGATCTGCCCAAGCTGGGCTACAAGGGCGTCGAATCTTGTGAGCTGACATTCGACGGCTACCGCATACCCGCGTCAGCGATCCTCGGCGGTGAACCCGGTAAGGGCTTCGGGCAGATGATGAAAGGCCTTGAGACAGGCCGGATTCAGGTCGCCGCACGGGCTCTCGGCGTCGCTACCGCGGCGCTGGAGGACGCACTCAAGTACGCGCAGGAGCGCGAGAGCTTCGGTCAGCCGATCTGGCAGCACCAGTCGGTCGGCAATTACCTGGCGGACATGGCCACCAAGCTGACGGCCGCCCGTCAACTGACCCGGTACGCCGCCGAGCGCTACGACAGCGGCGAACGCTGCGACATGGAAGCCGGTATGGCCAAGCTGTTCGCATCCGAGATCGCCATGGAGATCGCGCTCAACGCCGTCCGAATCCACGGCGGCTACGGCTATTCCACCGAATACGACGTCGAACGCTACTTCCGCGACGCCCCGCTGATGATCGTCGGCGAGGGTACCAATGAAATCCAGCGCAACGTGATCGCAGCGCAGTTGGTCGCCCGCGGTGGGCTGTGATGGATTGTGATGCGTAGGGTACGCGCCGCCGACACACTCGGTTTCGTCCTCGCCGCGGCCGTCGTCGGGGCGTTGACGGGTTTGGCGGCGGGCAGCTTCCGGGTGCTGCTCAACTACGCGACGCAGTGGCGCGCCTCCCTGTCGCACTGGTCCCACGAAAGTTGGTGGGGCCCTGTCGTCGTCGTGGCCATCTGCGCCGTCTGCACCGCGGCTGCCGCCTCGCTGGTTCGCCGCGTCGAACCGAACGCCGAGGGCAGTGGCATTCCCCGCGTCGAGGCCGTCGTCGCCGGCCGCGCCGAACCGGGCCGCTTCCGAATCCTGCCCATCAAGTACGTCGGTGGGCTGCTGTCCCTGGGTTCGGGCCTCGCCCTCGGGCGCGAAGGGCCGTCAGTGCAGATGGGTGGCTCCATCGCGATCATCGTGGCGTCGGCGACGCGCCGTTCCCAGGCTGACCTGCGCATTCTCGCCGCCGCCGGAGCGGCCGCCGGTTTGGCGACCGCGTTCAACGCCCCGATCGCCGGCGGGGTGTTCGTGCTGGAGGAGCTCGTCAAACGCTTCGATCCGCGCACCACGGTCGCCACGCTGGTCGCCTCCGCGTCCGGATTCATGGCGGCCTACCCGTTCGTCCGCTCGGGCAGCGAGTTCCAGGTGCCGGCGCTGGCCGATCCTCAGCTGGCCGGCTCCGGCTGGGTGCTGGCCGTGGGCGTGCTCACCGGCGTCCTCGGAGTCCTCTATAACAAGGCCATCATGTTCGGCCTCCGCACGGCCGATACCAGCCGCTGGCCGGTCGAGGTCCGCGCCGCACTCATCGGTGCCGGCGTCGGGGTCCTGGTCTGGTACTCCCCCCATCTGGCCGGCGGCGGCGACCAACTCACGCAGGAAGCACTCCTCGGCCACGGCGCCATCGGTGCCGTCATCGCGGTGCTGGTGCTGCGGTTCGTCCTCGGTGTGGTGTCGTATGCCGCGGGCACGCCGGGCGGTCTGTTCGCCCCGATGCTCGTGCTCGGCGCCGACGTCGGATTGATCGTCGGCCTGATCGCGGCCCACCTCGCGCCGCATTCCGCGCCCAGCCCGGCCGCACTCGCCCTCATCGGGATGGCTGCGTTCTTCACCGCCAGCGTCCAGGCGCCCGTGACGGGCCTGATCCTCGCCACCGAACTCACGGGCAGCACCAACCAGCTGCCCCCGATGCTCGGTGCCTGCGCGACGGCGCTGCTGGTCGCCATCGCTCTCGGCTCACGCCCGATCTACGATCTGCTCACCGACCGGGCTGCCACTGCGGCTGCTACGCCATAGCTCAGCGGAGGTTGCCGGCGTATCTGCTTGCCAGCGCACCGATGTCGATCAGCCACAGCAGGGTGTCGCGCGCGGTCTCTTCGAACGGTCGGGCCACGATGCCCAATTCTTCGGTGGTAACCGTCGTGTCGAATCGGGTGTCCCGCTCGGCCAGTTCCACGGTCTCGACGTCCGCGGGCAGGTGGATGTTGTCCGGCAGCACCTTGTTGAGCAGTTCGGCGAGCTGAGTGAATGGCTTGGCCACGATGGTGGGTGTGCTGACGAATGGCAGCCACCGCCCGGTGATCTTGTGCAGGGTCCCGTGCATCAGGTCACCGTCGAGGTGATGACCGGGCACCACGTACCGCCGCGGCCCGTGACCCGCCACCATGCAGGCGGCGACGACGTCGGCGACGTCGCGGACGTCGACATAGTGGGCGCCGCCGGTCGGCCATACGGGCAAGCGCCCCTTGATGATCCACATGAACAGCTCAGCCTGCGTCCCCAGGTACGGATCGTGCGGCCCGAACACCCCGCCGGGATACACCGACACCACCGGCGCCCCGATCGACTGGAGCGCCCGAACTTGTACTTCTGACTCACGTTTCGACTTGGCGTACGGCAGATCCACGTCACCCAGCGGCAGATCGGGTCCGCCGCCATCGCGACAGGTCAGTGCCACCGTCGACGAGATGTGCACGATGGGATCGAGACCGCGCTCCACCGCCCCGCCCACCACCAGTTCGGTGGCGCGCAGATTGGTCCGGGTGATCTCCGTCGCCCGGCGCGCGTCGAGACTGAACACGGCGGCCGCGTGCACCACCGCGTCCATGCCGTCGAGAGCCGCCGCCACGACATCGGCATCCAGTACGTCCCCGACCACGATGTCATCGACCGAAACATCCAGCGGTTCAAGCGATATCGGTACCTGCTCGGCACGGCGGACCAGCATCCGCACGTCGTGTCCATCGCGGATCAGCGCCGCGACGATATGCGCACCAACGTAGCCGGTCCCTCCGGTCACGAGAACCTTCATCTTCCGTCCTTCCCAGGGACTCGTCGGCCAGCATTGGTCTGGCGACGACCCTGACAAGGTCGCTGGGCCGCATCGCCGCCCGCACCCTATCCCTGATCAGCAACTATTCGCTGGAAAAACGTGTCACGCTTCGGCGTCACTATCACCATCATTTCCGGTGACGATCTCCTTGAGCTTGTCGACCGCATGGGTGCCGATGTCGACCGAGTTGTGGACGATCCCGGAAATCCCTTCGGCCACATCACCTCTGATGATGTCAGCGGCGTTGTCGACGATGTCCGACGCCTTCTCGACGGAATGAGCGACTACGTCACGGACCGCGTCGAACGAGTCCTTGGGGTTGAGCGGCATCGCGATCTCCTCCGGTTGACGGTTAGCCAAAACGGTAGACCCCGAACCTTCCCGATATCCGGGAACGTACCGACTGCGTGACCGCCTCTCGCGTCGAGAATGAGCTTGTGTGCCAATCTCGAATCGATCTGGCACACAAGCTCACTTTCACACTAGAGCCCGGCAGCCACTGAATACCCAGGCGCTCAACGTGTCTCAATCAGGGATGCAGGATCAGCTTTCCGGTCATCCGGTGGCTTTCGCTGAGGTCGACGGCCTCTTGCAGACTGGTCAGCGGCAGGTGCTGGGCGATGTTCACCGTGAGTTGGCCCGCGCCGGCTGCCGCCATCAGCGGTGCGAGCCGGTCGCGGGTCGGTCGTCCGAGGATCGTCCGCGCCTGAAACGGCGGGATGAGGGTGTACACGGCGTCGGCGACATTGTGCATCGACACCATCACATACCGGCCCTGCGCGGACAGCAGCGACAGGCACTTTCGGCGGGAGTAGGCATCGGCGCAGTCAGCGACGATCTGGAACGGCCCGTACTGACGGGCTTGTTCGAGGACGTCGCCGCGGGTGTAGTCCAGCACGATGTCGGCGCCCAGTTCCTTGACGAGTTCGACGTTCTTGGTCGAACAGACGCCGACGACGACGGCGCCTTCGTGTTTGGCGATCTGCACGGTGAGTTGACCGACGGCACCGGAGGCGCCGAGCACGAGAACCCGGCGTTGCGATGGCTCGACGCGGCGGATGTGGCCGATGTCCACCACGGTGCGGTGGGCGGTGACACCCGGAATGGCCAGGGCGACTGCGGTATCGAGATCCACGGCGTCGGGGACATGACATACCTGGTCGGCACGCACCACGGCAGCTTCTGCGAAACAGCCGCGCTGTCCGCGCGAGAAGTCGGTGCTGCCGACCACCCGGTCGCCGGGCCGCACGTCGCGCACCTTCGGGCCGACCGCGTCGACGGTGCCGGCGAAGTCCAGGCCCAGCACCACCGGCGGTTTGGGACCGAGCACCCTTGCCAGCAGCCGCATCGGTGGCGCGATAAGCATCTGGCAGTCCGCGGGGTTGAGTCCGATGCTCTGCACTCTGACCCGGACCTCCTCCGCACGGGGTTCCGGTGTCGGCAGCTCGATCAGCTCAAGCGGCTCCCCGGTGTTCCAGCTGCGTTGCGCCATCGCCCTCATGACGCAAAACTCTATTCGGTTGGGATGAGCGAAAAGGAGAGCGCCATGGCACCGGATTGGGATGTCGTCGGCCGAGCGAACTACGTGTCGTTCACCAGCTACCGCAAGGACGGCACGCCGGTGTCCACCCCCGTGTGGATCGCCCCCGCCGACGGCAAGCTGTATTTCTTCTCGGAGGTTGACGCGTACAAGGTCAAACGCATCCGCCGGAACGCATCAGTCACCCTGCAGCCCTGTGATATTCGCGGGAAGATCCGTCCGGGCTCGCCCATTGTCGAGGGCACTGCGCGGGCACTGGGATTCGACGACAATCCGAGGGTCCGCAAGATCGTCAATCGCAAGTATTGGCTGCTGGGACCGCTGAGCGAATTCGCGGTCTGGCTGACCCGCCGTCAGCAGGCATCGTTCGCGATAGAGGTATCGCCCCGCGGGTAACCAACGACCGCGAAACACGTACGCGACGCGATTCCCCGTCCCTGGAGGCAAATAGCATGTACGCGATAACACTCAATGGTCATGGTGGCCCTGAGGTGATGGAGTGGGCCGAGGTCGACGACCTGCCCGCACCGGGCCCTGGCCAGGTCGCCATCGACGTGGTGGCGGCGGGGGTCAATCGCGCCGACGTCATGCAGCGCATGGGCTTCTACCCACCGCCGCCCGGGGCCAGCGATATCCCGGGCCTCGAAGTTTCCGGCTACATCGCCGAAGTCGGTGCCGGCGTGCAGGATTGGGCACCCGGCGACGCGGTGTGCGCACTGCTGGCCGGCGGCGGCTACGCCGAACGCGTCAACGTGGCCGCCACCCAGGTGCTCCCGGTGCCGCAGGGCGTCAGCGTCACTGCCGCTGCCGCGCTGCCCGAGACCGCGGCCACCGTGTGGTCGAACGTGGTGATGACCGGTGGCCTGCAGAGCGGACAGACGCTGCTGATCCATGGCGGTGGCAGCGGAATCGGCACGCACGCAATACAAGTGGGCCGTGCGTTGGGGGCCAACGTGGCGGTGACGGCCGGCACGCAGTTCAAGCTCGATGCCTGCCGCGAACTCGGCGCGCAGACCCTGATCAACTACCGCGACCAGGATTTCCCGGCCGTGGTCAACGCGGAGTACTCGGGCGCCAACGTCATTCTCGACATCATGGGCGGCAGTTACCTGGGCAAGAACGTGGAAGCCCTGGCCGAGAACGGTCACCTGACCATCATCGGGTTGCAGGGCGGCGCGGTCGCCGAACTCAATCTCGGTGCGCTGCTGTTCAAACGGGGCTCGGTGCATGTGACGAACCTGCGTCGTCGGCCCGAAGACGGACCCGGGTCGAAGGCCGAGATCATCAGCGCACTGCGGCAACAGCTGTGGCCGCTGATCGCTGACGGTGCGGTGGCACCGGTCGTCGCGGCCGAGGTACCGATCACCGATGCGCCGGAGGCGCACCGGTTGCTCGACTCCGACAAGACAGTGGGAAAGGTCCTGCTCACCGTTCCGGGTACCGACTAGCGATCCGAGAGCACCCGCCGTGAACCTCGATGTACGAATCTTCTACGTCATCAACGATTTCGCCCGCGACACCCCGTGGCTGCATCCGTTGATGACCGCGTACGCCAACGACGGCGTGCTCCTTTTCATCGCCTTGTGGCTGGGCGGGTGGTGGCTCGCCCGCACGGGCGGAAATCCGATGGCGATGGCGGCCGCGCTGTGGACACCGCTGGGAGTGCTGGCCGCCCTGGTGGTTTATGACCCGATCGCTGTGTACGTCAACGAAACCCGCCCGTGCAACGCACTGCGCAACATCGTGGTGCTGCACTGCAATACCGACGGCGGATTCCCCAGCATCCACGCCGTCATCGCGGCGGCGGTCGCGGCAGGACTGTGGCTGGTGAACCGCCGCCTCGGCCTGGTGGCCGCCGTGGCCGCGGCGGTGATGGCGTTTGCGCGCGTCTACGTCGGTGCCCACTATCCGAGCGATGTCCTTGCGGGCTTGGCACTCGGCATCGTTGTCAGCCTGGCCGGATACTTCCTGTTCCGACCGCTTCTGCGGCGATTACTCGAACTGATCGACAGAACGTCGCTACGCGGCCTGGTCACCACGACGGCTCGAGGTTCGACACATCGGGATGGGCACGGGCCATAGCCGCCGGAGGGCAACCCCGTTCGCCACGATCACGCCGGATGCGGTCGCCGACGATGCGCTCGACCAGCAGTGGAACGAACGCTTGAATGCGAGCGTCCACGAACTGAGTCGCAGCCTCCCGACACCAGCCCATGATCTCCACGTCCCGCGCAGCATCGTTGCGTCCCTCGCGCCGGGCGAGTTTCCCGGCAACCTCGGCAACCCAATCTGTTGCCGATCGGGTGGACCGGGTCTGCTCGTGCAGTACCTGGGTCACCGCTGCCCTACTGTCAATGGCTCGATCGAACCCTGTTGGCAGGCAACTCCATTGCCAGTCGATGCATGGGCAGAAGGCCGGACGAACAACAGCGTGCAGTCCGAATGCTTCAAAGTCTTGCGCATCTGACGGCTGGTCAGCTCCTCCACCAACTCGCGGCGATCTCCCGGCACGATGACCAGCTGGTCGATGCACGCGCTCTGCCGCAGCAGGTCACTCAGGTGCCCTGGCATCGCCAGGGTGACCGACCGGATGTGACTGCTTTCCGCATCTTTCAAGTATCGTTCCAGGGCCGCATGCACCGGATGCTTGACATGGACCGGCTCACTCGAATGCGACCAGGGCTCCAACATCAGAATTGGCGCGTTGCGCCATGTCGAGTCGGCCTCGGCGGCCTTCAATACGGCGGTGGCAGAGACTGACTCGTCCAACACCGCCACGATCCACTTGCGATGGTCGAAGTCACGGTGAGTCCGGCGGATGATCGCGACAGTGCCCGGCGCGTTCCGGGCGACCTGAGCAGCCGTGGATCCACGGGCGGCATCAGGCGTGTCATGTGTTCCGCGGTCGCCGACACAGACCATCGACGCGCGACGAGACTCTTCGGCGAGGCATTCAACCGGGCTGCCGGAAAGAATCTCCGATTCGAGTTTGACGTCGATGCGCGTATCGGCCAACGCTTTCCATGCCTTGTGTAGCGCGTGCTGTGCTCGGTCGATGTTGGCCTGCCGCTCAGCATCATCTGCATCGATGACGTAGACCAGCCGCAATGTGGTGTTCTGACTCGCCGCTTCGAGCGCAGCCCACCGCGCCGCACGCAGCGCGTGTTTGGAGCCGTCGATACCGACCACGACCGGTTCGGCTGAAGCTGGGATGTTCATCGGATATCCGTGTGCCATGGCGGCAATCCTCCATTCCGGCCACCCTGAGATCGCTTGATCTCCAGTCACATCTGACCTCTCCGCACGAACCCGGCATAGTGTCAAAGGTCCCTGGCGAGATCCGAAAAATGCCCTGTCGTGCGAGGGATGGCGGCCTGTCTGCCGGCTGCTGAGGTACTGATGACTTCCGACCCTGGGAGAAGCGTCCAAACCGGGGCAGGCTTCACAGTGCACGTCGCGCTGCCGAGAAGGGCATCTCATGACGAGAACCTCGATTCCACTTCAGGAAGTCAAAGACGCGGTCCTGCTGGCCTGTCGGGCGCCGTCATTCCACAACAGTCAGCCGTGGAAGTGGGTTCTCGAATCCGCCACGCTGAAGCTGTATCTCGATACCGGCCGGCTGGTCACCACCGACAGTTCTGGGCGCCAGGCTCTGTTGAGTTGCGGCGCAGCACTGGATCATCTCCGCGTGGCGATGGCCGCAGCCGGCTGGACCACCAACGTCGACCGATTTCCCAACCCGGACGATCACCACCATCTCGCCGACATCGGCTTCCGGCCGGCCAGCGGTGTCACTGCCGCACAACGGCGTGCCGCAGACGCAATATTGTGCCGACGCACCGACCGACTTCCGCTCGGCGCGGTCGACGATCGGTCGGCATTCGACGAACTGCTGCGGCTGGCCGTGGGCAATCGTCCGACCCACGTCGACGTCTTGAGCGCCCAACAGCGCACCAATCTTGCGGAGGCCTCGCATCTTGCCGAAGTCCTCAGAATGTACGACGCCGCCTATCACGCCGAATTGGACTGGTGGACTGGGTCATTCGGCACCACGACGGGCATTCCACACAGTGCGCTGGTGTCGGCTGCAGAAAGTGACCGGGTTGACATCGGACGGGCGTTCCCGGTCACCAATACCCGCGAGCGACGCCAACACGCGGGAGATGACCAGGCCACCGTGGCGGTGATCTCCGCGCTCGGCGACACCCGTGGGGACATTTTTGCGTGCGGCGAGACCCTGTCGGCAATCCTGCTGGAGGCCACCATCGCGGGCCTAGCAAGTTGCACGCTCACCCATATCACCGAGCACCCGGCCACCTGCGACATCGTCAGCACGCTCACCGGTCACCCGCTGCCACAGGTGTTGGTCCGCATCGGCACCGCTCCAGCCCTGGATGACGTCCCACCACCGACACCGCGACGCCAGTTGTCGGATGTCTTCCGTTTCCGGCCAGATCGCTCGCACAATCGGAATTGACGGCGGAGCGCTCGATTCCGTTCTGCCTGCACGCCACTTTCGCCTCAACCGCGCGGTTACACACAGTGCGGCTGCAAGTGCGACGCCGGTTGCCAGCAGCTTCTTCATGGGTTCGACGATGGCAAGCCACCCGGCTGCGCGCTAGAGCACATGGACCCATGGTCGCGGACAACCGGCCTGGCACGACGGGTCACTGTGGCATGCGACTAGGGACCAATTCCCCTGCCGCCGGCAGCGTCATCACACCTACCGTCGACGAATAGTCAGTTCGGTGATGTCAGGAGAGTGTGGAGATGTACAAATCAGCTTCTCCGTCGTCGGCCGTCGTAGTCGGCATAGACGGCTCACGCTGGTCGGTGGACGCTGCCCTGTGGGCGGTCGACGAAGCCGTCAGTCGCGATGTGCCCCTGCGCCTGCTCTACGTGGTCGAGCCACGGGGCAATGGCGCTGTCGATCCGCAGCAGGAAGCTCAAGACTTGGCGTGCGCCGACGTTTCCGTGCGGCGGGCGTTGGTCGCCGTCGAGTCCACCGACAAGCCGGTCAAAGTGGAATGGGAAGTCCTGCAAGGCCATCCGTCACAGGTTCTGCTGGACGCAAGCCGATCAGCTGATCTGCTGTGTCTGGGCTCGCTCGGCATCGCGCACGCGACGGGGCACCGCCTCGGTTCCACCGCGGCGACTTTGGCCACGGCTGCGCCGTGTCCGGTAGCCATCGTTCGGAGCGGCAGCCAGCACGCGACGACGCGGCCCCGGCACGTCGTTGTCGAAGTCGACGAAGGCCCGGACAGCACCGTTGTCCTCGATGCCGGGATCAGCGAAGCTCGGCTCCGCGGCGCGCCTCTGACAGTGCTCGCAACGCGGCAGAACTCACACCCGGACGATCGGCAGAAGATCAAGGACGAAGGGGCCTGTGCGCGTCTGGACAAACGCCTCGCCCGTCACCGCACAGCCAACCCGGACATCGAGTTCAACCCCGTCGCCATCCACGGGTCCACCATGAATTATCTTGATCGCCAGTCAGATTCGATTCAACTGCTGGTAATCGGCAGACGTCGGAGGCCGGGGATGGGCGAGATCGTAGGGTCGGCGCGCTCAGGCTCCGCCCAGGTGAACTGCACGGCACTGATTTGCCAACATAACCAGCGCTTGTAGCCGCAGCCTGGCCTATCGTCATGAGCAGGACTTCAACACGGACAAGCACGCCGGCGGCGTTCAGAAGGGCAAGGAATGGTCACAGTATTTCTCGTCGATGACCATGAGGTCGTACGGCGCGGACTCATCGACCTGTTGAGCGCGGACTCTGATCTGCAGGTCATCGGCGAAGCTGGAACCGTGGCGCATGCGCTGGCTCAGATTCCCGCGCTCAAGCCCGATGTCGCTGTCCTCGACGTCCGTCTACCGGACGGCAACGGCATCGAACTATGCCGGGACCTGCTGTCACGCCTGCCCGACCTGCGTTGTCTGATGTTGACGTCGTTCACCTCCGACGAAGCCATGCTCGACGCAGTCCTGGCAGGGGCCAGCGGCTATGTCATCAAGGACATCAAAGGCATGGAGCTGGCCGAGGCGATCAAGGCCGTCGGCGCCGGACGGTCGCTACTCGACAATCGTGCCGCGGCCGCGTTGATGGCCAAGCTCCGCAACGCAGCCGAGCGGTCGGACCCGCTTTCGGGACTGACCGATCAGGAGCGAGTGCTGCTGGACCTGCTCGGTGAAGGATTGACCAACAAGCAGATTGCTGCACGGATGTTCCTTGCGGAAAAGACGGTGAAGAACTACGTCTCACGTCTGCTCGCCAAACTCGGCATGGAACGGCGAACCCAGGCGGCGGTATTTGTATCAAAATTGGACCGACCGCAGCGCTCGGACTACTGATACGCACTCGGCGTCATATTCCCGGCGCACCTCGGCCGTGATGGCAGAATCACCCATGTGACACGCCACGACAGCAGTGCCGAGCATCCGCTGCGAGCGCCGCTATCCGGACTGCGGTTGCGTGAACTTCTCAGTGAAGTTCAGGACCGCGTGGAGCAGATCATCGAGGGCCGCGACCGCCTCGACGGTCTTGTCGAGGCGATGCTCACCGTCACGTCCGGTCTCGAACTGGACGAGACGTTGCGAACCATCGTGCACACCGCGATCGAGCTCATCGACGCACGGTACGGCGCCCTCGGAGTGCGTGGCACCGACCACGAGCTCGTCGAATTCGTCTACGAAGGCATCGACGAGGAGACCCGGTGCAAGATCGGCCCGCTCCCCCAGGGCCGAGGGGTGCTCGGCGCGTTGATCGATGAACCGAAACCCATTCGGCTGGAAGACATTCGCACCCATCCTGCCTCGGTGGGGTTTCCTGACCACCACCCTCCCATGCGAACTTTCCTCGGTGTGCCGGTGCGCATCCGCGACGAAGTTTTCGGCAACTTGTATCTGACCGAAAAGGCATCCGGGCAGCCATTCAGCGAGGACGACGAAGTGCTCGCACAAGCGCTGGCCGCGGCGGCCGGCATTGCCATCGACAACGCGCGTCTCTATCGCCAGTCGCAGCAACGCCAGGCCTGGATCGAGGCCACGCGCGATATCGGCACCGCCCTGTTGTCGGGCACCGAGCCGTCTCAGGTGTTCCGTCAGATCGCAGAGGAAGCACGTGCCCTGACCGACGCGGACGCGACGCTGATAGCGGTTCCCGACGACGACGATGCGCCGAGCAACGAGATCACCGAACTGCAGGTCATCGATGTCGTCGGCGATATCCGGGCATCCTCGCTGGAGGCGCCGGTCGCCGACGGGCCCATCGGCCATGCCTTTCACCAGCGGACGCCCGTGATCTGTCGGGCGGCGGACCTACCCGAGGCGCTGGCGGTCGACATGGCATCGGCACTGGTGCTCCCGCTGCGCACCACAGGGAGCGTCATCGGAGTCCTGATCGTGTTGCGGCGCACGGGCCGGCAGGATTTCACCGCGGATCAGCTGGACTCGATGGCCGCGTTCGCCGACCAGGCCGCCCTGGCCTGGCAGCTGGCCGCCAGCCAGCGCCAGAAGCGCGAGCTTGATGTGCTGGCCGATCGTGACCGAATCGCCCGCGACTTGCATGATCACGTCATCCAACGACTGTTCGCGGTTGGTCTGACGCTCCAGGGCGCGATTCCGCGTGCCAAGTCCAGCGATGTGCAGCGTCGCATCACTGACTGCGTCGACGACCTTCAGGAAGTCATCACCGAAATCCGCACGGCGATCTTCGATCTACACGGCAGCACCGCCTCCACCACCCGATTGCGACAGCGGCTCGATGCGGCTGTCGCCTCGTTCTCCAGCCATGAATTGCACACCACGGTCCGCTACGACGGCCCGCTGTCCGTCATCGAGCCGGACCTGGCCGATGATGCCGAGGCCGTTGTGCGGGAAGCGGTGAGCAACGCCGTCCGGCACGGCAAGGCCAGCGCGGTCAGCGTCACCGTGAACGTCGACAACGACTTGCGTATCGAAGTGGCCGACAACGGCCATGGGTTGTCGGACAGCATCACCGAGAGCGGTCTGGCGAACCTGCGCGGGCGGGCACGAGACAATGGCGGTGACATGACCGTGGTACCCGGCGTCGACGCCGGCACTGTCCTGCGGTGGTGGGCGCCTCTACCCTGATCGGTGATGCGTGGACGGCCGGCCACCTGCGGACTCCTTGGTCGGCCTCGGGCCACGTGGCGCCTCATCGACCCTCAGACTGCGCTCGGTAGCAGCTCGACACGAGGGACCAATGTCCTTGGCCGGCAATGCCGATGGGCACCGGTTCTGCCGGCAGGTGGTCATCGGACGAAACCGTTCAGTAAGTGACGTAATGCTCTGTCGATCAGGTCGGATCGGCTGCAGGATCGATGCATGAGAAAGAGCAGTGTGCGTGATCCAGTCCACACCGCATCGATCTCGACCATTTGTTCTGCGAGGTGAATCAGATGTCCAAGACGTTCCCCGATCATCAGACGGTTTGCGCGGCCATGGCGCTCGCAACCCGCGCGCCCTCGGTCCACAACACGCAACCGTGGCGGTGGCGGATCGGCTCGCACAGTGTGCACCTGTACGCCGAGTCGTCACTGCACTTGGTCCACACCGATCCCGACGGGCGCGACCTGCTGATCAGTTGCGGTGCGGCACTGCACCACGCGACCGTCGCTTTCTACGCGCTGGGCTGGCAGCCAACCGTACGCCGGTTCCCCAATCCGGCCGAGCCCGATCATCTCGCCGCGATCGAACTCACCCCCTGTACTCCGGAACAGCCTGACATCGCCCTCGCCGCAGCGATTCCGCGGCGCCGGACAGACCGGCGTTACTACAGCGGCTGGCCCGTGCCACTGGGAGACATCGCTCTGATGACCGCCCGTGCAGCCCGCCTGGGTATCGGACTGCGTCGGGTAAAGCTGAACGACGTCCTCACAACCGCACTGCGCCAGGCGGTTTCCCAACACGTGCAGGACCTGGACTACCTCACAGAACTGACGATCTGGAGCGGGCGCTATGCATCAGTCGCCGGGGTACCGGCTCGAAGTACACCACCGCCTGACCGCAGTGCCGCCCTGCCCAGCCGCATCTTCGCCGGCCCCGCGCTCGGCCAGCCCGCGGGTACCACGGCCACCGATGACAACGGATCACTGTTGGCGCTCGGCACGACAACCGACGCTCCGATTGATCGGTTGCGGGCCGGCGAAGCAACGAGCGCAGTGCTGCTGACGGCTACCGCACAGGGGCTGTCCACCTGCCCCGTGACCGAAGCGCTGGAGAATCCTGAGTGCCGAGCCATCGTCCGAACTGACGTATTCGGCGAAGAGTTGTTCCCGCAAATGCTCATCCGTGTCGGCTGGGCGCCACTCAATGCCGACCCACTACCGGCAACCCCTCGCCGCCCACTGACCGATGTTGTTTCGCGCCTTCATGACGACGATCCAGCGAATTGATAGCCCTGTCCTGCAACGGGATCGACGACCGGCACGATCTATTCGACGAAACGGAGTTCGGACAATGAGCGCACAACCTCACATCCAGCACCGCACCCGGATGTTCGCTCGGGTGCTCGGACCCTACCTCGTCATCGCAGCTGCCTCGCTCGTCACCCGGGCCGCGTACGTCAAGACTCTGATGCACGCATTCGGTGACAACTCTGTATGGCCCTGGATCACAGGCGCATTCGTCTTGCCGATGGGACTGGTCGTAGTCACACTGCATCCGCATTGGCGTGGAATTGCCGCAGCTACGGTGTCAGTGTTGGGATGGTTGACGGTACTCAAGGGAGTGGCCTTGATGACCTTCCCTGGGGCGTACCTGTCGATGGGACAAGACGTCATGGCCGCCGCACCGTGGTGGCAGATCAGTGTGGTCGTCACAGGACTGGCCGGGCTGTATCTCACAGCGGTCGGGTGGTACCCGAATAGTCAATCAGTCCGATCCGTCACCTCGACGCCCGAATCTTGATGAATTCCAGCGACATTCGACCCAACTGACGACGTCAGATTGTTACGACATCCAGATTCCCGGCGTCGGCGTCATCCAGCGCACGTGCGATCAGCGCCATCACCGTTCGAAGATCGTTGTTTGCGCGGTACAGATAGACCGAGGCCATCTCGATGTCGGCGGCGTCCTGATTCCGAAGTCCCGTCAGGCACTCGCTGAATCCGAAACCGAAATCGTCGAGCGTCTGTTGCAGGGCGGCGGTCAACGTCGGATCCGGGCTCGGCAACAACGTGTGTAGTTGCGGCAGGACTGCCTGGCCGGCTTCGCAGGCCCGCTGCATTCCGGCCATGTCAGCGTTGGCTGCCGCGGTGGCAATGTCGTCTCGCTGCGTCAGCAATGCGTCGAGTGGTGATTCAAGTTCGGCAAGCCATGCGTGCAGTTGTTGCGGTATCGGCGGCGCTTGCTGTTGTGCCGTCGCAACTCTCGCCGGCGCCACGGCATCATCCGGTAACACCAGGCGGACGAGCGAGAAACCGCCGAACATCCAGCCAACGGCCACCGCGGCCGTGATCAACGCCGCCGTGCTCGAGACGAGGAGGCGGCCCTGGCGGTCGCTTTTCGCGGAACTGCCGAGCGAGTGCACGTCGCCATCGGCAACAAGACGGACATCGCGGTCTTCACAGGCGGAAACGACCATCGGAGAATCCTCCCTACTAATCAAGGCCTCAGCGGGCAGCCACTCGATGGTGCTCCATTCAGGTGACCACGGCTCGGGCCAAAAGTCCTCCGGCACATAGCCGGAAGGCTCCAGACCGCCTCACGTCGAGAGCAACCTCCAAACGCGCCGCCTCGCAGACCTCACCGCAGTAGGTGCCGAAGGTCCCTATGACCGCTGCCCATCAGCCCTGCCGTTGAACCGCAGATGAGCGCAACATCATTCACGAATACCCCACCGTTGGCGGGCCGGCGCGTAAAGGACATCGATGAACGATAACCAGCTCACCGCACTCGACGCCGGTTTCCTGCAGGCCGAGGATTCCGACAGTCATGCCAATCTTGCTGTCGCCGTGCTGGCCATCATGGAAGGTCCCGCGCCGGACTTCGCAGAACTGCAGGCAGTGCTCGATGAGCGGTCAGCAACCCTGCCACGCTGCCGCCAGGTGCTGCATTCATTTCCGCTCGACCTCAGCGCTCCAGAATGGGTGCCCGCACACAATTTCGATATCTCCCACCATGTCCGCAGACTCACCGTGACAGCTCCAGGTGATGGCACCGCGGTCCATCGCGCGGTGGCGAATCTGATGGAGCGCAGGCTCGACAGGTCCCGTCCCTTGTGGGAAGCGTGGATGCTGGATGGTCTGGCTGATGGTCGTTGGGCGATCGTGGTGAAGCTGCACCACTGCATCGCCGACGGCGTTGCGGCGACAGCGATGCTCGCTGGAATCTGCGACACCCAGTGGGAAACCCGCGATGAAATACCCAGCCTCCCTTCACGATCGGGCCGACTTCCGCTCCACGGTTTCAATCCGATCACCCTCGGCACCGATGCATGGCGGCTGATGAGATCGACCGCGCGCAGTGGTGTGCGCATGGCATTCGGGGCTGCTCAACTCGTCGCCGGCGTGCTCACCACATCCACACAGCCCCTCAACGGTCAACTCAGCGATATGCGCCGATTCAGCGCTGTCGAGGTCTCGCTAGGTGACGTCCAGATGGTCGCCAAACGGTTCGGCGTCACCGTCAACGACGTAGCCCTGGCCGCCATCACCGACGGTTTCCGGTCAGCGATGCTGCAGCACGACCTGCAGCCTTCGGCTGGGCCGATCCGCACCGTGGTGCCAGTCTCCGTCCGGCCGGCCGAACTACTCCATGTGCCCGACAACCGCGTTTCAGTGTTGCTGCCGGACCTACCCGTCGATCGGCCGGATCCGCTTGAGCAGCTTCGACTGGTCCACAAAAGGCTGACGACCGCAAAAGGCAGTGGGCAGCGCCAAGCCGGCTCCTTGGTGGTGGCCGCAGCCAACCTGATTCCGTTTCCGATAATGGCATCGGCGGTGCGTCTGCTGGGCCGGCTTCCGCAACACGGCGTGGTTGCGGTGACGACCAACGTCCCCGGCCCCACACAGCGGCTGCGCCTGATGGGCCGGCGGATCGCCGAGCTTGTGCCAGTACCGCCCATTGCGATGGGCATGCGCACCGGCATCGCCATCATGAGTTACGCCGACCGCCTGGCCTTCGGCGTCATCGGAGACTACGACGCCGAGCTCGCCGCGGACGATCTCGCCCGCGGCATCGAGCACGGGATCGCTCACCTGGTCGCTGTGGCGTCCGCCGCGACACACACTCGCCGACTGGGCAACCTGATGCTACTCAGCGGCTAGCGCACCGCCAACGAGCCAACCTATCGACTTCGAACGGAGTAACCATGATCGATCAGCAATGGGACGCGGACAACTCGATCCTCACCATTCGTCCCGAATCACCTTTGAGTACCAGCGATTTCGCCGCGCTCGCCCAAACCGTCGACCCAAAGATCGAGCAAGGCAGTGACCTCGGCGGCCTGATCATCGATGCGCCGCACTTTCCCGGGTGGGATAGCTTCGGCGCGATGGTTACCCACATGAGGTTCGTCCACGATCATCACAAGCACGTGAAAAAGATTGCTATCGTGACCGATTCGCCGATGGCGGGTGTCGCACAGCACCTGGTGTCGCATTTCATCGCGGCGGAGATCCGGCCGTTTCCCACCGGCCAGGTTGACCACGCCAAGGAGTGGATCACGGGTGCGGGGCAGTCTGAGGACCCAAGACCCTAGTCACCGCGGCCGCCTGCGAGCACAGTCGTCATATGACTGGGACACAGATCGTCGAAGCCGCGGTGGGTGCCGCACTCCTCTACGCGGCGCGACGGTACTACCGCAATTGGGGTACGACGAAGCAGGAATGCGAAAGGCAGTTGCCGGGTGACGGGCTCGTGCGCTCGCCGGCGCTGCAGTCGACCGAGGGCATCTTGATCGACGCACCGGTGGACGCGGTCTGGCCCTGGCTGGTGCAGCTCGGCCAAGACCGCGCCGGTTTCTACACCTATCAAACGCTCGAGAGCCTGCTCAGTCGCGATTACCACGGCGACCAGGCGATCCGTCCGGAATGGCAGCGACTCGGACCGGGCGACCCGATACGCCTCGTGCCGCCGGGCCGGCTCGGCGGTCGCGGCGATGTGTTGCTCCGCGTTGCGCATGTCGTCGACAAGAAATCGATCGTGCTTCGCGGGACACCTCCTGAATTTCCATGGGACGCAGTCTGGTCGTTCCATCTCGAGCCCCATTGGGATGACCAGTGCCGCCTGCTGGTGCGCACCCGGGCGGGGCTCCGCCACCCCGGCCAGGTCTTCGTCACCGAAGCAGCCAGTCCAGTGGTATCGCTCGCCGTGCGAGGAATGCTGCTCGGGATCAAGGAGCGAGCGGAGGCGACTGTGATGACGGCGCGCACCCCACAACCCGTGGCTTGACAACAGGCGTCCAGCGGCCAAATGTCGTAGCAGCAGATGTTTCTGGAGATCAGGCTCAGGGTATGGCCCTTTCGGTGACCTACACCAGGTTCCGCCTGGCACTACGACCCTGGATGGTCGCAGTACTCGTCGGACTTATCGGCTACTGCGCCTTCCCACTTCAGTGGGTGATCGGCTCTCCCCTCAGCCCGACACGGTCCTACATCAGTGAACTGGCGGTCGCCGGCCAACCGTATTATCAGATTTTCAGGATCGGCGATCTCGGCGCCGGCATGGGCCTCGCGGTACTCGCCGGCGTCCTGGCGATCTGGCGCCCATCATCATTGATGCGGATTGGGAGCGCTGCGCTGGCGGTCGGTGCCGCCACTTCGATCGTCGACGCCCTCTCGCCGATGCGCTGCGCCCCATCGGTTGACCCCCAATGCTGGGCTGCCGACCACGCTTCCCTACCGACCCAGCTGTCTCAATTGCACACCATCTCCGGGGTAGTCGGTTTCACCGCGGTCGTCATCGCGATGGCGGCCTATGGCGTCGCACTGGGCGGCCAGCCACGCACGCGCCAGCTGGGTTGGGTCGGGCTCATCGTCGCGGCGACCGGCGCGGCACTCGGTTGCATCGAAATCGCGACTGCGCTCGCGGATACAGATTGGACAGGGCTCTTCGAGCGCATCCATGTTGCCGTCGTCAGCGCGTATCTCCTGACGCTGACTCTCGTAGTCGCACGCACAACGAACTCGACCTATGGACGATCCGTGCTCAGTTCCGCTCCGGACTGAATGGCGAGTCGCAAGGTTCCCTACGACGGCCTCGCGCGATCAATGACCCATCATGCCGGGCATGCCCATACCTGGCATCATGCCGGCCTGCATGGGCATTTCATTCGGCGGCAGACCACAATTCGCCCGGCGATCCATCATCGGCTGACGGATGCTCTTGATGTCGGCGGCGACATCTGGATGCGCGTCCAGGTAACCCTGCATCGCCATATGCCGCTCGTGCGGACTACCCGTCTGCATTGCCTGCCGGAACACCTGCTCCACGTCGGGGTGCGCGTCGAGGTAGTCGGCCATCTGATCCATCACCGCGGCGTGACTACGCATCATCTCCGAGGGCGAACACGGATCCCATGGTTGGGCACCGGCTGCACCCGCCACGGTCACCGCGAACGCCCAGGTGGCAGCCCCGGCGACAACAGCCTTAAGGACGCCTCGGTAACCATTACCACCATTGACACAGTTACTCATGACGAAAAGTCCCTTCTGGTCATCTAATTCGCCACTATCCGTTAGAAGCGTTACCTGCCAACAACATTCATCGTGACGGACACACTGTCATTCAGTGTTCGGATCCCAGCGCCAGTCCGTCACCTCCGGCATATCCTCGCCGTAAGTCCTGATCCAGTCACGATGCCGATCCTGAGCCGCGATCATGTCGGCGCGCAGTGCGCTCGCAGCCGCCCCCTCCAGTCCGGGCGTCAGGTCGATCGTGTCGATCACCAGCTGGAAACGATCCATCTTGTTCAGCACCAGCATGTCGAAAGGCGTCGTCGTTGCGCCCTCTTCCAGATATCCGCGCACATGCAGGTGTTGATGGTTGTGTCGGCGGTAGGTCAACCGGTGAATCAACGAAGGGTAGCCATGATAGGCAAAGATCACCGGCCGGTCGGAGGTGAACAACGTGTCGTACTCCGCATCGGTCATGCCGTGCGAATGCTGGGTGTCGGATTGCAGCCGGAACAAGTCGACAACATTGACGACACGAATCTTCAGCTTCTGCAGACGGTTTCGCAGGATCGACACCGCGGCAAGCACTTCAGTCGTTGGCACGTCGCCGGCACAGGCGAGTACCACATCGGGCACTGAACCCGCATCGGTGCTGGCCCATTCGAAGATGTCCGCGCCGCGTGCGCAGTGCACTGCGGCTTGCTCCGCGGTCAGCCACACCGGCGCGTCGTTCTTTCCCGCGACGATCACATTGATGTAGTCCCGGCTGGCAAGACAGTGCGCCGCCACCGACAGCAAGGTGTTGGCATCCGGCGGCAAGTAGATGCGGGCAATTTCGGCACGCTTGTTGGCGACATGGTCGATGAAGCCGGGATCCTGGTGCGAGAAGCCGTTGTGGTCCTGGCGCCACACGTGCGAGGTGATCAAGTAATTGAGTGACGCGATCGGTGCACGCCACGGCAGCTGCCGACTTACCTTGAGCCACTTGGCATGCTGGTTCACCATCGAGTCCACGACGTGGGCGAAAGCCTCGTAGCTGTTCAGCAGGCCATGTCGGCCGGTCAGCAGGTAGCCCTCGAGCCACCCCTGACACAGATGTTCGGAAAGGACCTCCAGCACGCGCCCGTCATGGGCAAGATGCTCGTCGGTCGGCAGAACCGCAGCGTTCCACTGCTTCTCGGTGACGTCGTACACATCGCCAAGTCGGTTCGACGCGGTCTCATCGGGTCCGAACAACCTGAAGTTGCGGTAACAGGCGTTGCGGACCATGACCTCACGCAGATACTGACCAAGTGTTCGGGTCGGCTCTGCGGTGGCGTCGCCGGGCCTCACGGTGGAGACCGCAAATTCCTTGAAGGCAGGCAGGTGCAACGGCGTCAGCAGGAGGCCGCCGTTGGCGTTCGGGTTCGCGCCCATCTGGCGTTCGGGCGCCGGAATGTTGTCGGTGACCAGCGTTGTCGGGCAACCCATCTCGTCGAAAAGCTCATCGGGACGGTAGGAGTACAGCCATTCGACGAACTGCCGGCGGTGTTGTGGGTCGGTGCGGACGTCGGCGATCGGGACCTGATGCGCACGCCAAGTCCCCTCGACAGGCAGACCGTCGACCCGCCGAGGTCCGGTCCAGCCTTTCGGTGTCCGCAACACGATCAACGGCCACTGCGGGCGCGGTGGCGGTGAGGAGGCAGTGCGGGCAGCATTCTGGATTTCGCTGATCATCGCCACGGCGCGGTTCAACGCCGCAGCCATGTCCTGATGCAACTGTCGTGGATCGTCGCCGCCGACGTAGATCGGGTGATGGCCGTATCCGCGCAACAGACAGTCCAGTTCGCCGTCAGTGATCCGAGCCAGCACGGCCGGATTGGCGATCTTGTACCCGTTGAGGTGCAGGATGGGTAGCACTGCGCCGTCTGTCGCCGCGTTGATGAACTTGTTTGAATGCCAACTGGCCGCCAGTGGCCCGGTCTCTGCTTCACCGTCGCCGATGACGCACGCTACCAACAGATTCGGGTTGTCCAGCGCAGCCCCGTAGGCATGTGCGAGCGAATACCCGAGCTCGCCGCCCTCGTGGATCGAGCCGGGAACTTCCGGTGCCACGTGACTGGGAACGCCACCGGGAAAAGAAAATTCGCGAAACAACGTAGCCATGCCGTGGCCATCACGTGCGATATCTGGACGTGTTCGGGTGTAGTTGCCCTCGAGCCAGGCGTTCGCAAACAGTGCCGGCCCGCCATGCCCGGGACCGATGACGTACATCGCATCGAGATCGTGATCGATGATGGCGCGATTCAAGTGCGCGTAGATGAAATTCAGTCCCGGGGAGGTGCCCCAGTGTCCCAACGGGCGCGGCTTGATGTGTTGACGCTCCAACGGCGTTCGCAGCAGCGGGTTGTCCATCAGATAGATCTGGCCGGCGGTGAGGTAGTTTGCGGCCCGCCAGTACGCATCAACCGATCGCAGTCGCGCCGCCGGCAACGGCTCGCTCAACTCACGTGTTGCGCTGGTCATCGGGTGGACTCTCGGGCATGGGGCCGAGCAACGAACACGGGGCAATTCGCGTGATGGATCAGCTTGTGGCTGGTAGAGCCGAGGAACAGTCCGGTTGCGTCACCGCGCCCGTGGCTTCCGGTGACGAGCAACTGGGCGTGCTGAGCATGGCCCAGCAGGACCTCCGCCGGATTGCCGACTGCGGTGATGCGGCGGACGGTGACATCGGGGTATTTCTCCTGCCACCCGGCCAATCGCTCAGCCAACAGCATTGCCTGCTGGTCCTCGCGCGCCCGGCCGATCAGGTCGTTCCAAGGCGGTTCGGAGTAGTAGAAATAGGACGGCACGTAGCTCCACGTCAGAACCGCATTCAGTTCCGCGCCACGCATCGAGGCTTCCTCAAACGCCCAGGCAATCGCATCTTCGCTGTCTGGACCACCGCTGATCCCGACCACGACAGAACCTGTAACGGGCACCCCGGGCGCACGGACCACGACCACCGGGCTGTGCCCGTGCGCTGTCAGCGCCACCGCCACCGACCCGGCGAGCAGTCCGGTGAACGCATTGAGTCCGCTGGAACCCAAGACGGTCAGGAACGCGTCCCTCGACAGGTCGATCAGCACCCGGGCTGGGCGACCGGCCTTTCTGGTCAGCGCCACCTCTAGATCAGGGTCCAGAACCTTGACGTGATCCATTGCTTCGTCAAGAAAGCGTTGGCCAGTCGTTTCCAGATACTCGAAGAAGCTCTCCGACGCACCGGGGTTGAATCCCAGCGCAAAACTCTCGAAGTCGACGGCATGCACCAGTCGCAGTGGCAGGTTGCGCAACTGCGCTTCGTTGACAGCCCAGGTCAAGGCGAGTAGCGACGAGCTCGATCCGTCGACTCCGACCAAAATATAAGGGCGGGGCGATAATTCGGTCACAATGTCCTCCGAGGATTCTGACGATCCGATGTCCATGACGCTACGGTCACGCCGTCTCGGCTGATATGGCCGAAAGTCACTCGATGAGTGACCAGTAGCCACCGTTGAAGACCGTCGCCTCGCGGTGACTCATGCGGCACTCCCAAGGGCCTTTGTGCCCTCGACCCGAATACATACCCGGGCGACGATGTGATGACACATCCAGCACTCTCGTACGCGACGGCAGCGGGTCGGCGTTGCCGGTCCGGCCTGCACACCGCCGTAGGGACCGCGAAACACACAGGGAGACAATATGATCGAAACCAACACCGGCGATTCCGTCGTGGTCGGTATCGACGGTTCGACAGCTGCCGTGTACGCCGCTCACTGGGCTGTCGCCGAAGCAATTGCTCGCGACGTACCACTGCGGCTGGTGAGTTGCATCCAACGCCGGCAGTGCTCGGATCAGCTGGCCATCGAATACGTGACGACCTGTCTGCGGGCAGCTCACGCAGCCATCGACGACACTGCGGCTCAGGTAAAAATCGAGACCGCCGTAGTGGTTGGTGACCCGACCGCCGCATTGATCGAAGAATCCCGCCAGGCGGCCATGGTGTGTGTCGGGTCGGTCGGAATCGGTCGCTTCGCAAAGGCATTGCTGGGCTCTACAGCCGTGGGTGTGGCTGAGCGTGCGTCGTGTCCGGTCGCCGTGATCCGCAGTTACTCTCCACACCGGCGGACCCCCGTCGGCTCGATCGTTGTCGAGGTGAATGACTGGGATGAGAATCACGACGTGATCGCCGCGGCGGTCGCCGAAGCGCAACTGCGTGGACGGCCCGTTCTTGCGGTCGGCGAGTGTCCGGCCGAGATGGGGAAGAGCGCACGTCAGGAGTTACTGCGCCGCATTGCGGTGTGGCAGGACCTCTATCCCGACGTCTACATCACCCCGGCAGCCGTCACGACCAGCTTCGTCCGATGCCTCGCAACCACAACCGAACCGATCAGCCTCGTCGTGGTCGGAGCCCATGACGCGCCGGACCTTTCGAGCATCATCGGGTCGCATGCCGACCGCAACTGCGACAATCCGTCAGTCTTGATTGCGCGGGCATGAGTAAGGGGTAGCCGCCAAGCGGCTACCCCTTACCTCGGCGGTCTGACTACCGAGCCTGCGGCCGAGCGACCAGCACCGGGCATTCCGCGTGCTGAATCAGCCGGTGGCTCGTCGAACCGAGGAACCACCCGG
Organism: Mycolicibacterium llatzerense; assembly: GCF_025331195.1. NCBI lineage: Bacteria > Bacillati > Actinomycetota > Actinomycetes > Mycobacteriales > Mycobacteriaceae > Mycobacterium > Mycolicibacterium llatzerense. The sequence continues at coordinate 62,872 of NZ_LXOV01000012.1, read as the reverse complement.
CGACGTTTCCATGTCCGCGGGTCCCGGTGACGATCAGCTGCGCGCGCTGGGCATAGCCCAGCAGAACGTGCCCGGGGTGGCCGGCGGCGATGACGCGGCGGACGGCGACCTCGGGGAACTTCTCCTGCCATCCGGCCAACCGCTCTGACAACAGCATCGCCTGCTGGTCCTCACGCGCCGGACCCGGCAGCTCTTCCCACGTCGGTTCGATGTAGTCGAAATAGGCTGGTACATAACTGGATACCAGGACGGCGAGCAGTTTCGCGCCACGCAGCGACGCTTCCTGGAAGGCCCAGCCGATCGCTTCCTCGCTGTCGGGAGCACCGCTGATGCCAACGACCACCGGTCCACCGGCGTGTGCGCCGGGCGCGCGGACCACAACCACGGGGCTGTGACCGTGCGCGGTCAGCGACACCGCCACCGACCCCGCGAGCAGCCCGGTGAATCCGTGCAGTCCGCTCGAGCCGACGACGGTGAGATAGGCGTCCTTCGACTGCTCCTCCAGGAGCTGTGCGGGACGGCCCGTGAGGTTGTGCACCGACACCTCCACCTCGGGCGCGAGTGCCTGCACACGCTCCTTGGCTTCGTTGAGGAAGTTCTGACCCGCCGTCTCCACATGCTTGAAGAAACTCTCCGAGGCACCCGGATTGAATCCCATCACGAAATTGCCGTAGTCGACGGCGTGAACCAGCCGCAGCGGCAAGTTACGCAGCTGCGCCTCACCAATGGCCCACAGCAAGGCCTCCAACGACGATCTTGAACCGTCGATACCAACCAAAATGTAAGGACGAGGAGATAATTCGGTCATGGTGCCCGCTCCAGACGAAAGTGCGAAATCCGACACCTCCAACGGTACGGACGCCGACTGACCGGCGCTACGGCCAAAGGTCACCTATGGCTGATGTGGGTCACTTTTTTGAAGACTTCGTGGCCCCTTCGAACGGGGGCTGCATCAACGTCAACACCGCGTCGGTGACTGCGTCGAGGTCCTTTTTCGCGGCAGGGTTATTGGTCGAGGTGCTGTTGAGCGCGCCAATGACCAAGTCCCGCAGTATTCGTGGGTCGATGTCGGTGCGGACCACGCCGGCTCGCCGGCCGGATTCGAGTACCCCCTGCCAGACCCGGGCGAACCGACGCTCGTGTGGCACATGCGCGGCACGCAGATGCGGCGGCAGCGTCTCGACCATCCGGACGACCGCAGCGGCCCGGTCGTCGCTGGCATGCAGGGCTTCGAGGTGACCACTGATCGCCGCCCCGAGCCGGTCACGAGGGGAGGCTGCCTCCGGCACCGAGTCGATGGCGTGTTCCAGTGCGGCCCTTGCAGATTCGACGCCGTCGACCAGCGTGGCCGCGACCAGTTCGTCCTTGGTCGGGAAATGGAAGTACAGGCTCCCGACCTGCAGGCCGGCCGCGGCCGCGATCCGCCGCAGACTGGCCCCGCCGTAGCCGTGCTCGGCGAACTCGGCGGCAGAGACATCCAGGATGCGGCGCCGGGTCCGGGCAGCCTTGCTGTCGAGAACCTCCATCACGCCACTCTATCGAATCGGACGATCGTTTGGTTATAGTAATTCGGACGATCGTTCGATTCCTTAGGAGTTCCGCCCGTGACCGCCTCAGTTCGCCGTACCCAGGACCACATGTGGCATGACGTCTTTCTCCCGCCCGAGATCGTCGAGCTCCGGACCCGCGCGCGTGCGTCGGTCGCCCAGCACCTGGCGCCCGTTGCCCGCGACATCGGCTCCCGGGAAGAGTCGGCCGACAGTTTTCCGTGGGAGGCATTCCGCGGGCTCGCCGCCGACGGGTTGTTCGGCGTGCCCTTCGAATCGGCCCACGGCGCCGGGCTGGCCCATCCGATGCTGGGCACGTGCACCGTCACCGAGGAGATCGCCTACGAATCGTCCTCGATGGCAGGCGTCTACGACGGTCAGTGCATTCTGGTCCCGGCGACGCTGCGTCATGCGAGCCCTCGGTTGCGCGACGCATTGATTCCCGACCTCGTCTCCGGCAAGCAGGCCTTCGCCTTCGCCACCACCGAACCGGACACCAGCTCGGACCTGACCGCCGAACGGCTCGGCACCTATGCCGAAGAGGCCGGTGACGAGTTCGTCGTCACCGGCCGCAAACGCTGGATCACCAACAGCATCGTGGCCGGCTGGGTCTCCATGCTGGTGCGGGCCGGGCGCGACGGCAATCGCGCGCACATGCTGCTCATCGACCTGAACAGCCCCGGAATTCGGATCGGCCGCCCCGATCTGAAGATGGGCCATCGCGGGCAGATCACCGCCGATATCGTCCTCGACAACGTGCGGGTGCCGCGGGACAACCTGCTCGGCGAACCCGGGCGTGGCATGGCCGTCGCGCTGTCGGCCTTGGTGCGCGGCCGGATCGGCATCGGTGCGGCCGGCGTCGGCGTGGCGCAGGCCGCGCTCGACCTCGCGGTACACCGGTTGCAGACCCGCCACGTCTTCGGCAGCCCACTGGGCGCCATGCAGCACTGGCAGTTCCAGATGGCCCAGCGCGCAACCGAAATCGAATGCGCCCGCAACCTGTACCAGAAAGCCGCGACGCTACTCGACACCGGTGACGCCACGGCCGAGCCCGAGGCAGCGATGGCGAAGGCCTACGGCACCCGCCTCGCGAACGACCTGGTGCGCGAAGCCATCCAGATTCACGGTGCGCTGGGTTTCGCTCGGCAGGTCGGCGAAACGGGCGAATCGGTGCGTCTCGAAGAGATGTACCGGGACGCCAAGATCCTCGAGATCTTCGAGGGCGCCAACGAACTACAGCAGTGGATCGTGGCGCGCCGGCTGATCGGCCGCGACATCACCGGCTAGTGCGGTGCGGCGGCCGGGGCGGTGCTACTCGCCTTCGCCAACCTCTTCGAGGCGCTCGCCCACCCGAGCCAGCGCCTCGTCGAACACGTCGACCTTCTCACCACGCTTTTCGTTGGCCGGTTGTGCGGCGCCGCGGCCGCCTTCGGCCTCCACGCGGGCCGCACCCTGGCGTCGCAGCAGGCTGAAGTTCTTCTCGCGCGCTTGCCTGAGCCTGCTCTGCAGTTCCTTCAGCGCCTTCGCGTCCAAGCGAGCCAGCGCGTCGGGGTGGCTCTCGGCGATCAGCGAGTTTTCCTGCGGGGTCAGGTTCACGTGGATGCTCATGATTGATTAATAGCCCGTGAAATTGACGCGCGCTTGACGAATCACTCGACCACTTCGGCCGGGCGCGGCATAATTCTCTGTGATGGCCACAACAATCGACGCCCCTGGGGTGCGCGCCCTGCCGCTCGCGCCGAAGAACCCGCTGCCCTTGCGGCAGTTGGTTACCACGCGGCAATTGCACACCGGACTGGTGCTGCTGAGCGAAGTCGGCGGACCCGTCAGCCGCATCGCCGTCGCGCCCAAGCGCGTCGCCCCGCCCGTCGTGCTGGTCACCTCCCCCAGCGGGATCCGCGATGTGCTGGGCCGCACCGACAACCTCGCCGAGCGCTCCACGATCCATGAGGAAGTGCGCAACGTGGTCGGCGACAACCTCTTCGTGTTGCCCAACAACGCCTGGCCGCCGCGCCGACGCGCCTTGCAGCCGGTGTTCACCAAGCAACACGTGGACCGCTTCGGCGGGCACATGACCCAGGCGGCGCAGACCAGTGCTGATCGCTGGCGCGACGCCCGTGACGTCGACCTGGACACCGAGTGCCGGCGGCTCGCGATGCGGTCGCTCGGCTACTCGATTCTCGGTCTCGACATCAACGAGCACAGCAACACCATCGCCGAGAACATGCATGTGGCCTCGCGCTACACGGCCGATCGCGCCCTACGACCGATCAAGGCACCCAAGTGGCTGCCGACGCCGGGACGGCGTCGCGCGCGTGCCGCGGTGGCCCGGATGCGCCAGATGACCATGAACGTCCTGCAGGACTGCCGCGCGAATCCGGACCGTGACGCACCCCTGGTCAAGGCGCTGCTCGCGGCGGCCGATCCCGAGACCGGCCAGAAGTTGTCCGACGACGACATCTGCAACGACCTGCTCATCTTCATGCTGGCCGGCCACGACACGACGGCGACGACGCTGACGTACGCCTTGTGGCAGCTCGGACACCACCCCGACATGCAGGACCGGGTTGCCGCCGAGGTCGCCGCGATCGGCGATCGGGAGCTGACACCCGACGACGTTTCCCGTCTCCCGTACACCGCCCAGGTGCTCAACGAGTCGCTGCGGCTGTGCCCGCCGGCGGCCGGTGTCGGCCGGACGGCGACGCAGGACATCGTGGTCGACGGTTACCGCGTGGAAGCCGGCAGCATCGTGGCCATCGGGATCAGCGCCGTGCACCGGGACCCGACGTTGTGGGACCACCCGCTGGCGTTCAACCCCGACCGGTTCAGCCCGGAGAACTCGAAGAACCGCGACCGCTGGCAGTTCATCCCGTTCGCCGCCGGTCCGCGGTCGTGCATCGGTGAGCACTTCGCGATGCTGGTGACCACGCTGGCGCTCGCCACCATCGTCCGGTCGAACCGCATCGAGTCTCTGGACGCCGACTTCCCGCTCGAGTCCCCGTACACGACGGTCGCGAAGGGACCCATCCCGGTTCGAGTCGCCGCGCGGGTGTGACGTCGGCGTTGGCCACGGCTCGGAGCATGCTCGACTGGGACCACAACGCCTACTACCACCGTGTGCTGCTCGGGTACTTGCCGCCGCGGTGCCAACGGGTGTTGGACGTCGGCTGCGGCGCCGGTGGTTTTGCGGTCGAACTCGCCCAACGCAGCGACCACGTCGACGCCGTCGACCGCTCTGCCGTGATGGTCGCCGAAGCGAGGCGACGAACCCCGGTCAACGTGAACTGCATCGAGGGCGACGTCCTGACCGACGCGCTGACGGCAACCGACTATGACGCGATCGTGTCCATCTGCGCACTGCACCACATGCCGCTCGATGCGGCGCTCCCTCGGCTGGCCGACGCCCTACGGCCCGGCGGTGTCCTGGCGGCGATAGCGCTGCCTCGGACCGACCTGCGGCACGAATGGGCTCATGAACTCGCCGCCGGAGTCGGGCATCGGGCGCTCGGCCTCCGCTTTCTCGCGGCACGATCGCTGGGGGCTGGTCCTGGGTTCGCGAAGACGCCGGATCACGACGCCATGCCGATGGTCCTGGACCCACCATTGACCACTCGCGAAGTCGCCGCGCAAGCCGCGGCCCTGCTTCCCGGCGCCCACGTGCGGCGCCTGGTCTTCTGGCGATACCTCCTGGTTTGGCAGAAGCCGGCCGCATAGCCGGCAGAGTGCCCCGACCCGACAAATCATCAACAACGTCAATTCCGCGCGCGCTTCCTCACTGTCGGTGCAACGATGACCCGGTAAGCAAGTTCGCTCACCAGTCGCGGAGGCCGGCCATGCCCGAGCACCGTCCCGCCGAGGCCTGCCACGTGATCCGACTGCGGGACGGGCGCCAGTTGAGCTATGCGCAATACGGCGACCCGGACGGTTTCCCGATACTCAACAACCACGGTGGGCTGGCCTGCCGACTCGATGTCGCCGCCGCCGCGCCGGTCGCCGAGTCGTGCGGGGTCCGGCTCATCTCCCCCGACCGACCCGGCGTCGGCAGGTCGGATCCGCAGCCGGACCGCACCATCCTCGACTGGACCCGCGACGTCACCGAACTGCTCGACCAACTCGAGATCGACAGCTTCGCCGTCATGGGCTGGTCACTCGGCGGCCAGTATGCGGCCGCAGTCGGCTACGCGCTGCCGCCGCGCGTGACCCGGGCAGCCATCATCGCCGGCGCCATACCCCTGACCGAACCAGGCGCGTTCGACGGTCTGCCACCGATCGACCGTAGCTACATCCGGCTGTCGCAACGCAGACCGTGGGCGGCCCGGCTGGGCTTTCGCGCGATGACGCTCGCCGCGACCTGTGCCCCCGATCTCTACGGCCGGCTTGCCGCGCGCGACCTCGGGCCAGCGGACGCCGCGGTGCTGAAGGCCGAGGGTTTCGCAACGTTCGCGAACCTGTCGCGAGAGGCCCTCCGGCAACCCCAGGGCGTCGTCGAGGAGTACCTCGTGATGGTCCGCCCGTGGGGCTTCCGGCCCGAGGATATTCAAGTGCCGGTGGATATCTGGGGCGGCACCGACGATCAACTCATCGACCCGTCGTGGCCGGGAGAACTGGCTCGCCGTATCCCAGGCGCAACACTGCACATGGGACCGGGCGGCCACTTCCTGGCGCACCTGTACTACCGGGACATCTTCCAGAGATTGCTACCGCCGACCTGATGGTCGGCCGGCTCTCAAGGCTCGCGGTTGCCCGACGAAGTGAGCCTGTCCAGCACGTCCAGGGCCTCGCGACACCAGTCAACCCAGGCCTGTTCGGTACGCAGCCCCGCCTTCAACACGAGGTGGCGTAGCACATCGGCGTCGGCGACCGGAGCCGCGAAATCACGCGCGTCGATCTCGCGGTAGTTGGCCAACATCGCTTCGTGCACAGTGAGGTGGTGGGCGATCACCGCACGCACGGCCCCGGTTTCGCCCAGCGCTGCCGCAGCGCGCACGCGTACAGCGATAGACATCCGCTCCGGCGCGGGATCATCGATGCCACAAAGCCATTCGCTCAGTGCCACGTGTCCGGCCGGCGTGATGCTGAACCGCTTGGGCTGGCCGCGCTCGGGGCGATCCGGAGTCGAGGACTCGGCCAGTCCGGCGTTCTTGAGCCGGTCGAGCTCCCGATAGATCTGCTGGTGGGTCGCCGGCCAGAAGTAGCCGAATGACCGATCGAACCGGCGGGTGAGTTCAATGCCGGTCGATGCCCGCTCCGTGAGCGCGGTCAATATGGCGAATTGCAGCGACATGGCGCGATCGTAGGTCCAGTGAGGCTTCGCCCGGCGGAACGCAGGCGGTTTGTGCGGTTCTGCGTGCTCAAGAGTCCTGCCACCACAATTATCCAATCTGTTGCATAAAGCCACGACGGCAGCCGGGCCCGTCATCCAACAGTCCCCAAACCCGGTCAATTGCCAACGCATTCGGGCACCGCCCGCGACGTGCAAGCTTGAAGCCAACCGCGATTATGCCACTAGTTGCATAATCGCCGAAGCGAGATTAAAGTCCAGTCCAACCACGGTTCCCGATTCGAAGGGCTATCACCACAATGGGTCTGCCTCCCGTCCTCGCACAGCGCCTGTCCTTGCCGGTCGTCGCATCGCCGTTGTTCCTTTGCTCGGGGCCCGAACTGGTGAAGGCGGAGTGCCAGGCAGGTGTCATCGGGTCGTTTCCCGCGCTCAACGCCCGTCCCTCCAGCCTGCTCAGCGATTGGCTGGACGAGATCGAGGAGTCGAACGCCGCCTACGCGCTCGCCAACCCCGACGCCATCGTCGCGCCGTTCGCCGTCAACCAGATCGTGCACCGCTCCAACGACCGCCTCGAACACGACATGAACGTCATCGTCGAACACAAGGTCCCGATCGTCATCACCTCGCTCGGCGCACGACCCGAGATCAACGATGCCGTGCACTCGTACGGCGGCATCGTCCTGCACGACATCATCAACAATGAGTTCGCGCACAAGGCCATCGACAAGGGCGCCGACGGCATCATCGCCGTCGCGGCCGGTGCCGGCGGCCATGCCGGGACCCAGTCCCCGTTCGCACTGGTCCGCGAGATCCGTGAGTGGTTCGACGGTCCACTGCTGCTGTCCGGCGCCATCGCCCACGGACGGTCTGTGCTTGCCGCGCTGGCCGCCGGCGCCGACTTCGCCTATGTCGGTTCAGCTTTCCTGTCGACCGACGAAGCCAATGCGGTTCCCGAGTACAAGCAGATGATCGTCGACTCCAGCGCCTCAGAGATCGTCTACAGCAACCTGTTCACCGGCGTGCACGGCAACTATCTCCGCGGCAGCATCGTCGCCCAGGGTCTCGACCCCGAAAACCTGCCCGAATCCGACGCCTCCGCAATGAATTTCGGTTCCGGCGGCAACACGGACGCGAAGGCCTGGAAGGACATCTGGGGTGCCGGTCAGGGCGTGGGCAGCATCAAGGAACGCCTCACCGTCGCGCAGCTCGTACAAACCTTGAAGACGCAGTACGTCGAGGCCAGCCAGGACCTGCTGGGCCGAGTACTCGCCGACGACGTTCTCGAGCCGGCGCACTAGCGCTACGCCGCCTGGCGCTCAAAGCTTTTCGTACACCATCGCACCGTCGTAGACGGTCGCGGCCACCAGCGAGGCATCCAATGCCGCCAGTGCGTCGCGCGGCGGGACCGACAACACGCACAGATCCGCCGGCGTCCCCACCGTCAGTTCCCGGGGCGTGTCCGGCTTTTGCGGTGTTCCCAGGAACATGCCCAATGCCGTTACGGCGTCGATGCTTTCCTCCGCACCGAGCACTCGGCCCGCGGGCGTGCTGCGGTGTACCGCCGCACGCATCGCCGCCCACGGATCGGCGTCCCCGAACGGCATGTCGGTGGACAGTGCGACGGGAACCTGCGCGCCGCACAGCGACGCCACCCGCCACAGCTGGCAGTGCTCGTCCGCGGGCACGTCGGTGAAGTATTGGTCGCCGCGCTCGGCGACGAAGTTCGGCTGGGTTACCACCAGTACGCCGAGGTCGCGTAGGTCACTCAGACAGTCGTCGGGGATGACGGCGCCATGCTCGATCCGGTCCCCGGCGCACGACCCCGCCTGCCGCAGCGCCGCGATCGCGACGACGAGCTGCATGGCCGTAACACAGTGCAGCGCAACGATTCCGCCCTGACGGTGCCGTGCCGCGATCCAGTCGGCCAGCGCGTCAAGATTGAGATCGTCGTCGTGGAGGATGCGTTTGGCCGGGGCCAGGATTTCGACGCGCTGCTGCAGTTCGCCGTGCCGACGGGCCTCGGCGAAGTCCATCACGTCCTCGACGGTCAGGTTGGGTGTCGCGTCTGTGACGCCGGTGACGCCGAAGGCCGACAGTCGCCTGCTGACCTCGCCTAGCCCGGCGTCGCTGCGTTGCAACGAATGTGTCCAGCTGGGGTCGGCGCTGCGCAGCCTGCCGTCGGGGTGGGCGGGCAAGCCGACGGCCGTCAACCCCGCGGAGTTCAGCGTCCACAACACTCCACTGCGGTGCTGCACCCGCACCGGCACATTCGGTGAAACCTCATCGAGCACAGTGCGATCCAGTGGACCGGCGACCGCCTCGTGGTAGCCGACAGCCCGGATCCAGCCGTCTTCTCCGACAGCAGCCTGCGCCAGGACCGCACGCAGCGCATCGCGGCTGCGCACCTCCCCCGGGCCGACGCGCACCGACGTCAATGCCGCTGCCGCCGAACGCAAGTGGACGTGATGGTCGTGCAGCCCGGGGACGACCGTCCCGCCGGCGGCGTCGAAGACGTCCTCGCCGTGCGTTGGCTCGAGACGGTCGGCGACGGCCTCGAGCCGCCGGCCCAGCCGGATATCCACCGTCCGGCCGTCGAGCAGCACGGCTCGTTGAATCAGCATTGCGCCGTGACCCTTTCCCGAATGGTTGCCTGCACCTGCGCGTTGTCGGCGCCCAACTCTGCGGCGCGCGACGACAGCACGGGCGCCGCCGGCTGCCCAACCGGACCGCCGTTGTCGCCACTGGCGAGCGGCAGCGCGGCGTACTCGGCCGCCACCGACGCCAGAGCGATCTCGATGATCTCGGCACCTCCGCGTTGCAGCGACTCTGCCACCGCCAGCGCCGCGTGCATGCCCGTCAGCGGGTCGGCGATCGCGTCACCGCAGAACACCGGCCCGGTGCCCGCCGGATCGTGGCCGACCAGACCACCGGATACCGCGGCGTCGTCACCGAACCCCACCCAGTGGGCGCGCTCGCCGTCGGTGCCGTGACCGGTGACCCGCAGCCACACCCGTCCATCGCGACCCGGGACGTCGGTCGGCCCAAGACCCCGGTTCACCAGCGCATCGGGACGCGACGATTCGATCACCACGTCGGCCACCGCCAACAGCTGCCGCAGGTCGTCTGGCTGGCCGAAATCGGTTGCATAACAGAGCTTTCCGGCATTCATCCAGTCGAAGAATCGGCGCTCGCCCTGTCGGGTGCCGTCGGGCCGTGATGGGCTCTCCACCTTGACCACCGTCGCGCCGGCCCGGGCGAGTAGCTGCCCACACAACGGTCCGGCCCACATCGAGGACAGGTCGACCACCAGCAGCCCGGCGAAGTCCCGAAACGGATTTCGGTTGCCGTGCCGCCGCACCACCGGCGCTGCGGCAGCGGTCTCCCCCAGTACGCCGACGGGCAGCCCGAGCAGTCGGGCGCGCTCGGCGACGTCGGCGACCTGGCGGCGACCGGCCCACTCGGTGATCGCCGACCACGCGTAGTCCACCGGCACATCGGATTCGAGCAGCGCCGGCACCGCAGCGACGTCATCGGGCCGCGCCAAAGTCAGTGCGAACCACCCGTCCCGGCCGCCGAGCAGTCGCGTGGCCCCGCCCGCGCTAATCCGGCCCTGCCGGCGCAGCCCCAACAGCGCGGCGCGACCCGCCAGGAGTTCCGCGGCGTCGACCGTGACGCCGAAGGCACCGGACAACTCGGACGCGACCCCGTGCGCCCGGCCCAACACCGCGGCGCGACTGACATCCGGCGGGCCGTCGGACGTGCCGGTCAGCGCGGCCAGCCCGCTGACCGACCAGTCACGCACCGACGGCATCGACCAAGCCCCAGTCCTGTGCCGTCGCCGCGTCGAGCGTCACGCCGGACAGCACCAAATATGCGGTGCGCCAACGACCGATCCGCCGGGTGATGCTCACCGTGCCGCCCGCACCGGGGATCAGCCCCAGCGACAATTCCGGCAGGCCAAGCGTCGCATCCGGATGGCAGGTCACCTGCCCGCAGAACGCCGCCATCTCCAGCCCGCTGCCGAGCACCTGACCGTGCACGACGGCCTGGCATGCCGTGCCCAATCTTCCGGTGATCTCGTCGAGCACCAGGGCCGGACTGAAGCGCGTGCGGGCCAGATGCGCCGACGCCGGATCGTCGAACGTCCCGAATTCGGCAAGATCGCCGCCGCTGCAGAAGGAGGGACCGTTCCCGGTGAGCACCAAACCCGTAACCGAGGTGTCCAGGCGGGCCACCTCCAGCGCCTCCAGCAGCGCCGCCCGGGCATCCGTGGAGAACGCGTTGTGGCGCTGCGGACGGTTGAACGCCACGTGCAAGGTGTCGCCGTCGCGGCGCGACACCACCGGATCTGGCAGCAGTGGAACGGTTTTCGGGCCGCGCTCGGCCAACCAGCGGGCGAACTCGCGGCCGGACTGCAGCGTCGAATACGCCAGCGATTCGGTGATCACTCCGGCGAAGGCCGGCGCCGCGGGGTCGAAAGCCCGGAGTACGTCGTCACACACCGCCGCTGTCTGGGGCCAGGTTGCTACGCGGTCGGTGATCTGCGCCAGCGCCTCGCCGACGTCGGGCACCTGCACAGTCCTCGGGTCCGCACACGGGCGGTCGACCAGCGTGAAAGTCGCTTCCCGCAACCAGAACTCGGCGTCGTCGCCCGCGGGATCCCCGACCCCGATCACCAAGCCGGCGGCGCCGGGGCCGGAGGCGAGGTCGACGACCCTCAGTTCGTCAGGCAACGGACACCCAGTCCTTCGCCTCACGGTGGGCCACCGGCATGTTCGCGCCTCCTGCGGATATCGACATCCGGATCATGCCATTCCTGCCGTTCATCACACCCCGTGTTGTCGGTAGCCGGTGCAAGGATGCAGAGCATGTCGCCCAGAGCAGTAACCGCGGGTCCGACGTGATCGACCACGTATACATTTCGGTCACCGATGTCGACACGGCGCTGAAGTTCTACCTCGAAGCCCTCAAGCCTTTGGGCTGGCGAGAGTTCGGCAATTACAGTGCCTCCTCCGGCCCCGCCAACGTGCCAGACCTCTTCGGCATCGGCGATGCCACCTACGTCTCCGGGACAGGTGTCGGCTCCAGCATCTGGCTGCGACGGCGCCAAGCCGGTGAGACGGGCCTCTATCTCGGCATCGTGTGCGACAACAACGACGCCGTCGATGCGGCCTACGCTGCCGCCATCAGGGCCGGCGGCATCGACGAAGGGAAGCCGGCCGCCCGGACCTACTTCGCACCCGGCTACTACGCAGCCAACGTCGCCGACGCCGATGGCAACCGCCTGGAGTTCGTGCACAAGGCGTGGAACGCGACGCGCCAGCCCTAAGCCAGGGCGACGCGCACCGTGACCCGGCCCTTGTCGTCGCGCGTGGCGATGGCATGGCCGGCACGGTCGGCGCCACGAAAGTTGAGCAGCGTGATCGGTCCTCCGTCGCCAAGGAAGTTGCGCCACCAACTCTTGGAATCCGGCGCCATCACGCTGATGACGACATCGTCACCAGAGAGCCGGTAGTTCACCGGGGTCTGGAAGCTGCGCCCCGATTTGCGACCCGTGTAGCGGATCTCGACCAGGTTGCGGCTGACGATTCCGCCGAGAACGGGGACAGTGGTCAGACCCACCGCCGCCTTGTTGAGGGCGTGGGCGACCGGGTTGTCGAAGATGCTGTTGGACATGCTCGCCAGGCTAGCCCGGGTGGCGTTGGCCGATCAGTGGACAGTTGTCGGCAGCTGTATACCCTCTCCCGTACGGTGTGTCTGTGAGTTTCACGATTGACAGGTCAGTAGAGATCGACGCGCCCGCCGACGTGGTCTGGCAGGTGCTCACCGACGGCGCCAGCTACGGCGAGTGGAATCCGTTCGTCACCGAGTGCTCGTCGACGTTCGAGCCCGGCAGCCCGATCGACATGAAGGTTGTGCTGGTCGGCCCGCCGAAGAAGCAGCGCGAATTCATCAACACCTTCACCCCGGGCGTTGAGTTCAGCTACAACATGAAGCCCGCCCCGCTGGGACTGCTCCGCAGCGAGCGCTCGCACCGGCTGACCACGCTGCCCGACGGCCGCACCCGCTACGACTCGCATTTCCAGCTGTTCGGCCCGGTGTCGCCGATCGTCGCCGGCATCATGGGCCGCGCGCTGAAGAAGGGCTTCGGTGGTATGACCGACGGCGTCAAGAAGCGGGCAGAGTCCCTCCGCTGAGCGGATATCGCGCGGCAACCCTCGGCGTGAACCGCGCCGAGGGCCCGCACTAGCGACCCGACGGAAGCAGGACAATCAGCACCGATCGGGTAGTCTGAAACATGTCGGTAATCTTGCCGACCCTCAGGGCAGACAACTCGTTGGACGTTGGGCTCATCGCCTCGCCTCGATCTCGTCGCCTCCTCTGAGACTTCTCAGAGGAACTTATGTTTTCGCGCGCCAGTGGTATTCCGGCTATCGATACGTCCAAACACAGCGAATCGATCGCTCCGGCAGCTCCCTTTTCCCTGCCCGTTGGTTCCACCGCGATCGTCTACTGCGAGGGCCAGTTCGGCGAGCAGGACGGTAAGACGGCCAACGGACTGGTCCGGCACTCAGAGAAGTACGAAATCCTCAGTGTCATCGATAGTCTCCGGGCCGGCGTCGATGCCGGGAAGTTCCTCGACGGCACCGCGAACGGCATCCCGGTGCTGGCGTCGCTCGCCGAGTCCATCGCGCACGCCGGCCGGGTACCTGACTATTTGATCTGTGGGCTGGCACCTGCCGATGGTCTTCTGTCGGACGAGCAGCGGGTCGTGCTGCTCGACGGCATCGCCCGTGGCATGCACATCATCAACGGTCTGCACGAATTCCTCAACGACGACGCCGAATTCGCGGCGGCAGCCGTGATCGCCGGCGTCACCATCACCGATGTGCGCCGGCCGAAGGACAAGCGCGACCTGCATCTGTTCTCCGGACGGATCTTCGGCGTGACTTGTCCGAGGATCGCGATCCTCGGAACAGACGGGGCGATCGGGAAGCGCACCACTGCCACCTTGCTGGTCCAGGCGCTGAACGCGCACGGCATCAAGGCGGTCATGGTCGGCACCGGTCAGACGACCTTGATCCAGGGCGGGAAGTATGGCGTTGCGCTGGATGCGCTGGTCCCCCAGTTCTGTTCGGGCGAGGTCGAGCACCAGGTCGTCGCCGCGTTCGAAGGTGAGGACCCCGATGTGATCGTGGTCGAGGGTCAGGGCGCGCTCAGCCATCCCGCGTACATCACGTCCGCTCACATCCTGCGGGGCAGCCGCCCGGCCGGCGTGATCGTGCAGCATGCGCCCAAGCGCGCGGTGCTCGGCGACTTCCCCATGGTGCCGATGCCGACCGCGGCCACCGAGATCGCACTGATCGAGGCGTTTGTGGACACCCGCGTCATCGGCATCACGATCAACCACGAAGAGATGACCGAAGACGAGCTGAGTGATGCGATCTCCCAACATCATTCGCAGCTCGGCCTCCCAGTCACCGACCCCCTGACCCGCCCGGCGTCGGAGCTGGTCGACATGGTGTTGACGGCCTTCCCGGCACTCGCCGCGGCGGCCGACACGTCCACTTCTGTGTGACGCTCCGGATCGAGACCGACCTCGACAAGATCGAGCAGAACACGCGGATCTTGGTCGACCGGCTGGCCTTGACGGGCATCCGGGTCACCGGGGTCACCAAGGCCGCGTTGGGCTCGCCGGGAGTCGGCGCGGCGATGCTGCGTGGCGGCGCCCGCGGCCTCGGCGATTCCCGCGTGCCGAACCTCGCTCGGATGGCCGGCCTCGACGCATCCCCACCACGCACGTTGATCCGCTCGCCCATACTCAGCCAAGTGGCACAAGTTGTCGACTTCGCTGACATCAGCCTGAACACCGAGGCCGTCGTCCTGGCGGCGCTCAATCAGGCTGCGGCCCAACAGCATCGGACGCACGCCGTCGTGCTCATGGTCGAGCTCGGTGACCTACGCGAGGGCATCCCGCTCGACGATCTGCCCGAGGCCGCGCGGACCGTCCTCGGTCATTCCGCTCTCCGGCTCGCCGGGGTCGGCGCCAATCTCGCGTGTCAGAACGGTGTCATTCCCGACGACCGGAACATGGGCATCCTCACCGGGCTCGCGCACGATATCGAGGCGCGGCACGGGATTTCGCTCGACGTCGTTTCAGGCGGCAACTCGGCGAACCTCAACTGGGCGCTGCACACCCACGACGTCGGCCGGATCAATGAGCTCCGACTCGGCGAAGCCATCCTTCTCGGCGTCGATCCCCTGGATCGGACAGCGATCCCTGGGCTGCACACGGACGCCTTCACCTTGACCGCCGAAGTCATCGAGGTCGCCACGAAACCGGCTCACCCCTGGGGCGATCGCGCTCAGGCGGCATTCGGCCATGCGCCCGTCCGCATCGGCAACAGCACTGTGCGCCAAGCAATTCTGGCCCTCGGTCGCCAGGACTCGGACCCCGACGGTCTGCAGCCACCCGAGGGCATCACGATCCTCGGGATGAGCAGCGACCACCTGGTGGTCGACGTCGGCGATCACCAGGTGGCGGTCGGCGACGAGATCGCTTTCGGTGTCGGCTACGGCGCACTCGTGCGTGCGATGACATCGCCCTTCGTCACCAAGATCGAGCACCGCGTCAGTTGAGGGCGGACATCCGCTCAGCGTGCGCTGAACGGAATCCGTAGCCCTGTCCCCATTGTTGTCGTCGGTATGCCCACTGGTGTTGTGCTCGATCCCGACCGTAGTTCCGCCAACCATGTCGCCGCCGCGATCGACCAGGCCCGACGTGCCTACGACGCCGGCGTTCGCCAACTGTGGATAGCCCAGCAGTTCGACCACGACGCCATCTCGCTGGCCGGATACGTCGGCGCCGCGGTGCCGGGCGTGGGTGTCGGCACCTTCGTCGTACCGATCAACCCACGGCATCCGCTGATCGTCGCCTCCCAGGCACAGACCGCCCAAGCCGCCACCGGTGGGAACTTCAGCCTCGGGTTGGGCCTGGGGGCGCACGCGCCAGAACAGGTGGCGTTCGGGACCGCGTGGCCCAACACCATCGGCCGACTACGCGAGCACCTGCAGGTGCTCAGGTCGATCCTCGACACCGGCACCGTCGACTTCCACGGCGACGAATTCACCGCCGCCCCGGAATTTCCGGTGGCAGTCGCCGGCGGCACGCCCCTGCCCGTCTACGTCGCGGCCATGGGCCCCAAGGCATTACGCGTGACGGGCGAATTGGCCGATGGCACGCTGCCCTATCTGGCCGGGCCGCGCACCCTCGAGGAGTTCATCGTGCCGACCATCACCGCCGCAGCCACTGCAGCCGGCAGGCCCGCACCGAAGGTGATCGCCGCGGTGCCCGTACTGGTGACCGACGACGTCGACGAGGGCCGGGCCCGGGCCGCCGAGGCCCTCGAGTTCTACGCAACCATCCCGTCGTACGCGCGGGTGATCGAACGCGAAGGCGTCGACTCGGTCATCGACCTCGCGGCGGTCGGCACCGCCGCCCAGGTGACTGCACAACTGCGCCGCTACCGCGACGCCGGTGCAAC
Source organism: Mycolicibacterium llatzerense (assembly GCF_025331195.1). NCBI lineage: Bacteria > Bacillati > Actinomycetota > Actinomycetes > Mycobacteriales > Mycobacteriaceae > Mycobacterium > Mycolicibacterium llatzerense. The sequence goes on along the minus strand of NZ_LXOV01000012.1, from coordinate 46,499 downwards.
CGACATCGTGCTCAGCCCCCTGGTGCGCACGGGTATCGCAGCGCTGGAACCGATCTGGGACGTCGCCGCAGCGCTGGGCTGAGCGACGGGCCGGCTACCGCGCTGACGCGACGATGAGGTCGACGGCTTCTGCCACGCTGTCGGTGCAGTGGATCAGGTCAAGGTCCGATTCGGAGATCTTCCCTTCGGACTGGACTGTGTTGCGGATCCAGTCGATCAGGCCCGACCAGTAGTCGACGCCCAACATGATGATCGGAAATGCGGTGACTTTGCGGGTCTGCACGAGGGTCAAGGCTTCGAACAGTTCGTCCAGGGTGCCGAATCCGCCGGGCAGGCAGACGAACGCCTGCGCATATTTGACGAACATGGTCTTGCGCACGAAGAAGTAGCGGAAGTTGATCCCGAGATCGACCCAGTGGTTGAGGCGTTGTTCGAACGGCAACTCGATACCCAGACCGACCGAGTAGCCGCCGGACTCGCTGGCCCCGCGGTTGACCGCCTCCATCGCGCCCGGGCCGCCGCCGGTGATCACCGCGTAGCCCGCCCGCGCCAGTGCGGTGCCCAATTCCTCGCCCAATCGGTACTCGGGCGAATGCGGTTCTGTGCGGGCAGACCCGAAAACCGTGACAGCCTTGGGCATTTCGGAGAGCGCATCGAAACCGTCCACGAATTCGCCCTGGATCCGCAGCACCCGCCAGGGGTCCGTGTGTAGCCACTGGGTGTCACGCTGCCTATCCAGCAGACGCTGATCGGCGGTGGTGGCAGCGCATCGGTCGCGACGAAGTTGCACCGCACCGCTGATCTGGAGCTCGCCGTCGTCGTCCTGGTTGTCGATCTCGTTCACATCGGCCAGCGTATGCGGCGCAAGCTCAGCTCAGGGTTCAGCGACTCGCGGCGCCGTGGCGGATCAGCCCGGCGAGATCCTCACGGTCCGAGATGTCGAGCTTTGTGCAGGCCCGATACAGGTGGCCCTCCACCGTCCGCACCGACACCGTGAGCCGGTCGGCGATTTCGCGGTTACTCAGTCCAGCGGCAACCAGGTTGGCGATTTCGCGTTCGCGCACTGTCAAGGGCAGTGGGTGGGTCGCCAATTCCAGTGCCGGGGTTCGCACCCCGCCGCACTGCGCGGCCAACCGGTTGGCTACGGCTGCGGCCTCCGCGCTACGCCGCCGGTCGTCGGCCGCTTCGAAGGCGGCCGATGCCTGCGCCGCCGCGTCGAGCGCGGACAACAACGCGCCGAGTTGCTCAAATTGCTGTGCGGCGGCAAACAATCCAGCGCCGTCGCGATCACTGACTGCCCGGGCATGCGCCACAATCACGGTGGCGAGACGGCCACCGACGGCAGAGGCGATCTCGATCAACCGGTCCGCGGCACCCTGGTCGCCGAATCGCACCGCATCATGCAGCGCCAGCATGGACACCGCACATTGGCCGGAGCTATCGGCCAACCGGGCCGCGTCCAATGCCAGTTCGATGGCGGCACTTACGTTTCCCTCGGCCGCAGCGAGCCACGACTCCGCGATCCTCAGCTGCGGGCCGAACACCGCGACGTGCCGGCCCGATCGGACTTTCAACTCGGCCACCATCTTGGCACCCGGTTGCACCCGGCCCAACGCGCAATAAGACTGCGCCAGCAGCAGCCGGGCCGGGAAACTCCACGAGGCCGCCGACTCAGCGGTCAGCGCCGCCACCGTCTGCTCCATCCGCGACACCGTCTCGATGAAGTCGCCGCGGGCCAGTCCGATGGTGCCGGCCAGCACATTCGCCATCCCCCACGCCAGATACTGACCCGACGAGGTGATCCGCATCATGACGGTGGATCGGTCGCTCGCCGCGTCGAATTCTCCGGCGAGCACCAATGCGCGCACCTCCCCGAACGCAGTGAGGTAGCGGAGCAACCCGTCCGCCTTCGCGCTGGCCATGCGACCGCGGCGAGCCAATACCGCCACCTCATCACTGCGTCCCATCAGCGCCAGCGCGAGCGCACCGCCGAATGCCGCCCACTGCACCGCGACCGGGTGCGCGATCGGGTCGGCCAGCACCCGTTCGGCCATCGCCACGGCCTCTGGCAGGCGGTTCTCGAAAGTCAGGGTTGCCGACGCGGTGCCATCGATGATCGGTACCAGCTCGGGACTCGTGATCCGCTCCCGGAGCAACGCGAGTACTTCGTCGGCGCCCTCGGCGTCACCCATCGACCAGTGCAGGTTCGCGATACGCGCCCATCCCCACCGCAGCAGCTCCAGTTCGGTCATCTGTTCGGGATCGAAGGAGCTTAGCGTTTCCTCGGCTTCGGTCGCCTTGCCCTGCCACAGCAGCGAACGCGCCAGCAGTTCTCCGGCCTCGAGACCGCCGCCCCGATTGGTCGCCGCGCGGGCCAGTCGCTCACCCAGCGTCACGTTCGTCAGGGCGATCGCCTCTCGTGCCGCCGTGACGAGCAGGTCCAATTCGGGGACCTCGTCGCTGTCCAAAGTCAGCTCGGCCAGCCGGATTCGATGCGCCGAACTGACCAGTGGACGGTCGCGCATCGCGCGCACGAGTTCGCCGCGCAAGCGGCGCCCCGCGGCCATCCCCAGTCGCCGGCGGATCACCTCACCGAACAATGGGTGGGTGAATCTCACGTCGATGCCACCCGGCTCCTCAGCGACGCGCACCAGGCCGCGGTTCTCCGCCTCTTCCACCACGTCCGCACCGACGATCACCGTCAGGGTGTCCAGGTCGAGTGGTTCGCAGAAGGTCAGCAACCGCAGCGCGTGCAGCACCTGGTCGGGCAACTGGTCGACCCTCGAATCCAGCAACGACGCCAGCTCTGAGGTGACCGCAGCCCGCCCCCGAAGCTGCCACACTCCCCGCACCTGCCGCAGGGTCCCCGCCTCGATGGCCCCTTCCACCAGGTGGCGGACGAATAACGCATTCCCGCCCGAGGCCTGCCACATCAGCTCGGCGGACAACCCCTCGACCTGCCCGCCCAAGGCCTCTTCGATGAGGCCGACACATTGCTGCTGGCTGAACGGCATCAAGTGCAACCGCTGCAGATATCGGTCCTTCCACAGCGACGTGATCGCGTCGGGGACCGGCGCGCCGGAACGGACCGTGGCCACGATGCGCACCGACCCGTCCATTGCAAGCTGGTGCAGCAGAGTCGCCGACAACTGATCCAACAGATGCGCGTCGTCCACACCGATCACCGAATGACCCTCGGCCATAATCGTTTCGCGCGCCGCGGACAGGAATGCCACCGGATCGCGCGACGTGGCGCTGCGCACCAGATGGGCGAACACCCCGAGCGGAATGCCCCGTGCCGACTCGGTCGCCGCAACCCAGTGGGCGCGCACCGGCAACGACTGGGTGACCAGCCGGGCGAGCGTTGTTTTACCGACACCCGCGTCACCGACCAGGACGATGCCGCATTCGCCCGATTCCCCGAGCAATGCCCCGCGAATCAGCGAGAATTCACTATCGCGGTGAACGACCGGCCAGTTCTGGGCCATGGCGTATAAGACTACCTGCCGGTTTCCGCTGTCGAAGGCGTTATGACAGCGAAATATCAGGCCCGCCTTTCGGGCCGGCAGTTAACGTCCGGCCCGAAATATCGAACGTCACATCTTGTCGTGCAAATCGGACACCATGTCAAATAGCGTCTTGTTGTTGTGGGTCCTGGTGAGGACTTTCGCCAACGTCGTGATTTCGTCCAGCACCGAGCGGGTGGCGTTCTGCTTTACGTCGAGCGGCGCAGTGTCCGGGGCCAGCAGGTCGACCACACGGTAGTCCGCGCCGTCAGGACCGATCAGCGGCGAGCCGTCGGTGTTGGTGCCGTTCAGCATGTTCCAGATGTCTTGGGTCTGGGCCATGGTGATCACACCGCGCGCCGCTGTGGCGGCTGCCGGTCCTACGCCGGCAGCGGTTCCGATGCCGCAGGCCGCGGCAAAATCGTTGGGCGACAATCCGTCTGCGACGTTCATATCGCAGTTGCCGAACGGGTTACAGCCCATCGGCAGGCCCTGATTGGCGCCGTATGCGCCGTCTGTGTACTGGTGGGCGATTTGCCCCGGCAGCAGCGGGTTGGAGCCGTACGACGCCGCGATCACCCGTAGTCCTTTGGGCCGCGACAGCCACATCGTGTTGAAGTCGCCCTGGTTGGCGTAGCCGATGATGCGCGCCGGGTTGCCGGCGTATTCGGCGAGATTGTTGTAGAGGGCATTGATCCAGGCCGATCCGTCGCCACCAGGGTTCCCGCCACTTTCGACGTCCAGCATCAGTACGACCCTGGGGTGCAGTCCCCCGTTGTCGTCGATCATCTGCCGCACCGTGTTGGCGTTGTCCTGCCAATTCGGGCGCACGTAGGTGTAGACGATGCCGCATTCCAGCCGGCCGGAGTCCAGCGCATTGCGCATCCACGCATAGTTTTGCGCGAAGTTGGAATCCCGGTGGGTGCCGTCGCACACCCGGATCGAGAGAATCTTGTACGGGTAGGAATCGCTGACCGGCACCTGGAATTCGGACACGTCGGCAAAGAAGCTGTCCACGTGGCCCTGAGTCGGGGGTGTGCCGTCTTCGACGATCGGGCCGGCCACGTACCAGTGATCGTTCCAGTAGTTGCTGTCGGAGGGAATGGCCTTGGGGGTGGAACAGCACCCCCAGGATCCCGACGATTCCATCGCGACCCCGTCGACGACACAGTTCATGTGCGAGTGGGGACCGCCGTCGCCCTCATGGTGGAGGTTGATCACCACTGGCGCGTCGCCGGGCACGTCGCTCAACGACGCGACGTGCATGAGATCGAACGGTCCGACGTGCTGCTCTCCAACCGGCCGGTAGCGATACGACTCGGTGGACAGACCTTGCCTGCCCCAAACCATTTCGCTGCCGTTGAACACCGCTGAGAGCACATCGGTCACCAAGCCCGAACAGTCACAACCCACACCGCGATCATTCGGATCCCAGGTGCCGCCGTAGACGTACTCGTCGCCGAGCCGGTCCAAGAATATGCGTTTGGCGAACTCCACGTCGCCGCGAGTGACAGTCATCGGTCCCTCCTTTGATGAAGTGATGGGAAACCAAGTGTCGCGACGAAATGTGCAGGCACGCACCAGTAGCCCACTACTCGAATCGGTACTGATCTGGGCACCGAATGTCGTGGTGAAGCGGTGAAGGTCGAGTAGCCGGCTACGCGGGCGCCCGAGCCGCCAAAGGCGCAACATCGTTGGGGCGTAGGCGAACTGGTCGCGAGCTGACGCGGCGACTCGGTCGTCCTCGCCGTCACAGAGGAGGTCATCATGAGTCTGGCTTGCATGGCGTCGTTGGCGATCGCGCGCGACCTCGCACCCGCTGGCCAACCGCTGAACACCCCGGCGACGGGCTCGGCAGGCGGGGATCTACCGCCACCGGCGCCGCCGAGCGGACTGCCGTACTCGCAGTCGGAAATGCCGACGATGGGTCCGACGACAACTTTGCCTCGAGCGCGTGAGCTCGGCCAAATCACCAGCTCCGCACCACTGGTTGACACAGCTGCCGGATTTGCGCAATTGCTGGCCGCGCAGATCCCCGCTGAGGCGCTGGTCGCCTACACCACGTTGCTGGCTTTGCTTTATCGCGCGGACGGTTCGTACAACGCAGGCCGGTGGGTGCTCTACGGATTTTCCGTGATCGCCTGCGGAGCCACAATTTTTGCGGCTTATTGCGCGAAGCGGAATTACACGTTGCACCCTGGTGCCGGTGGCGTGGCTGGCGGCATGGCTTTACGTGGCATTCGTCCGCCGTACCTGCCGATCGCGGCGGCCATGTTGTCGATGGCCGTCTACGGATTGACAGTGCCCGGGTCGCCACTGCAGTTCAATGTGTCGGAGTCGGCATTTACCTTGCTGTCCGGATCGCTTTCCGTCGGCGGAGCGATGATGATGACCATTCTCACGCCGTTCCTGGGCACCGGTAATGATGCCGTTCCGGTAGCGAATTCCGAGTCATGACACCTGAATTCGAAAAGTCGAGTAGTCGACTACTCGATACAGGTACACGACACCGCCATTAGCTTCGAATCCAGTAAAAAGAGGTGCGCGATGGCTTTTCAGAATCCATCATTGGCATCGGATGCCACCCAGGAACTGCGACTGGCGACCACGATGACCGGCGGTGTCAGCCTCGCGATCTGGATGGCCGGCGTGACACGCGAGATCAATCTGCTTACCCAGGCGTCTCAGTGGCGATTCAGGCCCGGCGACCTCCCCGCCTCCACGCTGACCACAGCGGCGGAAGCGTCCCTCAAGCTGTATGCCGAACTGATCGATGTGCTCGACGTCGTTGTCGACGTCGACGTCCTGTCAGGGACCAGCGCCGGCGGCATCAACGCAGCGTTCCTTGCCTGGTCCCGAGTCAAGGGCGCCGACCTCGGCAATCTCCGCGAACTCTGGCTCGACCTGGGGGCCTTGACCGACCTGTTGCGCGAACCGACGGACGCCAGCACGCCGTCGCTGCTCTACGGCGACGAACGCATGTTCAAGAGCCTCGACGCCGAGATTCCGACATTCACGCATGGGCCGTTCCCGATCCAGCCCGCCGCCGGCAACAACGGTGGTCTCCCGTCCACCACGCTCTACATCACAACGACGCTGCTCAACGGCGAGACCAGCAGGTTCACCGACTCCTTCGGTACCCAGGTCCAAGATGTCGACCGGCGCGGCGTCTTCACCTTCACCGAGCAGAACCTCACGAATGGCGACGCCGCGTCAGCGCTGGCGTTGGCCGCCCGCAGCAGCGCATCGTTCCCCGCCGCATTCGAACCCTCCTTCATCCCCTTCATCGAAGGAACCGCCAAGACGGGAGGCGTGCCCGCTCGACCGCCGATGGCACCCTTCACCAACTTCACGCGGCCGCACTGGGTCGCCGACGGCGGGATGCTGGACAACCGGCCCATTGACGTTGTGCTGCAACGAATCTTCGACCGTCCCGCCCAACGACCGGTCCGCCGGGTCCTCTTGTTCGTCGTGCCATCCTCGGGACCGACACCGACCTTGGAAGAAGCTCCGCAAGACGAACTCAACGAACCACTCGGACTCCTTGACTCGCTGCTCAAGGATCTCACCGCGATGACCTCACAGTCGATCTCAGCCGACCTTCGCGCCATCCGCACCCACCAGGACCGCATGCACGCGCGCGTCAACACGAGACTGCATCTCGCACAGCTCGCCATCAAGCTGGGGGCAGATACGCCGTTGCTCACCCCACAGCTGCTGGCGGACTACACCCTGCAAGAAGCCACCCGACACGCGCAGAACATCACCGCCGCCCTGCTCCGCCAACTGAGCACATGGCCCGCGGCGAACGGCTCACCGCAGAGCATCCCCACGAACTGGGGGGCCAATCTGAAGATCGGCGGCAATGCCGAAACCCTCTGCCGCACAACGATCACCGAAGCCATCAAGACCCGTTGGCAGTCCGCCGGCGGTTCGCTGCCAACGAGCGCAGCCGACCTCACACGGTACGGACGGCCGGCCTTCGACCTTGCCAAAGCGTGCGCGATCGTCATCATCCGGGCCGCCTACCAGCTCGCGACGTCGCCAGCCGAAATGGCCGCCGTGGCGACGATCGCCAACGGCATATCCGATGCGTGCCCGCCGCCCGAACCGTTCGACCTCGGCGACCTCGTCAACACAGTCTGCACCAACCCGCAGACCCGGAACGGTTCGTTGCAAGACGCCGCCACTCAACTCGCCGACGCCTACCTCGAACACTTCGGAGTCGAAGACGATCCCTGGGGCAAGCTCGGCACGGCCATTGTCAACGGTTACGGAACACTGACCGCCATTGCCGACCAATCAGCGACGCCCGACCCAGCAGCAGATGGCGTCCGCGCGCCCGACGCGCGGCAAGTCGATCAGCTGACGACCTACCTCGAATACCTTGCGCCAGGCACCAATCCGGCGACCGTGGCAACCAAGTTGTTCAACCTCGCCGCCACCCAGCGAGCGATGCTCCCTACCGACGCTGACGTCGAACAATCACTCGAATTGATACAGGTCAGCGCCGACACCCGCTGCCAGCTCGCACCGAATTATCAGACTGCCGCCCAGAAACTCACCGGCATGCAGTTTGATCCACCCCGGCGTGTCCGGAGAGTTCGTCCGTTGGGAAGGATGGACACGTGGGATCGAAGTCATCGAGGCGGTATCCAGACGAGTTGAAGGCGCGGGCGGTGCAGATGGTGGTCGATCTGCGCAGCGACACGACCTCGGAGTGGGAAGCGATGGGCAGGGTTGCTGACCTGCTGGGTGTCGGGACTGCCGAGACGGTGCGCAAATGGGTCCGCCAGGCCGAGATCGACGCCGGTGGTCGGGCCGGGCAGACCAGCCAGGAATCCGAGGTGCTGCGCAAGCTGCGCCGGGAGAATGCCGAACTCAAGCGGGCCAACGCGATCTTGAAGGCGGCATCGGTTTTCTTCGCTGCCGAGCTCGACCGGCCCTCTCAGTAGTCGTGGAGTTCATCAGCGCCCACCAGCACCAGCGGGTGGGCGCTGATGGTCTCAAGTGGGGTGTCGAGTCGATGTGCGCCGTGCTCTCGGAGTTCGGCGTCACGATCGCCCCGTCGACGTACTACGCCCACCGCGCCGGCCGTGGCCCCTCGAAGGCCGACTGGGCGGACGCGCAGGTGATTGATGCGGTCCACCGGCTCCGTCAATCCAACCCGCTGTATCGGGTCCTGGGTGCTCGCAAGACATGGATTGTGTTGCGCACCAATGGACTCGATGTCTCGCGGTGCGTGGTGGAGCGGGTGATGCGGGAGATGGGTTGGCGTGGTGCGTGCAAGCGGCGCCGGGTCCGTACTACCGTTGCCGACCCGGCCGCGACACGGGCACCGGACCGGGTGCAGCGGCGGTTTGTCGCCCAGGCGCCCGATCGTTTGTGGGTTGCCGATTTCACGTATTGCCGAACCCGTGCGGGGTGGGCGTACACCGCGTTCGTGATCGATGTCTATGCCCGCAAGATTGTCGGCTGGAAGGTGGCCACCGAGATGACCCAGAAGCTGGTGACCGATGCGATCAACCACGCGGTCGATGCTAGAAAGCGTTCCGGTGCAACAACATTGAACGATCTCATTCACCATAGCGATGCGGGATCTCAATACACTGCGGTGGCCTTCACCGAACGGTTGGCCGCCGAAGGGATTCTCCCGTCAGTCGGATCAGTGGGCGATAGTTTCGACAACGCCCTGGCCGAATCGATCAACAGCAGCTACAAGACCGAGCTCATTGACCACCAACCGCCCTACCCCGGCGCCGCCGAGCTGTCCCTCGCCACCGCCGAATGGGTCGCCTTCTACAACCGCCAGCGGCCCAACGGCTACTGCCAGGACCTCACGCCGGACCGAGCCGAAGCGCTCTATTACCATCGCCAGCGGCACCCTCAGACCGAGGAGGCACTCAGATAAGAGAACCTCCCGACATACCGGGGCGGATCAGTTCCACCACTTCGGCGCCTTCTACAAACGGTCATGGCGAGCCAACGACTGGATGTGGGGTCGACTCGACGGAGCAGGATGGCTCGTCCACGCCCTGCTGGACCCACGACGAGTGCAGCGGATCGTCCAAACACACAAAGCCGAATGGCCGGCCGGCCCGGACTGCAGAGCCCAGTGGTTCGCGAGCAGGCTCAGTACGATTGGGGCACAGGGTAATCCGAGTCCCACTCCCCCGCCGGCCACGGTACTCACAGAACTCCGATTCCTTGACCAGCCAGAAATGCCGCTACCGTCCAGCCTTCCCAACACATCCCTGTGGCTGGCGCAGGCGTGGCAAAAGTGCGTCCTCGACGAGGAATTGGACGCGCTGGCCAATGCGGTGCTCAACCCACAACCACCGAAACCCGCGGACTGGAGCCCCACAACAACTCACGACTGGGCCGAAAAAGTACTGGCCAAACCCTCCGGACCCGCCAAATACGCTCTCCTGGCAGAGAATCCCGTCGCCCGCGAGACCCTCGCCACCGACAGGAGCTCGCCACTCATGTCGCGCACCATCACCAAAACCGTTGCCACCGCGACCGCGGCGGTCGGCTGCGTCCAGCAGCTGCCCGGCGTCCTCAAGCCGCCCCTGAACACGGCCCGGACCATGGCACTGGGTGCATACCGCGTCGTGTGGTCGACCAAAGGCAATGCGGGACCGGTCATCATGGCCGGCGCCGTGCTGCTCGTTCTCGGCGTCGCGGCTGCGATGCAATCCTCAACCGGGCTCGGACTGTTCGGTCTCGGTGCGAGCGGGACCGGCGCCTATCTCATCACACTGGGAACCTGGCAACGCTCCAGCAAGCTGCCGCTTGCCTTGCTCTCGACAACGCTCGTGATCCTGATCGCGGCCCTGACCGTACCCACAGTCCGGTCAGCATTGTTCGGCACCCGCGAGCACAGCGGTTTCGTTGGTGCCCATGCCTACTGGATCGGCGCCCAGTGGTGGTACCCCCTCATCGCCGTCGGAGCGCTCGCGTTGGCGGTCAGCGCCGTCGGTGCCGGCATCGAACATGCGAGGCACAGCCACAAACGATGAACAGCGAGGTCTCGACCTGGGACCAGCGCGACATGACAAGAAGGGAGCAGACCGATGCCACTACCGTACGGGCCCGGGGCCCACGGAACAGAAATCGAATACTGGCAAGCATGGTTCCAGCGTGAGTATCGCGCGTATGCACCGATCAAGGACCGGGTCTACGGTGACGGCGATGTCGCCGCGGTCACCGAAATGCAACGGCGCCTCGGGTTACCCCAGACCGGCATCTTCGACGACACGACCGCGCAGGCCGTCCACTACGTTCCGCCGCCGCCGAATCTGCGCCCGATCATGTTCACTGTCGAAGGCCACCTGTCGGACATGTTCAGGGGGCCGGTGGCAGACACGGCGACTGCCCTTGAATCCCAAGGCATTTGCCGTCACCAGCCCATCGGCTACAACAACGGCGCACTCCCGTTCGACAACGACAGCGGTGTCAACGAACTCGCCCGGCTGCTCGGCGCGACCCAGATGGACAACGGCGTGCCGTTCCCGCAGGGCACACCCTGGTCGCTCGGCGTCTACTCCCAGGGCGCGATCGTGGGATCGTACTTCTACTTCCGCTACCTGCAACCCGGTCAGCCGCTGGCCTGGCGCACCCCGGATCTCAAAGGCGTTCTGGCGTACGCCAACCCATGCCGCCAAACCGATTCCATCGCGCCGTGGGCCAGACCACGGGTGACAGCGACCGGTACCCACGGCCTGGACCCACTTCAGCGGTTCGGGTTGCCCGGTTTCCCCGCCAAGCCCGACAACTGGATGGACGTCTATCGCGAAGGCGACATCTTCGCCGAGAACAAGGACGACCAGGCAAGTGCGGTCAAAGCCGCCGTCTACGAAGCGGTGATGAACGACTGGATCAGCAACCCGTTCTCCCTCGCCGGGCAGATCGCTTTCACGCTCCATGCGCCCTTCAACGAGGTGTTCGCGGTTATCGAGGCGATCATCAGCGGCGCCGTGTTCCTGGCCAGCAACCCGAACCCGCACTACGCGCCGTTCGAACTCGAGGGCGGCACGCAGTGGATGCGGGAACGACTCATCAGTGGATCAGTACCGACGCCGGTAGTCGTCTGAATCCCCTAGTCCACGCGGACTTGGATCAAGGCGTACCGGCCGCTGGTCCGCCATCGCTGTCCGGTGGCATCGAGTTCTGCAACCTGCTCGGACGTGAGGCCGACGACAACTTCCGACTTCAGCGTCCGCAGTGCGGTCACCGGAGACGGAAAGTAGGCCACGGTTTCGTTGAACGGTGTCGTGGCGGGCCAGTACCGGTCTCCGACGAGGCGCCGGTAGTTGAGGTCGCCTTTCATCACCGTCATTGTGGCCGTGGCGAATTCGGCTGCGAGATCATCGGGCATGTCGTGGAACGCCAACGGCGCACAGAAGAACTCATGCGTGCGTACCTTGAGCCGGCCGCTGCGCACGGCCTCCCAGAGTCGGTCGCCGATGTCGCCAATCTGTGGACGTGGGTCGGCCTTCAAGCGTTGGACGACCGACAGCATGTCGGCCATGGTCGCATCCGACACGTAGTACGGGTGCGGCTTGACGTACAGCACGATCTCGGCCGCAATACGTTGAGTGAGCAGATTGTCGGCCAGCACGAGATCCGACAGCAGCTCGCGTCCTGCGTTGTCTGCCACGACGCAGACGATCGGCTTGTCCTGCGCACTCAGCGCAGCCCAGAGCAATCCGCTGTCGTCGACGAGGATGCCCTCCGACCGCGCTTCTGCGGCGGCGGCGGTCAGTTGGAGTTGGAAGCTGAGGTCGGCGCGGTTACCCCATAATGCGGCGACCAGCAGTGCCTCGTGCTGCTGGTCCCCCGCGTCCGCCAAGTCGGCGAGCGCACTCAGCTCTTCCTCGACCTCTGGTCCCGCCAACTCGGCGTTCTTGACCGGAGCGAACGGGTCGACTCCGCGCCAGGCGCCGGCGCCGAAGTAACCGACGGCCTCGAGCAATCGCCGGTAGAAGTAGCTTTCGCTCCACAAGAACGGCACCTCACCCCAGGGCCGTCCGTAGAGGTGCTCTCCCCATGCCAGCCAATCGGCACGGTCATGAGCCGTCTCGGGCAACGGCTCGAGGACGCCGGTGGTGCTTTCGGCGAGAAGCTGTTGCAGCATCGCCTCCTCAGCGGAGGTGTACGGCGTGGTGTCCAATACCTGACGAATCAGCTTCGGATGCCGCTCGTGGTACACACCCCACTCGAAGGAGCCGGGGACCGCTGCGGTGATCGTGGGCGCAGCAGTGCTGTCTGCATGGCTTGGCACCATCAAACCCGCGGGGGTCCGCTACTCCGCTAGGCGGAAGTACGGTTCAACCGTGCCGCTTTGCTTGACGACCATCGGATTTCCGCGGCGATCCTTGGCGGTCGGGACTTCCATACGCACCCAACCCTCGGCGACGTCGTATTCGACCACGTTGGTCCGCTCGACGCCATTGAAGCGAATACCCACACCTCGGATGAGCGCCTCTTCGCTATAGAAGGGGCTACGCGGATCGATGGAGAGGTGATTCGGTGGGACGTCTGTGTTCTGATCCTCGGGCATGATGGCTTTCGTCGATTGGTGCGTTGGGTTCTCGGACTTGATTCTCCAAGAACGTACGCGACCCTGCACCGGCGGGTTCCGGGTAGGTCTCGACGAGCCGTGTGGCCGAAAGAGTTCCGATCTAAACCTGTTGGCGGCGTGGGCAATTGCGGACCGGTACCCTCTCAGCATCCCCACCTACCTCACGCGTCACACCCGTCCCGCGAACTCCACCGGGTGCGGTCACTCGCCTACTCCCATATCAATCGCAGTACCCCAAAACTCGGCCTACCATCGGAATTTATGGGCCGGGTGAAGGCAACTCACCAGAGCCTCGCGACAGATCAAACCTCATGGCAGAAGGAGGGATGGGCTGATGAAAACCGCACTAGTGATCGCCGCCGCGATCGCGCTCAGCCCCATCGGCGTAGCCCACGCCACGCCAGGACAATGCATGAACACGCCCTGGGGCGGATTCTGCGACGGGCAATCCGACAGCAACGGCATCTTCAACCATTGCGAAGGCGCACTGGGATTCAGCAACTGCTACTACGTGCGCGCCGTACCCACGGATGTAGACCCGCGCGGGTGGGTACCGCTGAACTGACGCCTCGCTGCCCTGACGCAGTTGCCGCCGGCGGCGTTCAGCTCGGTATCAGCCGGAGTTGGCGCGCCTTCTCGAGAATGATCCGGGCGCGGTTCAACCGAGGTAAGTCGCTGCCGTCCTTGGGTTTTCCGCCGCGGGCGTTGAACTGCTCGACGAACTCGCGCGCCCAGCCGATATCAGATTCGGACGGGCTCAGCCCGGTGTTGATGGTCTCGGCGTCGGACGAACGCAGCGCGAGCTTGCCCGTCATGCCCATCTGCCGAGTGAGCGCCACGCCCTCGGCCAGCTGATCGGGGTCGCGGGTCGGCCCGTCGATCGGACCCGGGATGTGCGCCGCGCGCGACGCGACGACCAGCTGGGACCGGCTGTACGCCAGCGCCAACGGGTCCTGCTCCACCCCGATGTCCAGCGTGTAGTCGTTGACGCCGAACGCGATGCGAAAGCACGGTCGCGCCGCGGCGATGTCATGCACCCGCGCCAGCCCGCGTGCGGTTTCGATCAGTGCAATCACCGGTGACTCACCGCCGAGCCGATTCGCGGTGTCCCACATGTGATTCCCGCCCTCCGTCTTGGCCAGCACAACGCCCTTCATCCCGCTGCACTCGGCCAGGGCACGACAGTCGGCCGACCAGAAATCACTGGACGCGTCGTTGACCCGGACCCACGCCCGGGCCCCAGAGTTGAGGAATTCGATGACCCGGTCCCGAGCCGCCTCCTTCTCATCGGGAGCGACAGCGTCTTCGAGGTCCAGAATCACCTCGTCGGAGTTTGTGGTCGCCAGCAGCGCCCCGAGATCAGGCTCGCGAGACGGATTGACCAGGAGCCAGGAGCGCGAAACCTTCGAGTTCACGGTCATGGCGTCAGGCTAACCGGACAACAAGATCTAGTCGTCGGCTTCGAGTCGCTGTTTCAGATTCCGCAATGTGATGGCCAAGTTCCTGCTCTGAATCTCGGCTCCCGTCAGGCCGTTCGCCGACCAGTGATTGACTGCATCGACTACCGGTCGTGGCCAAGGACCAACCGCCCAGGTCTCACTGACCGCGGTCGTCGCCTCGTCGATTACCCGGAACCGGTACGTCCAGGTCGCTATCGGGAAACGCAGAAACGGTCGGTCCCAACCGATCGCCCGCACCTTGAAGGCAAAGTACTCGTTCTCATCGGCGGCGATCACTTCGCAGCGGGTGGTCCAGCGCAAGCGGCCACGCAGATTGCGGCCGTCGAAGACTGTTCCGACACCCACGATTCCACCGTCTCTGATGGTCGCACCGGTGTTCTCCGGACTCCACCGGCCCATTTGAGTCACATCGGCTACCTGCGCATAGACACGATCGACAGGAACATTGATCACCACCTCTTCGGTGGCGGTAGCCAGATTGCCGCCGACATGCGCGGAACGCCGTTCAGGCCGCAGTGCTTTGGCGAGTTCCAGCGCGAACGTCGGCGCACGAAACACCATCTTCTCGGCCGCGCGTTCAGCTTCGGCCCAACCGCCATCCCAAGTTCTGGATGCGCTGGTGTATCTCGTCATCATCACTCCCTGGTCGATTGTTGCGCCTTGTGCCGATAGCCATAGTCTTCGACTTGTGGCTGCCGGCTGTCCAGACCGGGCCTGTGCCGCCTAGGGCGGTCGCCGGCGCCGACATCCGTGCGATCGGCAGGAGCAGGGCCCCGGTTGCGCCGGGTTGACGCTATCGACCCGCTGAGAATTTTCGACGCGCCCAGGGGGCCAGGGACTGCCTGGCTAGGGCCGCGGTCCGTATAGAGCAGACATCCAAATGTTGTACAGCACCTCGACTACAAGGTCCGGGTCCGGGTGTGGCTCACGCGAAAACGTCTGTGTCAGATAGCGTTCGTCCATCCAGACCAGGGCCCGTGCGGTCTCCACTGCATCGAGATCTGCCTTGATCCGCCCGTCCGCCTGATCGTCAACGATGCGTTTGGTGGTCGCGTCGATGAACTGCTGAATCAGCTGCCCGTATGCGGCCTCGACCTTCTCGTCGCTACCCGCCGCATCCGACAGCGCACGTAAGACGGCACCGTGTTGCGAATAAACCTCGGTCAGCCCTTTGAATGCCGACCTCGCATCGTTGACGAGGTCGGTGCCCACCAGCCACCGGTCGACCATCTCTCCGATCTCCATCCCGAGTTGCTCGACGACGCGCAGCGCGAGGTCGTGGCGGTCCCGGAAGTGCACGTAGAACGCCGGCCGCTTGAGTCCAGTCCGGCTCATCACCGCGTCGACGGTCATCTCGCGGAATGGCCGCTCCCGCAAGAACTCCTCCGCCGCGACGAGGATCTCGCGTTCGGACTCCTTTGGATCGTGTTTGGGGCGTCTGCTCATCGTGTCCTTAGTTCATCACAACCGTGGCGCGATGCCGGTTATGTTCGTCCATCGCGCAGTAGGCGTAGTAGTAGACGATCAACTGGAGCGCCCACGTCGTCAGCGCCGCCGTGTAGAAGATCGTCCGGTTCGAGTCATCACCGGGTACGTCGTAGAAGTCATACGTCGCGGCGATCACCGACCCCATCGCAGTCACGACCATGACGAGCACCGCGTGGCCCCGCTCGCCGATACGCCACAGCCGGGTGGCGAAATAGATCAGGAAGATCGTGGTGAGGACGTTCACCGCGACGAGGAACACCGCGCCGGTCAGGCCGATGTGGTGCGTGACCGGTGATGCCGTCCGCAAGGCGTAGAACGTCAGGACGAGACCGACCACGCCGGCCAGGGCGAAGACGCCGATATCGACTGTGCGCGACGGCTGGTATCCGTGGGTCACGGCCATCAAGCCGAGCACCAGGATCAAGGTGATCCCGACCGACCTGGAGAACGCGTCGAAGAAGATCGCGACGTGAAAACTGCCGCTCTCCTGGCTCAGCCGCAGCACCGCGTAGATCAGGAAGTTGACCCCGGAGGTCGCGACGATGATCCACTCCAGACCGAGCAGATAGTTCCCATGGTTCCGGATGAACTTCCAGCCGTAGGTGAAACCGGCGAAGATCATGAGGAGATCCGCGAGGGCGAACAACGCGCCGATGACGTCCATATTTGCTCCTTGCTGCCTATATCCGGGCCAGGCGGTCGAGAACGCGGTCGCCGAACCAGCCGAGGGTCAGTGCCGGCTGGCTGACGAAGCTGGGCCAGAATCGGCCGTCATGCCAGATGGTCTTGAGGTCGTCCGGCATGGGTGCGCCGGAAAGTCTGTCGGCGAGCAGGTTTCCGACGTACTGTGCCTGGGCGAAGCCATGTCCGTTGCACGCCAACGAATACAGCACGTTCGGCGCGGCCTCCCCGGCGACCGGCAGCCAAGTGGAGCTCATGCCGATCCAGCCGCCCCAGGCCCGTTGCGGCGCAACGTCGCTCAGGCCGGGGAACCGCTCGCGGAAGCCGCGCACGAGATCGTCGACGACGGGCCCCGAAGGCGTTCGCGCGTGCAGCGGCCCGTTGGTGGTCTCCAACCGCCGGGTACCGAAAACGATGGTGTTCCGCGGGGTTACGCGGTAGCTCTCCAAGATCATGTGTGCGGTCACCATGGGCGCGCGGCTGGTCCA
This sequence comes from Mycolicibacterium llatzerense, assembly GCF_025331195.1. Lineage (NCBI taxonomy): Bacteria > Bacillati > Actinomycetota > Actinomycetes > Mycobacteriales > Mycobacteriaceae > Mycobacterium > Mycolicibacterium llatzerense. The sequence continues at coordinate 29,290 of NZ_LXOV01000012.1, read as the reverse complement.
CCCGATGGAGTCCAGGCGTTCCGGGGCGACCGGCTCGGTTTCCACCAGTGAGGTCCACACCGGGGAGACCAGCCGGCGCGGCGCAATGGCGAAGTCCTTGAGGTTGGCGTTGGCGGTAAGCAACGCCTGCTTGGCGCGGACCCGGCCCTGCGCCGTCTCGACAGTCACCCCGGCACCGCCATCGGTGACGTTCTGCACCGGCGTGTGCTCGAAAACCCTTACCCCAGAGGCCAAGACCGCGTCGCGTAGTCCCATGGCGTACTTGCCGGGATTCAGGGTCCCCCCGATGCCTTCGCGCACTCCGCCCAGGAAGCCGTCCGGCAAGCCCGCGTCTCGTCCATCGACGAACTCGGCCGACGAGCCGGCCTCGGACAGCATCTTCGCGTTTCGCCGCGACTTTCGCAGTTGTCCCTTCGACACCGCGGCCAGCACAATGCCGACCTTTTCGAAGTCACAGTCGATGGCGCGATGCTCGATGGCGTCCTGAGTGAATTCCACTGCCGCTTCGGCAAACTGGAACAGCGCGCGGACCTTGCTGCGGCTCAACAACAGTGCCAGCAACGATGGATCGGCGGCGATCGAGTTGGTCACATAGCCCGCGTTGCGCGAACTCGCGCCCCAGCCACAGGTCTGCGCTTCGAGCAGAACGACGTCGGCGCCGGATTCGGCGAGGCGCAAGGCTGCCGTCATCCCACCGACGCCGCCCCCGACCACGGCGACATCACAGGTCACCTCGCCGGCGAGCGCCGGTTCACCGACAGGCACAGGGGCCCAACCGGTTTCGGTCAGCAGGTTCATGCGGACACCACCTTGCGGGAAGTCACCGCAGTACTCGGGGTGACCACTGCCTCGACCACCTGGTGCAGTGGCGCCCCACCGGTGGCCGCCAGCGCGTGGTAGAAGGTCTCCGGGTCGGCCCAATCCTCCGGCGCCAAAACCCCGGACCGTTCGCCCAATTGGTCGACGGCCAACAGCATGAACGCCGCGGTGGCCGAACCCGTGAGAGACGCCATGGTGGTCCACGGGGTACCGGGCCCGCTCACCGGTGCACGCCGCACCGAAACCACTTGCTGCCCATCGCGTTTGCCCGTCACCCGGACATAGTTGGTGCCCCGGAACGGCGGGTGCTTCTTTGCTGCCGACGTTGCCAGGAATCTCAGCACCTCGGCCACGCCGATCTCACCGCGACGGATGGTGCCCCAGAGCCCCGACAACGCGTACCGCCATACCTTGAGCGAACCGGTCTTGTCGGTCAGGAGGTCGTTGACGAAGTCGATGGCCTCGTCCATGGTGATGTTGTTGTCCTGCACGGCCACTGCGACGCCACGCATGATGCCGTTGGTGGGCGGCGGATCGAGGGCGCCCAGAACCCGAATCCGGTCGGCTCCCGGCCAGCGCCGCGGCAACGTCACCGCTTCTGGATGCGCACACTCGTAGAATCGGTAGGCGTCACCGAGTGAGTTGCCGACGTCGAACACATCGGTCTCCAGGAACGTCTGATGTTGCACTGCGCGCCCGTTCTCCCAGGTCCAGCACGGCCCGGCAAAACCGCGGATCGCGTGGTCGAGCACCGCCCGGCCGAACGGCACCGGCCCCTCATCGCCGGTCACCCAGCAGATGTCAATGCGCTCAACAACATCCATGTCGCGCGCCGCATCGGCGGTCATCACATTGGTGTACCCGGGCGATGCACCACAGCAGATGAGGATCGGGACACCGGCAGCCTTCGCGCGGTCATCGAGCGCCAGCGCTGCACGCGTGCTCGCCTCGTCGTCGTCGAGATCCAGATAGGGCACCTGCTTCTCGATGCAGGCCTCCATCACCGGCTCCGCGGTGCGGTTGTACGGCCCCGCGCCGAGCACGACGAGGTCGGCGCCGTCGATCGCCCTGCGCAGCGCGCCACCGTCGAAGAGGTCGAACGAGCCGACCGTCACCGAGCCCGCAGGCAGCTTCGCCGCGAACTCATGCAGCAGTTCCGGCCGGATGTCGTAGAGCTCCAGCATCCAGTCGGCGTCGCCGGCCGCCTTGACGAACCGTTCGATGGCGACACGGCACATCTCACCGGCTGCCCCGATGAAAACAACTCGCTTTGTCGTGGTCATGACACCAGCTTGCGCCCCTAATTACGGGCTGTCAATGACGTTGTGTAATTACATAGAGCTCAAACGCACCACGAGCCTGACCAGGCGGTGGAAATCGGCGGCGAGAATCGCCCTGCCGTCAGGGTCGCGAGCCGGCCAGCCTCGAGCTGGTTGCGCCCGATGCATTCCAGAATCGCCGCCGCCACCTCGGTCAGCCAGTCAAACTGCAGCTGTCCTCGACCCGGCCCTTCGAAGCATCTCTGGGAATCTGGTCCCAAAGCGGTCCCGGCACGGTATCACCGCCAAGCAATCAAAAACCCACTCCAACGCTGGTCAGAGTGGGTTTTTCTGTGTCGGGGTGGCCAGTGAAATGGGCAAGAACGACGGCAGTTCTCTGCCGGAGCCGATTCGTCCGCGTCCGCGCAACCAATCGGGCCGGCGTATCCGTTGAACAGTTAGTCGCGCCGCCGCCCCACACGCAGCAGCCAGTCGGGCCACGCCAACCCGTGGATGATCCTTTGCGTCCGAAAGTACTGGCGCGGAAGCGATGCCGTGTTGTAGGGCAGGCCGTACTTCTCGCACAGTTCCCGGACCCGGACACTCACTTCAGGCAACCGGTTGCTCGGCAGATCAGGGAACAGGTGATGCTCGATCTGGTAGCACAGGTGCCCACCCGAAATCGCCAGCAGCGGGCTTGCGTTGAAGTTCGCCGTCCCGAGAATTTGTCGCAGATACCATTCGCCGCGAGTTTCGTCCTTGACCACAGCGGGGTCGAACGTCTCGGCCCCGTCGGGGATGTGCCCGCAAATGATGTTCACGTACACCCACAGGTTCCGGAGCACATTCGCAGTGGCATTGGCCGCCAGCGTGCGACGCCACCGGCGCAGGCTCAGCGCAGGGAAGAACACATAGTCCTTACCCAACTGGCGGGCGCCCTTGGCGAGAAACTTCCGCTTCTCCACCGCGACAGCGTCTGCCGTCTCGCCCCGGAGCCGCTCCGAGTGCAGGCCGTGCAGGGCGATGCCCCATTCGAACATCGCTGCCAGCACCAGGTTTCGCAGCGGAGTCAACAGATAAGCCCACCGCCACGGCTGGTCGGTCGTCACTCGTAGCAGGCGGTAACCGATGTCCTCGTCCATGCCGAGCACGTTGCTGTAGACGTGATGCCGATAGTTGTGCGAGTACCGCCACTGCGCGGAATGCCCGACCATGTCCCACTCCCAGGTGTTGGAGTGGATTTCGGGGTCGTTCATCCAATCCCACTGGCCGTGGGAGATGTTGTGGCCGAGCTCCATGTTCTCGATGGACTTCGCGTACGCCAGCGCGCACGTGCCGGCCACCCAGCCAACCTTGGACCGGCTACCGGCGATCATCAGCCGCGCCGCAACATCGAGCACCCGCTGAAAATGGATCACCCGCCGGATATAGGCCGCGTCCTTCGTCCCGAGCGACTCCTCGACGTCCCGGCGGATCACGTCGAGTTCGTAGCCGATCTCTTCGACGTCCTCACTGCTGAGGTGCATGTAGGCAGAGACATCGGCGATCGCCATCAAGGTGTCCTCGGGTGGGTGCGACAGTAAGACGGCGCAATCCAAGCCACCGCGAGGCCTTTGACCTGTACAAACTTTGTCGGGCTGACAGGATTTGAACCTGCGACCACTTGACCCCCAGTCAAGTGCGCTACCAAGCTGCGCCACAGCCCGCGGCGCTACCGGATGAACCGGCAACGGTTGGAAAGCCTACCTCAGACCTTCCGCCGGACCCTAAACGGGTCCGGCGGCGCGGCGACGGTCAGCGCTTGACGCCGCGCTTCTCCCGCACCCGCACATTGATCTTGATCGGGCTGCCCTCGAAGCCGAACTCTTCACGCAGTCGGCGCTCGAGGAACCGGCGGTAGCCGGCCTCCAGGAAGCCCGTGGTGAACAGCACGAAGGTCGGCGGCCGAGAGGCCGCCTGCGTGGCGAACAGGATGCGTGGCTGCTTGCCGCCGCGCACCGGCGGCGGCGTCGCGGCGACGATCTCCTTGAGGAACGTGTTGAGCCGTCCGGTCGAGATGCGCGCGTCCCAGGACGCCAGCGAGGACTCCAGCGCCGGCACCAACTTCTGCACGGCCCGACCGGTTTTCGCGGAAATGTTGACGCGCGGCGCCCACTGCACCTGCACCAGTTCGCGTTCGATCTCCTTGTCGAGCAAGTAGCGCCGGTCCTCGTCGACCAGGTCCCACTTGTTGAACGCGATGACCAACGCGCGCCCGGCCTCGATCACCATCGACAGCACCCGCAGGTCCTGCTCGGACAGCGTCTGGGAGGCGTCGATCAGCATGATCGCGACTTCGGCGGCGTCGATCGCGCCGTGCGTGCGCACCGAGGCATAGAACTCATGGCCGCTGGCCTGGCCGACCTTACGGCGCAGACCGGCCGTGTCGACGAAACGCCAAGTCTTGCCGTCCAATTCGATCAGCGAGTCGACCGGGTCCACGGTGGTACCGGCGACGTCATGCACGACGGACCGCTCGTCACCGGACAGCTTGTTCAGCAGCGAGCTCTTGCCGACGTTGGGCTTGCCGACCAGCGCGACGCGGCGCGGACCGCCTGTCCCGCCACTCATTTCGGATAGGGTCGGCAGCACCTCGAGCACCGCATCGAGCAGGTCGGCCACACCGCGACCGTGCATCGCACTGATCGAGTACGGCTGCCCCAGCCCCAGCGACCACAGCGCCGCGGCCTCGGACTCCACCTTCTCGTTGTCAACCTTGTTGGCCGCCAGGAACACCGGCTTGCCGGAGCGCTGCAGCCGCTTGGCCGCGGCCTCGTCGGCCGCGGTCGCTCCGACCACGGCGTCGACCACCAGGATGATCGCGTCCGCGGTGCGCATCGCGACGGTGGCCTGCTCGGCGACCAGCATCTGCAGACCCTTGGCGTCGGGTTCCCAACCGCCGGTGTCCTGCACCACGAACCGGCGCCCGACCCACTGCGCGTCGTACGACACGCGGTCCCGGGTCACGCCGGGGATGTCCTGGACCACCGCTTCACGACGGCCCAGAATGCGGTTCACCAGAGTCGATTTGCCGACATTGGGCCGCCCCACGACGGCCACCACCGGGGGCGGTCCCGCGTACTCATCGAGCTCGGCCTCGAATCCCTCCGCGCCGATCTCCCAGTCGCCTTCGTCGAACCAAACTCCGTCGTCACTCATTGACGCACACCTACCTTCTGCTGCACGAGATCCAGCAGATGTGCCACCACACCAGCCTGGGTCATATCGCTGGAATCGACCACGACCGCATCATCGGCGGCCTGCAGCGGCGAAACCGCGCGGGTGGAGTCCAGATGGTCCCGGCGCTGCACATCGGCCAGCACCGCTTCGTAGTTATCGCCCAAGCCATTTGCGACGTTCTGCGCATTGCGCCGACGGGCGCGCTCCTCGGCTGAGGCGGTCAGGAAGATCTTGAGATCGGCGTCCGGCTTCACCACGGTGCCGATGTCGCGGCCCTCGACGACAACCGAGCCCGCCTCCGCGATGAGCTCGCGCTGCCGCTGCACCAGCAGGGTCCGAACGGCCGGAATCGCCGACACGGCCGACACCGCGAGGGTCACCGCGTCACCGCGGATCTCGTCCGAAACGTCTTCGCCCGCAAGGTACGACGTGTCGTGGTCCGGGTCGAAGCTGACGGAGAAGTCGGTCTGCTCACACATCGAGACGACGGCACTCGCGTCGGCGGGGTCGATGCCGGCCCGCAGCACCGCCAGCGTCACGATCCGGTACATCGCACCGGTGTTGATGTGGTTGGCACCGAGTGCGTGCGCCAAACCCGTTGACACCGAGGACTTTCCGGTACCCGCCGGACCGTCGATCGCAATGACGATGGCGCCGTTCACAGTTCCACCGCCTGGTACAGCTCGCCAACTTCCTTGCGCGTCAACGCCCGCAGGCTGTTGACCCGCTGCTCCCCCAGCGACACCGTGCCGATGTGCGTGCGCACCAGTTCCTTGACCGGGAACCCGACCTCGGCCATCAACCGACGCACGATGCGATTGCGCCCCTCGTGCAGAACGATTTTCACCAGAGTCTTGCCGGCGGCCATGTCGACCACCACGAATTCATCGACGTGGACAGGTCCGTCTTCCAGCTCCACGCCCTCGCGCATCTTCTTGCCCATCCCGCGCGGCACCGTGCCCTGCACGGTGGCGAGGTACGTCTTGGGCACCTCATACCGCGGGTGCATCAAGCGGTGCGCCAGTTCACCGTCGTTGGTCAACAGGATCAGTCCCTCGGTCTCGGCGTCGAGCCGGCCGACGTGGAAGAGCTTCTTGTTGCCACGCACTCGGTGCTCGACCAGATCACCGATGCACGGCCGGCCCTGATCGTCAGACATGGTGGAGTGCATGCCCTTTGGCTTGTTCAGCGCGAGGTACACCAGGTCCTCGTCGACGAGCACCCGGCTGCCGTCCACGCGGACCACCTGCCGATCGGGGTGAACGCGGGTGCCGAGTTCGGTGACGATCTGGCCGTCGACCTCCACCCGGCCGTCCATGATCATCCGCTCGGCGACGCGCCGAGAGGCAACTCCCGCCTGCGACAGCACCTTCTGCAGTCGCACGCCTTCTTCGTTGGCCACCATGTCAGTCCCGATCTACGTCGAATTTGGCCGGCTCCGCCGGCGCAGGGGTTCCGCCGAGTTTGGCGAAACGCGGCTCCTCAGAGAGGGTTTCAGTGATGTCGTCGATGACGTCGACATCCGGCAACAGCGGGGCGAGTTCCGGCAGCTCGGCCAGCGAGTTCAGCCCGAGCCGCTCCAAGAACAGTTCCGTGGTTGCGAAAGTTGTTGCACCGCTATCGGAATCGGTACCGGCTTCGATGATCAGCCCGCGGGCGGCGAGGGTCCGCATCACGGCGTCGACGTTGACGCCACGCACCGCACTCACCCGGGCGCGGGTCACCGGCTGCCGATAGGCCACGACCGCGAGCGTCTCCAACGCCGCTCGGGTCAGCTTCGACCGCGAGCCGTCGAGAATCAGCCGCTCGACATACGGCGCGTACCGGGCGCGGGTGTACATCCGCCAGCCGCCGCCGGCTTCGCGCAGGTCGATGCCGCTGCCGCGCTCGGCCAGCTCCGCGGCCATCCGGCGCAGCTTGTCCTCGACCCGTTCGATCGGCTCGTCCAGTGCGGACGCCAGGGAATCCACCGGGGCCGGGGTGTCGACCACCAGAAGCAAGGCTTCCAGAGCGGAGCCCAGTTCGTCATCGGTGATCTCGGTGTCGATCCCGTCGCTGGATTCGTCAGTGGCGGTGTCGAGTGCGTCACCTTCAGTGCCGGCGGCTTCGTCGGTCACACCGGCGACAGGGTCGACGTCCTCGCCCACGCTGCTATCCGCGGTAATCACCGCGTCGTTGTCTGTCATGAGTCTTCTTCCACCGCCGCTGCCAGATGCTCGTTCGTCGGCCGCTCCCCGGTCCACGAAACTTGCAGCACTCCAAGCGGTTCAATCTGCTCGAAGTTTACCGCCTTGGCACGGTAGAGCTCTAATAGCGCCAGGAACCGCCCGACGATCTCCATCCCGCCATCGCAGTCGGCGACCAGTTCGGTGAACGACGCCCACTCCCCGACGCCGCGATTCTGCAGCAGGCCCATGAGTTTCATCGCCTGCTCGGGTACCGATACCGCCTGCACGTGCAGGTGATCGACCCGCAGCGACGGCACCGGACGCGGTGTGAACGCGGTCGCCGCGATCTGCGCGAACCGATCGGCGTCGACGCCCAGCATCACCTCGGGCAGCAGCTCGGTGAACCGGTCCTCGAGAGTGACCGCCCGCGGGTAGCTGCGCATGGCCGCGGCTTCGAGTTCGGCGAACATCAAGGCGACGTGCTTGAACGCGCGGTACTGCAGCAGTCGCGCGAACAGCAGGTCGCGGACTTCCAGCAGCGCCAGGTCTTCCTCGTCGTGAACCTCGGCGGCGGGCAGGAGCCGGGCGGCCTTCAGATCCAGGAGGGTCGCCGCGACCACCAGAAACGCGGTCGTCTCGTCCAGCTCCAGCTGGCTGCCGATCTCCTTGGTGTACGCGATGAACTCATCGGTGACCCGGTGCAGCGCCACTTCGGTGACATCCAACCGGTGCGCGAAGATCAGCTGCAGCAGCAGGTCGAACGGGCCCTCGAAGTTGGTGAGCTTGACCTGGAATCCGACCTTCTTCTCCTCCGGCTGATCGGTCGCCGGATCCGCCGGCGCCGCGTCCCCGGCAACATCAGGAACGTCGACGTCCGAGATCACGCGCCGAACCGGTCGATGACCTCAGACGCCAATGCCCGGTACGCCTGGGCACCACCGGATTTCGGGGCCCAGGTGGTGATCGGTTCACCGGCGACGCTGGTCTCCGGGAAGCGCACGGTCCGGCTGATGACGGTGTCGAACACGAGGTCGCCGAAGCGCTCCACGACGCGGGCCATGACCTCACGCGCGTTGACGGTGCGGTTGTCGTACCGGGTGATCAGGATGCCGCTGATGTCGAGTTTGGGGTTCAGCCGGTCGCGGACCTTGTCGACGGTGTCGGTCAGCAACGCCAGGCCGCGCAGCGAGAAGAACTCGCACTCGGTCGGGATGATCACCCCGTCGGCGCAGGCCAGGCCGTTGACCGTGAGCAGTCCGAGGGACGGCTGGCAGTCGATCAGCACGTAGTCGTAGCGGTCCAGTACCGGATACAGCGCGCGGGACAGCGTCTGCTCGCGGCCGACCTCGTTGACCAGCTGAATCTCCGCGGCGGACAGGTCGATATTGCTGGGCACCAGGTCCAGGCCCTTGACCCGCGTGTTGATCAGCACGTCGTCGATCGACACCCGCGGTTCGATGAGCAGGTTGTGCACGGTGTGCTCGAGCTCGTAGTGCGGGACACCGAGGCCCGCAGACAGCGCACCCTGCGGATCGAGGTCGACCAGCAGCACCCGGCGGCCGTATTCGGCCAGGCTGGCACCCAGATTGATGGTCGACGTGGTCTTGCCGACGCCGCCCTTCTGGTTGCACATCGCGATGACCTTGGCCGGGCCGTGCACGCTCTTGGGTTTGGGCTCCGGAATGTATCGCGCGGGACGTCCGGTCAGACCGATCGCGGGTTCCGGATCTGCGGGCGTGGCCGAGCCATCGACATCAAGCGACAACGAAACCGGTTCCATCGGGCTCAGACCTCCCAAGCCTGTTGGGACATCGGTCATGCGTCGCCGATCAGCGGCGTGACTCCCATAGCGAACATCCGGGCAAGTTTAACGGTGCCACGCCGCTGACGACGGCAGACCCGCTGTCCTAATGTGACTGCTATGAGCTGGAAGCAGCGGTGGTCGTTCGTCCGGATGGCACTGGGGATGCGCAAGTTCGTCCATACCGGGCAGTGGGGCGACGGCCGGGAGGCCGCTGCGGCGGCCTACGTGGAAGCAAATGCCTGCCCCGGCGACGTCGATGACGTCCTCGCGACCATCGACAAGTTCGCCCGTGAGCAGTCGATGCTGGTCAATGTCGGCGACGAAAAAGGCCGGTTGCTGGAAGCTGCCGTCATCCGGGCCGAACCCCAGCGAGTGCTCGAGCTGGGCACCTATTGCGGGTACAGCGCGCTGCTGATGGCCCGTACCGCCCCGGGCGCGCACATCTTCACGGTCGAACTGTCGGCCGACAACGCGGAGATCGCCCGCCGCATCTGGACCCACGCCGGCGTCGCCGACCGGATCACCTGCGTGGTCGGCACCATCGGCGACAAGGGCGCCACCCTCGACCGGCTGGCCGAGCGCGGGTTCGGGCCGGGCAACCTCGATTTCGTGTTCATCGACCATGACAAGAGCGCATACCTCGACGACTTGTTGGCGATCGTGGAACGCGGCTGGCTGCGGCGCGGCGCCATCGCGGTCGCCGACAACGTGAAGGTGCCCGGCGCGCCCAAGTACCGGGCGTACATGAAAGAACAGCAGGGCAAGACCTGGAACACCGTGGAGCACTCGACCCATGTCGAGTACCAGCACCTGCTGACCGACCTGGTGCTCGAATCGGACTACTTGGGCTGACTCCCCTCCAGCGGCCGGGCCGGACGCTGCCACGGCCACGAGCCGGTCATCTCGACCTGCAGCGAGAAGCTCAGGAAGGTCCGGATGGCGACGATGCCGGCCAGTACCGCGACGCTCTGCGCGGTCGGGGTGACGGCCACCGTCCGGATGATGTCGGCCGCGACCAGGAATTCCAGCCCGAGCAGGATCGAGCGGCCGAGCTGCCTGCGGAACGCGTCGTAGGCGCCGCCCTCGGGTCCGCGCAGACGGCCGACCGATGCCGCCAGGGCGATCACGGCACCACCCACGATCACCGCGACACCGACAGCATCGATCACCTTGCCGGTCGTCTCGATGATCTCGTAGAAGGCCATCACCGGATGCTAACGCCGGCCGATCGTCATCCTTATCTGGCGCGCGGGTGCGCCCCGGCCCACACTTCGCGCAGCGCGCTGACCGTCACCAAGGTGTAGATCTGCGTCGTGGTGACCGACGCGTGGCCGAGCAATTCCTGTACGACGCGCACGTCGGCGCCGCCTTCGAGCAGGTGCGTGGCGAACGAGTGACGCAGCGTGTGTGGCGAGACCGCGGCGGTGATGCCGGCTCGCTCGGCCGAATCCTGCAGCACCTGCCAGGCGCTCTGCCGGGACAACCGGCCGCCGCGCGCGTTGAGGAAGATCGCGGGTGTGCCCTTGCCGCGGCGCGCCAGGTCGGGACGGCCCCGCACCAGGTAGGCGTCCAGCGCCGTGACGGCGGGCCGGCCGATCGGCACCAGCCGCTGCTTGCCGCCCTTGCCGTGCAGCATCACCGACCGGGACTCGGTGTCGACGTCGTCGCGATCGAGGCCGACCGCCTCGGAGATCCGCGCTCCGGTCGAATACAACAGTTCCAGCAGCGCGCGGTTGCGCAGGGTCAGCGGGTTGTCGGCGTCGCTGTCGCCGCCCGCACCGTCCAGCAGGGCCAGCACGTCGTCGTAGCTGAGGCTCTTGGGCAATCGGCGGCCCGGCGTCGGCGGCTTCACGCCGCGCGCGACGTCGATGTCGGTGAGGCCTTCGGCGGCGGCGAACTTGTGCAGCCCGCGTACCGCGATGACGGCCCGCGCCGCAGAGACCGACGACAACGCGACGACGCCGTTCTCCGGATCGCCCTGCCGCAGCGCGACCAGGAACTCGCTGACGTCGGTCTCGGTGACCGCGCCCAGATCGTCGATGCCGCGGCCGGCCAGGTGCGCGGTGTACCGGCGGATGTCACGCCGGTAGGAACTCAGGGTGTTGGCCGCGACGCCCCGCTCGATGCTGAGGTGGTTCAGGTAGCCCTGGACCTGCTGTTCCAGTCGCGAACGGACCCCCGCAGGCGCGGAAGTGGCCGAAACCGCCCCGGTCATCAGTCCTGATCCCGCCGGGTGCGCAGCGCGGTCGGCCGGTCGGTCCAGGGCGCGTCGAGTGGACGCAAGTCGGCCGGCCGATGCGCGGCGGCCAGAATCCCGGCCACCGCAAGGGCATTGACGATCTCGCCGTCGAACACCATCTGCACCGCATCGGCCAGTGGAACCCGCTTGACCATCAGGTCGGCTTCTTCGTCGTGAGCGTCCGGACGGCCGATCTCGGTCAGCCCGGTCGCCAGGAAGATGCGCACGCTCTCGTCGCTGAATCCGGGCGCCGAGTCGACGTCGATCAGCGGCTGCCAGTGTTCGGCGGCCAGGCCGGTTTCCTCTTCGAGTTCGCGGGCCGCGGTGAGGTGCGGCGGCTCGTCGCCCATGTCCAGCAGCCCGGCGGGCAGCTCCCACAGCCGCCGCCCGATCGGGTGCCGGTACTGGTACACGAGTACCAGGTTCCCGTCCTGGTCGAGCGCGACGATCGCGACCGCCCCGTAGTGCTCGACCACCTCACGGCGTGCCGAGCCACCACCGGGCATCGCGACCTCGTCGGCCCGCAACGCGAAAATCTTTCCTACGTAAACGGTTTCGCTCGAAAGCGTGGCGAAATCGTGCTCAGCCACGGGATTCTTGCAGCTGCTCGGCATCCTGCCCGAGTTGGTCGTCCGAGCCGTCGCTCTGTGATCCGTTGCCGTGCACGTCGGAGTCGGCCTCTTCCAGCGGCAGCCGTTCGGCGGCCTTGTAGTCCAGCGACGCCCCGACGAACGCGGAGAACAGCGGATGCGGACGCGTCGGCCGGCTCTTGAGCTCCGGGTGCGCCTGCGTGCCGACCAGGAACGGGTGCAGGTCGGCGTCGTACTCGACGAACTCGACCAGCTGTCCGTCCGGCGAGGTGCCGGAGAACTTCAGCCCGCTCTCGGAGATGCGGTCGCGGTAGGCGTTGTTCACCTCGTAGCGGTGCCGGTGGCGTTCGGACACCTCGGTGGCGTCGTACGCCTGGGCCACGATCGAATCCGCCTGCAGCACGGCCGGGTAGGCACCGAGGCGCATGGTGCCGCCGAGGTCGGCCTCGCCGGCCACCGCGTCGCGCTGGTCGGCCATGGTGGCGATCACCGGGTCGGGCGTGTGCTCGTCGAACTCCGCCGAGTTGGCGCTGCTGATGCCCACGGACCGGGCGGCTTCGATGACGATGCACTGCAGGCCGAGGCACAGGCCCAGCAGCGGCAGCCGCTGGCGACGGGCGTAGCTGATCGCTCCGAGCTTGCCCTCGATACCGCGGATACCGAAGCCACCCGGGATCAGGACGCCGTGCACGTCACCGAGCGCGGCAGCCGCACCTTGATCGGTCTCGCAGTCATCGGAGGCGACCCAGCGGATCTCGACCTTCGAGTGGTGGGCGAACCCACCGGCGCGCAGTGCCTCGGCCACCGAGAGGTAGGCGTCGGACAGGTCGATGTACTTGCCCACCAAGGCGATTCGCACCGTCTCTTTGGGCTCGTGCACCCGGCGCAGCAGGTCGTCCCACTCGGACCAGTCCACGTCGCGGAACGGCAGGTTGAGCCGGCGCACCACGTAGGCGTCCAGCTCCTCGCGGTGCAGCACCTTGGGGATGTCGTAGATGGACGGCGCGTCCGGCGTCGAGATGACGCCGTCGATGTCCACGTCGCACATCAGCGCGATCTTGTTCTTCAGCGGCTCCGGCACGTCACGGTCGCAGCGCAGGATCAGCGCGTCCGGGGTGATACCGATGCTGCGTAGCGCGGCCACCGAGTGCTGGGTGGGCTTGGTCTTCAGCTCGCCCGACGGCGCCAGGTACGGCACCAGCGACACGTGCAGGAAGAAGACGTTCTCCCGGCCGACGTCGTGGCGGACCTGGCGGGCGGCCTCGAGGAACGGCTGCGACTCGATATCGCCCACCGTGCCACCGATTTCGGTGATGACCACGTCGGGGCGCTTGCCCTTGGCGTCGGGCAGCGCCATCTCGAGGATGCGGCTCTTGATCTCGTCGGTGATGTGCGGGATCACCTGGACGGTGTCACCGAGGTAGTCGCCGCGGCGCTCCTTGGCGATGACCTCGGAGTACACCTGGCCGGTGGTGACGTTGGCCGAGCGCGACAGGTTGCGATCCAGGAAGCGCTCGTAGTGGCCGATGTCCAGGTCGGTCTCGGCACCGTCCTCGGTGACGAACACCTCGCCGTGCTGGAACGGGTTCATGGTGCCGGGATCGACGTTGAGGTACGGGTCCAGCTTCTGCATCGTCACGTGCAACCCACGCGCGGTGAGCAATTGGCCAAGACTGCTGGCGGTCAGACCCTTACCGAGCGAGGAAGCGACCCCGCCGCTGACAAAAATATGCTTCGTCGCGGCCTGTGGGTGCCTGCGTAGCGATGCCAAGAATGACCTCCGTGGTGATGGGGCACGGTAGCGGTCGAGCTACCTGGGGGCCTGCCGACCCACGGAATTTCACCCTATCACCGACCGGCGCGAGCTGAAGCTGACGCGCCGGTGATGGTCGCCACGGCCGGCGGGTTATTGCAGGACGGTCACCGAGCTGGCGCCGCGACCGATGCCGAGCTGCGCCGGATGACCGCCGGAGATGAGTTGCTGCAGCGCCAGGACGGCGGTGATGCGGCCGGCCTGGCTGTTGATGTCGTCGACGGTGCCGACCGCGCCGGACAGTCCGGCGTCGGAGCGCACCACTGCGACCGCCGCGGTGCCCGAGGCGCAGCCGTCCCGGCCCGCCACCAGCGTGCCCGCACCGTGCGGCGCCAGGCCCGAGGCCAGTCGGGCCACCGTGGCCCCGCGGTTACCGGCGTCGTCGCCCAGGGCGCCGCCGGTGACGATCAGCGCGCTGTCGGCGACCCCGATGCGCTGGTTGCCGTAGGTGATGAACCCGGTGTCGCGCAGCGTGGCCAGCACGGTGTCGCGCTGCATGTCGTCGACGGGTAGCACCGCGGGGTTGCGGTCCCGCAGCAGGGTGATGCCGAGCAGGTCGCCGGCCTGGGAGCCCTGGTCGACGGTCCGGGTGCTGAGCTGACGCCCGGCCGGCACGATCGGCGAATTCACCACCGACAGCAGCTTCTCCGAGGCGTTGGCGTCCACGAACTGCTGAGTCAGGGCGATGGTCCCGGTGACCGAACCACCTGCGGCCGCAATCAGTTTCGTGGCCGCGTCGACGTCGTCAGTGACGGCGTCCGGGGTACGGAACACCACGACCGACTTCCCCGCCAGCGCGTCGCGCACCATCCGCGGCGACATCTGCGCATCGAACTCGCCTGCCGCACTGAGCTTCTGGTTCAGCGCGTTCTTGTCGTCGGTCAGGGTGTTGATCTGGTTCTGCAACTCGTGTTTGTCGTCACGCAATCCCGACAACAACGTGTTGGACAACAGGCCGGAACCGAGCATCACCCCGATGGCCAGCGCCAGGAACACCGCGGCCAGTGAGATCGCATGCGAGCGTAGGGAAATCATCGTGCGGCTAGCTCACCAGACCCTGAGCCCACAGCAGGAAGCGGTTCCAGTAGTCGGTCACCAGGTGCAGGACAGTGGCGTCGGCGCGCGCGACGTACAGCGCGACGATGACGGCCACCAGCATCGCCAGCACCAGCAGCGCGATGGCGCCACCGGAGACCCGGCTGCGGTACAGCGTCGCAACGGCTTTCGCATCGACCAGCTTCTCCCCCACCTTCAGGCGGGTCAGGAACGTCGACGGCGTGCTCGACTGCCGGGTGCGGTCGAAGAACTCTTCGATGTTGGCACGGTGGCCGGCAGTGACGATCAGCGCGGCGCCGTGGTGGTCGACCAGCAGCAGCGCCAGGTCCGCAGCCGAGCCGGCGGCCGGGAAGGTCATGGCGCCCACGCCCAGATCCTGAATGCGCTCAAGGCCTTTCGCGTGACCGTCGGCGTCGGCCGGCAGCACCACCTGGGCGCCGGAGCGCAACACGTCGGCGCTCATCTCCTCGGGGTCGCCGACGATCAGCGCGGGCCGGTAGCCGGCCTTGCGCAGCACGTCCGCGCCGCCCCCGACGCCGACGAGCACCGGCTGGTACTCCTTGATGAACGGCTTGATGGCCTTGAGGTCGGCTTCGGCACTGGGGTCGTCGGTCACGACCACGACGTGCCGACGGGCCACGTCGACGTCGATGTCCGGGATGCCCATGCCGTCGATCAGCAGCGGGCTCTCGCTACGGATGAACTCGATGGTGTTGCCGGCGAACGCCTCCAGGTGCGCGACGAGACCGCTCTTGGCCTCGTGCATCATCTCGTGGATCTGCTCGTCGCTGCGCTCGTTTCCGAGGACCAGGCGACGATCGCCGTTGTAGATGCCGCCGTTGTGCAGCCGCACCTTGGCGCCGTCCTTGACCTTCTTGAAGACCTCGGGGCCGGTCTCATCGATCAACGTAACTCCGTTGGCGACAAGCACTTCCGGGCCCAAGTTCGGGTATCGGCCGGAGATGGACGACGATGCGTTCACCACTGCGGCGACCTCGGCCTCCACCAGCGCGTCGGCGGTGATGCGGTCGAGGTCCAGTGCATCGAGGATGACGATGTCCCCCGGACCGACGCGGCGCAGCAGTCGGTCGATGTCGCGGTCAACGCGGGCGGTTCCAGTCACGCCCGGCTTCGGTCCGGCATTTCGGGTGAGCAGCGCTGCCATCTTCATGCGTCGATTCTGGCGATGAACCCTCAAGTAGAGGTGGAGGCGCGCCGTAACATCAGCCTCAGAAGTTTTCTTTTGTCACATCTGTAACAGCCAATCGGTCTCAATCTCGCTTCGCCGCGTAGTGCCGAGCAGCCTTGGCGCGGTTGCCACAGGTCGTCATCGAGTGCCAGCGCCGGGTGCCGTTCTTCGACGTGTCGTAGAACCACAGGACGCAATGCGGGTGCGCGCACTGCTTGATCCGCCCGGCCGACTCGGCCAGCAGTTGCAGCAGGTTGTCCGCGGCGAGCCAGCCCGGCAGCCACTCAGATCGCGGCACCTCCACGTCGTCCTGCGGCCCGGAGTCGGTGAGGGTCCGCCGGATGCGACCGTGGTCCAGGACTGCGTTCAATTCGTCAACCGAACCGTCGGTGACCACCTGCAGAATCGCCTCGCGAGCGCGCACCAATGCCGTCCGGGTTTTCTCGTCGGCGCCGCACCGGTCGTCGAGATCGTTGGCGACCAGCCAACATCGGAGCCCCGCCACATCGGTGAGGAGATCCTGCGGCCCGTCCGCCGACATCCACCGGGTGTTCAGCAGGTCCAGCGCGAGGGGTTCGCCGACATGCGGGCGCGGATCACGCATAGCTGAGATTAACCGCCTCTCCTGCATCGACAGCCTCCCGACAGTCCGCTAACCATCTATTTCGATTTTGGTGGTTGACACGTTGCGCTACTAATTCTAACCTTCAAATGTCAGTTAACTAGTTACAACGGAGGAACCGATGACCACCGCCATCACACCCAAACTCGCCCCCGGACACGTCGGACTCAACGTCACCGACCTGTCCCGATCCGTCGACTTCTACCGCCGCGCTTTGGGTTTCGAACAGCTGGGCATCAGCGACGAGGGCGAGCACCGCTTCGCCTTCCTGGGTTCCGAGGGCACCCTGCGGCTGACCTTGTGGCAGCAGAGCGACGGCGCGTTCTCCACCCGCAGCCCGGGCCTGCATCACCTGTCGTTCCAGGTCGACACCATCGAGCAGGTTCAGACCGTGGAGGCCGCGCTCAAGGAGCTGGGTGTGACCTTCGCCCACGACGGTGTGGTGGCGCACGGAGAAGGCGCCGCGTCGGGCGGCATCTTCTTCACCGACCCCGACGGCATCCGGCTGGAGATCTACGCACCGAATGGCGCGCAGGCCGCACCGGCGCCGAGCGGCGCCGCCCCCACCTGCGGATTCTTCTGAGCCGCGCCATGAATGCCTACCACGCCGGTGAGCTGGCAGTGCAGCGGCGCATGGGACAGGCGGAGATCGCCGCCCGCGTCGGCCGGATGATCCGTACGGAGAT
The DNA here is from genome assembly GCF_025331195.1 of Mycolicibacterium llatzerense. Lineage (NCBI taxonomy): Bacteria > Bacillati > Actinomycetota > Actinomycetes > Mycobacteriales > Mycobacteriaceae > Mycobacterium > Mycolicibacterium llatzerense. Next base: position 11,826 of record NZ_LXOV01000012.1, on the reverse strand, counting down.
TCCGGCCGCCGCGGCGGCCTTCCTGTCCGAGCAGCCGATGATCGTGCTCGCCGCGACCGACGACGCCGGCCGGGTGTGGGCCAGCCTGGTCACCGGCCCCGCCGGCTTCGTGCACGCCGAAGACGACCAGACCATCGCGGTCGACGCCCTCCCCGTCCCGGGCGACCCGCTCCACGAAGTCCTGCGCCGGCCGGGTCAGCAGGTCGGCATGATCGCGATCGAACCGCAGACCCGACGCCGCATGCGGGTGAACGGCAGCGTCCAACCGGCCGAGTCCGGACTGCGTATCCACCCCGACCAGGTGTACTCGAACTGCCCGAAATACATCTCGCGCAGGCACATAGACGAGGTGGCGGACGTGGCATCTCCCGCGGTCGTTCGCAGCGCCGATGTGCTCGACGAACGGTTACAGCGGATCGTCGCGCGCGCCGACACGTTCTTCATCGGATCGGCCGATCCGGAGGGGAACGCCGATGCGTCGCACCGCGGCGGCAATCCGGGCTTCCTGCAGGTGCTTTCGCCGAACCGGCTGCGGTGGCCGGACTATCGCGGGAACTCGATGTTCATGACGCTGGGCAACATCAACGCCAACCCGCGCTGTGGACTGCTGATACCGGACTGGGACACCGGGACCACCCTCCAGCTCACCGGCACCGCCGAGATCGTGTGGGCCGGCGGCGTCGCGGGCTCCCAATGTTCAGTGGAATTCACTGTCGATGAGGTGATCGAGCTGACCGACGTCAGCCCGCTGCGGTGGGGCCAGGCAGAGCTGTCACCCGCGAACCCTGACTGACTAGGGCGCGGCATGCTCCTGCTGGGCCGCCGCCAACAGCTCGCGGGCGTGCGCGCGGCCACTGTCGGTGTCGCCGAGTCCGGCCAGCATGCGGGCCAACTCGGCGACCCGGTCGTCGTCCTCGAGGCGGACCACGCGGCTCGACTTCGGGCCGCTCTCCACCACCAGGTGCACGTCGCCGTAGGCGGCGACCTGCGGCAGGTGCGTCACCACGATGACCTGGTGCGTGCGGGCCAGCCGGGCCAGCCGCTTACCGATCTGCACCGCGGCCCGGCCACCGACACCGGCGTCGACTTCGTCGAACACCATGGTGGTGCCCATCGAATTCGCGCGCGATGCGACCAAAACGACCTCGAGCGCCAGCATCACGCGGGACAACTCACCGCCCGAGGCGCTCTTGGCCAGCGGCAGCACGTCCGAACCGCTGTGCGGCGTGAAGCCGAACTCGACGGCGTCGACGCCGTCATGACCGGCATGCACCGCGGTGCCGTCCGGCAAGGTCAACGGTGCGCTGTCGTCGGCGCGCGCTTCGAGCGGCGAGACCGCGATGCTGAACCCGGCGCCGCCCATCGCCAGCCCCGCCAGCTCAGACGTCACAGCCTTGGCCAGGGATTTGGAGGCCTTCGTCCGGGCCTTGGTGACCTCGGCGGCGGCCAGCACGACCTTGTCGTGCCGTTCGTCGACCTGCTTCTGCAGTTCAGCCAGGGCTTCTTCGGAGACGTCGAGCTGCGACAGCCGCTGCCGGGCGTCGGCAGCCCACTGCAGCACCCCGTCGATATCGGCGGCGTACTTGCGGGTGAGGTTGCGCAGCTCGGCTTGGCGGGCCAGCTTGGATTCCAAAGTGCTTGCGTCACTGGGCAACTCGGACAGGTAGTCACCGAGTTCGCCGGACACGTCGCCGATCACCGCAAGCGCCTCACTCAGCCGGTCGCCGAGGGCGCGCAGGACGGAGTCGTCCGTCGCCGACAACGCCGACTTGGCCTGCGCAGCGGCATCCAGTGCGGAGGTGGCGTCGTCCGACGGGCCGTCACCGAGCTCCCCGGACAGTGCCGCGCGTGCGGTCTGTGCCGCGTCGCGCAGCGCGTCCAGTTCGGACAACCGGCGGATATCAGCCACCAGCGCGTCGTCCTCGCCCGCTTCCGGCGCAACGGCGTCGATCTCCCCCAGCCCGAACTGCAGCCGGTCGGCTTCCAACGCGAGGTCCCGCGCCCGGTTACGCCGGTCGATCAAATCTCTACGTGCCGTGAGCCATTCGTCACGCAGCTTGCGGTACTTGGCCAGCAGCCCGGTCACGTCGACGTAGCGGTCCAGCGCGCCGCGCTGCTCGTCGGGGCGCATGAGGCGCAGCTGATCGTTCTGTCCGTGCAGGGCGAGCAGTTCGGTGGTGAACGTGGCCAGCGACTTCGCCGGCACACTGCGGCCGCCCAGGTAGGCGCGCGACGGCCCGTCCTTGCTGACCGACCGCGCGGCGATGACGCTGCCGTCGTCGTCCCGGTCGGCGCCCGAGGCTTCCAGGATCCCGTCGACCCGCTCGGAGACCCCGTCACCGAGTTCTGTTGTGGTGAAACGGCCTTCGACCACCGCGCGAGCGGAGCCCGAGCGCACCCGGCTGGCATCGGCCCGCGCACCGCCCAGCAGATGCAGGCTCGTCACGACCATGGTCTTGCCGGTACCGGTTTCCCCGGTCAGCACAGTCAGGCCACGCCCGAATTCGGCAGTGGCCGCACTGATGGCGCCAAGCGCCTCGATGCGGATCTCGGTCAGCATTACTGGCCGCGCCACCCTTTCACCGGCAACCGGAATTTGCGCACCAAACGATCAGAGAACGGGGCGCTGTCGAGACGAACCCATTTCAGGGACGTGTGACACCGGGTGACCTCCAGCCGGCCGCCGGCCGGGACCACCATCTGGCGACGGCCGTCGCAGAACACCATGGCGTCATTGTTGCCTGATTCGACCTCGATCGCGATCGCAGCGTCCGGGCTGGTCACCATGGGACGGGCGAACAGCGCGTGAGCGTTGTTGGGTACCACCAGGATTGCTTCCAGGTCCGGCCACAGAATCGGGCCGCCGGCGGAGAAGGCATACGCCGTCGACCCGGTGGGGGCCGAGACCAGCACACCGTCGCAGCCGAACGCCGAGACCGGCCGGCCGTCGACCTCCAGCACCACACTCAGCACACCGAACCGGCTGCTCTTCTCCAGGCTGGCCTCGTTGAGGGCCCAGCCCCGCTGCACGATCTCGCCGTCGACCCGGACCCCGATGTCGAGCGTCATCCGCTCTTCGACGCGGTAGTCCTTGTCGATGATGCGCTCGAGGACGTGGTCGATGGCCTCGGCCTCGGCTTCCGCCAGGAAGCCGATGTGTCCCAGGTTCACCCCGACCACCGGGATCTCGGCATTGCGGGCCAGTTCCGCGGCCCGCAGGAAAGTGCCGTCGCCACCGAGTACCAGGACCAGTTCGCAGCCCTCGGCCGCGTGCTGGTCGGGATCGACGACCGTGATGTCGACTCCGAGTTCCCGCATGTGGTCCGGCGCCAGGTGCAGGGCACCACGGTCGACGGCCTCGGCCGCGAGGACGCGCAAGCCGATTCCGTTGTCGCCCAGTACCTTTTCCACCCGGGTCGCGGTCTCGGTGGCTTCGTCGCGCCCGGTGTGGATCACCAGCAGGACGGTGCGTTCGCGCGTCACTGCGGCCCCTCGGCGACGGCGCGGCCGACGGCGGCGACCAGCGCGTCACCCTCGAGCGGTTGATCAGTGGTGGCCCGCAATCGCAGGAAGAACTCCACGTTGCCGGACGGGCCAGGCAGCGGGCTGGCCGTGACGTCGACTGCGTGCCAGCCGAGTTCAGCGGCCCGCCGCGCCACCGTCAACACGGCATCGGCGCGCAATTCCGGGTCGGAAACCACACCACCGGCTCCGACTCGATCCTTACCCACCTCGAACTGCGGCTTCACCATGGGAACGATATCGGCTTGGGCCGACGCACATGCGGTCAGTGCCGGTAGGACGGTGGCCAGAGAGATGAACGACAGATCGGCCACCACCAGGTCGACCGGCCCGCCGATGGCCTCGGCCGTCAGCTCCCGCACGTTCGTCCGCTCCATGACGATGACGCGATCATCGGACCGCAATGACCAGGCCAACTGGCCATACCCGACGTCGGCGGCGACGATCTCGCGCGCGCCACGGTCCAGCAGCACCTCGGTGAAACCCCCGGTAGAGGCCCCAGCGTCCAGGCAGCGCCGTCCCTCCGGCGAGACGCCGAACGCATCGAGGGCACCGATCAGCTTGTGGGCACCGCGAGACACCCAACTGCGTTCGGCAGATTCGGCGACCAGGAGATTGGCCGCGGGCGTGACCGCGGTCGAGGCTTTCGATGCTCGCATGCCGTCGATGGTCACGCGGCCGGCCTCGATCAGTTCGGCAGCCTGTTGACGAGACCGGGCGAGCCCCCGCCGGACGAGTTCAGCATCAACACGTGCGCGTCGCGTCACGTGCGATCACCCCTTCTCGACCGATTCCAGGGCCCGGACCAGCAGATTGTGGGCGTGGTCCAAACCCGCCGCGACAGCTTCGAGGTCCGGGGTCTCGTCACCTTCGCCGGACAGATCCGGGAGGTGGGACAGCAGGACCGCGATGTCTTCGCGGATCTGGTCAGGATCGGTACTCATAGCGATGTTCACGCTAGCGGATCGGTGCCGTCGAGCAGCGACCACTGATCCAATGCCGCGCGTGCCGTGTCGTCGCCTGCCGAGATCCGAACCCGCCCGTTGGCGGATGTCGCCCATACCGCGACGGCGGTGGCCCGGACCACCGACAGTGCGTCGTCGATCGGTTCGCCGGTGGCATGCACCGTGACGTCATCACCCGACATCTCGACCTGCCACGCGGGGTGCGGGCCGATCCGCAGCACGTCCGCAGGAGTCGCGAGCGAGCGCAGATCCGGCGCCACGTAATCGGGACGCTCAGTGGGGATGGCATGCACCATGTCGGCTGCGGTGTTCACGCCGGTCAGCACCATCAGGCTCGGCAGACCGGCGGCGTTGGCTCCCGAAATATCGGTGTCGAGCCGGTCCCCGACCACCAGTGGGGTCTCGTACCGGCCGCGGGCCAGGGCGTCGTTCATCAACGTCGGCTGCGGCTTGCCGGCGACCTGCGGCACCTGTTCGGTGGCGGTCTGCAGCGCAGCGACCATCGACCCGTTGCCGGGTAGCAGACCACGTTCCGACGGCAGCGTCTTGTCGACATTGGCCGCCACCCAGAGACCGCCGGCCCGGATGGTCAACGCCGCCTCGGCGAGGTCGGCCCACCCGGTCTGCGGCGAATGTCCCTGCACCACAGCGACGGGATCGTCGGAGAATTGCCGTACGGGAAGCAGCCCGACGTTGGCGACCTCGGTCACCAGCGCATCGGTTCCGATGACCAGGACCTTCGCGCCCTGCGGCAGCTGCAGCGCCAGCAGGTGTGCCGCACTCTGGGCGCTGGTCACCACATCGTCGGCATGCGCGGAGAAGCCGAGCGCGTCGAGGTGATCGGCCACCTCCGCCGGGCTTCGCGACGCGTTGTTGGTGACGTAGAGCTTGCGGGACGTGACCGCGGCGAGCGCGTCGACAGCTCCTTCCGTGGCCTCATGCCCACGGAAGACCGTGCCGTCGAGATCCAGGAGCAGACAGTCGTGCAGCAGTGCCAGCGTCGTCACGTCAGCCCAATTCGGCGGCGCGGTCCTCGGCATCCGTGACGCCTTCCAGGTCCGCAGCCGCCGCATGAAGGAACCACTGGAGTGCGTCATTCGTGCGGTCGAGGGCGAGCAGCGTCTCGGCGTACACGTAGAACAGCCGCGCCGCGGTCTGGCCCGTGCGCGTGGAATCCAGCGGCGGATTCGACAGCAGCGCCAGCGCCTGAGCCGGCTGCCCCAGGTCGCACCGCGCGCCAGCCAGGACGATCTTCAGTTCGTCGGCGTCATCACCGGTGAGCTGCTCGGCTTCGGGACTGCGGCCCAACTCGATGGCGCGCTCCGGACGGCCGACACCGCGCTCACAGTCGGCGATCAGGGCAAGCAGCGGAGACTTGCTCCCCATCCGTCGCGCCGCGCGCAGCTCCGACAGGGCCTGCGCCCAGTCCCCGCAGTAATAGGCCGCGATGCCGACGGCTTCGCGGATTGCGGCGATGCGCGAAGCACGAGCGCGCGCGGCCCGCGCATGCTCAAGTGCTGCTTCAGGATCTTCTTCGATGAGATCGCCGGCCATGACCAGGTGCTTGGCCACATAGTCGGCAGTCGCCTTGTCGAGGGTCGTCAGCTCACGACGGACCTCGGGCGACAGCTGCTTGGCTTCGACATCATCGGGCAGCCTGGGTCCAGCCGGCCGATCCGACGTCGACGCGTCACGGGACTGAGGTGGCCGGCCGTTCCGATCGGAGCCGGGCCGCCTGGGTCCCTGCGGGCGGTCACGCTGAGGCCGCTGTCCTCGCCGTGCGTCGCCATCGTCCCTGCGCGAGGGGCGACGATCGTCGCCCTGCCTGTTGTCGACCACTGGAACCTTTCCCTACGAAATCTCAGGTCAGAATACGGCCCGACATGTCATTGGCCGAACTTTGCCCGCGAAACTCGCCATCCGAGCACCGGCGCCGAACCCATCGGCGGCCGGCCCGAGGCCTATTTCCGAGCTGAGAAATAGAAATTCCTCAAATAGAATCACCCCCCACATAAATGTGGGGGGTGATTCCTAATTTGTGTTCGGCGGTGTCCTACTTTTCCGCCCGTGCAGGGCAGTATCATCGGCGCTGGCAGGCTTAGCTTCCGGGTTCGGGATGGGACCGGGCGTTTCCCTGCCGCTGTTGCCGCCGTAACTCTATTTAATTACGCCTCCACCGGCCGTTTAGCACCCTTTTGGGGGGTGTTATTTGGTGGTGGGGTGTGGTCTGTTCGACTTTTGTGTCGTGAATAGTGGTTGCGGGCACGATGTGCAATGTTCTTGTTTACACACAATTGGTTCTTTTTTGGTGTGTGTAAGTTTTCGGCCGGTTAGTACCAGTTCCCTGAACCCATTACTGGGTGTGCAGGTCTGGCCTATCAATCCCGTGGTCTGCGGGGGGCCTTATCCCTCTAAAAGGGTGAGAAACCTGGTCTTGGAAGAGGTTTCCCGCTTAGATGCTTTCAGCGGTTATCCTGTCCGAACGTAGCTATCCAGCGGTGCCCCTGGTGGGACAACTGGTAGACCAGAGGTTCGTCCGTCCCGGTCCTCTCGTACTAGGGACAGGTTTCCTCAAGTTTCTGACGCGCGCGGCGGATAGAGACCGAACTGTCTCACGACGTTCTAAACCCAGCTCGCGTGCCGCTTTAATGGGCGAACAGCCCAACCCTTGGGACCTGCTCCAGCCCCAGGATGCGACGAGCCGACATCGAGGTGCCAAACCATCCCGTCGATATGGACTCTTGGGGAAGATCAGCCTGTTATCCCCGGGGTACCTTTTATCCGTTGAGCGACACCCCTTCCACTCGGGGGTGCCGGATCACTAGTCCCGACTTTCGTCCCTGCTCGACTTGTAGGTCTCGCAGTCAAGCTCCCTTGTGCACTTACACTCAACACCTGATTGCCGTCCAGGTTGAGGGAACCTTTGGGCGCCTCCGTTACATTTTAGGAGGCAACCGCCCCAGTTAAACTACCCACCAGGCACTGTCCCTGGACCGGATATACGGTCCGAAGTTAGAAGCCCAATACGATCAGAGTGGTATTTCAACAACGACTCCACACACACTGGCGTGTGCGCTTCACAGTCTCCCACCTATCCTACACAAACCGTACCGAACTCCAATACCAAGTTGTAGTGAAGGTCCCGGGGTCTTTTCGTCCTGCCGCGCGTAACGAGCATCTTTACTCGTAGTGCAATTTCGCCGAGTCTATGGTTGAGACAGTTGAGAAGTCGTTACGCCATTCGTGCAGGTCGGAACTTACCCGACAAGGAATTTCGCTACCTTAGGATGGTTATAGTTACCACCGCCGTTTACTGGGGCTTAAATTCTCCGCTTCACCCCCGAAGGAGTTAACAGGTCCTCTTAACCTTCCAGCACCGGGCAGGCGTCAGTCCGTATACATCGTCTTGCGACTTCGCACGGACCTGTGTTTTTAGTAAACAGTCGCTTCTCACTGGTTTGTGCCACCCCCCACCGCTGCCCACCGCAAGGGTGTTGACAGTAAGGGGTCCTCCTTCTCCCGAAGTTACGGAGGTATTTTGCCGAGTTCCTTAACCATAGTTAACTCGTACGCCTTAGTATTCTCTACCTGACCACCTGTGTTGGTTTGGGGTACGGGCCATGTGTGCACTCGCTAGAGGCTTTTCTTGGCAGCATAGGATCACCGAATTCGCCTCACTCGGCTATGCATCACCTCTCAGACATATGAACGACGGATTTGCCTATCGTTCGTCCTACAGGCTTACCCCGGTATTACCACTGACCGGTACGGCTACCTTCCTGCGTCACCCCGTCGCTTGACTACTACCCACCAGGGTCCCACGCAGCCGGCAACACGTGATCCCCGAAAGGATCATCACGTGCCATTTGGATGGTTAGCACAATGGATTCATCACGGACGCACACACACGGGTACGGGAATATCAACCCGTTGTCCATCGACTACGCCTGTCGGCCTCGCCTTAGGTCCCGACTCACCCTGGGCGGACTGGCCTGCCCCAGGAACCCTTGGTCTTTCGGCGGGCAAGGTTCTCACTTGCCTATTCGCTACTCATGCCTGCATTCTCACTCCCACACCCTCCACAGCTCCATCACTAGGCTGCTTCACCGGATGCAGGACGCTCCCCTACCCATCCTTGCGGATGCCGCGACTTCGGCGGTGTGCTTGAGCCCCGCTACATTATCGGCGCACAATCACTTGACCAGTGAGCTATTACGCACTCTTTCAAGGGTGGCTGCTTCTAAGCCAACCTCCTGGTTGTCTTCGCGACTGCACATCCTTTTCCACTTAGCACACGCTTAGGGGCCTTAGTCGGCGATCTGGGCTGTTTCCCTCTCGACGCACGGAGCTTATCCCCCGCCGTCTCACTGCCACGCTTTTGTCTTACCGGCATTCGGAGTTTGGCTGACGTCAGTAACCTGGTGAGGCCCATCGGCCATCCAGTAGCTCTACCTCCGGCAAGAAACACGCAACGCTGCACCTAAATGCATTTCGGGGAGAACCAGCTATCACGGAGTTTGATTGGCCTTTCACCCCTACCCACAACTCATCCCCTCAGTCTTCAACCTAAGTGGGTTCGGGCCTCCACGCGGTCTTACCCGCGCTTCACCCTGGCCATGGGTAGATCACTCCGCTTCGGGTCCAGAACATGCCACTACACCCTTACGGGATACGCCCTATTCAGACTCGCTTTCGCTACGGCTACCCCCCACGGGTTAACCTCGCGACATGTCCCTGACTCGCAGGCTCATTCTTCAAAAGGCACGCCATCACCCCACCAAAAGGAGGGCTCTGACGGATTGTAGGCACACGGTTTCAGGTACTATTTCACTCCCCTCCCGGGGTACTTTTCACCATTCCCTCACGGTACTAATCCGCTATCGGTCATCAGAAGGTATTTAGGCTTACCGAGTGGTCTCGGCAGATTCACAGCAGATTTCACGGGCCCGCTGCTACTCGGGAACACCATCAAGGCAGACATCGGGTTTTCACGTACGGGACTCTCACCCTCTACGGCAGGCCATCCCAAGCCACTTCCGTTAACCACGACATTTTCTTACTGCCCTCCAGCCGGATAGAGCTGAAAAGATAGGTCCCACAACCCCGCACACACAACCCCTACCCGGTATCACATGCATACGGTTTAGCCTCATCCGCTTTCGCTCGCCACTACTCACGGAATCACAATTGTTTTCTCTTCCTACGGGTACTGAGATGTTTCACTTCCCCGCGTTACCTCCCACACCCTATATATTCAGGCATGGGTAACACGACATAACTCGTGCTGGGTTTCCCCATTCGGACATCCTCGGATCAACGCTCGGTTGGCAGCTCCCCGAGGCTTATCGCAGCCTCCTACGTCCTTCATCGGCCTCTGATGCCAAGGCATCCACCATGCGCCCTTAAACACTTACGCACAAAAACCAATTGAAAACAAGAATCAAAATTGCACATCAACACACAAAAAACATCCCCGAACCCGAAGATTCGGAGTACACAATTTGCGCGTTAGATGCTCGCAACCACTATCCACAAGTCAAACACCACACCCCACCACCAAAACCGGTGAGGCAACAACAACCCCCACCACCCCCAACGGAGCGGTGTCTCCCACCCCACAAAGAGGGGAAGCAACGGGCCTGTTGTCTCAGGACCCAACAGTGTGTCTGGCCATTCTTCACGCCCCAGGATTTCCACCGAGACGAACGTTTGTTGTATGCACCCACCAGCAAACCCACTACAGGCGCCGGCCATCTCCCAACCATGAACCCCGGCACTATTGCCGGCACGGGGGAATCGATAAATGGTGCTCCTTAGAAAGGAGGTGATCCAGCCGCACCTTCCGGTACGGCTACCTTGTTACGACTTCGTCCCAATCGCCGATCCCACCTTCGACGGCTCCCTCCACAAGGGTTAGGCCACCGGCTTCGGGTGTTACCGACTTTCATGACGTGACGGGCGGTGTGTACAAGGCCCGGGAACGTATTCACCGCAGCGTTGCTGATCTGCGATTACTAGCGACTCCAACTTCACGGGGTCGAGTTGCAGACCCCGATCCGAACTGAGACCGGCTTTCAAGGGATTCGCTCCACCTCGCGGATTCGCAGCCCTTTGTACCGGCCATTGTAGCATGTGTGAAGCCCTGGACATAAGGGGCATGATGACTTGACGTCATCCCCACCTTCCTCCGAGTTGACCCCGGCAGTCTCTTACGAGTCCCCGCCATAACGCGCTGGCAACATAAGATAGGGGTTGCGCTCGTTGCGGGACTTAACCCAACATCTCACGACACGAGCTGACGACAGCCATGCACCACCTGCACACAGGCCACAAGGGAACTGATATCTCTACCAGCGTCCTGTGCATGTCAAACCCAGGTAAGGTTCTTCGCGTTGCATCGAATTAATCCACATGCTCCGCCGCTTGTGCGGGCCCCCGTCAATTCCTTTGAGTTTTAGCCTTGCGGCCGTACTCCCCAGGCGGGGTACTTAATGCGTTAGCTACGGCACGGATCCCAAGGAAGGAACCCACACCTAGTACCCACCGTTTACGGCGTGGACTACCAGGGTATCTAATCCTGTTCGCTCCCCACGCTTTCGCTCCTCAGCGTCAGTTACTGCCCAGAGACCCGCCTTCGCCACCGGTGTTCCTCCTGATATCTGCGCATTCCACCGCTACACCAGGAATTCCAGTCTCCCCTGCAGTACTCTAGTCTGCCCGTATCGCCCGCACGCCCACAGTTAAGCTGTGAGTTTTCACGAACAACGCGACAAACCACCTACGAGCTCTTTACGCCCAGTAATTCCGGACAACGCTCGCACCCTACGTATTACCGCGGCTGCTGGCACGTAGTTGGCCGGTGCTTCTTCTCCAGGTACCGTCACTTACGCTTCGTCCCTGGTGAAAGAGGTTTACAACCCGAAGGCCGTCATCCCTCACGCGGCGTCGCTGCATCAGGCTTGCGCCCATTGTGCAATATTCCCCACTGCTGCCTCCCGTAGGAGTCTGGGCCGTATCTCAGTCCCAGTGTGGCCGGTCACCCTCTCAGGCCGGCTACCCGTCGTCGCCTTGGTAGGCCATTACCCCACCAACAAGCTGATAGGCCGCGGGCCCATCCCACACCGCAAAAGCTTTCCACCACACCCCATGAAGAGCGTGGTCATATTCGGTATTAGACCCAGTTTCCCAGGCTTATCCCAAAGTGCAGGGCAGATCACCCACGTGTTACTCACCCGTTCGCCACTCGAGTACCCCGAAGGGCCTTTCCGTTCGACTTGCATGTGTTAAGCACGCCGCCAGCGTTCGTCCTGAGCCAGGATCAAACTCTCCAAACAAAAAC
>NZ_LXOV01000011.1:0-334 GCF_025331195.1 Mycolicibacterium llatzerense | reverse complement strand
GGAGCTGTCGGCGACCTTCTGCCAGCTGCCGGCGGCCGGAACCAGCTCCTGGCTCGCGGTGTCCTGCTTCGCCGGCTCACCGCGGCCGCTCATCAACGCCCGGTCGACCGCCACTGCGGCGACTGCGGCACTGGCGGCCGCCGACGTCCCGACGATCACCTGACGACGGTTGGCGCGCAGCCAGGTGGGCGGCGGCGCGTCGTCGCCGTCGAACTGCGCGGCGAGTCGGCTCTGCAGGTCGGCGAGGAAATCCGGTCGTGGCTCGTCGGCGCCGGGCCGGGCGGCCTGCAGGTCGATCGCGGTACGCATCTGCGCCGCATCGAAGTCGTCGGGC
>NZ_LXOV01000010.1:0-372 GCF_025331195.1 Mycolicibacterium llatzerense | reverse complement strand
GAACAGCGACGACACCGCCGCGACCGTCGCTACCAGCACCCGACTGAATGCCTTCATGGTTCCCACTTTCTGGGCTTGATGTTGTTGCATATGAAGTTCCTTGCAGACGCAGGGCGGCGCCGACAAGGCCAGCTGTCTGGTCTGTCGACGCCGCCCCGAATGCGTCGTCGGCGCCTAGCATAAGGCCTAGGTGCGATTTGCTCTCACCTAGTTCATATTCCAGGGTTCTCCGTAGGTCGTGACGCTATCACCGGTCTTGGCGATCAGGCGGGCGAATGGACGCAACAGAACACCACCAGCCGCTCCAGTCACAGTGCCGTGGGCGTTGGAAACCGCCACCCCACCGGCCGGACCCGACACATCCACCGAGAA
>NZ_LXOV01000009.1:0-376 GCF_025331195.1 Mycolicibacterium llatzerense | reverse complement strand
GCTGATCACCAAGGAAGCGGCGTGCCTGTCTGTGTTCCGTCGCCAGCTGCTCGACGCCGAATTGTGCGCCGACCCCGCCACCGTCGACGGTATGGGGGATGCCGAGATCGCGGCCGAAGCCAGGCGGATCGCCTATCGGCTCGATCAGCAGGCCGTGCTCGAACGGGCGCGGCAGGCACCGGCGACGCGGCACGTGAAGTGCCGGCCCGCCCGCGACGGCATGGCCACAGTGAGCGTGTTGCTGCCCGCGCACGAGGGCCGGGCGGTGCATCAGGCCTTGTCCGACGGGGCGGCCGCGACATTGGCGTCGACGCTGCCGGGGACGTCGGTGCCGGCCGGGCTGGGCCGTACCCATGGCCAGATCATGGCCGACCTG
>NZ_LXOV01000008.1:0-2518 GCF_025331195.1 Mycolicibacterium llatzerense | reverse complement strand
AAGAACACGGCGTCCCACATCGAGTTGACAAGCCACTTCGAAGGCCCATTAGCCATGATCAATTACCTTCCTCAGAACGACAGCAACGGGTCTTTGTCCGGGTCAGCACCGAACACCATCCACACGTAGAAACTGGTGCAGAACAACGCCACACCAGCCACAGCACCGAACGCGACCGGTAAGGCGCGGCGAATCACGGAGCCGCCACCGACAAGTCATCCCACGTGGCGACATCCTCATCGGCCGCGTAATGGCACGTGCCGTCCGAAGTCATCACGATCTGCCACGACTGATCCGGGTCGGTCTTGCCGGTCTTCACCGCCACGATCCCGGTCCGGGGGTCCTGCTTCGCCGCATTGACGGGATACGTCATTTCGTCGTTCCAATCCTCGTGATTTCCAGGTAGGTCTGGGTGCCCGTCGCCTCGCCGGTCAGGGTGCCGCCGGAGACATTGAGGTTGTTCCAGCCCGGTTGGATGTAGTCGCCGGGCTTGAGATAGACGATGAATTCGCTGCTCATGGCGTTCATTCCGCCCTGATCGGTGGCCGCGTTGGCGACGGTGATCCACCGCAGTGCCGGCTGGCCGTATTCCCGGATCGAACCGTTCTTGTACAGCAGTGGCGTGATGAGCTGATTCGCGGTCGAGCTGTTGGTACCCATGTTGATCTTGGCTCGGATCTTGACCAGGTACGTGTCTTCGACGGAGACAGTGATTTTCGACGTCGTGAGGTCGACGGTCAGGTCAGCGGTGGCGTAGTCGATAACCCCGAACACGCTGCCCATCACCGTGTTTGACCCTGACGAGCCGAGACTCACGGTCGACGTCGACGTCCGGTATAGGCGCGCTGTCGAACCCACGTATGTCGGGATGATGTAGTCCGACACCAGGACCGCCGACAACCAGAAGCTGTACGCCGTGTACGCACCCTGGAACAGGAACGGCGGGACGGTGCGGGAGGTCATCGTGACTTGCGTCGACCGATTCCCGGAAACAGCGTGCGCCCCAGGATCAGACACCGTCGCGATGGCGGCGGTGCTGCTGTTGATGAAGACGTCGTAGTTGTTCGCCGTCGCGGCGTTGCGCACCTCAATGCGGGTCGCCGACGTCAGCGTCTTGCTGATTGTTCCGCCGGAAAGTGGCGTGTAGGTGCGTGACCCGAGAGCGCCCGAGTAGTAGCCGAGGATCAAACCTGTCGTCTTGATCGACAGGTACAGGCCCGTGGTGAATCCCGTGTTGCTATGGAAGTGCAGGATGGTCTCAGCGACCGAGTCACCTTTCGGTCCCAGTACCACGCCGAGGGACTGGCTGTCGGTGCTGTACAGGTGGGCGCAGTTCGCCACCGCGACAGTTCCCACCGATGCGCCTGCTGACATGCCCATCGAATCGACACTGCCCACGACACGGATGGCCATGTTGGACACGGACACCCAATCGGCGGACGGTAGCGGATCGCCGTCAGCACCGGCCATGTCCATTTCGAAGGTGACACCGCTGGAGCCACCGCCATTGGCCTGCTGCTGCAGCGCCCACTGAGCCGCATATGACGCCGCCAGGGCATCCTGCGTATCCTGAGCATTCTTGTCGGCCAACGCATTCAGGGTGCTGGCGTTGTTGCCACTGATCGCGCCGCCCAGGCCGGAACCGATCGCATCCCAGATGTCCTGCAGCCCATGCCCCAGGCCATCGGCGATAACATGGCCGATGTTGCCGATGACCGTTTCCGTAGCGGTCAGCAGGTTGTTCGCGAGCGTGCCAACCTGACCGATCGCGCTACCGATACCGTCACCGACATCCTGCGCCCACTCGGTGACGAATCCCCAGCCGTCGTAGTTGTCGCCGGTGTCCACACCACCAACAGCCACCGCCACATCCGCGCCCGTGCGCTGCTGCTGGAACTCCTGCCACTGCGCAACCTGATCCATCCCCAGGCGCTGATTCTGGCCGCCACCCTGCCCGGGAGGCCGCTTAATCGCGGCGAAAGTGTCAGCCCAATCAGGACCATCACTCATGCGGGCACCGTCATACAGCCGAACAAGCCCGTACCAGCCGCCGACGAATACGACGACGACCCGGCCTGCTTCTCGGTCCGGAAGTACACGTTCGCAGGCTGACCCGCGAGAATCTTGGTTGCCGACGACGTGGTACCCGCAGCCGGGTAGCCGATCAACGACAGCTTGTCCTTGGCGCCCGCGACCCCGAACGAGCGGCCCACAATCTTCGTGCCCGTCTCATCGTCCAGGTGTGCAACCAGGTCCACCCGCAAGTTCGTCCCCGACGATGCCACTACCTGCACCTCACCCGATGGGATCACATACCGGTCGTACGGTGCGTCCGCGATCGGAATGGTGGTCATCGTGAACCCGGCGGTTGTTCCCGGCGGCACGTCAGTCACTGTGGCGGGCCAGTACATCTGCGAATACTTCTGCGGCACAAGCTCGAACGCCGCCAGACCGGCAGCAACAGCAGGAACCCAGCCGAGTTGCGGGTCACCGTAATCCGACGGCGTAATCGTCACCG
>NZ_LXOV01000007.1:0-4970 GCF_025331195.1 Mycolicibacterium llatzerense | reverse complement strand
CCTCGACGACACGCCACTCTTCTTCGGTGAGTGGTGTTGTGCGCCAGCCGTGTTGTATCCATTTCTGCGCGAAGCTGGGCATGCGGTTGCGTTGGGTATCGGTGAGTGATTCGAGTCGTTTCATGTCTACTTTCGGGCCGTTCTATTGCTTGTTGGCTAGCCGTACATCTGTGGCGATCATGTCTTCCACTAAACCGGCGACATGGTGTGCGTGGCGGCGATCGGTGTGTGACCGGTGACCGCAATGGCAGTACACGCCGTCCGCCTGGTTGGCCTTCACGTGGTGGTAGCGGACAAGTTCGGCAACGTTGTCAGGCTCATCCATGAAGGCGGGTTGAACTGGACCAAACCTCCACGGCTCCATGACATCGACGTGTTCCTCACGCTCAGCCAACAAGTCAGCCCACTCGGCCGCGACCTTAGCCTCATGAGCCTCATCAACACGAGCACGCACGAAAGTCGAAGCAGGACAAAGAATCATCGAGATATCACGGACAATGGTCAGCGCGTAACGAAGCCGGCGGATCATCGGTTCATCTCCTCAGTGGAGAAGCAGTGGTGTGAGATTCGATCGACGGCCTCTGCGTACGCCTCGGTCCAGATTTCCCAATTGCACGGAGGCTCAGTGGCTTTGGCGAGCTTGTCGAGTTCTTCGCGTATCGGCTTGAGCGCTTCACGGGCTGCATCCACGAAGCCGCGCGACACCTGGTTCGGAAACCCTTCACGCCACGGGCTATTGGTCGAGCCGTACTTGCGTTCCCAAGCCTGTTGTGCCGCCGCTTCTGCCGGGTCGCTCATGATGGACCGTCCTTCAGCGCGCCCATCCGATGCCAACCCTCAGCCTCGAGGTCATCGCGCAGATTCCCGTCGGCATCAAACGGCGACCAACCATCGTCAATGCCGGTTTGGTCGGGAATGATGGCGAAACCGTTGTCCAGCCGGATGATTCGCGTACCAGGACTCGCCTCGGGATCAAACTCAAGCTTCCCAACGAAGTCGCTCATGACTCGACCCACCACTCGTCATCTGCCCAGTCGTCGGCGTCGAGGTAGTCACTCCAGTTGTCCATCACAGTGATCGCCGCCTCTGCTCATCCGCATCCAACTCAGCCAACCGACGCCGCATGTCCGCATCGAACTCACGCTCAAAATCCGGCCACAACAACACTGCCGTGAAAACAATCAAGCCCAAGATCACAAGGGCCAGAACAACACTCCCGATCATGACCGAACTCCCCGCACAATCGACTGGGCAACCGGACGCCGATAATTCCCAGCCGCCTCCATGCGCTCGGACTCCAATTCCTCGACACGACACTTCAGCTCAGCGATCTCCTCGTCCCTCACCGCCAACTCATGGACAAGACGCTCAACCCGCACCTCATCCGACTCGACAGGCATTGAGAAGACCGTCCGCCTCACCCACGGAAGAACAGACGCGTTCATGCGGACCTCGCAGACTGGCGCCGACGACGGAAACGCGGCACCGGATTGGACTGTGGGAGTTGCGGTCTCGCCTCGGTCGACTGAGCACCGATGGCGTCGATGATCTGCTGCTCAGTCATGTGCCACCGGCCGGCGATCTTCAACCCGGCCCATGCACGTTCACGCAACTGGGCGCGGGCGTAATCCTCTGAGCAGTGCATGATTTCGGCGATCTGCTCAACTTCGTACAAGACCGGGAGGCTCACGCCGCACGCTCCTCGGCTTCGGGTTCCGGCCACACAATTCGGCTGGACTGCTCGACAATCGCTGTGGCACCGTAGCTTTCAAGCAAGTCGGCGCGCTTCTTAGCGGTCGACTTTGATCCGTACACCTTGTTGGTAACCGGCCAGATGAACTCGGAGGTGCCCATGATCTCGGTGTAGTTCCCGACCGGACGCCAACCCGCCGGCTGCCAACCTGGTGTGGGAATCCAGATGTCAGCGTCCTCGTTGATGCACTCGAAGGCGCCTTCTGGGTACGAGGTCACGCGGACGCGGTATAGGTAGTCGCCGGAGAATCTCACGCTGCACCACCCGTGATCTTTGGCGGGAGAACGAGATTGCCGGCCTGGCGCACGTAGTCAGTGATCCACTTCCAGGCGACGTCCTGGCCGCGCGGGTTGATCATGGTGACGGCGGTCGGATACCCGTCCTCGGTGACGTCCTTGTGGGTAAATGCCCAGCCCGATTTCACCGCCTGAGAGGTGGCGTGGTTGCGGTCGGCGCGGTGTCCGTCGATGAGCATTCCCCGCCGCCGCAACATCTCGTACACCTGGTCCTGGAGAACGGTGATGCCCTGCTTGGTCCCCCACTGTTGAACCTCGCGGGCGAACATCTGCCGGTTGATGGACTTGGCGTTCGCGGTATGAGCCTCAGCCTTCGCGACAAGCGGCGCGTCCCGTTCGATCGCGGCGGTAAGCATCTTCGCTTCGGATTCAGCCTTGACGGCGCGCGCCCGCTCAGCCTTCGCGACATCGATGGCGCGCTGGGTACGGGCGGCCTCAGCCTCGATGGCGGCGATCGGATCCGACAAGTCGATGACCGCGCCGCGTCGCAGCTCCCAGAACTCGCGGACCAATCGCTTCTTGAAGTCGCGGACGATGTCGCTGTTCCGCATGTAGGTGAGCAACAGGGTCGCGTGCTCCTCGTTGAGGATCGCGACCGTGACATCACCGCCGCCATGTTGGCCGGCTGGTCTTGGTGCGATTTCAAATCGGACCAAGCCGAATTCGTTGAAGTCGTCCAAGTTCTTGCGGATCAGCAGCAGCACTGAGGCGTGCTCGTTGCTGGTTCCGTTGGCGATTCGCATCGATGTCGTCGTCGCGACACCCTCGGCCACCTGAACAATCGGTGTGGCGCGCTCCAACTCGGCGAACCCGCTATCGTTGTGTTCTGACACTGGAAATCTGACCTTCCTGTTGTCGGTGCCCTCGTCCGTTGCCTCGGACGGGGGCTCTTTGTTATGCGGCCGGTTTCTTCTGGCGCTTTGGCGGCATTGCAGGTTCGACCGGAGGGCGCAGCGGTCCGTGCCACACATTCAGCGGTTCGATACCGAGCGCCTTCGCCCACGCGGTCAGCAGCCGGTCGCTCGCCTTCTTGTTGCCGTTCTCGACATTGGAGATTCCGGCATCGGTGATCTCGACACCCTGCTCCGCGATCCGCTCGGCGAGCTGAAGCTGACTGAGGCCGTGCGCGATGCGCACTTCTTTGATCCGGACCATCGGTCCTAGCGGTTCAATCGCTGGCATAGCGACAACTCTAGACAACCAGCGATTCGAGCGCAAGCTAAATCGCTGATTTCGCTACTTAGCTGCGGAATGACAAGGATGTAACTATCGAATTCGTCGCTGACCTGGCGATAGGCTTGTCATTCCTTAACTAGACCTGTCGCGACACTCAATGAAAGGCTCTGGGCCATGACAAGCGAGTCCCCTGCACAACGGCTTGGAAGGCGCGTCCGTGCGCGCCGGAAGGAACTCAAGTTGACTCAGGCTGACGTGCAAAAGGCGGGAGGCCCGTCAACGGCCACCCTCCGACTGATTGAAGGCGGTAAGCACGCGGATATCCGCCCAAGCACAAGCGGGCCACTAGAAGCGGCACTCCAATGGCAACGTGGAAGCGTCGACTGCGTGCTTGCAGGCGACGAACCAACCCCCATGCCGTCAGCGCACCGACTTGCTCCCGCCGAGTTCAGTCGCGCCGTGGAACTCGCCCGCCAGATAATCAACGCTCCGCCCACGCCACATGACGAGCACTTCAACCGCGCCGAGAGACTGCTGTCTCACGCCCATGAATCCGTGCGCCACGGTGATCATCTGGGCGCCATCCATGGGCTCGAAGGCGTCTGGTCAACCATCGAACTCCTGATCGACCGCATCACAGATGATGCCCTACAGAAAGGACGACCTAATGCCGGTCAATCAACCCCACCCGCCAACCAGGACGCGCAATCGGCAACACCGCCGCCGGTCGACAAAAACGAGAAGACCCCAGGCTACGAGCTAGCGGACGATGTGGAGTCCCCGGCCGCTGCTACGGCCGACGCTGTCACCGCCGACGCTGTCGCCGAACTGGAGGTCGACGGCGCTGATGACGATCGAGAGCAGGCTTGATGACCAGGTTGATGGTGGGTGCGCCTTCATTCGCTGTACGTAGGCGCGATAGAGCTGTTCGAGGTCTGGAGGGTCCATCCGCGCCTGAGTTCAGCGAAGGTATCGGATGGCGGCATTAGGGCGTGCGGAATCCATTGTGTTCCTACAGGTTTCGGCGTTAATAAGGCTTCCCCGGCCTGCCCGGTAATTTACGTACCAGTCAGATATATTGCCAGCGTTTCCACAGTCGTTATGTAACCGTTATGCAGGTTGCTAGTGCCCAGATCACCCACTGAACAACCGGCCCCAAACGTTCAGCCCAACAATTCAGGAAACCGCCAGACAGTGACCCTGGCGACAATTAGGATCACCACATGGCGAACCCGTGGAGCAGCACCGGTTGGCAGGGGCCGGACGATGGCGACGAGCCACGCAAGTCGTCCGTTCACCCAGCGATATGGGTGCTGTCAGGCGTGTTCCTGCTGGTCTTCTTCGGCGGAGCTTTCCTGTCGATCGATAAGTCGAAGATGCCGGCACAGTCGACACCAACCGGGGCGGCACGGCAATTCGGAACGATGGATGCTGACGGCACCTATGTCGTCGGCAAAGACATCGCCCCCGGCACCTACCGATCCACCCCCACGCTCGCCAACGGCTACCCGTTCTGCACATGGAAACGACTGCGTGGATTCAGTGGCGAGTTGGCCGACTCCATCGCGATCGACAACCAACCCGGGCAGACCATCGTGACCATCGCGCCAACCGACGTCGCATTCGAATCCATCTCGTGCCAACCCTGGGAGAAGATCAGCTAATGTCCAGCCCTCAACCAACCCCACCCGGCTGGTACCCAGACCCCACCGGCCAGCAGCGCTACTGGGATGGGCAACAGTGGC
>NZ_LXOV01000006.1:0-3299 GCF_025331195.1 Mycolicibacterium llatzerense | reverse complement strand
CCTCAACGGCCATGTGCACCAGGTGTTTTCGAAGACGGAAGGCAATGTCACCTTCCACAGCGGGACCACCACCGCCTATCCGCTGCCGCATCCCGGCGACGGTCCGGCGCCGAAGCCGCTGACACTGCCGGCCGGCAAGCTGCACGACGCGCTCGGTATCCGTGAGGTGAGTTATCAGACCGGCCAGCACACGCTCGCGCTCAAAGAACGGACTCTGCTGTGACTCTCGTCTATCGTCTGGTGATCGCGGCGGCCATGGTTGTCAGCGGCGGTGTGCACGCGTACCTCTACCTGCACGGTTACGGTCACATCCCGACAGTCGGCACCGGGTTCCTGGTGCAGGCTTCGGTGTTCTGCGCTGTCGGCGTCCTGCTGGCGGTGGGTGCTCCGAGGTGGTTCGGATGGGCGTCGGGCCTGTTGTCGGCAGGCGCGCTGGCGGCGTTCGGGCTGTCGCGAACAGTGGGATTGTTCGGATTCGTGGAGACGGGCTGGGAACCAGCGCCTTACGCACTCATCAGCGTTATCGTCGAAGCTGTGGCGGTGCTGGCGGTCGCCGCCTGGCTGGCGCAGATGTCGCGGCAGCGATCAAACCCAGGCGCCGGAAAGAATCCGTAGCCGCCCGACGGCGCTCCGGGACTGGGCCTCGTCTGCTACCTCTAGTCACATGACGGTGTCTTGATTCGGGTGGGCCAGCGCGGTACGCCACCTCGTGGCGCGGGCTATTGGGTTCATACCAACGGTCAACGTTGCACACATATGTGTGCAACGTAAAAGCGCATGCCAACTCCATTGCAGCCGGGAAGCCAGTTGGAAAAATCGACGAATGCGCCGAGATCGGCGTCAGCGTGCTCGAAGCCTTGCGAACGCCGTTGGAGGAAGGACAGATTCGGCTGGCCCGACGCGACGGCGTGGCATGCTATCCGGCCCGTTTCCAGCTGGTGGACAATCTCGCGGCCATTCACTGGTCGACAGGCATGTCGGACTCTACGCTTTCGGTCCGGTTCGCAACACTGGGGGGACGTGCTGACAGTCAACGTGCCGCCAGACGTGCGAGTGCGTTCGTAGAGCTTCTCTGACCAGTCGACGATTGCGATGTAGGCGCCAGGCAGGGCCAGGTGGCGGTGCATAGGTCACTCCGTAGGTCGGGTTTCGCCGGCCAACCGCCAGCTGAACAGTATGCGGCAGGATCTCGCCGATGGCCAGAGCGGACCGGCACGTCTGGCGGCACGTTGACTGTCAGCACGTCCCCCCAGTGTTGCGAACCGGACCGAAAGCGTAGAGTCCGACATGCCTGTCGACCAGTGAATGGCCGCGAGCACCAGCTGGAAACGGGCCGGATAGCATGCCACGCCGTCGCGTCGGGCCAGCCGAATCTGTCCTTCCTCCAACGGCGTTCGCAAGGCTTCGAGCACGCTGACGCCGATCTCGGCGCATTCGTCGATTTTTCCAACTGGCTTCCCGGCTGCAATGGAGTTGGCATGCGCTTTTACGTTGCACACATATGTGTGCAACGTTGACCGTTGGTATGAACCCAATAGCCCGCGCCACGAGGTGGCGTACCGCGCTGGCCCACCCGAATCAAGACACCGTCATGTGACTAGAGGTAGCAGACGAGGCCCAGTCCCGGAGCGCCGTCGGGCGGCTACGGATTCTTTCCGGCGCCTGGGTTTGATCGCTGCCGCGACATCTGCGCCAGCCGGGGGGCGCCCGCCAGCACCGCCACAGCTTCGACGATAACGCTGATGAGTGCGTAAGGCGCTGGTTCCCAGCCCGTCTCCACGAATCCGAACAATCCCACTGTTCGCGACAGCCCGAACGCCGCCAGCGCGCCTGCCGACAACAGGCCCGACGCCCATCCGAACCACCTCGGAGCACCCACCGCCAGCAGGACGCCGACAGCGCAGAACACCGAAGCCTGCACCAGGAACCCGGTGCCGACTGTCGGGATGTGACCGTAACCGTGCAGGTAGAGGTACGCGTGCACACCGCCGCTGACAACCATGGCCGCCGCGATCACCAGACGATAGACGAGAGTCACAGCAGAGTCCGTTCTTTGAGCGCGAGCGTGTGCTGGCCGGTCTGATAACTCACCTCACGGATACCGAGCGCGTCGTGCAGCTTGCCGGCCGGCAGTGTCAGCGGCTTCGGCGCCGGACCGTCGCCGGGATGCGGCAGCGGATAGGCGGTGGTGGTCCCGCTGTGGAAGGTGACATTGCCTTCCGTCTTCGAAAACACCTGGTGCACATGGCCGTTGAGGCAGGTCACCGATGCGAACCGCTTCAGGTAGCTCAAGGCCTGCGTGGCATCGTCGGTCCCCCAGCCCCAATCCGGATACATCGCGAACAGCGGAATGTGGCTGAACACCACGATCGGCGTATCACTCGACAGCGAGGCGACGTCCTTCTCCACGAACTCGAGCTGATCGACGCCGAGGTGCCCGAGCTTCTTCAGGTTCAGCGTATTCACCAGCGCGATCACATGCACCCCGGCGATGTCGAAGCTGTACCAACCGTCGCCGCGGGTCCCCGCCCCGAAGGTCTTGCGGTACTTGGCCCCGGCGTCGTCGGCCGAATCATGTTCGCCCGGAACGGTGAACACGTGCGGGGTCCGCAGCCCGGTCATCATCTGCCGGACCTGATCGAACTGCTCCGGGGTGGCCAGATGCGTCAGATCGCCCGTGTGGATCACGAAATCCGGCGTGTAGCCCAGGTTGTTGACGGTGTCGATCGCATGGGTGAACGAGCCCGCCACATCGGTGTTGGCGGCACCCGTGAAGCCGATGTGGCTGTCGCTGACCTGCGCGAAGCGCAACGTGGGCTGCGCCGCCGGCGCGGATGAGCCGCTGCCCGCAACGTGCGACAGCACTTCCCCACCGACCACCGACAACCCGACAGCGGCACCGAACCACGCCGTGTGCCGGAGCAATTGGCGACGGTTCATCTGCTGCGGGTCGCGCTGCGACGAGTCGTCGGTCATCGGACCACCACCGTTCCGTGCATGAAGGGGTGAATCCCGCAGACGTAGGTGAAGGTGCCGGGCGTGGTGAAGGCGTAGCTGAAAGTGGCGCCGGAACCCATTGTGGGAGAACGGAACTGGCCACCTTCGGCGACGACGTTGTGTGGATCTTCGTCGTGGTTGGTCCAGGTGACCGTCGTTCCCGCCGGCACCGTCAGGGTGTCGGGCGCGAACGCGAAGTTGTCGATGTTGACCGCGTTCGGGCCCGCCGGCATCGGGGCTTGGTGGCCCTGTTCGGGCGGGGACATGGTCATCGACCCCATCGACCCCATGGTGGGTCCGGA
>NZ_LXOV01000005.1:0-3148 GCF_025331195.1 Mycolicibacterium llatzerense | reverse complement strand
GGAGTCGCGGGCGGTCACTCATTGCCGCGAGCTGGCCGGGGTGAACGCATGAGCAATGACGTCGTGGCGAAAGCCCGGTCTGCGCTCGAGGGCGTCACCGCTGGACCATGGGAAGCCTGGTGGAAAGAGCCTGATGATCCCGCCCTTGGCGCCAAATCGAGGTATCCGTATGCGATCAAGGGGCCGATCGATCATGACGTGGTCGACAACATATTCACTAGCGACGAGTTCAAGGCTCGGTGTGGCAACTACGTGTCCGATGTCTCCGCACTTTCGGACGCCGACTTCGAGTTCATTACTGCTGCAAGGTCTCTCGTTCCCGAGTTGGTCGCTGAGGTCGAGCGACTAAGAGCGTTGCTTGGCTCTGGAAACTATGAGAATTCCACTGTGGCAAAGGGTTATACCGCTGCTAACCGGGCGGTGTGGGAGTGGGACGAGTCGCCTGGTCGCGGCCTGATTGGTGGCACGCCAGCGATGGTGGCTCAAACGGCCGTTGATGCGTACCGGAAAGCGGTGTCCGAATGAGCGCCAATCGACCCAAGCCTGGCAAGGGCTGCCTGTGCTGCCGAAACAAGGGGGTTCTTCCGCCCGCCAGCCTCGATGGCAAACCGGTCAACATGCCCGGCCTGGTCGATGGCAAGACCGCGTTGAAGTGCTGCGACGACTGCCTGTATGGACTATTTCTCGGCGGCGGACCATCGGCGCACCCGCACGAGATTGACGCGCAAGGGATTATCGCCAGCTTCATGGATCAGTACACGGGTGGGGCGGTGTCCTCGTGATCACCGTTCATAAGCGCACCGCTCACCGTCTCCTGGCGGGCGTTGCTGTCGGTGTCACAGCTGCGGCGGTCACCATCCACGCCATCCCCGCACACGCCGATGTCCTGTTCGTCCCCGGTACAGGTGGCACGAAACCCCACGCCGCTGCCGATGTTGACCTGTCGTGGCTCGATGGCGGCAGGTATGGGAGTCAGCCGGCGGAATGCTTATGTGACAGTGCCTTGTATCCGGCGCGTCTCGGACCGGGTGAGGGCGACAAATCTCTTGCGGTGGGCCAGGAATCGTTCGTTCAGTACTTGTTGGCGCATCCCGAGGTTGATCAGGTTGCGGGTGGTTCGCAGGGTTCGATGGTGGTGTATCGGGCGTTGTCTGATCCGCGTCTTGCGGGGCGCAGGTTATCGGTGCGCCTGTATTCGAATCCGGATACGCCGGGTACTGGTGTGACGGCCCGTTTTCCGCGGGAGGACATTCCGACCACGGGCCTCACGGGAGGCACACCGGTACAGCCCACCGACCCGAACGTCGACATCACGTCAATCTCGCATGAGTGGGACCCGGTTGCCTACTTCCCGAAATACGCGTGGACGTACGCGTTTACGCTCCCGGCTGCCGTCGCGGGTTTCTTGGCGTATCACGGTGCTCTGGGCGGCCCGTACGGCGCAATGGCCATCGACTACGACGGGGCGACAGTCACCAAGGACGGCAACCTGACTGTCATCAAGTTGCGTGACCCGTTCACCCCGTATGGGCAACTCGCGGTCATCGCAGCCACGATGGTCGCCGGTCCGCAAGCTGGGCATGTTGTCGGAACGTTGATCAAACCGCTCGATGACATTGCTGCCGGGGTGTTGAAGTTCGGCGGGCAAGACGTACCGGGTGCTGCAACGTTCGCCCCGACACCACAGGTTGCAGCCAAACAGGTTCAGGGGCTGGTGGATTCGTTCGGTAAGGCAGCCAAGGATTTCGCTGCGATACCTCAGCGTCTTGCTGCTGGTCCGGTGAAGTCGCCGAAGCCGACAGCTGTCCCGGCGATCAAACCGACCCTCGTGCCGGTCACCGCGACCAAACCCAAACCCCGCAAACCATCCGCGAATCCCATCCACGACACCATCAAAACGGTTCAGGGTGCGCTCAAACAGTTCACGCCGAAACCCAAAGCCAAGCAACAGAAATCGGAGGGGGAGAAGTGAGCGTCATCCACTGGGGCGGCCACAAGTGCTATCCCCAATCATATAGCACCGTCACAAAAGGCGCGATCTACAAATGCCACTGCAACAGGCTTTGGGTCTACTCCTGGGCTGGCGACTGGACGCCATTGCGTTGGTGGCACTTTCGCGCAAAGGCCATGCTCCGCGGAATCAACGAGGACGAATCGTGATCGATCCCCGTTTGATCTCCGTCGCCGATCAACTCGCAGCCCTCGACCGGATGACCGAAACCGAGAAGGCCACCACACTCGCCGCAATCCACCAGTCCCACACACCCGAACACACACCCGAGGTACACGCATGAGAACCCTGACCGCCATCGCCGCACTCACCGGCACACTCATGATCCCGGTCGTCGGGTTCTTCAACATCCCTGCCGCGCACGCTGATTCACTGACGGCGAAGGAATACAGCTTCGTCACCGAATACGGCCAGTCGGTCATCTGCCCAACTGTCGCGAAGTATCACAGCATCAACGGTGTCGTCGGCGTCGCGAAAGGCGTCATGGACCAAGGGTTCAGCGCGGCCGAGGCAGTCGAAATCACGAATGCCAGTGTCGCCACGTACTGCCCTGAGCATTGGAAGTTGTTACAGGACACCGGCGCATACTTCCGGGCGCAGGATCGGGGGCATTTGGTATGAGTACGCCAGAGGTTTTTGTGCAACCGTTCGATGCATCCGTTCTGATCGACATCTGGCTCGACGGGTACACCACAGCTTCATGCACGCTCGCTGTCCGCTCTGGGATGAGCGAAGAGGACGCCGACAAGTTCGCTGACGAGATGGTTCAGCAGTTGATGAACGATCCTGCCGGCATGGAGCTGGTCAGAAGCGAAGTGTCGGAGCGGATTCGGGGAATTGAAGGTAGCCCCCGGACGATGAAGTTGGCCAGCAAATGAGCGGCGATGTCGTAGCCAGAGCCAGCCGACTCGCTGCGGGCGTCGACTCTGGGCAGTGGGATGTCGTTCGCGAGCAGGGCGAGTTCTATGGCGTCTACCAGGGCGAGTTTGGGCGTCGGGTCGCTGGCCTGATCTATGACCGTCGCGAGGCCGAGTTCATCGCAGCTACAAGGACTCTGGTTCCCGAGTTGATTGAAGAGCTGGAGATGCAGACAAGTCTTCAGGGGCTGTCCGTGCAAATCCCGGAGTATGGCGAGTG
>NZ_LXOV01000004.1:0-1620 GCF_025331195.1 Mycolicibacterium llatzerense | reverse complement strand
CTTGTCATTCCGCAGCTAAGTAGCGAAATCAGCGATTTAGCTTGCGCTCGAATCGCTGGTTGTCTAGAGTTGTCGCTATGCCAGCGATTGAACCGCTAGGACCGATGGTCCGGATCAAAGAAGTGCGCATCGCGCACGGCCTCAGTCAGCTTCAGCTCGCCGAGCGGATCGCGGAGCAGGGTGTCGAGATCACCGATGCCGGAATCTCCAATGTCGAGAACGGCAACAAGAAGGCGAGCGACCGGCTGCTGACCGCGTGGGCG
Organism: Mycolicibacterium llatzerense; assembly: GCF_025331195.1. Taxonomy (NCBI): domain Bacteria; kingdom Bacillati; phylum Actinomycetota; class Actinomycetes; order Mycobacteriales; family Mycobacteriaceae; genus Mycobacterium; species Mycolicibacterium llatzerense. Next base: position 1,357 of record NZ_LXOV01000004.1, on the reverse strand, counting down.
AAGGCGCTCGGTATCGAACCGCTGAATGTGTGGCACGGACCGCTGCGCCCTCCGGTCGAACCTGCAATGCCGCCAAAGCGCCAGAAGAAACCGGCCGCATAACAAAGAGCCCCCGTCCGAGGCAACGGACGAGGGCACCGACAACAGGAAGGTCAGATTTCCAGTGTCAGAACACAACGATAGCGGGTTCGCCGAGTTGGAGCGCGCCACACCGATTGTTCAGGTGGCCGAGGGTGTCGCGACGACGACATCGATGCGAATCGCCAACGGAACCAGCAACGAGCACGCCTCAGTGCTGCTGCTGATCCGCAAGAACTTGGACGACTTCAACGAATTCGGCTTGGTCCGATTTGAAATCGCACCAAGACCAGCCGGCCAACATGGCGGCGGTGATGTCACGGTCGCGATCCTCAACGAGGAGCACGCGACCCTGTTGCTCACCTACATGCGGAACAGCGACATCGTCCGCGACTTCAAGAAGCGATTGGTCCGCGAGTTCTGGGAGCTGCGACGCGGCGCGGTCATCGACTTGTCGGATCCGATCGCCGCCATCGAGGCTGAGGCCGCCCGTACCCAGCGCGCCATCGATGTCGCGAAGGCTGAGCGGGCGCGCGCCGTCAAGGCTGAATCCGAAGCGAAGATGCTTACCGCCGCGATCGAACGGGACGCGCCGCTTGTCGCGAAGGCTGAGGCTCATACCGCGAACGCCAAGTCCATCAACCGGCAGATGTTCGCCCGCGAGGTTCAACAGTGGGGGACCAAGCAGGGCATCACCGTTCTCCAGGACCAGGTGTACGAGATGTTGCGGCGGCGGGGAATGCTCATCGACGGACACCGCGCCGACCGCAACCACGCCACCTCTCAGGCGGTGAAATCGGGCTGGGCATTTACCCACAAGGACGTCACCGAGGACGGGTATCCGACCGCCGTCACCATGATCAACCCGCGCGGCCAGGACGTCGCCTGGAAGTGGATCACTGACTACGTGCGCCAGGCCGGCAATCTCGTTCTCCCGCCAAAGATCACGGGTGGTGCAGCGTGAGATTCTCCGGCGACTACCTATACCGCGTCCGCGTGACCTCGTACCCAGAAGGCGCCTTCGAGTGCATCAACGAGGACGCTGACATCTGGATTCCCACACCAGGTTGGCAGCCGGCGGGTTGGCGTCCGGTCGGGAACTACACCGAGATCATGGGCACCTCCGAGTTCATCTGGCCGGTTACCAACAAGGTGTACGGATCAAAGTCGACCGCTAAGAAGCGCGCCGACTTGCTTGAAAGCTACGGTGCCACAGCGATTGTCGAGCAGTCCAGCCGAATTGTGTGGCCGGAACCCGAAGCCGAGGAGCGTGCGGCGT
>NZ_LXOV01000003.1:0-28954 GCF_025331195.1 Mycolicibacterium llatzerense | reverse complement strand
TGTCCTGCGCCAGCGGCGCGCAGCGCGCCGAAGACCTCGCCATGAAACTCGACGTCCTTCGTCAGCGTCGCCGGGAGGAAGGTCGCGCGGCCGGGCTACGCCGCGACCAGATCGTCGAACGCGTCGCCACCTTTGCGACCGGAACCCCCGTGGCGAACAGCCTGGGGGAATTATGGGTCATGCAAAACTATCTGCGGCCCGACCTTCTCGCCGCCGCCGGCGTGGCCGACATCAACGACTGGGGCGCGGCGTTCACCACAACAATCAGTACCGTCGAATTCAATGCCACCGGAACGTCACTGCGGCCGGTCACCCGCGTCGGGAAATTCTGCAACCTGCCCGAACTGCTGTCGCTGTCGTCGATCTTCACCGACGTCGTTACACGCGATGAAGTGCCCATGGCGCTGCCCAAGCTGGTCGACGGGCACCGATCGGTGATCAGCATGGTGCCCGATCAGGTCGTCAAAGACTTCATCACCGACCTGGGCTGGCGCCTGGACCACCTGGACCCGCGACGGCCGGACAAAGACAACACGCTCAAATGCGCCAACGACGGCCGCAACGTGAGCCTGGATCCCCGGATGGCGAACCTGCCCGCCCCCGCGGTGTCCCGGGCGAGCCGCGTCGCCGACGAAATGATGCGCGTGTATCGCGCTAGCGCCGACCGGGTGTACCGCGACGCCGATACCGGCGAAATCTCACCGCTCCGTGGTGGCTTTCAGATCGGCTTCTGCGACCGCGGCACGCCGTCAAAAGATAAGCGGCAGTTCACGATCTACGGTGCGATCCGCGACGAGCTCATCGCACGCGGGATGCCCGCCGACAGGATCGCGTTCATTCACGACGCGGCAAAACCCGCCGAGAAGCTGGCGTTGCAGCACCGCTGCCGCAGCGGCGAAATCGCCGTCCTCATCGGCTCCACCGAGAAGATGGGCACCGGAATGAACGTGCAGACGCGGGCCACCGCACTGCACCACATCGACGTCCCGTGGCGCCCGGCCGACCTCGAGCAGCGTGAAGGACGCATCATTAGGCAGGGCAACCAGAACGAAGAAGTGGAGATCCTCACCTACGTCACCGAAGGCGCATTCGACACCGTCATGTGGCAGAAAGTCGAAGCCAAAGCCAAGTTCATCGAACAGGTCAAACGCGAGAACGTCGACATCGACGAAATCGAAGACCTTGGGGGAGGGGACATCTCGGGTGCGGCCGCCGAAACCAAAGCCATCGCCACCGGAGACCCCCGATACGTCAAGCAAGTCCAGCTCGACGACGACGTCAAACGGCTCACCGCGCTGGAAAACGCGCACCTGGACGCCGGCGTGCGCCGCGACCGCCAACGCCGAGACACCGAACGCGAATTCGCCGCCACCGGTAAAGAACTGGCCAACCTGGATCAGATCATCGAGACCATCACCCGCAGCGCCGACCAACCCCTCCAGGTCGCTGTTGGCGGTAAATCCTTCGCCGAACGCAAAGACGCCGCCGAACCGTTCGCGGCCGCATGCCGGGACGCCTTCCTGAAACTGAAGAACGCCAGCAGTTGGGACACCCGACCCCTGGGCGCCACGATCAACGGCATCGGCATCACCGCCAGCCGCAGCTACATCAACAGCCAGCTGCGCCTGACCCTCGATGTGCCCTCCACCACCGTCGCCATCGAGGACGCCGAAGTACTCGCCACCGCACCCACCATCGGCGGCGACACCCACGCAGCCAAAGCCCGTGGGCTCCTGCAACGAATGGAGAACGCGTACAAGGACATTCCGCATCACCGCACCCGTCTGGAAACCCGGCTCGCCCGGCTACAAGGAGAGCTCGACGATTTCGACAACACCAGCCTGGGGGAGTTCGAGCACGCCGCCGAACTTGAGGCCAAACGACTTGAACTGAGCACCCTGACCGCACAACTGCGCATGGAAGCCCAGAGCGAAGCCGCGCAGGCCAAAGCCGCAGCCGCCGAAGAACGGATGCTCGAATCGGGACGTCAACCAGGCTGGACCCTCGAACTCAACCCCACCCCCGCTCTGGTGGCTGAATCCGGGTTGCCCGACGCAGCCAGCTACCGAGCCGCCGAACTCTTGATGCAGCAGCACCGCGCCAACGATTACTTCGAAAAGCAACGCGACATGCAGCGAGAGAGGGAGCGCGCCGTCGCGAGCGACGACCAGACCTGGGGGACGATCTTCTCCTTCCGAGCCGAGTGCGAGACCGACGTCGAAGAATTCTTTAACGACTGCGAGGACGCCGATATCCCCGTGGACGAGGTCACCGTCACCGCGACCGACGAGGAATCCCTCGAAGTGGTCGTGGAGTTCCGCTCAGAACCAGAAACGACCGCTGAGCTCCTGCGGGGCATCGCCGCAGCCCGCGGCGACCTGCATACCGTGGTGCAAACCCTGCGGCCAGTCCCGTTGGCGGACAACACACTCGAACGACTCGACTTGAGCAAGTCGGGTCTACCCGAAGGCGCCAAGATCGTGCTCCAGCGCCTCATCGACCGCCAAAACGGCGCCGGTCACCAGCCCCCAGGGCGGAACACCAACCGCGAACGCGACTCCGGAGGGGACCACAGCATCGGCCTCTAATACGTTGCGGGAGTGGGCTAATGCTTCTCGTCGAGATGGCCGAACTCATTGGGCACCTGCTGCCCGGGCCGGGGTGGCAGCTCGTCGGTGTCACCAACCAACCACAACAGAAAACCCTCAATGTGTTCGCGCAGCGTCGAATCCGGCTGCACCGCGATCTTCGACCGCTCCCGCAGCGACGGCCGGATACGAATCGAGGTCGCGGGCCATCGGTGCTGGTTCGGCATGACCAAATTCTCGCACAGGGTGTACAGCCACCGCTAGAGTGCGTATATTCGAGGTGTACAGCCACCCGTCCAGAGCGTCCAGCAACACTCGGATGTCAGACCGCAACGATACGGTCCACACCAGGGCCATCGACCACTTCGCAAGGTGAATCATGAACCTTCACACCATCATCTCCGTGGTGACCGTTCCGATCATGCTGATCGGCACGATCTCGTGCCTGTTCCGGCTAATCAACTTGAACGGCAGGGGCATCGGGTATGCCTTCGCACCGGTACTTTTCGCGGGAATGGCCCTGGTCCCGCTGAACTTCATGCCGGCGATGGCGGCTTACATCGCCCCTCGGCCGAGTGATGCACATACACCAGGCTTGCTCGATCACCTTTTCGATCCGATCAGCGCGCCGGACACCACGGCCGCAGCGCCCACCACATCGGTCGCGCCGAAACCTGCACCAAGTAGCCCATACGCCGCGCCGCCAGCGTCAGCGGAACCGTCGACGCCCATCGACTGGACACCGTTCATCATCGCCGCTGCCGTGGCAGCAGGCGGCGGCGGACTTGGATACGCCGGATACAAAACGTGGTCAGCGATCGATGAACGCCGCCACCGTAAGGCCCTCCGCGAGGTCGCACGACAAGCGCAACTCGACCGCTGGGCCATCGGCCTCGCCAGCTACACCATCGCCGCGGAAGCACTCATGGCATTCGAAACCGACCCCGAATCCGTGTACTTCACCCGACCCCTGCTCAGCGACACCAACGAACCGGCGACCGCCTCTTTCTACACGGCCTTCGGTGCCGCGCAGAGCCTCAAGCTGGAGACCGCGCCCTCCGACGACACCGCGATCGACGCTTTCGTCGCGGCCGCCACCGCGGCCGAACAGGCATTCCTCGAGGCTGACCAGAATGCGCGCCGCAAAGCGCGAATCGGGATCGTCCATCAGGACCGCCGCCTCACCGACACCGAGAAACGCAAACTGGACCAAGCCCGCAAGCTGATGTCTACGGCAACACACCCAGGAACCTCACCCACCGAGGCCCAAGCCGCCCACACGAAGGCACTTTTCCTACTCGACGACGTCGGCGTCATCGTCCCCGAACGACTCGTCACCAACGTCACCCGGTGCATCGAAACAGTTCAACGCCAAGCGATTACCGCCTGACCAGTCCGCAGAGAGGGTACAGAAATGCCAGACCACATTCAGCCAACGATCGTGCCCGACGGTGACCACTTCCGGTACACCCCGCGCGGGGTGGTGATGGTTGGCGAGTTCAGCCGCGCAGCGGTGCCCTCGTGCGACAGGTGCACGGTCGAACTTCCGGTGCGACTGGTGGCCGACGAGCCGATCAGCGACCAAGAATGCGACGCACTCCTGACTGTCTACCTCGAAGGTGCCGGCTGGGTCTGCTCCGCTGCAGGCGATCTGTGCCCGAACTGCCGGCCCGACCTGTCAGCTGAATCCGGATCGCGCTCCCACCCGGACCGCAAGTACTGATGTCGCTGAATTCGGGCAACAGCCAGCCGCCGATGCTCGGCATCGTTCGCATCAACTACCTCACCGAATTCCACTACGGAGACGACGCAGTCCTGCTGACCATGGACCGCACCGGAGTACACGACCTCCGGGCCATGCTGCGCGACGCGGCGCAGAATGGCAGCTCGCGACTGGAGCACGCTGGCGTCATCCACGAGTTCAACATCGAGCCTGGCGCCGCTGACATCGAGCTCCACCCGACCTACGTCACTTGGCGAATCGACCCAACTCTGGCGGCGACGATCATCGAGCAGCTCACAAGTCTCATGCAAGGTGCCCGCCACCGCCCCTGCCACCAATACGTCGACAACATGCACACCCCAACCGACTTACTCATCCTGTCCCGCGACGAATACGTCGACCCCACTTATCCATGGACGCAGCCCCCGGAAGCGAACCGACAGTGAGCAATCGCGGACCACGCCTCAGCACCAAGGTGATCACCTTGCGCGAAGCCCAGGCGTTCGTTGAACGACACCACCGCCACCACGGCAGTCCGGTCGGTCACAAGCTGTCGATCGGTGTCCGGATCAAGGGAACCGACGACCTCGTGGGCGTGGCCATCGTGAGCCGCCCCGTGGCCCGACTGTTCGACGACGGCGGCGACACCCTGGAAGTGAGCCGAACCTGTACAGACGGCACACGTAACGCCAACTCAGCGCTCTATGGAGCGGTCTGGCGCATCTGCCGCGAACTTGGCGCCAAACGCATCATCACGTACACCCAGGATGGCGAAACGGGCGTTTCCTTGCGTGCCGCCGGCTTCACTCCAATAGCCCGCCGCAAGGCCCACCCAGGCTGGGACCGTCCGAGCCGACGACGTGATGCCGACCATCCGACCAACGTCGGCCGGCTTCTGTGGCTGCGCGGTGAGGCATTCCCCGAATGTCACGAAACTCCCGACGAATGTCACGAAATTCTGCGGCCCACGGTGTGCTCCCAATGCGGCAGCGAATTGTCCCAGTCGAAGACCGGTCGTCCCCGCCTCAACTGCTCCGATACCTGCCGTCAACGATCGCGTCGGAAGCGCCGCGCTGCGGAGCATGAACCGTCGCCGGTCAGAGAAGAACAGGACGACTTAACGCTTTTCGCGTGAGCCGGTTCGTGTAACCAACGTCATGGACCTTAGCCAGGCAGCACTTCCACTCGGTACGAGCCGCGACGTTGCAGCCCCTCCAGCCGTGTTTGGATGGCCGTCCGAGGACCTCCGAGCACGATGGCGATCAGTGCGTCGCGGGCGGCGCCGGGAATCCAGTGGCCGTACATCTGCTCATCCTGCCAGCACCGGGTGCCGCGGTCAGCGTCGAAACGTGTATGGACTATCCGCCCGTTATCGACGTATGCGTTGGGATATAACGTTTTATCGGGCCGCCACGCGTCGTCAGCACCGGAGGGCCTGCACACGTAACTGGGTTCCGCTTTGGTGCCGTCGAGCACGAGCATCGCAGCGATGCTCCTGGTGGCCGGATACTCCCAGGCTTTGTCCGCATGCCCGGTCGCGAAGAACGCGCACCCTGACGGAACGTCGAGGCCATGTTCGAGGACATGGCCCAACGCGTCGGCGTCGACGCCGCGATAGAGCCCGATCGGCGCCTCCCACCCGAACGGCGGCAGCCACAGCGGTACGTCCCGTACTGCGGACTTGTCGGTGTGCCAGATTGCGACACCGTCCGACCGGGCGATCAGCGTGCAATCTCGTTCAGGCCCAATTCTTTCCGCCACGACGATGTCGGCATCGGTGGGCTCAGCGCCCACTTTCGAGCCTGTGACGGTGCGCTCGTTGGCGCTCATGGGCGCCACAACCGCGCCGCCGGCGTAAACAGGAATTCGGTGGCCCGTGTGACGGTGTCGGCTACGGGGCGCTTTTCATCGACCACAAGGGCGGCACGCCCGGCGCTCACGACGGACACAACCACCGAAAACATGCCGCTTTTGCGCAGATAGTCCATCTCCGGTACCGCCCTGTCGAGATTTGCGCGGTACAGGTCGCCTCCGGCCACGTCATTGTCGCTCTCCGGACCGGGAGCCGATTCGCCGGCCACGACGAAGTCGATGCCCAGCGCGCGACCTATCCGCGACCAGCCGATGATGGCTTCCACCAACGTCAAGTCGGGCCGGTCGATGAACACGACCACTGTCGGGATGCGGTGACCGGCGGCGCGGGCCTTTTCGATGTCAGGGACATTGTTCTGCCTCAGCATGTCCTGGCGCGTGCAGGCCAGGCCGTCTACATGGTCGACGAGCTGCTGATGGGTGAGATGCGTGTGCTTGGCGCCGATGCTGTAGACCGGCGATTCTGCTGTGCTGTACACGATTTCGAGGTCACGTTCGTCTTGGGCGGCCGACAGCTTGTTCGCCAGCGACGGTAAGAGTGCTGCGGAGTCGGCGCCGATCATGACGGCGTGCGGACCAGAACTCGAACTGGCCCTGAAATCGGACGGCCACTCCAAGTTCACCAGCACTGGCTGACCATCGGGACCGTGGTACGACGCCGCTAATGCCGCTCGAGTGGTGGTCGTGGAGGCCGTGACGATCCGTTTGGCCCGGGTGTATGACACTCCGGGATGGTCGGCCTGATACTGCCGGGCGGCCTGATAGGACGATTCATCTTTACGCATTGCGGCGCGATCCCTTCAAAGAGAGTTGTTCTGCCAGCCCACATCTGCGCAGAAACCATCTTCGTTGGGTGGTGCGGAAACCAGGGGTCTTGTCTCGATCGTGAAGGTGACTGTCCGATGTGGGCGGTTCAGTCGTATGTCGAGATTCGTGGCACCCGCGAATGCCATCTCCCAGGGTACAACACGGGTCGGGCAGCGGGACTGGTTGATGATCCGCGTGGCGCAGCTCGTGAACTCGCCTGGCGCACAGGACAACCGCGCCACCACCACGATGCGTCCTCGGTTGCGTGCACATCGGTCGGTCAGTACGAAGTGTCGGGGGAGTCGATGCGTTCGGCGGCCGGCCCGAGTGGAGCCCGGCGGCGGGTCTGCCAATGATCGAGTGCGCCGCGCACGAAGTGTTGTGCCAGTGCGGCAAATGCGATCGCTGCAAGGATGCGCACGATAGCCGGAATCGTGTCCCATCCGCCGGCGCCGGTGACCAGATTCCACATCCCGCACGCGAATACTGCCGCCAGAAGCAGACACCGCCCGACCTCGATCGATGGACGGCTCGGCAGCGCGAACACAATGTCCGGTTCCTGCGCAGGTTGGGTGCCGCGCCGGCCCAGGCTTTCAGTCACCGCGCTCACGCCCCTTTTCGTAGGTGGTTGACCGTGGTGATGAGGGCCGAGCACCCGGCCCGGTCAACTGCGGAGGGCCTCGCCGGTACGCCTGGGTGCCAGGACACGATCGTGTCGAGGTCGGCCCCATCAGAGAACCAGGGGATGTCCGTGCGCAGCAGGGCCACCACGTCGAACCAGGCCCATGCGCTCAATGGCGAGCTGCCGCGCTCGGCGACGTGAACCGACGGCTGATGGTCCCCGAATTGACCTCCGGGAACCGTCCTTGCCCGCACCTCGGGAACGATGACCGCACTGACCGTCGGGAGCTCGCGCAACAGCCGGGCGGCAGCGGGCGCGCACACGTCGTCGGCCCCGGCCCGATACGCGAGGGCTACCACACCGCGGCTGTCCCCGGGCAACCACAGGTGAACGCCGTACCGGTGGACATTGAGCCTGCTGCCCAGCGCGAGGACTTGTGTTCCGACGAATTCGGCGGCACGGCTTGACCCAGGATCAGGGAACAGCCGGGGGATACGCGGGCCAAGGGCGGGGAAGCGCTCCCAGATCGCACTGAACACCGCCAGTTCGGACCACGTCGGATTACCCAAGCCGACTTCGCGCGGACGCGGATAGACCGGCGAGCCCGCCGCGATGTCCTGCAGTAGGCATTCGGTGCTGGTGTCGAACAGTTCAGCGACCAGCTGCGGGTACATGTCTCGGTGAGCCCACCGTGCGTGCCGTGTCCACTGATCCATCACTTCCCGCCCCCCCTTGAAATCCTCTCCGGTTGCCAAAAGCGTTGCCGCCCCTGACAATCCGGCCCCTGTCAGCAAGGACCCCGGGCGTGGAGGCTGCACCACACCCGGGGCTCGGTCCTACCGGCAACTGGTCACCGGGCACCACCTGCCGAGGTGTGCGCGTGCGCCGCGTTATTGCCCTCGCCGGACGTCGACCGGGAAGGACTCTCGCTGCGTCGGTGCCGCCCGCCCGACTCCGACGATACGGCCGCCGCGCTGGTGCTGGCGGCTGTGCTCGCCGGCGGCCTGTGCTTGCCCGTGCCGCTGTCTGCGGGAGAGTTGCTCACGGTAGAGGCCTTCCCCTCGGCGCCGTGGCGGGTGGTCGGGGTCCCAGCGGCGCTGCCGGTGGCTGACTTGCCGGACGTTGCAGTGCCCCCGGCGGGCTCGTCGTTAGCCTTGCTCGTTGCGGTGGCGTCGTCGGTTCCCGTGGATGTGGCCGGTACGGGAGTCTTCGGCGGGTGCACACTGACCGCCGGCTCCTTCGACTTCGTCGCCGCCGCGCCGTGGTCCGGCTTAGCCGGCGCTGTGCTGGACTCTCCTGCCGCGCCGGGAGCCGCAGCTGCGGCGGTCTTCGGCGGGGCCTCACCCGCCCTGATCGCCTTCGCTTTCGTTGAAGCCGTCGCGGCCAAAGTGGTTCCCGGAGCGGCCCGCACAGCGGTGATCTTCGTAGTGTCGGGGATAGCGGTAGCGGCCAGTGCGTTGGCAGCCGAGGCACCAGCGCTCACCAGGTTACCCACACCATTGATGGCCGCCGCGACGGCTTTCGCGGTGAGGTTCATGGCCGTGATGACCGTGCCGGCCAGGTCATGGGGGAGATGGGAGATGAAGCTCGGGGTTCCGAGCATCGTCAGCAGGCCGGACGCGACGTACGCCGCCCCGTTGATGAACGCCCCTGCCACCTTCGCGGCCGCGATCGTCGCCGCAGCTGTCGCGTAGACCGGTGCGGCCGCCAAAGAGCCTGCGGTCGTGATCACCCGGTAACCAGTGTCCACAGCGGCATTGACGAGAGCTCCAACGGCGGCTGTGTAGCTGGCGGGAGACAGGGGATTGGTGCCGATGGCGGTGACGACGTTCTGCAACGCGCCGGGCACGGTTCCGTTGCCCACCCAATCGGTCGCAATGGCCGATGCGCCGATGGCGAGCTTGTCCAGCACAGTGGTGCCGAACGTGGTGAGCACCGAGGACACCCCGTTGACGAGTTCGACGACCGCCGAGGTAGGAGCGATCACAATGCCCTGAGCGGCGGTGAGAAAGCCGTCAATGACGTTGTTGTCCGCGATGGCCTGGGCAGACTTCACCACCCCGTTGACCGCCGCCAGCAGATTGCTGATCTGCGCGGTCACGCCATGGACCAGCGTGTTGGCTGCCGATAGCGCGTTGTCGCCGAGCTGATCGCCCGCCGTGATTGCGGTGTTCACCGCCAGGCCCACGAGGTTGAGCGGCACATTCACCAGGTTGGTGTAGCTCGAGAGTGCGAGAGGGTTGTTGGCGACGGCGGCGACCGCTTGTGCGGCCGTCCCCGCCGAACCGGTCAGCACCGAGGTCAGCAACGTTGCCACCTGCCCGGTGGTCAACGTCAGGGTTCCCGACAGCGACCCCGCCGTGGCCGCGAGGCTGGTCAGGCCACCGCTCGACGACGCCCGCAACCCCGCCAGCAGAGCCGACAACGCGGAGTTGTTGGTCGCACCGATCAAGCCACTCCAGAACGAATTATTCAGCGACGCAGCAGCATTGAGCGCATCCTGCACGGTAGTACCTGGCACCGCCGCCGCCGCGGTCACCGTCGAATCGATCGAGTGCAGGACAGTGCCCAGGTTCGCCACCAGAGCATCCACGTCGGCCTGCGTGATGAGTGCGGTCAGGTGCACATTCGTGGTGGCGATGTGGGGGGTGGGGATCGGCGCAGCGACACCACCCCCTGCGACCAGCGGGGTGAACGCGATCATCGCGGCTGACGACATCGCCAGTCCGACGTTCAGATACGGGCGCGCAGTGATTTCCATGATTGCCTTCCGAATAGCGTTGAGGTAGAGGGGATTTGGAGCGTTTACGGCGTGACGCACGCCTGGACAACGGTCGGGATGCGTCAGTCTTGGAGGCGGCGCCAGGTCGCGCCACGGGTGGGGGAAAGCGAGCGAACCGAAGCGCGTCGTCGCGTGCCGTGCACCGCCGCTCATAGAGCCCCCGAGTGTCCAGTGCCCCTCCAGCGGATTTGCTGGTCATGGCGGCACAGATATTTCTGAGCCAGATGCTACAACAGATACTGCAATTCGTGAACACCCTTGATACACTTGCGTTGATGACCATAGCTGACGGCATGAACTCGTGCATCAGTACTACATGTGCGAATATTCGGCAAACCGTGGAACGGCTCGCCGACGATATCGACTGTTCACCTATAGCTTCATGGGGTCTCGTTACATATTCGCCAAAACTGTGCACCGACGGTGTTATCGTCGTGGCGGCCGTCACGGGCGGACGGGTCTCACCCCCTGACCCTCACGCCGCTGGGCACTCTCCCCGCTTCGCGGATTCCGCCCGTGACGCCAATTTCCCCGCTTGTCATACCGTCGCGGTACGGTCAGCGCATCAGCTACATCCACGGGGGTGGACACGATGAGCATCGAAGTTTTTCCCGGCGGCGATCCCTGGTGGGATTACGCGCGCGCGTGCGCCGCTGCCCTGTACCGCGGTGAGCCAGCCCCAGCCGCGCAGGTGTACGGCCCTGTGCTCGAAGACGGCGAGGAGGCTCGCCTGTGCACATCCGCCGTGGCCAGCCGACTCATTGCCGGCGACGGAAGTTACCGCCGAACATCCACCTTCCTGATGGGCAGCCCCGGCCTGATGTTCGGAATGCTCGCGGCCCAGGGCGTGATGAATCGCCGCCGCCGCAAGCAGGCCGAGCGCGACCTCGGCGCACAATGGCGTGACCCGCGTCAGGCAACCGTTCTGGTCACCGACGAGCGCATCATGTGCAGCGGGTCTGACGGCACCCTCGTTGACTTCTGGTTTCAGTACGTCACCGAGTTCTACCCCGACTTGATGACCCGGTCCGTGACATTCGCATTCGGGGATCGCTGCTCGCCGCTGCGCCTGGACGGCCCCACGGCGCCGGCCATCGCACTCTGGTGCGCGCATGCCATCTACGGCCCGGCCTGGGTCAACGACGCGCGGCTCCGTCCGCTCCTGGCGGCCGGACCTTCCACGTCGGCCCAGGCCATCACCACATAAGACGCCCACAGACACGCTAGGGAGAACCTCAATGGGCCAGAGATGGGCGAAAGCTGTCGGGGTCGGAATCCTTGGCGCCCTGGTCGTGGTATCCCTTGCGCTACTGGGCATCCCGACCCCACTGGCATGGGTAATCCCCGGATCAATGGCGCTCGGCGCCATCATCGGGATCGCGGCGTAACCCGCGACATCAACGGAAGGGGACAGTGGACGTGTCACAGAGGCCTTGCGCACCGAAACCCCCACCGCCGCACGGGCATAAGCGCCAGGCGTACCGAAACGAGAGGGTCAGTGGCGTGACTAACAACATGTTTCGTAGTGAAGCGACGGGCATCGTTGAGGCGTACCAATACACCGGCACCCCGGAATCGGCCGTCACCATCGCCGAGGCCTTCGGGCTCGACACCGTTCAGCACCACCCACGCGCGGCCGTCTACACGGTCCCCGCGCGGCTCGAAGTTGCTCCGGGCGATTACTACGATGCTGAAAACCGCGAAATTGCGATCCTCGCCGATGCCTGGATGTGGGTCGACCACGGCCGTGCTCTGCTCGGTTGTGAGTGGAACGAGTATTTCCGCGACCACTTTATCGACCTTGATGCACCGAGCCTGCGTCAGAACGGTTGAGAATGACTGCGTTACAAGTGATTCGAGTCCAGGAAAGGACGCCCTAATGCGCCACGATGAGGATGCATCCTGGCTGGCAACGCCGCGACCGGCGGGACTCGGCGCCGACCGACCAACGGCTACCGCTGGGCCGTCAAGCTCAAATGCGGGCGGCGTCAGCTCCGATATGCTCGGACCAGGAGCGTTTACCGGATCCGAACGACGCTTCGTGCCAGGCCTCTCAGTGCGATCATCACGTGTTCGGGTCGAGCAGTTGGCCAACCCGACCTACCGCAACCGGCGCGTCCGCTTCGCCGGCATCGTCGGTCGAGTCGTGGGCATCGCTCACACCGCCGCACTGGGCCTGGGCGCTGATGGCCGCGCGCACTCTGCGAACGGCCCGAGGATGCTCGTGCTCACCGACGCCGCCAGCACCGACCACCACCTGCCTTTCACGTCAGAGGACGAGGCAGACATTCTCGACTAGCCGAACTTGATGTGCTCACCGACGCGATCGGGCGGCGGGTGAAACGACGGTGATGTCGCGATGCGCGCGCCAGCATCGAGCGATTCGCGTGCTGACGGTTCGGTTGACGGGGAGTGTCGGTCAGGTCGACATCGTCGGCGTCGATTTCGCCGCGCAGCACTGCCGCCAAGTACTTCACGTCGCTCGCGGCGATCACAACCTCAAGACTGTCAATCATCGGACTGGGCCGTGGTCGCCGTGTTCGCTTCCATAGTCGGCGTAGCCGGCCACCGTGCTCACTACGGTGGCGGCGGTGTCCTCGTCGAGCATCGGAATAGCCTGTCCGTGCCTGGCGGCGTCGAGGGCGCCGATGCTCGCTACCAGCGGCAGGGGATCGTTGGGGCCGGCGGTGACGTCGGCGGCGGCCAGGCCGTCGACGAACAGGGTGAACATGTCCTGCTCCGGGAACTCGAAATTGCGGCGGAGAACCCACCAGACACCGGACTGATGGGCTGCGTAAGGGAAGTGCTTGTGCCCGGTGCGGTGCCATGCCGGCCGGGCCGACGTGTCGATCGCGCCGGCGGGGTCGGCGGCGTCGCGGTTTTCGATCATGATCCGCTCGCTGTTCGGTTCACCATCGCGTTGGAAGGGGATCGGTGACCGCTGATAGCTGCCGTTCGATTTGAATTGTTCTGCGGCACTGTGTGGTTCGCCGCGCCAGGCCCGCTCTGCGCGGCGGCCGCCGGACGTTACCGTCCGACTGCGCCTATGAACCGCAACCCCCAAGCCTGCCAGACCCAGTGCCGCGAGTGCAGCGAGCGACGGTGACTTGGCAACGACGCCGACGAGTACAGCAGCCATCAGGGCGATGGCGCTCACCGCCGCCACGCCCCACCACCTCCAGGCGATCATTTCGCGAAGCAGTCGGCAAGGACCGCGCCTGAGCCGAGCGCGGCGGTCCCTGTGGCCAGCGCAGCGGCAATCCCCGGCGGGGTCCAGTCGGCCGGTAACGTCAGCAGAAACGCCCCGGTGGCCCCGACAAAAGCCAATGAGTTCCCCGTCCAGGTCAACGTGCTGCACCCTTGGTTCAACGCCTGTTCGGCGATCTGGCGGGCCTTGCGCGCCTCCTCGAGCGCTTCGTCGGCCGGACCGTGCTGATTGATAATGGCGGTGAGTTCGTCGTAGAACTTCTGCGTGCCGTCGGGGATGGCGAAAGGCGACGGCATCGTCGGCAGCAACGTCCTGTTGAGGGGATTGTCCGGCGGCACCAGCGGCATATTCTCGGCTGCCTTGGCGATCTCCGGCGGGACGGGAAACGGCCCGATCTGCGGAGCTTTACCAGGGTCGCCGGGGAACTTCACGCCGTTGTCGTTGTCCACCAACTGCACGTGCGGACCCACGTGTGGGCCGACGATCGTGTCGTCAGGACCGCCGCCGGTGGCGATGGCCGGAGCGGTTTTCACCGTCGAGCTCGTTGAGTGCCAAGTCGCGGCTGTCACGTCGGCGTGATAGTCCATTGCTGACGATGTGGCTTGAGCTTGCTTGGTCGCCAGGTCTTGCGTCCACTGCTGTACCTCTGCCGCGTTAGCCCCACGGCTAACCGCGAACCGCCGCATCGCGGCCGCCAGACTCTCGCGGCTGCGGGCGAACTCATCGGGGCTTGGTGTGTTCGCTTTGGCGACGTCGAATCCGGCTGCCACGTCGCGGGCATGGCGCGCTATGTCGTTGGCGTGGTCAGCCATATCTGACACCCATTGCGCGTGTTTGCGCGTGTTAGCGCCGGCTTGCTGGGTTCCGTCTTCCCAGTTGTTGTCGATAGCGTGCGCTGTGCTTGCGACAGTTGCCGATTGCTCGTGCAGCTGTGTGCTCATGCTCGACCAGTGATCGGCGAACGCGTACAAGGATTGTGTGCCCGGGCCTCCGTAGAGCGCCTGAGCGTGGGCCTCACCGGGCATTGCGGGTACCGCTGCCGGCATGGGAGGGATCGTGGGCACCTGGGGTGTGGTGATCATGGGTAGCGACGCCACCCCGCCGGCGGAAGCGGGGGAGTTTCCGCCAGCGATTGCGGAGGCGTTGGCTTCGTCCTGGCTTTCCAAAAACGCCGCGGTGTTGGCCACGGCTAGGCCACCCACGCTGCGCAGTGCGCTGCCGTGATCCAGTAGTGCCGCCAACGCGGCCGATCCGGCATTGATCTGCGCGACGGCGGCGACCGACGTCGCGTCCACACCGGGAGGCTGAGCGACCATCGGGGTATGCGATTGGCTGCTTGCCGACAGTTGTCCTGCGGCCGTCGTCAGCGCGGCAGTGTCGACCCGAACGTTCACCTGATGCACCCCCTTTTGCACCCACAATCGTATCGGCCACGGTCAACCGGAGCCGACACTGATTTTGGTGCCCGACGGCGGTCACTCAGCTGCGCGCGCGACCCTCCCGCCCCGTCAGCGCGGCGACTGAACGGTGTCAAACTTGGTGACGATCCACCGGTCCTTCTGATATTCGAGGGTGGCGTTCTGCGTCGCGTTGCGGGTCTGCGGCGCAGGTGAATTGGGCGATGACGATTCCACCGTGAACCGGGATTCGACATGGGCGGTGGTGCCGGAGCACTCGATCAGCTTGCTGGTCAGGCCACTGAGGTGCGTGGTGATCTGATCCTTGCCTGACATTGAGCTGATGAGAACGAGTCGAGGTTCAATCTCTTTGTACTGATCGGGCGACAGGCGCTCTTTGAGTGCCGGTAGAGCCTGATCGGCGCGCCCGGTGAAGTCGAATTCCAAGCGCGCCACGTCCTCAGCGGCGGCGACCGCTTTGTCGCAATGATCCGAAGCATTTGAGCCATGCTGCGCCACGACGTAGGTGACGGTGCCGGCCACGGCCACCGCCAGCACCGCGACACCGGCAACGATCGCCCACCGCACCCCGCGACTCCCGGCCTTGGCGGGGGCCGGGAGTGCCGGCGGCATCGTGGCGCCACGGGAAACCCACTGCGTGGTGGACGGCAGCAGCGCCAACACCAACGTCGCGACCGGCATGATGAGACTCGCCAAGTAATGGATCGGCGACGTGCTGATTCCCGTGGCGGATGTGCCATGGGCCGCGGCGAGCGTCGCGGCCAGGTCGCCGAAGAACACGGCGATACCCAACACACATCCGGTCGCGACGATCCGCGGCCCGAACCGCTGACGTTTGAACGTCATCACACCGCCGGCCAGCAGTGCCCCGGCCACGACGAACCCGCACGCGGCAACCGCGTACGTCGTGGCGCGGTACCAGCCGGGCATCGTGTCCTGATCGGACAGATAGCTACCAGCGGCGACGAGCAGGACAGCAGAGGCGAGATTGGCGATACCGCCGAGCAGCGCAAGCACCGCCATGGTTTTCGCCGTGGCACCCGAGGGTGACGGCGGCACAGACGACGGGTCGGCGACTCGATCGGACACACTCATATCGGTCACCCTAGCTGGGGTGTTCCACGACTTTGGTTACGCGGTGAGGTCATCGAATAGCACACTTAGCAACACGATACCGACTATGCGGGCCGGATACTGTTGTGCCGCAAGGCATTATCACGCGCCGTGCATGAAATCGTGTACTGAGGTTATGAGGGCTGGATTACGCGGCAGCCGCCAGCGACTTAGTCGTCGCTGGCGACGACTAACGCCAACTCGCACGCGGTCCGGTCGATGACGACGAATTCGTGGAACCCAGCCTCGCTACCGACGACATCACCCCAATCATGCTGAGCGGTAGCGCGCATGTCCGGCAATCGGTAGATCACGGTGGCCCGCTGGATGCGGGGATAGATCTGGCGGTCCATCGCCTCGCGCTCGGCCTTGGGCCAAGACACGAAATCCCCGTCCCAGTCGCGGATCACATGCTCAGCCCAGTTGCGGATCGCGGTGTCGACATCGGCGGCATTCACGACGGTGAATGTCTCGGGAGTGATGGCACTCAACCGGTACGGACCGTGAATGGTTTTGGCGTCTTCAAATATCGATGAGGCATAGCTGTCTCGGTACCGGACATGGGCGATCATCAGCGCCAACGCGGTCTGATCACCCACATCAGCAGGCAAGGTGAACACCTTGATACTGACCCATTGCCGAGTTACCGGCGGGTCGATGACGGTCTCGCATTGATACACCAACCGCCCTTCGGCAGCGGTATGCGCACTGGCCCCAGCCATGCCTTGTCACCTCACTATTCGCCGACCATCACGGGACGCTGCGTAACCAGGATCATGGAATAGCACAGTTAGCCGAGGCGCCGGCACTCAAAGACCCGCGGCCCATCGCGCATCAATTCCAATAAGGTCAGCTGGTCCTCGATGTCCGCCCGGTCTTCGGTCAAATACTCTGAGGACACACCGAAAAAGCTGGCAATCGCCATCAGCTCGCTGATTTTCGGCGCCGACTCTGCTCCCGACCGCAGTCGACCTAGATACGCCGGATCAATCGTGACACCGGTTCGCTCAACGATTCCCGCCGCAGCGGCTTCGGTCGACATAGCAGGCTCATCCCGGCGGTGCATGACCTCAAAAAGACGATTGATCTTCGCTGACAAGGATTGCATGCGCACTCACGTCCCTCGATTGTCCAGCTCCACCCGATGTAGACCATGATGCGTCAAAACTGGGGTGGACCCCTTAACGGGGTGCAGCAGCTGGTGGGCCAGTTCAACGCGACGCAGCGTGCTACCCGCGCTGCCCCTCGGACGATCCAGGTGAATCCTCGAACGTCAGCACCCATAACGGCGGCTCAAGTTCGTCAAGATCAGTGCTGAACTCAACGATATGAATCGTGACCGGCCTGACGTTGCGTTCACCGCCCCAGGCTGTGTCGAGCACTCCCGCCTGACGTTCGTACCCCAGACCGTTCGACGAATGCCAGATCACCACCGTCCCGTCAGGAAACGCCGACAGCTCAGCGACGGTTTCCAATCGGCGCAGCCCGGTAGGACCGCCCGGCACAGGGTTCTCGATTACTTCGTTATCTTCGCTAGTTTCGTCGTCGGCCATCATTTGACTCCATGTATCGGGGTGGTCGATTTACGTCACAGTGACGTTTAGGTATCGGCCTGGACATTCGGGACGGGGCGAAAACTGAACTGCGCATTGGCATTCGGGTAGTAATCGCACCAGTAGGACCGTCCGTTCAGGTAGGACCGCACATCACGGATTTCGCTGTCGCTCATGGCTGCGGCCAGGGCCGCTTCTAGACCCGGCACAAGTTGCTCGCGGGTGATGTCTTGGCCGACATGCCGCTCCAGTGCTCGGTGGTAGTGCGCCAGCGTGTAGCTAAAGACGTGCTGGTCGGTCGTCCAGGTCCACGCCAGCAGTTCGCCCATGAAATCACCTGCGCTCGCCAGTCGGCCGTTCGCGAACCATCGAGCAGAGTCTGCTGCGGCATCCAGGGCCAGGCGCGTAAGCATCTGGTCCAGCAGATTGACCGCTCCATCCAGGATCAGTGCGTTCGAAGGAACAAGGTGGGCAACAATTTTCGAGTTTTTGACGATGTGTGTCGTGATGCCGTCTTCGGCGGCGCTGAGCAGCGCGTTGAGGCCGCTGCGAGCGTCGGTGACCGAGCGCATGCGGTTCGGGCTGGTTTTGACCATGGCGCGAGCCTAACACGCAAGCCGCTACGCGGGCGGTTATTGCAGCGCTTTATCAGGCTGTAATTCACGCCTGAAAACACGCCGATAAGCTATCTTATGTAAACTCGGACTGTACCGACATGGGAAATAGCAGTAGACATCGGCTGGTAACGGAGCCATACTGGCGGCATGGCCGCCACCACCACCCGCCTCGGCGCTCTGATCGACAGATACAAAAGCGCCACCGGTGTCGCTGATACCGAACTCGCGCGGCGCATCGGCGTCAGCCGGCGCCAACTGAACAACTGGCGCACCGAGAAGATGAGCCAGCTGCACGACTTGGACAACCTGAACGCGATCGCCAGAGTCACCGGTCAGCCATATCGAAGCGTGTTGTCCGCGGCGCTGTTTGACAGCGGGTATCTGACAGAGGTCAACGCCGAGGCCGCGCGCCCGTATGTGGAAGTACTTCACGACGCTATCTCCGTGCTGACCGAGGCTGCTCATTTGACGAATCAGCCTATGCGCCAGAGCAGTTCGGGCGGATGGGAAGCGAACCCGGACCCACGGGCCGCCCTGGCGATCGACTGGGCAGAATTCGTTACGCACGCGCTGGCCGGCGCAGCGGCCAACATCGGTGGGATTGAAAAGATTCTCGCGGGCCGCCCTGGCTCCTGGGAGGCGGACGTGATCCGCCAGGCGCTGACGTCCACGGTGGGCCCCGACGAGTGGGATCTGTGGCGCCACCGCACCGTGCCGGTCAAGGTTGTCCTGAATCCCGAACGCATCCTGATCGATACCGATGCATCGACTTGGTTCCGTGAACTCGACGCCGCCGAAGTGGAGCTTTCACGGCGCGAAGACGCGATCAGTCCCGGCCACGTGTACAGCTATCCCGGGCACGAATTGTCCGAGGACATGCGGCGCTACTACATGGACCGAGGTACGGAAATCATTGAAGGTCCACCTCCGCCGCTACTCACGGTGGAGGAACTCGAAGCGGCGATGGCCGCAGAACGCGACAACCCCACCGAACTCACCGCAGAGGAACAGGCCGCCGACGACGCGCTCACGGCTCTTGCGGACCTCAGAGAACGCCTGGAAGCGCTACGGCGTCAGGAGCTGGCCGACTACGGCGACCGCCTCGCCCATGCGGTCAGGGAGCGACTGGAGGCCTTGGCGCTGCCCGTCCCGGTCACGGTGAGCGTCGATCTGGACACCCCTTGGGATGAGGCTGCTGAAATGCCCGGAGAGTGGGCCGTGGGGGCGCTCGACGTGGCGATCGCCGCCGCAATCGCACAGACCGCGACACCCGCTACGCTGCCGGGCACCCCGCTGGAGCGGGCTGAGGCAACCGTGAGGGACCACCCATGAACGCCGCGAGCGGTGACGCCAACGACTCCCCACCGATCGTGACGGCGGAATCCCTTGCTACCGAACTGCGTTCACGCGGATGGGACGCGCGCGAGGGCGGGTCAGATGACGACACTGAGCAGGTGTGCGAAATTGATGAGGACGACCAGGGCCAAGCTGTGGACTTCAACGTCTACTTTCTCCGATACGAGCCCGCAACGTGGATCGTGGGCGCGAACACGCACCATGCACCCACTCGCAGCACGGTTGCGGAGCTGGCTGATCGCATCATCGAGACCATCAGGGAGGACGGCCTGTGACCGCGACGTTCTACGACGAGGACGCGTTTTTCGGTGCGTGGAAGGAAGCGGTCAAGCTGGCCGGGTCCGGCTATTTCGGCGTCGACCGCACGCCTGCGACCGCCCGGAGCAAATGGGACTTGGAACCTCGGGTCGACCTGATCAGCAACGAACTCGACGTGCTCTCGTCGGGTGAGTCGGTATTTCTCGCCGCCCTGGTGTCCTTTTACGACGCCGAATCCGGCGGCGAAATGCTCCAACTGGTCGGCGCACGCGGCTTCAGCGACATCTCGAGTCGACTCGACCAACCACGCCGCCAGGTCCTCGCGGACCTCCTAGTCTCCTACGCCGGATGGTAGCGATACCCATGTCCAACAACGCCACCCCAGGCAACAACGAACCAGTCCGCCGCGACGAGCAGAACGGATCCGAGCAACCCCGGCCGTGGGACACGGCCCCCCACGACTCGGCGGCGTCGCCGGCATAGCCCGGCGTCCCCTAACTCAAAAGCGAAAGGAGCCAAACCGCCCGTGCCGCCGATCCCCGTCGAGTGGCTTGGACCCAAGAACACCTTTGGGTCCAAGGTTTCCGGCCTAGAAGAAATCGGCCCGATAGCCATCCCATACTCCCGGCTCCCAGGCCGGGCCATGAGCGCCTATCGCCCGCGCTACACCCACTGGGCTGACCTCGCCGATGAACTGATGGAAGACCTGATGGCCCTTCCCGGAGCAGGTGAACGCACGTTGCGCGCCACTGTCGCCGCCGCGATCGAAACCGTCGCCGCACACCGCGCGGCCCGAGGCCGCCACCTGCTCACCGCCCCAGCGGCCGCCCACGTCCTGCTGGATCGTCTCGATCCAGTCGATCGGACCATGCTCACCCGTCTCGTGTTTCCGATCGACCCGATCCCCCGCGAGGACGTCGCGGCCGAACTTGGCGTCGACCCAGCATGGTTTGAGCGGAACCGGCCCCGAGCCAAGCGCCGGTTTGCCGAAATGCTCGCCGAACCGGCCCACCACGACGTGACCCGCCACGCTGACGCGTTACGTGCTGTTCTTGGCCCCTACACGCCGAGCCAGCGCGTTATCCACCATCTCCGGGAATATCGCCTAGACCCCGACAGCGCTGAGGCGCAGATGTACCTGTATCTCGCCGGACCGTACGTGCCTCGCGGTGACTGGCACGAGAACCGTGCCATCGACGGTGAGCGCCGCGTGCTCGACGTCGTTGCCCGCGCATTCGACACGTCCCCCGTTCACACTGACAAGACACTCGCCGCCAAGCTTGTCGATGCGGGCATGCCCGCAGCCGTCGTCCCGGACTTCCTCGCGACATTCTTTAACCTGCGCCGCCTCAACGGTGGCTGCGTGCAGTGGGGCCCGACGTCACGCGAGCAAGCCGAAGCGATCTTGCACGCGATGCGCAAGCCGATGACCGGCGCGGACATTCACGCGATGATCGACAGCCAGCTGACCCTGGAGACGCTCATGGGAACGCTGTCCAGCGACGAGCGATTCGTCCGGGCATCGCGAACCACGTGGGCATTGCGGGCGTGGGGAACGGTTCAGTATCAGGGCGTTGTCGACGAGATCGGGCGCCGCATCGACACTGCCGGCGGACGCGTGCGCAGCGCTGACCTGGTCGCCGACATTCTGACCGCAGTGCCCGATGTTGCCGAAGCTTCCGTACGCGGGTACATGGCATCCCTGGCGTTCATCTCCGAAAAAGGAACCTTGCGCCGCCGCCGTGACGATGACCCCTTGCCGACCCAGCCTCACTGGAACACCGCCCGTGGAACCTTCCAGCACGGCAACACCATTCGACTCGCCCTACCTGTCACGTGCGAGCTGTTGCGCGGCTCCGCGGTCCAGATTCCGGCGGCCACCGCAGCCGGTGCGGGAGTGCAACCCGGCGAGCGGCGCAACTTCGGCACAGCTGTCGGAGACGTCGCGGTGATCTGGCCGCTGTGGAGCACCAACGGTCCACGCCTTGGGACTATTCGCGCACTCGCCAAGTCCCACGGCGCGCAGATCGGTGACACCGTGGTGCTGATCTTCGACACGGCCAAAAACACTCTCACTGCTCGTCGCATTCCGGCGAGCACTGCCGGCGAGCCTCTGCTCGAGCTCCTTCTCGGGACCAAGAGGATCACCCTCCGCAGCCTCGCCACGAGGCTGGACTGTGCACCCGAGGACGTCCTCAGGCTCCTGAACCGCCGCGGTGACACAGCCCTCGCCGACGTCGTCACCCGGGTATGTCAGTCCCTTGCGCCAAAATAGAGGAACCGCACCGCGATTCATCGCCACCGCACCGAAAATGAGGAACAGATGGCCACTGAGAACCCACCAGCAGCGTCCGCTATCACCGCGTTCCAGCCAGCACGTGTCTGCTTCGCGAACGGCGATCTGACGGTGTTTCACCGCGCCGAAATCGATGACCGGAGCGGGAGGCTCACCACCGTCGACCGGCGCAGCTACGACGACCCGAACGGCAACAAGATGAGCGAAGCTGAACACGTCCGGCACTTTGCCGCGCATGCCTGGAGATGGGTTGAACCTGAAGTCGACAGCGGCACACTGTGGGTTCAGCACTACGCATGCACGCAGGACGGGGAGCCTTTCAACGATCGAACCGCCTGGTCCCGCCTCGCATGGTTGGTGCCGCATGAGCAAGCAGTGAACGTCACCACGAAGTATGTTGCTGACCAATTCAACTACCGCTGGACCGATGTCGCGCCGCACATCGAGCAGAACGTCGAACCTGCGATCCCGGGATATGGACGGCCGTTGCAGGACCGCGAGGGCAAGTTCCACCATCTCGCGTTCCGCTGGATGCCGCACCCTGCGACGTGGCCCCAGTCGCCCCACTCGTCGCCCCCGTCGACGCTTCAATTCCAGTCATGACCATGGGCCGCCAGTGACCGCTAAGGGCACGGCGACGCAGGCGAGGATCCTCGATGCCGCCGCCTTCATGTCGCCGACGACCCCACAAGAAACGGACAATCATGAACGAGTACGAGGGCAGGGCGCGAGACCTAAATAACGGCCTCACCACGTCCCTGCACAACCTGTGGGTTCGCGAAATACTCGGACGGGCACTGGAGGCGGCTAGAGGCGGAAGTCTGACGCTGAACTGGCGGGAGCAACTGACCCGTGCCGCCGGGTGCCCACCCGACGTCGCGATGCTCGCCCTTGAAGAAGTTCGGCAGATGCCCGTCGCTGCGTGGGAGCCCGCAGCGTCGGCTGACTGGGAGGAGGCATTGGGATCGTGGTTTGGCACCACCAGGGCACTCCTGGTCCAGGACTACATCCACAAGGCCGCCCAGCAGCACTTGGCGCTGGAGACGCGATCGACCAGCTTTCTCCATCCCCATGTGTTCCACGACGGCGGACTCGCCGATATGGTCCGCAAGGAGGATTACGGGTCGGACATTGCTACCGATAACCTCATCCGGCAGCAGACCAGCCTTTACATCGTGGCCCGCGACCGTGCGTGCGCGTCTTACCTGGCTGGCCTCGCCGCTGGCGGCCGACCAAATGACTGGGTTGGCTGGTTTTCCCAACGCATCGACACCTGGGAACATCGCCCTATCGCCGAGAGCAATCGGATGCAACTGGACTGGATCACCAAAACCTGGGAGCAATTACCGCTCTACTGGATGAGCTGACTGCGCTATCGTTCGCCGGACCAAAGGCTGCCACTGGTAACCCGTTCGGACGCGAAGGTCACTGCGACGTGAATCGGGCGTCGCCAACTCAAGGAGAGATCGACCTTGTTCAGACCCGGAGGCTGGCCGACTCGCTGCTGTCCTCGTTCTCCGTCAAGAGCGGTCGCCAGCACCCCAGCAGAGTTCCGAATTGGTCGGTCCGCCCCATCAACCGCACTTGCCTGATCAGCCAACTACCGGCGCTGTCGTCGACATCGAAATGAAGTGCCGAGTTGGTCAGAACGTGATGGTGGCCGGGCCGACCGTTGCTGCGAGCGAGCACGAGCACCGTCGGCGCAGTGTCGTAGGCCTCGCGCACAGCGTCCGTGAGTTCCGCGTCGGTGAGACGTGCCATCGCATCAAGCAATGGGCCCGTGGCTCCTCGCCGCAGCGACGCCACGTCCCCGTTCGTCGCTGCGAGCATGTGGCCACGAACCGCGGCTACCGCGTCCGTCCCGCCCACCGGGGGCGTCCACCGGGGCCGTGGCCGACAGATGATGGATACCCAGCCGGCTCGGTCGGGAGACTCCCGTAGCGCGTGCAGCAGGTCCACGTGCGCCTCGGTGAGTGTCGCCACCGGTGCCGGCCCGCCGGCGAGGGTCATGAACCGTCCGTTCCGGTGGCCCGCCTCTCCGAACCCCAGAGCGAACTCCAATACCGCATCCGTATCCACGCTGGGGTCGTCGAAACGCCTCCACGGTTCGATTTCTCGGTGCAGCACATGCATCGGTGCGCCCGCCGGGGGCAATGCCATGAGCGCTTCTTGAATTTCAAACAGGCTCTGGTGAATTCGGGCGTCATCGGAGGTCATCGTGTGCGCGATGGGCGCGAGTGCATAGTCAAACTCGTCGGGGTAGAAGGCGTCCCGCACGCGCAGAGTGCTATCAGCGGCAATCGGTTGGTCCTCGCCTATCGTCATCGTGTTGCTGGTCCTTCCCTTTCTGGCGTGACCTCGAGTCCGTTGCTTGACGCGGCGGCCCCCGAACGCTGTGTTCTGTTCGTGCGTTCGGGCGCTGTGCTGTCTAGGTGTCCTGGTGGTCGGCTTCCTCAGCACTTTCCGACAGGATGCCCTTGGTCAGGGCCGACGGCGTCGTACCCAATGCGGTCGAAATGCGTGCCAGGAGGCCAACGGTGATGTTCCGGCGCCCGTTTTCGACCTGATTCACGTAGGTGCGGTGAATGTCGGCTCGTTCGGCGAGCACACCCTGGGAGATCCCTTGCCGTTCGCGGCGTGCCTTGATTTTCGCCCCGAGCCGCTCCAGGACGGCGGGGTCATCTTCGTCGGACATGCGGACCTGCTCTCTGCGTGCTGGTGTTGCACATAGTCTACGGTCCGCGGTGTCGATCGTGGACTCAGAACAGCGCTTCACTGGTCGCCTCCTGCCACCATTGCTCGAACCCGCCTCGCTTCTTGGACTCCGCGCCGGCTGGGGCCGCGACGAACAGATGATCGGCGCCGTCCTCGGACCGCTCCCGCAGGATGTGGCGCACGATGCCGTCGGCCCCGAGTACTCGCCGGCCAGGCCGTGTTGCAAGTTGTTCGGCCATGGCGGCGCGGCTGCCGGTGGCCACGACCTCAAGTGCGCGAGCGGTGATGCCCCGCCCGCCGTTCTTTGCAGGCCGGACCACCCGGCGCACCTCGTACAGGGACCATTCAGCGGACGCCAGGCGGCCCTGGAAGAGCGCCAGCGTCTCGCTCAGCCCTGCGTCTGCAACCAAGTCCGCCACGCTGCTGCCGACGATCAGGGTTTGCAACGGATTGATGCTGCGCGCAACGTATTCCAGGAAGAGGGCATCGACGGCCAGCTGCGGTTCGCGGCGATAGCGCTCGATCACCTGGTCGCGACCCGCCGCGCTCGACATCGAGTAGGGGCAGAAACCGCAGCAGCTTTTCGGAATCTCAAGTCCTAGCACGTCGAGGACATACTGCGCGCAGTCCCGGCGGGTCCAGCCCCAATCTTGCAGGGGGTACCAGCCGACCCGTAGCTCCGTGTTGTGCACTCGATCCTTGTCTGACCGTGACCGTTCATCGGCCTCGAACCCCACGGCATGCCGGTACGGCTGCCCCTTGGTGATGCGTGCGATCACAGGATCGAGGGCATCGCCCTTCGAATGCACCGAGCACAGCCTACGGCCTCCAAGCTGGGGCAGCGTTGCGGCAGAAAGGAGTTCGTCACCGAGGGTGTAGAGGCCTTCGGCGTAGAGGCGAGATGGTGACCGGGAATCATCAAGGACGACGACGCCGGCTCCCGCGCGCGTGGTGCGCCGCTGCGAGCGTGCCACCTGAATGAACCGCACCGATTGTTCCGCCAACATCGGAATGACGAGCTGGGAAATGGCCTCGATCGTGGCCCCACTTTCGTGGCCGGTCATCGCGGTCACCACAGCCAGTTCTGAAAGGTCGAAGTCCCGCGAAGCCGGTTCGGTCAGCCAGCGCACGAGCACCGACGCGGAATCCAGTCCAAGGCCAAATGACATCACTACTGTCGGCGCAGGCGCACTCTCATCGAGGCCACTCAGCCGAACTGTCCGGCTATGAGCGTACTCGAAAGTATCTGTTGCAAAACGCATCTCGTCTCATCCGTTCTCACTAGCTGTTGCCTATAGTCTACATTTAGATGTAGACTATAGGCAACAGGTCGGAGCGGAAGGACAAGCCAGATGAGCGATCTCACGACTGACCAGCGATGGCTGCTCTACTTCGTGGGTGGATGGATGATCCGCGACTGCCTGATCGACTCCACCGGTACTGACCACCTCATGCAGTCCATGCTCGGAGGCTGCAACCACCAGCACCCCATCGGCGGCCCGGAATGGATGACCAGCTTCGAGACGCGAAACGGCAAGGTGGTCTCCCCCGGCCACGGCGATGTGCGCGTCGTTGTCACCAAAGCTCAGATCAACGCCTACGCCCGGACACTGCCGGCCTCAATCCGCGACGAACTCATCGCCGCTCGGCGCGAGGAAGCCGACGAACGCAATCGCACCCTCGGCTGGTGCCACTGCCCACACGCCCACTCGGCACCGAACGCCCACAGCGGCCCGTGCACCCGCTACCACCCCACCGAAGACGAGGACCGCGCGCACTACACGGAGGCCGACCGGCTCCGGGGCATCACCAAGGACATCCTGCGCCGCGCCCTGCGCCTCGATGGCCAGGCCGAACAACTCGACCTATTCGCCTTCTGATCGCCACCAAATCGCCACCACGACAAAGGAGTACGCCATGACAACGACCACCTACGTCGCCACCGTCGCCCCCTTCGAGACCGCCGCCACTGAGGACAGCGCCCCGCTGGCCCGAATCCGCTACGTCAATGACAACCACACATTCGTTCGCGTGACCCGAGTGCAGCACGACGCGCTCGCTGCCGTCACCGGCTACGGCATCGACTTCTGGCTGACCGTTGACACCCTGGCCCGGCAGGTACACCGGCACATCCTGGAACTGATCGCAGCCCGAAAGAGCAACCATGTCACCAGTTTCCAGGAACTGTCACCCGAACACCGCGAAAAGATCAACACCTCACCCGAGCTTGCGGACCTCGGCCCCACCGGCCTGCTCTACCTCCACCTACGAGTCACCGACCTGCTTCGGTTCGGCTGACCCCCACCACGCCGCACCCGGCAGACCACCCGTATCCGACCCGAAAGGACCAGCCGCCATGGCGCTAACCCAACCCGTCGACCCCACCGACATCAACCTCACCCTCCAGAACGGCATCGGCACGCAGCTGGAATGGCAACTCGACGCATACGAACTCGAACGCCGGCTCGACGCTGCCGCCTATGCAGCTGCAGCGATCCTCAACGCCCCGTTCTACGAAGCCGACCTCGACGCCGCCGAACGCGCAGCAGCCGAGGAAGCGTACGCACAGGCCCCGTATGCGATCAGTGAGAGCGCCCGCTGACGCCATGTGCACACTTTGACCCCGACATCGACTACACCCATCCCCACGGTGCGCGCGGCTACGGCCAGACGCTCTCGGCCCTCGCTGATCTGCTCGACGCCGACTGGCACGTCGCTGATTCGGGCGGCGGCTGTCAGCTCATCGTCTCGGGAATTCCACTGGAGGGCGGCTACCGCATCCAGATCTCCGACCGCGACGGCCCACTGTCGCACTACCCGCAGCGATCACACGCCTGCCGAGCCGGACAAACCATCGGCTGGGCAGCCGGAATCTACAGCGCTGCAACCGACTACACCGAACTGCACGGCTGGGCCGACACCACCGACAACCACGCCGACATCGCCGCACTCGTCGCGGACGCGCTCCAGGACTACCGCCGCCACCGCGGCGCAATCTGCCACTGCCCCACCACCGAAAGGAACTGATCACCATGTCCCTCGCCGCATTCGAAAAGGTCGCTCGCTGGCACTTCGCCAATCCGCCGGCCACCTGGACCGTCCACAAGATCGACACCCGCACCTGGCACATCCGCGCGGCCGACGGAGCCGTCATCGACCGCTTGACCACCAAGCGCGACGCCGAGCAGGCCCTCATCGACGGCACCTACGTGAAGCTGTGGCACGAGAAAACCGCCTGGTACATGGGGACCAGCACCAACCCCCGCGAGCGTGCCCTCACCGCCGAGGAACGCGCGATCATCGACAACATCGTCGGCTACGTGAACCGGAACACAACCACCTTCGAGCACGTCCCCCCGGACCAGGTGCGACGAGTTCGTTTCCGTGACCGCGATGCCGACGATACCGAGACCTGGGACGCGACAGTCTTGCCCGAAGGCCGCTGGTTGCTCAAAGGCGTGCACTGGTGGACGTTCGACGAGAGTGAACTCGAGTTTCTGGACACCCCGAAAAAAGCGCATGGAGAGCAGCAGGTGCCCGATGAGCTGGACGAGCTCGCAGCAGCCTGCGAGCACTGGGACAAAGTCATCGATAGCGACTTGGCGACCAACGATGCCGAACACGACGCCGCATTGAGGATCATCGAGATAGCCCGCCGCGTTGCCTCCCGGCCCCGCCCAGGGGCGAACGTGTAGCTCCCCCAACACGTTCGGGGCCGGTCCCATGACGGATCGGCCCCGAAGGCGGCGATCAAAACACAACAATTAGCCCCTCTAAAGTGTTGCCTATAGTCTACATACACTGTAGACTATGAGTAACACCCGGTGAGAGTGACCGGGACGAAAGAGGGGACACACCAATGACTTCCATCGCCGAATACCGACCAGCCCTCGGCAAGCGCCGCTTCTCGCACGACGACCTTGTCGCCGTCGACCTCTTCTCCGGCTTCGGCGGATTGACCAAAGGCATTGCGCAAGCGGGCTTTTCGACAATCTGCGCGGCCATTCACTGGTCGACAGGCATGTC
>NZ_LXOV01000002.1:0-11714 GCF_025331195.1 Mycolicibacterium llatzerense | reverse complement strand
CGCGGCCATTCACTGGTCGACAGGCATGTCGGACTCTACGCTTTCGGTCCGGTTCGCAACACTGGGGGGACGTGCTGACAGTCAACGTGCCGCCAGACGTGCCGGTCCGCTCTGGCCATCGGCGAGATCCTGCCGCATACTGTTCAGCTGGCGGTTGGCCGGCGAAACCCGACCTACGGAGTGACCTATGCACCGCCACCTGGCCCTGCCTGGCGCCTACATCGCAATCGTCGACTGGTCAGAGAAGCTCTACGAACGCACTCGCACTCGCGGCCACCAGATCGCCATGCCTATCGGGTTTGGCCACCGACTCCTGTTGACCACCCGGGGCCGGTCCTACCGCGAACTCGTCGGCGCGCCAAAGGATCTGGACGACACCGACTGGATCATCGACGAGTTTGACCACAACTTCAACGCGCTTGCCATCGCCAGCCTGCGCTACCACCTGGACTTCTCGGTCTGCGACAACTCGGACCGGCGCGAGGTGTACGAGGACCTGATCGCGCGACTGGCAGAACCGCCCCCGGACTTCGCCGACACACCGGAGGAAGAGGCGATTGCCACCCCGCCCCGGGACGGCTTGAGGGAGTGGTTCAACCGAGAACGCAGCCCTGAGTACCTGGCGCTCAGTGCGCGCTACCGGAAGCGTGAAGCCGACTATCAGTCTCGGATCCAGCAGGCCCGCCACAACTTCGTCGACATCATGCCCCAGCTGTGGTCGTGATGTCCGCCGGCTCCGCCAACCTCCCGGCCATGACCACGCATGGCTGGACCAACGACAGCATGTGGGCAACAGCCGTGGGCGTGCGAGAACACGCAGGAGTTCGTTGAGTTGCGCGACGCGATCATCGACACAGCCCGCAGTGGTGAATTCGACCTCGCCGCAACGAACCTGACCAACGCCGTGAAGCGCACATGCTGAGCCCGTTGTCCAGCTAGGTCGTGCTCGACGAGGTCGACTGGCGTCAGCCGGTTGAACGCTGGGCTGAGGAGTACGAGGTCTATCTGTAACGCGTCGCATCGATTGGATTGTTTGAGCTGATCTACGTGTCAGTGTCATGTGTAAGACGTTGCGCGAAATCAGACTTCGCGGTCTACATGTAACTGGCGATCCCGTTTGCAGTTGTCAGTCGGTGCGGACAGTTTGGCTGAAGCACTCACCGTGCTCCGACCAGCTGACGTGGACAAAGACCTCACATGCGTCGGGATCAACCGCCTTGCCTTGGGCGCTTCGGGTAGCCCTGTCTGCACCGAACGAAATCCGCTGATTGGGTACTTCGTGGACGCAGAAGTTCACGTAGAACGGCGGTTCCGACGATGAGGACAGCCGATCGGCGCGATAGGGCGGAACGCTCTGCGCTGTGCCGACAACTTCGTCGAACACCGTGACGCTGACCTCTTGGGCGGTGTCATCCCCGACATTTGCGACGTACGCATGGCGGGAGTCGGTGTCCCATCGACCGGCCTGCCAGCTCACCCCGGGCCGGCGCGGCCCGGCGGTTGAAGTCCATTCCGCTCGCTGCTTGGAGCTCCATTTGTAGGCGATGAACAAGAGCAGCAGGAGGACGGCCACCGTGAAGATCGCCAGCAGGATGACTACGGGGGCTGGGTCGCTCACGGAGCCATCCCAGTGGCAAGAACCAGTACTTCAGCTGGCAGAGGCCACAAAGGAGCGGGCGACAGGAGGGAACCCGCCGCCACTGATGCGACAACTCTCGCAGTGCCCACACACCGATCGTAAGCTGCACGTCAACGTCGGTGGCACCGTTACAGATAGCACTGTCTCCCACGATGAATTCCATCCCAAATTCCACGTGGGTAACAGTCCTACACACCCCTCAACCCGTTACAGATAACTGACGTGCAAGTGGCCAGGTTGGCGTGGTCGGCCGCTTATATGTTGTGCGGTTGCGCCGCCGCCGCAGCATGTCGAGCTTCATCGCGGTGCCAGCGGGTGCGTGCGGCTTGGACATCTTGTCCCGAACTCTCGAGGTACTCCAATGCCTCGTTGAGGAACGCAATGCCTCGATCGAAGATCCGCAACGTGCACAGCACGACACCAAGGTTGTTGGCGGCGTCGGCCTGGCTCTTCCGGTCGTGTAGCGACTGGCTGATCGCGTAGGCCTCCTCGAGCACCGGTACCGCCTGTCCTGCGTAGGACGCGGTCTTGTGCTTGGTGGCCAGTTCCACGTACGCGCCACCGAGGTTGAGCAACGTTGCCGCCAAACCGGACCGGTCATCGATCTGCCGGTGCAATTCCTGTGCCGCAACGAGTTCAGGTACTGCTTCGGCGGGACGACCGGCACGGGTGAGCACTGCGCCCAGGTTTTGCAACGTGCCTGCTGCGGTATGGGGATGTGTCGACGGCGGGCATTGCTGCAGGTCCTGTCGATAGATGGCGACCGCAGCGTCGATTTGCCCTCGTTCTTGCAGCAGGTTGGCGATGTTGCATCGTGCCCCGCTGGCTCGGTCGTGGTCTCCGATCGCCTCGTACATTTGCACTGACTGCTCGAATACATCGTGAGCCTGTTGGTACTGCTGTTGAAGCCGCAGCGACGTCCCATAGTTGCTTAATGCGCTGGCGGCGAATCGATTGGGGGCGACCCGCGATACTACCGAGGCAGTGGTCGCTGCGATGTGGTGGAAGTCGGTCCTCCAGTGAGCCTGGTTGCGGAGCAGGTCACCGAGAACGACGCCGAATGGGAGGCAAATCTGTTCGTAGCCCTCGCGATTGGCGATATGCGTGATGATGGACATCGCTGTCGCTCGCTCTGCCTCGAACCACGACGCAGCCTCGGCCGGGGTCGCGAACACCTTTCGGGTCTTGTCTGAAGCGACCGCGGTAAGCCATTCGAACGCCATCGCCACGGCTATGAAGTAGTTCTGCACCAGACTCCTGAGTGCGCGGGCGGCATCGTCGGCGTCGGTGGCGGCCATCTCGCCGGCGAAGATCCGCACAAGGTCGTGCATCCGCCACTGGTTCGTAACCTGTTGTTGGACAAGGTGGGAACGTACTAGTGCCATGAGTTGAGGACGGACCTGTGCAGGGGTTGCGGTGATCAGACATCGCGCGGCATACAGGCTGATTTCGCCTCCGGGAACCTGCGATATCAGCCGGAACAGCCGTTGCAATTGATCGGGTAATCGCCTGTATGACAGCGCCAGAGCGGCCCGCACTGACGTGCGGTCGTCGTAATGGAGGTTGTCGAGGCGGTGTTCTTCCTCTTCGAGTTCGATCACGAAATCAGTTAGGGGGCGGGAAGGTTCATCTGTGATGAGCGCCGCGATGATCTGGAGCGCGAGGGGAAGTCGGTCACAGAGTTCAGCGAGTCGCATCCCTGTGGGCTTATCCGCCGCGATCCGAGGATTGTCACCGACGTCAATCGCATGCGCCAACACTTCTACAGCGTCATCAATCGGCAAAACGTCCAGTTCGATCACCAGATGATTGAGATTGCGGGGCAAGGTTTCTCGTGTGGTTACTACTACCCGATGTATTGGGCTGCCGGGGATCAGCCCGTCGATCTGGCCGCTGTCGCCGACGTTGTCCAGCCATATCAATACGGAGTTGCCGGCCGCAGCGTGCTGGTCGAGGACCTGGTGGTACAGGGCGGCGCGGTCACCCAGCGTCAGCGGAATCTGATCACCGGGTATGCCGAGACCTCTGAGCAGGGGGCCGTAGAGGCTGTCCGGCCGTATTCGATCGGCCGCGGATTCGTCGTAGCCATGCTGGTCGGTGAACAGCGCGCGAGTGAATGGCTGTGCGGTTTCGGCCGTCAACGCGGCCTGCCGGACAAAGGCGGTCTTGCCGACACCGGGCAGTCCGCTCACGACGGCCACCGAAGGGGGATTTCCACGCGTGCCAAGGAATGTAGCCAGCTCGTCAAGTTGTGTTTGCCGGCCAACGAATTCGGCGGACGATGCGTACATCGAACCGATTGGCAGGACAGACGCCGTAGCGTTCTGGGGGGCCGCATCGGCCAGAATCATGTTCAGCTGGGTGACTTCGCCGATGACCGTTGTGCCGGAATTGGCCATATTCAACTGTCCAACGCTACCGATCGCGGTCGATCCGTGATCAGCTTGAATCGTCACCTCCATCGCAGGGTGCGAACCGCCCGAATCATCATCGGTGGTCACGTCAGGACTCGGTGGTGTCGGTCGGGGCGACCATGTTCAGCGTGTCGACATGCAGAGCAGTGACCGAGTGATCGTTTGCTACCAGAGATATGTTCGCACCGCCATGGTCGGCAATCTGGTTCGTAGACGTTTCCGGCTCGCTCGTGGGGCGCGCACGCATCAGCTTTTGTGTCACGTAGCTCCAGTAGCCGGACACCACGATTCCGACTACGGCGACGCCCACCAGAACCCACCACCACGAAGTATGACCGCCGGTGGTGGCCTCGTTGGTCGCGATTCCCAATCCGGCAACCGAGACGGCCCCGAAAGTCAGGGGGAGAATCTGCCGGTGAGCGCCTGTCCAACTGGCCATGCTCTATCCCTCATCCTTCTCGTACCCGCGCGGGCGGCTTCATCCATCAGACGCGTCACTGTCAGTATGCCGAGAACCACTGACAGCGACGTTGTGGAGGCTGCGATGAGTTTGCGCGGCGCGCAGAGCTCCGGCGGTTCGCGGCGAACCCCGCACTGCCGCAGCCCGAGGAGGAAGCAGCCGATACAGGGGCATGCGCCTACCGCTGGATGTTGGCTCTTTTGACGGCACCCGTCAGGCCCCAACGTCGAGCGGCGAACTGTCTGTCGACGCCGCCGCCACGGGACGTGTATTCATTATGGGCAACAACGCCCAGCCTCTTGATCCGCATGACTCGGTTCATATGTCGCGTACGGTGGCGGTCAACCCGAGATCGGACAGCAGGGGTGCGAGGTCTCCTGCGACCTCCGCATCTACGACGATGTTGAGGGTTCCCTGCATGTAGCTGATCTTGCGTTCGTCGAGTGCGACATAGAGCGATCGGAATAGTGTGGCGAATCCGTCCGCGGTGTCGCCGGCCGACAGCATGCTGCTGGTGAACGAGAACGCCACGGACTTCTCCGCTGTGGACGTAGTGGCGGCACCACTGCCGCCATTCGTCGTGGCCGCGGCGCCGCCGCCTGCCGGCGCCCCGCCGGCGGCTGTTGTGGTGGCGCCGCTGGTGTTGGCTGGGCTTGAGGTTTGCCCGCCGGACGCCGCGGCGGTGGTCGTGCCGGTGCTCGCGGCGGTGGTGTTGGTGCAGGCGCCTCTGTGCGCTGGCTGGCCGCAGGTGGCGCAGTCAGGGGGTGTTGGGCGTGCGATCCGTAGGCCTGCGCTGGTGAGGTTGATCTGGCCGGGGGCGGTGACGGCGACCGCTGTTCCGGCGGCGTCGACGATGGCGAGGTCGCCGGCGTTGACGGCGTCGAAGACGGCTTGTTGCAGGTCTTGGTCGCCGCCGTAGAGCAGTGGCAGGCGCGGCGCACTGTAGAACGCGGCCCGCAGGTCTGACAGTGTCTTGCCGTAGTCCTGGTCGCGCAGGTTGTGTAGAAGTGCTTTTGCGCCGAATTGGCCTTTGTCGAAGACTTTGTCGCGGTCGGCGAGGGCTTTCCACACCATGGTTCCGTTGAGCGCGGTGAGGGAGTCGTCGTCGAAGGAGTGTTGATCGAGGTACCGCTCGCCGTCGGGGTCGGGTTGGGCGACGAAGGCAATGTGTTGGTAGGCGCGCCTGAGAGCTTTCTCCAGTTGGTCGCGCGCACTGGCTAATTCGCGGGTGCCTGTGTCTTTGAGTTCCTGGTCGGCCTGAACTTCTGGTGCTGCCAGGGCTTTGCTGCGTGCGAGGTACTCCGATGCCAGGTTGCGTGCTTGTGCTCGCCGCTGTGTGTTGACGACGGCGTACACGGCGCTGCTGGCCCATTGAACGGGCAGCTGGGTGGGGCCTTGGCCGAGTGAACCGCCCCGGGTTTGATGCACACCGGTTTTATTGGTGTGCAGCCTCTGATTGGGCTGTCGCTGCAGCGTAGTAGATGGTCTCGTATTCGATCGGCGGGATGCGTCCGAGACGGTGCATGAGCCGGTCAGTGTTGTACCAGTGCACCCAGTCGGCGGTGAGCAGTTCCACGTCGGTGAGCCTGTTCAGTGGCCCTCGCCGAAACGGTGAGTCATCACGGACAGCTTCGGTCTTGTACAGGCCGATGGTGGTCTCGGCCAAGGCGTTGTCGAAGGCATCGCCGACGGATCCGATCGACGGCAACAGCCCGGAGAACAACAGCGTTTCACCAAACCGCACCGATGTGTACTGCGAACCTGCATCGGAGTGATGAATAGTGTTGCCCGACAATGGGTTACCTTCACGGCGCCGGAGTTCAGCGGCGTGCCGGATCGCCTGGCGCACGAACAGATCTGCCTTGCTGGTCGAGCAGGTCCAGCCCACGATCCGCCCGGCGTACGCGTCGATGGCGAATGCGGTGTAGACGAACACCCCGGTGGCCAGCGGCACGTAGGTGAAATCAGCCACCAACAGCATGTTGGGGGCGGGGACTCGGAATTGGCGGTCCACCAGATCCGGGGCACGCCCGGCGGCCGGATCGGCGATGGTGGTGCGGACCTTCTTGCGCCGGCGCACGCCCTGCCAGCCGTTGGCGCGCATCAAGCGTTCCACTGTGCAGCGGGCTACCGTGATGCCGTGGCGCTGCAGGTGCGCCCACATCTTGACCGCGCCGTACAACGACTCGGGCTTGCGGCGACCGTGCTCATCGGGCTCGTAGTAGCCGGCCAGCACCTCGGTGATGACGGTGTCCCACAAGGCCCGCGCCGACGGCGGTCGAGCCAGCCAGGCGTAGAAGGTTCTCGGGGCGATCTGGCAGCCATGCTCAGAGAGCACGCGGCAGATCGAAGCGACCCCGAACCGAGCACGATGCTCGGCGATGAACCCGCAAATCAGCGGCGTCGCGGGTCGCTCTCCCGCGCGAAGAAACTTGTTGCCGCCTTGAGGATTTCGATAGTTTCCTCAAGCTCACGATTCTTGCGTTTGAGCTCCCGTAACGCCCGTGCGGTATCGGACGGGACACCCTCGCGGACCCCAGTATCGACCTCGCCCTGGTTGACCCACCGGCGCAGCGATTCGTAGGACACCCCCAACCGCTTGGCCACCGCGGTGATGCAGGCCGTACGGGTGTCGTACTCCTCGGCATGGTCACCGACCAACCGCACCGCCCGGGCCTTGAACTCCTCGTCGTACTTCTTCGGCATGATGCGAACTACCTTCCCTCGAAAGAAGGTGTGCATCAAACCCGGGGTGATTCAGAGTCCGGTGGCTGCGTTGAGTGCCTCGAGTGTGGCGGCCTCGGCGCCGTTGCGCAGGCTGAACTGTGCGGGATCGAGCACTACTAGTCGTGTGGTGTGTGCGGTGTCTAGGCCCGCGCCGCTAAGCACGTCGGCTGGGGTGCGTGAGAGATCGGCGCTGACGAACCTGGGTTCTCGGAAAGGTCCTGTGCTGGCGAGTTTTTGGGCGAATTCGGCCAGGACGGCGTCGCGCTCGGTGTCGGTGATGGTGCGCCGGATGCTGGAGACGAGCATGCGGTGGGTCAGTCGGGTTGATAGGTAGTAGTGAGCTGGTTTGTTGTTGCCTTGTCCGGGAAGGATTTCTAGCGCGGTCAGGCCTCGGTCGGGGTCGACCAGTTCGGCGACGACGGTGTCGGCGTCGGTGATGGTGTACGTGATGTCGGGAATGCTGGTGGCAGCCTTGACTTCTGGTGCGCTGGCACCGCGGCCGCGGGTGGGACGCAGTGTTCCGACGATGCTGGCGAGGAAGATGTAGGTAGCCGCGCGTTCAGCTGCTCGCGGGTTGTCTTGGCTCCACAACAGCGGTTCGCGTCCCAGGTCTTGGCGGCGGGCTGCTCCGCTGGTCTGATCGTGGTTGACGATCTCGATCT
The DNA here is from genome assembly GCF_025331195.1 of Mycolicibacterium llatzerense. Classification (NCBI taxonomy): domain Bacteria; kingdom Bacillati; phylum Actinomycetota; class Actinomycetes; order Mycobacteriales; family Mycobacteriaceae; genus Mycobacterium; species Mycolicibacterium llatzerense. Next base: position 3,812 of record NZ_LXOV01000002.1, on the reverse strand, counting down.
CCGCGAGGGACCGGTAGTTGGCGATGGTGCGTTCGTCTTCGACTAGGCCACTGCCTAGGATCGCTTCGCGCACAGCCGAATCCGACAATGGTAGATCGCCGGGGCCGATCAGCGCTGGCACCCATTCTTCGGCTTTGCCGCGTTCCTGCTGGGCATAGACAGTGGCTGCGAAAATTCGGATGGTTGAGCGGACCCGCTGGAAGCCGGTGACCTTGCTCCATTCTTCCTTGGCTAGGTCCATCAGCATCGGGTGGAACGGGTAGCAGGCCGCGACTTCCTGTCGCCAGCGGCCGCGCCAGTCGGCGCCGATGGCATCCCATACCTGTTTGGTCCAGCTGCGTTCGGCTAGTACGGGTTCGTATAGGGCGGCGGTGGCGGCGACGACTTCGGCGGCGGGTTCTGCGTCAAAGAGGCGGCGGCGCAGGATGTCTGCGAAGTCGCCGACTTCGGTGACGGTGGCGGGGGTGCCGTTGCGTTCCAGGAGGGAGTTGAGGTCGTCGCGGCGGTGTTGGGCTGCCGTTGATAGGGCGGTCTTGTCGGCGTCGGAGGCGATCATCACTACCAGCATTGCCACGTGTGGTACGTCGTTGACCACATCGAGAAGTGCCCGCAGAAAGGCCATGTCTTGTGCTGATAGGTCTGGCTTGTTCGCGCCGTCTAGCCCGTTACCGATGTAGTCGAGGACTTCGTCGACGATGATCAGTACTGGCCTGTTGACGGCGCGCAGTGCGTCGGCGATCTTGTGTTTGTCACTCCAAAACGGTTTGTAGCGCTCGAAAAGCGCGTAGTCGCGGGAGAATAGTCGCCACAGGAACCGTTCGTAGAGGGTCACGGCGGGTCCGTCGTATTCCTGCACCGGTGCCCCGGGTGTCATGTTGTCGCAGGCCAGCACGACGACGTGCGGGTTGCCGAGGTCGGTGGGCAGCGTGGATCCGGTCCGTGACTTGGCCCGGGCGGTCACCTGGCGACCTAACTCTGTGCTCAGTAGGGCCTCGGGGTCGGCGGCTAGGTGGTATGCCCCGATGCAGGAGTGTGATTTTCCGCCGCCCATGCCCTGGTCGAGTCGGGTCACTGCCCGGGCTTTGAGGTAGTCGTCGCCGGCGCCGACACGGATCGCGATTTCGGTGAGCAGGTCCACTAATCGTGCTGTGGGATGGGTGATTTCCCCGTAGTAGCGGGCGTCGGCGTACGGGGGGCGCGCAGCTCCGGCGCCGTGCACCGCGGCGAACAGTGACATTTGTACGTCGTCGATCTGCCCTGACGCCGACAGAATCTCCTGCCGAATTTTGAGTGCCTTCCACCAGGGGGTCACCGATGTCGTCAAGGCTGTGCCTCCTGAATGGTTGTCGGGCAGAACATCAGATCAGTTTCAATTGCGCCTCGGCGTCGCGAGCTCGCGCTGAGGCGTCGCTGTTGGCGCTGGCCGCCGCGGTGACCGCGGAGCCGATCGACGTGCGGGTACGAAGTACGCGTGTGAATGCCACGGCGTCGGAATCGTTGTCAGGTAGGCGGTCAGCGAGGAAGGCGATGGCGGCCCACAGGTGTGCGTCGTCGCTGTCGCGGCCGGCGTCGGCCAGCACCCGGCCCATGGCATCGAGGCCGTCATCAGAGGTTGCGGCCAGGGCCAGCGCTACGTCGATGGTGGCTGAGTCTGAGGTGATGGTTGCGGTGTAATCCGTTGAGGACACGAACTGAACTCCGCTGGCGGCGTCACGTACGAGATCGCGCACCTGGCCGATTTCCAGACCGGATGCCAGTGTCTGCCACCGCAGTTCGGATTTTGCTTGCGCGGCGCGCGCATAGAGGCGCACCCACCACAGCGCGAAGCGGGTGCGTGCGTCGAAGGCTTCCAACGGCTGGTGATTGATTTCGACGGCCATCGCCTCCTGCACGGCAGCTCGTGCGAGGGGCAGGAAGGTGTGGATGTCGACTGGGTTGCCTCGTGCGTCCAGCACTTCGCTGTAGCGGCCGACGACTTCCATTGCGGGGCCGGCGGCGGCCATCAGCATGTCGGCTGGGGCTAAGCCCCAGCGGTCCCAGTCTGGGTGGCGTTTGGCGATTTCGGCTCTGATGGCCGATTCGACTGCGCCCTTGCGTCCTGCTGGGCGATTTGGTGGTGCGGGTCGGCACGCCATCGTGAGGGTGGTCTCGATGTTGGCTTTGCCTTGCTGGCCGCCAGCTTCGGTGTTGGCTGGCCACGATCCGGTCATGACGAGGCCGGCGCGTTCGATGGAGTGCAGCAGTCGTTGCCATACTTCGGGTTCGCCGTGGCCAAAGACGATCGTGACTACTCCGTCGTCGCGCACGGCGGCGCGCATCTGGGCGAAGGCTTGGGCGATCAGGGTGTCGTAGTGCTCGCGGGTGCGGTGTTCGTCGGGGGCTTCGCCGCGGACGCGTTTGACGATGATTTCGTTTGTTTTTTCTTGGCAGCCATGGCTGTCGGCGGTGATGACCAGTTCTGGCCAGGTGTTGTGCAGGCAGCGTTTGAGCCAGATGTAGAACAGGTCGGAGGCGTCGGCGTAGGCGATCATTTGGTCATACGGTGGGTCGGTGACGACGGCGCTGAATGTGTTGGGCGGGAACGATAATGCGGTGGCGCTGCCGCGTTGCACGTGCGTTGGTTCGCCGCGCAGGTCGGCGAAGAGATTGCGGCAGGCTGCGAGCACGTTGTCCGAAATGGATGACCATGTTCCGGGGCCGGTGCCGATGCCGGCCTCGAAAAAGTCGTGGGAGAACGTGATTGAGCCTTCGTTGACGAAGAGGTCGCCAACGCGGGCGCCGCCGCTGGTTTGGAAGCGGGCGCCGCGGGTGGATCGCCTGAGTTTTTTGACGACGACGGCGGTTGCGTACCCGGTCAGCGTTTTGACGTATTGAGTCGATAGTCCTGCGGCGGTCAGTTCTTCGCCCATGTGGTTGATGAGGCGGGCCAGTCGGATGTAGGACAGCGTTTGTCGGTTGACCATGAAGTCGCCGTAGGTTCGTGCGCCGTAGATGCTCGGGCCGATGATGTTGTTGTTGCCTGGGGCGATCGCCTCGTTGGGGATGGCGGGCAGGAATGGTCCGAACGGTTGTTCCGTTTTGAGCGCGCTGGCGGCAGCTTCTGTGGCGTTGTATTCCTCGGTGGTGGGTAGGCGAAATATCTTCTGCCCGTTGGGTTCTATGTCGGCGGCCAGGACGAGTGCGTCGGTGCCGTGGCCTTCTTGGAGCAGGCGGCGGTGGACGTCGAGTGGATGTACGTGGGAGCAGAAAACGCATACTGCGCTCTTGCCGGCGATTTTCCGGCCGTTGATGACCGCGTTGGACAGGGTTGGGGTGTGGGTGGGTCGGCCTTTGTCGAGCACTGCGTGCCATTGTCCGGTTGTGCGGTCGCCGGTGATGTGGAACGACATCGGGTCTCGATCGCCCCTGGGGAGGATGAGGTCATATGAGCCGATAAGGGGGAATCGGTGGCCGCATTCTTGGCAGGGAATGGTGACGGACCATAGGTAGCCCCAGGGCAATTCGCCGTCGTGGCGCGGGTAGAAACCGTCCATCGTTGCGGCGTGCCTGCTGCCGAGCTCGGTGAATACCTTTTCAAGGTCGTGCAGTAGCCGATCCGATGGTTCCATCGTGAAGGTGGTGCTGTCGGCGCCGAACGGAAGTGGCGGCTCGGCCGTCCAGTCCTCGAACGGTGCACTGGTGAGCAGGTAACTGGCCAGCACGGCAACTGGACTGTAGTCAACAGCAGTTGCGCTGACACCGAGTCGAGCTGCCTCAAGGGGAATCATCCCGCGGCCCGAGAACGTTATGCGCTCTCTCCGGGCGTGTCTCAC
>NZ_LXOV01000001.1:2937307-2943094 GCF_025331195.1 Mycolicibacterium llatzerense | reverse complement strand
GCTGACCGCGGATCTTCGTGCACAAATCGCTCGGGCTTGTCGGTGCCGCCGGGCAGGATGGACACGTGAATCCGCTCGACAGGTTCAGTGACCTGACCCGGGAGTGGTTCTCGGCTGCCTTCAGCACGCCCACCCCGGCTCAGGCGCAGGCCTGGCAAGCCATCGCCGACGGGCACAACACGCTGGTCATCGCCCCCACCGGGTCCGGCAAGACGCTGGCGGCGTTCCTCTGGGCGATCGATCAGCTGGCGCAGGAGCCCGACGGCAAGGGCACCCGCGTGCTGTACGTCTCGCCGTTGAAGGCCCTCGCGGTCGACGTCGAACGCAACCTGTCCACGCCACTCACCGGCATCACACGGGTGGCCGAGCGCCTGGGCAAGCCCGCGCCCAAGATCACCGTGGGTGTGCGGTCGGGCGACACCTCCCCGGCACAGCGCCGCCAGCTGATCGCCAAACCGCCGGACATCCTGATCACCACACCCGAGTCGCTGTTCCTCATGTTGACGTCAGCGGCCCGCGAGACGCTGGCGACGGTGCGGACCGTCATCGTCGACGAGGTGCACGCGGTCGCTGCCACCAAACGTGGTGCACACCTGGCGCTTTCGCTGGAGCGGCTGGACCAGCTGACCGCGGCGCCGGCGCAGCGGATCGGCCTGTCCGCCACCGTCAAACCACCCGAGGAGGTGGCCCGTTTCCTGTCGGGCGCAGCCCCCACCACCATCGTCAAACCACCGGCCGCCAAGACCTTCGACCTGACCGTCGAGGTTCCGGTGCCCGACATGGCCAACCTCGACGGCGGCACCATCTGGCCCGATGTCGAGGAACGCATCGTCGACCTCATCGAGTCGCACAATTCATCCCTGGTGTTCACCAATTCCCGGCGGCTGGCCGAACGGCTCACCGCGCGGCTCAACGAGATTCACGCCGCCCGCTCCGGCATCGAGCTGCCCAACGAACGCAACCCGCAGATCGGTGGCGGCGCGCCCGCCACCATCATGGCCAGCGGCCAGACCTTCGGCGCACCGAGTCTGCTGGCCAAGGCTCACCACGGATCGGTCAGCAAGGAGGCCCGCGCCCAGGTCGAAGATGACCTCAAGAGCGGCCGACTCAAAGCCGTGGTGGCCACCTCGAGCCTCGAACTCGGCATCGACATGGGTGCGGTCGATCTGGTCATCCAGGTCGAAGCGCCACCGTCGGTGGCCAGCGGCCTGCAGCGCATCGGCCGCGCCGGTCACCAGGTCGGCGAGATCTCCGAGGGCGTACTGCTGCCCAAGCACCGGATCGACCTGATCAACTGCGCGGTCACCGTGCAGCGGATGCGCGCCGGCGAGATCGAAACCCTCCAGGTACCCACCAATCCCCTCGACGTGCTGGCCCAGCACACCGTCGCGGCAGCCGCCCTCGAGCCGCTCGACGCCGACCGGTGGTTCGACGCCGTCCGCCGCAGCGCGCCGTTCGCCGCGTTGCCGCGCAGCGCCTTCGAAGCGACACTGGATCTGCTGGCCGGCAAGTACCCGTCCACCGAGTTCGCGGAGCTGCGGCCGCGGCTGGTCTACGACCGCGACACCGGCACCCTGACCGCCCGTCCCGGCGCGCAGCGACTGGCCGTCACCTCCGGCGGCGCGATCCCGGACCGCGGCATGTTCACCGTCTATCTGGCAACCGGTGACGAAAAGCCCTCGCGGGTAGGCGAACTCGATGAAGAGATGGTCTACGAGTCGCGCCCCGGCGACGTCATCTCCCTGGGCGCCACCAGCTGGCGGATCACCGAGATCACCCATGATCGGGTACTGGTCCTGCCCGCACCTGGCCAACCCGCGCGGTTGCCGTTCTGGCGCGGCGACGCCGTCGGCCGTCCCGCCGAGCTGGGTGCCGCTATCGGTGCCTTCACCGGGAAACTCTCCGGTCTCCCCCGCACCGAGTTCGACGAGTACTGCAGCACAATGGGTTTCAACGGCTACGCCACCGACAATCTGTGGCAGCTGCTGGACGAGCAGCGACAGGCCACCGGCACGGTACCCACCGACACCACCTTCGTGGTGGAACGGTTCCGCGACGAGCTCGGCGATTGGCGGATCGTCCTGCATTCCCCCTACGGGCTGCGGGTACACGGGCCGCTGGCGCTGGCTGTCGGCCGCCGGATCATGGAGCGGTACGGCATCGACGAGAAGCCCACCGCATCCGACGACGGCCAAGTGCTGCGGCTGCCCGACACCGGGGAAACCCCGCCTGGCGCAGACATTTTCGTGTTCGACGCCGACGAGATCGAGTCCATCGTCACGGCCGAGGTCGGCGGGTCGGCGCTGTTTGCCTCCCGCTTCCGCGAGTGTGCGGCACGGGCGCTGCTGCTGCCGCGGCGTCACCCCGGCAAGCGGTCGCCGCTGTGGCATCAGCGGCAGCGTGCCGCCCAGCTGCTGGACATCGCGCGCAAGTACCCGGATTTCCCGATCGTGCTGGAGACCGTGCGGGAATGCCTGCAGGACGTCTACGACGTCCCGATGCTCACCGAGTTGATGCGCCGCGTCGCGCAACGCCGGATCCGAATACTCGACGTGCAGACCGCCACCCCGTCACCGTTCGCCGCGTCGTTGTTGTTCGGCTACGTCGGGGCGTTCATGTACGAAGGCGACAGCCCGCTCGCCGAACGTCGCGCTGCCGCACTGTCGTTGGACGCCACCCTGCTCGCCGAGCTGCTGGGCCGGGTGGAACTGCGCGAGCTGCTCGAACCCGACGTGGTGACGGCCACCATCCGGCAGCTGCAGCACTTGGCCGAGGATCGGGCGGCCCGTGACGCCGAGGGAATCGCCGACCTCCTGCGGCTGCTCGGACCACTGAGCACCGAGGAACTTCGGCAGCGTTGCACCGCAAGCGATGTCGAGGCCTGGTGCGCCACCCTGCAAGCCGCCAAACGCGCCGTCGCGGTGACCTTCGCCGGGCAGAGCTGGTGGGCCGCCGTCGAAGACATGGGGCTGCTGCGCGACGGCCTCGGGGTCGCGGTGCCGGTCGGGGTGCCGGCCAGTTTCACCGCTGCCGTGTCCGACCCGCTCGGCGAACTGCTCGGCCGCTACGCCCGGACCAACGGGCCGTTCACCACGACCCAGGCGGCCGCCAGGTTCGGCCTGGGCCACCGGGTGACGGCCGATGCCCTGAGCCGCATGGTGTTGGACGGCAAGATCATTCGTGGTGAGTTCACCGACATCCCGGACAGCGTCGATCAACAGTGGTGTGACGCCACGGTGCTGAAGATTCTGCGGCGCCGTTCGCTGGCCGCGCTGCGGGCCCAGATCGAACCGGTCAGCACGGCCGCATACGCGCGGTTCCTGCCCGCCTGGCAGCAGTTCGGCGACGCCCGCGGCATCGACGGCCTGGCGTCTGTCATCGAACAGCTTGCCGGCGTGCCGATTCCGGCATCCGCGGTCGAGCCGCTCGTGTTCGGTCAGCGCGTGTCGGACTACCAACCGGCGATGCTCGACGAGCTGCTGGCTTCCGGTGAGGTCACCTGGTCGGGGGCGGGACAGATCGCCGGCAGTGACGGGTGGGTCGTCTTCCATCGGGCCGACACCGCGCCACTGTCCCTGGCACCCGGTACGGAGATCGAATTCACCGACACCCATCGCGCGATCATGGAAACCCTCGGCTCAGCTGATGGGCCCGGTGGCGCCTACTTCTTCCGCCAGCTGGCGTCGGAGGACAACGCCGAGGCGAAACAGGCGCTGTGGGAACTGATCTGGGCCGGCTGGATCACCGGCGACACCTTCGCGCCAATACGTGCGCTCCTGGGCAACGCGGGGCGCAAACCCGGCGGCGCGCACCGCCAGCGGCAGCAGCGCCCGCCACGGCTCAGTCGCTACAGCGTCGCCCGGCCGCAGGCCCGCACCGTCGACCCGACGGTCGCCGGCCGATGGTCGGCACTGCCGCCCGCCGAGCCGGAATCCACCATGCGGGCGCACTTTCAGGCCGAGCTGCTGCTGAACCGCTACGGCGTCGTCACCCGCGGCGCTGCCGACGGCCTGCCCGGCGGATTCGCCACGCTGTACAAAGTCCTGACGGCTTTCGAGGAGGCCGGGCGCTGCCAGCGCGGATATTTCATCGAATCGCTTGGCGGCGCGCAGTTCGCGGTGGCCTCGACCGTCGACCGGTTGCGTAACTATCTCGACAGCGTCGACCAGAGCAACCCTGACTACACCGCCATCGTGCTGGCCGCCACCGATCCCGCGAACCCCTACGGCGTCGCGCTCCCGTGGCCCGAGGTGGCCGGCCACCGGCCAGGCCGCAAGGCGGGCGCGCTGGTGGCGTTGGTCGACGGCGAGTTGGTGTGGTTCCTGGAACGCGGCGGAAAGTCGTTGTTGTCGTTCGATGCGACCCCGGATCAACAACGTACGGCGGCCGGCGCGCTGGCGGACCTGGTGAGTGCGGGGCGCTTGCAGTCGCTGCTGATCGAAAAGGTCAACGGGGAGCCGGTATTGGCCCCCACCCCCGACGCCGAGCAGGCGCAGGTGCACGCGGCGCTCGCGGGCGCCGGTTTCTCCCGCACTCCGCGTGGGCTGCGGCTGCGCTAGGCCTCCGGCTTCACGTTCGGCAGTATCGAAGCCATGGATAACGGGTTGTCAGACGCCGCCATCGCCGCGATGACACCGGCTCAGCGGCACGACCTGATCATGCGATTACAGCGTCCGCTGGATGACGTGTTTCCGCCTGCCATGGCCAGAAGGATGCGGCGCATCCGTCTGACCTTGATGACCGGCAGCTGCATCGTGCTGATCCCGTGGGTCATCTACCTCGGATTCACGCTTCCGGACAGCTACACGGCGCACAACTGGCCGGCCACCTGGATCGGGTTCGACGGTCTGCTCGTCGCCTTCATGGCCACGACCGCCGTGCTGGGCTGGTTGCGTCGTCAACTGGTGCTGCTCACCGCGTTCACCACCGGGGTGCTGTTGGTGTGCGACGCCTGGTTCGACGTCATGACATCGGATTTCGGCCACGATTCGGCGGTGCCATTGGTGACCGCGGTGTTGATCGAACTCCCACTGGCGGTACTCATGATGACCGGAGCGCTCCGGATTCTGCGCCTGACCGCGACGCGGCTGTGGTTCCTCGAACCTGGCGCGCCGCTGTGGCGGCTGCCGCTGCTGCCCTGACCTGAAGCCACCGGATGCCGTACCAGCGGTGGTGAATTCTCTTGACGGCCAGTGCTTTTCCGCACCTCGGCGGAACCGCGGTGGTCCGTCTAGTTCGACGACGGTGTTGGTGGTGGTTCGAATGGTTGGTACCACCACCATTGGGCCCGTTCCCCGGTCGGTCCGGGGCACGGCGGCACATCGGGCGGAGGGCTCGTGGGTGGCCGGGCCAGCGATCGGTTGCTCAAGGGTTGCCCGGCTGAGTCGCTGACGACAAGTCGGTCGGCGGGTCCGGTGATGGTGATGCCACCCCGGTGATGCAACCGGTGGTGATAGGGACACACCAACACCAAATTGTGCAGTTCGGTGACGCCACCATCCTCCCAATGAATGACGTGGTGAGCATGCAAACCCCGGGTGGCCCCGCAGCCCGGAACCACACAGCACCGGTCGCGATGCTCCAGCGCCCGGCGCAGCCGGCGGCTGATGGTGCGGGTGCTGCGGCCCGCGCCGATCGGCTGACCGTGCCGCTGCAGCCACACCTCACACGTCGCATCACACAACAACAGCCGACGTTCCTCATCGGTCAGCACCGAACCCACATGCAGTGCCGCGCTGTCCTGGTCGATGTCCAGATGCACGACAACCGTGGTGTGCTGCCCATGCG
>NZ_LXOV01000001.1:2498751-2936953 GCF_025331195.1 Mycolicibacterium llatzerense | reverse complement strand
GGTTCGGGCTTCGACTCCGGCTCGGGCTCCGGGCGCGGCTCGAGCTTCACGGCCTTACGCAACTGGGTGACGGTGGCACTTTCGGCGAACTGGGCATAGTGCTCATCAGAACCGTCCGCGGCGTGTTCGGCGACCACCCCGACCTGATCCAACGACAACCGGCCCTCACGCATCGCCTCAGCGCACCGCGGAAACTCCTCCAGACGGTGCGCGACCGCCACCATCACCTCCGCATTGCGCGGCGACACCCCGGTTTTCCACGCCACCAACGACGTGAGCGACCGGGCACCGGTCGCACCCCACAACCCGTCGCGGTCGATCTCGGCCGCAATCTCCACCAGCCGCGCGTCGATCGCGTTGCGCTGCCCGGTCAGCTCACCGATCTCATCGAAGAACGCATCCATACGCTCGCACGGCGACACCTCAACATCGAAAGCCGTTGCGGTGCTGGACATAACATCATCAAACCAGAAGGGTCCGACAAATTTTGGCCGCTCCGAGTGGAGAGCGAGAAGCTGTACTGCTCAAGCAGCAGAAGGGTTTTCGATCACGATCGCAACACCCTGACCCGAGCCGACGCAGACGCCGATGGCCCCGTACCGCGCGTTGCGCTCGCGCAGTTCGGTGGCCAGGGTCAGGACGTACCGGGCACCAGTGGCGCCGAACGGATGGCCGATCGCCACGGCGCCTCCGTTGGGCGTGAGCTTCTCGTCGGGAACGACGAACCCGTCGAGCTGGTTCGGCAGTTCCCGCAGCACTCCGAGGGCCTGCGCACTGAACGCTTCATGGACTTCCCAGACGTCGATCTGCTCGGGCGTCAACCCTGCACGTTTGATCGCCAGGGGCAGCGCCCACGCCGGGGCGAGACCCATGAACAGCGGATCGATCCCGTACACCGCCGAGGACACCACCCGCGCCAATGGCTCGACGCCGAGTTCTGCCGCCCGCTCCCCCGACGCCAGGACCAGGGCGCTGGCGCCATCGGTCAGCGGCGTCGAGTTGGCAGCGGTCATCTGCGTGGTGCCCGGTTGCGGGCGCAGGGCCGCCAGTTGCTCGGCCGTGGTTTCGTCGCGGATGAACTCGTCGTGCTCGAACAGCCTTGCCGGGGATTTCGTCGTCGCGGCGATCTGGACCGGCATGATCTCCTTGGCCAGACGGCCGGAATCACGCGCCGCCTTGGCATTTCGCTGCGTCCGCAGCGCAAACGCGTCGATCTCCTCGCGTGTCAGGCCATAGCGATCGGCCACTTTCTGCGCGGTCTCGATCATGCTGATGTACGCGTTGCGCGCCAGCAGCGCCGGGTTGGGTGGGCCGCCGGCGCCGGCCCACATGGTGTCGAGCAGGATGACCGGCCCGCGCGGCGCGAAGGCCGCGTCACCTTTCATGTAGGCCCAGCCCGATCGTGACATCGACTCGACACCACACGCGATACCGACGCCGAGGTCGCCGGCCTTGATCGCGTGCGCGACGTTGATCGTGGCACTCAGCGACGACCCACAGAACCGGTTGATGGTCGTCCCGGCCACCGTGTCGGGAAATCCGGCGGCGAGCGCCGCCCAGCGGGCGATGTCGCCCATTCCCTCGTGCGCAGGATTCACACAGCCGGCAACGACGTCCTCGATGACTCCGAGATCGACGCCGACGCGCTCGCACGCACCCTTCATCGTCATGCCGAGGAGGTCGTCGGTGCGGATGTGCGACAGCGAACTGCCGTACCGCGCGAATGGAGTGCGGACACCACCAAGCACAAATGCTTCTGTCATCAACCGTCTCCCGCTCGATGTCAAAGCGAGCGTAACCAGTCGAGCACTTGCTGCGCGTGGGTATTCGGCGGGAAGATCGGATAGAAGACGTGCTCGATCCGGCCATCCCGGATCACCATGGTCAGGCGGGTGTAGAGCCGCGGGTGCCCGTCGGCGGCGAAGGTCGGGAGCCCCAACTCTTCTGCCAGTGCGAAGGTCTCGTCCGACAGCATGTGGAACGGCAGCCGCAGGCGCCGCACCACTTCCGCCTGATAATCGACATCCTGGCTCGATAGTCCCCAGACGTGGTTCGCACCAGCGGCTTTCAACTCGGCGAAGTGGTCGCGGAAGTCGCACGCCTCGGTCGAGCAACCCCGCGCGCCGGGAATCGCATCCCAGCCCTCGGGGAGGTCGGCACCAGGACGACCGGTCAGCGGATACAGGTACAGAATCGTCCGTCCCGCCGGCAGATCACTCAGCTGAACCTCACCGCCGCCACTCGCCGGCAACATGATGTCGGGCATCGCAAGCCCGACCAGATGGTCAGCCGCACCGTCGTTTTCGGGGACAGGCAGGCTGGTGGGAAGCGTCGTGAAATCGGTCAACGGATCATCCTTCGTGTCGAATGCTCGGCATGCAGCGGCGTCGAGCCGCGCCGCGAGGTCCTGCCGCCGCTGTGTCAGCGACGCAATGGTCTCGTCCAGAACCGCGATGCTGTCCCGATAGGCCGCAAGCGACTCGGGGCACTCATCGCTGTGTTCATGTCCGAGGCGAAGACAGTCGATGAATGGGCCGGCCTTCGACGGGGCGATGCCGACGGCAGCGAGCGCACGCACCTCGCTCACGACCTGCACGTCTTCCTCGGAGTAGTCCCGGTACCCGTTACCCAGGCGCGACGGATCGAGAAGACCGAGCTGCTCGTAATACCGCACGGCCTTGGTCGACGCGCCCGTTCGCCGGGCCAGTTCAGAAATCTGCATGTTCAGTCCTCGGCACCGAGGGTAAACATTGCCACCAGGGGCAAGGTCAAACCCGAGTCATAGAGTGAAGCCATGGCGCTGCACACCCCGCTGACCGAGCTGTTCGGCATCGCCCATCCGATCGTCCTGGCCCCGATGGGCGACGTATCCGGTGGCCGATTGGCTGCGGCGGTGTCCGAAGGGGGCGGACTGGGCCTGATCGGCGGCGGTCGTGGTGACCTCACCATGCTCGCCACCGAATGCCGGTTGGCCACGCAGGACACCGAAAAGCCCTGGGGTATAGGTCTACTCACGTGGGCTGTCAATCAGGAGATCGTCGATTGGGTCATCGCCCAACGACCCGCCGCCATCATGCTGTCGTTCGGTGACCCGGCCCCATTTGCCAAGGCCATCCATGACGCGAACATCCCACTGATGTCCCAGGTGCACACCCTCGACGAAGCCAGACAGGCCCTCGACGCGGGAGTCCAGGTGCTGGTGGCGCAGGGCAGAGAGGCCGGCGGCCACCACGGCGGCCGGTCGACGCTGCCGTTCGTTCCCGCGGTGGTCGACCTGGCGCACGGCACCCCGGTGCTGGCGGCGGGCGGCATCGGCGACGGCCGCGGTCTGGCGGCGGCACTGACTCTCGGTGCCGCGGGCGCCATGATCGGCACCCGGTTCGAAGCCACCCACGAGTCGCTGCTCAGCGCCGCCGAGTCGAAGGTCATGCTGAAGGCGACGGCCGAAGACACCACCACCGGCCGCGCCATCGACATCGCCGCCCGCCCCCTCGAAACGCGTTGGCCGGCTACGTATCCGGCGCGGACGCTGCGCAGCGTCTTCACCGACCAGTGGCAGGACCGGGACGCCGAACTCGACGCGGATCCCAAGGCGCAAAAGGAGTTCCGCGACCGGGCGGCCAAGATGGATTTGGACTACGTGCCGATCTGGGCCGGCGAAGCCCTCGACCTGATCGACGAGCTCGAACTGGCCGCTCCCCTGGTGCAGAAGATCGCCCATGATGCCGAACAAGCTCTGACCCGAGCCCACACCTACATCCGCTGATGCCCGAAGGCGACACCGTCTGGCATACCGCAGCAGTGCTCCGCGAGGCACTGCAGGGAAAGACGCTGACGCGCTGCGACATTCGCGTCCCGAAGTTCGCGACCGTCGACCTCAGCGGACAACAGGTCGACGAAGTGCTCAGCCGCGGCAAGCACCTGTTCATCCGCACCACCGGGGCCAGCATCCACTCGCACCTCAAGATGGAGGGCAAGTGGCAGGTCAACACCAGACCCAGAAGGCCTGACCATCGGACGAGAATCATCCTGGAAACCAACGACATTCAAGCGGTGGGCACCGAGCTCGGCACCTTGGAGATTCTCGAAAGAAACCACGACCAAGACGTCGTCAAACACCTCGGCCCGGATCTCCTTGGTCCGGACTGGGATCCGCACACAGCAGCCCAGAACCTCACCCAGGACCCGGAACGTCCACTGCACGAAGCGCTGCTCGACCAACGCAACCTGGCCGGCGTCGGCAACGTCTATGCCAATGAGCTGTGTTTCATCGTCGGCCGCCGCCCCACTGCCATGGTCAGCACAGTGAAAGACCCGCTGCGTCTGGCGCAGCGGGCCCGGGACATGTTGTGGTTGAACAGAAACCGGTGGAACCGGACTACAACGGGCGATACCCGACCCGGCCGTCAACTCTGGGTGTACGGCCGGGCCGGGCAAGCGTGTCGCAGGTGCGGGACGCTGATCGAATCAGGCGACCGAGACCGGCTCGCGAACCTCGGGAACCTCGCTGACCGGATCACCTTCTGGTGCCCGCTTTGTCAGCCATGAGTCCGGCAGGGCCAGGCGGCAGATCTTCTTGACCACTGAGAAGAACTGCGTGTGGAGCGGGCCGGAGTTGTAGGGCAGGTCGTACTTCTCGCACAGCGCCTTGACCTCCGGCGAGATTTCCGCGTAGCGGTGCGCCGGGATGTCGGGGAACAGGTGGTGCTCGATCTGGAACGACAGGTTGCCGCTGAAGATGTGGAACCACTTGCCGCCGGACAGGTTTGCCGAACCCAGCAGCTGGCGGTAGTACCACTGGCCGCGGGTCTCCGCCTTGGTCTCCTCGATGGTGAACTCGTGGGTGCCCTCGGGGAAGTGACCGCAGAAGATGATGACGTACGACCACACGTTGCGCATCAGGTTGGCGGTCATGTTGCCGGCGAACACGAACGGCAGGAACGGTCCGGCGAGCAGCGGGAAGGCGACGTAGTCCTTCAGCGTCTGGCGACTGACCTTGGCCCACATCTCACGCAGCATTTCCTTCTTGTCCCGCAGCTTGATCTCGCCGGAGCGGATCCGCTCGGTCTCCAGCTCGTGCAGCGCGACGCCGTACTGGAAGAACACCATCAGCAGGAAGGCGTAGACCGGGTTGCCCAGGTAGTACGGGGTCCACTTCTGGTCTTCGCTCATCCGCAGCACGCCGTAGCCGATGTCGCGGTCCAGGTCGACGACGTTGGTGTAGGTGTGGTGCATGTAGTTGTGCGAGTGCCGCCACTGGTTGGACGGGCAGGCCGAATCCCATTCGAAGTTCTGGCCGCGCAGCGCCGGGTCGCCCATCCAGTCGTACTGGCCGTGCATGACGTTGTGGCCGATCTCCATGTTGTCGAGGATTTTCGACAGGCCGAGCATCACGGTGCCGACGGGCCAGGCCGGGGGCAGGAACAGCAGCGCGCGGCCACCGATCTCCAGCTTGCGCTGCATGGCGATGATGTTGCGGATGTAGTCGGAGTCGCGGTCGCCGAGGTCGGCGAGGTGGCGCTCACGGATGGCGTCGAGCGCGCGGCCGAAGTCGTCGAACTGCTCGGGGGTCAGGGTGGCGGGACGTTGAGCCATGGGTTCGTCTCCTTGAGTGCGTGGGCTGGTGGGGTGGTTCAGAGATCGATCTGGACGTCGCCGCACGGGGCGGTCACGCAGATTTCGATGATTTCGTCGGGGGCGGTCGAGACCGCGCCGGTGATCAGGTTCTTCACGGGGCCGCTGATCTTCGTGCGGGTGCAGGTGTGGCAGATGCCCATCCGGCAGCCGCTGGTCGGGTTCAGGCCGGCGGCTTCGGCCTGCTCGAGGATCGAGCGACCGTCGTCGACGATGTCGACGTTGCTCTCAGTGAAGGCGATGTTGCCACCCGACGCCTCTGTCGGGACGGCGATGACCGGGGGCACGAAGCTCTCGGACTGGGCACCCGGCAGCAGGTCCTTGACCGCATCGACCAGGGCCGGCGGGCCACAGACGAACACGGCGTCGGGGTTGGGCATGGCGGCCGCCAGGTGGTCCCGCCCGAAGTGGCCGCTCAGATCACCGCGGTTGGACCGGGTGAAGCTGTGCAGCACCTTCACGCCCGGGGTGGCCGCCAGCTCGGTGGCGTAGGCAGCCTCTTCGGGGTTGCGGGCGTAGTGGATGAACGCGACCTCGCCGTCGTAGTTCTCCTCGCGCAGGGTGCGCAGCATCGACAGCACCGGCGTGATGCCGCTGCCGCCCGAGACCAACAGGATGCGACGCGGTCGAACGGTCGGCATCACGAAGTCGCCGCCGACGGAGTCGAGGTGGACGACCATGCCGGGCTCGGCGTGCTCGAACAGGTGGGTGGAGACCAGGCCGCCGTCGTGCAGGCCGACGGTCAGCTCGATGACCGGGCTGCCCTCGGAGTTGGCCGGCGAGTAGCACCGGGTGCGGCGGCGGCCGTCGATCTCGACGGTCAGGTTGATGTGCTGGCCGGCTTTGAAGCCCTGCCAGGCGTCGTTGGGCTGCAGCGTCAGGGTCACGCTGCGCGGCGTCTGCCGACGGACCGCGACCACCTTGGCGCGGGCATCGTTGACAGTCCAGGTGCGGTCGAAAACCTCGGTGTACCGGTCCACGCCGTGCGGGCCGGTGAGGATGCCAACCAGGGCGGAGCGCCGAACTCGGCGGCTCAAAGTTTCGGTGAACATGTGTACACAGTGACCGATTTCAAGCGTTCGCGTCAAGACTTAAAGCGCAGGTTGTTGCTGGGATCACACAGTGAACATCCGTATGCTTGTGCCATACACAAGCGTTTCAATCTGCGGCAACGTCACGCTGTGTAAACTTTGTTCGGTGAACAGTCGTACCCCTGGTTCACGCGACCGGAGGTCGAGCCGCTCATCAAGCTCTCGCGTCCAGGACAACCTGTCGCGCGAAGAGCGCAAGGAAGCCACCCGCCGTGCGATCATCACGGCTGCCCTCACGCTGCTCGAAGAGGACAGTTTCAGCGCGCTCAGCCTGCGTGAGGTCACCCGCGAGGCCGGCATCGTGCCCGCCGCCTTCTACCGGCACTTCGAGACCATGGATGCGCTCGGCCTGGTGCTCATCGACGAGTCCTTCCGGGCGCTGCGCGAAATGCTCCGCGGTGGCCGCGCCGGCCAGCTCGACCCCAAGCGCATCATCGAGTCCTCGGTCGACATCCTCTTCAACAGCGTTACCGAACGGCCCGAGCATTGGCGCTTCATCAGCCGGGAACGCAACAGCGGCGTCACTTCGCTGCGCTACGCCATCCGCACAGAAATCCGGTTGATCACCTCTGAGCTCGCGATCGATCTTGGTCGGCTGCCGGGGCTCACCACCTGGAGCGCCGCGGACCTGAACATCGTGGCCGGACTGTTCGTCAACACGATGATGACCACCGCCGAGTCCATCGACGACGCCAATGACGCCAAGGCACTGGACGACGTCAAGCGGACCGCACGCAAGCAGCTGCGAATGATCGCCGTCGGCGTGGCCGGGTGGCACAGCGCCTGAACAAGGCCGCAAACTCGCTCGACGAAAGTGTGGGAATCACCCTGGCTGGTTGCTCCTAGTTGTTGGGAAAGCCATGATGAGATTCCTGCCATTCGCCAGGAGTCAGCTGGGAGCTCGATGTGACCACTGCATATGCGAGGTCGGCGGCAGCCGACGATGACGCCACGCTGGCGCTCGCCGCCGCATCGGGCGACCGGATGGCATTCGCGGCAATCTACGACCGTTACGCCAATCGCTTGTACGACTTCTGCGTCGGCATGTTGCGCGATCACGACGCCGCCGCGGACTGCGTCCAGGACGTCTTCGTCACTGCCGCCAGTCGGCTCGATCAACTCCGCGAGCCCGACCGGCTGCGGTCGTGGCTGTATGCCGTCGCCCGCAATGAGGCACTGTCGCGAATCCGGGACCGCCGCCGCGAACAGCCCAGCGACGAGCTGCCCGAGATCGTCAGTGGGGAACCGGATCCGGCGACCCTTGCCGCGCGCAGCGAACTGGCGAATCTGATCAGCGACGCCTGCGGCGGGCTGACCGATCGCGATCAGCTGGTGCTGGAACTGTCCTACCGCCAAGGGCTGAGCGGGCCCGAACTTGCTGACGCACTGGGAGTTTCACCGAGAAACGCCAACACATTGGTCGAGCGGTTGCGCGACACCATCGCGCGGTCTCTCGGCGCGCTGCTGATCTGCCGGCAGGTGCGTACCGACCCGTCCCGGTGTCCCGAACTCGCCGCGATCCTCGCTGATTGGGACGGCCAATTCACCGTACTGATGCGCAAGCGCGCTGCCCGCCATATCGACGGTTGCGCAGTCTGCGAAGAGCAGCGCGCCAAGATGGTCAGCCCCGCCACACTCCTCGGCAGCGCTCCGCTGCTCATCCCAGCTCCCGAATGGCTCCGCGAGGCGACACTGGCCCACGCCGGCAATGTGTTGCCCGGGACTCCCGGCTCGGCGGCCGGGTCATCGGGAGCGGGCGACTCGTGGTGGCCTCCGCAGGACGTGGACGTCTCCGATCTGCCCGAACCACCACCGGCCGCTCAGAAACCTTCGGCAGCAACGGATTCGAGGCCCGGCTATCTGCGGCGCCATACGATGGCGGTGACCGGGGTGGCCGCCATCGTTGCGGCCGGCGGTGCGGTCTACCTCAGCATGCCGCAGGCCTTCGACGTCGACCCGATGAGCGTCATCGGCCACTCGACTTCGTCATCACCGGCATCTCCATCGGCGCCGAACACCCCGTTCGAGGCTCCGCTCAAGACGGCGCCACCGCCCAGTCCGACGGCCCCGTCGGGCAACCCCGAACGGACTGCGATTCCGAGCAATTCGAGCGAACCGTCCGCGCCTTCACCGGTCCCGGCTGAACCCATCACGCCACCAAGTAATCCTGGCGCATCGACCATTCCCCCACACCACGCCAGCGGACCGGTGGAACCCCCAAGCACACCGCGCGGCCCCGTCATTCCCCCGATCAACCCCGGTCCTGTCACGCCCCCGGGCAATTCCGGCGGGCCGACGGCGCCCTCGGGCGGTGACGAGGGGCCGGTCACGCCGCCGAAATCCGGACCGATCGTCGACCCCGGCCCGCCCAAAGGGCCGGTGACTCCGCCGAAATCTTCGAACGGACGGGTGCCTGCTCCCGGCCACGTCCCGCCGCGACAGGAAGGCGGGTCGAACAGCTGCACACCGCCCGCGTGCATCCAGCCCAGCGGTCCACTCGGATAACCCGAAAGCGGCCCGCCATCAGCGATGGCGGGCCGCTTTCGGTTCGGATCTTTCAGTTGACGGTCACCATCGGATGGGGCACGCCGACTGGGTTCTGGAGGTAGACCTGCCTGGTGTAGTCGCCCAGCCAATTGCCGTTGGGGTGGAAACCCGGCGCACCGTACAGCGAGCAGATCTGGTCCATCTCCTTTCCTGGCACGACCTCCAGCCGGTATGCGCCGCGGACCGCGCCCGCCACGTATGCCCCCGGGTTCGTGAGGCAGGACTGCTTGAAGGCGTCGAACTGGGCGTCCGCCTGAGCCAGCGGGGACAGTGCTGTCGCGCCGGCAGAGATGATGCCGGACGCAATGACGAACTTGGCGGTCGCGACGAGGGCGCGCCTCTGGGTTGATGCGGTGCTGGCCATGATGGTCTCCTTCGACTTACCCGGCCCCGGTGGGCCGCGTTCACCTACTAGGAGCGCGGGGCTGCCGGAATTCCCACACTTTTTCGGGGAGACCTTGGGACGCCGCGAGCAGTCATGAAAAAAGTGTGGGAATCGTCGCGACACCGTCCTCCTACCAGTGAACGCAGGCCACGAGGCCAAACATCACAGCTGGAGGAAGCCATGCCACACAACAACACCCACACACGGAAGCTCCCGCTGATGGCGGTCGCACTGCTGATCGCGACACTGGGGCTCGGGACCGCAGCGACCGCCGGGGCAGTCGACAACAATCAGGGCGAGGGCGGCTTCCTCACCTGCTACAAGGAGATGATCAGCCACGCGCCCCACGATCCGCCCACCCAAGACGATGCCGACGTGGCCACACACGACTGCTGCATCAACACCGGTGGAACGTGGAGTACGGGCGACTATCACCACGGCTTCTGCATCTGGCCGCCCGCCGACTCGCAATCCGGCCACCAAACCAAGCCCCGCCCGACTCCCCTCCCCCGCAGCGCGCCGATGCCGACCCGACAGCTGTCGTGACGGCGCGACGGGGTTAACGTCAGGAACATGCCGCCGCTGTCACTCGCTTACCCCCGCCCCGATATCGCCGTCCTCACGCTGGACCGGCCGGACAAACTCAACGCGCTGAACCTCGAACTCGTCGAAGCCCTGCACAGCACTCTCGAGGACATCCACCGGAACAACGAGTGCCGCGTCGTCGTACTCACCGGTGCCGGCCGCGGATTCTGTTCGGGCCTGGACCTTTCCGACCCCAACCCACCGGAAGCCGGTGGCGGACTGGAATTTCCGCGGTCGGGCATGCGCTGGCAGGAACGTATCGCCGAGCTGACGACCCGTATCCAGAATCTGCGCCAGCCGGTGATCGCCGCGGTCAACGGGCCCGCGTACGGCGGCGGCTTCGCCATCGCACTGGCCGCCGACATCCGGATCGCCGGGCCGGGCGCACGGTTCTGCACCCAGTTCATCAAGCTCGGCATCGGCGGCTGCGACATCGGGGTGAGCTACACGCTCCCCCGGATCGTCGGTGCCGGGCAGGCGTTCGACCTGATCCTGACCGCCCGGACGGTGGCGGCCGACGAAGCATTGCGCCTGGGGCTGGTCTCGCGGCTGTCCGCGGACGACGTCGTCGCCGACGCCCTGGCCATCGCCGAAACCCTGTGCAGCTACGGCAAGTTCGGCGTCGAGTCGACCAAGCAGGTGCTGTGGGCCAACCTCGAAGCCTCCAGTCTGCAGGCCGCGCTGCACGTGGAGAACCGCAGCCAGATTCTCGCCGCCTCAGCCCAGATCGATTTGGCGGCAAAGGCGTTCAGCGACCGATAGGCGGCTAAGCCACCAGCGCGGGACTCGCGGGCACGCGCTTCTTCAGTCGCGCCACCCGGTGCAGCTGACCGAAGATGTTCAGCGAGGTCAGCATCGGGATGCCCCCGATGAAGGTACGAAACGAGGGATGGCCGCCGTGCACCTGGAGTTCGTAGAGGCACCCGACGACGTAGAAGAAGCCCATGGTGAACAGAAGCGCTGGTATCGCATAAGCGAGCGGTGAGCCGGCGTCGGACACCAGTTCCTTTGCGTAGTCGATCTCGTCCTGCGACATCGGTTGGCCTTTACGCACTTTGGCCAGTACCGCTTTGTGGGCGCCCACCTGTTCGCCCAATGCGGCAGGTGGTCGCCGCTCCAACCCGCGGACGTACACGAAGACACACGCGAGGAGGGTCAGTGCCATCACCCCGGCAAGGATCGTGAGACCGCCCCACAGCTCCATGCCCGTCATGCGTCTCCTCCGTGGCTTCGCGCGCCTGCACCCGATCCACTGATCGCCGGGTCCCCGTCCTCCCACAGCAGCAGCTGACGCACCGCCTGACGTGACCCGTAGGGCTGCAGCATCTGACTGGCCGGGCGTTGCCGCACCTTCAGCGGCCACCAGAACCACCGCCCGAGCAGCACCGCGATGGACGGCGTCATGAACGACCGCACGATCAAGGTGTCGAACAGCAGCCCCAGGGCGATCGTGGTGCCGATCTGGCCGAGCACCCGCAGGTCCGCGAACACGAAGGACGCCATGGTCGCGGCGAACACCAGCCCGGCCGAGGTCACCACCGCGCCCGAGCCGGCCATCGAGCGGATGATGCCGGTGTTGATGCCGGCGTGGATCTCTTCTTTGAACCGCGAGACGAGCAACAGGTTGTAGTCCGACCCCACCGCCAGCAGCAGGATGACGGCCAGCGCCAACACAATCCAGTACAGCTCGATACCGAAGATGTCCTGCCAGATCAGTACGGACAGCCCGAACGAGGCACCCAGCGACAGCGCCACGGTGCCCACGATGACCAGGGCGGCGACGATGCTGCGGGTGATGAACATCATCACCAGCAGAATCAGGCTCAGTGCAGCGATGCCCGCGATCATCAGGTCGTACTTGGCGCCCTCTTGAATGTCCTTGTAGGTGGCCGCGGTACCGGCGAGGTAGATCTTCGATCCACCCAGCGGCGTGCCTTTGACCGCCTGCGCCGCGGCGTGCCTGATGGCGGCGATATGCGAAATACCTTCCGGCGTAGCGGGATCGCCTTCGTGCGTGATGATCATGCGGGCGGCCTTGCCGTCCGGTGACATGAACAGCTTCATGCCGCGCTGGAACTCGGGGTTGGTGAACGCCTCGGGCGGAAGATAGAACGAGTCGTCAGTTTTCGACGCGTCGTACGCCTGTCCCAGCGCGGTGGCATTCTCCAGCGACGCGGCGGCCTGATCGTTCAGACCCGAGTTCGTGGCGTAGTTCGTCATCGTCAGTTCGCGGTTGGTCTGTTGACTGGCGATCTGCGGCGGGATCAACGCGAGCAGTTTCGGTTGCAGCGCATCGAGTTTGGCGATGCTGCCCGCGACGTCACCCAGTTGATCGGTCAGGTCGTCGATGCCGTCGAGCGAGTCGAACACCGACCGCAACGCCGCGCAGACCGGGATGTCGTAGCAATGCGGCTCCCAGTAGAAGTAGTTGCGTAGCGGCCGGAAGAAGTCGTCGAAGTTGGCGATCTTGTCGCGTAAATCCTTGGCGGTCGCGACAGTCTGCTGGAATGCCTGGGCCTGTTCGTGGGTGATACCGCTGGATTGCTGTTGCAGCGAATACTGTTGGCGCAGAATGTCGATCGACTTGTTGATCACGTCGACCTGCTTGAGCAGGTCGGCGCTGCGAGCCTGCTGGAAGGGCAAGTTGTTGATCTGCCCAGCGTTACCGGCGCTGATCAGGAACGGTATCGACGAGTGGTCCAGGGGCGTCCCGAGCGGCCGGGTGATCGATTGCACCTGCGCGATGCCGTCGGTGTGGAAGACGGCTTTCGCGACGCGCTCCAACAGGATCATGTCGGTGGAATTGCGCAGATCGTGGTCGGCTTCGATCATCAGCAATTCGGGATTGAGTCGGGCCTGCGAGAAATGGCGTTCGGCGGCGGCGTAACCGATGTTGGCAGGCGCGCTGGCCGGCATATATGGCCGGGTGTCGTAGCTGGTCTTGTACCCGGGCAGGGCGATCAGGCCGATGAGGGCCACGGCGACGGTCACCACCAGGATGGGGCCGGGCCAGCGCACGATGGCCGTGCCGATGCGCCGCCAGCCCTGGGTCTGCAGCTGGCGCACGGGTTCGAAGAGACCGAAATGCCGGCCGATACACAGCATCGCGGGCGCGAGCGTCAACGCGGCGACCACCGCGACGAGAACACCTGTGCCGGCGGGAATTCCGAGACTCTGGAAGTACGGCAGCCGGGTGAACGTCAGGCAGAACACCGCGCCGGCGATGGTCAGGCCCGATCCCAGGATGATGTGCGACGTCCCGCGATACATGGTGTTGTACGCGGTGATCCGGTCCTGCCCGGCGTATCTGGCTTCGTGGAACCGGCCGAGAATGAAGATCGCGTAGTCCGTGCCGGCAGCGATGACCAAGAGCGTCAACAGGTTTGTCGAGTACGTCGACAGCTCGATGACGCCGGCGTTGGCCAGCGAGGCGACGACGCCGCGCGACGCCGTCAGTTCCATCATCACGGTGAAGATCACCATGATAACCGTGGTGAACCGGCGGTAGAGCGAGAACAACATCACCATGATCACGCCGATGGTGATCAGGGTCGTCTTCAGCGTCCCATGGCGGCCCACCTCGAACTGGTCGGTGATCAGGGGCGCTGCGCCGGTGAGGTACACCTTCAGACCTGTTGGCGGCGGGGTGTTCTCGATGATCCTGCGGACGGAGTCGACGGACTCGTTCGCCAACGACTCACCCTGATTACCGGCGAGATACACCTGCACCAGTGCGGCCTTGCCGTCGGCGCTCTGCGAACCGGCCGCCGTCAGCGGGTCACCCCAGAAGTTCTGCACATGCTGGACGTGTTTGGTGTCGGCGGTGAGCTTGTCGATCAGGCCGTCGTAGTAGTGGTGCGCGGCAGCACCCAACGGCTGGTCGCCCTCGAGGACGATCATGGCCGAGCTGTCGGAATCGAACTCGTGGAAGACCTTGCCGATCTGCTTCGCCGCCTGCAGCGACGGCGCGTCGGTCGGGCTCAGCGACACGTTGTGGGATTCGGCCACCGTCTCCAGCTGTGGCACAAAGACATTCGTGACGACGGCCAGGGCCAGCCAGAAGAAGGCGATGAGCACTGAATACCGCCGGATGAAGTCCGGCACCCGGTTCGCGCTCATCCGGATTTGTCCAGACAGTAGGTGAAGGCGTGCACAGTGTTCACCGTTCTCTCGTCCTTGACGGCGTCATCGATGGTGATGCGGCAGCCGATCGAGTCGCTGTCGCCTTGCGCCTGGAGGTTGACGAACACCGCCGGCTGTGTGGTGGTCGTGTCGTAGGTCCACGGCAACCTGACGGCGTCGGCGCGCTGCGGCCGGGCATCGACGTCCAGGTAGGTGACGGTGGCGACGGTGCCCGGCGGTCCGAAGACCTCCATCACCACATGTTTGGGGTTGAACGGCACGATGTCGTTCACCGCACCGCTCGGGGTCGACGTGACGTCCTGCGACGCGAAGATGCCGTGCAGTCGGTACACCGCGAATCCGGCGACGACGACCACCACCACAGCCACCACATACATCCAGTGCTGACCGAGTCGGCGTCTGATCGAAAACCGCTGCATCCGTGGACCTTTCGCACGGGTGGGCGCGAACTGCGCGGAACGTCTCTGCTGCGTGGCTAATCAAGAAGGTTGACGGTATGACATTAGACCCGCCGGGGCTATAATTCAACACGTAAAGAATTCTGTGAACGGGGAGCCGAATGACCCAGCGAACCTCCCGCGGTGGACGCCGTCCGGGACCCAACGGCACTCGCGAGGCGATCGAGGAAACCGCACGAAAGCTCTTCGCGGAGTTGGGGTACGAGCGGACCTCGCTGCGACAGGTCGCGTTGCAGGCCGGCGTCGACCCCGCGTTGGTCAGCCATTTCTACGGCAAGAAGCTCGACCTGTTCCTCACGGTCGTCGAACTGCCGGTGGAACCCTCCGCGATCATCGGCCGGGTACTCGACGGCGACAAGGACACGGCAGGGCTGCGATTGGCGACGTTCATCCTCGAGGTTCTCGACGACGAGGTCCGGCGACGGCCCATGATCGGCATGGTGCGCGCCGCCACGGCCGAACCCGAGGCGGCGAAGCTGGTGCGGGACTTCCTCGCCCGCAAGATCATTGCACCCATCGCCGAAGGGCTCGGCTCAGCGGACGCCGACTACCGCGCCGCCCTGGTCATGTCGCAGGTCAACGGTTTCGCGATGGCGCGGTACGTCATCGGCCTCGAACCGCTGGCCAACCGCTCCAACGAACAACTCGCCGCCGACCTCGGCGTCACGCTGCAGCGCTACCTACTCGGCGATCTCGCGCCGAGCACGCACTAGCGACGAGTCAGACGTGGCTGTGCGCCGCGGTCCACGCCGGCAGCGGATCTGCGTACCGCAGCCACGCGCTCGTGCCGTCGGCAATTTCGTCGTCGGTGAGCAGCGCTGAGTCGAGAAGCGCTCGCACCTTGCCGGTTTCGAGGCGAATGCCGATGAAGACGATCTCTTGACCGGGCTCGATCTCGGTGCTCGTCCAGTACTGAGCGGGTTCGATGGTGAGGTTGGGTCCGGCCTGCGACCAGATGGCGGCGATGTTCGGTCGGGTGGCGATCCAGCAGAAGCCCTTGCTGCGCAGCAGTCCTCGCACCTGATCGAGGGCATCGGCGAGGCGCTGCGGATGGAACGGCCGGTCGGCACGGAACGTCATGCTGCTGATGCCGTATTCCTCGGTTTCGGGCGTGTGCCCATTGGCGATCTCTTCATCCCATCCCGGCGCCTCGGCGGCGAGGTCCGGATCGAACAACCCGGTGTCCAAAACGGTTGCCAGCGGCACGATCCCGTGCTCAGTGCGCTCGATCCGCGCCTTGGGGTTGAGTCGTCGCACGACGGCCTCGACGGTCGCGATCGTCTTGGCGCTGACCAGATCGGTCTTGTTGACCAGGATGACGTCGGCGAACTCGACCTGATCGACCAGCAGATCGGCGATGTTGCGTCCGTCGCCGTCGCCCACCGCCAGATTGCGTTCGGTGAGGGCTTCCCCGCGCGCCAACTCCGGCAGGAAGGTGCAGGCATCGATGACGGTGACCATCGTGTCCAGGCGGGCGAGCTCGGACAGCACGAAGCCGTCCTCGAATTCCCAACTGAAGGTGGCGGCCACGGGCATCGGCTCGGAGATGCCCGTCGATTCGATCACGATCTGATCGAATCGCTGCTGGCGAGCCAGATCGGCGACGGCGGTGATGAGGTCTTCACGCAGGGTGCAGCAGATGCATCCGTTGGTGAGTTCGACCAGCTTCTCTTCCGTCCGGTCCAGGTGGCCTTGACC
Organism: Mycolicibacterium llatzerense; assembly: GCF_025331195.1. NCBI lineage: Bacteria > Bacillati > Actinomycetota > Actinomycetes > Mycobacteriales > Mycobacteriaceae > Mycobacterium > Mycolicibacterium llatzerense. Next base: position 2,920,412 of record NZ_LXOV01000001.1, on the reverse strand, counting down.
GGCGATCAGGGCCGCGTCGATGTTCACCTCGCTCATGTCGTTGACGATGACCGCGACGCGGCGGCCGTCCCGGTTGGCGAGGATGTGGTTGAGCAGCGTGGTCTTGCCGGCTCCCAGGAAGCCTGAAAGCACGGTCACCGGGATGAGATCAGCAGAGGTCGAGGGCATAACCTTAATGGTAATCATTTTCATTAAGGAACGCGAGCCGCCCGATTCCTGACCGAGGAAATAATACGGACCGCAGTCCGGTTGGACACCTTCAGAGGCCGGAACGCCGGCGCTCGGACCAAGAACAAAGGACAGGCACATGACCACAGCAACCACTCCCCTCAGCGTCGGCACCTGGGCAATCGACACCGCCCACTCCACGGTCGAGTTTTCGGTACGCCACCTGATGGTCAGCAAGGTCCGCGGCAAGTTCGAGAACTTCAGCGGCGCCATCACCGTCGACGCCGACGGCACCCCGTCGGTCACCGCCGAGATCGACGTGACGTCGCTCAACACCGGCAACGAACAGCGTGACGGCCACGTCAAGTCGGCCGACTTCTTCGACGCCGAGAACCACCCGGTGGCCTCCTTCGCATCGACCTCGGTTCGGCAGAACGGTGCCTCCTACCTGCTGGACGGCAACCTGACCATCAAGGGCAACACCCGCCCGGTCACCCTGAGCCTGGAGTTCAACGGCGTGAGCCCCGGCATGGGCGCGGGCGAGGTCTCCGGCTACGAAGCATCAGTTGTCATCAACCGCAAGGACTTCGGCGTCGACCTCGACCTGCCAATGGAGACCGGTGGCGCCGTCGTCGGCGACAAGGTCACCATCAGCCTCGACATCGAAGCCGTCAAGCAAGCCTGATCAGAAAGGCAACGCCGGGCCGGGTTCCCAAGCCTGTCACCCGGCCCGGCGTTGCCCATCCCGGTCGTGCGGACTCACTCCGGCCAGGCGTTGTTCTCAATGAGGTCAACGAAATTCGTCCGCTGGAACGACGGATCGAAGTGCGCGAGCACGTCGTCGTTCATCGTGCCGAACGTGGTGTCCGGACGATTGACCATGCCGTCGTTGAACGCCCGAAGGATGCGGTTCTTGAAGTCGGGGCGCGGATGCGCCGCCACCACTTCGGCGCGTTGTGCGTCGGTGATCTCGTCCAAACCCAGTCCCAGCACATCGGTTTCGACGCCGAGACTCACCACGGCAACCTCGGGTGCCAGGTGGTGCGGCACTTCCGGAGTGGTGTGCAGCGCGATCGCCAGCCACACGTTCGTCGCCTCCTGCTCGGTACGGCCGAAGTCCAACAACAGCTTCCGAGCCATCGCCGCGCCATCGATCTCGAACCGCTGGTCCTTGGTGCCATGCGCCGCCGTCAGGCCCAGGTCGTGGAACATGCCGCCGATGTAAGCGAGTTCCGGATCGACCTCCAGCCCGCGCGCAGCCGCTTTCAATGAGCCCCACAGAAACACGCGGCGGGAATGGTTGAACAACGTTTCGTCGGTCGCCTGCCGGACGATCGAGGTAGCCTCCCGGACCAGCTCGGTGTCCGGAATCGCCACTCCTGCAATCACTTCAGCCATGATGTGTCACTCCCGTCGGGATTAATTGGACACATTCCATTTTGCCCGCCGGTTGGCCGTGGCCACATGGCGCAAGCGGCCACGCAGCCCTCAGATCAGGACACCTTGTCAGACGTACTTCTCGTGCACGTAGCACCACCGCCAGTTCTCACCCGGCTCGAAAGACTGCACGATCTCGTGCCCTGGCGTCTGCGCATGAGCACTCGCATGGCGCATCGGCGACGAATCGCAACACCCGACGTGGCCACACGTCAGACACAACCGCAGATGCACCCAGCGGGTACCGCCCGCGATGCAGTCCTGACACCCCTTCGTCGTCTGCGGGGTGACCAGGCGGACGTGCTTCAGGTGGGAGTCGCCGAAGATGGATGCCACGGCTTCCACGGTAGCCCCATCGGGTAAGTAGTCCACCTGGCGGCGTCGCCCGAAAGCTGATGAACTGGAGCTTCTTCGGGACTGGGGGCGGACTCTGTGACACAGCACTATGACGTCGTCGTCGCCGGTGGTGGCCCTTCGGGTTCCGCCGCTGCATGGCAGGCGGCGCAGGTGGGCGCCAAGGTGCTGGTCGTCGACAAGGCAGAGTTTCCCCGGGACAAACCGTGTGGTGACGGACTGACCGCCCGCGCCGTCAGTTACCTGCAGAAGATGGGCCTGGCAGACGAAGTCGCCACCTTCCACCGGGTCAACCGGGTCACGGTGTTCAGCCCGAGCCGGTGGGAGATGTCCTTCCCGAGGCGCCCCGGTATGCCCGATCACGGACATACCGTCAGCCGCACACACTTGGACACGGTGTTGCTCAGGCACGCCGAGAAGGCCGGGGCGGAAGTTCGCGAGGGCGCCGAAGTGGCAGGACCGGAACTCGATGCAGACGGTCGTGTGGTCGGCGTGGTTCTCAAGACCGGGGAGAAGATCTCGGCAGATGCGGTCATCGCCGCCGACGGTGCGTACTCACCGATCAAGCGCGCGCTGAACATCGATTCGGAGTACAACGGCTACTCGGCCATCGCGATCCGCTCGGAGATGCACGTCAACCGGCCGGACACCGATTCGCTCGACATCTACCTCAAGCTGCAGTTCGAGGGCGATCAGTTGCCCGGCTACGGCTGGGTGTTCCCGATGGGCGACGGCGTGTTCAACATCGGCGTGGGCTATGTCAACTGCTTCCGAAACTGGCAGGCGATCAACGCCACCCAGCTACTCGGCGAGTTTCTGCGTTCCCTGCCGCGTGATTGGGACCTGCCGCCGATTGCCGACTTGAAGAAGAGCAAGAGCGTGCGGGCGTGGCGATTGCCGATGGGTTTCACCGCGTGGCCACCGTGGCGTCCGGGCGTCGTCTTCACCGGCGACGCACTCGGTGCCGCCAAACCGGTTTCGGGCGCAGGCATCTCGAAGGCGCTCGAATCCGGTTTGGTCGCCGGGGAAAGCGTGATCGCGGCCCTGCTGAACGGCGGCCCCGACGATTTCACCAACTACACCCAGCGCCTTGAAGCTGCCTGGGGCAGGGAGTACCGAATGGGCCGCTTCGGACACAAGCTCGCCGGTATCCCTGCCATTCCGAACGCAGGCATCAAGCTCCTCGACAACGGGCTCGTCCGCGACTGCGCTCTCAGGGTGATGTACGGAAAGTCGCACGGTCCCCTGCATACGTACTGACAGCCGGCTGCAGCCCTACCTCGGTGTCCCGCCGCCGTCGACGATGACGACCTGCCCGGTGATGTAACTGCCTGCGCCCGAACACAACAGCAGCGCCGCGCCGACCAATTCATCGGGGTTGGCCAACCGCTTCAGCAGGGTGTTGGAGGCCATCGCGTCGATGACCGACTGCGGGTTGTTGCGCACCATGTCGGTGTCGACGGGGCCGGGCGCGATGGCGTTGACGCGGATGCCGTCGGCTGCGAAACCGGCCGCCATCGACCGGGTGAACGACAACAGCGCCGACTTACCCGCGGCATACATCGACACGAACGGCGCGAACTGGAACGCGCCGACCGACGACATGTTCAGCACCGCCGCGGCCGGGCTGGCCTTCAAGTGCGGCAACGCTTTCTGCACCAGGAACACCGGACCGCGCAGGTTCGAGTCGTACGACTTGGCCCACGCCTCGGGCGTCATCTCCCCCAGCGGCTGGGCGAGCGCGTTGGCCGCGTTGTTGACCAGGACGTCGATGCCACCGAATTCCGCGACGGTGGCCGCCACCAGCCGGTCGAGATCGTCCAGACTGCCCATGTTGGTGGGCACGCCGATCGCCTTTCCGCCCAGACCGCGCAGGTGCTCGGCCGCAGCCTCGCAGGCGTCGGGCTTGCGGCTGGCCACCACCACGTTGGCACCGGCCAGGATGAACCCCTCCGCCATCGCGAGGCCGATACCGCGCGTCCCGCCCGTCACGATGACGGTGCGGCCGGTCATGTCGAACAGGCGGTCAAATGTGGTGCGGTCCATGGCTAGCAGTAGAACACAGGCGCTGGGCAGGCCAACCGGCCCGCACCATTGAGCGGGTGTCGGGCCGCCGAGACCGTCTCGGCGTGTCACGGCGAGATCAGCGCGGCGTGTCGGCTCTGTTGTGACACTTGCGGTTTGGGGGCGTCAACTTTCCTGGACGCGTCAGGGAAAGTTGACGGCTTCCAGCGCGAGTTGTGTAGAGACAGCTCCACGGCGCCGCCGTTCCCCGGATCTAGGGCCCAGCTTCCAACATCCGCTGACTGACGAACTCCTGCTCAACCCCGGTCACCGGATCGGTGAACGCCAGCCGGTGAGCCAGCAACTGCAGCGGCGTCGAGAAGTCCCCTGCGGCGACATCAAGCACCGTGGGATACAACGGATCCCCGTCGATGGGCAGTCCGAGCGAGTTCATGTGCACCCGCAGCTGGTGCGTACGGCCCGTCGACGGCGTCAGCTGGAACAACCCCGAACCCAACGGCGCGACCACCGTCACCGCGTTCACCTCACCGGGTTCCACGACGGCCTGTAAAGACCCGCGCCGCTTCACAATTCGGTTGCGCAACTCGACGGGCTCGGCCAATGTCCCGGCCGACGACCGGGCCAGATACGTCTTGGACACTCCGCCTGAGGCGAACATCGTCTGATAGGCCCCACGCACCGAGCGGCGCGCCGTGAACACCAGCACGCCCGCCGTCAGCCGGTCCAGGCGATGCGCCGGCGAGAGCTCCCACAAACCCAAGGCTCGGCGCAGCCGCACCAGGGCCGTCTGCACCACATGCCCACCGCGGGGCATGGTCGCCAGAAAGTGCGGCTTGTCGACCACGACGATGTTCTCGTCGCGGTACAGCACCGGCACGTCGAACGGCACCACGGCCTCGTCGGGCAGGTCCCGGTACCAATAGATGAACGCGCCGGCGGGCAGCTCGGTGACCTCGTCCACGACCGACCCGTCAGCGCAAACCACTTCGCCGGCAAGCACTTTCGCGGCTGCCTCGTCGCCGAACCGGGACCGCAGCTCGGCCAGCACCGGCCCGCCGTGCAGCCGTAGCCGGGACGGCCCGATCCCCTCGTATCCGGGACGGACAGGCAGGCTCAATCGAGCGGCACCGGCTCGAGAATCTCCGCACGGGATTCCGGAGCCGCGGCGCGCAGCGCGTCGGCCGATTCGTCGTCGGGCTGGGTCTGCGACAGCACCTCGGCCTCGACGCGCGCCAGGTAGGTCGCGACCTCGCGGTCGATGTCCTCGGCACTCCAACCCAGCACCGGCGCAATGACTTCCGCGACCTCGCGGGCGCAGTCCACGCCGCGGTGCTGGTACTCGATGGAGATCCGCATGCGGCGGGCGAGGATGTCCTCGAGGTGCAGCGCACCCTCGGCCGCGGCCGCGTACCAGGCCTCGACCTTCAGGTACACCGGCGCCTCGGTGATGGGCTCCAGCAGCTCGGGGCGGTCGGCGGCCATGTCCAGCACCTCGCCGATCAACGAGCCGTAGCGGTCCAGCAGGTGGCGAACCCGGTAGGGATGCAGGCCGTAGTGCTGGCCGACGTGTTCGGTCTGGTTGATCAGCGCGAAGTAGCCGTCGGCGCCGAGCAGCGGCACCTTCTCGGTGATCGACGGCGCCACCCGCGTCGGCACGAACTCGCTGGCCGCGTCGATGGCGTCCTCGCCCATGACGCGGTAGGTGGTGTACTTCCCGCCCGCGATGGCCACCAGGCCCGGGGCCGGCACCGCGACCGCGTGCTCGCGGGACAGCTTGGAGGTCTCCTCACTCTCCCCGGCCAGCAGCGGGCGAAGGCCCGCGTAGACGCCGTCGATGTCGTCATGGTTGAGCGGGGTGGCCAGCACCTTGTTGACGTGCCCGAGGATGTAGTCGATGTCGGCCTTGGTCGCCGCAGGGTGCGCCAGGTCCAGGTTCCAGTCGGTGTCGGTGGTGCCGATGATCCAGTGCGTGCCCCACGGGATCACGAACAGCACCGACTTCTCGGTGCGCAGGATGATCGCCACCTCGCTGACGATCCGGTCCCGCGGCACGACGATGTGCACGCCCTTGGAAGCGCGGACCCGGAACCGCCCGCGCTGCTTCGACAGCGCCTGAATCTCGTCGGTCCACACGCCGGTGGCGTTGACCACGACGTGGCCGCACACCTCGGTCACGGCACCGGTCTCGGAGTCGCGGACGCGGACGCCGGTGACCCGGTCACCTTCGCGCAGCAGCGCCACGACCTGCGTCGAGGTGCGGACCACGGCGCCGTAGTGCGCCGCGGTGCGGGCGACCGTCATGGTGTGCCGCGCGTCGTCGACGACGGTGTCGTAGTAGCGGATCGCGCCGACCAGCGAGCTGCGCTTGAGCCCGGGCGCCAGTCGCAGCGCCCCTGCCTTGAGCAGGTGCTTCTGCGCGGGCACCGACTTGGCGCCGCCCAACTGGTCGTACAGGAAGATGCCGGCGGCGATGTACGGGCGTTCCCAGATCCGCTTGGTCAGCGGGAACAGGAACGGCAGCGGCTTCACCAGGTGCGGCGCCAGGGTGGTCAGCGATAGTTCACGTTCGTACAGCGCTTCCCGAACCAGACCGAACTCGAGCTGCTCCAGATAGCGCAGGCCGCCGTGGAACATCTTGCTGCTGCGGCTGGACGTGCCGGAGGCGAAGTCGCGCGCCTCCACCAGGGCGACCTTCAGCCCGCGCGTCGCGGCGTCCAGCGCCGCGCCGGCACCGACGACGCCGCCACCGATCACGATGACGTCGAACTGCTCGGCGCCCAGCCGGTTCCATGCGGTCTCGCGCTGCGCGCGGTTCAGCAGGGTCTGACCATTGCCCGGGCCGGGAATCGGGTCACTCACGGCGGAACTCCTCGTGGTTACTCGTCGGTAGGCCTTGCATGACCGAGCCTACGTGGTCGGCCCCGGTTCGTGCGTCAGTCCAGATCGTCGTGAGCCATGAGCCGGCGGGCCGTCTCGATGGTCGAGCCCGACAGCGACGGGTAGACCGACAGGGTCTGGGCCAGATCGGTCACCGAGATCCGGTTCTGCACCGCCAGCGCGATCGGCAGGATCAGCTCGGACGCGATCGGGGCGACCACCACCCCGCCGATCACCACGCCCGTGGCCGGGCGACAGAAGATCTTCACGAAACCGTGCTCGAGCAACGACATCTTGGCCCGCGCGTTGGTGTTCAGCGGCAGCATCAGGGTGCGGGCCGGGACGGCGCCACTGTCGATGGCGGTCTGCGGCACCCCGACCGCGGCGATCTCCGGGAAGGTGAACACCGCGGCCGCGACGGTACGCAGCCGGATCGGCGAAACCCCTTCACCCAGTGCGTGATACATCGCGATGCGGCCCTGCATGGCAGCGACCGAGGCCAGCGGCAGCAGGCCCGTGCAGTCACCGGCGGCGTAGATGCCCGACGCCGACGTGCGCGACACCCGGTCCACCGTCAGGTAGTTGCCGGGGCCCAGCTCGATGCCGACCTTCTCGAGCCCAAGCCCCTCGGTGTTGGGCACCGACCCGATGCTCATCAGGACGTGGCTGCCCTCGACCGTCCGGCCGTCGGCCAGATTGACCTTGGCGCCCGTCTCGGTGCGGACCACCGAATCGGCGCGGGCGTTCTTCACCAGGCGCACGCCACGTTCGGCGAAGCTCGTCTCCAGCACCGCTGCGGCGTCGGAGTCCTCGTGCGGAAGGATCTGGTCTCGGCTGGCCACCACGGTGACCCTGACGCCGAGTTCGGTGTAGGCGTTGCAGAACTCGGCGCCGGTGACGCCGGAGCCCACGATGATCAGGTGCTCGGGCAGCTCGTCGAGGTCGTAGAGCTGACGCCAGTTGAGGATGCGCTCGCCGTCGGGCTTGGCGTTGGGCAGCACGCGGGGGCTGGCTCCCGTGGCGATCAGCACCACGTCGGCCTTCAGCACACCGGACCGGCCGTCGGGTGTGGTGACTTTCACTCGGTGGTGCGCCATGCCGGGGATGTCGTCGACCAGTTCACCGCACCCGGGCACCACGTTGACGCCGGCACGCAACAGCTGACCGCCGATGTCGACGGACTGGCTGCGGGCCAGCGTCTTGACCCGGTTGTTGATCTGCGGCAACGAGATTTTGGCGTCCTCGACATGCAGGTCGAAGCCCAGGCCACTGGCCCGTCGCAGCTCGGTGCGCACGCCGGTCGACGCGATGAAGGTCTTGGACGGCACGCAGTCCCACAGCACGCAGGCGCCACCGATACCGTCGCGGTCGACGACGGTGACCTCCGTTGTGTCAGGGCCATAACCGGCAGCAACCAGGGCTGCCTCATACCCGGCGGGACCGCCGCCGATGATCACGATGCGGGTAACCACGGCTACATCTAACCCCGAGTTGGGTGTTGGTCGCCGGACAACAAGCCGTACGCTTGCCAGGTGCCGCTCTACGCCGCTTACGGATCGAACATGCATCCGGAGCAGATGCTGCAGCGGGCCCCTCATTCCCCGATGGCGGCCACCGGTTGGCTGCACGGCTGGAGGCTGACGTTTGCGGGCGCAGACATCGGCTGGGAGGGCGCGCTGGCGACGCTGGTCCAGGATCCCATGTCCAAGGTCTTTGTCGTGCTCTACGACATGACCCGCGAAGACGAGGAACGCCTGGACCGCTGGGAAGGCTCAGAGCTGGGCATCCACAAGAAGATCCGGTGCCGGGTGAACCGGGTGTCGTCGGACACCTCGACCGAACCGGTGCTGGCGTGGCTGTACGTGGTCGACGCCTGGGAAGGTGGGCTGCCGTCGGCGCGCTACCTGGGCGTGATGGCCGAAGCCGCCGAGATCGCCGGCGCCCCCGCCGACTACGTCCACCACCTCCGCACCCGTCCGTCCCGGAACATCGGGCCGTAGTCTCCCGCGAGCGTGCGTGTTTGCCGGCGACACGCCGTCTCTCTCGTGCATCTTCGTCACGCTCACCGTTGATGAGCGCGACGAAATAGTCAGGCCGTGAGCGCTGATCCGCATCATCCACAGTTCGCGATCCATCCACAGATGGCGCGCGAGCACTGTTGACGAACCTGAGGCGACTCCAGGATCGGGGTCATGAATGCCGATCTCGAAGCGCTGCTGGACGCCCAAAACGGGGTGGCCACCAGCGGGCAAATCCTGACTCTGCAGTCCAGGCGGGCGTTCAACGACGATCTGAGAACCGGAGCGCTGCAACGCATCTGGCAGGGAGTCTATTCACGCGGCGCGCCTGATGACTGGACCCGGCTACGCGGACTCGACCTCTCCGCCGGTGCCGTTGTTCCCATCTGCCTCGGCACCGCGGCGGCGCTTTACGGCTTCGACACCGAGAACCCGAAGGACCTGCACGTCCTCAATCCCCCGCATCACCAATTACGGAACGCGGACGGGTTGGTGGTGCATCGCCGCGACGGCGCGCCGATGGCAGAGGTCCGTGGCCGGCCGGCCACCACCGCAGCATGGACCGCCATCGAAGTCGCCCGCTCGCTACGTCGGCCGCGGTCGCTGGCCACCTTGGATGCGGCGTTGCGGTCGGGCACGTGCGACCGCCTGGAACTTGCCCGCGCACTGACGAAACAGGCGGGACGCCGGGGGGTCGTTGTCGTCCGTGAACTGCTGCCGTTGGCAGATCCACGCGCCGAGTCTCCGATGGAGAGCGAAGCGCGGCTCGTGATCATCGACGGTGGCCTGCCCGCGCCGGTACTCCAATACGAACTCATTGACGGTCGTGGGCAACTGCGGCGCCTCGACTTTGCCTGGCCCGACTACCGGGTGGCCGCGGAGTACGACGGAATGGATTGGCACAGCGGCGCTGATGCGATGCTGGCCGACCGGAACCGAACGTCAGCACTGATGGACATCCGGTGGACTGTGGTACCGATCGTCTTCGAGGACGTCCGGCGTCGGCCCGACGATCTGGTATCCCGGATTGCCATGCAGTTGCGTCACGCTCGGGCCGCGTGACAGTGCCCAAAATGCACCGAAATTGCAGCGTGTCGGACGCAAACACGCACGCTCGCGGTTAAAGGTTGGCGGCCTGCTCGATGATGTTGACCAACACCCGGACGCCGACGCCGAGGGCGCGTTCGTCGAGATCGAAGGTCGGCTGGTGCAGGTCGAGCTGCGGGCCGACGCCGGGCCACACGCCGAGGCGCGCCATCGCTCCCGGCACCTCTTCGAGGTACCACGAGAAGTCTTCTCCGCCACCGGATTGCTTGGTGTCCGCCAGAGAGTCCGGGCCCAGCGCTTCGATGGCGTGAGTCATGATCCGGGTGGACAGTTCTTCGTTGACCACCGGCGGGACGCCGCGCCGGTACAGCACCGTGTGATCCACGTTGAGCGGCGCCAGCAGCGACGAAACGATCTCGCGGACAATCGATTCCATCTCGACCCAGGCGTCACGGCTGGCGGTGCGGATGGTCCCGGCGAGGGTTCCCGTCTGCGGAATGGCGTTCGACGCGAACCCGGCGTTCACCGCACCCCACACCATGACGGTGCTGTGCCGCGGATCGACCCGACGCGACAGGATGCCGGGCACCCCGGTGATCAACGTGCCGAGCGCGTAGACCAGATCGCCGGTCAGATGGGGGCGCGACGTGTGCCCGCCCGGCGAGTGCAGGGTGATCTCCATCTGGTCTGCGGCTGACGTGATCGGCCCCGGGATGGTGGCGACCTTGCCCACTTCCAGTCGCGGATCACAATGCAGCGCAAAGATTCTCGATACCCCGGCCAGAGCACCTGCAGAAATGGCGTCCAGTGCACCGCCGGGCATCAGCTCTTCGGCGGCCTGGAACACCAGGCGTACACCGACGGGCAGCGTCGGTGCGGACGCCAGCGCCAGCCCGGTACCCAGCAGCACCGCGGTATGGCCGTCGTGGCCGCAGGCGTGTGCCACATTGGGCGTCGTCGACGCGAACGGCAGGTCGGTGCGCTCGTCCATCGGCAGCGCATCCATGTCGGCACGCAGGGCGATCCGCGGCCGGTCCTCAGGACCGAAATCGCAAGTCAGACCGGTACCGCCGGGCAGAATCTTCGGGTTCAACCCGGCCTCGGCCAGTCGCGTCGCGACGAACTTGGTGGTCTCGAACTCCTGCCTGCCCAACTCCGGGTTGGCGTGCAGATGCCGCCGCCACCCGACCAGGTCACCGTAGTTCGTGGCCAGCCAACGCTCGGCGTGGTCCGAGAGGCTCATCCGCGCCCTGCCTTCACTTGTTGCTGAACCGCTGCCCGGTCCGCCATCTTCTGCAATACCCGGGCGCGCTCATCAGGCGACTGCGCCAGCGCAACCACGGTGCGCGCCAACATGATTGCGCCCTCGGTGACGGCCTTGTCCGCACTCGGCCCGGCCGCGGCCGCGGTGAACTCCGGTTGGTGGATCGACGCCCCGTTGGCCTCGATCCCGACCACCGGGTGGATACCCGGCATCACCTGCGTGACGTTGCCCATATCGGTACTGCCAAGGGGTACAGAGACTTCCAGGTCCATCGGCAGCGGGGTACGGCCCAGCCGCTCCATCTCGGCGCGGAACACCGCGGTCAACCACGGGTCGGGCGTCAGCGCGTCGTACCGGGGCGACACCTCGGTCACCTCGTGCGTGCAGCCCGCCGCCAGTGCGCCGGCCGCGAAGCAGGACAACATCCGCACTTCCAGCTCGTCCAGCGACGCCGAGTCGGTGGCCCGCATGGTGTACAGCAATTCCGTATGCGCCGGAATGACATTCGGGGCCTGACCGCCGTCGGTGACGATGCCGTGCATCATCTGGCCGGGCGTCAACTGTTGACGCAACAGCCCGATCGCGACCTGAGCGACCGTCACCGCGTCGGAGGCGTTGATACCCAGATACGGCGCGACGGCGGCATGCGACTCACGACCGCGGTAGGCCACCGACACCTCGGACAGCGCCAGGGAGCGTGCCCCCGCGATGTCCACCGGGCCGGGATGCAGCATCACTGATGCCGCGATGTCGTCGAACACTCCAGCGTTGAGCAACAATGCTTTTCCGCCGCCGGCTTCTTCGGCGGGCGTGCCGATCAAGGCCACAGTGATGCCGAGCTCGTCGGCGACCTCGGCCAGCGCCAGCGCCGTGCCGACCGCTGACGCGGCAATGATGTTGTGCCCACACGCATGTCCGATACCGGGCAGCGCGTCGTACTCGGCACAGATGCCGATCACCAGATCGCCACTGCCGTAGTCGGCGCGGAACGCGGTGTCCAGACCGCCGGCGGCCGCGGTGACCTCGAAGCCACGCTCAGCCACGAGTGCCTGGGTCTTGGCGCAACTGCGATGCTCGGCGAAGGCCAGTTCCGGCTCGGCGTGAATCGAGTGGGACAGTTCGATCAGATCGGCACGGTGACGCGCGACGGCATCGGTGACCGTCTGCAGTGCGTCGCCAGTGAGCATCATGGAAGTATCGCACCGGCCCGTTTGGGCGCAGCTGGCAACTAAGGTGGACGCCGTGACCGATCCGCAGGCCACCCCTGACTTCGCCGCCGCTCAGGCCGCCGCCGCCATCCGTGACCGCACCGGAATCCCGCACTTCGACGTGGCTGTCGTGCTGGGTTCGGGCTGGGCCCCCGCCGCCGCGGTGCTGGGCGAGCCGGCATCCGCCATCGCCATGGCTGACCTCCCCGGATTCACCCCGCCGACCGCGTCCGGACACGGCGGGCAGGCGCTGGCGCTGCAGGTCGGCGGCCGCAACGTGCTGGTCCTGTTGGGCCGCATCCACGCCTATGAGGGCCATGACCTGCGCCACGTGGTCCACCCGGTGCGCACTGCCATCGCGGCCGGTGCACGGACCGTGGTGCTGACCAACGCCGCCGGCGGCCTGCGCCCGGAGTACTCGGTCGGCCAGCCGGTGCTGATCAGTGACCACCTGAACCTGACGGCTCGGTCGCCCCTGGTGGGCGCGCAGTTCGTCGACCTGGTCGACGCCTACTCGCCGCGGCTGCGGGCCCTGGCCCGCGCGGTGGACCCGTCACTGACCGAGGGGGTGTACGCCGGACTGCCCGGCCCGCACTATGAGACGCCCGCCGAAATCCGGATGCTGCGCACCCTGGGCGCCGATCTGGTCGGCATGTCGACGGTGCACGAGACCATCGCGGCGCGCGCCGGCGGCGCCGAGGTCCTCGGCATCTCGATGGTGACCAATCTGGCCGCCGGCATGACCGGCGAGCCGCTGAGCCACGCCGAAGTGCTGGAGGCCGGACGCCAGTCCGCGACCCGGATGGGGACGCTGCTGGCCGAGGTGCTGGCGCGGCTGTGACCGTCACACCCCTGGCCTTCGGCACCGCCGGCCTTCGTGGCCCTATGCGCGAAGGCCTCGACGCCATGAACGTCACCACCGTCAGCCGGGCGACGTGGGCGGTGGCGAAGGTGCTCAAAGACCGTTGCCTGGGCGGGTCGACGGTCGTGGTCGGCCGCGACGCCCGGCACCACTCCGACGAATTCGCCACGGCGACGGCGGAAATCTTTGCCGCCGAGGGATTTTCCGTCGTTCTGCTCCCCCACCCGGCACCCACGCCCGTCGTCGCCTACGCGGTGCGCCAGCTCGATGCCGTTGCCGGCGTACAGATCACCGCCTCGCACAATCCACCGGCCGACAATGGCTACAAGGTTTACTTCGACGGCGGCATCCAGATCGTCCCCCCGACCGACAGCGACATCGAAACCGCGATGCGCCAGGCGCCGACGGACATCGCCCGGCAGCCGGTCACGCCCACCGATGACACCCTCATCGAGCGGTACGCGCGACAGGCCGGGTCACTGCGTAAGACCGAAGGCGACGTCCGGGTGGCACTGACCGCCATGCACGGCGTCGGAGGCGCGCTGGCAGTCGACGTCCTGAACCGAGCCGGCATCGCCACTATCCACACGGTGGCAACACAATTCGACCCCGACCCCGACTTTCCGACGGTCGAGTTCCCCAACCCCGAGGAACCCGGCGCCACCGACTTATTACTCGCGCTGGCTGCCGAGAATAACGCCGAAGTCGCCATCGCCCTTGACCCCGATGCCGACCGCTGCGCCGTGGGCATCCCGACCACTAGCGGTTGGCGCATGCTGTCTGGCAACGAAACCGGTTGGCTGCTGGGCGATTATCTGCTGTCGGACCTCGCCCCGAACCAAGCCAAAGTCACCGTCGTTGCCAGCTCGATCGTCTCGTCGCAGCTGCTCGCCAACATCGCCGCCGACTATGGGGCCCATCACGTCGAAACCCTCACCGGTTTCAAATGGCTGGCTCGCGCCGACCAGGATGTCCCGGGCGCCACGCTGCGCTATGCCTACGAAGAGGCCATCGGGCACTGCGTCGACCCTGACACCGTGCGCGACAAAGACGGCATCAGCGCGGCGGTGGTGTTCTGCGATCTGGTTGTGGCACTGCGCAATCAAGGCCAGACGGTCCAGGACCGATTGGACGCACTCGCTGCGAAACACGGCGTGCACGTCACCGGCGCGGTATCGGTGCACACCGATGCCGACGCGGTGATGGCCCGCCTGCGCGCCGAGCCACCAACCGAGATCGCCGGTATCGCTGTCAGCACCGAGGACTTGGCGCAGCTCCGGGGTCAACGCCGCACCGACGCGCTGATCTTCACCGGCGACGGCCTGCGGGTAGCGGTGCGCCCGTCGGGCACCGAACCAAAAGTCAAGGGCTACCTGGAGATCAGCAGACCGCCCGCTGCGGACGTATCTGCCTCGCGGACTGCCGCCGAATCAGAACTGGCGAGAATCAAAGCCGCTGTGACGGGCCTGCTGGCGCCACGTTGAGCGCTCGGCCTATTCACCTGACGCCCTCGCGCCGGAACCCGTCAGCATGTGTTGACATTGTCAACACATGCTGACGCCTCCCGATCGCAAGTGTTGCAGGAGAGGACGACACGCCGCCTCGCGCGACGCGCCCAACATCACCTTCAGCGCGGCCCGAACTGCCGATCCCCGGCATCGCCCAGGCCCGGCACGATGTAGGCGTCTGCGTTCAACGAAGCATCAATGGTGGCCGTGAACAGCCGCAACGACGGAACCGCCTTCTCCACCAACGCAATTCCCTCCGGTGCGCACACCACACACACGGCAGTGATGTCGTCGGCGCCGCGGTCGAGCAGCAACTGCAGCGTGTGAGCCATGGAACCGCCCGTGGCCAACATCGGGTCGAGCACCATCACCGGCCGGCCGCTCAGGTCGGCGGGCAGCGACTCCAGGTACGGCGTCGGTTGGTGCGTCGTCTCATCACGGGCCATACCGACGAAGCCGACCTGAGCCTCCGGAATCAGCGCGTGTGCCTGATCGACCATGCCCAGACCGGCCCGCAGCACCGGGACCAACAAGGGCGGGTTCGACAGTCGCGACCCGGTGGTCAGCGCCACCGGGGTCTGAACCGGCAGCTCGTCGCAGGCCAACGAGCGCGTGGCCTCGTAGACGAGCATCAGCGTCAGATCACGCAACGCCGCCCGGAACCCGGCGTTGTCAGTGCGCTCGTCGCGCAAGGTGGTCAGCCGCGCGGCGGCCAACGGATGATCGACGACCCGGACGTCCATGCGCGCCAACATTAGTGGAACCGAACGGGCCTGACGGCCGTCTTATCCACATGACCCGAAATCTGACGGCGGACCCGTCGGCTCTGAACGCCCTTGCCGCGGACTACCGCGGCCACAGCACCGAACTGGCGGCGCACGCCGCGGACCTGGCCGCCATCGCGGGACAGTTCGACGTGTTCGGCCCGGTCGGCGCGGCCTTCGCCGCCGCCCTGGCACAGGCCACGCACCACCAGGCCCAGCTGGCACACCGCCTCAGCGCGCACCTCGACACCGGCAGCGAGGCGGCCGTCGCCACCGCGGCCGGCTTCGTCGACGCCGACCACAGCGTTGGCGGCCGGATCGGCGCCTGGTGATGATCGGCTCACTGACATCCGCGCTGGCCGCCCCGATCCGTGAGGTGCAGGCCCTCCTGGGCCCCGGTTTCTCCGGCCCCGACCCGGCCGACGCCCTGCGCACGGTGCAGTCCGGGCTCGACGGCGTCGCCGCCGCGGCCGACAACGCGTGGCAGCAGACCCAAGGCCAGTGGACCGGCGCCGCCGCGGGCAGTGCGGGTCAGTTCGCGAATGCGGCCGTCACGGCCATCGTGGCGATGGCGATGACCGCCGGGCAGCTGAGCACCCACACGCAGCAGGCCGCTGCCGCGGTGACCAGGGCGCGCGAACGACTCGACACCATCCTGCGCAATTTCGAGACCAGAGCGGCCGAACTCGAAGCCACCCTGGAATCCCCCGCCGACGCCGCGGCGCTCATCGACGAAGCCAGCCGCGCGCTCGACGAGGCCATCACCGTCGTCGACGAGCTGCACACCGAACTCGCCGCGCAGGCCGAGCAGGTCACCGCCACGGCGAGCGTACCTCCGCCCCAGAACGGATCGCCTTGGGAGGCAAGTGGATCCGGCGCGGGCACCGGATCAGGTGCGGGCACCGGCGCGGGCATGAGCCTGCCGAGCCTGGGCTCGCCGACCGGTCAAGGCGCCGATTGGGCGAGTGGGCTCGCCGCGCCCGCGGCCCACGCCGCCCAGGCCGCACTCACCCACCGCCGGCCGCCCGACCCCGGGAAGTTCGGCGCCGGCGAAGCCGTCACGCTGCCCGACGGCAGCACCGCCACCGCGCCCAACAAGGTCGCGGCCGACGCGGTCCGCCACGCCCTCACCCAACTCGGCGTGCCCTACGTGTGGGGTGGCACGACGCCCGGCGTCGGACTGGACTGCAGCGGCCTGACGCAGTGGGCCTACCGCGAGGCCGGCCTCGACCTCCCGCGACTGGCGCAGGAGCAGGACATCGGCGCCGCCGTCGACCGCGGCTCGCTGCGCCCGGGCGATCTGGCGGTGTGGGACGGTCACGTCGCGATGATCGTGGGAGAAAACGTCATGATCGAGGCAGGCGACCCCGTCCAGCTGTCCCCGATCCGCACCACCAACCTCGATCAGGGTTTCCACGGCTTCTTCCGCCCGACCGCATGACCACCGAATGACGGCAGCATGACCACCGCCGAATACGACGACGCGATGGCACGTGCGCGCACGACGCTGGCGGTGCTCAAACGCGCGGCCGCGGAACTGTCCACCCCGGGGCGGGACCCCGACGCCGCGGCCACCGTCCTCCGCCATCTACGCGACGACCTGTACCGACCCGACGCCCCCAGCATGGCCCCAGCCGCACGTCGATAGGCTGTGCCGCATGGCTGCTGACATCGTGCCGGTTCGGCTCGGTTTGACCCATGGCGATCTGTACACCCTGTGGGCGCCGTTGTGGCGTGACTCGGACGACGAGTGGGAAGCGTTCCTCGGCGACGACGACGCCCTCTTCGGGTTCGACTCCGTCGCTGACCTGGCCGCCTTCGTGCGGACCAACACCGACAACGACCTCGCTGACCACCCCAAGTGGCAGGCGCTCGGTGAGGCCAACGCCCACCGCCTGAACCCGGACGAGAGCCACCTGCACGACCTGGTCGGCGTGCCGGAACTGGTCGCCGAGAAGCCCACCGACGAGTCCGTCACCTCGCTGCGGCGCACGCTCCAGGTGGTCGGCGCGCTCGGCTCGGTGTGCGATCTGATCGCGGTGGCGAAGTTCTTCAACGGCAACCCCGTGTTGTCGACGCTCGGTGGCGGCGCCGAGGCCTACTCGGGCCGCGCCGGCCGCAAGCGCTGGGCGGACATCGAGGCCGCCGTCGGCCGCAGCTGGGATCACGTGCTCGACGCCATCGACGAGCTGGTGACCACCCCCGAGGTCGACGCCACGGCGGCGGCCAAGGCCCAGGCCGAGCTCGACGAGCCCGCACCTGAGCCCGAGGAAGACGAACTCGACGAGGCCGAAGCGGCAGCCGAGGACTCCGAAGACGAGGTCATCGAGGGCGAGGTCGACACGGACTCCGAGGAGGCGGCCCTCACCGTCCAGGCGGAGCGCCAGCTGCTCGGCAGCGACGAGGACTTCTGGGAGCGCGTCGGCATCGACCCGATCCGCATCATGACCAAGGGCGGCACCTTCTACACGCTGCGGTGCTACTACAACGACCAGCCGCGGTTCCTCGGCCGTAACGGCCGCATCAGCGTGTTCGGCTCGGAGCGCACCCTGGCCCGCTACCTGGCCGACGAGCACGAGAGCGACCTGTCCAGCTTCGAGGCCTACGCAGACATCCGCACGGCGGCCACCGACGGCTCGCTGCAGATCCGCGTCACCGAGGACAACGTCTACGTGCTCAGCGGGCTGTCCGACGACATCTCCGACGGCCCCGACGCCGTCGACCGCGAGCAGCTGGACCTGGCGGTCGAGTTCGCCCGCGACGTCTGCGACTACGCCGACGACGGCACCGCCGACAAGGCCCTGACCACGAGCCAGCCGCTGGGCAAGTTCGTCGGCCACGTGCTCGAGCCCGAGACCGTCGGCGCCCCGTCGAAGCCGTACGCCGAGGCCGTCGCCCAGTGGGAGACCCTCGAGCGCTTCGTCGAGTCCCGACTCCGCCAGGAGTAGTCCAGACGGCGATGAGTTCCGGGGACGCCACCGGTCTGCACTGACATGACCCAGACCGGCACCCAGCCCATCGTCCGAAATCTCGCTGTACCCGGCGCGACCCTGCACTATGAGGTGCGCGGCAGCGGGCCGGTGCTCGCCGTCATCGGTTCCCCGATGACGGCGTCCGAGTTCGCTCTCGTCGCCGACGCGCTGGCCGCCGACCACACCGTCGTGACGTACGACCCACGCGGGCTCGGCGCCAGCCCCATCGACGATCCCGCACAGGACTCGACGCCAGAGCTGCGGGCCGCCGACGTCGCCGCGATCCTCGATGACCTCGGCGCCGGTCCGGCCGACGTGTTCGGCTCCAGCGGCGGCGCGGTGACCGGTCTGGCGCTGGCCACGAAGTACCCCGGCTGGGTGCGGACACTGGTCGCGCACGAGCCACCGCTGCTGGAACTGCTGCCCGCATCGGAAGCCTCCAAGCAGCGCGCGGCGACGCAGGACATCATCGCCACCTTCCACAGCGACGGGCCCGGCGCGGCGATGGCGAAGTTCATGGCCACGGCGGGCTTCGATCAGTCCGAGGACGGGGCTCCCGTGCAGCCGGGACCGCCCTCGCCCGACGAGATGACCAAGCAACTCGCCGACCTGGCCCGGTTCTTCAACCACGAATTGCTGTGCACCACAACGTATGTGCCGGACCTCGACGCGTTGATAGCAAGCCGGGTCATCGTCGGCATCGGCGCCGATTCCGAGCATCTCATCACCCACGGCACCTCGATGGCGCTGTGCCACCTGCTGGGTGTCGAGCCCGTCATCTTCCCCGGCGATCACGGCGGGTTCATGAGCGCGCCCAACGAGTTCGCGGCCGCACTGAGGGCCGTTCTGCCCGACTGAAAATCCCAGGTCACCCGGCCACCACGCACACTCCCAGCCGACACCCGGCACAACCGCGTTGCAATATTAGTTAGCAAGGCGTAAGAATTTCCCAAGAATCCGCTGAGTCAGCGGAGCCGCCTGCCGAGGGCAAGACAGGCAGCAGCCTGATCGTCGGGGTTTCGGTCAGCGGGTTGAGCGGAAGGTGGTCGGGTGCGGTCGTTTTCGATGGGGCGCCTGGTGAAGAAGGTCTGGATACCGCTTCTTCTGGTGGTCGTGCTGGCGGTGTCGGGCCTGGTGGTGTCGCGCCTGCACGCGAAGTTCGGGTCCGAGAACCTGAATGCCCATGCCGGTGCGGGGATCGAGATCGTCCAGTTCAACCCCAAGGTCGTCGTGTACGAGGTCTACGGACCACCCGGGAGCTCGGCCGACATCAGCTACTTCGATCCGGACGCCAACGTGCACTCGGTCACCGCGACACTGCCGTGGTCGGTCACCCTGTCCACCACGCTGCCGACGGTCAGCGCGAACTTGATGGCCCGCAGCGACGGTGAGCAGAGCAGCGACCACATCGGTTGCCGCGTCACCGTCAACGGCACCGTCCGTGAAGAGAAGTCCGCCGATGGCGTCAATGCCCAGACCTACTGCTTGGTGAAGTCCGCATGACCGAAACACTTGAGACCCAGCACAGCACGACAGCCAAGCGGCCCAAGTTCGCCCATGCGCTGCGCATCCTGTCGGTGCCGATCATCCTGTTCTGGATCGCGATCGCCGTTCTGGTGAACGTGATCGCACCGCCGCTGGAGGTCGTCGGCGAGCTGCACGCCGCGCCGATGGCGCCCGAGGACGCCCCGTCGATGCACGCGATGAAGTTGATGGGCAGCAACTTCAAGGAGTTCAACTCCAACAGCACGATCATGGTCGTCGTCGAGGGCAAGGAGCCGCTCGGCCCGGACGCCCACAAGTACTACGACGAGATCATCCGCAAGCTACAGCAGGATCCCGAGCACATCCAGCACATCCAGGATTTCTGGGGTGACACGCTGACGGCGGCCGGCGCGCAGAGCGCCGACGGCAAGGCGTCCTACGTGATGATCAACCTCGCCGGCGAGCAGGGCATGACACTCGCCAACGAAGGCGTGGACGCCGTCCGCAAGGTGATCGAGGAGACCAAGGCCCCACCGGGGGTCCAGGCCCACGTCGCCGGTCCCGCCGCACTGACCGACGACATGCACGTCATCGGCAACGCGAGCCTGATCATGATCACGCTGATCACCCTCGCCGCGATCGCCGGCATGCTGCTGGTGGTCTACCGCTCGGTCCGGACCACCCTGGTCCAGCTGTTCCTGACGTTCCTGGCGCTGCTGACCGCTCGGGGCGTGGTGGCGGTGCTCGCCACCCACGACGTGTTCGGGTTGACGACCTTCGCGGGCAACATCCTGACGATGCTGGCGATCGCCGCCGCCACCGACTACGGCATCTTCATCTTCGGCCGGTACCGCGAAGACCGCGGCATCGGGCTGGACCGGGACGACTCGTACTACGCCACCTTCAAGTCCGTCGCGCCCGTGATCGTGGGTTCCGGACTGACCATCGCCGGCGCGACGTACTGCCTGAGCTTCTGCCGCCTGCCCTACTTCACCACCATGGGCGCTCCGGTCGCGATCGGCATGCTCGTCGTGGTGGCGATCTCGGTCACGCTCGGCCCGGCCGTCCTGTACCTCGGCAGCCGAGTCGGCATGTACGAGTCCAAGCGGCCACCGCAGAGTCGGTTCTGGCGGCGCATCGGCACGGCCGTGGTGCGTTGGCCCGCACCGATTCTGATGGCGAGCCTGTTCGTCGTGCTGGTCGGCGTCGTCGCCATCCCCGGCTACAAGCCGGCCTACAACGACCGCTACTACCTGCCCGACGACGCCCCGGTCAACATCGGCTTCGCCGCCGCCGACCGGCACTTCACGCAGGCCCGGATGAACCCCGACATCCTGATGGTCGAGTCCACCCACGACATGCGCAACCCGGCCGACATGCTGGTGCTGAACAAGATTTCGAGCAACGTGATGCACACCGACGGCATCGCGATGGTGCAGAGCATCACCCGGCCGCTGGGCATTCCCATCCAGCACAGCTCGATTCCGTTCCAGACGAGCGTCTCGGGCCAGACCAGCAACATGAACCTGCCGTTCCAGCGCAAGCAGCTGGAGGACCAGCTCCGGATGGTCGACGCCACCAACGTGTCGATCAGCATCCTGGAGAAGCAGTACGCACTGTCGCTCGAGCAGACCAAGCTGACCCAGGACTCGGCCGCCAAGTCCCAAGCGCTCCTGGAGGTCACCGAGGAGATGCGCAACAACATCGCGAACTTCGATGACCAGTTCCGGCCGATGCGCAACTACTTCTACTGGGAACCGCACTGCTTCGACATCCCGATGTGCGCCGCGGTGCGCTCGGTATTCGATTCCCTCGACGGCATCGACGAGCTGACCGACCGGACCGGCGACGTCCAGGTCAACACTGACAAGCTGGCCGACCTGGCACCGAAGCTGACGGCGCTGCTCCCCCAGACCATCGCGTCGATGAAGACCAGCAGGGACCTGTCGCTGGCGTCGTACAACTCGCAGAAGGCCCTCATCGACCAGATGCAGGCCATGAACGACACCGCGCTGTCGATGGGTGCCGCCTTCGACGGCGCCAAGAACGACGACCTGTTCTACCTGCCGCCCGAGGCCTTCCAGAACCCGGACTTCCAGCGCGGGCTGAAGATGTTCATGTCGCCGGACGGCAAGTCCGCGCGCATGTTCATCACCCACCAGACCGACCCGGCGACCGTCGACGGGATCAACCGCGTCGAGTCCGAACGCAAGGCCGCGCAGGACGCCTTGAAGATGTCGTCGCTGTCGGACGCCAAGATCTACCTCGGCGGCGTCGCGGCGACGTACAGGGACATGGCCGACGGCGCCCGCTACGACCTGATGATCGCCGTCATCTCCTCGCTGACGCTGATCTTCATGATCATGCTCATCCTGACCCGCAGCGCCGTCGCGGCGTTGACCATCGTCGGCACCGCGGGCAGTTCCATCGCCGCGTCGTTCGGCATCTCGGTGCTGATCTGGCAAGACCTGTTCGGCATCCAGGTGCAGTGGCTGGTCATGCTGATGTCGGTCATCATCCTGTTGGCCGTCGGCTCGGACTACAACCTGCTGCTGGTCTCCCGATTCCAGGACGAGATCCACGCCGGCCTCAAGACCGGCATCATCCGGTCCATGGCCGGCACCGGCGGCGTCGTCACCTCGGCCGGACTGGTGTTCGCGGCCACCATGGCCGGCATGATGGCCAGCAAGCTGATCGTGCTGGCGCAGATGGGTTCGACCATCGCCATCGGCCTGCTGATCGACACCTTCATCGTGCGGTCGCTGCTGATGCCGTCGATCGCGGTGCTGCTCGGCCGCTGGTTCTGGTGGCCGCAGGTGGTCCATCCGCGGGGCAAGTACAACTTCGAGAAGTTCGTGCCCAAGTCGTTCCAGCAGGCGCAGCAGCCCGCGCCGGCAGGTGCGGCAGCCGGGCGGTCTGGCTTCGTCGACGACACCCCGACGGACAGCTACCCGACGAGCACGGCGTAACGCGGTTTGATGACGTCGTCGATGATCGCCAGCCGCTCATCGAACGGGATGAAGGCCGACTTCATGGCGTTGATCGTGAACCGCTGCAAGTCGGTCCAGCCGTAGCCGAACGCCTCCACCAGGTGCGCCATCTCCTGGGTCATGGTGGTGTCGCTCATCAGGCGGTTGTCGGTGTTGACGGTGACGCGGAAGCGAAGCCGGGCCAACCGGTCGAACGGGTGCTCGGCGATGCTCGTCGCGGCGCCGGTCTGCACATTGCTGCTCGGGCACATCTCCAGCGGAATTCGCTTGTCCCGCACGATGTTCGCCACCCGGCCGAGCCGGAAGGCACCGTCCGGCCCGGCTTCGATGTCGTCGACGATGCGCACCCCGTGGCCCAGCCGGTCGGCGCCGCAGTAGGCGATGGCCTCGTGGATGGACGGCAGACCGAAGGCCTCACCGGCGTGAATCGTGAAGCGCGCGTTGTTGCCCCGCATGTATTCGAAGGCGTCGAGGTGGCGGGTCGGAGGGTAGCCGGCCTCGGCACCGGCGATGTCGAACCCGACCACGCCGCGGTCGCGGAACCGGATGGCCAACTCGGCGATCTCACGGGACCGGGCGGCATGCCGCATCGCGGTGACCAGGCACCGGACCGTCGCTGCCTGCCCTGCGGCTGCTGCGGCCTTCTCCCCGTCCGCGAACCCGGCCAGTACCGCGTCGACGACCTCGTCCAGCACCAGACCGTCGGCGATGTGCAGCTCGGGCGCGAACCGGACCTCGGCGTAGACGACGTTGTCGGCGGCAAGATCCTCGACGCACTCATAGGCGACGCGGTACAGCGCGTCGGTGCTCTGCATGACGCCGACGGTGTGTGCGAACGGCTCGAGGTAGCGGACCAGCGAGCCGCTGTGCGCCTGGGTGCGGAACCACATCGCCAGTTCATCGACGTCCATGGTGGGCAGGTCGCCGTAGCCGCTCTGCTCGGCCAGCTCCACCACTGTGGCGGGGCGCAGGCCGCCGTCGAGGTGATCGTGCAACAGGGCTTTCGGTGCTTGCTTGATCTGATCCAGAGTCAGGGTCATGCGTCCATCTTGCGCCCGATGATGGCTTTTAGCCCGCGGGTTCCGTGGCCGGCAGCAGCCGTGTCCGGAACAGGTCCAGTACCTGGTCCAGTGCGGCTCGGGTGGCCTGGCCCGGCTCGTCGATCAGGTGCTCGGTGACCACCGAGTGCGGTGGCAGCCGCGCATCCGGGTTCGCGTCGGCGTCCTCGAGTTCGACGGCGATGAAGGCGTCACCCAGCTGCTCCCGCAAGAAGTCGAAACGCGCTGCCGGGACCAGCTTGTCGCTCTTGAACCGCATGCCGATGACGTTGAGCCCACGGGCGCAGCGGCCTTTGACGACCTCCAGGTCGGCCGGCGAGATGTCGATGTTGTGGCGCTGTTTGGCGGTGAGGCCGATCGGCATCGACGGCTGGGACAGCACCGGGGCCAGGATGACGTCGTCGGTGGCCATCGCCAGGGCGTAGCCGCCGGTGAAGCACATCCCGATCGCGCCGACGCCGGGGCCGCCGCAGCGTTCGTGTTCGGACCGCGCCAGTGCCCGCAGCCAGTCGACCACCGGCGACGTCTTGCCGGTGGCCAGGAGGGTGAACTCCTTGCTGACACACGCCGGCAGGACCGAGGCCATGCCTTTGAGCGCGGCCATGTTGCTCGCGTTGGGATCCAGGCCCGGAATGCCGAACAGGTGGGGCAGGACGGCGGTACAGCCGATATCGGCGACCTTGCGGGCGAAGTCGAGAACCTTGGGCGTGATGCCCGGAATCTCGGCGATCACGATGACGGCCGGACCGGTACCGCGGCGGTAGACGGTGCGGGTCGTGCCATCGTGGGAGAACTCGGTGCGCTCGAAGTCGCGGAGGTCATCGTCAGCCATGCGGTCGACCCTAGCGGCGCAGACCGGTCAGAGCCATGGATGCCGCTTTCGCCCAAGGCGAATCAGCCGCTGCCTACTCGACGCGGTCGAGCACCACGTGCCGCTGCGCCGGCGCCGCGTCGTCCACGGACCAGCCGCCGTCGAGTTCGGCCAAGGCTGACGACAGCCGCTCGGGGATCTCGGTATACAGCGTGAACAGCGTCTCGCCGGCAGCGACAGGCTCGCCGCTGCGCCGGTGGAGGTACAGCCCCGCCCCGGCCTGCACGGGGTCGCCGGGCTGGGCCCGGCCCGCACCGAGCCGCCACACGGCCATCGCGACCGCCATGGCGTCGATGTCGCCCATCACCCCACCGCGGGTCGCCACCACCGTCTCGGTGTGCGTGCCCATCGGCAGCGGCGCCTCGGGATCGCCGCCCTGCGCCGCGATCAGCTGCCGGAAACAGTCCATCGCGGTGCCGTCGGTCAGGGTCTGCGCCGGGTCGACGCCGTCGATACCGGCGACGTCCAGCATCTCGCGGGCCAGCGCGACGGTCAGCGTGACGACGTCGTCCGGACCGCCGCCGGCCAGCACGTCCAGCGACTCGGCGACCTCGATCGCGTTGCCGACCGCGCGACCCAGCGGCCGGTCCATGTCGGTGAGCAGCGCCCGGGTCGGAACGCCGTAGGCGACACCGAGGTCGACCATGGTGCGCGCCAGCTCGCGCGACTCGGCCTCGGTCTTGAGAAATGCGCCGCGACCGACCTTGACGTCCAGCACCAGCGAGCGGGCGCCCTCGGCCAGTTTCTTGCTCATGATCGAGCTGGCGATGAGCGGCAGCGATTCCGTCGTACCGGTGACGTCGCGCAGGGCGTAGATCTTGCGGTCGGCGGGCGCCAGGTCCCCGGCCGCGAAGATCGCTGCCCCGATATCGGAAAGCTGTTGGCGGATACGGTCTTTGGACAGTTCGGCGGTGAACCCCGGAATCGCTTCGAGCTTGTCCAAGGTGCCGCCGGTATGCCCGAGGCCGCGGCCCGCCGCCTGCGGGACGGCGCCGCCGCAGGCCATGACGACGGGGACCAGCGGGATGGTGATCTTGTCGCCGACGCCGCCGGTCGAGTGTTTGTCCACCAGCGCCAGCGGCCGGCCGGCACGCCGCAGGTCGGTGAAATCGAAGCGCTCGCCCGAGCCGACCATCGCCGCGGTCCAGCGGGCGATCTCGGCCGGCGTCATCCCGCGCAGGAAGATGGCCATCAGCAACGCCGACATCTGCGCGTCGGCCACCCGGCCGTGGGTGTAGCCGTCGATCACCCAGTCGATCGCGGCATCGGACAGCACGCCGCCGTCGCGTTTGGTGCGAATGACTGTCGGAGCATCGAGATGCGACCCGTGGTTGTGCGCGTCCGACGACACGATGACATCCTCCTGCCGGCGGCCCAGGCCGCCCCATCGAGCTGGTTACCGGCCAGTAACCAGAAGTGTTGCCCCGCTTGGCGTTACCGGCGGTTCAGGTCATCCGGCCCGAAGGCGTCGGGCAGCAGTTCGGCCAGCGCCCGCGGACCCGATGCGTGGTCGATCAGCATGGCCGGTCCGCCGTGCTCGAGAAGCACTTGCCGGCACCGCCCGCACGGCATCAGCACTGCCCCGGAACCGTCCACGCACGCCAGCGCGAGCAGCCGTCCACCGCCGCTGGAATGCAGGGCACAGACCACAGCACACTCGGCGCAGAGGCCAAGGCCATATGAGACATTTTCCACATTGCAGCCCACCACGATTCGACCATCGTCGACCAGCGCCGCCGCCCCCACCGGGAAGTTCGAGTAGGGTGCGTAGGCATCCTTGGAAACAGTTATTGCCTTGTCCCGCAACAGCTTCCAGTCAATTTCTGACATCACCGACACCCCGTTCCCGGCGCCCCGAAACCACCTCGAGACCCGTCCCGACCACCCAGTAAGTTAATGTAGGCAAACCTAATTTCCGACGCGGGTTCGCCATTCCCCCCACACCGTAGTTCTGACTGTGCGCAAATTGGGATTAGAGTCGCCCCGAGGTTTGGGCTCGGCACGCGAAAAAGTTGCTGCCGGGTCATGCGTCCACCGACGGCGTTGGAGGTCGAAATGAGTACAGCGGCAGCCGCGGATTCCATACCCGCGCCGCGTTCATCCCCGCAGAAGCGGCGGAGCCTGTATCGCGGAGACCCGGGCATGTGGTCCTGGGTACTACACCGCATCACCGGTGCCACCATCTTCTTCTTTCTGCTGGTCCATGTTCTGGACACGGCACTGGTCCGGGTCAGCCCCGAGGCCTACAACGAGGTGATCAACACCTATAAGACGCCGATCATCGGGTTCATGGAGATGGGCCTGGTCGCGGCGGTGCTCTACCACGCCCTCAACGGCGTGCGAGTCATCCTGATCGACTTCTGGCAGCAGGGACCCAAGTACCAGCGGGTCATGCTGTGGACCATCCTGGCCATCTGGATCGCGGTCGTCATCGCCGCAGTTGGGGTAGAGGGCATGCACATGGTTGAGCACTACGGGTGGCTCAAGTGACCACGCATACCGATTCCGGCGCCGCTGAGGCGCGCCGCGGAGGACGTCCGGCCCCGATCCTGGAGCGCGAGTACGACCGCCCCGCCGCCCTCGACCACCCGCGCGCTCCCCGGCGCCCCCGCGGCATCCCGTACTTCGAGAAGTACGCCTGGCTGTTCATGCGCTTCTCCGGCGCGGCACTGGTGCTGCTCGCCCTCGGTCACCTGTTCATCGGGCTGATCTGGGCGAACGGCGTCTACCGCATCGACTTCAACTACGTCGCGCAGCGGTGGGCCTCCCCGTTCTGGCAGATCTGGGACATGGCCCTGCTGTGGCTGGCGCTGGTCCACGGCGCCAACGGCATGCGCACCATCATCGGTGACTACGCCCGCAAGAACACCACCAAGTTCTGGCTGAACTCGATTCTGCTGCTGGCCACCGGATTCACCCTGGTGCTGGGCAGCTACGTGCTCGTCACCTTCGACGCGAACATCAAGTAGGGACGCAGATGATTCAGGAACATCGCTACGACGTCGTCATCGTCGGTGCCGGTGGCGCAGGTATGCGCGCGGCCGTCGAGTCCGGTCCCCGGGTCCGCACCGCGGTGCTGACCAAGCTGTACCCGACTCGCTCGCACACCGGTGCTGCCCAGGGTGGCATGTGCGCCGCGCTCGCCAACGTCGAGGACGACAACTGGGAGTGGCACACCTTCGACACCGTCAAGGGCGGCGACTACCTCGCTGACCAGGACGCCGTCGAGATCATGTGCAAGGAAGCCATCGACGCGGTGCTGGACCTCGAGAAGATGGGCATGCCGTTCAACCGGACGCCCGAGGGCCGCATCGACCAGCGTCGCTTCGGCGGCCACACCCGCGACCACGGCAAGGCCCCGGTCCGCCGCGCCTGCTACGCCGCCGACCGCACCGGCCACATGATCCTGCAGACGCTGTACCAAAACTGCGTCAAGCACGACGTCCAGTTCTTCAACGAGTTCTACGCACTCGACGTGGTCCTCACCGAGACCGCCAGCGGCCCGGTTGCCACCGGCATCATCGCCTACGAACTGGCCACCGGCGACATCCACATCTTCCACGCCAAGGCGATCGTCTTCGCCACCGGCGGCTCGGGCCGGATGTACAAGACCACCTCCAACGCCCACACCCTCACCGGTGACGGCCTGGGCATCATCTTCCGCAAGGGACTTCCCTTGGAGGACATGGAGTTCCACCAGTTCCACCCGACAGGCCTGGCCGGCCTGGGCATCCTGATCTCGGAAGCCGTGCGTGGTGAGGGTGGTCGTCTGCTCAACGCCGACGGCGAGCGCTTCATGGAGCGCTACGCGCCCACCATCGTCGACCTCGCGCCCCGCGACATCGTCGCCCGCTCGATGGTGCTCGAGGTCCTCGAAGGCCGCGGCGCCGGACCCAACAAGGACTACGTCTACATCGACGTGCGTCACCTCGGCGCGGAGGTGCTGGAGGCCAAGCTGCCGGACATCACCGAATTCGCCCGCACCTACCTGGGCGTCGACCCCGTCACCGAGCTGGTGCCGGTGTACCCGACCTGCCACTACGTCATGGGCGGTATCCCGACCACGATCAACGGCCAGGTGCTGCGCGACAACGTCAACGTGGTTCCGGGTCTGTACGCCGCCGGTGAGTGCGCCTGCGTCTCGGTGCACGGCGCGAACCGCCTTGGCACCAACTCGCTGCTCGACATCAACGTGTTCGGCCGTCGCGCCGGCATCGCTGCCGCCGAGTACGCGCAGAACCACAACTACATCGAGCTGCCCGACAACCCGGCGGACATGGTCATCGGTTGGGTCGGCGACATCCTGTCCGACCACGGCAACGAGCGTGTCGCCGACATCCGCACCGCGCTGCAGCAGTCGATGGACAACAACGCCGCGGTGTTCCGCACCGAGGAGACCCTCAAGCAGGCGCTGACGGACATCCACGCGCTGAAGGAGCGGTACTCGCGAATCACGGTGCACGACAAGGGCAAGCGCTACAACAGCGACCTGCTCGAGGCCATCGAGCTGGGCTTCCTGCTCGAGCTGGCCGAGGTCACCGTCGTCGGTGCGCTGAACCGCAAGGAGTCGCGTGGCGGCCACGCCCGCGAGGACTACCCGGACCGCGACGACACCAACTACATGCGCCACACCATGGCCTACAAGCAGGGCGCCGACCTCCTGTCCGATATCCGGCTGGACTACAAGCCTGTCGTCCAGACCCGGTACGAGCCGATGGAACGGAAGTACTAACCATGAGTGCACCTGTCCTCGACAAGCCCGAAGCCGGCGACCCGCCGCTGCCCCCGGTGCCGGACGGCGCCGTCATGGTCACGCTGAAGATCGCCCGGTTCAACCCGGAGGACCCCGACGCCGCCGGCTTCCAGAGCTTCCGCGTGCCCTGCCTGCCCAGCGACCGGTTGCTCAACCTGCTGCTGTACGTGAAGGGCTACCTGGACGGCACGCTGACGTTCCGGCGGTCCTGCGCGCACGGTGTGTGTGGCTCGGACGCCATGCGGATCAACGGCGTCAACCGGCTGGCCTGCAAGGTCCTCATGCGCGACCTGCTGCCGAAGAAGGCCGGCAAGGACCTGACCATCACGATCGAGCCCATCCGCGGCCTGCCCGTGGAGAAGGACCTCGTGGTGGACATGGAGCCGTTCTTCGACGCCTTCCGCGCCGTAAAGCCGTTCCTCATCACGTCGGGTAACCCCCCGACCCGTGAGCGCATCCAGTCGCAGACCGACCGCGCCCGCTTCGACGACACCACCAAGTGCATCCTGTGCGCCTGCTGCACCACCTCGTGCCCGGTGTACTGGAGCGAGGGTTCGTACTTCGGCCCCGCCGCCATCGTCAACGCGCACCGGTTCATCTTCGACTCGCGTGACGAGGCAGCCGCCGAGCGGCTCGACATCCTCAACGAGGTCGACGGTGTGTGGCGCTGCCGCACCACCTTCAACTGCACCGAGGCCTGCCCCCGCGGCATCCAGGTGACCAAGGCGATCCAGGAAGTCAAGCGCGCCTTGATGTTTGCCCGCTAGTTCTTTCCGCCGAACGTGAAGAAGATCGCGAGAATTCACCAAATTCTCGCGATCTTTTTCACGTTGGACAGCCTGCGGCATACAGAGCAGCCCCGACGCGCTCAATAATTGCGCGTGGGCGATGGTTTAGCAGGTTCGCGCCAACGCGCACCATCCGCCAGCCGAGATCCCGATACTCGACGTCCTGGTCGATATCCCGCGTCCGTTGATTCGGGTCGGTCCAATGCTGGATGCCGTCGTATTGCACCCCGACTTTCCATTGCCGCCAACCCATGTCGATACGCCCGACCAGTTCCCCGTACTCACCGAACACCTCGATCTGGGTATCCGTGGGCCGCATACCCGCGTCGGTGAGCAGGAGCCGAGTCCGGGTTTCCTGGGGTGACTCGGCTCCATAGTCGGCCAGCTCGAGTACTCGGCGCAGTTGGACCAACCCGCGAGCACCCCGGTGGCCGTCGATAAGCGCTTGCACCTCAACAAGTTTCAAATCACATACTTGCAGCAGCGCGTCCACCCGGATGACTGCCTTGGTCAGCCCCTTCCGGCGGCCGAGATCGAATGCTGTCCGGGCCGGGTTGGTCGACCGGATGCCGCGGACCACCGAGATTTCGTCGGCGCCGAGTTCATCGCTGTGCAGCAGGACACCGGAGGCCTTATGCCTGCTGGGCTGATTGATCTCGGCAGGCTCGTCGGCGTTGATCCACCGCGAACCGTGCAATGCGGCGGCAGACAAGCCCGCCACAACGCCGCGTCGGCCCGTCCACAACCAGGCGCCAACCGCCTTGTCGACCGGTGTCATCGCTGCGCCACGCGGGATGTAGACATCCCGGTGGATCATCTCGTGTCGCGTATCCAATTCGTAGCGGCTGACCAGCCCTGCTGCCAGCGCCTCCGAGCCCAGAAAGGGCCAATCCCCCGCCATACGTATTGGACGCTGATGGGCTCTGCCCGGTTCCATGCCGCGCCCAACGTGAAGTAGATCGCGACAATCTGGCGAAATCTCACGATCTACTTCACGTTCGGCGGGGAGAAAGTCAGGTATTTACTGGGACCGCCGTTCCCGGTAAATTGGTGGCATGACTCAGGCAATGAAGCCCGACTACCAGAACCTGCTCGATGTGTTGTCCGAAGGCTCGGTGCGACGCCGCTTCGACCCGTACCTGGACATCGCGTGGGATGCCCCCGACATGCAGATCGACCTGCAGGATCCACGGTGGGTGCTGTCCACCACCATCGACCCGCTGGGTGCGACCGAGTGGTACCAGAGCCAGCCCCTCGCCCGGCAGATCGAGATCGGCCGCTGGCGGACGCTCAACACCGTCAAGGTGGGTGCGGCGTTCGAGAGCATCCTGATCCGCGGGCTGATGGCGTTCATCATGAAGCTGCCCAACAACTCCCCCGAGTTCCGCTACGCGCTGCACGAGATGACCGAAGAGTGCAACCACATTCAGATGTTCCAGGAGCTGGTCAACCGCTCCGGGACCGATGTGCCGGGCATGCGCAAGCTGTTCTTCCGGCTGTCGCCGTACATCGGCCTGGTGGGCCAGTACTCGCCGACGGCGTTCATGGCCGGCATCCTCGCCGGCGAAGAGCCCATCGACCACTTCCAGAAGGGCATGATCCGCGACGGCGCGAACCTGCCGCCGGCCGTGCTGCGGACGATGCAGATCCACATCGCCGAGGAGGCCCGCCACATCTCGTGGGCCAACGAGTTCCTCAAGACCCACATGCCGAAACGGTCGTGGCGGTTCAGGGCCTTCGCCACCGTCGCGTTCCCGCTGACGCTGCGCTGGTTGGCGCACGAGATCATGGCGTCCCCGAAGTCGTTCGGCAAGCAGTTCGACATCCCCGAAGAGGTTATGCGGCAAGCATTCTGGCGCAGCCCGCAGTCACGGAAGATCATGGCGAGCTTCTTCGACGAGACCCGTGCGCTCGCCGAGGAGATCGGCCTGATGAACCGCGTCGGACGCTGGATGTGGAAGCGCTGCGGCATCGCCGGTGAGACGGCCCGCTACCGCAGTGCCCCCAACCGCGAGGCACAGTTGATCGCCTGATGCCCCACGTCATCACGCAGTCCTGCTGCAGCGACGCGTCCTGCGTCTACGCCTGCCCGGTCAACTGCATTCACCCCACGCCCGACGAGCCCGACTTCCACACCGCCGAGATGCTCTACATCGATCCGGTGGAGTGCGTCGATTGCGGTGCGTGCGTGACGGCCTGCCCGGTCGACGCCATCAAGCACGACGGTTCTCTGGACCCGTCCGAGAAGGTCTTTCTGGAGCTCAACGCCGACTTCTACAAAGAACCCCGGCCCCGCCCGCTGCTGGCGCCGGTCGTCCCGCCGCTGCAGGTTCGGGCACCCGGAGCGTTGAGGGTGGCTATCGTCGGCTCCGGCCCGGCCGCCATGTACGCCGCCGACGAGGTGCTGACCATCCCGGCCGCCCGCGTCCGGATGTACGAGCGACTCCCCCAGTCCGGCGGTCTCGCACGGTACGGCGTCGCACCTGATCACCGGCGTACCCGTGCGGTGTCCCGACAGTTCGACACCATCACCGCAGATCCGCGGCTGGAGCTGGTGACCGGGGTCGAGGTCGGCACCGACGTCACGCACCAGCAGCTGCTCGCCGACCACGACGCCGTCATCTACGCGGTGGGCGCGTCCACGGACCGCCCGCTCGAGGTGCCCGGCGCGGACCTCTCGGCCGTCAGCTCAGCCACTCGATTCGTGGCTTGGTATAACGGTCATCCGGACTTCGCCGACTGCACTTTCGATCTGTCACAGCCGCGCGCCGTCGTGATCGGCAACGGAAACGTCGCGCTCGACGTCGCCCGGATACTCACCACCGATCCCGAGCGCCTCGCTGCCACCGACATCGCGCCGCACGCCTTGAAAGCCTTGCGGCAGAGCAAGATCGACGAGGTCGTGGTCGTGGGACGACGTGGGCTCGCGCAGTCGGCGTTCACGGTGCCGGAGCTGGTCGGCCTGACGTCCATGCCCGACGTCGACGTCGTCGTCTCCCCGCAGGATCTGGCGTCACTGCCCGACACCGATCCGCGCTCACGCGTCCTCAGGGGCCTCCCACAAAGGCCCGGCAACCGCCGCATCGTATTGGAGTATCTGCAGTCGCCCACCGCCATTGCGCGCACCGCGGCCGGACTGGAAATCGAATTCGCCCGCAACGAACTGGTCGCGGCGGCCGATGGCACCGCGAAAGTGAAGCCGACCGGGGACGTACACACCGTCACCGCCGGACTGGCGCTGACGTCCATCGGCTATCGCGGCCGGCCGGTCGCCGACGTGCCGTTCGACGACGCAGGCGGCATCATCCCCAACAACCAGGGCCGGGTTGACGGCGTCGCGAAAACCTACGTGACGGGCTGGATCAAACGCGGGCCGACGGGGTTCATCGGCACCAACAAGTCGTGCGCGCAGGAGTCCGTGCGCAGCCTGGTGGCCGACTACAACGCCGGCTTGTTGGCCTGAGCAGCCAACGCGGCGACCACCGACGTCAGCGGTTCATCGCGGCTGACCTCGAACCCGATGGCCCGGGCGGCACCGTCGATGACGTACCAGGTGAAGTCGGCCAGGTGCGCGATCATCTCTTCGCGCGTGTGCGTCGGCGCCGGGCTGCGCACCCAGGCGAAGAGCGTCTCCTCGACCATGGTGACGATGGCCAGCGGGACCAGTTTGAAGGCGCTGTCCTCGACGCCGATCGCCATCTGGATCGCGGCGATGATGCCGTCCGCGCGATCGATGATGCGCAGCTTCAGCTCACCGACCGCGTCGAGCGTCTGGTCGCCCTCGAACGACGGGCCATTGCGCGCGAATTCGTTCAACCGCGGATGGTCGATCATCCAGTCCGCGACCGCCTCGATGGTCCGGGTCAGAATCTCCCGCAACGAACCGTCGGTGATGTCGAGCTTGCCGACCAGGACGGAGCCGAAGTCGTCGATCAGGTACGACCGCACCCGACGCTCGAGTTCCTCCTTGCCGGAGGTCTGCCGGTAGATCACCGACTTGGCGACGCCCGCGCGCTTGGCAATGGCCGCGACAGAGATGTCGGCGCCGGGCGGGCTCTCTTCCAGCAGCTCGATCATGGCCAGCAGGATCTGGGACCGGCGTTCGGCGTTGTGCTGCTCCCACCGCGCCTCGTAGCCACTCACCGACGCGGAGTTGGGGGCCACGGACATGTGTCACACGGTAGCCGCTGCCCCATCGTGTGACGCCCGCCACGCCTCGTCACACATTTCATGGCTGCCTCGTCCAACAGATATGACGACAACACCACGCATCGCGCCCCTGCCCCCGCAACGTGCCGGCCTGCTGACCCGGCTGATGTACCGCTACGCCAAGCGCGAGTTCGGCGAGGTGCCCGAGCCCTTCGCCGTCGCGGCGCACCACCCGCGACTGCTGGTCGCCAACGCCGTGCACGAGGGCCTGTTGAAAAGCGGCTCGAAGACGCTGCCCGAGTCGGTCCGCGAACTCGCGGTGTTCTGGACCGCGCGGACAGTGGGCTGCTCCTGGTGCGTCGACTTCGGCACCATGCTGATGCGGATGGAGAGCCTGGATGTTGAGCGGCTCAAGCACATCGATGAATACGCGACCTCCCCGCTGTTCACCGCCGACGAGCGGGCCGCGATCGCCTACGCCAACGCGATGACCACCGATCCGCACACCGTGTCCGACGAACAGGTCGACGACCTCAAGCGCCGGTTCGGCGAGGCCGGTGTCATCGAGCTGACCTACCAGATCGCCGTGGAGAACATGCGGTCGCGGATGTACGCCGCGCTCGGCATCACCGAGCAGGGCTTCAGCTCGGGCGACGCGTGCCGGGTGCCTTGGGAGACCCAGTCGCAGTAACCCGGGGCGCTGGCTTCCCGATGCGGCCAGGTGGTAGAACACGTTACAGAAATAGCGGCCCCGGCCGCTGAAACCACCTGCTCAGCGAGGAGCACGCATGCACTGGTACACCGGAAACACGTTCTACGACACGGTGCTGACCGCTGCCTTCGGGTTCGCCGTGTTCGTGATCATCGGCGGTTTCTTCGCGCAGAGTTCGTACGGGCGTTTCTCAACGACCAAACTCGGCTTGAACCTCAACCCGAAGCTCGGCTGGTGGCTGATGGAGATCCCGGCGACGGTGGTGTTCCTCGTCAGCTACCTGGCCGGGCCCAACCGATTCGAGCCGACGTCTCTGGTGCTGGCCGGGATCTGGATGCTGCACTACGCCAACCGGGGGTGGTTCTTCCCGCTGGCGATCCGCCAGGTGCCCGGTAAGCGCGGCACCTTCAACGTCTCGGTCATCGTGATGGGCATGCTCGTCACGGCGATGCACGGCTATCTCAACGGGACCCTCTTCAGCCACGACTTCTTCGGCCAGTACACCACCGCGTGGCTGACCGACCCTCGATTCATTGTCGGGCTGGTGGTCTACCTGTGCGGATTCGCGCTGCTGGTGAACTCCGAATCGATCGTCCGGAACCTGCGCGACAAGAACAACCCCGGTGGTGCGGAATACCGCATTCCGTTCGGCGGCGGGTTCCGGTTCGTCACCAGCCCCGCGTACCTGGGCGAACTCATCGCCTGGTCCGGCTTCGCGATCCTCACCTGGGCGCTGCCCGGCGTCGTCATCCTGTTGATCACCGCGGGCAATCTGATCCCCCGGGCGCTGGGTACCCACACCTGGTACCAGGAGAAGTTCCCCGAGTACCCCACCGATCGCAAGGCGTTGATCCCCTACGTCGTGTGAGCCGCTAGTGCTGCTTCAGCGGTGACGCCGTGAACTTGTCCGGGTTCGCGATGTCCCACAGTGCGACGACCTTGCCGTCGCGCACCGTCATCGCGGTGACGCGCGGCAGCATCTCGGGATGCTCGCCGTCGGCCGGCAGACCCGGTGAGTACGCGCCGAGCTCGCCGTTGATCAACGCCAACTGTGACGTCGAAAGCCATTGCGGTCCATAGCGTCTGGCCAGGCCGAACAGGAACCGTGCCACCTTGTCCGCGCCGACGATGGTGCGCGGCGCGGTCGGCGCCCGCCGGTTGGAGTCGCCGGTGAACGTCGCGTCGGGGTGCAGCAGTTCGACGACGGCGGCCATGTCACCACTGGCGAGGGCAGCCATCAGTTTGCCGACGACCTCGTTGTGACCGGCGTCCGGCGGCGGCGCCGGAGCCGCCGAGACCGCCCGCCGGGCACGTGACGCGAGTTGCCGCGCGCCGGCGTCCGTCACGCCGAGCACCGACGCGATCTCGGTGAACGGCACCGCGAAGCCGTCGTGCAGGACGAAGGCCACCCGCTGATCGGGCGTCAACCGCTCCAGCACCACCATGGCGGCAAAGCGGGCGTCCTCCCCCGCGACCACGGCGGCCAGCGGATCGGAGGCGTCGAACCCCGTCACCACCGGCTCGGGCAGCCACTCACCGAAGTACGCCTCGCGGCGGTGCGCGGCGGACCGCAGCCGGTCCAGCCCGAGGCGACTGACGACGGTCGTCAGCCAGGCGCGCGGCTCGGCGATGGCGCCGATATCCGCGCCGTGCCAGCGCAACCAGGCGTCCTGCACGATGTCCTCGGCGTCGGCGTACACGCCGGTCAGCCGGTAGGCGACGGACAGTAGGTGCGGGCGCAGCCGCTCGAACTCGTCGGTGTCCTGCGCAGTCGTCACCCCACCAACCTACGACTCGTCGCTTGGCGGCCGCGAACCGTAGCATCTCTTCGGCAATCAACCGGGGATGAGCAGGGAGCCCATGACAACAACAGCGCCAAACATCGTGGTCGAGGACAAAGGCCTCAAACGGGGTGCCCTCGGTCTGGTGTCCAGCGTGGTGGTCGGGTTGGCGTCCACGGCGCCCGCGTACAGCCTGGCCGCGACGCTCGGCCTGGTCATCGCGGCCGGTGGGACGCTGCTGGCGGGCGTCAAAGCCCCTGCGATCATGCTCATTTCGTTCGTGCCGATGTACCTCATCGCCGTCGCCTACCAGGAGCTGAACAAGGCCGAGCCTGACTGCGGCACCACGTTCACCTGGGCCGCAAGGGCTTTCGGGCCGGTGGTCGGGTGGCTGGGCGGTTGGGGCATCATCGCCTCCGACGTCATCGTGATGGCCAATCTGGCGCAGATCGCCGGGTCGTACTCGTTCACCTTCGTCGGCGATCTGGGTTGGCATTCGGCCGCCGGTCTGGCGAACAGCACCCTGTGGTCGACGGTCGCGGGCGTCATCTGGATCGTCCTGATGACGTACATCTGCTACCGCGGCATCGAGGTGTCGGCCCGGTTGCAGTACGTGCTGTTGACCGTCGAGGTCGTCGTCCTGATCGTGGTGTCGGTCGTGGCGCTGGTAAAGGTGTACACGCACCACGGGCATGCCTACTCGATCATGCCGTCGTGGTCCTGGTTCTGGCCTGGCGGAATGGATTTCGGCTCGGTGATCGCTCCGGCGGTACTGGCCACCATCTTCATCTACTGGGGTTGGGACACCGCGGTGGCGTGCAACGAGGAGTCCGACGATCCGGGCCGCACCCCGGGTCGTGCCGCCGTCATCTCGACGTTCCTGCTGCTGGTCACGTACGCGTTGGTGACGGTCTCGACCATCGCGTTCGCCGGCGTGGGCACCGAAGGCATCGGGCTGGGCAACCAGGAGAACGCCAAGGACGTGTTCACCGCGATCGGGCCATCGTTGTTCGGCGACAGCGTGATCGGGAAGATCGGGATGCTGTTGCTGTCGGCGTCGATCCTGACCTCGGCCGCGGCCTCGACGCAGACGACCATCATGCCGACGGCGCGCACCACCCTGTCCATGGGCGTATACCGCGCGCTGCCACAGAGTTTCGCGAAGATTCATCGCCAGTACCTGACGCCCACCACGTCCACCATCGTGATGGGCGTGGCGTCGGTGCTGTGCTACGTGCTGTTCACCGCGATCAGCGCCGATCTGCTGACGGCGCTCATCGGCTCGGTCGGCCTGATGATCGCGTTCTACTACGCGCTGACCGGGTTTGCCTGCGCCTGGTTCTACCGAAAGACGTTGACCCGCAACACTCGCGACTTCGTGATGCGTGGCCTGTTGCCGGTGGTCGGTGGCATCACGCTGTCGGTGGTGTTCGGCTACGGCCTGGTCCAATACAGCAAGCCGGACTGGCTCAAAGACGAAAACCACCATGACGTCACCATTTTCGGATTCGGCGCGGTCGGTGTGGTCGGCGTCGTCGGCCTGCTGCTGGGTGTGGTGCTGATGTTCGCCTGGCGCTTCGCGCGCCCCGAGTACTTCCGCGGGCTGACGCTGCCACGGCGTCACGACCTGGTGCTGGATACCCCGGCGGTCGCCCATTTCGGACTGCCCGACTCGGGTGACATGCCGACGGTCATCGCGCCCGACCTGTCGAACCTGCCGCCGGGCGAGACTGCGGTGGACACGGCGACCGGAGAGGAATTCCGCCGCGGCTAGCCGATTGCCCGCGAGCAGCCCACCCATTGGCGTTAACTTCTACACGTGCCGAACAAGCCGTCCATCAATCCGGTGCGCTGGACCCCGCCGCCGGTCGACGCCCTGCCCGAGTTCCCGTCAGCGGAACTCACCATCGTGCCGATGCCGGGCGATGCTCCGGAGGACGTCGTCGTCGACGCCGACGGTGCGTTGTGGACGGGCCTCGTGGACGGACGGATCGTTCGGGTCTCCCCCGACGGCAGCACGGATGTCGTCGCCGATACCGGCGGCCGACCGCTGGGGCTGCATGTCGCCCGCGACGGACGGGTGCTGGTCTGCGACAGCTACCGTGGGCTGCTGGCCCTGGACCCCGGCACCGGCGCCCTCGAGGTGCTGGTACCCGATATCGACGGCCGGCCGCTGCGGTTCTGCTCCAACGTGACCGAAACCGACGACGGCACAATCTATTTCACCGAGTCGACCAGCTCCTTCCACTACGAGCATTTCCGCGCGGCGATTCTCGAGGCCCGCGGCGACGGCGGCCTGTACAAACTGGCGACCGACGGCACGGTCAGCACGCTGCGCGACGGCTTGTACTTCGCCAACGGCGTCACCGTCACCGCGGACGGCACCGCGCTGGTGTTCGCCGAGACCCAGGGCCGCCGGCTGTCGAAGTACTGGTTGTCGGGACCGCAGGCCGGAACCATCACCCCACTGGCGGTCAACCTGCCCGGCATGCCCGACAACATCTCGACGGGCGCCGACGGCCGGATCTGGGTCGCGTTCGTCACCCCGATCAATGCCGCCGCGGAGTGGCTGGCCCCGCGGCCGACGATCCTGCGCCAGCTGGTGTGGCGGTTGCCGGAGGCGCTGCAACCGCAGATGCCGTTGGAGGTGTGGGCTGTCGCCTTCGACCCCGACAGCGGCGCCGCGGTCGCGGGCGTGCGCGGCCGGCACCGCCAGTTCGGACAGGTCACCGGACTCGTCGAACACGACGGGCGGCTGTGGATGAGCTCCATCGGCGTCCCGGCACTGGCCCACTGCGCGCTCCCCGAGCGCGGGTAGCCGCCGGTTACCTATTTCACATTTGTAACTTCAACCCCATTTGTCACAGCGCGGCAACACCGTTTCCAGGGCTCCGTCGCCTAATCTGGCGACACCATGGCGACCACCCGATCGACGGCACAACGCGCTGCAGCCCTGGCAGCAGCGTTTTTCCTGACGGCTGCACCGGCGGTCGCCTTTGCCGAACCCGACCCACCGGCCGCCGACCCGTGCCCGTTCCGGGTCAACACCCCGCCCGCGGTCGACCAATCCGAGGTACCCAAAGCCGGCGACCCGCCGGCCCCCATCCCGGTGCCCGCGACACCGCTCGGCGGCGATCTGATGGGCAGCTGCGGCATCGTCGCCGCGCCCGACATGCCACCGCTGCCCGGCGACGTCTCGGCTGACGCCTGGCTGCTGGCCGATCTGGACAGTGGCGAGATCATCGCCGCCAAGGACCCGCACGGCCGGCACCGCCCGGCCAGCATCATCAAGGTGCTGATCGCGACGCAGGCCCTGCGCGAACTTACCGTCAACAAGCGCGTCACCGGCACCATCGAGGACGCTTCCGCCGAGGGCACCCGCGTCGGCGTCGACGACGGCGGCGTCTACACCGTCAACGACCTGCTGCACGGCCTGCTCATGCACTCGGGCAACGACGCGGCACACGCGCTGGCGATGCAGGTTGGTGGCATGGACACCGCCATCACCAAGATCAACGACCTGGCGTCCAAGCTCGGCGGCCGTGATACCCGGGCGGCCACCCCGTCCGGCCTCGACGGCCC
This sequence comes from Mycolicibacterium llatzerense, assembly GCF_025331195.1. Lineage (NCBI taxonomy): Bacteria > Bacillati > Actinomycetota > Actinomycetes > Mycobacteriales > Mycobacteriaceae > Mycobacterium > Mycolicibacterium llatzerense. Next base: position 2,879,739 of record NZ_LXOV01000001.1, on the reverse strand, counting down.
GGGCATGAGCACCTCGGCCTACGACATGGGGCTGTTCTACCGCTACGCCTGGCAGAACCCGACCTTCGCCTCCATCGTCTCGACCCAGAAATACGACTTCCCCGGGCATCCGGCCAAGCCCGGCGAACCCGGTGACCACCCCGGCTACGAGCTGGAGAACGACAACAAGCTGCTCTACAACTACCCGGGCGCGCTCGGCGGCAAGACCGGTTACACCGACGATGCCGGGCAGACGTTCGTCGGCGCCGCCGATCGCGGCGGACGCCGGCTGGTCGCGATCCTGCTGCACGGCACCCGGGTGCCGATCGCGCCGTGGGAGCAGGCCGCACGGCTGCTGGACTACGGCTTCGCCACCCCGCCGGGCACCAAGGTCGGCACGTTGATCGAGCCGGACCCGTCGCTCATCCAACGCAAGCCCGACGCCAAGCATCCGGCCGCCGCTGCGGGCCTGGACAGCCTGCCGCCGGTCGACGCGCTGCCGATCCGCGTCGGCGTCGGCGTGGTCGGGGCCGCGGTGGTGCTCTCGCTGATGATGGCGGCGCGTTCGATCAATCGGCGCCCGCAGCACGCCAACCGGTAGAGAATGACCGGCGATGACGCTCATCTCGGCCGGGACCGTTGTTTTGGGAGGCTCAGCGCTCGACGCTGTGTCGCGGCCCGGGTGGCTGGAGATCAGCGGCGACCGAATTCTGGCATCCGGTAGCGGTGCCGCACCGCGCAGTGTCGACGTCGACTTCCCGGAAGGCGTTGTGGTTCCGGGCTTCGTGGACATGCATGTGCATGGCGGCGGCGGATTCTCCTACAGCACTGACGATCCCGACGAGGTAGCGCGAGCCGCCGAATTTCACCGCACCCACGGGACCACGACCACCCTGGCCAGCTTGGTCACCGCGGCACCGGAAGTGCTGCTGGCACAGGTTCAGACCCTGGCCGACGCCGCACGCGACGGCGTCGTCGCCGGGATTCACCTGGAAGGTCCGTGGCTGAGTTCCGCACGGTGCGGCGCACACGACATGACGCAATTGCGTGACCCCGACCCTGCCGAGATCGACAGCCTGCTCGCCGCCGCCGACGGGGCCATCCGGATGGTCACCATCGCCCCGGAACTGCCGGGCGCCGACGTCGCGATCGAGCGATTCGTCGACGCGGGAGTCATTGTGGCCGTGGGCCATACCGACGCCAGCTACGAAGAGACCAAACGAGCGCTGCAACTGGGCGCCACCGTCGGTACGCATGTGTTCAACGGCATGCGTCCCCTGCATCATCGCGATCCGGGGCCGGCACTGGCGCTGCTGGAGGATGCCCGAGTGACCGTCGAGCTCATCGCCGACGGCGTGCATCTGCACCCGGCGCTGGTGCATCAGGTGGCGGTCACCGCGGGCTCGGAACGCGTCGCCCTGATCACCGATGCGATGGCGGCCGCCGGCATGCCTGACGGGTCGTACCAACTGGGCGGCCTCGACGTCGAGGTCAGCGGATCCGTGGCGCGGCTGCGCGAGCACTCCACCATCGCGGGCAGCACCGCGACCATGGATGCCCTGTTCCGCACGGCGGCAACGGGTTTGGAGTCCGCGTCAGACTCCGCGTTGCGGCATGCGGTGGCGATGACGGCCGCGACCCCGGCGCGCACGCTGGGTCTCGACGACGTCGGCGCGCTACGGCCCGGTGCGTCCGCCGATCTGGTCGTGCTGGACCGCAAGCTGCACGTGCGCGCGGTGGTGCGGCGCGGGGTGTGGCGGGCTGCCGCCGGAGCCGCCTTTCCGCGTTGACCCTGTATCCAGGGCGCATTTGTTCGAGTGACTCGCGCCGCCATGTCAGGATCAACGACGGTGACTGCTCGCATGGCGTTGAGCCTGTAATCAGGGCGGGTTTCTGCGAGTAGCCGTGTACGTAGCCTCAAAGTCAATCGAATGTCGAGCATCGAACACCGCGAGCCTGACCACACGGCGGAAAACTGACCCTCAGAAAATCACCCTGCAGTCAGGATCGCGAGGCAGAAGAGAAGTCGGCCACCCTCAGATCACCGAGAGCGGCAAGGCCTTTCCAAGGTCGCTGCCAGCGGCAATCGACATCCGCTGGCGTCCCAGTGCCGGCCAGGCCTGCACCGCGCAGAACGGTGCGCACTGGTCCTGACTGGAGCGGGTCGCGACGTGAACGCAGCACTGCACCAGCCGCTCCTCGATCATGGTCGAGATGTCCATGAACGGTTTGACGGTGATGCGAACCACGCGCTCCCCCAACAGCTTCCGCACCCGGTTCTTCCCACCGGGCAGGGCTGACGACGCGAGGGCCAGCAGGGTCGGCATGCCGAGATCGCAGTTCTGGCAGATGGTTCGCCACACCTCGCCGATCCCGGGGTGCGACAGCGAGGACTGTTCGGACAGCAGGCCGAGCAGCGATTCACGTACCGCCAGTTGCAGTTCCTGCGGCAGCTCGCTGTCGGCAATTCTGTTGGACACCAATCCGAGTCGGTCCTTGAGGACGTCATGGCCGATCAGCGACACCAGCGACCGCCACCGCCCGGCATCGTCGCGCAGCACGTAGCCGACCGAGCAGCAGTGCGGGTGCGAGCACGGCAGCGCGGTCAGGTCACGCCACGTCACCAGGCCGTCGGTCTGCGGACCGAGCCGGCTCAGCACACCGGTGTGGGTCAGCCGGTCGCGCGCGTCCAGGCTCCCCGAACGCCCCGAACCGAACTGCGGCTGGATGGTGATGCCACCGACGTAGGGAGTATCCAGCGCGAGCCGCACCATGTCGCCGATCTCGTCGTCGTTGACGCCCAACGCGGCAGCCATCACCAGGGTCGTGAATATCTGCTGAGCCGAAAGACGCTGCAGCACCTGCTGTTTCAGCCTCCGTAAATCGCCGCCGCGATGATGCCGGTGGGCCGTCTCGGACAGGCCGTCATATTGCAGATACACCTCGACCCGCTGCCGATGGGAACTGATCAGCTCGAGCAGGACATCATCGGTCGCGATGCGAACTCCGTTGGTGTTGATCAGGATTCGCGTGATGGGCCGGCGGGTGAGTTCGTCGAGCAGTTCCGCCAGGTCGGGATGCAGCGTCGGTTCTCCGCCCGAGAGCATCAGCACGTCCAGCCGCCCGTTCTCCCGGGCCAGCCGCTGGTCGACGTTCGCGAGCACCTCGGCGACCGGCACCACGTTGCGCAGATCGGGCGACGAATCGGTGAAGCAGGTAGGGCACCGCAGGTTGCAGGCCTCGGCGATGTCTTCGAGCAGGATGCAGGTGTGCTGGGTCTGCATCTCCGGCAGCCCACGCAGATAGGCCGACGGAATCGGATCGAAATTGCCTGCCACATCAGGGATGTGTGACTTGGTCGGTGCCGTCCATTCCTCCAGATAGGACAGAATCTCCGGGTTCTCGTCGTAGAGGGTGCTCACCAGACCGTGCGCCGGGCAGCCCCGCTCCAGCCACACCCGTCCGTCGCGTTCCACCAGCCGGCCGGACAGTCGCGCGACGTCGGCGAGCGGCCGTTCCGGTGCCTCGTGGTGACAGTCCGGGCAGTACGCCGTGACGTAGCGCAGTAACCGGTCACCCCGCAGACCCATCCCGGCTGTCACGTGTACATCTCCGGATTCAGGCCGGTGCAGAAGCCGACAGACAGTATCGAGGTGAGTGCCCAGCCGATCATCAGGCCCAAGCCGAATCCCTTGCCGATGGGGTTGCCGGTCTTCCAGAGCGCGAACCCGCCGCCGAACGCGGTGAGCGCCAGCACCACGGCACCAACAACCAGTGCGCCTGTTCCTTGATTGGAGGCCATCAAGGTGACCAGGCCGATGCCGAGATTCAGCACCGGAAACAGAAAGACCCCGCCGATCGCGCCACCGACCGAGACCCCGTTCGGATTCGGCACCGGCTGCGGCGGATAGCCGTATTGCGGATACTGCGGCGGGTACTGAGGGTATTGCGGGTACTGCGGCGGAAATTGGGGGTATTGCGGGTACTGGGGGTGTTGCGGATTCTGACCGGGCGGCACGCCATTGCCGGGCTCATCGTCTGGATAATCAATTGGCGGCTCGGACACGGTCGCCCTCCTTGTCTGCCGACGAAATCGGGTAGTAGCCACGGCAATAGCCGCGCCATATCCGGAACCCCAAGAGCGCCAATGATGGCAGCAGAACCCATTGCGGCCGTGTCAGATCCAGCCACACCGTCTCGTTGGCACGGACGAATTCCACGAAGAAGCGGAACACCGCGTACGCGGCGATGTAGATCACGAACAGCTCGCCGGGATGGGTGATGCGCGGCCGCAACCACATGAGCGCGGCGAAAGCCGCCAGCTGGAAGAGGATTTCGTACCCGAACGACGGGTGCATGGCCAGTCCCGCCACACACCCTGGGCACTCGGGGGTGCTCGCCGGGGCGTGCACCCCCCACGGCAGCGTCGTCGGCCGTCCGGGTGCCTCGGTCAGCAGACAGCCGATTCGGCCTACCGCCATCCCGAGGGCGACCGCCGGCGCGAACAGGTCGCCGGTCTTACCTCGGTACCCCCCAAGTCGCTTGGCGACCAAGACGCCGAGGTAAGCACCGAGCAGCCCTCCGAGGATGCTCTTGGACCCGTACTCCCACGCGTGCGCGACAGTCGGATTGGCACTGAAATCCAGGTGACGCACCAACCCCGACGCCCGCATGCCGATCGCCCCGCCGACGAGGGCGCCGGTGACGGCCACGAGTGACTGTTCGTTCACCGCACCGCGGCGGCGCGCCTCATGGACGAACACGATCACGGCGGCCAGCACGCCCAGCCCCACGAACAGGCCGTGCACCGGTACCTGCACCGGTCCGATCTGCCATTGCGGGATCACATGGTCAAGCTACCGGCCGCAGCCGTCAGTGCACGATGATCCCGCGAATGTTCTTACCCTCCCGAAGGTCCTGGTAGCCCTGGTTGACCTCTTCGAGGGTGTACCGCGTGGTCACCAGGTCATCGAGTTGGAGCTGGCCGTCGTTGTAGAGCCGCAGCAACCGGATGATGTCGTACTGCGGGTTGGCCGAGCCGAACAACGAGCCGCGAATGGTCTTCTCGAACAACGTGAGCTCCAGGCCCGAGACATGAATGGTGAGCTTCTCGGGGTTGGCCATGCCGATGACGACGACGGTGCCGCCCTTGCCGATGGCGCTGAACGCCGATGTGACGACGTCCTCGTCGACGGTTCCGACGCAGATGATGGCCTGGTCGGCGCCCTGGCCCCACGACAGCTCGTTGATCTTCTCGGCCGCGGCCTCGGCGCTCGCAAAGACATGTGTGGCACCGAATTTCAGCGCGGTATCGCGCTTGAAGGCCACCGGGTCCACGGCCACAATGTATTTCGCGCCGGCGTGCGCGGCGCCCTGGACGGCGTTGATACCGATGCCGCCGATGCCGTACACCACGGTGATGTCGCCCGGCCGCACATTTCCGGCATACGTGGCGCCGCCCCAGCCGGTCGGCACGCCACAGCCGACGAGCACGGCCGTCTCCAGCGGCAGCCAATCGTCGATCTTGACCACCGAGTGCTGCGAGATGGTGGCCTTCTTTGCGAACGTCCCCAGCATGCACATGGCACCGAAATCCGTGCCGCCCTTGTGGAATCGGAACGAGCCGTCGGGCATGGAGCCTTCGAGAATGGTGGCGCCCATGTCGCACAGGGCCTGCCGGCCGGTCGAGCAGTACCGGCAGTGGCCGCAGCTCGGGATGAAGCTGCACACGACGTGGTCCCCGGGCTTGACCTTGGTGACACCGGGGCCGACGTCCTCGATGATGCCGGCGCCCTCGTGCCCACCGACGATGGGATAGCGCGGCGGGAGGTCACCGTCGGACAGGTGCAGGTCGGAGTGGCACAGTCCCGCGGCGGTGTAGTTGATCAGCACCTCGCCGGGGCCGGGACCGTCGAGATCGAGCTCCATGATCTCGAACGGCTTGCCCGGTTCCAGGAGGACGGCTGCGGTGGTCTTCATCGATCAATTCCTTTCAGGCAGAGTGGGTTTCGTGGAGGTGGCCCTGCGCCGGCGCCAGATCACGCTTCAGGAAGTCGAGCTGGTCGGCCAGAGCCCGTTGTTGCCAGGGACCGTCGTAGAAGTCGAGATGGTCGGTGGGGTACTCCCGCAGCTGCGCCCAGTACCCGGCGCGACGGGCTGCCTTGCGCGCCGCGGCCGCCGGCGCGATGCGGTCGTCGGTGCCGGGCTGCACGAGAATCGGACAGTTCAACTTGCCGGCCTTCGTGATCGGGCGGTTGAACGCGACGCCGAGGGCGTGCCGGCCGCGCACCTCGTTGCGCCACGTCGGCCCGGCGACGGGCAGCCAGGCCTCCTCCGAACCCGACGTCGCGATCACCGCGTTCGATCCGGGCTGCCCAACCACCGGCACCATGTGCGCGGGCCGTCCTAGCGCGCTGCCGATCACGTCCCGCAGGGCGTTGACCGTCGAGCGCACCAGGTAGCCGGTCCCGCAGGTACGACGCAGATGCGCCAGCGTGGCGACACCGTCGACTGCCGGATTCATCGAGATGACGGCCGCGATGCGCTGATCGCGAGCTGCGACTGCGATGACGTGACCGCCCGCGTACGACGTGCCCCACAGCACGATGCGGTCCGGGTCCACCCCGGGCAGGTGCCGCGCCGCGGCGATGGCGGCGTGGTAGTCCTGCCGCTGGCGGGGTATCGAAATATCCTGCCGGGGAACACCTTCGGACTCACCGAACCCGCGGTAGTCGAACACCAGAACATCCAGTCCGGCGGCGGCGAAGGGCTCGGCGAAGCTGAGCAGCGCGGTATCCTTGGTGCCACTGAAGCCGTGGGCCATCACCACGCACGGCCGGCCGGACTCACCTGCCAGCACATCGGTGGCGGCGGTCAGATGCCAAGCGGCGCAGCGCACCCCGTGGCTGTAGAAGTAGAGCTGTTTCATGACAATCCTTTACGACGCGAACGCGACAGACTTGACGGACGAGAACCGCAGACCCGGGTCCTCGATGTCGCCGTTGCGCAACCGCTCGGCGTCCATCTCGTACGCGTGCTTGACCAGCCACGAACCGCTGTCGCCGCTGCGGGGGAACTGTTGGATTCCGCGCTGGACGTAGCCCGATGACAGGTCCATCAGCGGGCCGCGCTCCATGTCGGGGTTCTCGACGACGGGGACGACGACGTCGTGGCCGTGGGCATCCATGTGGTCCAGCAGCCGGCAGAAGTGCTCGCAGACCAGGTCAACCTTCAGGGTCCAGGCGATGTTGGTGTACCCCATCGCGAATGCCATGTTTGGCACGTCGGAGATCATCATCGCCTTGTAGACGGTGTGGTCCGGCAGGTTGAGCACCTGATCGTCAACGCTCAGCGCGATTTTGCCGAAGGCCGACATGTTCAAACCCGTTGCGGTGACGATGATGTCGGCTTCCAGCTCCTGCCCGGACTGCAGCAGGATGCCGCGCTCGGTGAATCGCTCGATCTGATCGGTGACAATCGACGCCTTGCCGGCCTTGACCGCTTTGAACAGGTCGCCGTCGGGCACCATGGCGAGGCGCTGCTCCCACGGGTTGTACCGCGGTGTGAAGTGCGTATCGACGTCGAAGCCCTTGGGTAGCTGCCGGGCGACGTTGGCGATCAACAGCTTTCGCATCAGCTTTGGGTATTTCTGGCACAGCTTGAACAACCCACGGCTGGTCGCGATGTTCTTGCGCCGCACGATCGGGAACGCGCGCTCGTGGCCCAGTACCTTGTTGAGGGTGTTGGTGATCGGGTCGGCCGCCGGCACCGACAGCACGTAGCTCGGGGACCGCTGCAGCATGGTGATGTGGCCGGCCTTGTCCGCCATGGACGGAATCAGTGTGACTGCCGTTGCGCCACTGCCGATGACGACGACCTTCTTACCGGCGTAGTCCAGATCCTCGGGCCACAGCTGCGGGTGGATCACCTGTCCGGCAAAGTCCGCCTTGCCGGGGAAGTCCGGGATGAACGGCTTCTCGTAGTCGTAGTACCCGGTGCCCAGGAACAGGAAGCGACCGGTGAACGTCGACGTCTGTCCGCCCTGGGTGGTAGTGACGGTCCACCGTCCGCTGCCGGAGTCGAAGTTCGCGTTCTGCACGCGCTGACCGAAGCGGATGTGCTCGTCGATGCCATTCTCATCGACGGTCTGCTGCAGGTAGTCGAGGATGATGTGGCCGTCGGCGATCGACTTGCGGTGCGTCCACGGCTTGAAGCCGAAGCCGAACGTGGGCATGTCGGAGTCCGAGCGGATGCCGGGGTACTTGTGCAGGCTCCAGGTGCCGCCGATGGCGTCGCGCCCCTCGATGATCAGGAACGACGTGCCCGGGCGGTTCGCCTTCAGGTGATATGCCGCGCCGATGCCGGAGATGCCCGCCCCGATGATCAACACATCGACATCGCGCGTCTCGGACCGCTTCATTGAGGTGGACACTGTGACTCCTGATCGCTTGGAGGTGGTGGTGTGATGGCACTGACGCTATGGACGCCGCGACACACAGCACAGGTGCGACGGCCCAGTACTCGAGCAGTGATATGTGCAGGCGCATACTGCGTTGATGGCCGCTGAGACCCCATCGCCTGAGGTCATCAACCTCATGGGCGACGTCGCCGAACTGATGCTGGCCGAACTCGATGACCTCGTCGCCGAGATGGATGCCGCCGAGGTCGAACTCACGCCCGCCGCCGGGTCCGACGCGGCCGTGCTGGCGGACACCTCGGCCAGCAACCGCGCCAACGCCGCGCGGCTGCTGTCGCTGTACGCCCGCCGCGAGGCCAAGATCGGGACCATCGACATCCCACCCGAGGCCCTCGACATCGCCCGCACGGTGGCGCGGCGAGGGCTGGACCTCGACGTGATCTTCCAGTCCTACCGGCGCGGCCAGAACGTGGCCTGGCGTCGCTACATGGCGCACGCCACGCAGCTCGTACCCTCCGGCCCGCTGCTGTTCGAGCTGCTGGAGGTCGCGTCGCAGCGCATGTTCGAGTACGTCGACCACGTAGTCGGCAGCGTCATCGCCGCGGCGCAACGCGAACGCGAGGAGGTGCTCGGTGGCGCGATCGCCCGCCGCGCCGAGACCATCCGGCTGATTCTCGACGGCGCCGCCATCGACGCGGCGCGCGCCGGCGAACGCCTGGGCTACGACCTGCGCCAGCGCCACACCGCCCTGGTGCTGTGGACGCCACCCCACGGTGACGTGCAGGGTGCGCTCGAGTCGGCGGCGGCCGTGTTGGCACGGGCCGCGGGCACCCGTCCGCCGTTGACGCTGTCCGTCGGGCCGTCGACGTTATGGGCGTGGCTGGGCAGCAGCTCCGAACCGGCCGTCGATGTGCTGCCTGACGCAATCCGTCAGGCCCAGAACCATATTCGCGTCGCCGTGGGTCCGACGCGGCCCGGCATCACCGGCTTCCGCCGCTCCCACGAGGCGGCGCTGTCGATCCAGAGTCTGCTCGCCGGACACAGCGGTGGCGCGCGGGTGGCACTGTTCCGCGACCTCGAAGTCACGGCGCTCGCGGCCCAGAACACCGATCGCGCAGCCGAATTCGTCGCCGCGACGCTGGGCCCCCTTGCCGAGGACACGTCGGCGGCAGCCCGGTTGCGCGACACCCTGCGCGTGTTCCTCGACGAGGCCGAGAACGCGCCGCGCGCAGCCAACCGGCTGCACACCCACCGCAACACCGTCCTGCAGCGCGTGGCCCGAGCGACCGAGCTGCTCGGCTACCAGCCGGGCGAACGGCGCCTGGCCATGGAACTGGCACTGGAACTGGCGCACCAGCTCGGTCCCCGGGTGCTCACCGCGGGTCCGCCCGACGCCTGACGATCACGCCGTCGGCAGCGTCACATCCAGCCGGAACCCGCCGGGTACGTGGGCAGCGGAAACCTCGCCGCCGTGTGCCTCGACGATGCCCCGCACGATGGCCAGGCCGATGCCGGCACCCGACCCACCGTCTTCCGGGGTGCGGGCCGCAGTGCCGCGCCAGCCCATGTCGAACATCCGGCCGAGATCCTGGGACTGCACGCCGGGCCCCTGGTCCAGCACCGTGAGCACAATCCGGTCGCCGTCGAGCCGCTGCGCCGAGACCTCGATCTCGGAATGCTCCGGCGCGTGCCGAATGCTGTTGACCAACAGGTTCGCGACCACCCGCGACAGCTCTCCGGCGTCCGCATGCAGCACCGCGTCGGCCATCCCGGCGTGCGTGATGCGGATGCCGCGGGTGGCCGCGAGAGCCCGCATATCGGACACGACGTCGGAGACGAGGTCCAGAAGCACCACCGGCTCCTTGCTGAGCTTCAGCATGCCGCTCTGAATCTTGGACAACTCGAACAGCCCATCGACCATGCCGTTGACCGAGTCCACCTGATCACGGATCTGGCGGATGTATTCGGCCGGGTCGTCGACCACCCCTTCCTCGAGCGCTTCAGCCATCGCGCGCATCCCGGCCAGGGGCGTCCGCAGATCATGCGAAACCCACGCGACCAGCTGTCGTCGTGACTGATCCAGCTGCTCGACTTCCGCACGGGCAGCGGCAAGTTGCGCCGACGACTGCGCGAGCCGGCTGGACAACTCCGCGAATTCCCGCGAGCTGTCGACGTCCGCTGTGACAACTTCACCGCTGCCGATCTGCTCGGCCGCGAGTTGCAGCCGGGCCAGCGACCGCCGCAGCCGGCGCAGCATGAACCCGGCAGCCAGCGCGGCCAGCGCAGCGGAGACGACGAGCACCGCCAGCAGCACCTGGAGGTCGTGCGACGAGAGGTACATCTCGATGGAGATGGCCACCGTGGACGCGACGATGGCGACGATGGTCGCGCAGATCAGCGCCGCCACCTGTGTGGCGATGGACCCTCGCCGATTGAGCTGCATGACGATGACGGCCGCGCCGGTGGCGACCGACGTGCAGAGCAGTGCCGTCACTGCGATGACGACGAGGTCCGCGGCACCGAGGATCATGACGACCTCCCCGACGGCGTGAACCGGTATCCCGAACCCCATTCGGTGCGCAGGTAGACGGGATCGCGCGGGTCGGCTTCGAGCTTCTCGCGCAACCGGCGGATGTGCACCGTCACCGTCGACGCGTCGCCGGTACTCCACCCCCACACCTCCCGCAGCATCTCGTCGCGGGAGACGACGCGGTCGGGGTTCTTGAGGAGGAAGAGCAGGAGTTCGTACTCGCGTGCGGTCAGCTCGACATCAGCGCTGCCGCAAGTGATCCGGCGCATCGTCGGGTCGATGCGGAACCGGCCGACCACGAAAGGGGCCAACGGCGACTGCTGGGATACCCTGTGCCGCAACAGCTTCGAAATCCGCAGTTGCAGCTCACGCAAAGCGAACGGTTTGGCGAGGTAGTCGTCGGCGCCGAGTTCCAAGCCGTCGATGCGGTGCCCACTGGCACCGAGGGCGGTGAGCATGATCACCGGGACGTCCGAGCGGGTCCGAATCTCGCGCAGCAGGTCGTCGCCCGACAGACCCGGCAGCATGCGGTCGAGGACCAGCACGTCGGGCACCGAACGCTGCACCGCGTCCCGCGCGGTTTCCCCGTCGGCGTACTCGTCGATCCGAAAACCTTTGGCGCGCAGGTACGCCGCCACAGCCGTGCGCACCCGGCGGTCGTCTTCGACCAGCATGACGTGCGCTCCGCCACCGTCATCCGACGTCACGGGCGCATCCATATCGCACCTCTCATGGTGCCGAGCCTAGACAGCCGCGAGCGCGACGGTCCGGTTCTTACGGTTCTGAAATGTTTGTCCAACGCGTCCGGCGCGCTCCCTAACTTCGTGGGCGACGGGGTGATCGGCACCCCGACGCTCGAAGGAGAACCACATGGTCATCAAGCCCATCGCGGCAACAGCAGCTGCGGTGTTCGCCCTGACCCTCACAGCGTGCGGCGCGAACGAGATGAAGTCGGCTGGATCGTCCGGCGCCCCCAGTGCCGCCATGACGTCGGCGTCCGCCATGACCGCGAGCGCCGCCCGGGCAGGCCAGTTCACGGGGCTCAACGGCAAGCACGTCGCGGGCTCGGCGAAGGTGACCGGCGGCAATCTGGAGTTCAGCAACTTCACCTCGGACGAGGGCCCGGACCTGCACGTGTACCTGACGAAGGGCTCCACCGAGTCCGACGTCGCGGCGGGCAAGCAGATCTCGGCCATCAAGTACGACCAGGCAACGCAGTCGTTCCCGCTGACGGGCATCGACACCGCCGGTTACACCACGGTCGTCATCCACTGCGACAAGGCGAAGGCAGTCTTCGGCGCTGCCTCGCTGATGTGATGACCGGTCTGATGACCACCCGCGCACTGACCACGCGTGACCGCGCCGACCTGGCCGCGTCGATACTCTTCGGCGCGGTCCGGGTCGGGCTGGGACTGCTGTGGCTGCACGAGGGATACGTGAAGTTCCGGGCGCACTTCGGGCGCGCGGACATTCTGCTCGTCGTCGACGGCGCGTCGGCCAATTCGCGTGTGCCGGAATACTTCCGGTTCGTGGCCGAGAACCTGCTGCGGCCGACGGCAGATCTCGCCGGCATCGTGACTCCGCTGACCGAGGTGGCAGTGGGCCTGGTCCTGGTCCTCGGCGTGTTCAGCACGCTGTCGGCCGCCGCGTCAGCGGGATTGCTCGCCGTCTACTGGAGTTCGGACCAGCTCATCGCCCAATATCCGATCATGGCACTGCTCAGCGTGGGTGTGCTTGTCGGACAGGGATATTCGAGTCGCTGGACGATCATGACGCTGGTGCGCCGGCAATCGGTTCACAAGGAAGAAAGCTGAGACGAAGGCTGTACTCACCGGGTCAGGAATGCCGCCTTGACTGCCACGTCCACTAACCGTCGGCACGCTTGTTGAGCCGAGTTCGCCGGTAGTGGCGCGCGGCCCGGGCGCGATTCCCGCAGGCTTCTGAGCACCATTCGCGACGCGGGTGCGACTTGACGAAGTACAACACACAACCGGGCGCGTGGCAGGCGCTCAGTTTGACGGCCCCAGGCCCGGTGAGCAGGCCGATCGCCTGATGTCCGAGATCCGCCAAGGAACTTCGGATCGGCGATGCGTGCCGGGCGTTCACACTGTGCAGCTGACCGTCGCGAATCACGAGCTGCGTGCGTGGCAGGTCAGCAAGCAGGCTGTTGACGATACGAACCGCCTCGTCGATCTCTGTGACTGGTGATTGTGCAGCCGGACGCCCGTCCGCCGTGCAGTGAGCCGCCAACCGTCGAAGGCCGTCACGGAGCCGCAGGGCGCCGGTGAACTCGTCTTGGGTTGCCCTCCCCAGATCGGTGCGTTCGCAATTGGTAACGGCGGCAAGCCAATCACGCAACGCCATCGCGTCGGTCAGTTCGTCGTGGACGCCATGCGTGTCGGCCCAGATCGTGTTCATATACCGCACCGGCGCCGGCTCGTCCGGCAACAGCCACGCGGGATCCTTCATCGACACCTTGTCAATTTATCACGGCATATGCAGGTTGCTTCCGTTAGAACTGCGTGATAGATCTTCTAACGGTTGATGGCCACTTGTCCCATTAGCCTGTGTGTCGACGAAAGGATTTCCCATGACGAATTTCGCCCCCATCGAGCCCGAGACCGCGACCGGCGAAGTGGCCGATCTACTGGCTCAGGTGCAGAAGTCACTCGGGCTGGTACCGAATATGACGAAAGTCATGGCCAACAGCCCCACCCTGCTGCGCAGCTACCTCGCACTGTCCGGGGAGGCCGGCAAAGGCGTGCTCAAGCCGGCAGTTCGCGAGCGCCTGGCGATCGCCACCGCACAGCTCAACGGCTGCGAATACTGCCTGTCGGCTCACACCTACATCGGTGCCAACATCGCCAAGGTTGACGCCGGCGAACTCGGCAGCGCCCGTGCCGCCGAGTCCAGCGACGCGCATGTCGCCGCATTGCTCAAACTGTCCAACGCGATCGCCGGCAACGGCGGCAAGGTCGACGACGGAGAGTTGCAGGCGGCACGCGATGCCGGAGTCTCCGATGAAGAAATCGGTGAGGTGGTGGTGAACTTGGCCCTTAACACCTTGACCAACTACTTCAATGTGTTGGCGCACGTCGACAATGACTGGCCCGCCGTGACGCTGTAGGCCACGAATCCACACTGGCCCACCACCGGCCCGCCGCCGCGGAATTCTCAGCGGCGGGCCGGCCGCCCCCACCAGTCGCCTACTTTCTCCGATTCTGAGCAAGACATTTCATCGAATAGTTCTGAGGCTCACAGCTTGCCGGTGCGCAGGTCCTGGCTGCTCTTCAGGACGGCCGAGTCCAGACTCCAGTTTTCCGGCTGGACCCGCTCCCACAGGCTGCCCTTCCCGGTCGCTCTGCCGACTTCGTCCTCACGCCTGAACCACTGCTCGGCGGTGCGAATCCGGTTCGGGTGGATTTCGTCCAGCAGCGCGTAGTTCCGTTCGATGACGCCGTCTTTCCACAGATTCCAGAAACCGGTGAAGTTGGCTCGAAATGTCATGGTGCTCGGGTCATTCGGGTCCGCGTTGTATCCAGCCGGGCTGTCGGCGACGCCACTGAGCGGTCCCCGCCAGTACGCGTCCATGTCGGTGTCGACATAGCGGGCGCGATGTCCGGTAACGGTCTCGAATGCCCGCGCAAGTTCGCGATACGGGATGTGGTCGATGGCCACTTCGAGGTCCATGCCATTGGACCGGTCGGTGTTGTCGAAGAGCCATCGGACGTAGTAGCCGCAATCCTCGAGTGCGACATGGGGCACCGCACCGTCGCCGAGTGGCACCCGCCAGGTGACCACGCCGTCTTCGACGCTGGGCGCCATGGGGGTCAGGGGCGAGATCGTCATTTCGATGTACGGGCCCGAGGTGAAGATGGCGGCGCCCATCCGATCCGAATTCGCCTGATTCTGCAGCAGGATCCATTCGGCGATGCGCCCTTTGCCGTCGTAGTGACCGGCGCGGTACCTCGAGTCGAAGCCGGCCTTCTTCAGCGCGTAGTCGAGGTTCCCGTACACGAAGAATTTGACGCCTTCCTCGATGGCGATCTCGTAGGCGCGGATGGCCCAGTACATCTCGGTCTTCTCGCCTGCGTTGAATCCATCGATGTTGACGAACGCGCCGTCGCATTCGCGGAAGCCTTCTCGCAGCGCCGCTTCGTCAGTGAACGTGCCTTCGAGCGCCGAGACGTTTCCCAGTTCGAGCAATGATTTGGCCCGCGCACTCGTGGCGTCACGAGTGAGAAATCGTACGGAGTACTTCCCGTCGGCGACGAGGGCGCGGGCAACCGGGATGCCCTGTGCCCCTGTCGCTCCGATCATGAAGATCTTCGAAGTGGGATGTGTGGACATTGCGACTCCTTTACAATAGTGTATATACAACATTGGAACATCGAGATCGGCGCCCGTGGACCGATTGCGCTAGTCGCCGAGCGGCAGGCCGACGTTGGTCGCGAGGGATCGGACCGCCTTGACGCCGCCCGTCCCCAGCAGTTCGGCAGCTTCTTGTTGTGCCCGTTGCCATTCCGGCATCACGTCATCGACCTTCTCGAAGCCCGATGAGGTCAGCGCGACCTCTCGCACCCCCTTGGCGTTCGCAGAGACCGCCTCCACCCAGCCGTGCTTGATCAACAGACTCAGGTTTCGACTGACGGTCGACCGTTCCAGCTGCAACACCTCGCCGATACGCGCCGGCGAGCTGGGGCCCATCTTCCCCAACGCAGCCATGAGGTTGATCTGGGCGATGCTGACACCATGATACTCAAGCGCGTGGTCGTAGAGACTCGTCACCGCTCGGCCGAGTAGCCGGACACGAACCGCCAGGCAGTTGGCGGCAATCTCGTCGACAGCGGAATGGACCATGTCACCATTGTTGCATATACATCATTGAGCGAGCAACGGGCGGCCGTCGAACCGGGTAACCGAAACGGCCATCACGAACTTGACGGGCGTCAACCGGGTGCTACGTTCACTGGACCGCACCGCCCGACAGGTATCGACAGGAGGACCGTGCAGGCACCGTCAGCATTCCGGTGGCCGGAGGCACGCGAGGCCGGGCCACACGCCCGAATCCGCAACGCACTCAAGCGAATCACCCGCTTCGACCTGTTGCCTGACGACGAGATCGTCGACGGCTACGCGCGCCTGCTCACCACCGGCGACCCGGTCGCCGAGCGGTTCGTCGACGAGACCTTCCTCGGCGATCTCGGGCCGCAGGAGTCCCGCGCGCTGCTGAACAAGGCGCTCGACCTCGGCATCGATCAGGTGCCGGAGGCTCCGGAATCCATGCGGCAACTATTCGCCGAATTCGAGGTGGTCCCCGATTGGGTGGACCCGGAACTCATCGAGCAGGGCGCGGCGGTGTGGCGCCGCTGGGGCTACACCCTGGGCGCCGTCGGCAATGCAGGCACCCTCGACACCTATACCGAGGGCTCGCTGGCCGTGCCGCTGTCACTCTCGGGCGGCTACGCAGGCGCGTCGGCGCTGAACCGCTACCTGGAGACCACCCGCTGGTGGATCGAGGTGTGCCGACCCGGTGCGGCGCTGACCCCCGGCTCACTGGGCCGACGCATCTCGATGCAGGTCCGGGTGATGCACGTCAGCGTCCGCCTCCGGGTAGCGGAAAACGCCGAATGGGACAGCGCCCGTTGGGGACTGCCGATCAGCCAGGCCGAGATGATGCTGACCCTGCTCGGCGGCAGCGTCGGCCCCGCGCTGGGTCTGTACTCGCTGGGCTACCTCACGTCGCCGCAGGAAATCCGCGCGGCCATGCATTTCAACCGCTACCTCGGCCACCTGGTCGGGGTGCAGTCCGAGGTGTTCCCCAAGACCGTCGCCGACGGTGTGCGGATGCTGTATCTGTTCGACGCCACCCGGTCGCATGACTCCGGCGCGGCCGGTACTGAACTGGTGGAGTCGTTCGTCCCGTCCTTCGCACCGCGCCAGGACCAGACCGGGCTGCAGCGGTGGCGCGCCAAACTGCATCTGCACATCCAGTCCGGCTACACCCGACTGTTCATGCTGCCCTGGAACCGCAAGCAATTCCGACTGCCGTCGCCCTGGCTGGGGTTGGCGCTGCTACTGGCCCGCGCGCCGTTCATCACCGTGCTGGAGATCGCCCGTCGGGTCAGCCCGGCAGTCGATGCGGCCTGGCAACGACGCTCGGTGGACGCCTGGGAGCGCTGGCAACGCTGGGCCTCAGAACACAAGCCCGAGCAGTTCATCGCCACGAATCCGCTGCGGCGCTGAGCACCTACCGGCGTCGGGTCAACCGCGAAAGACCAAGCCCACCAAGCAGGCCCACGGCCGCACCAAGAGCAGCGCTCGCGACTACATTGTCCGCGCCTTCACGCTCGCGATAACGGGTGACGATCGTGGTCGGTCCCGGCGGCGCCACGGGGACCAGCGCCATGGTCTCCGGCGCCGTCGCCGCCCACGCCGTCGAGAACAGGATCAGCCGCGCAGTGATGTAGGCGAACACCATCAGACCCAGCACCGGACCGAACGTCGCGCCCGCCGGCCCGTGCATGACGGTCCGCAGATAGATCGACGCGACCTGTTTGAAGAGTTCGAAGCCCACCGCGGCGATCAGGGCGGCGCGGGCCGAGCTGCGGAAGCTGACCTTCTCGCGGGGCAGCCGGGCGATGATCCAGGTGAACATCAACCACGCCACGAGGAACGACACCGCCAACGACGCCACCCGCAGCAGCACGCCGAGGCCCGGCACATGCCCGACGCCGAACCAGTGCAGGACCGTCGTCATCAACCCGGTATCGCCCACAGCGGTCAGACCGATGGTGAGGACGATCGCCACGAACGCCGAGACCAACGCCAGTAGGTCCGACAGCTTGGTGCCCACCCAGCCGTCAGGTTCGCTCTGCTGCTCCCACATCTCGGTGAGCGCCTTACGCAGATTGGCCATCCAGCCCAGACCGGCCCAGGCCGCGGTCGCCAGACCGATGACACCGACCGAGGTGCGCGATTTCACCGCGGAATCCATCAACCCGACCAGCTGATTGCCGAAGTCACCGGCGACCGCTGACCGGATGTGCACCTCCAGCTCGGCCAGCAGGTCGGGGCGTGAGGCCAGCACGAAGCCACCCGCCGCAAAACCGACCATGAGCAGCGGGAACAGCGCGAACACCGTGAAGTAGGTGATGCCGGCGGCATAGAAGTCGCCGTTGCAGTCCTGGTAGCGGTCCTGGGCCCGCATGATCCGGTCCAGCCACGGATGCCGCTGGCGCAGTCGGTCGAGCAGGCCCGGCTGGTCCGAGTCGGTCATTTCTGGCAAACCCCCTTGTTTGCCGGAAAGCCTAGTGCGCGACGCCGCGGGTGTCCTGGCGCGGCGTCCGCAACGTCAGCGCAGCCGCGGCAGGAAGCCCAGGCGGTCGTTGACGCGCTGCAGCGTCTTGAACGCCACCTGCTCGGCGCGGTCGGCGCCGGCGGCCAGCACCGACTCCAGTTCGGCCGGGTCGGCCAGCAGCTCGTCGACCCGGTTCTTGATCGGGGTGACGTACTCGACGACGGCTTCTGCGGTTTCCTTCTTCAGGTCACCGTAGCCGCGCCCCTCGTACCCGGCCACCAGCGCGTCGATGGCGGTGCCGGTGACCGCCGACTGGATGGTCAGCAGGTTGGAGATACCCGGCTTGGCCTCGGTGTCGAATCGGATCTCGCGCTCGCTGTCGGTCACGGCCGAGCGAATCTTCTTGGCGCTCTTGGCCGGATCGTCGAGCAGGTTGATCAGCCCGGCGTCGGTGGCCGCCGATTTGCTCATCTTCGCGGTCGGGTCCTGCAGGTCGTAGATCTTGGCAGTGGCCTTGGGGATCATGGCCTCGGGCACCACGAAGGTGTCGGGGAAGCGCGCGTTGAACCGCTGGGCGAGGTCGCGGGCCAGTTCCAGGTGCTGACGCTGGTCCTCACCGACGGGCACCAGGTCGGTGTCGTAGAGCAGGATGTCGGCGGCCATGAGCACCGGATAGGTGAACAGGCCGATCGTGGTGGCGTCGGCGCCCTGCTTCTGCGACTTGTCCTTGAACTGCGTCATGCGCGACGCCTGACCGAAGCCGGTGAAGCAGCCCAGCAACCAGGCCAGCTGAGTGTGTTCGGCGACGTGGCTCTGCACGAACACCGTGCTGCGGGCGGGGTCGATGCCGAGCGCCAGGTACTGCGCCGCGGTCACCAGCGTCCGGCGACGCAGCGTCTCGGGGTCCTGAGGGACGGTGATGGCATGCAGGTCGACGACACAGAAGAACGCGTCGTAGCCGTCCTGCAGGTGGGCCCAGTTCTGCACCGCGCCCAGGGCGTTGCCCAGGTGAAGCGAGTCGGAGGTGGGCTGTGCCCCGGAAAAGACGACGCGCTTGTCCGCGCCTGCACCGCTGTTGCTCATGATGGCTTCGATTTTCGCACTGCTGTCATCCGCTTTTGTCCTGGGCTGGTCGTGGCGCCGGCGGAGCCGGGCCGATCAGGCCCGCGCGACGAAGCGGAACCGGTCGCCGCGGTACACCGAGCGGGTCCATTCCACGACCTGCCCCGACTTGTCACGACTGGTCCGGTGGACCAGCAGCAAGGGTTGCCCGGTCGCGATCTGCAGCAGCTCGGCCTGATCCGGCGTCGCCATCGCGGTCTCGACGGTGTCCTCCACCGAGTGCACACCACGGCCGTAGCAGTCCCGCAGCGCCGTGTAGAGCGAGCCCGTCTCGGCCAGCCGCGTCTCCAGCCGCGGCAGCGCACCGGGTAGGTGGGCCGCCTCGATCGCCAGCGGTTCGCCGTCGACCAGACGCAACCGGGTCAGGAGCCGGATCCGCTCCCCCTCCGCAATCTCCAGATGTTCGGCGACGACCTTGTCCGCTCGCACCTGCTCGAGCCCCAGAATCTGCGAAGAAGCCTGCATCCCTTCGGCTTTCAGATCGTCGGTGAGTGACGACAACTGCCGCACGTGGACGACCTTGGGTGGCGCGACGTAATTCCCGCTGCCCTGCGTGCGGCGCAGCACCCCCTCGCCGGCCAGCTCGGCCAGCGCCTTGCGCAACGTGGTCCGGGACGTGCCGAGTTGTTCGGCGAGCTGACGCTCGGGCGGCAGCGACATCCCCCGGTCGAGTTCGGCGATCAGGTCCGCGAGAGCCAACTTGACCTGGAAGTACCGCGGCGCAGCGGTGGTCGGGGCAGCTGCTTCAGACATCGGTTCGATTCACCTCTTGACGGCCTTATTGGTATATGCCAATCTAGCATCTACCAAATTGGTATAGACCAATTTCCACTCCGGCGATAGGACTCCGCGCGTGAGCACTACCGAGACTCGAAAAACGTCGAAGCTGGGCCTACTCGTGGGGGTCGCCGCGGCGAGCGTCGGCGTCATCTACGGCTACGACCTGTCCAACATCGCCGGCGCGATGCTGTTCATCCCCAGGGAATTCGATCTCGACACCGCGGGCGTCCAATGGATCACCACCATGGTGGTCATCGGCGAGATCGCCGGCGCCATCGTCGGCGGCTGGCTGGCCAACAAGATCGGCCGCAAGAAGTCGATGGTGCTGGTCGCCACCACCTACGCCGCGTTCGCGTTGATGTGTGCGTTGTCGGTATCGGTGCCGATGCTGATGACGGCCCGCCTGCTACTCGGCCTGACGATCGGTATCTCGGTCGTCGTGGTGCCGGTGTTCGTCGCCGAATCAGCGCCCGCGAGCATTCGCGGATCACTGCTGGTGGCCTATCAGGTGGCCACGGTCATCGGCATCATCATCGGCTACCTCGCCGCCTACTCCCTGGCCGACTCCGGGAGCTGGCGCTGGATGCTCGGTCTGGCTTCGGTGCCGGCCCTGGTGGTGGCCGTGGTCCTGCTGCGCATGCCGGACACCGCCCGCTGGTACATGCTCAAAGGCCGGGTCGACGAAGCGCGTCGCACCCTGGCGATGGTCGATCCAGACGCCGATATCGACGCCGAAATCGACGAGATCGGCCGGGCACTGCACGAAGAACGCGGTGGCACCTTCCGCGAGATGCTGCGACCGCCGTACCTGCGGGCCACGCTGTTCGTCGTCGTCCTCGGCTTCTTCATCCAGATCACCGGCATCAACGCCATCGTCTACTACAGCCCGAAACTGTTCGAGGCCATGGGTTTCCACGGCAACTTCGCCCTGCTGATCCTGCCCGCCCTGGTCCAGGTCGCCGCCCTGATCGCGGTATTCGTGTCGCTGGTTCTGGTCGACCGCGTCGGCCGGCGACCGATCCTGCTCGGCGGCATCGGCATGATGATCGCCGCCAACGCGCTGCTCATCGGGGTGTTCCTGGCCGGATCGAACTTCGGTGGCGCGCTCACGGCGCTCGGCTTCATCGGCGTGCTGCTGTTCACCGTCGGCTTCACCTTCGGGTTCGGCGCGCTGGTCTGGGTGTACGCCGGGGAGAGCTTTCCGTCGCAGCTGCGGTCGATGGGGTCCAGCGCCATGCTGACCTCCGACCTGGTGGGCAACGCGATCGTCGCCGGCTTCTTCCTGACCATGCTCCAAACCCTCGGCGGCTCCGGCACATTCATGGTGTTCGGTGTGCTCGCCCTGCTCGCCTTCGTCTTCGTGTACCGCTTCGCCCCGGAGACCAAGGGCCGTCAGCTCGAGGAGATCCGGCACTTCTGGGAGAACGGCGGCACCTGGCCGTCCGAGCAGGCTGACGCGGAAGCTGCCCGATGACCGGCTGCGCCGTTCTTGGACTCGACATCGGCGGTTCCAAGACCCAGGCGGTCCGGGTGGAGAACGGCACCGTCGTCGCCGAGGCCCTGGCCGGCAGCGCGAACATCTCGTCGGTCGGCGCCGACGAGGCCGGACGCCAGCTGGACGTTATCCTGGACCGGTTGGGCACCAAGGGAATCCAGGCGGTGTGCGCGGGAGCGGCGGGGGTCGAGACCCCCGCCGGCGAAGCCCGGCTGCGCGACCTGCTGGCGCAGCGGCTGCGCTGCGCCCGCATCCGGGTGGTGCACGACAGTCAACTCATCCTCGCCGCGGCCGGGGTCCGCGACGGTATCGCCGTCATCTCCGGCACCGGATCTGTCGCCTTCGGCCGCCGAGGTGAGCAACAGAGCCGCGCCGGCGGCTGGGGCTACCTGCTCGGCGACGAAGGCAGCGGCTACTGGGTGGCGCGGGAAGCGGTGCGGCGCACCATGGCTCGGATCGATCGCGGCGCACCGGCCGACCGGCTGGGCCAGCAGTTGGCGGCCGACTGCGGGTTGCAGTTCCCGGGCCAGCTGCTCGACCACTTCTACGACCAACCCGACCGGCGCTACTGGGCCGGCCGGGCTCGCGTCGTCTTCGAACTGGCCGGCGGTGGTGATGCGGTGAGCCGTCAGATCGTCGACGCAGCCGGAGCCGCCTTGGCCGAACTGGCCGTTGCCGTCGGCACCCGGCTGGATTTCACCGGGCCGGTGGTGCTCGCCGGCGGCTTGGCGGTCCACCAACCGGCCCTGCAGAAAGTGGTGCGGCAGCGCCTCACCGAGCAGCAGTTCACCGATGTGCGGGTCCTGGCCGTCGACCCGGTGCGCGGCGCCGTCGAACTCGCCCAACGACTATTACTGGATTGTGACCCCGACAAGGAGAAGAAGTGAGCCCCGATCAAACGTCCCACGGCCACCTGATGGCCGCCGAAATCGCGCAGCAGCCGCAGGTCTGGCGCCGGCTGCTCGACGAGGGCCGTGCCCCCATCCGCGCCGCCGCCGACCAGATCGCCGCGGCCGCACCGCGATTCGTGCTGTTCGTGGCGCGAGGCACCAGCGACCACGCCGCGCTGTACGCGAAGTACCTGGTCGAGATCAAACATGGCCTACCCGCCGGGCTGGTCTCCCCGTCGACGATGACGGTCTACGGCGCCCAACCCGACCTGCGCGATGTGCTGTACATCGCGGTGAGCCAATCTGGCGGGTCACCTGACCTGGTGTGCTCGGTCGAGGTGGCCCGCGCGCAGGGTGCGCTCACGGTCGCCGTCACCAACAACCCCGCGTCGGATCTGGCTGCGGCAGCGGCGATTCACATCGATGTGCTGGCCGGTGCCGAACGGTCGGTGGCCGCGACCAAGTCCTACACCGCCGAGTTGCTCGCACTGCAACTGCTGCTCGGCAGCAATGGCGACGGGGTCGACGCGTTGCCTGATCTCGGCGAGCAGGTGCTCGCCTCCGGTGACCTGGTGCGCGAGGTCGCGCAGCGCTACCGGTTCGCGCAACGGCTCATCACCACCGCCCGCGGCTACTCCTACCCCACCGCCCGCGAGGCCGCCCTCAAGCTGATGGAGACGTCTTACCTTTCCGCACAGGCATTTTCGGGTGCCGATCTGCTGCACGGACCACTCGCCACCGTCGACCCACAGGTGCCGGTGCTCGCGGTGGTTCCTGAAGGCGCCGGCGGGCAGGCCATGGCGCCAGTGCTGGAACGGCTGGCCGAGCGCAACGCCGATGTCTTCGGGGTCGGAGCCCCCGCGGCGCTGTCCGGACTGGCCGGCGGCATCGCGCTACCCAGCGGCGTCGGCGACGAGCTGTCCCCGCTGCTGGAAATCCTTCCGCTGCAACAGCTTGCGCTGCACCTGGCGCTCGCCCGCGGCGGTGACCCCGACCAGCCGCGGGGCCTGCGGAAGGTCACGGAGACGCTATGACACTGATCGCCGCCGGCGCGGTCGTGACCCCCGGCGGGGTGCACCGGCCAGGCTGGGTCGAGACGTCCGCGGGCCGGATCATCGACGTGGGGGCAGGCGTCCCACCTCGGCCGCCGGACCACGATTTCGCCGATGCGATCGTGGTGCCGGGCTTCGTCGACATTCACGTGCACGGTGGCGGTGGCGCTTCGTACACCGAGCCGGTGGCGGACGAGATCAGCCGTGCGGCAGCGTTTCACCGCCGCCACGGCACCACGACCACGCTCGCCAGCCTGGTCACCGCGGCGCCGGCCGAGCTGCTCACCCAGGTGCGTGCTCTCACCGCCGCGACCCGCGCCGGCGTGATCGCCGGCATCCACCTGGAAGGCCCGTGGCTCAGTGCGGCCCGCTGTGGCGCGCACGACGCCGGCCAGTTGCGCGACCCGGACCCCGCCGCGATCGACACACTGCTGGAGGCCGCCGACGGCGCCATCAGGATGGTCACGGTGGCGCCCGAACTACCCAACGGCCTCAAGGCCGTCGAACGACTGGCGGCAGCGGGAGTCGTTGTCGCCGTGGGCCATACCGATGCCAGCTATGACCAGACACGGGCCGCCATCGACCTGGGGGCCACAGTCGGGACGCACGTGTTCAACGCCATGCGGCCGCTGCACCATCGGGACCCGGGGCCGGCCATGGCCTTGCTGGAAGATCCCCGCGTCACCGTCGAGCTGATCGCCGACGGGGTGCACGTGCATGACGCCCTGTTCCGCCACGTCGTCGCATCCGCTGGTTCCGAACGGGTCGCCCTGATCACCGATGCCATGGCCGCCGCCGGACTTCCGGACGGCTCCTTCCGGCTCGGGGCGCTCGATGTGGAAGTCGAGAATGCGGTCGCGCGGGTTCGAGGTCGGTCGACGATCGCGGGCAGTACCGCGACGATGGATCGCGTTTTTCGCGCCGCCGTACACAACCCCGACGCCGACGCGGAGTTGATCGCCGCGGCTGCGATGACCGCGACGACGCCTGCGGAGGCGTTGGGATTGACCAGGGTCGGCCGCCTGGCGCCCGGCCGGACTGCCGATCTGGTGGTGCTGGACGCGGACCTGCAGGTGGCCGCCGTCATGACCAGTGGCGAGCTGGCGATCATTCGGGCGTCGGTGCCAGACGTTGCAGCACCTTGAGGAAGACCCGGCGCTCATCGGCGCTCAGTTCGCCGAGCCAGTGCTCCTCACCGCGCTGAATGTCTGCCTGCACCGCGTCTTTGAGGCGACGTCCCGACGCGGTGATCGACAGGAGGCGGACTCGGCGGTCATCGGGGTCGGGAGTCCGCTCGATGTAACCGCGGTCCTGCAGGTCGTCGAGCGTGCGGATGATGCGGGTCTTGTCGGCCCCGATCGCCTGCGCCAGCACGGCCTGCGATCGCATCGGGGTCTCGTCGAGTGTCAGCAGCACGACGTAGCCCCACATGCTCACGCCATGGGCGTCGAGCACCGGCTGCTCGGCGGCGATCAGCTCACGCAGCAGCGGCGCGAGCAGCGCGGCGAGGTCAGGTCGCTTGGCTGACATCCCATCATCGTAGGCATTGCCATATCGTATGCGTCTGCTTACGATAAGCTCATGCCTACATTATCCACCGATCTCCTCAGCAGTCACCGCGCGGCCGTCCTCGCTTCGGTCGACGTCGTCAACGCCATCGGCAGTTCCGACTTGGGACGGCCAACTCCCTGCACCGCTTGGAATTTGGCCGACTTGCTCGCTCATATGACCGTCCAGCACCGCGGCTTCGCAGCCGCCGCTCGTGGCGGTGGCCAGGATCTCGCCCTCTGGGATCCGGCTTCCGTTCGCGACACGCAGGACCTGGTCGGCGAATACGCCTCGGCCGCGCACGATGTTCTGGACGCTTTCGCCGCTGCCGATCCCGAAAGGCAGTTCGCACTACCGGAATTGGGTACATCGGTGCCGGCCGAGATGGCGATCGGCTTCCACCTCGTCGACTACGTGGTGCACGGTTGGGACGTCGCCGTCAGCCTCGGCATCCCGTTCACGCCGCCCGACGACGTCGTCGCCGCGGCCCTGCCCGTGACCCTGGCCGTGCCGGACGGGGACTTTCGCAACATGCCCAACGCACCGTTCGGACCGGCCCAGACCGGCGACAGCGCAACAGATTTCGATCGACTCCTGCGCCACCTGGGCCGCGACCCGCAGTGGAGTGCCTAGACAGTCGCCATCGGCGTGTCGCCTCTCCCTGGGACATGTGCGATCTGAAGCTGTCAGCATTGGCTGACAATGTCAGCCGAAGCTGACAACTCCCGGCGACACATATGCCATAGACCCACGCGGTGAAGATCGGTCAGGTGTGGCGCACCGATTCTTGAGCAGGTTGCACGCGCGACGTCAGCCCGAGTTTGTTGTAGACATGCGTGAGGTGGGTCTGCACCGTGCGGGGTGACACGAAAAGCCTGGTGCCGATGTCCTTGTTGGACAGCCCTTCGATGACGAGCCGCACGACGTCCAGCTCGGTCGGGGTCAGCGAGGCCCAGCCGCTCGCCGGGCGTTTACGCTCGCCGCGGCCCCGTTGTGCGTAGGCGATGGCCTCCTCCGTCGACAGCGCGGCGCCCTCGTCCCAGATCGATTCAAAATCGCTCTCGTCCAAGGCATTACGCAGCGCCGCAATCGAGGCGTCGCAGTCGGCTTGGTAGATCCGGAAACGGATCTCGCCCGTGCGTTGCCGCATGGCTGACGCTGCCCCGTAGAGCCGCACCGCTTCTCGATGACTGCCCGAGCCGGCAGCCAGTGCCGCCAGGCAGTCGATCACGTCAGGCACGCCCAGGTAGGCTTGAACCTCGACACCGCACACAAGTGCGGCGTGAGCATCGCGCACTGCCTGCCCAAATTGACTCTGCGCCAAGGCAACCCGTGACCGCAGCGTTAACGCCACCATCTTGTGCCAGCCGTTTGTGCTGCCCACGGCGTCATCGGCCAACCGAAGCGCCGTCGACAGGTCGCCCTGCGCCAGAGCCACCTGGACCATCGGGGCAATGAACGTCGCCGCGACGTCGGGTTGGGCACTGAGGTCCGGCCAGCCGCACCGACTGGCAGCGGCAGCCGCGGCTACGTCACCCGACGCAAGTGCCGCGTAGGCCGATGCCAGGTGGGCAACCCCGGGGTAGATACCGCCTGCCTGCACCGCAACTCGGACGGCCTCGGCGCCCACTGTGCACGCAGCGTCGGTATCGCCATGGTAGGCCAGCGCCTGCACTTGGCATTCCAGGGCAATTGATTTCACGACGACGTCGGCGCACGCATCGGCCTCGGCCGCCACCTGGCCGAACTGCGCGATCGCCTCAGTCAGCTCACTACGCCACAGGTGTACCCACCCGAGATAGAAGCGGCACATCCGCGAATCGAATGGATTTCCGATCGCATCCGCGACCTCGCGTCCTTCTTCGACTGCATTGCGCGCGAGAATCGGGTCTCCCGCGATGAATGCACCGAGCCCCTGCCAGGTGAGGATCTGGCCCAATGTCCACTCATCGCCGAGGGCACGGACGAGATCGATCGCCTCGGCGAAGTACGGCCGCGCCGTGTCTGTCATGAAACCGCTGGTGTACGCGCAGACGGCGAGAGCGCGGGCCAGCAGAGCCTGGTCCCCCACCTTCCGGGCCAGCGCCAGAGCCTGTTTGGCCTCGATCTGCTCGACACCCCACTCACCCATCCAGGCATTGATCAATGTCTTCTCGGCCAGCGCACGCGCTCGCACGGCTGCCGAGATGTCGGCGTCGTCGCGATCGGCTTCGGTGAAGGCGGAGTCGAACCAGGAGATCCCCTCCTGCAGCCGCCCACGACCCATCCAAAGTCGTTGCAGCGCTGACGCCAGCACCAATGCCAGCTCGGTTTCGGATTGTTCGCGACTCCACGCAAACGCCGCCCGCAGGTTGTCGATCTCCTTTTCGGCCTGGTCAAGCCGTGTGGCGTTGGTCGTCCTGTCCGCCGTGTCGAGCCGCATGGCCATGGCCGTGTAGTGGTCGCGGTGCCGCGCGCGGACGGCCGCGGCTTCGCCTGACTCGCCCAGCTTTTCCAGCGCGTACTGGCGCATGGTCTCGAGCAACCGATACCGCGTCCGGCCGCCGGTGTACTCAGCCACCACCAGCGACTTGTCGACGAGTAACGCGAGCTGGTCGAGCACCTGGAAGCGCTCCAGCTCGCCATCGGCTACTACGGCTTGCGCGGCATCGAGTTCGAAGCCACCCAGGAAAGCGGCCAGTCGGCGGAACAGAATCCGTTCGGGCTCGGTCAGCAGCGCATGCGACCAATCCACCGAGGCGCGAAGTGTCTGCTGGCGGCGCACCGCAGTCCGGGCACCACCGGTCAGCAGCCGGAAGCGATCATGAAGGCTGTCAACAATTTCGGTCAGCGACAACGCCCGGACCCGAGCGGCGGCGAGCTCAATTGCCAGCGGCATGCCGTCCAGACGCCGGCAGATCTCCGCCACCGCGGCGGCGTTGTCATCGGTGACGCCGAAGTCGGGGCGAGCGAGGCGTGCGCGATCGGTGAACAATTCGATCGCCTCGTCAGCCAGCGACAGCGACGGCACCTGTCGCGTCACCTCGCCCGGCACACCGATGGGCTCGCGGCTGGTGGCCAGCAGCGTCACCCCCGGGCACGCACCGAGGATCGCAATGACCAGCGCAGCGCACGCGTCGAGCAGATGCTCGCAGTTGTCGAGCACCACAAGTAGGTTCCGGTCACCACCAAAACGCAACAGCGCGTCCACGGTGGAGCGCCCCGGCTGGTCTGGGAGGCCAAGTGCGCGAGCCACGGCGGTGGGCACGACATCGGGATCGGTGATCGGCGCCAGGTCCACGTAGTGCACACCGTCACGACGGTCCGGCCCGGTGCGTGCCGCAACCTCGATGGCCAGCCGGGTTTTGCCCGCCCCGCCCGCACCGGTGAGCGTCACCAAGCGGCTGTCCAAAAGGAGCCGCGCCACGTCGACCAGCTCCTTCTCGCGACCGACAAAACTGGTGAGCCGAATCGGAAGATTGGTTACACCAACGGCTTTGGGCGTGCGCAGAGGCGGGAAATCGTTGTCGAGATCGGGGTGGCACAGCTGCACCACCCGTTCTGGGCGCGGTAGATCCCGCAGCGCATGAGTGCCGAGATCAAGCAGGAACGCGTCTGCCGGAAGCCGGTCGATGACCACGTCGCTGGCGGTGCCCGACAACACCGTCTGGCCACCGTGCGCGAGGTCGCGCAGCCGAGCGGTCCGATTGATAGTTGGGCCCGCGTAGTTGCCCTCGTCGCGCAGCTGAATGTCACCGGTGTGCACCCCGATGCGCAGCCGAATCGGTGGTACAGATTCCCGCTGAAGCTGCAGGGCGCAGCACACCGCGTCTCCCGCGCGGGAGAATGCGGCGACGAAGCTGTCACCCTCACCCTGCTCGACAGGTCGTACCCCGCCGTGGGTGGCGATGATGTCGGAGATCCGGCGATCGAACTGCGCCACCGCGGAGGCCATCTCGTCCGGTTGGGTCTCCCACAGCCGTGTCGAGCCCTCGACGTCGGCCAGCAGCAGCGTCACAGTTCCTGTCGGCAGCACGTCGCTCACGGCCAGATCGCTCCAGTTCCACGGCATATCCGCAGGTGAATCAATCTGGCTCATGCTAGCCAGCATCGCGCCGCGGCGGGCGCATTACATCAGCGCAAGCGCGTAGAAAAGCTCAGCTGTACTCGACCGTCACCGGTGCGTGGTCGGACCAGCGCAACGCATACGCTTCGGCCCGCTCCACGCGCGCCGCGACGGCTTTGGGCGCCAGCTTGGCGTTGGCCAGGTGGTAGTCGATGCGCCACCCGGCGTCGTTGTCGAAAGCCTTGCCGCGCCAGGACCACCAGCTGTACGGCCCGGCGACGTCGGGGTGCAGCTCACGCACCACGTCGGTCCAGCCGGCGGCCATCAGGTCGGCCAGCCACTGCCGCTCACTGGGCAGGAACCCGGACTTCTTGACGTTCGCCTTCCACGCCTTCAGGTCCAGCTCCGTCGCGCAGATGTTCCAGTCGCCACAGATCACGACGTCGCGACGCTTGCGGCTCAGCTCGGCCATGCGGGCGGC
This sequence comes from Mycolicibacterium llatzerense, assembly GCF_025331195.1. Taxonomy (NCBI): domain Bacteria; kingdom Bacillati; phylum Actinomycetota; class Actinomycetes; order Mycobacteriales; family Mycobacteriaceae; genus Mycobacterium; species Mycolicibacterium llatzerense. The sequence goes on along the minus strand of NZ_LXOV01000001.1, from coordinate 2,850,101 downwards.
CAGCGCCACCATGAAGCGCTCCTTCTCCACCTGCTTGTCGGTCTCGGCCTCGCCCGTGGGCACGTAGACGCTGGCGACCGTCGCGCCGTCGGTGTCGGCCTCCAAATACCGGCCGTGCGCGACGAACTCACAGTCGGGGGTCAGCCCCACCCGCACCGCGGTGATCGGAGCCCGCGACAGCACCGCAACCCCGTTGCGGCCCTTCGCGTGCGGTTCAGCCGACGCCAGGTGCCAGCCGGCGTCCAGCGCCGGCGCCAGGGCCTGCGCGAGCTGTACGTCGTCGGCCCGGGTCTCCTGCAGGCAGATGACATCGGACTTGGTCTCGGCCAGCCACGGCAGCAGCCCGAGGTTCTCCTCGGAGCGTTCCTTGACCGCAGCACGGATCCCGTTGACGTTGATGGTGGTGACGATCACGATGCAGAACCCTAACGTCCCGGTACGACAGTGCACCCGGGGCAAGAGCGCCCCGGGTGCACGTCGTTCGATTTGCGACTACTCCTGAACGGAGTCCAGCGCCGCGTTGAAGGTGGTGCTCGGCCGCATCACGGCCGCCGTCTTCTCCGGGTCCGGCGCGTAGTATCCACCGATGTCGGCCGGGCTGCCTTGTGCCGCAGCCAGTTCCGCGACGATCTTCTCTTCGTTCTCGGCCAGCGTCTTGGCCAGCGGGGCGAACTTGGCGGCCAGCTCGGCGTCCTCGGTCTGCCGCGCCAGCTCCTGCGCCCAGTACATGGACAGGTAGAACTGGCTGCCCCGGTTGTCCAGTTCGCCGGTGCGCCGCGACGGGCTCTTGTTCTCGTCCAACAGCTTTCCGGTCGCGCTGTCGAGCGTCTTGGCGAGCAGCAGGGCCTTGGCATCGTCGGTCTTGTTGCCCAGGTCTTCGAGGCTGGCACCCAGGGCCAGGAACTCGCCCAGCGAGTCCCAGCGCAGGTGGTTCTCCTCGACCAGCTGCTGCACGTGCTTGGGCGCCGAACCGCCGGCACCGGTCTCGTACAGCCCGCCGCCGGCCATCAGCGGCACGATCGACAGCATCTTGGCGCTGGTGCCCAGCTCCAGGATCGGGAACAGGTCGGTGAGGTAGTCGCGCAGGATGTTGCCGGTGGCGGCGATGGTGTCCTGACCGCGCATGGCCCGCTCGATGGTGTGCCGCATGGCGCGTTCCTGCGACATCACGGAGATGTCGAGGCCTTCGGTGTCGTGGTCCTTGAGGTAGGTCGCGACCTTCTTGCGCAGTTCGTTCTCGTGCGGGCGCTCCTGGTCCAGCCAGAACACCACCGGCATGCCGGAGAGCCGGGCCCGAGTGACGGCCAGCTTCACCCAGTCGCGGATCGGTGCGTCCTTGACGACGGGCATGCGCCAGATGTCGCCTCCCTCGACGGCCGTGGTCAGCAGGACCTCACCACTGTCGACGTCGACGATATTGGCGACGCCGTCCTCCGGAATCTCGAAGGTCTTGTCGTGGCTGCCGTACTCCTCGGCCTTCTGCGCCATGAGGCCGACGTTGGGGACGGTGCCCATGGTCGTCGGGTCGAACTGGCCGTGGGTCTTACAGAAGTTGATGATCTCCTGGTACATCCGGGAGAACGTCGACTCGGGGTTGACGGCCTTGGTGTCCTTGAGCTTTCCGTCGGCGCCGTACATCTTGCCGCCGAGCCGGATCATGGCCGGCATCGAGGCGTCGACGATGACGTCGGACGGCGAGTGGAAGTTCGTGATGCCGCGGGCCGAGTCGACCATCGCGAGCTCAGGACGGTGCTCGTGGCACTTGTGCAGGTCGTCGACGATCTCGTCGTGCAGCGACTTGGGCAGCGTCGAAATCTTGTCGTACAGGTCCGAGAGCCCGTTGTTGACGTTGACGCCCAGCTCGTCGAACAACTTCTGGTGCTTGGCGAAGGCGTCCTTGTAGAAGATGCGCACGGCGTGACCGAACACGATCGGGTGGCTGACCTTCATCATGGTCGCCTTGACGTGCAGGGAGAACATGACGCCCGTCTTGTAGGCGTCCTCCATCTGCTCCTCGTAGAAGTCGATGAGCGCCTTCTTGCTCATGTACATCGAGTCGATGATGTCGCCGGCGTCGAGCTTGACGAGCGGCTTGAGCTCAATCGTCTTGCCCGCCTTGGTCTTCAGGACCATCTTGACGTTGCGGGCCTTGTCCAGCGTCATGGACTGCTCGCCGTGGTAGAAGTCGCCGGTCTTCATGGTGGCGACGTGCGTGCGGGAGGCCTGCGACCACTTACCCATGCTGTGCGGGTGCTTGCGGGCGTACTCCTTGACGGCCTTCGGCGCGCGACGGTCCGAGTTGCCTTCGCGCAGTACCGGGTTCACCGCGCTACCGAGACACTTGCCGTAGCGATCCTTGATCGCCTTCTCTTCGTCGGTCTTCGGGTCGCCCGGGTAGTCGGGCAGGTTGTAGCCCTTCTCCTTCAGCTCCTTGATCGCCGCGATGAGCTGCGGCACCGACGCGCTGATGTTGGGCAGCTTGATGATGTTGGTATCCGGGGACTGCGTCAGCCGGCCCAGCTCGCCCAGGTTGTCGGGGACCTTCTGCTCGTCGGTCAGGTAGTCGCTGAACTCGGCGAGGATGCGGGCCGCCACCGAGATATCACTGGTCTGGACATCGATGCCGGCGGCACCGGCGAAGGTGCGCACGACCGGCAGGAAGGCGTACGTCGCGAGCAGCGGCGCCTCGTCGGTCAATGTGTAGATGATGGATGGTTTCTCGCCACTCATGGTCACTCTCCCGGCGTCACGGACGGTACGTACGAAAATCTATGTCGAGTCCGGCGTCTGCACATGACTACGCGTTGGCACGACGGCTACGAAGTTACCGTGACCGGCGAGGCAAGCTTCCGGTGGTCCGGTCAGACACACACACAGAACTGGATCGATACGGACAGGCTGCGCGAACCGGACCGGCAGCGGCACGCCGTCTCCCGCCCATCGGACGGCACCAGCTAGCAGTTGCCGAGCCACTTGCGATACCCTCGAAACCGGTCATGAGTGCCAGCGTCAAGCCCCGGCTTGCTGGCCGGCAACCCTCCATCCGCGGTGGGGTGCCCCGGGAGACGACCAGGTTGAGCAGCCGCATACCGGCTGCGAGGCAAGCGCGGGTCCGCCACCACGGACCCGGATGACTGGGTGAGTGGAGGCATTCTATGTGTCGCTGTCCGTGATTCGCAGAGTCCGCGAACCCATTCGTCGTACCTAAAAACTCACAGGAGACACCCCTAACATGACCACTGAGGCCATCGACCCCACCGCAAGCTGGAGCTTCGAGACGAAGCAGATCCACGCAGGTCAGAGCCCCGATAGCGCTACCAATGCCCGTGCGTTGCCGATCTACCAGACGACGTCGTACACGTTCCGCGACACCGACCATGCCGCCGCGCTGTTCGGGTTGGCCGAGCCGGGCAACATCTACACCCGCATCATGAACCCGACCACCGACGTGGTCGAGCAGCGCGTCGCCGCGCTCGAAGGCGGCGTGGCCGCGCTGTTCCTGTCGTCCGGGCAGGCCGCCGCGACCTTCGCGATCCTGAACATCGCCGGCACCGGCGACCACATCGTGGCCTCGCCGCGGCTGTACGGCGGCACGTACAACCTGCTGCACTACACGCTGCCGAAGCTCGGCGTCGAGGTCAGCTTCGTGGCCGACCCCGACGATCTGGACTCGTGGCGCGCCGCGGTGCAGCCGAACACCAAGGCCTTCTTCGCCGAGACCATCTCCAACCCGAAGATCGACATCCTGGACATCCCCGGCGTCTCGGGCGTCGCGCACGACAACGGCGTGCCGCTGATCGTCGACAACACCGTCGCCACCCCGTACCTGATCCAGCCGCTGGCCCACGGCGCCGACATCGTCGTCCACTCGGCCACCAAGTACCTGGGCGGACATGGCTCGGCGATCGCCGGCGTCATCGTCGACGGTGGCACCTTCGACTGGACCAACGGCAAGTTCCCCGGCTTCACCGAGCCCGACCCGAGCTACCACGGCGTGGTGTTCGCCGACCTCGGCGCGCCGGCCTACGCGCTCAAGGCGCGGGTGCAGCTGCTGCGCGATTTGGGCAGTGCCCTGGCACCCTTCAACGCCTTCCTCATCGCGCAGGGATTGGAAACGCTGTCGCTGCGCGTTGAACGCCATGTGTCCAACGCGCAGAAGGTCGCCGAGTACCTCGACGGCCGCCCCGACGTCCTCTCGGTGAACTACGCCGGCCTGCCGTCCTCCCCCTGGTACGAGCTGGGTCGCAAGCTGGCCCCCAAGGGCACCGGTGCGGTGCTGTCATTCGAACTGACCGGAGGCATCGAGGCAGGCAAGGCGTTCGTGAACGCGCTGACGCTGCACAGCCACGTGGCGAACATCGGTGACGTCCGGTCGCTGGTCATCCACCCGGCGTCGACGACGCACCAGCAGCTGACCGCCGAGGAGCAGCTGGCCTCCGGAGTCACCCCGGGCCTGGTGCGCCTGGCTGTCGGCATCGAGGGCATCGAAGACATCCTCGCCGACCTGGAGCAGGGATTTGCTGCCGCCGGTTCGGTGGGGGGTGCCGACCGAAAGGCGGCCTTGGTGTGACGATTATCGACGTGCCCGTGTCTGACATTTCCGCAGCGCCGCTGCTGCCTGCCGAAGGCGAGACCGGTGTGGTCAACATCGGCTCGCTGACGCTGGAGAGCGGCATCGTGCTGCCCGACGTGTCCATCGCGGTGCAGCGCTGGGGCGAGCTGTCCCCCGCCGCCGACAACGTGGTGATGGTGCTGCACGCGCTGACCGGCGACTCGCACGTCACCGGTCCGGCCGGGCCCGACCATCCGACCGGCGGCTGGTGGGACGGCGTCGCAGGCCCGGGTGCCCCGATCGACACCGACCGCTGGTGCGCCGTCGCCACCAACGTGCTCGGCGGCTGCCGCGGGTCGACGGGCCCCAGCTCGCTCGCGCCCGACGGAAAGCCCTGGGGCTCCAGGTTTCCCGCCATCACGGTGCGCGATCAGGTGAACGCCGACCTGGCCGCCCTGGCGGCCCTCGGCATCACGCAGGTGGCCGCAGTCGTAGGCGGCTCGATGGGCGGCGCACGGGCGCTGGAATGGCTTGTGGGACATCCCGATACAGTGCGGGCCGGCCTGGTGCTGGCAGTCGGCGCCCGGGCCACCGCCGACCAGATCGGCACCCAGTGCGCACAGGTCGCGGCCATCAAATCCGACCCGAACTGGGCCGGCGGCGACTACTACCTGACGGGCCACACCCCCGACGACGGCATCCAGATCGCCCGCCGGTTCGCGCACCTGACCTATCGCGGCGAGAAGGAACTCGACGACCGGTTCCGCAACACTGCGCAGAATCATGAAAACAGTTCCGCCGACGGGCTTTACGCGGTCGAGAGCTACCTGGAGTACCAGGGTCGCAAGCTGGCCGCGCGGTTCGATGCGGGCACGTATGTGGCGCTGACGGATGCGCTGAGCAGTCACGACGTCGGGCGTGGTCGGGGTGGCGTCGCGGCGGCCTTGTCCAAGTGCCCGGTGCCGGTCATCGTCGGGGGCATCACCTCCGACCGGCTGTATCCCATTCGGCTGCAAGAGGAACTGGCCACGCTGCTGCCGGGTTGTCCGGGTCTCGAGGTCATCGAATCCGACTACGGCCACGACGGTTTCCTGGTCGAGACCGACAAGGTGGGCCTGTTGATCCGCCAGACGCTCGACTTGGCCTCCCAGTGACGGGCGAACGCTCGCTGTCCTTCGGGGAGCAGGCTGCTGCCTACGAACGGGGACGCCCGTCGTATCCGCCGGAGTCAATCAACTGGCTGCTGCCGACCGGCGCCGTCGACGTTCTCGACCTCGGCGCCGGTACCGGCAAACTGACCGTCCGGCTGGCCGAACGCGGCCTGACGGTCACCGCCGTCGACCCCATCCCCGAGATGCTCGAGGTACTCAGCGGGTCGCTGCCGTCGGTGCCGGCCCTGCTCGGTACGGCCGAGGAAATCCCGTTGCCGGACAACAGTGTTGACGCGGTGCTCGTGGCGCAGGCCTGGCACTGGTTCGACCCGGAGCGGGCCGCGGCGGAAGTCGCTCGGGTGCTGCGACCGGGCGGCCGGTTGGGTCTGATCTGGAACATCCGCGACGAGCGGCTGGGCTGGGTCAAAGAGCTGAACCGCATCATCGGCTGCGAACACGACCCGTCCGCGGATTCGCTGTGCGGCGGCTTCACCGACATCGAGACCCACCGGTTCGAGTGGACGAGTTACCTTACGCCGCAAGCGCTTCTGGACCTCGTCGCGTCCCGGAGCTACTGCATCACCTCACCCGCCGACGTGCGCCGGAAGGTGTTGGGCGAGGTGCGTGAGTTGCTGAACACGCATCCGGCGCTGGCCAGCAGCACCGGACTGGCGCTGCCGTACGTCACCCACTGTGTGCGGGCGACGCTGGCCTAGGCGCCCGGTTCGCCGGGAGCCAGGAAGCCTCCGATGACCGCGGTCCCCGGGCCGACGCGTGCACCAGGGCCGGGCACCGCGGTCGTCGACTGTGCCTCGAGTTCCCCACCGCATTCGGCACACACCGCCTTTGCCGTTGTGACACAGCCGCATTCGTCGTGCACCAGTAGCGCCGGGGGTCCGTCGTCCCCCGCTGCCCATTTGTCACCCCAGGCGAGCAGGGTCACGATCACCGGATAGAGGTCCCGCCCCTTGTCGGTGAGCACGTATTCGAAACGCGGTGGCGCGCTCTGGTATTGGCGCCGCTCCACGATCGCGTGCCGCTCCAGGTCATCGAGGCGAGCGGCCAGGACGTTCGAGGCAATGCCGAGATCACGGCGGATATCCTCGAACCGAGCCATGCCCGCGAACAAGTCCCGCAGTACCAGGGCAGTCCACCGTTGCCCCACCACGTCGAGCGCCCGCGCGATCGAGCAGGAGATGTCACCGAAGGACTGTTTGGACATTGCACGAGCCTAGTCCATTGCTTTCTGCAATGGACTCTGTTTAGGTAGGTTGCAAATAACAAGCGACCCACGGGGGGTTCTGATGACGACAAGCACAGATTCGGTCGCGACGTTCTGCGCGGCCACGCGCACCGGAGATGTAGACCGGTTCATCGCCGCGCTGGCTCCCGACGCCGAGCTCATCTCCCCGTTGTCGGGACGCATGGTGTTCCGCGGCCGGGACGATCTCCGAGTTCTGCTGACCGCGGTCTACTCCGGCATGCGAGACCTGGAGTGGGAGAACGTCATCGGCGACGGACCCACCCGCGTTGCGGTGAGCCGCGGGCGCATCGCGGGCCTCACCATCACCGACGCCCTGGTGTTCGAACTCGACGATGCCGGACTGATCCGGCGGCTGCGCCCGCATCTGCGGCCGTGGCTCGCGGTGACGGTCTTCGCCTTGCTACTCGGCCCCAAACTCGCCGCCCGTCCCGGCGTCGCACGCCGCGCGCTCAGGCGCTGATCTCAGCCGGACCGAACCACCGCTCCAGGGCCGCACGTAGGTCCTCGGCATCCGCCGCGGCGAAAGCGTCTGCGGCCCAAGCGACATAGCCATCGGGCCGGATCAGCATCGCGGCGGGCCCGTCGGCCAGGGCGGCGACCACCATGTCGACGCGGCGGTCCCACGGTGCGGCGACTGCGGCCACCGCACCACCGGACAGGTCGAGCATCACGCCCCGGCCACCGTGCAGCAGATCGGTCAGCCGGCGACCGTCGTCCAGTATCTCGTCCGGGACCATCAACCCAGTCAGCCGGTGTGGGGTGCCACCCATGTCGTAGCGAACGTCCGCGCCTGCCAGTAGTCCGGCCATATGGGCGGCCGTATCGGGCAGCTCGAAAAGTTCACCCAGAAGTGTGCGCAAGGCGCGCACCTCGGGTCCGGGCGCGGTGAGCGCGATCTGGGCCAGCGAATGCATCATGACGCGCTCGCCGACCGGATAGCGCTCGGATTCATAGGTGTCGAGTAATTCCGCAGGTGCCCAGCCATTGATGACAGCAGCCAGCTTCCAGCCCAGATTCAAGGTGTCCTGCAGACCGAGGTTCAACCCCGGACCACCCATCGCCGAATGCACGTGTGCGGCATCACCGATCAGCAGAATGCGGCCGGACCGGTAGGCGTCGGCCTGCCGGGTATTCTGGCCGTCGATACGGCGCATCGCGAACGGACCGGGTCCGGTCGGCACTTCGAACGGCACGTCGACCCCGAGCACTCGGCGCAGGCTCTGCTGGAGTTCGTCATACGTCAACTCCCCCGGCGCACCCTCGGGCAGTGAACCGAACTCGAGAGTGCCCAGCATCGGCGGATCTCCGTGCGCCTCGAAGAAGATCACCATACCGGTGTCATAACGGTTATGCCCGAATGGAATCCGCCCGAATCCAGGCACATCGAACTCGCCGTCGGGGGTGCGGAACTCGTCGGCGATGCGCACGTGCGCCAACCGGGCCACCGTCGGCGACGTGTGTCCGGGAAAGCCGATACCCGACTGCTTGCGGACGGTGCTGCGGCCACCGTCGGCACCCACCAGCCAATCCGCTTGCAGCACATAGGCGCCGTCGGGCGCGGCCACATCGACGGTGACACCGTCTGGCCCGGCGGACAGCGCGGTCACGGCGTGTCCCCACCGCACCTCGACCCCGAGAGTCTGGGCCCGCTCGTACAGCAACTGGACCAACCGGGGCTGATTCATCAGCACGGCACGCATCGGATTACTCTCGACGCCAACAAAATTCAGCGGCAGGCCGGAGAACATCCAGCCGTAGGCGGGCTGCGGTGCGTTGGGATCGCCCGTGAATGCCTGATAGAGGCCACGCATGTCGAGCTGCCGGATCACCTGTCCGACAAGGCCGTTGGCCTTGGGTTCGTCGCCGGGCCCGGGCAGCGCGTCAAGGATGACCGGTTTGACGCCGGCGAGGGCGAGCTCGCAGGCCATCATCAGGCCGTTGGGTCCGGCGCCGGAGATCAAAACGTCAGCGGGCATGGTCACTCCTTATGCTGTTCGGTTCGGGCAGTCCCGCGATGACGGCATCGAAACCCGCGCGCATCAGGTGGGTGATGGCGACCGGCGGGTCGGCGTTCGCGTACGCCTCCATCGCGGTGTCCCCGATGGCGCGGACGACGGCCACCACCAGACGCGGGTACATGTCGTCAGGGCCGAGGCTGGTTCGCTCGGCGATGGCCGCCACCCAGTCTTCGAAGAGGTCGTGTGGCACCGCGTTACGAACCTCGGTTCGCATCATCAGTTTTCGCACTTCGACCAGTTCTCGGCGGTCCGGGACCAGATCGGCACCCGTGATGTCGACCATGTCCGCTTCGAGCGTGCCCGTCACGGCCTCGATGATCGACGTCCACAGCGGTTCATCGGCCGGCCGCGACCGGAACGCCGCGACACTGCGCCGCATCCGCTCGGCGATGCGGTAGGCCAGCGCCTCGTACTTGCCGGTGAAGTAGTTGTTGAAGGTCCGCAAGGACACCCCCGCCAGCGCCGCGATTTCCTCACGAGTGACGGCGTCCAGCCCGCCGCGGTCGAACGCCAGCTGCAGCGCCGCGTCACTGAGTGCTCGGCGCGTGTCGAGCTTCTTTCGTTCGCGCAGACCAGTTTCGGCTGATTCGGTCATGGCACCACCATACGGACAATTTTGCATGTCGGGCAAGTTTGCCCAGCGGGCAATTTCCTGTGAATGTGACTGACTCAAGTCATTGACTATGGTCAGTAAAACGAGTACAACTTGAGCCACCATGACCCGCGCCACCGCCAAACCGTCGCTGCGAGAAGCCAAACGGCTGGAAACCCGTCAGCGTGTGCTCGACGCCGCGATCAACGAATTCAAGCGCGCGGGCATGGCAGATGCCGATGTCGGCGCCATCATCAGAGCGGCCGGCGTCGCACACGGCACGTTCTACTTCCACTTCCCCACGAAAGAACACGTGCTGTTCGAACTCGAGCGCCAAGCCGAGGAATCCGCCGGTAACGAGCTCGCCAAGTTCCTGCAGACCCCACACACCCTCGAAGCGGCGCTCAACGAGGTGGTCCGGGTCATCGTGGCCGTGGAACAGCGGCTCGGCCGGCTGCTCTTCAAAGACGTGCTGGCCCTGCACTTCTCGTCGAACCGCCCGCTGGACGACGAATGGACCGACCACCGGGTGATTGTGCTGGTGGTCCAGGAGATCGAGCGGGCACGCCAGGCCGGCGAAGCCGACGCGGACGTCGACCCATTCCACAGCGCGGTCTACTTCCTGCTCAGCCTCTACGCCCTGCTCACCACAAGTCGCGGAGCGGACCAGATCCGCACCGCGCTGCTGGACAACTTCGTCCACACCGCGCTGCGAGGTATCGCAGCCCGCTAACCGGAGGAGACATCCATGTGGCAGGAAATCGCCCGGCTCGCCATCGCGTGGGGTGCCATGGCCGCCCTCATCGCGTTCTGGTACTGGATGTTCTCCAACATCGGGACCTTCTGAGAATCCCGGTCCTCAAGTGTCCCAGTCGATTACCGCCGCCGAGCTCGAGCGGGCCTGCGCGGTGACCGCGGTCGCGCTGTCCGAGCGACGACGGACCGGGGTGCGGCTGATCTCCGGCGAGCAGCGCCGCTTCGGGCTCAGTGCCAGCCGGACCGTCGTCCACGTCCCGTACCCGGCGCCCGCGGTCGACTGGTCGTTGCGGACCTATAGCTGCGGCATCGCCCTGCAGTGCGCGCCGTCGAAAGACCGGATCGCGCAGTATCCGCTGCACCGGTTGTCCGTGCGGGAACTCGGTGCGCTCAGACTGGTCGAGGGCGGGGTCGCGCTGGGCTGGGTCGCAGGCCGGTGGCCCGGCCTGCTCCCGGAAGCGCGCCGGACGATGCCTGGGCTGGAACCGGCCGACCCGGATCTCGATGCGAGCGAAATCTTCAGTCGAACAGACACATTGGCACGGTCCGGGGCCCAGTTGGCGGAGTACCCGGTGCTGGGTGCACCACCGGTCAGCACGGCCGCCACCCGGACGCTGGCAAGCGCGGTCCGGCGGACGCTTGGGCGCATGCCGTGGACGTCGTCACGCTCGGACGCCCAACGCCTGATGTCGATCCCGGTCGGCGGCGAAGGTGGGGTGCGCAACGCCAACCTGCCACCGGCCAGCCGGCCCGAGGACGACGACCTGGACGTCCGGCCCGACCAACGCGCCGGAATCCCCTACCCCGAATGGAATTCGTGGCGTGGGGCGTTCCTGCCCGATCACGTCGCGGTCCTGGAACGCCGGCAGACCCGGCACGAGCGGCGCGGCGGTGCGGCACCGGACATCCGGCGCTGGTTCGACGAACCAACCCACCGCACGATGACCAACCGGCTCGAGGACGGCAGCGATCTGGACGTCGACGCCTACGTCGCGGCCTATGCGGACGCGCGCGCGGGTTCGCCGCAGGAGCCGAAGGTGTTCCGCGCCTTGCTGCCGAGTGCGCGCGACACCGTCACCGCGGTGCTGATGGACGGCAGCTCGTCGTTGGGTGTCCATCAGGGCCGGGTGTTCGACCTCGAATTGGCCTGCGCCGACGCACTTTCCCGGGCCATGACAGTCTCGCGGGAGCGCCACGGCATCTTCGTCTTCAGCGGCAACACTCGTCACCGCGTCGAGGTTCGGTGCCTGAAAGACTTCAGCGACAACCACTTTGCGTTGCCCAGCAAGTCCGGTCTGGTGACCGGCGGCTATACGCGGCTCGGCGCACCGATCCGGCATCTGACCAGCCGCCTGCTGACCCAGCCCGCGGGGCGTCGCCTGCTCATCGTGATCGGCGACGGCCTCATCTCCGATGAGGGCTACGAAGGCCGGTACGCGTGGGCCGACGTCGCGCATGCGGTCGGTGAGGCCGACGAGGCGGGCGTCGGCGTCTATTACCTGGGCCTGGGACCGGTCCGGGTGGATCCACTACCCGAGGTGTTCGGCTCCCGACGGTCCCGGCGGATCCGCCATATCGAGGAACTCCCCCGCGTCCTGGCGCACGTGCACCGAGAGTTGGTTTCCGCATGAGGAATTGGGCCGCCACCGATTCGCCGTATCTGCCGGCCGGCAACGAGGTGACCACGTTCCGCCAGGCGTATCAGCGACGGCTGCCGGTCATGCTCACCGGGCCGACAGGCTGCGGCAAAACGCGCTTCGTCGAGCACATGGGCAACCTGTTGGGGCGTCCCGTGGTGACCATCAGCTGTCATGACGATCTGACGAGTTCGGACCTGGTCGGCCGGTTCGTCGTCGCCGGCGGCGATGTGATCTGGACCGACGGCCCGTTGACCCGCGCCGTGAAAGACGGCGCCATCTGCTATCTCGACGAGGTGGTGGAGGCGCGCCACGATTCATTGGCGATTCTGCACTCGCTCACCGATCATCGGCGGACCCTGTATCTGGACCGGGCCGGCGAGGTGGTGCCGGCGCCCGATTCGTTCCTGCTGGTCTGTTCGTACAACCCGGCCTACCGGCATTCGCTCAAGGACCTCAAGCCGTCGTTCCGGCAGCGGTTCGTCACCATCGCGATGAACTATCTGGCACCCGAACGCGAGGCCGAGGTCCTGGTCGGAGAAACCGGCATCGACATCGGTGCCGCAGAGCGGCTCGTGCAGTGCGCCAACAGTATTCGTCAGGCCGACGACGCTTTCCACTTCGAGCCGCCGTCCACGCGCGTGCTGGTCACCGCAGCGCATCTGATCGCCGCGGGAGCCGACGAGATGTCGGCTGCCGAAGCCGCCGTACTGGCGCCGCTGAGCAGCGACGGCGCCATCGGGGATGGTCTGCGTGAGATCGCCGCGGCGTGCCTGCAACCGGCGGGCATCCGTTGATCACGAACATCCCTGTCAGAAAAGGAGATTCACGTACATGAACGAGCAGGATCGCAAACGAAAGCGGGCATTGATCGTCTTCCAACTGTTCGCGTACGGATGGCTGCTGGCGATGTTCCTGATCCAGTTGCACATGTCGATCGTCCGGGGCTGGTGGTCGCTGTGAGCGCGACGACGGTACCGACCGTCAGCTACGACCAGCACCACGACAAATCCCGGCTCGCGCAACGGCAGGCGGACCGCTGGCTGATCACCGGCACCCTGTTGATGGGGTCGATGTTCATCGGCTTCGTCGGGCTGCCGTTCTTCCTGCGCGGCGTCTGGCTGCAACGGCGTGCGCAAAAGGCGGGGCTGTCGGTGCGGCCGATCATCGTGACCCTCATCGGCTATCTGGTGATCCTCGACGCCGCGCTCAACAGCATCGGGTGGTCACTGGACCTGCTGGCCAACCACACCCTGCTGAACCGCACCATCATCACTGCGTGGGGCAACATGTTCGACGCCGGATACTTCTGGCACTACAACGAACTGTGGATCGGCGGAGCAGGCGCACCGGGCGAAAAGGCCTGGGAGGTCGCGCTGATCCTGACGGTGTTCACCATGCGCATTGCCGCCGGTATCGCGTTCCTGCAGATGAAACGATGGGGCCACCAGTGGCTCATCATCACCTGCTGGTTCGGCATCGTCATCTGGATCGGCTACACGTTCAACATGACGATGTTCGCCGATATCCGTTATGCCGGAGTGGTTTTCCCGGTCGTCGGCTGGTGGCTGTACGACATCTTCTACATCACGCCGTTCCTGGCCATCCCATATCTGCACACTGTCAACCGCGAAATCTTCAGCGACTGAAGGACATCCAATGAGCATCGCCGACACCGAGTCGCCCGAGACGGACGACACCCTGCCGCTGGGCACCACGCCCGTCTACGCCAACATGCACAAGTGGCTCAAGCGCGGCCTCTTCGTGTGCCTGTTCGGACTCGTCATCGAAGGTTCGTTCACCATGCCGGCGCTGGCCGTCTGGTACGGCTGGCCGACATTGTCGTTCAGAGAGATCTGCAGCGAGCTGATGAAGGTGCGCTACTCCGACGACACCGTGGAATGCAAGTTCCCGTACGACTTTTCGGGTGCGCCGTTCGGTGGACCCGCAGAAGCGACCGGGCAGAAAACCGCGCAGGACACCTGGGGCGTACAACCGGTGCCCCACTATCACCGACTCGGCTTCCGGGAACTGGTGCAGATTCACGAAGACCGGTTGGCTCGCACGGGCGGCCACTAGCAGCGATTTGTGCACGGTTTTCCGCGGCGACCGCGGAAAATCGTGCACAAATCCCAGCGGATCAGAAGGCGTAGGCGCCGAACCGGCCCCAGGCCACGAACAGCGCCAGGCCGAGCAGCACCACATTGATCGCGACGTTGGGGTATTCCTTGCGACGGCCATGGGTGACGATCGCGCCGACCATGGTCAGCGCCAAACCGACGGCAGCCAGCGGGACCAGCACCGGAAGGATGTGGACCAGCGGCGGCACGATCAGGCCGATGGCTCCGGCCACCTCGGCGGCGCCGATCCCCCGGATGGCGTTCGCGTCGACGTCAGCGGCCCAGCCCTGGCCGGCAGCGACCAGCTTGTCCTTGGGAGTCACCAGCTTCAGTACGCCGCTTCCCACGAAGACGAAGGCCAGTACGCCGGCGACGATCCACAGTGCCGTGTTCATGTTGAGCTCCTCAGTATTGAAGGTTGACGGTCTTACCGACCTGATGGAACTAAGCGGACTATAGTCCGATTTATTCCCCCTCGTCCAACGCCGAGTGGCCACCTATTGCACACTTTTCGTGAAAAGGCGTGCAATAGGTGGCCACTCGGCGGAAGAAACTTAAGCAGTACCCAGCGGGTTGATGGTCCACGCGACGTACAGCATCACGGCACTGACGGACGCCGTCGTCGCGACGTCGATGATCCGGCTGCGCACCACCAGCAGACCGGCGCGGTCGTCGGTCAGCAGCAGCCGCATGGCGGCGGCGATACCGACGCCGATCGCCATCACCAGCGCACCGCGGCGCCAGTAGCCACCGATCACCAAGGCGAACGCCACCACGAAGAACACGCCCACCGACAGGATCGGCCATTGGCCGGCGAACACCTTGCGGGCGAATTCCTTTGCGGTCAAGACAGTTTCGCCTCTTCCGCCTCGACGACGTTGGCCAGCAGGAAGGCGCGGGTCAGCGGCCCGACGCCACCGGGATTCGGCGAGATGGCACCGGCCACCTCCCAGACGTCGGGGTGCACGTCACCGGCGAGCTTGCCGTCGACCCGGCTGACGCCCACGTCGACGACGGCCGCGCCCGGCTTGACCATGTCAGCGGTCAGCATGTGCGGCACGCCGACGGCGGCGATGATGATGTCGGCCTGCCGAGTCAGGGCAGGCAGGTCGCGAGTTCCGGTGTGGCACAACGTCACTGTCGCGTTCTCCGAACGCCGGGTGAGCAGCAGCCCCATCGGCCGGCCCACGGTGACGCCGCGGCCGATCACCACGACGTGTGCGCCGGCGATCGGCACCTCGTAGCGGCGCAGCAGGTGCACGATGCCGCGCGGCGTGCACGGCAGCGGCGCGGGCTCGTTCAACACCAGCCGGCCCAGGTTGGTCGGGTGCAGTCCGTCGGCGTCCTTGTCGGGGTCGATGCGCTCCAGCGCGGCGTTCTCGTCGAGGTGCTTGGGCAGCGGCAACTGCACGATGTAGCCGGTGCACTCCGGGTTGGCATTCAGCTCGTCGATGACGGCGTTCAGCTCGGCCTGGCTGATGTCGGCGGGCAGGTCCCGGCGGATCGAGTTGATGCCGACCTTGGCGCAGTCGGCGTGCTTGCCGCGCACATAGGCGTGTGAGCCCGGGTGGTCGCCGACCAGCACGGTGCCCAGACCCGGTGTCCGGCCGGCAGCGGCCAGCGCCGCCACCCGCTTGGTCAGGTCAGTGAAGATCTCGTCGCGTGTGGCCTTGCCGTCCAGCGTGATTGCACCCACGACGAACATTGTGTCAGGCGCGGTGGAACCGGCGTTGACACCACCCGACACCACGTGGTCAGCTGCGTCGGTGAACACCCAGCCCAATGTGTCCACTGACGTTTTCAGTGAAGCCAAACTCGGTCCGATCACGCTGCGCAACCGGATCATCAAGGCCGCGACGTTCGAAGCGTCCACCCCTGATGCCCTGGTCACCGACGATCTGATCCGGTATCACCAGCTGCCCGCGGCCGGCGGCGTCGGCATGACGACCGTCGCCTACTGCGCGGTGTCCCCCGGTGGCCGCACCGACGGCTGGCAGATCTGGATGCGACCGGAGGCCATCCCCGGCCTGCGCAAACTCACCGACACCATCCACGGTGAAGGTGCCGCGATCAGCGCGCAGATCGGCCATGCCGGGCCGGTCGCCAACTCACGCACCAACAAGGCCAAGGCCCTGGCACCGGTGCGGTTCTTCAACCCGCTGTCGATGCGGTTCGCCCGCAAGGCCACCCGTCAGGACATCGACGACGTCACGGCCGCACATGCCAACGCCGCCAAGCTCGCGATCGAGGCCGGCTTCGACGCCGTCGAGGTGCACCTGGGCCACAACTACTTCGCCAGCTCGTTCTTGTCCCCGCTGATCAACAAGCGCCGCGACGAGTTCGGCGGCTCACTGGAGAACCGGGCCAAGGTGGCCCGCGGGACGGTCCAGGCCGTCAGAGAAGCCGTCGGCAACCAGATCGCGGTCATCGCCAAACTCAACATGAGCGACGGCGTCCGCGGCGGTATCCCGATGGAGGAGTCGCTGCAGACCGCCAAATGGCTGGAAGAAGACGGCGCGCTGGACGCGCTGGAACTGACCGCGGGCAGCTCGCTGGTCAACCCGATGTACCTGTTCCGCGGCGACGCACCCGTCAAGGAGTTCGCCGCGAACTTCAAGCCGCCGATCAGCTGGGGCATCCGGATGAGCGGCCACAAGTTCTTCCGCGAGTACCCCTACCGTGAGGCCTACCTGCTGCGCGACGCCCGCCAGTTCCGGGCAGAGCTCAAGATGCCGCTGATCCTGCTCGGCGGCATCACCAACCGCGAGACCATGGACCTGGCGATGGCGGAGGGATTCGAGTTCGTCGCGATGGGCCGTGCTCTGCTGGCCGAACCGGATCTGCTCAACCGGATTCAAGCGGACCGCAGCGTCAAATCGGGCTGCACACACTGCAATCTGTGCATGCCGACCATCTACAGCCACACCCACTGTGTGGTGACCGGGAAGCCGGACTGAACCGGCGGGTCCCCAGGAAAGTCGGCGACAGCGGATAGAGTTGCCTCCGATGACTGGACCAGCCGCACTGCCAGCGCTCACTGTTCGCCATGACGCCGCCACCCGCACCTTCGCGCCGGGAAACGACGTCGTCGTCGGCCGCGATCTGCGCGCCGACTTCCGCGTCGCCCACCCGCTGATCTCGCGGGCGCACCTGATGCTGCGCTTCGACCACGGCCGCTGGGTCGCCGTCGACAACGGCAGCCTCAACGGGATGTACGTCAACGGTCAGCGTGTTCCTGCCGCCGATCTGCACAACGGCTCGGCGCTGAACATCGGTAACCCCGACGGGCCGCTGCTGACCTTCGAGGTCGGCCAGCACCTGGGACCCGCGGGCACGCCGCCGACGACGTCCATGCCGGTCACCCCGGCGCCGACGACCAATCACCGGCCCAGCGCGACCTGGCCCAGCCAGCAGCCGTACACCCCGCCGTCGGCCGCGCAGCAGCGCTACCCGAGCGGTCCGCAGACCTCCAGCCCGTCGGGTCCGCAGCCGCAGTATCCGAGCGGTCCACAGCCGCAGTACCCGAGCGGGCCGCAGCAGCAATACGGCCAGCCCCAGCCGCCGCGCTACCCGACCGCACCACAGCAGTACGCGCCGCCGTCCGCGCCGGTGTCGAGGCCCGCGCCGGCACAAATCGCGCCTCACGACGAGCCGAGCTCGCCGGCGACGCAGTTCGGGCCGACCGCCGTGGCGCGGCCCAGCGAGAACAACCTCGGCACGACGATGCTGAAGATCCTGCGGCCCGGCCGCAACGCCGAGGTGCCGGCCGGAGCCATCAAGATCGGTCGCGGCACCGACAACGACATCGTCATCCCCGACGTCCTGGCATCACGGCACCACGCCACATTGGTCCCGTCGGCCGGCGGCGGCGCGCAGATCATCGACAACCGCAGCATCAACGGCACGTTCGTCAACGGCCAGCGGGTCGAGGAAGCGATGCTTCGCGACGGCGACACCGTCACCATCGGTAACGTCGACCTCGTCTACAGCGGCGGCACCCTGGCCCGCCGCACCGTCACCACGGCCGATACCCGCACCGGCGGTCTCGAGGTCCGCGGTCTGACGTGGACCATCGAGGGCAACAAGACCCTGCTGAACAACATCTCGCTGGACGCCCGCCCCGGCACGCTGACCGCGGTGATCGGCCCGTCCGGCGCCGGCAAGTCGACGTTCTCCAAGCAGGTGGCCGGCCTGACGCACCCGACGAGCGGCACCGTCACTTTCGAGGGCCACGACATCCATGCCGAGTACGCCTCGCTGCGGTCCCGGATCGGCATGGTGCCGCAGGACGACGTGGTGCACGGTGATCTGACCGTCCGCCAGGCCCTGATGTACGCCGCCGAGCTGCGGCTGCCGCCGGACACCACGAAGGAAGACCGCGAGCAGGTCGTCATGCAGGTGCTCGAAGAGCTCGAGATGACGAAACACCTGGACACCCGGGTGGAGAAGCTGTCCGGCGGTCAGCGCAAGCGTGCTTCAGTCGCTCTCGAGCTGCTGACGGGGCCGTCGTTGCTCATCCTGGATGAGCCGACATCAGGCCTGGACCCGGCACTGGACCGCCAGGTGATGACGATGCTGCGGGACCTGGCCGATGCCGGTCGTGTGGTCTTGGTGGTCACGCACTCGCTGACCTACCTGGACGTCTGCGATCAGGTGCTGCTGTTGGCACCCGGCGGCTTGACGGCGTTCTGCGGCACGCCGAGCCAGATCGGTCCGGAACTGGGCACCACCAACTGGGCCGACATCTTCTCGTCGGTCGCCGGAGATCCAGAGGCGGCCCACCAACAATTCCTGCAACGCTCCGGCCCGACGCCGCCGCAGCCGGCCGCGGCAGCCCCGGCTGATCTGGGTGCGCCGGCGAAGACATCGCTGCTGCGACAGTTCTCCACCATCGCCCGGCGACAGGTGCGGCTGGTCGTGGCTGACCGCGCCTACACCGCGTTCCTGCTGTTCTTGCCGTTCATCATGGGCGTGCTGTCACTTTCGGTGCCCGGTGGCGGCGCGAACAAGTCCAGTGTCGGTTTCGGTAAACCACTCCCGGCCGGCCCACCTGATTTCGGCGCCGCGCCGAGCGAACCGGGCCAGATCCTGGTGATGATGAACGTCGGCGCGATCTTCATGGGCACCGCGCTGACCATTCGCGCTCTGATCGGTGAGCGGGCGATCTTCCGTCGGGAACAGGCCGTCGGCCTCTCGACCACCGCGTACCTGGCGGCCAAGATCGCGGTGTTCACCGCATTCGCGGTCGTCCAGTCCTCCATCGTGGTGGCCATCACGATCATGGGCAAAGGCTGGGGTCCGGGCGCGGTGACCGGTGGTGCGGTGATACCCAGCCGCAACCTCGAGATGTTCATCGATATCTCGATGACGTGCGTGGCGGCGGCCATGACGGGTCTGGCGTTGTCCGGGTTGGCCAAATCGGCCGAGCAGATCATGCCGTTGCTCGTGGTCGCGGTGATGAGCCAGTTGGTGTTCTCCGGCGGCTTGATTCCGGTCACCGGCCGGGTGGTGCTCGATCAGCTGTCCTGGCTCACCCCGGCACGGTGGGGTTTCGCGTCATCGTCGTCGACCATCGATCTGACCAGATTGGTGCCCGAACCGCTGCTGCCCAACGACAAGTTCTGGCATCACACCACCGGCTCCTGGTTGTTCGACATCGGCGCGTTGGTGGTGCTCTCGGCCTGCTATCTCGGCTTCGTGCGCTGGCGGATCCGCCTCAAAGCTGACTGAGGGCTCTCCCGGACGGGGTTAAGAAGACAAATCCAGGCCGTGGGCGACGGCGTAGGCGATGGCCTGGTCGACGTCGATGCGGGCGCCCCGCACTCCTGCCGTGGTCCAGAACGTCGCATCGATCCGGGCGGCGCGCAGGTCCGCCTCCTCGAACTTCGCGCCCTGTACCCGCGCGCCGCGTAGATCGGCGGCGCGCAGCACGGCCTTGCGCAGGTCGGTGCCGACCAGGGAGGCCTCGGACAGCCGGCAGTCGGTCAGGTCCACGGCACGCAGGTCGCAGCCGGCCAGGACCGCCAGCCGCAGGTCGACCTCGATCATCGTGATCGGCCGCAGTGAGCACTCCGTGAACGTCGACCCCAGCATGGTGCAGTGCCGGAAGGTGCTGTGCGCCAGCGAGCTCCGCCGGAAGGTGCAGTTGCGGAACGCCGAGCCGGAATGCTCGGACTCGGTCAGGTTGACGCCGCTGAAGTCGCAGTCGGTGAAAACCACCCGCTCGGTGCGGAGCCGGCTCAGATCCCCGTCGTATTCGTCGCGAAAGACGACTCCGGTGAATTCCGTGTCCTGCCAGTGCTCGTCGGGAACCGTCACGAGTTCGTACGATAGCCCGATGGCCGACTTGGCACGCCCCGCTGACCACCTGTCGAGACGTGGATTCCTCACATTGACCGCCGCCGGACTGGCCGCGTCACTGAGCACCCCGATTGCCTTGGCCGACAACGGCAAACTCATCGACTTCACCCACCTGCAGGTGCCGGTGGACCAGGTCGTGGCCGCGGGCTACACCGGGGTCATCGTCTACGTGTCCGAGCTGCGGCCGGGCGCGACGTTCGACTTCAAGCCCGTCAGCCGCGGCTACACCGACGCGCTGCGCGCGGCGGGCCTGCACGTGGTCAGCGTCTACCAGTACGGCAAACCGGGTTGGGTGAACAGCCCGTCGGACTTCACCCGCGGCTTCGACGGCGGCGTCGCCGACGCCCGCACCGCGTTGAGCCTGCACGCCGCGGCCGGTGGGCCGGACACCGCGCCGATCTTCTTCAGCGTCGACGAGGACATCTCCGCCGACACGTGGAAAAACGTTGCGCTGCAATGGTTCAAGGGCATCAATTCAGTGCTGGGTGTTCAGCGCACCGGCGTCTACGGCGGCGCCCGGCAGGTCACCTGGGCGGCCGACGACGGCGTCATCGGCCGGTCCACCACCCCGGGTCATCGCTGGGCCTGGCAGACGCGGGCCTGGTCCGGGGGCGCCCGCGCGCCGATGGCGGTGCTGTATCAGGCGACGGTGGTGACGGCCTCCGATCCGGGCACGATGATCGGCGACTTCCACGTCGACGAGGACGACATCCTGGCCGCTGACTACGGCCAGTGGGACCTGGCTCGTTAAGCCGGGGCGCCCAGACTGGTCAGTGCGTATTCGGTGACGGTGATCAGCGCGTCGCGCGCTGACTGCCGCTGCCGCGCGTCGACGGTGACGACCGGGATGTGGTCGGCCAGGGCCAGCGCCTTGCGGACCGCGTGGCCGGGATGCCTTGGGGCGCCATCGAATTCGTTGACGGCGATGATGAACGGCAGACCACGCGCCTCGAAGAAGTCGACGGCCGCGAAGCTGTCCTGCAGCCGACGCACGTCGACCAGGATGATCGCGCCGATGGCGCCGCGCACCAGGTCGTCCCACATGAACCAGAACCGGCGTTGCCCGGGCGTGCCGAACAGATAGAGCACCAGGTCGTCGGCGAGGGTGATGCGGCCGAAGTCCATGGCCACCGTGGTGGTGTTCTTGTCGGGAGTGCCGGCGAGTGCGTCGACCCCGGCCGAGGCGTTGGTGACGATGGCCTCGGTGCGCAGCGGCATGATCTCCGAGACCGCGCCGACGAACGTCGTCTTACCGGCACCGAACCCACCCGAGATGACGATCTTCGTCGACGCGGGGGCGTGCCGGTCAGAGTGCCCGTAGGCCACGCAGTGTCCTCCCAATCAAGTCACGCCGGTCGTCGATGCTCGTCGCTGTGCCGAGCGTGGCGTGTACTTGAAGATAACCCTGCGTGACGAGGTCGCCGATCAGTACACGCGCAACACCGAGTGGTATTGCTAACTTTGCCGCGACCTCGGCCACCGAGGGCCGGGTGGAACCGAGTTTGAGGATCTCGCCGCGCACATCGTTGCCGGGCCAGTGCGATGCGGAGGCGCCCGCCATCGGATAGATCGGCGCCTCCATAGGCAGCTCGATCTCCGTGGTGGTCCGGCCGGCGGTCAGTGTGTAGGGCCGCACCAGGCTGGGCTGCTCCGCAGTGAATGCGGCCTCCCAGGCGTCAGATGTCGGCTCCATGATGACGACCTACGACCTCATCCGATTCGTCGGCTCCGCCGACGTCCGGCGCGCGGATTGCACGACGGTGCCGACCCGTTCGACCAGAATCGCCATTTCGTACCCGATCTGGCCGATGTCGCACGACCGGGTCGCGAGCGTCGCGAGGTTGGAACCGTCGCCGACGCGCATCAACAGCAGATAGCCGTGTTCCATCTCGACCACGGACTGCAGCACGTGCCCGCCGTCGAACAGCTGGGAAGCGCCGGTGGCCAGGCTGGCCAGCCCGGAGGCGACGGCGGCCAGCTGGTCGGCGCGTTCGGTCGGCATCCGCGAACTGGCGGCCATCAGCAGGCCGTCGGCGGACACCAGGATGGCGTGGGCCACCCCGGACACCTCGTCGGCGAACTTCGTCACCAGCCAGTCCAGTGACTCGCGCTGAGTCGTACGCGTCATCACCGGCCTCCCGTATCCCGGGACTGCGACCGGCCCGCATGCACGCCACCGAAATGTCCACTGATACTCGCCCGAACCGCGGCGGGGTCACGCAGCGGCAGCCCCTCGGCGGCCGGGTCGGCGTGGACGTCCTCGTCGGGCGCACCAGGGATCAGCCGGGCACCGGGCTGACGGACCGGCAGGCCCGCCTCGGTGTGCTCGACGACCGGCGCATCCTGCGCGGCAGCCGCTGCCGACCAACCCTGGTCCCACACCGTCTGCCAATCGAGGTCGGTGCTGTTGGCCAGTTGCGTGGGATCGTCGATCAGCCATTCCGAGAGCATCTTCTGGTAGATGGCGTCCTCACTTCCGGCGGTGCTCTGCTGGGTCGTCGGGGCGGGGCGGACTGGCGGCGGTGGGACGGGTGCGACGACGGGGACGGCCTGGGGCTTGGGGGCCGGCGGCTCGGGTGTCTGCGGCTGCGACTGCGCCCGGGCCGCGAAGAACGACGAGGTGTCGGTCGGTGCCTGCGCGGTTCGCTCGACAGGCGACTCGGCGGGCGCGGCGATACCGCTGGCGCCGGGGTTGCGCTGCGGCAGGTTGATGCCACTGAGGTCGCCGGCGTCGGCGGGGGCGCCGAATCCGTTGCGCTGCTGAGGCGCCACGAACGCCGGTTCCACCGCCGCGGCGGGCGGCGCCGGGGGCTGCGCGAAGGGCTGTTCCACTGCGCCGAACGTCGCGAAACCGCCGGTGTCCGGGCCGAGGCCCGGCAGGGCGGTCACACCGGTCTCCGCGGTCGACGAGCCGTCCCAGTAGGTGCCGAAGTCCGGGATCGCTGGCAGCCCGACCAGCAGTTCCACGGGCACGTAGATGCCGGCCGTGGTGCCCGAATCCGGGTCGCCTTCGACCGTGTCGCGCAGCCGCACGACCAGACCGTGCTGGTTGGCCAGCCGGCCGACCACGAACAGGCCCATGTGCCGCGCGGTGTAGGTGTTGACCTCACCGCCTGAGCGCAGCCGGCTATTGGCCATCCGAAGATCGGCTTCGGTCATACCCAGGCCGCCGTCACTGACCTCGATCACGAGCGCACCGTTTTCTGCGTGCACCGCGGACACCTGCACCTCTGAGCTGGGTGGCGAGTAGCGCAACGCATTGTCCAGCAGTTCGGCCATCATGTGCACCAGGTCGCCGGCGATCGAGCCGTGGATCTCGGTGTCCGGGGAGGCGACGATGGAAACCCGGGTGTAGTCCTCGACCTCGGAGGCCGCGGCATTGATCACGGTGGTCACCGGCACCGGCTCGCCCTGCTCATGCGGGACGTTCGTGCCGGCCAGCACCAGCAGGTTGGCGCCGTTGCGCCGCATCCGCGCGGCCAGGTGGTCCAGCCGGAACAGCTTGGCCAGGCGCTGCGGATCCTGTTCGTCGCGCTCGAGCTGATCGATGACCGTCAGCTGCTGGTCGATCAACGACCGACTGCGCCGGGACAGCGTCTCGAACATGTCGCTGACCTGCAGCTGCAGCCTGGCCTGCTCACCGGCGAGCAGCACCGCCTGCTCGTGCAGTTCGTCGACCGCGTGTGCGACCTGACCGATCTCCTCGGTGCTCTGCACCGGCAGCGGCCGCACCGTCACGTCCGCGCCCGACCGGACCTCGTCGAGCTCACGGACCAGGTCCTCGTGGGCGACCTTGAGGGCGCTGTTGCGGAGCCGGCGCAACGGCCGGATCAGCGTGCGCGCCATGTACAACACGATGAGCAGGGCCAGCACCATCACCGCGCCGACGATCACCGAGTCACGGATGGCTTCGGTGCGCTTGGCCGTGGCCTGATCGTCTACCGCCGAGATGACGGTCGCGGACGCGCTGTCGAGCATCTTCCCGGCGATCTCGCTGGTGGTCTGGATCGACTGGCTCAGATCGGGATTGTTGACCAGCTGCACGTTCGGGTCGGACATCATGGACATCCGTTTGACCATTTCCTGGGCCAGCTTCAGCGCCTCGGGCGAGCCGACGCCCAGCACTTCGCTCATCCCGAACAGCGTCGACGGTTCGGTGCCGGCCAGGGTGGTCATCGAACTGCGCAGTTCGTTGTCCGGCAGTTCGCCGCCGAGAGTGACGAGCAGCTGCTGCATCATCATCTGGCCGCGGGCGCCCACGGCCCGGCTCAGGCCCTGCGTCTGGGCGCGAATCTTCACGTCGTCGATGCGCACCGAACCGGTGATGGCGTCTTCGGCGGTCAGCAGGATCGGCGCGTACGAGGTGACGCGCTCGCGCAGCCCGATGCTGCCCGACGCGACCTTGTTCAGCAGCCCCTGGCCACCGTCGAGCAGGGTCTTGACGCCGGTACGGACGTCGGTCGCGACGTCGGTGTCCGTCAGCCGGTGTTGCAGACGACGTTTGCTCTCGTCATAGGCGCTCAGCGCCTGTTGTGCGTCGCCGCCGGTGGAGCTGGCCAGCATCGCCGCGTCGAACGTCGCCATGTAGTTCGCAATGGCCGGCACCATTTCGGCGCGATCGGCCGCGCGACGCAAATCTGCCGCGTCGGTCCAGCCTGAATAGATACGCATTCCGCCGAACGTCCCGGCCAGCACCAAAGGCACAAAGGCGATGGCGAAAACTTTCCACGCGACCGGCCAATTCGACGGCGCGAAGCGGGACGGGCGTTTCGCGGGCGCGCGGGTGACTTGATCGGCTGCCGAAAACTGTTGCGCAGCAGTCATCGCGGCTCGGCTTTCCCGCCGGCCATCGGACCGCAATCAGCTAAAGGCACATGGTTCATATTGGTGTTCCCCGCCGGATTTTCGGCCCACTCGGGCACGGGAAACCCGCCTGGCAATCTGTCGCAGTATGACAGCGATGAGCAGCTGTTTCCATGCTTCACATCCAACGAACAGCGTTCGTGACCGATGTGTTGCACGGTTGTGTGGTAAAAGTGTGCGGCCATTGGTGATTTAGAGTGCCTAGATGGCACGGAGCCGGCTGACCCCCGACCAACGTCGGGACCAGATCCTCGATCTCGGTATGGCGGCATTCTCTGTCCTGCCTTTCGAGCAGGTGGCGATGGAAGACATCGCGGCGCAGGCCGAAATCTCGCGGGCCTTGATCTACCACTATTTCCCCAGCAAGAAGGAACTGTTCGCGGCGCTCTGGGCCAGGGCCCACGAGAAATTGGCCCACGACTCGCACTTCACCGCCGCCGACACCGTGCGGTCCCAGATCCGCGGTGCGCTCGTCGCGCACTTCACGTTCTACGAGCACAACCTGACGCTGATGATGATCGCCAATCGCAGCGCCATCGCCGCCGATCCCGCCGTGCGCAGC
Source organism: Mycolicibacterium llatzerense (assembly GCF_025331195.1). NCBI lineage: Bacteria > Bacillati > Actinomycetota > Actinomycetes > Mycobacteriales > Mycobacteriaceae > Mycobacterium > Mycolicibacterium llatzerense. The sequence goes on along the minus strand of NZ_LXOV01000001.1, from coordinate 2,824,226 downwards.
CCGATCACCTTCGAACTCACCCGGCTGCGCGACCACGCGCTCGACGCCCTGGACCTGGCCGGATCCGGTCGCGATCTGGTGTCGGTGGCACTTTCCGGCTGGCTCGCGCTGGTTCGGGAAGTGGCCCTGGAATGGCTTGAGCTACAAAGCTTTTCCCGTGACGCGGCCGTCGACCTGTGCATGACCGCACTCGACGCGTTGGTGTCACCGCATGCCGATCTGAACCAGCTGCCCAGTGGGGTCGCCGGCCAGGCCGCCGCGCGCTGACGATTTGCACGCTGCCCGGGGTGCCACACCGGGCCCAGCGCCGGGTGCTGGTTGACTCTCCCGGTGACACCGACCGGCCGGTCGGTGACCAGACAGAGAGGCGGCACGGTGGCACTGAAGGTGCTGTTCTACTCACCCCGGATCGCGCCGAACACCGGCAATGCGATCCGGATGGTCGCAGCCACCGGCGCCGAGCTGCATCTGGTAGAGCCGCTGGGCTTTGACCTGTCCGAGCCGAAGCTGCGTCGTGCCGGATTGGATTACCACGATCTGGCGTCGGTGACAGTCCACCCCGATCTGCCGGCCGCGTGGCAGGCACTCATGCCGGCCCGGGTGTTCGCCTTTACCGCGCACGCGAATTCGTCGTTCGCCGACGTGGCCTACCAGCGGAACGACGTGTTGATGTTCGGGCCCGAGCCCACCGGCCTGGACGCGCAGACCCTCGCCGATCCGCACATCACCGGACAGGTCCGGATCCCGATGATCCCGGGCCGGCGGTCGTTGAACCTGTCCAACGCCGCGGCCGTCGCGGTGTACGAGGCGTGGCGCCAGCTCGGCTTCGCTGAGGGTATTTAGCCGAGCTGACGCGTCAGCTCACCAGGTGTCCCAGTGCGCGAGCTGCTCGGCCGGCAGCCGCTGGGCCTTCTTGAAGTCGGTGCCCTTGGTGTAGGCGATCGGAAACAGTCCGCCCTGCGTGTAGCGCTCGAACGGGATGCCCAGCAGCTCGGCGGCCTGCCGCTCGCCATCGCCGAGCAGGTGCAGCGTCGTCCAGGCCGAGCCCAGACCACGCGAGCGCAGGGCGAGCATGAAGCTCCATGCCGCCGGCAGCAGCGAGCCCCAGTACGACGCCTGCATGCCGGCTTCGGCTCCGTCGGGCCGCCCCTCGAGGCACGGGATCATCAGCACGGGGGCCTTCTCGAAGTTCTCGTTGAGGAACTCCGCCGAGCTCTTCACCGCGCCGGCCCGGTCGTCGCGCATGTCGCCGCGCTGCGGTGCTTCCATCGCCAGGTACGGGGTGCCGTTGGTGCGGTAGATGTCGGCCAGGGCCTTCTTCTTTGCCTCGTCCTCGACGAAGACGAACTGCCAGCCCTGGTTGTTGGAGCCGGTCGGCGCCTGCAGCGCCAGATCGAGGCATTCCATGATGACCTCGCGCGGTACGGGCTTGTCGAAGTCGAGTCGCTTGCGCACCGATCGGGTGGAGGTCAGCACTTCGTCAGCGGTGAGGTTCAGCGTCATAGCCGCACATTACCGCCAGCCCGACGCCACCCCGTAGCGACGGTGGCGGCGCCTCTGAGTGCCTCTCAGTGCCGCGGCAGCTTGGTCACCGCACGCACGATCGGCACCAGCGACTTCTGCCACAGCGACTTCGACAGGCCGAACGGCGGGTCGAGGTTGAGCACCTTGGACGTCGAAATCGTCTGGGATTCGGTGTATTTCAGCAATCCCTCGGCGCCGTGCCGGCGACCCACACCCGAAATTCCCATGCCGCCCATGGGCGCACCGAGGCTGCCCCAGGCCAGGGCGTAGCCCTCGTCGACGTTGACCGTGCCGGACCGCAGGCGGGACGCGATCTGCTCGCCCTCCTCGATCGAAGCGGCCCACACGCTGGCGTTGAGCCCGTACTCGGTGTCGTTGGCCTTGGCGATGGCTTCATCGACGTCGGCGACCGGGTAGATCGACACCAGCGGACCGAAGGTCTCGTTGTTGGCGCACTCCATGTCGGAGCTCACGTCGGTGAGCACGGTCGGTTCATAGAACAGCGGGCCGATGTCGGGGCGGGCATTGCCACCGGCAATCACCTTGGCGCCCTTGACCTTTGCGTCGTCGACGTGGCCGGAGACGGTCTTGAGCTGGCCTTCGGAGATCAGGCTGCCCATGTCGACGGTGAAGTCGTACGCGGTGCCGAGCTGCATTTTGCGCACCTGGTCACCGAACTTGCGGGTGAACTCGTCGGCGATGTCCCGCTCGACGTAGATGCGCTCGATCGAGATGCACAGCTGGCCGGCGTTGGAGAAGCAGGCGCGGGTGGCGGCCTTGGCCACCTTGTCGAGGTTGGCGCCGCGGGCGACGATCATCGCGTTCTTGCCACCGAGTTCGGCGGAGAACCCGATGAGGCGACGGCCGGCGTGCTCGGCGAGGTGGCTGCCGGTGGCCGAGGAGCCGGTGAACATCAGGTAGTCACAGTTCTCGGCGATCGCGGTGCCAACCACCGAACCCGGCCCGGGGACCACGGCGTAGAGCGCACGCGGCAGGCCGGCGCGGTACAGCAACTCGGCGCAGGCCAGCGCGCAGTACGGGGTCTGGCTGTCCGGCTTGAGCACCACCGCGTTGCCCGCGAGCAGGGCGGGCACGGCGTCGGACACGGTCAGGGTCATCGGGTAGTTCCACGGCGAGATGACGCCGACGACTCCCTTGGGCTGGTAGGCGACGGTGGTGCGGTTCAGTCCCGGCAGCAGCGGCGCGACCCGGCGGGGCTTGAGCAGCTTGGCCGCGACCTTGGCGTAGTAGTCCGCGTTGGCGAACAGGTCGATGATCTCTTCCTGAGCCGCCCACCGCGCCTTGCCGGCCTCGGCCTGCAGCAGGTCCATCAGGAACTCACGGTTCTCGAGCACCAGGTCGCGGTAGCGTGCGATCACCGCGGCCCGCTCGGAGACCGGCCGCTTGACCCAATCACGCTGAGCGGCACGCGCTTTGGCGAACGCCTTCTCGGCATCTTCGGCGGTCGCGACCGGGATGGTGGCCAGCGGCTTGCCGGTGAAGACCTCGTCGATGGTGCGAGTCGGCCGGGCGTCGATGTCCTCAATGGCGGCCAGCTGGCGCAGACGATCGAAAACCTGCGCTGACGGTGCGGGCATACTGGCTCTCCTGAGTCGGTCGCGGATGCGCGGTAATTTTGCGGTACCGGCGGTCTCGGTAAGACTACGTGACAGCCTGCGGCTGCCATAGATCCAGCTTTTTACAAATCGGGCATTATGTCAATAAACTGGGCAAAATTACCCACTACGTCTGGCCTGGGTTGGCCGTTGGGGTGATTCTGACGCCGTTCTGCCGTCGAGCCAGGGTTACCGCTTTGATTCTGTATCCACGGCGCATTTGTTCGAGTGCGGGCCGCCGTCACGTCAGGGTCAATGATTCTGGGCGCGGAAATCGAGTTGACCCTGCATCCTGGGCGCAATTGTGCGAGTGGACCTCGCGAGGACGCACACCCTGGCGCCGCCATGCCGACCCCGCTCATCGGAAGTCCCGGGATTTGGCGGTCACCCGCAGATCGAGCCGGCCCATCCGGTCCGCGAGGATCGTGACCGCCCCGCTGGCGTTCTGCACGATGCCACGCACCAACAGCGCCGGCGCGGTCTGCGCCAGTTTCCGGTGCCGGGACCACACCCCCGGTGCGCACAGCACGTTGACCATGCCGGTCTCGTCCTCCAGGTTGATGAACGTCACCCCCTGCGCGGTGGCCGGACGCTGCCGGTGCGTCACCGCGCCGGCCACCACGATGCGGGTGCCGTCGGGCACCTCCAACAGCCGGTTGGCGGGCACCACGTCCAGTGCGTCGAGGTCCTCCCGCAGGAACTGGGTCGGATAGCTGTCCGGCGAGATGCCCGTGGCCCACACATCAGCGGCCGCCAGTTCCAGTTCCGTCATGCCGGGCAGCGCCGGGATGCCTCCGGCCGATCCGATGCCCGGCAACCGGTCGGGCCGTTCCGCGGCCGCCGCCCCGGCCGCCCACAATCCCTCACGTCGGGTGATGCCGAAACAGCCAAGCGCACCCGCGGTCGCCAGCGCCTCGGCCTGCGGCACCGACAGTTGCACCCGGCCGGTCAGGTCGAGCAGAGAAGTGAACGGCCCGTTGGTTTTCCGGTCGTCGACGATGCGCTGTGCCAACTCGTCCCCGATATGCCGCACTGTCCCCAACCCCAGCCGCACCTCGGTGCCGCGGTTCTCGCACGTCGCATACGCCAGGCTCGCGTTGACGTCCGGCCCGTGCACCAGCACCCCGTGCCGGCGGGCGTCGGCCACCAGCGACTGCGGCGAGTAGAAGCCCATCGGCTGAGCCCGCAGCAATGCCGCACAGAACACCGCGGGGTGGTGCAGCTTGAACCATGACGAGGAGAACACCAGCGACGCGAAGCTCAGCGCGTGGCTCTCCGGGAAGCCGAAATTGGCGAAGGCTTCCAGCTTTTCGTAGATCCGCTCAGCCGTCGGCCCGGTGATGCCGTGCAGTTCCCGCATGCCGTCGTAGAACCGACCGCGCAGCTGCCGCATCCGTTCGGTGGAGCGTTTGGACCCCATGGCCCGGCGCAGCTGATCAGCCTCGGCGGGGGTGAAGCCGGCACAGTCGACGGCCAGTTGCATGAGCTGCTCCTGGAACAGCGGCACCCCCAGCGTCCTGGTCAGTGCCGCTTCCATGGACGTGTGCTCGCACGTCGCGTCCTCCAGTCCGTTGTGCCGCCGGATGTACGGGTGCACCGAGCCGCCCTGGATCGGGCCAGGACGGATCAGCGCCACCTCGACCACCAGGTCGTAGAACTTCTTGGGCTTCAGCCGCGGCAGCGTGGCCATCTGCGCCCGGGACTCGACCTGGAACACTCCGACCGAGTCGGCCCGTTGCAGCATCTCGTACACCGCGGGCTCGGACAGGTCGAGCTTGGCCAGATCCACCTCGAGATCCTTCTGTTCCCTGGCCAGATCGATCATGTAGTGCAGCGCCGAGAGCATGCCCAGCCCGAGCAGGTCGAACTTCACCAAACCGATTGCCGCACAGTCGTCTTTATCCCACTGCAGCACACTGCGGTTCTCCATCCGCGCCCATTCCACCGGGCACACGTCGGCGATCGGGCGGTCACAGATCACCATGCCGCCGGAGTGAATGCCCATGTGCCGCGGCAGATTCCTGATCTGCAGCGCCAGGTCGATCACCGCCTCGGGAATGTCCTCGACGTCCGGGGACTCGGCCAGCCCGTTCCACCGGCTGATCTGCTTACTCCAGGCATCCTGTTGCCCCTGCGAAAAACCGAGCGCCCGCGCCATGTCCCGCACCGAGCTGCGGCCGCGGTAGGTGATGACGTTGGCCACCTGCGCGGCGTAGTCCCGGCCGTACTTCTCGTAGACGAACTGGATGACGTTCTCGCGCAAGTCCGATTCGATGTCGATGTCGATGTCCGGCGGGCCGTCGCGCGCCGGGGACAGAAACCGCTCGAACAACAGCTCGTTGGCCACCGGGTCGACATTGGTGATCCCCAGGGCGTAACAGACTGCCGAGTTCGCCGCCGACCCACGGCCCTGGCACAGGATGTCGCTGTCCCGGCAGAACTCGGTGATGCTGTGCACCACCAGGAAGTAGCCCGGGAACTCCAGCTGCTCGATGATTCTGAGCTCATGCTCGATCTGCCGGTACGCCTTCTCCCGCTCTGCATCCGGCTTCCAGCCGTAGCGACGAGCCGTCCCGTCCGCCACCAACTCCCGCAGCCAACTGATCTCGGTATGCCCCTCCGGCACGTCGAACGGTGGCAGTTTCGGTGCGATCAAACGCAATTCGAATGCACACTGCTCCCCCAGCTCGGCAGCGTTGGTGACCGCTCCCGGGTGGTGGGCGAACAGCCGGGCCATCTCCGCCCCGGACCGCAGGTGCGACCCGCCCAGCGGGGCCAGCCAGCCTTCAGCCTCATCCATCGAGTTGCGGGCCCGGATCGCCCCCATCGCCATCGCCAGCTGCCCCCTCGACGGTGCGGCGAAATGCGCGGCGGTCGAGGCAATGACGTCGAGGCCGAACCGCGGCGCCAGCGCGGCCAGCGTGGCGTTGCGTTCGTCGTCGAGTGGATGCCCGTGGTGGGTCAGTTCGACAGTCACCCGGTCCGCGCCGAACCGGGCCACCAGATCAGCCAGCGCCTTGTCCGCGGCCTCCGCCCCTCCCGTCGACAAAGCTTGGCGCACATGGCCTTTACGGCAGCCGGTGAGGATCTGCCAATGCCCGCCGGCGGCCTCGGTGAGGGTGTCCAGGTCATAACTGAGCACCCCCTTCTCGCCGCCGGCCAGATGCGCCCGAGCCAATTCCCGGGACAGCCGCCGGTACCCCTCGGGGCCGCGGGCCAAGACCAGTAGATGCGGACCGGGTGGGTCGGGCAACTCCGTGCGGGGAGTGTTACTGAGCGAGAGTTCGGCCCCGAAAACCGTTGCCATGTCGAGTTCCTTGGCGGCCTCGGCAAATCGCACGACGCCGTAGAGCCCGTCGTGGTCGGTCAATGCGATGGCCCGCAGATCCAGCCGGACGGCCTCCTCCACCAGTTCCTCCGGCGTGCTGGCGCCATCGAGGAAGCTGTACGCAGAATGGGCGTGCAACTCGGCGTACGGCACCGACGTTCCCGGCCGGGCCGGGCGGTCCACCGGTTGATAGTCACCGCGTTTGCGCGACCAGGCCGGGCTGTCGCCGCCGTCGGCCGGCGATTCCGGGGATGCACCAGCCACCCGCGGCTTGCCCTCGAGCACCCGCTGCATCTCCGCCCAGCTCGGCGGCCCGTTGTGCCAACCCACCAGATCAGAGTATTCGAAACTTTGTTCGAATGCCAGATGTGGAAATCCGCGGGAACTCCGCCGGCTCTCGTGCGACTAGATCTCCGAGGCGTCGGAGAGGGACAGAAGATGACCAGGCTGAGGCACTTGGGCAATCTGGAACGCGAGGTGATGGATCACCTCTGGGGCGCGGACGCGCCGCAGACCGTTCGCGAGGTCCATCACGCCATCTGCGCGGAACGCAAGCTCGCGTATACCACCGTCATGACGGTGCTGCGCAGGCTCGCAGGTAAGGGCGTGGTCCGGCAACTGCGCCATGATCGTGCACACCGCTACGTCGCATCGCACAGTCGAGATCAGCTGGTGGCGGGCCTCATGGTCGACGCGCTCGGCCAGGCTTCCGATCAGAGCGACAGGCACGCGGCGCTGGTGCACTTCGTCACGCAGGTCGCAGCCGACGAGATCGATGTACTTCGCCGCGCCCTGGCCACGGCGGACCCGCGCGCTTCCGAAACCGGTGTTCCCGCAGTGCGTTTGGCACCCCGGCTCACCGCCTGACCGGAGTGGCGTTCGAATCCGCTCAGTCGGTGAAGTCGATCCGGACTGACACCGGAGTGGTTTCCAGCGCCTTCACCACCCCGGCCCCAACCCGGCCGAATTTCCGAGCGCGCGCGACGACGTCGTCGTCCGGCCTGAATTCCGCGACCCCGCTGCGCCACCGATCTCCCTGCCGCACACGGATATTCGGATTGTCCGCAATATTGCTGCCCCAACCGGACCGGGTACCGTGCTGGCAGATCACCCATGCGCCCTCGTTGTCGAACTGCACCGAAACAGGGACGCGACGCAGCTGCCCGGTCTTACGACCAATGGTCTCCAGCTCCGTGGCCAACGCGGTGCGCACACCGAGTCTGCTCAACCCCTGCACAGCGGGGTTGAGCAGATAGCGGCCGATCGCCCGTTCTCTGCGGAACTTTCGCAACGTCTTGTCCGGGTTGGCATTCGTCATGACCGTCTCCGTAGTCGAAGCACGCGACCACCTGATTGGTGACCTCTAGACCAACATAGTAGACCGATCGGTATACGTCAATCGATGATTGCCGCTCACCCACGGGCCCGCGGATCAGCCAAGCCTGGTCTGGACGCGAACCCTCCGTGCCCCGTCACGGGCCGACTCATATCGCTGCAGCAATTCTTGCGGAAGGCGCCCACGACTACCGACCTCATGGCCGTTCAATCGCAGCCACTCACGCGCTCGCCGAGCGTGCGTTTGCTGCATTTCCAATGGCGGCTGCTCCGGAAGCGAGACCGTTCGTCCGCGGGAACGGCTGGCCTTGCTGGCCGCCCGGATGTACGGCTCGAAACAGCTACGCATACGCAGCGCGTTCGCCTCGGACAGATCAATTGCATAAGCGACCCCGTCGAAGGAGAACTCGAGCGTCGTCGCTGCCACGGAACCATCCAAATCGTCGGTCCACATAGTCGAATACCGTTTCGCCACTGGAACATTCACCCCCGTAATCCGCGGCACCAGGCAACATCTGCCAAGACAAGCTAGCGGAGCACGACGAGACCGGCTACGCGCCTTCGCCTCTTTTATTTCAGCTGAGCAAGTGCTATAGGCCCGAATCCGAAGATGAACCTCAGAAGTCGTCGGGCACCCCGGGGGCGACGGGCCAGCCGAACGCGACCGCGGTCCGGTGCACCGACCCCGGAGTGAACTCTTCGACGAACCCCGCGTTCGCCAGTGCCCGCAGACTCACCCCGCCGAGGTAGCAGGCACCGAGGTCACGCACCGAGACGGCGATATCGGCTGGCGCCGTGGTGCTTTCGCATTCGGCACCGTCGGGACCGCCACGGAGATGCCATCGGCCGGCGTTCCACGGGCAGAACTCATCGGTGATATCCAGCACCACGTCGACAGGGGCGGCGTAGCTGCGCAACGTCAGTGCGCGACGCGCATCGACCAGCCTGACGTACACGCCGTCCCGCGCTTCGCACGCCAGCGCACGCTGGTCGGCTACCAAGCTGCGGAGCGGCTCATCGACTGCAGCACCGTCGTAGGCGAAGGTCCTGACCAAATCCATATCCAGGAGATAGCGCCAAATCTGTGCGTACGCACGATGATTGGTGGCCTGTACTTCTTGGACCTGGAGTTCACCGTTGGGCTGGCCGCGGTCCGTCCAGCTGTTCTTGGGCCGGTAGATGGCGAATCCGCTGGCGGTGCCGTCGGCCTCGCGATGCAGGAGGAAGCGAATCTTGCTGGCCTCCTTGCGCCTTTCCTCGCTGTCGTGGATCCAGTTGTCCCACCACGGGCGCGGCCGCTCCATCACGCCGGGCCGCTGCATCATGGCTCGCTGATGAATCTCCGGCGCGCTGGCCATCAATGTCTCGGCGTCGACGTGGGTGACCGAACCGTCGCCGAACTGGACGTCCGGGCGGAAGCCCAGTTCGCGTACCTTGCCGGAAAGCTCCGCAATCGGCACAGCCATCCCGTAGCCGAAGCGCCCGTAGATGGATGCCTCCGATGCGAACAGCATGGCCAGCGCCTCGGTACCCCGTGACCGGATGTCGTCGAGCTGGTGGCGCATCATCGCCGTGAGCAGCCCACGACGTCGGTGGCTGGGCGACACCGTGACAGCGGTGACGGCGGCCACCGCTGCGGTCCCGCCGCCGGGCAGCACCACCTGCTTGCCGAAGTCTCCGGCAGTAGAAACCCAACGGCTGCCGTCGTGGAAGCCGAACATGCGGTCGTACTCGGTGAACGCGCGCATCAGGTCGATCTCGTCCTGCCGCGGATCCTGCAGGAACACCCCGTACGACGCGGCCATGAACGCATCGAAGTCGTCACTGTCGCTGACAGCGCGCAGCGTCAAATCAGTCATGTTCCAACGGATATCACACAGCCTCGTGGCAAGTCATCCGAATTTCGTTGCAGCAAACGAAGACTGAACGCCTCGGCCCGAGCTCGGGAACTCGGGAGCCGTGTCCCTGACACAGGCTGCCGCCAGGTGGCACAGTGTGGGCTGTGGACGTGCACACATCTCACGGGGACGGCTGGGAGCTCGCCTGGCGCCGGCCGCGATCGGTTGGTGCCCGAGCCCAGTACTACGCCGGTTTCGCCGAGCGGCTCGATCAGCCTCGCCGGACCGTGGAGTGGGCCACGCCGTGTGCTCGAGTGGTGATGGTCTTCGACGCGACCATGACGGTGACGACATCAACTCCGACCGGCGCGGCCCACGTCGGGGCGTTCGTGGCCGGGCCGCGCGCCGCACCGCTGTTTGTCGACCAGCATGGATCGTTCCGCGGCGTCGAGATCGGTCTCGCGGCGCAGGATGCTGCGTCCTTCCTCGGGACGGCCTTGGGAGACCTCGATGAACGAGTGGTTCCCCTCGACGAGCTGATCGGCCGGCGAGCCGAGGAAATCCATGACCGGCTGGCCATGACACCGGACTGGGCCGACGTCTTCGACATCATCGACGGGTACTTTCAGCCAAGCGGCGGCTCTCCGGTCGATCCGCGACTCTGCTGGGCCTGGGACATTATCGAACGTCATCAGGGTCGGGTTCGCGTCGAATCGATCGCCCAAGAGATCGGCTGGAGCCGACGCCATTTCGCGGCCAAGTTCGACCGCGCCTTCGGCGTGACACCGAAGGTGGCGGCCCGTCTCTTTCGTTTCGAAAGCGCCACAAGACTTCTCCGCAACGGTCTGGCGCCGGCACGGGTCGCTGTTGACTGCGGCTACTTCGATCAGGCGCACATGCATCGCGACTTTGCCGGCTTCGCCGAGTGCACACCGGGCGCGGTCTCGGCCGCCAATGGAACCGGCGGCGGGCTCGGATCCGCGTGGCCGCCGGAGGGCATGTAGGTCACTTTTCTCCAATGCGGCGGTGCGTGCGTTTCGTAGCCTCGGACGCAACGACGAAGAGAGGCAACCTGAATGACCGGCGAAGTAACCCATATCGAGATCGGCGCACCGGACGCAAAGAAGGCTCAGGTGTTCTTCGGGACGCTTTTGGGTTGGGCCTTCGAGAGCTTCGGCAACGGCAATCAAGCCGTCATCCAGACTCCCACCATCCGTGGCGGTCTCCACGACGGTGTAGAGAAGAGCACCCTTGCCACGTACTTCGCGGTCGATGACATCGACGAAGCGATCGCGAAGGTGCGCGAGCTCGGTGGCAACGCCGCAGATCCCTCACCCGAAGAACCCGGCTTTGGACGGTTCGCCAACTGCGTTGACGATCAGGGGTTGGCGTTCGGTTTGCATCAGCCTCCGACCAACGGTTCAATTGGTCGACGGCGCCAACCACGGAATTCTTGAACGATCCGGAATCAGCTGTCCCGCTACGGATTCGACTATGTGCTGCGCCTACTTCAGCAGACGGCCGGCCCCGACAGCGACGAGGCGCTGGTAGGCCGAACCCAGCACCCGCGCCATGAGGTCCAGCGCGATCGCGTCGGGACCGATCAACACGCGGGCCTTCTTCGTGTCGACCCCGTCGGTGATGGTCTTGGCCGCAGCCTCGGCGCTCGTCCGGGCGAGCCGCTTGTTGAAGACCTCGGCAAGCCGCTGCGCATCCCGTCCCTCGCTTGCGGTCGAGTTGTTCGCGATGTTGGTCTTGATACCACCGGGATGCACACACGTCACGGCGACGGGATGACCCGCCACGATCATCTCCTGACGCAGCGCTTCGGTGAACCCACGAACGGCGAATTTCGCTGCGTTGTAGGCACTCTGGCCGGGGATCGCAATGAGGCCGAACAGAGACGAGACGTTGATGACGTGGCCGTCGCCGGAGGCGATCAGGTGCGGCAGAAACGCTTTCGTGCCGTTGACGACGCCCCAGAAATCGACGTCCATGATGCGCTCGATGTCTTTGAAGTCCGAGTGCTCCACGTCGCCGGTGAACGCGATACCCGCGTTGTTGTATACCTGATTGACCTTGCCGAAGTAGCCGGCGACATCGTCCGCATACAGCAGAAAAGCCTCGCGCTCAGCGACATTGAGCCGGTCGGCCTTGACCACGACACCGAATTGCCGCAGCAGGCGTTCAGTTTCGGCGAGGCCGTCGACGTCTACATCGGAGATCGCGAGCTTCGCACCCTTGGCGGCGAGACGCACCGCCAGCGCACGGCCGATGCCCGACCCGGCGCCGGTGATGACGCAGACTTTTCCTTCAAATGACGTGCTCACGTGTGTACCTCCTGAGGTGGGACTGCGGGGCGAGTTCGCCGGACCTGAACAGAGCCACGTCGGCTGTGAGTGTCAAGTACGTCGGCACTGATGATCAGCGGACCAGCGCACTGGGCGAAAGGTGCACGTATCCCAAATATCAACATTTGATGTGCAAAGTGCACCACCGCGGAGCAATCCCTCGTCGTTTCAGAACGGCAAAGGACCTCCTACCCCGGTCTATTGAGGAAAACTGCGTTTCCGGAGGTAGATCGAATGAGCGACGACCCGAGCGGCGTAAGTGCGGCGGCGAAGACCAAGCCCGAACGTCGCGGCATCATGCAGTCCTTCACCGCACTGTGTGTCCGCTATGTCGAACGCCTGATGCCCGACCCGTACCTGTTCGCCGTCATCCTGACGCTGATCGTCGCCGGCCTGGTCGCGTTCCTGGTGCAGGGCGCCACGCCCAGTGGGATGCTCAAGGCCTGGTACGGCGGAGTGTGGGGATCGCAGAACATCTTCACGTTCGCGTTCCAGATGGTCCTGATCCTGGTGACGGGCTACACGCTCGCCGAAGCGCCCGTCCTCAAGCGAGCCATCGTCCATATCGCGAGTAAGCCGAACAACCAGGTCCAGGGCGCCCTGCTCTGTTTCAGCGTCAGCGCCGTGCTGTCCCTCCTGAACTGGGGACTCGGACTGGTGGCCGGTGCTCTGGTCGCCCGGCAGGTCGCCAAACGCATGACCGACGCGCATTTCGGCTACCTGATCGCGGCGGCCTTCATGGGCTTCATCGTTTGGACACAGGGGCTTTCGTCGTCGATCGCGCTTGCGAACACCGACAGCGGCAGCCCGATCAACGTGATCCACAAACTGACCGGCATCACTGTTCCGTTGAGCCAGACCATCTTCCAGCCCTACAGCTGGCTGTCGGCGATCGTCGTACTGGCGATCCTCGCGCTCGCCGTCTGGCACATGGCACCGACGCAGAGCCTCGCGCCCGACCCCGCGGTCTTCGAGGACGAAACCCAGGCGGACGCAGACGCTCATGCCGGATTGCCGGCTTCGCCGGCGGCAGGCAACAAGACTTTCGCCGAATGGCTGGAGAACCTCTGGATTCTCAATGTCCTCGTGTTCGCCGCGGGCATGGCCTATTTCGTGCTCAGCGGTTTCGCCCTGAACATCTCCTCGATGATCATGTTGTTCACGATCACCAGCGCGCTGCTGCACCGCACGCCGATCCGTTTCATCCGGGCGTTCACCGGTGCCGCCAAGGTGTCCGGTCCGCTGCTCCTGCAGTACCCGCTGTACGGCGGTCTGGTCGGCCTACTCGGTTACCAAGCGACGAAGGGCGACAGGCCGCTGCAGACGCTGCTGGCCGAAGCTGTCGTCAATGGCGCGACCGAGCACACGCTGCCGTTCCTGACCTTCATCGGCTCGTTGATCATCAGCCTGTTCGTCCCGTCCGGCGGCGGGCACTGGGCGGTGCAGGGTCCGATCGCGGTCGACTCGGCACTGGCGATCGGGCAGCATTCGCCGGCATATCTGGGGTTGATCTCGATGGCAGTCGCTGTTGGCGAGGGCGTCGCGAACATGATCCAGCCGTTCTGGCTGCTGCCGCTGCTGGCAATCGCGAAACTGAATGTCCGCCAGGTGATGGGTTTTACGGTGGTCGCTTTCCTGATCGGGACGGTGGTGTTGGGTGCTACCACCCTCATCGCACCGCACGTGCTCTGACGCCACCTCAACGCAGCACCACAGCCAGACGACTACCTGCCCGATCGGGTAGGTGGTGGGCTATCCACCTGACCGTTGGTCCAGACGGCGGCGCGCCGTAGGCTGGGCGTATTACCTGCATCACAGGATGAGGGATCGGTCTGGTGAGACTCGATGTGGTGTCGCCCGCGCAGCTCGCGGCGACGACGGTGGCGACGGCCCCACCGACTCGGCTGCTGAAATTCCATGCCCCTGAGATCGTGTTCGGCATCGACTCGATGGTGGAGGCAGCGCACGCCGCCGTTCGCCTGGGTGGCCTGCGGCCGCTGGTGGTCACCGACCCTGGGCTTATCGAGGCGGGGTGGGTAGCCGAACTGATCGGGCATCTACGCAGCCAATGCGTCGAAGCGCAAGTATGGAGCGGCCTGACCCCGAACCCGAAAGACCACGAAATCACCGCGGGCCACGAGTTCTACCGCTCGCAGGGTTGCGACGTGCTCATCGCGTTGGGCGGCGGGTCGGTCATCGATGCCGCCAAGGGCATTGCGATCCTGGCAGCCAACGGCGGCAACATCCTCGATTACGCGGGCGTGGACAAGGCCACCGCACCGATTCCGCCGCTGGTGGTGCTGCCGTCCACGTCGGGCACCGGCGCCGACGTCTCCCAGTTCTGCATCGTCACCGACACCACCCGCAATACCAAGATCACCATCCTGGGCCGTGCCCTGGTGCCCGACATCACCGTCATCGACCCGCGCCTACTGACCACCATGCCCGAATGGCTCAACGCGGCAACGGGATTGGATGCCCTGACACACGGCATCGAGGCGTTCGTGTCGCTGGGACACAATCCGCTGACCGACCACCACGCTCTGCGGTCCGTCGTAATGGTCACCGAAAACCTGGTCACCACCATCGAGCGGCCGCACGACATGCCCGCCCGGGTACTGATGGCGCAAGCCGCGTTGGAAGCCGGCCTGGCATTCACCAATGCCATCTTGGGTGCCGCGCATGCCATGAGCCACCAAGTCGGCGGGCTGCTCGACTTGCCACACGGTGTCATCAACGGTGTCCTGCTACCCCATGTGGTGCGGTTCAACGCCGAGGCCGACCCGGCGCCGTTCGCCACCATCGCCGCCTGCCTCGGGCTCGCCGACAAGCGGGCTCCGGAATTGGAATCCGCACTGGCCCTTGCGGATCGCCTCGAAGAGCTGGCCAGACAGGTGGGAGTGCCGCGCGGCCTCGCCGAGCTGGGCGTCCGCGACGCTGATGTGCCGGTGCTGGCCCGCAACGCACTGCAGGACGCGTGCCTGACCACCAACCCTCGCCCCATCGACGATGCGCAGCTGCGCGCACTGTTCCGGGCGGCGCTATGACCGCGCTGCCCGGGAACCCGGTCGTCCCCCCCAGGGCGATGATGCCGGATTTGGACCAACTGACCGGGGTTCGGTCCGGCAAGGGCACCTTCTACCCCGAGTTCCGGGTGGCCGCGCAGCGAACCGAACGGGTGATAGCGGCGCTCGGCGCCATCTCCCGGGCCCTGGTGCAAACCGTCAATGGGCCCGAAAACTTGGTGCGGGCAGTAGCTGAGGCGGCCCGCACCCATCTCGGCGCCGAATGGGTGCTGCTGGCTCTGGCTGACGGCGCATTGCCCGAGGCACGTCCGCGCCATCTCATCCTCGATGCCGACGGGCATGCGTACTCGTTCGAAGGTCTATCCGGCGCCAAGCATCCGGTACCGCACCTGCCGGACGCCGTCCTGAACCGCCTCAACGACGTCCTGCGCGGGCGGCTCGCCCAATTCCGGCTACCGGTGATCGAAAACCACCACTCGCACGTCCCGATCGAACTCGACGGCGGCGTGATCGGAGCATTCGCTGCCTGGACGCCACCGCACCGGCTGCTCGACGAGATTGATGAGACGGTGATGCGAATCCTGGCCAGCCAGACCGCGGTAGCGCTGCAGAACTGTGAACTGTTCCAGCGCTCCCAAACCTTGCTGGCCCAGTCCGAGGCCCGCAATGCGCAGCTGCTGGCCACCAAACGCGAACTCGGTGCGGCACAACGCCATCAGGTGTTGGATTCCGAGCGGCAGCGGATTGCGAGGGAACTGCACGACAGTGTCGCGCAAACTGTGCTGTCAGCCGGCATGCAGATCGAGGTGTGCCGCAGTGAGATCGAATCACGTTCCGGTGCAGCAGATCTGGTAGAACGACTGGACACCGCCAAGACCCTGACGCGATCGGCGGTCGAGCAGCTACGGTCGGCCATCTACGCACTCAACCATTCCACCGACTCCGACCGATCCAGCCTCCCAGAGCTACTCGAACAGCTCGCCACGGTGCACATGCCCAAAGACTTGCGGGTGACGCTCCGGGTCGACGGCACTGTCGCTGAATTGCCCAGCGGAGTCGAACGCAGCCTGCTTCGAGTTGCCGGTGAGGCACTGTTCAATACCGCGATGCACGGTCGCGCCTCGCGGGCGATCGTGCGGCTGAGCTACCGCGCCGCTGGGGTCACCCTGTCGATATCTGATGACGGCATAGGTGACCCGGACAAACTTCGATTGATGCTGCGGCTGGCCGATGTCGCCGACCTCGACGGGCATCATCGCGGGCTGGCCAACATGCTGGCCCGGTGCCGCGAATACGGCGGGACCTTCACTGTCGGCCGATCACGCATCGGTGGAGTGCGGGTGGTCGCGACCATTCCGCGCAACCCTGAGAGCACAACCGAGTTCCACCCGAAGGAGTGACTCGATGACTGTTGACACCAAGACCAAGGCGATCCGGCTCGCGCTGGTCGACGACCACGCCATCCTCCGGCAGGGCCTGCGTTCACTGCTGGAACGTGAAGACGATCTCATCGTGGTCGGCGAAGCGTCCAGCGAGCCGGAGGCCGAGGCCGTCGTCGCGGCCACACGTCCTGACGTGGTGCTGCTCGATCTCAAACTCTCGGCGGGTTCGGACTTCGAGGGATTATCGTTGTGCACCAAGCTCTCTGGCGCACATCCCGATATCGGATTGCTGGTGCTGACCACGTTCCTGGACGAGGATCTGGTGGTACGCGCGGTGCACGCGGGAGCGCGTGGCTACGTGGTCAAGGACGTCGACACCACCGAGCTGGTACGGGCGATCCGCGCCATCTCCATCGGGCAGAGCGCCTTCGACTCGCGCAGCGCCGCCGCCGTGGTCCGCTCCCTCAATGGAGGCGGCCAAGCACGCGAGACGCTCACCGAGCGGGAACTCGAAGTGTTGCGACTGCTCGCTGCAGGCCTGTCCAACCACAAGATCGGTGAGACCCTGTTCATTTCGGCAACCACCGCCAAGTTCCACGTCAGCAATATCATGCGCAAACTTGCGGTCAGCCGGCGCGCCGAGGCGGTCTACGCCGCCAGCAAAAAAGGCCTGATCTAGTCAGCCCACGCGGAAGAGGTACCGCAACGGGTGCTGGCCCGCGCGGTACCTCTTCCAGGCGACCGGCGTCGTCCGTCACACGACGCTCCCCGCTGTCAGTCGTTTCGGTAGTCGATGACGACGCGCCCGTCGATCTGTCCTCGTTCCATCCGGGTGAAGACATCGTTGATGTCATCGAGACGCGCGCTGGTGACGGTTGGCTTGATCAGGCCTCGGGCGTAGAAATCCAGAGCCTCGGCCATGTCTTGACGGGTTCCGACGATCGACCCGCGAATGGTGAGTCCCTTGAGAACGATGTCGAAGATCGGTGCCGGGAAATCTCCCGGAGGCAGCCCGTTGAACACGATTGTGCCGCCACGACGGGCCAGCCCGATCGCTTGGCCGAACGCTTGCGGGTGCACGGCGGTGACCAGCACGCCATGGACTCCACCGGTGGCCTGCTGCACCGACTCGACGACGTCAGCGGTCCGTGCATTGACGACGACCTCGGCGCCGAGTCGGGTGGCGAGCGCCAGTTTGGCGTCGTCGACATCGATTGCGACAACACGTAAACCCATCGCGTGCGCGTACTGGACCGCGATATGACCCAGCCCGCCGATGCCTGAGATCGCCACCCATTGGCCGGGCCGGGTGTCGGTGACCTTGAGGCCTTTGTAGACGGTGACGCCTGCGCACAGGATCGGGGCGATTTCCAGCGGATCGGCACCGTCAGGGATGCGCGCGGCGTAGTCGGCGTTGACCAGCATGTACGTGCCGAAGCTCCCGTTGACTGAATATCCGCCGTTGCGCTGACTTTCGCACAGAGTCTCCCACCCGGTCCGGCAGTACTCGCAGCGACCGCAAGCTGACCACAACCAGGCGTTGCCGACCTTGTCTCCGACCGACAGGTCGACCACCCCCTCGCCGAGGGCGACGACCGTGCCGTAACCTTCGTGGCCCGGCACAAACGGTGGCTGCGGCTTGATCGGCCAATCACCTTGTGCTGCATGTAAATCCGTGTGGCAGACACCCGAAGTCTCGAGCTTGACCAGGGCTTCACCGTAGCCCGGCGTCGGCAATTGCACATCGTGCACCTGCAGCGGCACACCGAAATCGGTGACGACCGCAGCCCGCATGGTGTCGGTGCGCGCGGCGACGGTGTCAGAAGCCAGCGTTTGTGTCATTTATCCATTCCATTCGTGAGAGTTGTTTCTGCGAAAGATCTTTGAGCCGGACCGCGAGGGGTCGAGACTCGGCATATGGGGAACCGGCGGCGGCGCGAACGGCCAAGCAACGCCGAGCCAATCGCGCAATACTCATACCGCACAACGCTATTGACAGCGACGAGCCGGCGCCCGCTCCGATTGGGCGCAATACCAGGCCCGCCGGGCGGGTGCGCAACTGCCCGATTGGACAGGTCCGCAGCCACGGGACGACGTCCGGCGTCCCGTGCCGCCACGCTCATCGCCCCGTACGCGCTCTGACACCGCCGAACGCAACTGAGGACCGGCGAGAAAAATCGAGCCCGCTTTTGGTGCCGGAAACAAATCTTGACCCGATTTGTCCCAGCATCTTCCGTTTACCCATTGTGATGGATCACAATCGGCACGTGCCGCCTCCTGCCCAACTGCCGCAGATCCCGGCGGATGCTCCGCTGCGGAAGGTGATCGAGGACCGGATCGACGAGATCGCCACGGAGCTTCTGCACGAAGCTGTCCAATCGATCGAGTGGCCCACCGCGATACCGATCGAACACTTCGATGACGAGGTCGTCCCGTACATCGTCGGCGGATTTCTCTACGGGTTCGCCCTGATCACCGAAGGGCGCAGGGTGACCGCGGCGGAAGCAGCCACATTCGTGCTGCCGGTGGCCGAGCGGCATGCCGAAGATGGCATCCCCCTCCCGTTCTTGTTCACCGCACTGCACGCGGGCATCCGCAAGCTGTGGGAGATCGTGCTGGAAGAGGCGACCGACGGTGACGCCGAAACGATCGCCGCGATGGGCATGTACCTCGCCGATCTCACCGGAACCATCAGCGTTCTGATGACCGAGGTCTACCAGGATTCAGATTTTGCGCTCCGCGCCAACACCCGCCATCAGTTGAGCGCGCTCTGCGCCGCCCTCATCGCCGGCGAACCCGACCGCGAAACAGTCGCCAAGCAAGTCGGCATCAAGCTGAGCGAGCGCTACGACGTCCTGGTGTTTCGGGTGGATGCCGACGAACCTCGCACCACCCACGAAATCCTGGCGGCACGCAGGCGGTTACGACTGGCCAACCAGGTGTTCTATGGGCGCGGCGCCAGTGAAATCCTCAACACCTTCGACGGTCACACGGGCGTCATCTTGCTGCCCACACCAACTGTCGAACCGAGCGCCGACGCCCGCATTCCCGTACACCTCAGCACTCTGATCGACGCACTCACCGAACGACTCGACGTCGCGTTCTACGCTGCGTACCACGCCGGAGCCGCCCAGGACGCCATTCCCACAGTGGTCTCAGAGGCTGACGAAATCACCTCCCTGGCAAGGAAACTCGGCAGAGAACCCGGTGCCTACCAACTGACCGACATCCTGTTCGAGTACCAGTCGACGCGCCCCGGACCGGCCCGCGACCTACTCGCCCGTCACATCGCACCGCTCAGCGACCACCCGGGGTTACTCCAGGCGCTGCAGGCACACTTGCGGCATGGCGCCGACCGGAAGGCTGCTGCCGCAGAGCTTTTCATTCATCCCAATACGCTGACCTACCGCCTGCGCCGCATTCAGGACGTCACCGGCTACGACCCCACCGATCCCCATCAATCCCGATTGCTCGCCGCGGCGATGACCGTCTACGCCATCGACCACGCCGGCAAGCCAACCGCTGCGACAAACCTGGCCAATCCTGGCTAGCCCGATCAGGTATCGGTCACGCCTTCGCCATCGAACTCGAGTCATGCGTATCCCCAAACCTATTGACCCGATAACACGGAACGAGATGTGAATTCAGCTGTGCAGCATCACGAGTCACTCCGCAGCGCGGCAACACAGTTGCGGCATGCGGCCACCCAGTGCACGAGTCCGACCGAGCGCATTCACTCGTACATCGCGACGATGATCGACCACGTCTACCCACTGGAGCGCTGCGGAAAGGCATCGGTGCTGACGTCAATCTGGCTCAATCGTTCGGGACAGCACGTCGACCAGATCGATGCACTCGTGGACGAGTTGATCGAGCCGCTGCGCGAGGCGATTCGCGTTGGATGCCGGACAGGCGAGATGTCGTCACCGTGTCCGGACACCGATGCCCAAGCGATCTTTCATCTGGTCACGGGCATGATCCTCACCCAGGGAGCCCCCGGCCGACGCGCCTCTGCGGAGTACATCAAAGGGGTGGTGATGAACGCTGTTGCGAGCTCCCTCAAACTCGCCCGGCCCTGAACACACGACTAGCCGGATTCGGTTGATTTCGGTCGTTTCGCATGGCCGACCGCGGCGTAGGCCAAGCACACGGCAAGCACGGCGAACTTGACCAACGCAGCGCAACGCGCGCGTCGTGCATACATGTCAATCTGACTGCCGCCGAGAACTTTCAACAGCGACACGCCCTCGATCGCGTCACCAGCGACGGCTCCGGCCGCCAACACCGGAAGCGCCGCAGAGTGGCCTTGACGACAGCGCGCCCGCTCCACCAGGAGTGCTGTGTGCGCACCGTAGGTGAGCATGTAGCCGAAATCGAGCCACAGAGACACTCGAGCCAGGCGCCGGCCCCGAGTTCCCCAGCGCGCCATCATCTCTGCGGACCGGTACGCGTTGCCGGCCAGCTCGAACCGGACGATGCCCGGGCCGCCGGTCTGGCGGAGTCGCCGCTCAATTTCCAGCATGACCACGGTGTAGGCGGCATACGCAACCGTCACGCGACGGAGCAAGCCGGGGCTGCCGGTCATTTCAGCCATCAGCGGCGCTCCGACGCGATCGGTTGCCGCACTACGCGGACTGCTCCTGCGCCGCGCTTCGGGCGAATGCCGACTCGACGAACTGCGTCGCCTCGCGCAGCGCACGCGCCGCTTCCGGAACGATCGAGGCCGCGGCCTGGAAGACGTGGACCTGGTCCCGCCACACCTGCAACTGATGCGGCACACCGGCCTTCGTCAGTTCAACGGCAAGCAGCTCGGCGTCAGGGCACAGCAGTTCGGTCGAGCTCACCTGGATCAGGGACGGCGGTAGCCCCTTGAGGTCCGCATCGAGCAACCGGTGATCGTCTTCGGGCGGGCTGTGCCGCATGACGAATTGATGGAACGCGCGGGCAAAGGCCTTCGAGAACAGCACATCGGTTGCTCCCGAGGGCGCATCGATCTTGGCCTGCACGTCAAAGTCGGTCAGCGGCGCCATCGAGACGATCGCGCCGGGCATGGGCAACCCGCGTTGGCCCGCGAACAGGGCAGTGATGAACACCAAGTACGCACCGGCCGAGTCACCCATGAACGCGATGTTCTCCGGCGCGATGCCTCGCCCGAGTGCGAATCGATAGGCGTCGATGCAGTCCTCGATGCCGTCGGCGATGCTGTGCCCGGGCAGCTTGCGGTAATCCACCGCAAGAACCTCGCTCTGCAGCGACGCCGCAATCCGCGAGATCATCTGCCGGTGCAGGTGACGGCCACCGACCAGGAAAGCGCCGCCATGCATGTAGACGACGTAGCGGTCACCGCGCATCGACGCCGGCCGGGTCGTCTCGGCGGAGCAACGCGCAAGGCGGACGGGCCTTCTGGTGGTTCCCGAGACCGACCGCAGGACGCGACCGACGTGATCAACCGCTCGGTACGGCCACGGCAGCCCAGGCGCCATCGCCCACACCGTCAAGACCGGCTTGACCGTGGCCTTCAACGTCAACGCGAGGATGCGCGACTGGATGCTGCCGCCTTCGAACTCGACACGACGGGAGTTACCCAGGTCCAGCGGGATCAGATTGTCGGGTGTGGCAACCACGTTGTAGCCCTCCTGTATCAACGAGCCCCGTTCGGTGGCTGCGACAGCGCCGATGCTGCCTCGTTGTTCGAACCAGTATCGGCGTCCGGTTGGCTGCCGTCTCTACACCGAGGGCAGAAGTATCAGACTCGGCTTTTGTGACGCGTCACAAAAGCCGAGCTCAGCACGGATCCCCGCATTCAGTGCTGAGTGATGGTGATACCTGCACCACTCTCATTGCACCCCATGCGATCTGACCCGTCCGCGGCAGTCGACACGCGCGGTTGCGGCAGGCTTGCCACGATTGGCTAAGACACCAATTGCTGTGGGAATCGACAAAGCACACCCCCAGGGGACCGCCACCCAGAACGGCCAGAAATAGCCGCCGCCCGTGGAGAGCCAGATCGCGAGGCACATGATGTTCACCGCAACCCATGGCATCCACATGATCACGACCCATCCCGGAATCGCTTGCTTCCGTTGTCGTTTCGGCTCAGGTCGGTAATCCGGTAGGTCAGACACGATCTCCGCGAGCTCGCCGCGGGTTTCCACTTGGTAAAGCCGCTGCAGACGACTGTCGTACTCCGTCAGCGTCAGTCGTCCGTCCGCGACAGCCCGGCTGAGCCTGCACGAGACGGCGTCGCGGTCGGTGTCGCCGACCCGGATGTGATCGCCGAGGGTATCGATCGCGGTACTGCCGGCCGTGTCGCGCGCCGACTCGGGGAACCGGAAGTTCTCATGGTGGTGCATGGTGCAACTCCATTCGCCATAACGGTGTTATGGATATTCATAACACCGTTATGAGGCGGTGGCAAGGGTCGCGAGCTCATTTCTTCTTGCACCCATCTGGTGGCTGACCCGTCGCGCCGGTGAACCATTGCGCGACAATCGCCGCGGAACAGCGGTTGTACTTGTTGCCAAGCTGGTGACCCAGCGATTTCTTCGACCGCTCGGACAGGGTCCATCCCAGCGGGGCTTCAACACCGGGCTGCGCGACGGGGTAGAAATCGACGACGTCCGGCAACTCCCAGGCCGGGGGCGCGGCGCCAGTCGCCGTGTTTCCGCCGCATCGGCCCGGCGGGAAGAACTTCTCGAAGTCCAAGGCGGCAGCCTGTCTGGCAGCAGCCGAACGGGCGTTACCCACCGCACTGAACGCTGTGAGCGGGGCGATCAGCCCGGGCGGGCGATTCGGTATCTCGGATTTGGTCGACGTCACGTAGCCGTTGTCGATCAGGATCAGCTTGGGAGAAAAGCACTTTCCGTCCTTCTCGACGCGCGCCAGCCACTTGACCACCTCCGGCCACGCCAGCGCCAGCGGGGCAGCTGCAGACGCATCGATCAGTCCCCCGTCAAGGTCGAATGTGCGGACGGCTCGGTCCTTACACCAGTACAACGTGCCGTTCGGTGAGACGTACGGGAACCGCGCGCTGAGCAACGCTGCCGTGGACAGCGACAGGTCCTTGGGGTCAGCGGGCTGCTTGACGTCCGCCGGACACGTACTGTCGAACGCGTCTTTGGTGGCAGCCAGCGTCTGCAGCTGGGCATGGACACCCTCGATCGGCGTCACCACGCGATCTATCGAGAGGCAGTTGTTCGACGACGTGCCTGCGTCGGCCAACTTCAGCACCGATACCGTCACCCGGCAGCCGTCCGTGACCGAGGTGCCGTTCAGCGCCAAGAGCGGAAAGTCGAGGCGCCCGGGACTCGACCACGCCGTGGCCAAGAAACCGGACTCCAGATCACCGTTGGCCTCGCGAACCGACTTCTCCCAGGATCTTTCCAAGACCGCCGCGCTGTCCTGGCCGTCTGCGCGTACGCGCACAAAGGCGTTGGGCAGATCCCGAAAGGCGACGCCTGCCACCGTCGGTCCGAGAAAGTCATTGCCCAGCGGCTCCGACCACGGATTGTGGGAAACGTCCTTGAACGCCTTGGTCACCGCGAGACCGAGGCTTCCCCCCGAAATTCCACTTGCCAGAAAGATCGAATCCATCGGCATCGGCTGGGCGCAAACGTTGTCCACATCCATACCGATCGGCTTGCGGCCGGAGCTATCCTGGCCCTTGACAAGACAATTCAGCACGATCGTCGTCCAGTAGGCAGCCCTGATCCCGCCCCCTGCGGAGGCGACGAACACCAGTGGAATCGGCTCACGCTTGGCCGGCCGGTTTGGGGTCACCTCGGTTTGCGATCGGCTCCACTGATCGAGCGCCTCATCGACCGTCACCCGGCTGCCGACAGCCGCATCCTTCAATCGGACCGAGTGGTACGTGGATTGGCCGTCGGTCAATGACGTTGCCACGGCGCTGATCAGGACGATCGCGATCACCGGTAGACGCCGTAATCCACTGGCGGCAAGCACATTCCCGGGATAGTAGGCATCGCTGAGCAGCACCAGTGCGGCGAAACCGAGCGTCAGCGCGAAGACGAGGGCGAACAACACGCCCCAGGGTCCGAGAACACTCCCTGTTATCTGCGGCGAATAGCCAAGGGCCCCAAAAGCTATCAATGACGCAACAGCAAGTGCCAGACGCCGCCACAGGGACGGATCCAGGTTTCGATCGGTGGCGTGGTCACACAGTTTCGGCGACCAGTGGACAACCGCCGCGACCACCAGGATGCAAAGCACCATGCACAACAACAGCCACCATCCGGTGCCGTCCTTGACCGCGAACAACCGCGCACCGTTGCGCATCGACAGTGCGAACAGCACGGCGAAAGGGGCCACCGACAGCGCTCCTGCAACCCGGGCACCCCATTGGGTATTCATGCGAGTCTCGCCCGGCCGCTTGTCGACGGCAGCGTCGCGCTTGAACCCGAACAGCCCGAGCAAGAGTGCGATCGCGCCGGGCACGAACGCCACTTGCCCGGCGGGCCAGTGCAGGGCGATAGCGGCGCCGCCGACGACCATGGCGCCGAATCCAAGAGACAGGATGATCTTGTTCGCCTTCTTGGTCTCAGCAGGGCCCGGCACCGAAGGCTCCGACTGATAGGCATGCAGGACCATGCGGGCAGTGGCCAGGAGCGTGCCGGTGGTGACGATGGCAACGATCGCCGTGGCGATGATCAGATACGCGTGATGCGGTTCGAACAGCAGAAGAAATGCGTCATCGAGCTGCCTGCCCAAGTCAGAACCCAACGCAAGTAATGCGATCAGGATCAGCGCGAGCCCCAGATGTGCGCGCAGCGCGACCACCGCACGGCGGCGACTCACTTTTTCCTTCGAGTCTTCCTTTGAGGACACCGGTGGTCCCAACGTCCCGGCCAGCCCAGCAGCACAGCCAAGGGCGGCACTGAACAGGAACAGGAGCTTCGCTGCCGACACCACGCCGACGGCCGGGATGGCCCAGCCGACGTGCTGAATCAGCCAGTGGAGCACCCCAAAGGTGTTCGGCCCGGTCGCCAGACCGGGGTTGAGGAGAACCGTGATGCCAAGCAACACAACGTCTTCGATGATGTCGAACGCCAGGTAGGCGGCCGTCGCGTAGGAGGCGAAACGGAGCGGCTGCGCGAGACCGGCCCGCCAGTCCTCAAAGGCCGGGGCGAGGTGGATTTCGGAATACCGCACTGCCCCGAGCAGCAGCAGCACGACGGGAAATGCGATGAAGATGATGTCCACGCCGAGGTACATGAACACCAGGCCGTACGGGGACACGACACGCTGACCGAAGTGGTCGTTGAAATACGTATTCCAGCCCCACCATTCACTGATCGCCGTCGCATTGGTGCTGGCATTGCTCTGCGCGATCGATGACGGCGAGAGAATGGCAGACGCCGATACCGAAGCGTGGCCGGGCTGGTGCATGAGCGCCAGCGTGTCGTCGATGACCGCCAGGGCGCCGAGGCCTGCGTACAGCAGGAACAACGCCATCAGGGCAGTGCGCACACCTGGTTTCGTGATTCGGGATAACAGTGTCCGCTTGCCGTCGTTGCCCGAAACCGCTGTTGCATCATCGGATTCAGCGCCGGATGTTGTGGTGGTCATGCCGCGACTCCTGATCAGAACTTGCACACACGGGTGTAGGTGGCGCCGTAGTCGCGCGTCGCGGACAGCGCGACGGCAACCCGCTCAATCGTCCTGTCGACCACCGCCCTGCTTAGGTTTCCGGCGGTCAATGCCGGTGCGGCGGAGTAGATCCGGGATCGCCACTGCTGGGCCGTCGGCTTCGAATCGGTGGACTTACGCATCGCTGCACACGCCGCGAACTTGACCATTTTCTCCTCCGGATTCCCCTTCTCGAGGCGCGTCAGGAGCTGATCGAGTGATCCGGTCGTCGGCACTACGGGTGGCACGCCGGGTTTCGGGGGTTGGGGCGGCGCCCATGGTTTCGGCAGTTCGGAAGGCACTTCGATCTTGGGCAACACCGGCGGCGGATGGACTCCGGCCACTTCCTTGCCGACTACGACAGCTTCCTTGCCGGCAACGACAACGGTTCGGGGCTGACACCCGCTGAGCGACGCCACGGCCACTACAACCACTGCCAACAACGTTGTACAAGAACGTATTCGGCCAACCGAACCGGTCATGAGGCGCCTCGCCCTGCTGTGGATGCCTACTGTGGGGCCACCGGCCCCGGATTCAGGACAGCGAGAAGGGTTGCCAGCACTGCACCAGTCCCCCGCCCCGTCGTCCGCCCTGTGAGAATCACTGCAAACGCATCCATCATCGTAGGACTCGCACAGCAACTCCTACGAGAACCCGCAGCAAATTTCATACGTTCGACGTACACCGTGCTGGTCGCACGCACAGCACCGACGTCAGTCGACTAGCTTGGTCAAGCAGTACACCCGCTGCGGAGACGTGAACACCATCGCCTTTGCCGCAGTGGCACAGGCCGTTTCGTCGACGGTGCCATCTATGCGCTGGGCCACCTTGAACACCCCGGTGTGAGAGTTGGCGATGGTCGGGGCCTGCGCGCAATCAATGTTCGTGACGCTCTTACCGGTCAGATCCAGCGCGTAGCAGTCCCCCTGATGCAGGTTCAGCGCAAAGCACAAGCTCGCGGCCCTGGGGTCGTCCTGATTGCTGGTGGCGTAGAAGTACGGACCGTCCGCCGGCGTCTTGCCGTCCGGGCACAGACCCTTCGAGGTCTCGCCCGCCAATTCGTAGACAGCATCCGATGATTCGCAGCTGGTCGAGGTGAAATGGAACTTCTCGTAGTCGGCAGTGGTGACGCACTGCCCCGATTTCAGCCGGGCGCCGAAGACGGCGGCGGGCCCGCGATGTCCGGTGAGGGCCACACTGGCGATGCCGCCGAGCACAAGCAGCGATACCACCGCGCCCACGATCCACACCCACGGCTTGATCGCAGACTTGCGCGGCGGCGGGAAGCCAGACATCGGGTTCGGCGGACCGTAGTTCGTCGGCTGGCCGGCCCAGGGTTGCGGGTTCGGTGCCGACCAACCCGGCTGCGGCTGCCACCCCGGCTGACCCGGCGTCGACGGGATCGGTTGGCCCGGCTGGCCTACTGGCGGCTGGTGCTGCGGGGCGCCCCACGAGCCGTCCTGCGGTGGTTGAGTCACCGATCGATCATGTCAGCCAGGGCGCTTGCTCTTGGCAATCTGCACCACAGCGCGTACCGCCACCGCATTGTCGCTGGTATCCCCGATGGCTCGAGCGATGTCGGCGCAGGTGCTGTCGATCGCCGAGATGACGCGCTGCAGGCCGGCCGGATGGGCAACGGTGACAGTCAGTTCGACGGTGGAGGCACGCCGATCGACGACTGTTTTCCCCTTGACGGACTGCACATTCGACTCACGTTCCAGGGCGGCCGCAGCCGCCGACGCAACGCCGTCGAGGTTCACGGTGATGAACCCCGGATCGGTCGTGCCCGCCACACGCAAGACCGGCGCCTTGCGGATCGGCACATGCGAGATCAGCCAAACCAGCGCGATCAGCACCAGTACTGTTCCGGCGCCGGCCAGCCCCCATGCCCACCACGTCGAGGACGTGGCGCGCACGACCGGTCCGGTACTGATGCGTTCCGGCGCGGCCCGCACCCAGTGGGTGGGCCAGAGCACCGCCGCCGCGCCGATCGCGGTCACCACGATTCCGGCGACCAAAGTCGCGGCGCGGTCCAGCAGATCGGTCGGCCTCAGGCTCATGCCGACCCGTTCGTGCCGACGCGCACGGTGATTCGCGGTGTCGGAATCAGGATTTCGGTGGCGCTACCGACTACGGCGGCGATCGCGCCCTTGGCCGCGACTTCGGACTCAACTCCGGTGAGTCCGACGTACAGCGTCACCTTTCGGCGGGTGGCCGCCGAGTTCAGCACCTCGACACCAGGCACGGAGCAGGCCGCAAACGACGCCAGTCGGGCGACATCGCGCGGGCGCATCCACACCGATCCCGCCGCGTCGACGGCAACGACCGTCTTGCGCCGCGGCAGCAACGCCATGACCATCAGCCACACTCCGATGACGAGCACGCCGGCGCCGGCGGGAACCATCCACCACTGGCTGTGCAGGCCGTTCAGGGCGGTGGCGGTAGTGCCGATCCATGGTGAGCCTGCCACGAAGCCCAGCACGACTCCGGCGTCGCGCAGCGCCACGAATCCGACGATCAGCAGGACCAGCGCCAGCACCACGGCGATGTATCGCGCGGTGGCAGCGGTGACCGGGGCACGACCAGGTATCGGCAGCGCAAATGCGTCGGCGGTCATCATTGAGTCCTTTTCACATCTTTGGTGGCGGTACTGAATTGTTCGACGGTGACGTCGACGCGGTCGACCTGCAATCCAGCCATGCTCGACAACGTCTGCGCGACATTGCGTTGCACGGCGCGCGCGACGTCCACCGCCGGCGCCGGCCACGCCACTGTGACCTTGAGGTGAGCTGTGACGCGGTTGCCGGTGACGGTCAGCTGCGCTTGCGGCAGCGATCGGCCAGCGATCTTCGTCAGTCCTTCCGAGAAGGGCAGCACATCGGGGGTGTCGAGCGCCGCACGAACCGCGAGCCGATGCGCGACCTTCTCGCGGACGGTCAGGGTGCCGCGCGTGGCGGCACCGTCGTCGTCATCGGATTCGCGTTGCGGCAGTATGGGTTCCGCAGCTGTCGACTCAGTCACGGCCGCGACCCCGCAGCAATGCGGCCAGATTGGCCAGATCGAGTTCGCCGTCGCGGTGGGCGCCGAGCAGGTACCCCGCCACGCCGAGCAGCAACGCGACGATGAAACCCCACAGGCCACCGGCGGCCGCAGCCACGCCTAGCAACAGACCGGCAACCAGACCCAGTGTGGATGAGGTCATGATGTGAACCTTCCTCGAATCGAAGTTGTTCAGGCGCTGAGGAGTTCGCTGACCGCGGTGTGACGGCGCGCCCCTCGTCGCGCCGCCACACCGGGACGCTCCAGGGCGATCCTCAACCGGAAGCTGGTGTCACCGGAAGGAGATCTTCGACGGTGACGTCGACCGGTAGGTCGGTGATCGCGGCGACGGCACGCTGGATGGCGGTAGCCGTCTGTCGCACCGGCGCGTCGAACGCGAGACTGACGTGCACGTCGACGCGGTCGGCCCCGATCCGAATCCCGGAGACCCGCCGGCCCGGCAGGTAGGTGCCCACCTCGCCGAACATCCCGCCGTGCAACCCCGCCACACCCTTGACCGCAGTCACCGCGGCGGCGATGCGATCAGCGTCGTCCTCCGGAGCTGCTGCCCGCGTCGGGGCATCACTGGACACGAGCGGGCGCGGCATCAGCGTCGTCGCCGCCGCCGCCGTCACTGTCGAGGTGCACGTCGTGCACGGTGATGTTGACCTCGGTGACCTCGAGTCCGGTCATGCGTTCGATGGCGGCGATGACGTTTCGCCGGATACCTGCGGCCAGGTCGGCGATCGCCACGCCGTATTCGGCGACGATGTCGATGTCGACGGCGGCCTGCTTCTCACCGATCTCGACCGACACGCCCTGGCTCTGGTTGACGCTGGCACCCGGGATTCGCTCCCGGAGAGCGCCCACCATCCGCGACGCGCCGCCGCCCAGGTCGTACACGCCGCTCACTTCGCGGGTGGCGATCCCGGCGATCTTCGAGACCACGATGTCCGCGATCGTCGTCTTGCCCTGCGAGCTCACCAACGGCGATCCCTGGTAAGGGCTCATTTCCTTACTGGACGACTCCACTTCGGCCTCCGCACTGGTCATCATCACTCCCCTTTCGACTGCCGACACATGGGTAGTCGCTACCCAGGGCCTGAACCGAACGTGCCCGTCGAGTGATTCGGGACACATTTCACGATTCTCAGCTCAGCATGCCCTGAACGGAACCACAACTCGACTAACTCTTGCAGTGAGGGCCTATATTTCAGGAGCGGCGAAGCGCAGCTGAGAGCGGAGTGTGGTGATAGCGCCAACCGGTGGCGACCTACGCGACGCCGACGACGAGGCTTTGCGAGCCGCGGCCGTCATCGGCGATCGCGAGGCGTTCGACGTCATCGTCACCCGGTACGGGCCCGTGCTCTACCGGTACGCCCGGCGAATGCTCGCCTCCGAGGCCGACGTCCCAGATGTCGTGCAGGACACCTTCGTAGCCGCCTGGCAACAGATCGCGGGCTTCCGCGGCAGCTCGTCGCTTCGGACGTGGTTGTTCGCGATCTGTTACCGCAAGATCGCCGACACACACCGGCTCAAGCGGGCAAAACCGGTCGAAGACTGGGTGCTGGAACCGCTGGCCGGACCAGACCCGTCCGCCGACCCTTTCACCGCCGCGTCCAACGCCGCGTTTTTGGCCGCCCTCGAACAAGCGCTTGACGAACTGCCGGTACGCCAGCGCGCGGTGTGGATGATGCGGGAGATCGAGCAGATGACGTTCCCTGAGATCGGCGAAGTGCTACACCTCAGTTCCGATGCAGTGCGCGGACACCACGTTCGGGCGATCAAGACGTTGCGAGTTCTGTTGGGGAGGTGGCAGTGACAGAGCCTGATCCCATCCTGCACCGCGCAGCCTCATACCTGCGGTCGGTGCCCGAACCCGGCTGGGACGCCATCAGCGACCGGGTGCGCGCGGCGATACACAGCGCAACCCGGACCGGTTGGCCCATCCGCGCCTCGCGGGATACCGACGACGGCGTGGTGTACATCAGCGATCACGCGCTGCGCAGCCTGCTGGCCCGGGAGTTGCGGCGCCGATTCGTCTGCCAGCCGACCCGCATCGACTTCACGCTCGACGGTGCCGTGCTGCGCGCAGTCGACATCGACGTCACCGGAAGCTACGGCACGCAATTGCGCGAACTCGGCGACGACATCCGCCGCTTGGTACTGGACACGATCCGCTCCATCCTCGACAACCTCGACGACAACGGCGGCACTCCGGCCGGGCCCATCGACGTGACCGTCACCGACGTCGTCGACGGCGACCCGCTGGGGTAGCCCGGGCACCACGAACGCGCACTACGGCGGATTTGCCCCGGTGATTGGATGAAACATGTTGCCCCGCAATATCTTGCGGGGCATGGCGTCGACGCCTAGCACCTGCCCCGGTCAGGCGCGGTGATGGCGACGGCGGTGCCGGAAATTCCAGCTCGCTCGGCAGCCCGGTCGGCCATCCCCATCAGGCGCCGAAGACGGCCGGCGACGGCGTTCTTGGTCATCGGGGGCTCGGCGAGGCGGCCCAACTCGTCCAGTGACAGGTCGGGGTGCTGGATGCGCAAACGCGCGATCGCGACGAAATGAGCGGGCGCCGCGTCACCGAGGATCTCCAGGGCGCGTTGCGCCCGGATCGCGGTCACCATGGCCGACTGCTGGGCACGACGTTGGTTGGAGTCCACCAGTGCCGCGTCCACGGTCGGTGTGGTGCCGGTTCGTTGGTGTGATTGCCAGGCCGCCCGGGTCTGTTGGGCGCCAATTCGATTCAACAAGGTGTCGATCGTGTCGGCGTCACGCACCGTGATCCGATCGGCACCGCGCAACTGGCGCGCTCGGATGTGCACACCGAATCTGCGCGCGGCCCCGGCCAGTGCCGAGGCGGCTTCGACCCCGGGGCATTCGACCTCAAGCCCCCGTGCACGACCGGCCAGCGCCAGCGAGCCCCGGGCCAGGAAGGCGCCCCGCCACACCGCTTCGGCGTCGGCCGTACTACCCGCGACGATCTGCGGCGGCATGCCCCGGACTGGCCGACCCCGACGGTCGATCAGCCCGGTCAACCGGGCCACATCTTCGGCTTCGTGGGCAACGTGCACCACGTATCGGGAGCGGGTGGCGATGCTCGGCAGTGCGCGTATTTCGGCCGTACATCCGTACAAGTCCTTGAGGTCTTTACAGACCCGGGTGGCGATCGGCTCGCGGTCGACTTCTGCGTCAATCACGGCGCGTCCCTTGACGATACGCAGCCCGCCGGCGAATTGCAGGAGTGCAGTCACTTCCGCTTTGCGCGCACTGGCCAGATGCACGACCGTACCGGCAAGTTCATCCTTGGCGCTCGGTGTCAACATCATAAGTCCCCCACTGCCTGACCTGATCGAATCCCGTTTGTACAGCTGCCTTATGCGCCGCATCGCGAGTCGCCATGTTGGCGACACTGTGCGAGCTGGTGCATGAGGCGCTCGGAGAGCGGACCGTCGGGGTGGTGCAGGGCACGCCAGGTTTCCAGCGTTCCCATCAGGGCTTCTGGGACCGTAAGTTGTTCGCGGACAACGACGGTGATCAACGTTTCGATCACCGTGCCGAATTCTCCGATGCCCAGGTTCACGTAGGCGTTGTTGAGCTCGGAAACTGTCAAGCGAGAACGGATGCTCTCCACCAGTTCCCACGCCACGTCGGACTCGCTACTCAACGACATCAATCCCTTCAGTCCGCCCGCCATCACCACGCCCCCATTTCCTGCGTTATAGGGGGTAGTCGTGATCCAGCGCCCGAACCGAACGTCGCCGTCGCGTGATCCGGGACACAATCGCGCCCGATGCAGGAACTACGGATCGCAGCGTGAATCGACAACGCCGGCCGTAGCTGTATAGCTACGGCCGGCGTTGGTGTCGACGTCGTCAGCAGTGAAGCACTGGACTCAGACTGACGTCAGCTCGGAATCGCGTTGGATCGGCTTCGGCCAGGGCTGCGGAACCGGACGCTGACGGACGCGCTGCGGCCACCAGAACCAGCGTCCGAGCAGGCTGGCGATCGACGGCGTCATCAGCGACCGCACCACCAGGGTGTCGAACAACAGACCCAGACCGATGGTCGTACCGACCTGGCCGATGATGATCAGCTTGCTCACCGACATCGACATCATGGTGAAGGCGAACACCAGGCCCGCCGAGGTGACGACCGAGCCGGTGCCGACCATGGCGCGGATGATGCCGGTGTTGAGTCCGGCGTGGATTTCCTCCTTGACGCGGGAGACCAGCAGCAGGTTGTAGTCCGCGCCGACCGCCAGCAGGACGATGACCGACATCGGTAACACCATCCAGTGCAACGGAATACCCACGATGTGCTGCCAGAGCAGTACCGAGAGACCAAAGGCCGATGCCAGGCTGAGCACCACGGTGCCGACGATCACCGCCGAAGCGACGACCGCACGGGTGAGCACCAACATGATGATGAAGATCAGGATCAGCGCCGCGGCCGCGACGATCATCAGGTCGTAATCGGCACCGATCTGCATGTCGTTGTACATCGCCGCACTGCCGCCGAGGTAGATCGACGAGCCCTCGAGCGGGGTGCCCTTGATCGCGTCGGCCGCCGCAACCTTGAGCGGTTCGATACGCGAGGTGCCCTCCTGCGTCAACGGGTTGCCCTGGTGAATGATGGTGAACCGCACCGCATGGCCGTCGGGCGACATGAACAGCTTGAGGCCGCGCTGGAAATCTGCGGTTTCGAAGGCTTCCGGCGGGAGGTAGAACGAATCGTCGTTCTTGGCTGCGTCGAAGGCCTCGCTCATCGCGGTGCCGGTCTTCTGCATCGCGATGGTCTGATCCTGCTGGGCCTTCTGCATCTGGTACTGGTTCAGCAGCACCTGCTTCTGATGCTTCATCGACGCGATCTGCTTGGGCATCGTCGCGACCATCTTGGGCATGAGGTCGGCCATGCGCTGCATGTCGGGAACGATGGCCTGGAAGTCATCGGACATCAAGCTGATGCCGTCGATGCTCTCGAAGACCGACCGCATGGACCAGCACACCGGAATGTCGAAGCAGTGCGGCTCCCAGTAGAAGTAGTTGCGCATGGGCCGGAAGAAATCATCGAAGTCCGACAAGTGATCTCGAGTGTCACCCATGTCATCCGAGGTGGTCTTCATCTTGTCGGCCATCCGCTGCGACACGGCTGCCAGATCCTTCTGGACGCTCATCATCTCGGTCATGGCGTCGATGCTGTTCTGCAGATCGTCGGCCTGAGAGAGCAGATTGTTCAGATTGGTCTGCGTGTAATCGTTGTTCATGAGCTGCGTGGAGCCGCTCTGTCCGACGGTGTACGGGATCGTCGAGTGCTTGATCGGATCACCGTCAGGTCGGGTGATGGTCTGAACCTGGGCGATTCCGTGCACGTTCTTGAGCGCCTTGGCGATCTTGTCGATCACCAGGAAGTCCGCCGGGTTCCGCAGGTCGCGATCGGACTCGACCATCATCAGGTCCGGGTTCATCTTGGCCTGCGAAAAGTGCCGGAACGCAGCGTCATAGCCGACGTTGGCGGGGATGTCCTTCGGCAGGTAGATCCGGTCGTCGTAGATGGTGTGATAGCCCGGTAGCGCGATCAGACCGACCAGTGCCGCCACCACGGCACCGACCAGGATGGCGCCGGGCCAGCGCACCGTCGCGGTGCCGACCCGATGCCAGCCGGCGGTTCTCGTGTTCGCTCGAGGCTCGAGGACCCGGCGGAAGCGGGTCGCGACGGAGATCACAGAGGGCCCGAGGGTCAGCGCCATCGCGACCACCATCACCATGCCGATGGCCAGCGGAAAGCCCATGGTCTGGAAGTACGGCAACCGGGTGAAGTGTAGGCACAGGGTGGCGCCGGCAATGGTCAGGCCGGAGGCCAGCACCACATGCGCGGTGCCGTGAAACATGGTGTAGTAGGCCGATTCTCGGTCTTCTCCGGCCCGTCGCGCTTCCTGATAGCGCCCGATGAGGAAGATGACGTAGTCCGTCGCCGCGGCGATCGCCAGCGTCACCAGCAGGTTGGTGGCGAAGGTGGTCAGCCCGAAAACGTTGTGGTAGCCCAGGAATGCCACCAGACCGCGCGCCCCGGAGAGTTCGAGCACGACCATCACCAACACGATCAAGGTCGCGATGACGGATCGGTAGACCAGCAAGAGCATGACCGCGATGACGCCGAACGTGACGAGTTCGATCAACTCCATGCTCTTGTCACCGACGACGTTCTGGTCAGTGCTCGTCGCTGCGGGACCGGTCACATATGCCTTTACCCCTGGAGGAGCAGGGCTTTCGGTGGCGATGTGGCGCACCGCGGCGACCGAGTCGTTGGCGAGCGTCTCCCCTTGATCACCGGCGATGTAGACCTGAACATAGGCCGCCTTGCCGTCGCGGCTCTGGGCGCCCTTGGCGGTCAGCGTGTCGCCCCAGAAGTCCTGCACATGCTGGACGTGGGTGGTGTCGGCGCGGAGGTCAGCGACCATCTTGTCGTAGAACGCGTGCGCGTCGGCTCCCAGCGGATTGTCGCCTTCGAGCACGATCATCACCGAACTGCTGGTGCTGTATTCGTCGAACACCTTGCCGACGCGTTTGGTGGCGATCATCGACGGCGCGTCGTTGGGGCTCATGGACACCGCGCGCAGCTTGCCGACTTCCTCGAGCTGCGGGACAACGGTGTTCAGTGCGGCGATGACCCCGATCCAGGCCAGGATGATCAGCACCGCGAACCGGCGGAGGAACCGCGGTATCCCCTTGTGTCCCTTGTCTTCTACCACCGGGATGGCGTCGGTCTGGGCCTCGTCGGCCGGCGCGCTCATGCGGCCTTCACAAAGCAGAAGGTTTCGGCGTTCATACCGGTGGCGGTCCTCTCTTCTTTGACCACGTCATCGACACTGACCCGGCAGCTGATGCTGTTGCCGTCGCTCTGGGCCAGAATGTTGGGCTGCACCGAGGGCAGGGTGGTCGACAGCGTCAACGTCCACGGCAACGAAACTCCCGCGGCGCGCTGCGGCTTGCCTTCGAGGTCCATGTAGTTGACGACGGCTGAGCTACCCGTGCCGAAAATCTCGTACTTCACGAATTTCGGGTTGAAGTCCTCGGCGTTGTCCGAGCTCTTCTCGGTAATCACAACGGGATTCGAGCCGAACACCTGGCGCACGTTCGACACGATCACCACGCCGGCGCCAACCGCGACGATCACCAATAGCGGTAGCCATGCCCGCCGAAACACACTCGTCATCGCTGCCTTCTGTAGAAATTGCCGACCGCGCGGTCGTCGGGCATGTGGCGGCACACCACCATTGGTGACCCCCGGGGACATCTAGCTAGGTAACCTAACGGAAAAAGTGGATAGAGTCCATCCATTTAAATGTCGTCTTCGTTACAACCCGGCGCGGCCCCACCGCATTCCTGCCGCGTCCGCACATGCGCGATCTACTCCGGAAAACGGCTGGTCAGCGCAGGAAATTCGGACGCAAATCACTCAACTATTGGAGGCGAAGTCCCAGACCTGCATATTGCCGGCCGGATAGTTCACGCACACGTCGGTGGCTTTCGCGACCACACCCTTGTTGTTGAAGAACACCTTGGCCCAGTTGCCCCAATGGGTGGCCACCTGTTCGTAATAGACGTTGGTGGCGGTGTCCTCGGAGTACTGCCGGCGCGCGGCCGGGTCCAGGGAGAAGAACCAGTGGATGCGATCCTCGGCCATCTGCTGGATGTCAGCGGGCCGATTGTTCCGGTCGATCATGTAGCGCTGGTAGTACACCGGACTGGTATCACGCACCGCCTGCAGGTACTGCTCGGCATCACAGGTGGTGACGATGATCCGGTGCGGGATCGGGTAGTCGTCGGTGGCATCGGCCGAGGCCGGACCGGCCAGCGAGAGAGCGGAAGATGCCGCAACGCCAAATGCCATGGCGGCCAATCCGACACGGAGCGATCGAACCGTCATGCGCGGCCTCCTGGTTGCGACTGATGCGCGGCGTCATCCAACACCGAATGCTTGTCCGGGCAATAGAAATCTATTGCCGCACTGAGGAACTGCCAGTTCTGCTGGGTGGCGTTCTGCCGGGACAAGTTGGTGGCGACGAACTTGGCCGACTGATATGCGTCGTGGTCGACGTTGTTGCCCAACCGCTGGCAGGTGATCTTGCCCAACCAGGCGTTGTAGTCCTTCGGGCCATAGATCCCGTAGGTGTGCAATTGATTCGCGAAGTCCGTGTCGGGATCGGCGTATGCGGTCCCCGAATTGGCCACTGCCGCAAGCAGTCCGATACCGGCGGCGGCCAACACGCGTACGGCCCGGTGATGTCGCGTCATACAGCACGTCCCCCTGATCGCAGATCACCACAATCGTCAGCCGATCACAGCGTTCGGCATGAAGTTATTCAGGTAAGTGGATGAAGTCAATCCACTTACCGGAATAGTGTCTCGCATTACACTGCGGGGGTGATGACCCGCCAGACCACTGATCGACCGCTGCGCAAGGACGCTGTGCGCAATCGTCAGCGAGTGATCGACGCAGCCCGCGACCTGTTCGCCACACGGGGCCTGGGCGCAACGCTCAATGAGGTAGCCCACCACGGCGGGATCGGCGTCGGCACGGTATATCGCAGGTTCCCCACCAAGGAGGAGCTGATCGAGGCCATCTTCGAGGACGCGATCGACGAGATCGCCGCCTTCGCCGATTCGGGATTGGAATTCGACGACTCGTGGGCGGGATTCACCTGGTTCGTCGAACAGATGGGTCAGCAGACCGCCACCGATCGTGGCCTGCGAGAAATCCTGTACGGACAGAGTGGTTGCGGCAATCGGGTGGATGCGGCACGTACCCGCCTGGTTCCGAAGCTCGCGAAACTTGTTGAACGGGCCCAAAAAGACGGTTATCTGCGACCGGGTATCTCCGACAGCGACATGCCGATCCTGGGGCTTTTGGCAGGTACGGTCAGCGAGTTCGCCGGGCACGTCAATGCTGACCTGTGGCGACGGTACGTGGCCATCTTCCTGGACGGGCTGCGCGCTCGCGATGGGCAGGACCCGCTGCCGGTCGATGCCCTTGATGAAGACCAGGCCGCGATCGCCATGACAACCAGTCCGCCGCCGGTGTCCTGAGTCAGCAAGCCAGATCCTGCTAGCTGACGGGATCCCATTCGGGCCGGTGCATATGTTGGGCTGCTGAATCGTGATTCCGATTGGCCGGACTCTCCCGCTGTGGACATAGCTCTCGTAGGGGTGCGCTCAGCCGGTCCCGCGGTTTGGTAGCCCGTCGATATGGGTATCACTGTCAGTAGTGATCGCGGTTGGAGCGGTCTACAAACGTTAGGCGGTTGACGTGATCATCTTGGGAGTCATTTTGCTTGTTCTCGGGTACGCACTGGCGGTGCCCATTCTCGAGACCATTGGCACCATCCTGCTGGTTGTGGGTGCTGTGCTGTGGATCCTCGGCGCAGTGGGGCGCCCGGTCGG
Organism: Mycolicibacterium llatzerense; assembly: GCF_025331195.1. Taxonomy (NCBI): domain Bacteria; kingdom Bacillati; phylum Actinomycetota; class Actinomycetes; order Mycobacteriales; family Mycobacteriaceae; genus Mycobacterium; species Mycolicibacterium llatzerense. The sequence goes on along the minus strand of NZ_LXOV01000001.1, from coordinate 2,785,687 downwards.
TGGACGCAAGGTCTGGTTCTAACTCGCCGACCTCCCCCGCGCGCCATCACTGACGAGCGATGACCCGATCTCCTTGCCGGCCAAAGAGATCGGGCCACCGGGCTATTTTGGCCTACTGGTTTGCTCGTTGCCTCTGCTCAGCGACTTTTGCTGCTGCGCGCGCCGATTCGGCTTGGGCTTCCTTCTTTGCGGCATCCCGCTCCGCCTCACCTTTGTCCTGCTGAGCTTGGCCCTCGCGGACAAGGTCGTCGCGACCCGTCACGGTGCCGGCGACCTCTTTGACTTTGCCCTTGACACCCTCGACTACTCCCTTGAGACCCTCTTCAGGACCACTATTGTGTTCACCCACAGCGTTTCTCCTCGGTTGGTAAGCCCCACGTGAAAGATTCGTGCGTCACATCTCATGACGGCGGGCCGGGGACGGCACCCACTACCAACCGGGTTCCCCGTCAGACCGCGGCGAAACCCGTTGCACAGAAGAGGTTGCCACGTCGCGCGGCTGCCGATTGAGTGCGGGAATCTGCGCCATGGCGTGTTCGGCGAGCGCGGTGATGGTCAGGGCCGGGTTGACGCCGGGGTTGGCCGGCATCGCGGAGCCGTCGCAGACGAGCATGTTGTGATAGCCGTGAACGCGGAGGTTCGCATCGATGACTCCCTCGGCGCGGGTGGCGCCGATGACGGCGCCACCGAGTAGGTGCGCGGTGGAGGGGATGTTGCCGAGCGCCTCCAGCACGTTGCTCTGGGCGATGCCCCCCGTCCGTTCGGCCAGCCAGCGAGCGGCTTGGTTGCCTTTGTCGATGTAGGTCGGGGCAGGGTTGTCGGCGTTCGCGGCGGTGGACAACCGATAGCCGCTCCCCCACCGGCGTTTTCGGGCGCGAAACGAGATCGCATTGTCGCGTGACTGCATCACCAACAGCATCACCATGCGCCGACTCCAGCCCAGGGGCCACAGCGTCGCCAGCCAGCGACGCGGATGCCGCACGATGGCGGCAATCCATTTCAGGGGCCGGGTCACCCGGGTGCCGTCACCGACCAGCACGGTGTAGAGCAGGCTGAGCATGTCGGCGTTCGGCCCGTAGGTGAGTAGTTCGATGTGGGTGTCGGCGTCGACGTGGACGCTGCTGCTGGCGGTGACATCCCGCCAGCTGCCCTGATCATCGGGCAGCAGCACGGTCAGCACGGATTCGCTATTGGTGCGCACCAATTCGCCGAGGCGGTCGCTCAGGTGGGGCAGTGAGCCACCATGTTTACAGTTGGCGAGCAGTTCGTTGGTACCCAAGGCCCCGCCGGCAAACACCACACCCCGTGTCGTGTAGGTCTGTCGCTGGCCGCCGGTGGGATGGACGGTGGTGACGTGGTAGCCGTCGCTGCCGTCGGCATTTCCCGCCGGGGTGACGTCGATGGCCTGGTGCTCGGGCAGGATGTGCACGCCATTGCGCTCGGCGAACCACAGGTAGTTCTGGGTCAAGGAGTTCACTGCCCCGACGCGGCAGCCGACCATGCAGGCACCGCAGCGGGTGCAGCCGGTGCGGTCGGGGCCGGCGCCGCCGAAGTAGGGGTCGGGCACTGTTTTTCCCGGTTCGCCGAAGAACACTCCCGTGGGTGCGCGGCTGACGGTGTCTTCGGTGCCGAAGTGCCGGCCCATTTCCCGAATCCATTGTTGGTGAACCGAATCGAACGGGACCGGAGCCGCGCCGAGCATTCGTTCTGCGGTGTCGTAGTGCGGCCTGAGGCGCTGTTCCCAGTCGCCGAGGTCGCGCCATTGGGCGTCACCGAAGAACTCTTTCTTCGCGCGATAGAGGACGCCGCCGTAGACCAGACTGCCGCCGCCGACACCGCTTTGGGAGGGGAAGAAGATGTGGCGGAACATCGAGGTGCGCATGATGCCCAGCTTGCCCAGCCTCGGCGCCCAGGTGTACTTGTCGGATTGCCACGCCGACCTGGGCAGGTCTTGCGGAGCGTAGCGGCGGCCGCGTTCGAGCACTCCGACGCGAAACCCTTTCTCCGACAGGCGTAATGCTGAAACGCTGCCGCCGAAGCCCGATCCGATCACCAGCCAGTCGTAGTCAAAAGCCCCATCACGGGTGGTCATCGTCGCCTCGGACGGTCACAACGACTTTGCCGGTGGCGCGGCCGTTTTCGACGTAGGCCAACGCATCGAGGATGGCGTCGAATGGATACACCCGATCGATGATGGGGTGTATGGCGCCGGCATCGACGAGGGCAGCCAGTTCGCGCAGCTGATCGCCGTTCGCGGTCATGAACAAGAACGAGTAGTTCGCCGAACGTGGTTTGGCTTTGCGCCGCACCGAGAAGCTCAGTGCCCGCATCGCTTGAACCAGCAGCCAGTTCACTCCGAATTCGCGGGCGAAGTCGGGCTCGGGCGGTCCGGCGACCGAGATGACCCTGCCGCCGGGTTTGACGACCTGAAATGACTTGTCGAGGGTCTCGCCACCCTGGGTGTCCAGGACGACGTCGTAGTCGCGCAGCTCGGTGGCGAAATCCTGTGTCTTGTAGTCGATCACGACATCGGCGCCGAGTTCCTTCACCCATTCGACGTTCTTGGTGCTGGTCGTGGTCGCGACGGTGGCCCCCAAGTGTTTGGCCAGTTGAATCGCGATGCTGCCCAGGCCGCCGGAGCCGGCGTGGATGAGCACTTTCTGTCCCGGCCGCAATTGCGCCTTGTCGACCAGCGCCTGCCAGGCGGTCAGGCTGACCAGTGGCAGCGCGGCGGCTTCGTTCATGTCGATGCTGTCCGGTTTCCTCGCGACGTCGTTCTCGTTGACGGCGAGGTATTCGGCGAAGGTGCCGATGCGGTCCTGGTTGGGTTTGGCGTAGACCGCGTCGCCAGGGGCAAATCGCCGCACCCGTGGGCCGGTCTTGACCACGATGCCCGCCAGATCGTTGCCGAGGACGAGCGGAAGTTTGTAGGGCAGCAGCGGTTTCAGCTCCCCGTTTCTGATCTTGAGGTCCAGTGGATTGATGCTGGTGGCGTGTATCTGCACGAGGACGTCATCGTCGCGTAGGTCGGGGACGGCACGTTCGACGGCGCTGACCGTGTCTTTCTTGCCGTAGCGGGTGAGGGCGAACGCTTTCATGGTGTGGCCTTCTCGGTGCGGTGGTCGGTCGACGCGGCGTGGACGGCGCGCAAGGGGGCCTTGTCGGTCTTGCCGACAGGGTTTTTGGGGATGGTGTCCAAGATGAGGATTTCGGTGGGGCGCTTGTAGCCGGCGAGGCTGAGTGCGCAGAGGGCCTGCAGTGCGTTGATGTCGATGGCGGCCCCTGGGCGTGGGGCGACATAGGCCACCACCACTTCGCCCCATTTCTCGTCGGGTGCCCCGATGACCGCGGCTTCCAGCACATTGGGGTCGCTGGACAGGAGGTCTTCGATCTCGCGGGGGTAGATGTTCTCGCCGCCGCGGATGATCATGTCTTTGGAGCGTCCCGCCAGGGTCAGATACCCCTCGCTGTCGAGGCGACCGACGTCGCCGGTGTGCAGCCAGCCATCAATGACAGCGTCGGCCGTGGCCTCGGGGCGGCCCAGGTAGCCGCGCATGACGTTGGGCCCGGCGATGATGATTTCGCCGTCGGAGCCGGTAGGAACGTCGTCGCCGTTGGCGTCGACGATCCGAATCCGTTGGCCGGGGAACGGCTTGCCCACCGTACCCGCGCGACGTGGGCCGTCGATCGGGTTGATGGTCGAGGCGCAGGTACCCTCGGAAAGCCCGTAGCCCTCGATGAGCGGGAACCCGTAGCGGGTTTCGAAGCGGTTCAACAACTCCGCCGACGCCGGTGCGGCGCCGCAGATCGCAAAACGCAACGACGACGTGTCCGGAGTGACGTCCTCCGGCAGGGCCGCCAGCATGGTGTAGATGGTGGGAACCGCACTGAATTAGGTGGGGCGCTCGCGTTCGATGACCTCGAAGAAGGTGCGGGGCGCGAAGCGGTCGGCGATGACGACGCTGGCCCCGGCCAACAGTGGCGTGATCACGCTGACGACAATCCCGTTGACGTGAAACAGCGGAAGAATCAGCAGGCATCGGTCGGTCGGTCCGATCTGCAGGGCCTGGCGCCCCATCTGCGCCATCGCATCGAGGTTGGCATGGTCGAGCATCACGCCCTTGGGTGTGCCCGTGGTGCCACTGGTGTAGATCAGCAGCGCCAGTGCCGCGGCGTCGACATGCGGTGCCTGATCTGCTCCCACAGGCGTAGTGGCCAACTCAGCGACACCCAGGGTGGGCACCTCGGTGCGGGTGGTGATGTCGTCGTCCATCACCAGCAGTCGTGTCCCGGAGTCGACGAGTTGGCGATGGACCTCATCGTCGGTGAGGCTCGGGTTGACCGGCGTAATCGCGGCGCCCAGCCGCCAGGCCGCGAACAGCAGCACGACGAACTCGACACGGTTGCGTAGCTGAACGGCCACCACGTCCCCCACGCCGATCCCCTTGTCGCGCAACTGGTGTGCCGCAGCCAGAACGCGGTCGTGCAATTGCGCATTCGTCAGTGTGTGGCGGGCGTCGGACATCGCCGGACCGTGCGGATCGTGCTCGGCACGGCGGCCGGTCAGCATGGCTAGTTTCACGGCGCCACGCGTATCGGGTTCAGGTGACGGGTCAGGAAGTCGGTCTGGTCGGTGACCAACTGCTCGAACGGTTCGCCGAGGTAGAACGCGAAATGGCCTGCACTGTAATGCTTGATCTCGCCACGGGGTGCCGACCGTGCATAGCGTTCAGTCTCCTCGGGCGGGGTGACCGTGTCGGTATCGCTGATACAGAACAAGATCGGAAACGCGATCTTCTTCGCGGCCCGGCCCGGCCGGTAGGCCATGATCGTCGGTGCCACACGAGCGGCGACCTCATTGCGGAACGTCGAATTCGCCGGCAGCAGCGCCTGATAGCCGGGTAGCGCGTCCGGAGCGTTCATCAAGGCCAGGATTCCCGGGGCGCCCGCCAGCGGGATCATCGCAGGTTCCCGCCGGCTCACGATCGAGGCGTAATCACGGGCGACCAACGGCAGCACTTTGAGTGAACCGAGCGGCCCGAGCGCAAGGGCGGACGCTAGACCGTCGGTGAACGGGCATTGGGCCACGGCCGCTTTCAGCTCGGGGTGACGGGAAGCCACCGTGATGGAATGGCCGCCGCCGAAAGAACTGCCCCACACCGCGATCCGAGTGCCGTCGACATCGCGCCGCCCCCTCACGTAGGCGATCGCCGCATCCCAATCGGCGAGTTGGCGCTTGATCGACAGCAGCTGGCGAGGTTGACCCGTACTGTCACCGAAATGCCGGTAGGTGAAGGCCAACGCGGCGATGCCGGCCTGCGCGAACCGCTCGGCGAAAGCGTCCAGCCGCATCTCCCGGGTGGCGCCCAGGCCATGCCCCAGGATCACCACCGGTGGCGAGGCCACACCCGTGGGCAAGTACAGCCACCCGGCGCAGGTGTCCTTGCCGGAGGTGAACGAGACGTCCTGTCGCGTAAATGACTGTGGCGAGGTCATTTCCGTGCCGCCCCAGCGCCGATGCCGTCGAGTGCAGGTACCGTGCCTGATTCCAGCGCGCGGTCGTAGACGTCATCGTGATACAGCGGCAGCTCACCCGAGGATTCGATGTCGGCGAGGTACTGCAACATCAGCTGCTGGCCTTCCGGGGATTGATCGGTGCCCAGGAACTCGGTGCGCTCGACGTGCAGGCCCTCTTGCAACGACATGGACCCCCCGAAGTAGACCGACCGCTTGATCGCCTCGACCGAACCCTTCGTCCGCTTGCCGAAATATTCGGCGACCTCGACCGCCCGCGTCACGACGTCCTCGGGGGCCACCACTTCGTCGACGGCGCCGTTGGCCAACGCCTGTGCGGGAGTGAACGGTTTGCCCTCCAAAATGGCGACCAGTGACTTGTGTGTGCCGATGAGCCGAGTCAGACGCTGGCTGCCACCGCCGCCGGGCATGATGCCCAGCAGCACTTCGGGTTGGCCGATGAAGAAGTCGCCGTCGGCCATGATCCGCAGATCGCAGGCCCACGCAAATTCAGCACCCAGCCCGAGAGCCGATCCGTTGAGGGCAGCGACAAAGATGACGCCGCTGGCGTTCATCTTCAGGAACGTCGCGTGGAGCCGATCCAGCTGCGCGACACCGCGCAGCGGCGTTTTCTGCACCACCGGATCCAAGACCCGGGCGCGGTCCACGCCGCGGGCCAGACGCAGGGCGGCCGACGCGCTGCGCCGGCCCAACTCGGGCACTGCGGCACCTTCTGCTTGTAGCCAGCGCACATCCGCGTGACTGACGAACCGCCCCGGGCGTGCGCCGGTGAACACCACGGCGTGCACACCGGGGTCACGGTCGGCCCGGTCCACCAATGCCTCGAGCTGCCTTGCGATTTGGATCCCGAACAAACTATGCGGGCCACCGTCTACCCGGGCGACCAACACCCGCCCGTGGTCCTCGATCACCAGATCGCCTCGTACTTGCTGTGTCATCGCCGTCCTTTCGAGCGAACCATCTGTAACGAATTTCTGTTCTGGGCAAGGGTTCCCACTTGCCCGCCGAACCAATAGCTGCCGGCCATCAGAAGCTCTTGCCGAGCGTCAGCACAGTTCCACCGGTCGGGCCCGCTTCGAGGTGAAAGCTGACGAACGCGGTCCGCCCATGCGGCCCGTCCTCGATCCAGCCAAGGCCGTGGGGCGGATCGAACACGGTGACCACGCACCGGGCACTCTCAGTGCGACCACGACGATCTCGGACGAGGCGGAACCCGACCCCGGGACCAAGGCATCGCTGATCCGACTCGTCGTGCTCGACGGTGTCCCAGTCGTCATACCAACCGCCGATGTCGGCGATCGTGGTCAGCAGATCCCACACCGCGTCGGCGGGCGAATCGATCTGAATAGATTGCGATTCAGTGCGGTTCCCCGGAGACAAGCCACACACGGCGGCTCAACCCCCATGCCTGGTATCGAGTTCAGACAGTGCGCGTTGCACGCCGATGTCACGTGCCAGTCGGGCATCGACCAAAGGGCCGAGGACACCGCGCAATGCCGAGACCGGGCGCCAGCGCGCTGGTGCGGATACGGTGCGTCGCCGCTGTTCGAGGCCGTTGACGATGACTGCTGCCGCCGTGGCCGGCTGGATGCGTTTGAGAATGAACTTCGGCATCGCCGACATCAGCGCTTGCACGTGCGGGTCTTCGTCGATGCCGTGCTGGATCATGCCGGTCTCGATGAGCGAAAAATATGCGGTCATGGCCGTCGCGCCGTGGCTGGCCAGTTCGACGGCGAGCGCGCGACCGGCTTGCTCGACCGCCGCTTTGCTCATCGCATACGGCATCGCTCCTGCGCCATTGAGGTAGGCGAAAACCGAACTCACCAAGGCGATCTGGCCACGATTGTGAATGACTGACTCAATCGTCGCCGACACCGTGTTCAGGACGCCGGACACATTGACCGACAGCACGCGGTCGACCTCATCGGTCGCGAGGGTTCGGAATGTTCCCCCGCGTCCCATGAGGCCCGCATTGGCGATGGCTACGTCGATGCGCCCAAACTGGTCCTCGACTTTGCGGACTGCGGCATGGACGGAGTCGATCGCCGTGACGTCACAGTCCACGGGCAGGACCTGTCCCGGCGGCAGCGTTCGAGCCGTTCGTTCTGCGGCACTGCGGTCTATATCGGCAAGGGCAACCTGTGCGCCGCGGTGAGTCAGCAACGCCGCCGTCGCCGCGCCGAGCCCGCCTCCCGCACCGGTGAGGAATACGACCTTGCGGTCCAGCGAGTAGGTCTGCTGACGAGCACGAGCCATCACGAAACTCTCTCTGCCGTATCGGATTCGCTACTGGCCGTCGCCGGCGAGGAACGACGCGGCGATCGGCGCGAACTGCTCGTGGTACTGGAAGATGCCACCGTGCCCGGAGTTGGGATAGATGATCAGTTCCGATCCCGCGATGCGCCGATGGAGGTCCTCAGATAGCACCGTTGGCACCATGCGGTCGTGGTCACCGTTGGCGATCAAGGTCGGCTGAGTGATCTTTGACAGGTCCGACGGCCTGGAACGGCCGTAGGCCTTGATCGCTTTGAGCTGGGTCTGGAGCGCACTGATCGTGATGTCCTTGTCGCGGTCGGTGGTGCGTTCCTTGAGTCGGTTGACGAACTGCTTGCCGGCACGCTTGCCCACGGCGTCGCGGTTGAAGAACAAGAACTCCTTGGGATCGGAACGAGTCAGCGTGGCCCGCAGCATGTCCCAGTAAGTGACGCCCGCCACCTTGTCCATGTCCTTGCCGCCGCGCGGCCCGGTCCCGGTCAGCACCAGCCTGCGCACCAGTTCAGGGTGCTTGAGCGCCAAATCCTGAGCGATCATGCCACCCATCGAGAACGAGAACACATCAATCTTCTTGAACCCCAACGCCGTGATGAAGATGTAGGCATCGTCGGCGGCTTCTTCGATGGTGCCCGGCACTTTGCCGCTCGACGCCCCAACGCCCTTGTTGTCGAAGGCGATCACGTGGCGGGTCTTGGCGATCGGGTCGATGATGCGTGGATCCCAGTTGTCCAGGGTCGCGGCCAGGTGCACGAAGAAGACCACCGGGATGCCGCCTTTGGGACCGAGTTCGCGGTAGGCATAGGTGGTGCCGCCGGCGGTTACCGTGCGCGACGGCGCCTTGGCGTAGGAAGTGATGGTGTCACTGATACTGCTCATAAGGTACTCGCTTCTTCAATAGTGCTGCGGTGCAGTGGATTTGTAGTGGAACGACTGCCACTCAGCCAGCGAGGAACTCGACAGCGTCAGGAACGAAGGTGGTGTGATGCTGGAATATCCCGCCGTGCCCCGCGCGCGGGTAGATCTTCAACTCCGCGTTGGGGATTCGGCGCGCCATGTCCGCCGACAAGCTGCTTGCCACCATGAGGTCGTCATCGCCATTGGCGACCAGGACGGGAACCGTGATCCGCGACAGGTCGTCGGGTGTGGCCTTGCCGCCGTTGACGATCGCTTTGAGCTGCGCGAGCCGCGCTTGCATCGAGACCTGCTTGTCCCGATCGAAGGTTCGCTCCCGCAGGCGGCCGAAGTAGTCGGAGGCGGCGCGCTTACCCTCCGCGGTGCGGGGAAAGAACAGGTATTCGCGGGGGTCTTTCCGCGTCAGGAGAGCCTTGGCGTAGGCGACGGCGACGATTTTGCGCATCGCGTCGATTCCGCCGCCACCGCGAGGTCCGGTGCCCGCCAATATCATTCGCCGAACCAGGTCGGGCGCCTTGAGTGCCACCACCTGTGCAACGGCCCCGCCGAGGGAGAACCCGATCAGATCCACCTTCGTCAATCCGAGCGCTCGGATGAACGCAATCGCGTCGTCGGCCATCTGGTCGATGTTGTCCGGCACTACCGATCCGGTGGCCCCAACGCCTCGGTTGTCGAACGCGACGACACGGTGGTGCGCCGCGATGCCGTCGATCACTCTTGGGTCCCAGTCGTCGAGCACGGCGGTGAAGTGATGCAGGAACACCACGGGCACGTCGGATTCGACGCCGAGCTCCCGGAATGCGAACGGCACTCCGTTGACGTCGATTGTCTTGGTGGGCGTGTCTTCCCAGGTGAGCATGTCAAACCTCTCGGCGCGGCTTTGATATTACGATCATAATATTATGACTGTATTATCATCGTCAAGAGTGGTTCGTGACACAAGCGGAGGTGGGTTCCATGGCCAGATATGGAGCGGAACACAAGACTGAGACGCGTCGGCGCATCATCGCGGCGGCCAGCCGGCGCCTCAAACAAGACGGCATCGACGGTTCGGGGATCGCCGCGGTGATGTCCGATGCCAACCTCACCAACGGCGCGTTCTACGCACACTTCGAATCCAAGAACGATCTCGTCGCGAGCGTCATCACCGATCAACTCGAACAACAGCGGGCCGCCGTCAGCGCCCTAGGGGCTGATCGCGATTCACTGGAAGGCTATATCCGCGCCTATCTGTCCACCGAACACCGGGACAACCAACCCGACGGCTGCCCGACGGCGCCATTACTGAGTGAAATCGGACGTTGCGATGGCATCGTCAGGAACGCCTATTCCACTGGGGCACAGTCGATCGTCCAGGAAATTGCCGCGCACCTCCCGGCGGTGAGATCAGAAGCGAATCGGATGCAGACAGCGTGGGGCCTGTTCAGCATTCTGGTCACGTCGCTGCAACTCGCCCGAGCGATCACCGACCCCGAAGTCTCCGCCCAGGTGCTCGACGCCGGGATCAACAACGCACTTCGGATACTCGACAGTCCGGAATGACTTTGGCGGGAGCACTGGAAGACAGAAGAACAACCCCGCCTGTAGCTTGAGAAACTCCGCCCCGGCGGAGGGCGATTCGCCGCTACTGCAGACCGAACAGCGATCGCCTGACGCGATCGATATCGGTGCGGGCGGCAAGCGTGTCGGTGATGGCCATGACGGCGACGGCGATCTCGATATCCGACACGGCCGCTCGATGCTGTTGCGCGAAACGACTTTTCAGCCTGTCGATGTCACTGTCGGTGAGCCGGCGGGGCATCAGCGCCAACAGGGGGTTGTAGCCGTTGGCGGGGGCCATGGGCGGCTGTCCGAGGCGCAAGTAGGCGATCAACGTCGTGATCGCCCTGCCGAATCTGCTGCTCATGTCGGTGCTCGTCTGGTCATCATGCGGTGGGGAAACGCCGGTGGAGCGTGTCGCGCATGGCCTGTACTTCGTTCATGCGCGTGGCCAGTGTGCCGAGGTGTTTGTCGGTGCCGTGCTGGGCGCGGCGCCGCAGCGTGGTCGCCTGCGATTGCAGTTCGGCTAGTTCGTCGTCGAGCAGCTCGATGAAGCGCCGCGCCTGCAGCACGTCGGAATCGTGCTGGCCTACCGGCGCCCGTTCGGGGGTGTTGAGCGTCGGCGGCGTGATCGGATCGGCGGGGCGTAACTGGGGGATGTGGTGGGCTTCGGTGACTTCGTATGGCGCAGCATCCAGCCGAGTAGCCCGATGGGCGTCGGTGAACTCGGCCGTCATCGACACACGATCGCAAATCCGCAGGCCAGAATCAGTTTCCCCGCGGTATCCGTCCCGTAAGGAGCCGTTCACACTCGGTTCACCCGGGTTGTGAGCTTTATGTCCCGCGGCCTCGTCGAGAACCGCGGCGATGGGCCCCGCGTCAGTCCCGTGTGCCGGTGCTTCGGTAGATGACATTGTGGGCGATTTCGACGGCGTGGTCGGCGAAGCGTTCGTAGTAGCGGCTCAGTAGGGTGACATCAACGGCGGTGGTGGTGCCATGGGACCACTGCGGGTCCATCACCACCACGAACAGGCGCCGGTGAATGTCGTCCATGGCTTCATCGTCAGCGTTGAGCTGGGCTGCCTTGTCGGTGTTCCCGTCGAGCACAACACATTTGGTGTCTTGCGCGAGCCGCACGGCGATGCTTCCCATCTCGGCGAAATGGCCACTCACATCGCCCGGCACGGCGGTCTCGGGGTGGCGGCGGCGACTGATCTGAGCGACGTGCGCCGCGAGGGCGCCCATGCGCTGCAGATCAGCGACATTGCGCATGCCGGCGAGGACGGCGCGCAGATCGCGGGCCACCGGGGCTTGGCGGGCCAGGATGGTGAACGTGTCCGCTTCCAAGGCAGCGCACTTGGCGTCGATGTCGTGGCGACGGTCAATGACATGTTCGGCGGCACCGAGGTCGGCGTGCAGCAACGCATCAGTCGCCAGCTGCATCATGGCGGCGGTGCGGTCACACAGGTCGGCGATGCCGTCGTTGAGCGCATCGAGTTGCTCATGGAAGACAGTTCGCATGGGTTACCACCCTACGACGCGGACGGAACTCTGCATGACGTGAAGGTTAATGTCAGCAAACAACACCTGGTCGAATCATCAGCAGGCACCCAGCTGGTCGTCGATGTCGGCCAGTACTCCTCGACACTTGCGACAGCATCTCGGCGCCCACGCTTGTATTTCAGTTTGCGGATCCGCCAATTTCCGCCAGCTCGGAATGCAATCCGCCACGGAGAAGCGACCACCTCCTCCACTTTCAACATATAGCGCACCCGGGGGCTTGTGGCAAGACCCCCCTCATGCTCCAGAATCGCTGGGCTGCAACGCAACTTGCGGCTTGATCGTCTTGAGGGGGACGCATGACAGATACCGACGTGATCATCGTGGGCGCGGGACCGACCGGTCTGACCCTGGCCACCGAACTCTGCCTGACCGGGGTCAAACCGCTTGTGCTGGAACGGCTCACCGACATCCGCGAGGTCGCCAAGGCCGGCGGCATCGGCGGTCAGATCCTGAACCTGTTGCGCTACCGGGAACTGGGAGACCTGCTCGATGACGCGGCGGGAGCACCTGTCACGGCCAAACTGCCGTTCGGTGGCATCCACGTCGACCTGACCGAACTCGATGAGTCACCGATGCAGGTACAACGACTCCCCCAGCCCCAACTGGAAGCCCTTCTGCAGAGCCACGTGCAAAACCTCGGTGTGGAGGTCCGGCGCGGCCATGAGGTGACCGGCCTGCAGCAGGACGACGATGCCGTGCACCTCGATGTCCAGGGACCTGACGGCCCGTACCGCATCAGCGCGCAGTACGTGGTGGGCTGCGACGGGGTGCGTAGCCGGGTCCGGGAACTGGCCGGCATCGAGTTTCCGGGCATCGTCTACCCCGAGGTCCATCGGATGGCCAACGTCACGTGGCCGGCCGAGATCACCGTCCTCGATGACGGCGACTACGACGTCCCCAAGTACGGCCGTCTGCCCTGGGGGTACAGCCAGACCGAAGGCGGAATCTTCGCCATCGCGTCCTCGGAGCCCGGACGGCTGGGGATGTACACCAGCGAGGCTCCCGACCACGACTACGACGATGACGACCCGATGACGCTGGACGAATTCCGCGACAGCGTCCGCCGCGTGCTCGGCGTGGACATACCGCTCGGCGAGCCACAACGACTGACTCGGTTCACCTATGCGGCCCGGCACACCGAGCGCTACGTGGCGGGCCGGGTGCTCCTGGCCGGCGACGCCGCCCATCAGATTCCGACGGGCGGCGTGGCAGTCTCGGCCGGCATGCTCGACGGGGTGAACCTCGCCTGGAAACTGGCCGCCACGATCCAAGGCTGGGCCCCGCCCGGGCTGCTCGGCACCTACCACTCCGAGCGCCACCTCGCGGGTGAGCGGCTACTGCTGCACGCTCAGGCCCAGGTGTCGTTGCGGCGTGGACACGACCCGGCCGACGAGGCGCTCCGAAAAGTGTTCAGCGAATTGGTCTCCGATGCACCGGCACTCGCGCGGGTCGGCGCGATGATCGCGGCGTCCGACGTCCGGTACCCGATGACCGGCGCGCAGCCGCACGCCCTGGCGGGCGCGTTCGCGTCCGGCCTGCCCGACGACGTCGTGGCGGCCCTGCGCGCGGCGCGACCCGTCTTCGTCGGACCGGCCGAGCTGTGCGACATCGCGGCGCCGTGGGCCGATCGCGTCGACATCCTCGAGCACCCCGGTGACGCCCTGCTGATCCGGCCGGATGCGCACATCGCCTGGGCGGGTGCCACGGAAACGGGACTGAGCGACGCGCTCACCCACTGGTTCGGCGAGTCGCGATGAATATTCGGGCCCGCACCGGTCTATCCCATGAACACACTCTTCAGGAGGCAACATGACCGAGCAGACCGCCCTGCCACCGGTGGTCGACCAGGACACCTGGCGTGCCGCCCTCGACGACCTACGCCGCCGCGAAAAAGCCGCGACGCGCGAACTCGACGCCATCGCCGCGCAACGGCGCCGGCTGCCGATGGTCGAGCTACCCGACTACACGCTGATTGGTGCCGACGGTCCCATCCGGCTGGCCGACATCTTCGACGGCCGGTCGCAGCTGATCGTCTACAACCACATGTGGACCGACGGTGCCGAGTGGCAGTGCTCCGGGTGCACCGGCTACACCTCGCAGTTCACCCGGCTGGATTTCCTGGCCAACTACGACGCCCGGTTCGTCATCGTCACCAACGGACCCATCGAGGAAGCGCTCGCCTATAGGACCAAGGTGGGCAACCAGATGGATTGGTACTCGTCGTCGGACAGCACCTTCGGATCCGACGTGGATGCCGCACCGGGCGACGGCTTCGCGGTGAATGTGTTTCTCCGAGAGGGCGACACGGTGTACCGCACCTGGCACACCAACGGTCGCGGCACCGAGCAGCTGGGCCACAGCTTCTCGCTGATCGACGTTCTGCCCTACGGCCGCCAGGAGCAGTGGCAGGATTCGCCCGACGGCTGGCCCAAATCGCCGACGTACTCCAAGTGGGCCGGCTCCCCCGATATCGCACGCCTCTACGGACCGAACGGACAGCACCGATGACCAGCAACACAACGGCACAAGAACGCTTCGTCGCCACCCGCACCATCGCCGCGCCGCCCGCGGCGGTGTTCGCCGTGCTGGCCAACCCTGCGCGGCACAAGGACACCGAGCCGGGCGACTGGGTCCGCGACGCCATCGACTCCGCTCCGATCACCGGTACCGGTCAGGTTTTCGCCATGAACATGTACCTCGACCAGGCCGGCGGCGACTACGTCACGCACAACCGGGTGACCGACTTCGAACAGGACAAGACCGTCGGCTGGGCGACGGGGAGTCTGGACGACTCGGGCGAATACGTCCCGGGTGGTTGGTGGTGGCGCTACGACCTGGCCCCGAACGGCGACGGCACGGATGTCACCCTGACCTACGACTGGACCGGAACACCGCAGGCCTTCCGCGACCAGATCGGCGGCATGCCACCGTTCCCCCTCGGGTTCATCGAGGCGTCGCTGGCTGCCCTCGATCGGGCCGTCACCGGCTGATTCAGGCCACCCACCTCTACGCGACAACCTTTGCACAACAAAGGATTTGACGCGTGGGGGTGGGCGGAATCTCGCACGAGCGATCGGCGCGTCGGGTTACGAGCATCGATCAAGCCGATTTGCTCCTGGGCAGATCCCGGGTATGCTGATTGCATCGGCGGTACTTCGTCGCGTGGCTGATCATTGTCACGCCGTCGCCGATTCGAAGAAGTTTGGCCGATTCGCGGTCAAGGCAGGAGCGTCGCAATGACGCCGCAACATGACCACACGAGCCTGATCGACCGCACCACCCCGACGCACGCTCCCCGTTTACGGTTGAAGCCCAAGGCTCCCCACAGCGGATATGTGGACGGGGCGTGGTGGCCGCACACCAGCAACCTCAGCAGCGAACTGCCCGACCTCTTGTCCGTGCTGTCGGTTCGTCTCGGACGGATCGACCGAGTGCTGTACAACGTCGGCGAGTGGTCGGGTGCACCGTCCAAACTCGACACCGGCGGACGGCAGGTCCGTCTGGACGGATATCAGCGCCAGCCCATCAACACCGTTGAGGTGATTGGGCTCGACCGCGACAGGATCGTCCTCCTGACGGTGCCCGCAGCCACGGATCCGGCGGAAGCCCATAACGCCCTCATGAACGCCGCGCGTCCCGATGACCACACGACAGTGCTGGGCATCTTGGCTGCCGCGCAGCATGCCGACTAGCCAGCTAAGAATCCCTTACGCTGCGCCCCAACAGATTTGGATGCGCCGATGCGCATTCATGATGAAAAAAAGAAAGTAGTAACAGCATGACCGAAGGTACCGTGAAGTGGTTCAACAACGAGAAGGGCTTTGGATTCATCGCCCCGGACGGCGGCACGCCCGACGTTTTCGTTCACCACACCGAGATTCAGGGCAGCGGCTTCCGCTCGCTTGAAGAGAACCAGCGAGTGAAGTTCGACGTCACCCAGGGCGCCAAGGGCCCGCAGGCCGTTGGCGTTACCGTCCTCTAAGCACGCCAAAAGTCCTGGGCTGGCGCGGGTTCGCCCCGCGTCAGTCCAGAATTTTGCCTGAAACCCGTTGCCGCCGTGCGGCTGTCAAGATTTCTTCAGCCGTCTGCAACATCGCCTCTTCGCCTCGCCGCAGGTCCACTGCTTGACTGGCTGCGCGTCGCAGCACCATGCCGGCCAGCGAGCTGTTGGTCGTGCTCGGCACGATGAGCAGAGTCGCGCTCGCGTCAGATCCCCTGATCGTCATGATGTGTTGAGGCTTGGTGCGCCAGTCCCGCCAATTGAGATTTGGCGGATTGTGCAGCGGCGACCAATTGAGCTCCACCGAAACGATTTTCCCCAATCGGTCTTCCAAAACCGTCACCAGACCGGCCAATTCGTCAGCCAGGGCTCCGGTGTATGGCCACCACGCGCCGTCGAGCCGGCCACCGAGATCATCAGCCAGACACAGCCGAACGGGTTTGTCTGCGCGTATCCGCTGCGTGAGGTATGCCATCAGAGCATCGCAGAGTGTCTGAGCCGGTCCGTGCGCCATGCCATGAGAAATCCTTACGGTCGATGCCGCGACGACCACCGGCAAAACGGCGACGGACATTACGCTGCAACTCAATTTGAGCCGAGCCGCCGAGCGGCAACGACACGGCCCCCTCAATGACGCTACGCCGTCTGCGCGGCCGCCGGTACGCGTAGAGTCGATATATGGCCCCGAAATGCCCCCGATGCGGCAGCACCGGCATGTATCCACTGGCCAGCACCAGCCCCAAACCCGCCGCGAACGGCGGGCGGCGATGGGAATGCGTTGATTGCGGCAAAAACGTTTTCCGCAGTGGCCCGGTTCCCGATACGCCCGCCTCCGCCGGTCACTGACACGCCGCGCCAAACGCGGCGCGGAATCGTCAGTCGATGTACTCCGCTGTCCCATCCTCGAGCACCAAGCGGGTATTGCTGCCGTCGGTCCCGGCGGCTTCGGTGCGGAACACCGCGCGCCCGGGCTCAGTGCGCCACACCGACGTCGTCAACGTCTCGCCGGGGAAGACCGGTGAGGTGAAGCGTGCGCCGACAGCCTTGATCTTGGCGGCATCGCCACCACCGAGCTCGGCGACCAGGACCCGGCCGGCGACCCCGTAGGTGCACAGGCCGTGCAGGATCGGCTTCGGGAAACCCGCGAGGGTCTGCGCGAACCACGGGTCGCTGTGCAGCGGATTGCGGTCACCCGAGAGCCGGTAGATCAGCGGCTGGTCCTCGGTGGTGGGCAGCGCGACGACCGCGTCCGCCGGGCGATCCGGAATCTCCGGAGCCGCGGCCCGCTCCCCCGGCTGTCCACCGAAACCACCCTCGCCGCGGATCACCGCGGTCGACCACGATTCGGCGATCACATTTCCGTGGTCGTCGGTGGCGGTGCCCTTGAACGTCAGGATGGCGTTCTTGCCCTCGCCCTTGTCCTGGATGTCCACCACCTCGGAGCTGACGTTGAATCGGCCCGACGGCGGCAGCGGCGCATGCAGCCGAATCTGCTGGCTGCCGTGCAGCAGCTTGCCGAAATTGAAGCTGCCGACCTCGCCGACCGCGCCCCAGGCCGGGCAGCAGATGACCGCATACGTGGGCAGCACCTGCTGGTCGATGTCATGGCTGTTCTCCGTGGTGAACGCCAAATCCTTGGTCCCGCAACCGACTCCGAGTGCGTAGAGCAGAGTGTCGCGTTCGGTCCATTCGAAGGGCTGCGGTGCGGTCTTGGCTCCGACGGCGTTGGGGTTGATCGGCATTCGGCGGTTCTCCCTCACAAGTGGTGTGACAAATTCGGACCCTACGCGCTATTGACCTCGGCCCGCGAGAGGTTCACGATGACTCGCATGCGATATGTCGTTACCGGCGGTACCGGGTTTATTGGCCGCCGCGTCGTCAGCCGAATTCTGGCCCAGCACGACGAAGCCACCCGGCCCGATCTCGGCACCGCCGAGGTGTTCGTTCTCGTTCGTCGGGCCTCGTTGGCCCGCTTCGAGGAACTGGCCGCGGACTGGGGTGACCGGGCGAAGCCGCTGGTCGGTGACCTCACCTCCGCGGATTTGGGCCTGTCCGATCTCGCCGATCTGGGTCCGATCGATCACGTGGTGCACTGTGCCGCGATCTACGACATGACCGTCGACGCCGCCACCCAGCAGGCCGCCAACGTCGAGGGCACCCGGGCGGTGATCGAGTTGACCCGCAGCCTGAACGCGACCCTGCACCACGTGTCGTCGATCGCGGTGGCGGGCAACTACCGGGGGATTTTCAGCGAGGACGACTTCGACGTCTCGCAGGAGCTGCCGACGCCGTACCACCAGACCAAGTTCGAAGCCGAGCAACTGGTGCACGCCACCCCCGGTCTGCGCTACCGGGTGTACCGGCCGGCCGTCGTGGTCGGCGACTCCCGCACCGGCGAGATGGACAAAGTCGACGGGCCGTACTACTTCTTCGGGGTACTGGCCCGACTGGCCGCGCTGCCGAAGTTCACGCCGATGATGGTGCCCGACACCGGCCGCACCAACATCGTGCCGGTGGACTACGTCGTCGACGCCCTGGTCGCGCTGATGCACGCCGACGGCCGGGACGGCCAGACGTTCCACCTGACGTCACCGAATCCGATTGGACTCAAAGACATCTACCGCGGCGTCGCCGGCGAGGCCGGGCTGCCGCCGTTGCGCGGCACGCTGCCGCGAGCCACCGCCGCCCCGGTACTCAAGGCCACCGGCCGGACCCGGCTGCTGCGCAACATGGCCGCCACCCAGTTGGGCATCCCGGGTGAGGTGCTCGACGTCGTCGACCTGGCGCCGACATTCGCCTCGGAGACCACCGTCGCGGCACTGCAGGGCACCGGCATCGTGCTGCCCGAATTCGCCTCCTACGCACCGAAACTCTGGCGCTACTGGGCCGTGCACCTGGACCCCGACCGCGCTCGCCGGGATGACCCGCGTGGCCCGCTCGTCGGCCGCAACGTGATCATCACGGGCGCCTCGAGCGGCATCGGCCGGGCCTCGGCCGTCGCCGTCGCCGAACGCGGCGGGCGGGTGTTCGCGCTGGCCCGCAGCGCCGACGCCCTCGATGAACTGGTCACCGAGATTCGCCAATTCGGTGGCGAGGCATACGCTTTCACGTGTGATGTCGCCGACGGCGGGTCCGTGGAGCACACCGTCAAGGACATCCTGGGCCAGTTCGGCCATGTCGACTACCTGGTGAACAACGCCGGCCGCTCGATCCGGCGTTCCGTGGTCAACTCGACCGATCGCTTCCACGACTACGAGCGCGTGATGGCCGTCAACTACTTCGGTGCAGTGCGGATGACGCTGGCGCTGCTGCCGCACTGGCGGGAGCGCCGGTTCGGTCACGTGGTCAACGTGTCGAGCGCCGGGGTGCAGGCCAACAGCCCGAAGTACAGCGCCTACCTACCGAGCAAGGCCGCACTCGATGCCTTCTCCGAAGTGGTTGGCACCGAGACCCTTTCGGACCACATCACGTTCACCAACATTCACATGCCGTTGGTGGAAACCCCGATGATCGCACCGTCGAAGCGACTGAATCCGATGCCGCCGATCACCCCGGAGCACGCCGCGGCGATGGTGGTGCGTGGCTTGATCGACAAGCCGGCCCGGATCGACACCCCGATGGGCACGCTGGGCGATCTCGGAAACTACTTCACCCCCAAGCTGTCTCGCCGCGTGCTGCACCAGTTGTACCTCGGCTACCCGGATTCGGCGGCGGCCCGGGGTGTCTCCGAAACCCCGCCGGTGGCCGATCGCCCCCGGAACCCGCGCCGACCCAAGCGGCCCAACGCGGTCACCCGCCTCCGGGTGCCCCGGCCGGTCAAGCAGGCAGTGCGTCTGATCCCCGGCGTGCACTGGTAGACGGCGTGCATTGGTAGCGGCCCGGCCCTAAGGTTGGCGACGTGACTGGGGGCTTACTTCCCATCGGCCAGGCCAAGGTGCAGCCGGTTTTTGCTGACGTCGACACGGGCGTAGACGATGCGATGGCGCTGGCCTACTTGCTGGCCAGCGCCGACGCCGAGTTGGTCGGCATCGCGTCGACGGCGGGCAACGTCCCGGTCGACCAGGTGTGCGTCAACAATCTGGGATTGCTTCAGTTGTGCGGGGTGGGCCCGATTCCGGTGTCCCGCGGCTCGAGCGTCCCGCTGGTCGCACCCCTGCGTACCGCCGAGGACACCCACGGCCCGCGGGGGTTGGGGTACGCCGAACTGCCCGAACCGAGCCCGGAGTCCGAAACCGGCGGCGTGCTCACCGAGTACGACGCCGCTGAGGCATGGATCCAGGCCGCCCGCGAATACCCGGGCGAGTTGATCGGTCTGGTCACCGGTCCGCTGACCAACTTCGCGCTGGCGCTACGGCTGGAACCGTCACTCCCCCGGCTGTTGCGTCGGCTGGTGATCATGGGCGGGGCCTTCGACTACCGGGGCAACACCACGCCGGTGTCCGAATGGAATATCAGCGTCGACCCGGAAGCCGCGGCCGAGGTGTTCGCGGTCTGGGGTGCGGCGTGGGGCCTGGACGATCCGGCCCATCTGCCGATCATTCTGGGGCTCAACCTGACCGAGAACATCGCGATGACACCGTCGCTGCTGAGCCGGCTGGCAACCGCAGCGGACGGGCCGTCATCGCCGATGAGCGTGCTGGACGAGCGCGGCACGCGCTCCACGTCGTCCAACGCACTGATCCGGGTGCTGGAAGACGCCATGCGGTTCTACTTCGAGTTCCACTACGACCAGGGCGAGGGCTATCTGGCGCACCTGCACGATCCGCTCGCGGCGGCAGTGGCCCTGGACCCGGACATCGTCCGGTATCAACAGGCGACGGTCGACGTGGAACTGCTGGGCACCCTGACCCGCGGCATGACGGTGGCCGACTGGCGTGGGCATTGGGGACGTCAGCCCAATGCCCACATCGGCGTCGAGGTGGACCCGGTGGCGTTCTTCGACCGGTTCATCGAGCGGGTCGGTAGGTTCGCCTCCACCCTCTGACGCCGAATGGCCACTTGCGACAAGGAAATTCGCGGATTTCGTGTCACAAGTGGCCGGTCGGCGCGGTGACGATCAGTCGTCGGTGACGGTGATCTTGACGTCGATGTTGCCGCGGGTGGCGTTGGAGTACGGGCACACCTGGTGGGCCTTGTCGGCCAACTCCTGGGCGGCGTCGTGCTCCAGGTTGGGCAGGGTGATCTCCAGCTCGACCGCCAGGCCGAATCCGCCGTTGTCCAGCTGGCCGAGCGAAACCCGCGCTCCCACAGACGAATCGGTGACGTCGGCCTTGGCCTCGCGGGCGACCAGACGCAGCGCCGAGTGGTAGCAGGCGGCGTAGCCGATGGCGAACAGCTGCTCGGGGTTGGTGCCGTTACCGCTGCCACCCATCTCCTTCGGGATGGCCAGGTCCAGGTCCAGCTTGCCGTCGGAGGTACGGCCGTGGCCGTCGCGACCTTCGCCGGTGGCCAGGGCTTCTGCGGTGTAGAGCGCCTTCATGTCGATCTCCTTGTGGTTGGTTGGTGCCGGTGACGCGGGTTGCGTCGGTAACTCAGTGCGATGCGGTGAGGGCATCGGTCAATCGGTGGATCGCGTCGCGCAGGTCCGCCGCTTCCTGCTCGGTGATGCCCGTCTGGGCACCCAGCCGCTCGGGAATGCACTGGGCCTTCCCTTCGAGCTTGCGGCCGGCCGGGGTGAGGGTCACCTCGACCTGACGCTCGTCCTGCAGCGACCGTTCACGACGGATGAATCCATTGGCTTCCAACCGTTTCAGTAGCGGTGAGAGAGTCCCCGAATCCAGCTGCAGCCGTTCACCCAGCCGCCCGACCGTGACCCGATCCTCTTCCCACAGCACCAGCAGCACCAGGTACTGCGGGTAGGTGAGGTTCAGTTCGGACAGGATCGGCCGGTAGGCCGCCGTCATCGCCCGCGACGCCGAGTACAGGGCGAAGCAGAGCTGGCGGTCCAAGGTGAGGGCGTCCACACTGAGAACTGTAGACCACAATTCAATTGTGCACAACCATTATTTTCTGAATGGCTCGCAGCCGGGCCGGCCGCGCGTCAGCGGAGGTGTCGTTGCAGCCAGTCGACGCTGTACGCGAGCCATTCGGTGTAGTGCGCCATGGCGCAATGGTCGTCGTCGGGGTACAGGATCAGTTCACTGTTGGGCACAGCAGTCGCGAGGTCGACGGAGTCCTGGGTCGAGACGAGAGTGTCGGTGTCACCATTGATGACCAACAGCGGCACGGTGATATCGGGATAGAGGGCTTGGAGCGACAAAGCGTGCAGCCGCCGGCCCAGGTCGACGAGGCTGGTTGCGCCGGTGGTGTTGCGGAGGGTTTGCAGGACGATCTCGGGCTTGCCGAAGGTGGACGTCGGCGCGAAGCTGCGGCGGTAGAGGCCGCCGTTGCAGACCGCTGCTTTGATTCGCTTGTCGCGCGCCGTCATTCGCGCCGACCAGTGCGCACCGAAGCTAACCCCGACCATGCCGATCCGGTCGGTGTCGACGCGAGGATGCGCAGCGAGGTGGTCAAGCATTGCCGTGTAGATGTTTTCGGATTCGAGTGAGAGCGGTTTGCGGTAGGCGAAGGTGCCGGGCATCTCCATCGTGACGACAGCCATGCCATTGTGGCGGTACTTCAGGATCGGGAGCGCAAGCTCTTGGCTGGCACCCTCCAGCCCGTTGGTGACCAGGACCGTGGCGACGGGCTCGCTCCCCGCCGGGAATGCGGCATAGCCCTTGATGGTCTCGCCGTCGGCGTGCAAGGTGATGACCTCGACGTCGATGCCCATCGCCGGAGCGAGCGCGCGCAGCAACGCTTCGAACAGGCATTGCGACTCGGCGTAGGCCCGGAGCCGGCGGGGTGTCCAACCCGGCCACGATGCGGCGAACAGGTACGTCATGGCTTTGACCAGCGCGTCGATGGCGACGGCGGCATCGGCGTGGTCAGGGTTGTCGGCGATGAACGAGGTAACCAACCGTTGGGCGGTCTCCGGTGAGCGCTCGGCGAACACGTCCACGGCCGGCGCCAGCACGGCGCCGAGCCGGGCGACGAGGTCGGCATCGGCCGGTTCGAGCAGCTCGCTCGGGGTGGGACCGCCCAGGCGAGCCAGTGCGGGCGCCGCGGTGTCGAGGTGCTGGGCGGCCAGCCTGCGCCAGTAGCCGGCCCACGCCTCGTCATCGAACGAGCGGCATTGCTGCAGCTGAGTTGCGAAGAGCCGCTTGTCGATTCCGCCCATGTTGGCGAACCGGTCGACGGTCAGCTCCGGCAGAAAATAGCCGACGCCGACGCGCCGAGCGGCACGTTCGGTTGTTCCGGTCAGCGCGCAGAGGCTGACGATCAGGTTCTTGGCAATGCGTGACATGGGGACCTCCGGTCGGGGCGGGGCAGCACGCCGATAGTAGACAGAGATTTCCCACTAATGCAATGATCTTTGCGTTACACTATTACCATGGAGGAACGCGATGAGGTCTCACGCCGCCCCGGTGGACGATCCGCGCGCATCCGCACGGCTGTCCTGACCGCCGCCCTGGATCTGCTCGAGACCGGGGTCACCCAGTCGAGCCTTCCTGAGCTGGCAGCCCACGCCGGGGTGGCGCCATCATCGGTCTATCGCCGTTGGGGCACCTGGGAAAATGTCATCGCCGACGCGCTATTGGCCAGCAGTCAGGACGCGATCCCCGTTCCGGACACCGGCACGCTGCGCCAGGATTTGATCGAATTCGCCACGTCGCTCGCGAAATACCTGGAGTCACCCCGCGGATACGCGTTGACCCGAGCGGCCAGCTCCGTTGGCGCGGACTCCCCCGACATCGCTGCCGCCCGAACGCGGTTCTGGACCGAGAGGTTTCAGGTCGCCAAGACGATCATCACCCGCGGCATCGACCGCAACGAGGTGCCTGCCACCACCGATGCGGCCCTCGTCATCGAAACCATCATCGCGCCACTACATTTCCGGCGCCTGGTCACCCACCAGAACGTCACACAGGGGCTCGCCGCACGGATCGACCTGGTGCTGAAAGGAACACAAACCACATGATCGACGAAACCCAAGTGCAGGCCATGCGGCGACGGCACGCCGATGGCGCCGTCGTCGTCGAGGTGTACTCAGGCGCCGGCTGGCAGCAGTGGCCGAATGATCAACTGCCGCTGGGGCTTCCACCGGTTCCCCAGTGGCGTGACGCTGCCGCGGACGGTCAGCCGGCCGACGCTCTCTTGCCGTTCGCTCCCGTGTCATTCCGCGACTTCATGCTCTACGAACAACACGTCATCGATGCATCGCGAGCGATGGCGCGGCGGTACCTGCCCGGCAGCTACCGGCTGACCGCGGCGTACGAGCGCATCACCGGATCGACGTTCCCGATGTTCAAACCGAACCGCCTGTGGTTCGAACAGCCGATCTACTACATGAGCAACGCACTGACGTTTGTGCCCAGCGGAACACCGGTCACCACACCGGCCTACGCCCGCGACCTGGACTACGAGCTCGAACTCGGTTTCGTGATCGGCCGCCCACTGCGCAATGCCACGCCGACCGAAGCCGCCGCGGCCATCAGCGGCTACGTCGTCCTCAATGACCTATCCGCCCGCGACGTCCAAATAGCCGAGATGCGTAGCGGTTTCGGACCACAGAAGGCCAAGCACTTCGCCAGCTCGATGTCCGACACCGTCGTCGCCGCGACGTCGAGCATCGACCCGGCTGCCCTCGAAGCCGAAGTCAAGATCAACGGGGTCACCGTGACGCGAAGCTCCGCGAAAGGCATGCGGTACACGCTCGGCGAAGCCCTGGCTCACGCCTCCAAGAGCGAACAGCTTTATCCCGGAGAGCTTTTCGGCACCGGCACATTACCGGGATGCTCGGGAATCGAGTCCGGTCATCTTCCGCAGGAGGGGGACAGGCTTGAGCTGACCATCCACGGCATCGGCACCATCACCCACGAGGTCCGGCCCCACGCCGAAAGACACCGCGGATGAACATCATCCAGGTGAGCGACCAGGTACACATGGTCACCGGCACCAACGTCAACTGGGCACTGGTCACCGACGGTGCTGCGGTGACGGTCATCGACAGCGGATACCCGAACGACGGTGCGCGGCTGCTCGCATCCATCGAGCACATCGGACATCGTGTCGAAGACGTCCAGGCGATCCTGCTCACCCACGCGCACCTCGACCACGTCGGCGGCATTCCCACTCTGCGCGCCCGCCACCAGGTGCCCGTGCTGACCGGAGGCGAGGAGGCCCGGCATGCACGACGCGAATACCTCGAGCAGATCACGCCACGTCAAATGCTGCAGCAGTGCAGCCATCGCGCAGGCCGCCGGTGGGTACGGCAGACCCTGTGCGCCGTGCTGCCGCACATGTCGATCGCCATCGCCGACGCCACGCCTGTACCCGCCGGCGTCCCACTCGACCTGCCCGGCGCCCTCGTGCCGGTCGCCACACCCGGCCACACCAGCGGGCACACGGCCTGGCTGATGCCCTCGGCAGGCGTGCTCTTCACCGGCGACGCTCTCGTCACCGCGCATCCACTGTCCAGGCTCGACTCAGGCCCGCAGCTGCTGCCCTCGGTCTTCAACGAGGACGAGCCGGCCATGCTGGCCGGGCTGCCCGGCATCGCCCAACTACCCGCCGACACAATCGTTCCCGGCCATGGACCGCACTGGCGCGGGCCATTGCACCAACTGATCGATCAGGCTATTGCCGCGAACGACTACTCATAGACCCCCTCCACGTACCAGTGCCGCTGCCGGTAGCACAGCAGCAGCG
This sequence comes from Mycolicibacterium llatzerense, assembly GCF_025331195.1. Taxonomy (NCBI): domain Bacteria; kingdom Bacillati; phylum Actinomycetota; class Actinomycetes; order Mycobacteriales; family Mycobacteriaceae; genus Mycobacterium; species Mycolicibacterium llatzerense. The sequence continues at coordinate 2,760,114 of NZ_LXOV01000001.1, read as the reverse complement.
CACGGCTCTCCCCATCGCCCCCGAGCAGTACCTGAGCCCGAGCCGTGCGGCCTTTCCCCCGCTCCGGGTCCCACCAGCGCTCGTCGACGGGCCACGGCCCCGCCCACCAGCGCAACGCCCCGCGATAGCCCGAACCCGACAACCCCACGGGATCGGTGGAGAACATGCCCCGGTCCGTTACCCGAACCGAATTACCCTGTACATCAACAAGTTCCACCGGATCATCCAGTAGGACCACCGGAGCCGGCTCCGGTAGCCGTCCCGGCCAGGGGTGAGTTGGATCGCTGCGCGGCACCACCTCATCCCCCAGCGGGGTGAGCGTGATGCGTTCGGCCGGTCCCCGTCCACCGCTGAGCACCGGAACCTGCACCGCTTCCGGGCCCAGCAGACCCTGAACCCGCACCAGCGCCCGCCGGGCCCGCATCCGGTCGTCATCCCCGGAGGAGCCCCACAACGGCAACTGCAGCGCCGCGGCCGAGACGACCTCGACCGGATGCAACCGCAGCACCGTGATGGGCCCGGTGGGCCCAGCCCTACCCAATCCCCGCCTGGTCAACCAGCCGTCCAGCTGCCACCGCACCCGGTCCGCGGTGGCATCCTCGGTCAGTGGTTCAGCGCACCGCCAAACACGTTGCAATTCTTCACCATTGGCGGTCACCGCATCGATGGCCAGCCGGGTACACCCCACCCCGGCTGACTCCAGGCTGCGGTGCAGCCGGCCGGCCAGCGAGCGCCCGGCGAACGCCGCCGCATCCACTCGGTCGATCGGCGGGTCGCAGTCCATCACGGCATCAAGGTCCGCCGGCGTCTCCGGCCCCGATGGTCGCCGCGCCGGTTCACCCCGCGAAAACCGGTGCGCGACCACGGCATCCGCCCCGAACCGGGACGCCACGTCGGCCCGGGACAGCGCCGCGAACTGCCCGATGGTCCGAATACCCATGCGCCACAGCAAGTCCGACAGCTCTTCCCGCCCCTCGCCGGACAGACTCGGCTCGGTGGCCAGCTGCCGGATCGACAATTCGGCAAGAAACTGCGCATCCTCACCCGGCGCGAGGATCCGTCCAGCCCGGGCCGCGAACACCGCAGTGGGCAACTGATCGGCGATGCCCACCTGACATTCGACCCCGGCCGTCCCCACCGCGTCGACCAGTCGCTCGGCCGCGGCCTGTTCGGACCCGAAGTAGCGGCCCGCTCCACGGACCGGCAACACCAGCAGCCCCGGTCGCAGCACCTCCGCGCGCGGCACGACCTCGTCGACCGCAGCCGTCACTCCCTCGAAATGCCGGGCGTCCCGCGCCGGATCGGCTGTGGCGACATGTAATTGGGGACAGCGGGCCTGCGCCTCCCTGCGCCGCAGCCCCCGCCGCACCCCCAACGCCCGAGCCGATGCCGAACAGGCCGCCACCCGGTTCGCCAGAGTGACCGCGACCGGCTCGGTCACCGGCAGCCCGGCCGCCACCGCCGCGGCCACCGCCGGCCAGTCCATGCACCAGATGGCCAGTACCCGGTGTACAGGATCGAACATCTCACCCACCCACCGCTTGGAGCGGGCGCATCGAGCGGCCCCGAGCCCGCGTGTCCAGCCGTACCCGGCCGATCCGTCCGCACCCGGGGACCGGGTCCCCGGCCCCCGCGCCGACCACCTCATACCCGCGGACCCTGGCCTCCAACCGGGCCGTCGCCCCAGGCCAGTCGCCATCGGTGACCAGCAGGGTGCACTCGCGCTGCCGGGCCCGGGACGCGACCACCCGCGCCCGGCCGGCCGGCACCGACTTGCCGCCCAAGCCGAGCAGCACCAGATCGAGCCCGTCCATGAGCACCGCGGCCACCTCCACCGGGTCCGGTCCCGGGTCCGGGATGAGCGCGATGCGTTCCAGGTCGGCCCCCATCTCCACCGCCGCCAGCAGCCCAACCTTGGGCTGACCGACGATGGCCGCGTACCCACCGGACGCCGTCACCGCAGCCACCATCCGCAACGGCAGCGACCGGGCCCCCGAGAGCACCGCGACCGTGCCACGGGGCAACACGTCGGGCAGCAGCTCAGACCGGAAATCCGGCGGTTCCAGCAAACTTTCGACAACCTTCGGAGCCGGTTCCGACCGGCCCCGGTCCCGGCCACGCAGACCTGCCGGCCCGGACATCTCGGCGATCTTGCGCCGGAGCTGTTCCAGCTGGTCAGCACGGTCAATCCGGCTATCCGCCAGACTGGTCACAGCCGCCACAACAACACCTCCCACACCATCAGACACTGCCGTTATTCGAATATTTGTTCGATACGGTGAGTAAACACCCAGCCACCGACACGGTCAAGCCGCGGCCATCCCTGGACGGGCTCGCCCTTGCGATACTCGCATGGCGTCGATAGTCTCATTTGAGACTTTTCATTCAGCTTGAGTCTCATACCGGCCAATCGGCATCAAGACCAAACGGAAGCGAGCCACGAGATGACGCGATCCCTGCAACGAAACCCCAACCCCGGCAAGGGAACATCGCAGCGCGCGACCAAGCTGCCACCCGGGCCGCGCGGGATCCCCGGACTCGGGATCGCGCCGCAATTGGCTCGCGACATCTACGGCTATCTGCCATCGGTGGCACGCAAGTACGGTGACGTCGCACGACTACCGGTACCCGGCCAGGACCTCATCCTCGTCAGCCATCCCGATCACGTACATCACGTGATGACCCGCAACTCCAGCGGTTACGGCAAGGGCGCGATGAACATGGAGCTCATCGACGGCGAGGACCATGCCCCGCTACCGGTTGCCGACGGCGAGCAGTGGAAGCGCATGCGCAGGCTGCTGAGCCCGAAATTCACCGCGCAGAGCATGCAGGAACTCAGTGACAAGGTCGTCGACGACATCATCCGCCATCTCGATGGCACCTGGGATCCCGCAGCAGCATCCGGTAGCCCGGTAGACCTCGAAGACAACCTGGCCACGATGGCACTGTCCGTGCTGCTGCGTGGCGCCTGTTCCCAACAGGACCTCGACGACAACACCATCGCTCGACTGGCCGAGGAGATCCGCAGCTACGCGCTGTACGCCGGGTCGCGCATGGTCATGCACTCGATGCCCGCCGCGCTACCCAGACCATTTGCCAAGCGCGGCAAGGCCGCTCGCCACTACCTGGACGAATTCGCGGTGGCTGCCATCAACGACCGGATCACCAATCCCCGACCCGACACGGACATGATCTCGCTGATTCTGGAGGCCCGCTTCGAGGACGGGAGCCCCATGACCGTCACACAACTCAAATCAGAACTGGGCGGGCTGATCTTCGGCGGCTTCGAAACGACCTCGTCGGCCTTGGCCTGGACGTTCACCCTGCTGGCCCAACACCCCGATGTCGAAGCACGCGCCCGCGCCGAAGTCGACGCCCTCGGCCTCCTGGGCCGCAAACCCGGCTACGCCGATCTGGCCCAATTGCCTTTCATCCGAGCTTGTTTCGATGAATCGATGCGTATCCAGGGCGGTCCCATGTACCTGCGAGAAGCTCTCGCCGAGGATGAGATCGGCGGATACCGGATTCCCAAGGGCGCCACGGTGATCGTGTCGCCTACCGTGCTGCACAACGATCCGCGATTCTGGAATGCACCGCAGCGGTTCCATCCGGACCGTTTCCTCACCGACAAGATCGACAAGAACGCGTTCATCCCGTTCAACATCGGGCAACGCAAATGCCTCGGCTACCAGATGGCATACATGGAAGCGATATTCACCATTGCGCTGGTCCTGGGACGGTTCCGGCTGCAGCTGCCCGCCGGGTTCGAACTGCGCCCCGCGTTCCGCGTCTCGACCGGAATCAAAGGCGGCGTCGCCGCGAAAATCACTGACCGCTGACCACATTGGCGAAAGGACTTACCCGAGCATGTTCCAGCACCCCCGCGTTCCCACCGAGATGGTGGCCGATCAGACCGCATCGTTGATCTTCCTCGCGTTCACCGCGCTGTCCTTCTTGGGCGTACTGACCTGGGCCACAAGGCATTACCTGCGGACGCAGGACAAGCTTCCCCTCATCCTGATGGTTGGTGGCGCACTGTGCGGATTCCTGGAGCCATTCGGCGATCTACTCGGCGCGACCTTCTACCCGCTGAACACGCCGCTGCTGGTGTTCGAAGCATTCGGCCGCCAGGTTCCGCTCTACGTGTTCGTCGGGGAATCGATGTTCTTCGCCTCGGCGGTCTACATCGCCTATCGGTTCCTGCGCAGCGGCATGCCCACCCGCAAACTGCTGACCATCATCGTCGCCTTCAGCATGTTCGACGCCGCGATGGAGATGATGTGCATCCACTTCCACGTCATGACCTACTACGGCAACAACCCGCTACTGGTCCTGGGACTGCCGCTGTACGCCATCGTGCAGAACGGTGCGCTAGCGGTGGTCGGCGGCTGGACCATCCTGGTCCTCGAGCCGAAATTCCAAGGCCGCCGACGAGCCTGGTGGCTGGCCCCGGTGGTCCCTATCAGCTTCGGCCTGCAGGCGTTCGTCGCCACGTGGCCCATGTATCTCGGGTTGAACAGTGACTTCTCGCGGCCGACCATGCTTGCGCTCGGCTTGATCTCGACCGCATTGAACCTTGCGCTGCCGCTGCTGTGCATCTACTCGCCGCAAGCAGCAGCCGCACGCCGGTCCGCCCCGGCACAAGTCGACCTCGGCGAAAGGCTGCCGTACCTGCGCTGACCGCCGGTGAAGCACCTAGGGTGGTCAGATCATGACGACGTCGAAGCCGGGCACGACGGAGCTGGCCGCCCAAGGTCAGCTTTTCGTCGAGCTGATCGCCGCCGAAGACGACGCCGTCGACGCACGTGTCCTCGATGCCGCCGCCGAACTGATCGGCGAGTACGGCGAGCACGTCGTGACGATGACCGACATCGGCGAGCGCTCCGGCGTGGGGCGAGCCACCATTTTTCGCAGGTTCGGTTCGAAACAGACCGTCATCGACCGCATGTTGCAGCGTGAGCTCCGCAAGTTCGTCGTCGACTTGATCAACGCATCCGCAGAGTGTGAAACACGCTCCGATGTTCTCACCGAACTGCTCGTCCAGGCCGTGTCATTCGCCCGCACCAATCCGGTCGTCCGGCGCCTCGTCGCGAGTGAACCCGAACGGCTCGTGCAATTCGCCCGGTCGGAAGAGTCCGCGTCGATGCTGATCGCGCGCGCGCTGATCCTGGGCCTGGTCAAGCGCTTCGAAGCCGCGCCAAACGCTCCGCACGAGATGGAACACGTGGCCGACGTCGTCGCACACCTGGCGATCGGCTACGCCCTGGTACCGAACTCCAGCCTCGACCTGAGCGACGAAGACCACCTGCGCCGGACCATCGGCGCCATCCTCTCCGGGCTCTGATGCGCTGGACAGCGCCACTGAGCCGCTGAAGCGGTACGCTGGAATCTGGAACCGATCAGAAGTTCCGCCCCCAGCACTCATCACCGGGGTCTGGTGGACCATCGCGTCAGTTGAAGGGACATCGACATGCGCTCACACCGCCTGGTCCACCGCATCACAGTCGCCGCAGGCGGCACCGCGCTCATCGCGATGATCGGCCTCACCGCAGGCTGCGGCGAAGAGAAGAAAGCCCCCGAGACACCCTCGTCGACGACCACCACGACCACGACGACGACGTCGGCGGCGGTCACCCCGACCGAGAAGTCGCTCAGCCCGAACGGTGGCAACCTGTTCACTCCGTCGGTCACGGCCAACCCGGCGCCCACCGCCACACCGGGCACCCACCGCAACTGACAACTGACCCGGGTTGCCAACCGGCCCAGCAGAATCCGGGTTCGCGCTACCGTTGCTACATGTCACCGCAGCCTCGGACACCGTCCAAGCGATGGCTGTTGGCCCTGGCACTTGCCGCCACCTTGGTACTGGTTTTCAACCTGCCCATCCCGGGCCGGCCGACCGCGGCGCCTGACCAGCCGTCGGGCACCATCGACGGCCCCTTCGCGTCGCTGCTGGCGTCCTCCACCGATCTCGGACGCGCGCATGCGCAGCAGCGCGTCCAGCTCACCGCCACTCTCGACGACGGCTACCGGCCGGATGCCCTGATCAATTGGGCTGGTTTGCAACGGCTTTCGGTGCGCTGGCGGCCGGGCGACACCTGGGCCGTCGTCGAAGGCGACCCCGACCGCATGGGCACCGCCTTCGGCGTCCAGGTGCACGACTACCGCAGCCGGCGTGGGCAGGAGTTCTACGCCGCGCCGCAACAGCCCCAAGTCCCCACCGAATTGCACGGCACGGTCACCGAATTGGGCCGGATTCTCAGCTACACGCCGCATCACGAATCCACCCCACCACCCCGGCCACTCGGTGTGCCGGAACGCGGCCTGACCCCCAGCCACCTGCTCAGCGCCTATCACGCCGAGAAGCTGGCCGCCGCCGGCTACACCGGCAAGGGCACCACGGTGGTGGTCTTCGCTTTCAACGGCTACGACCAAGCCGACCTCGACCAGTTCGCCACCACCTTCGGCCTGCCCAAATTCACCCCGGTCCTCGTCGGCGGGAAACCCGGCGACGACCACGGCGAGACCACCATGGATCTCGAGGTGATCCACGCGATCGCGCCCGACGCCCGACTGGTCGTCGTCAACGCCCGTCCCACGGTCACCGGCGACGGCGCCTACCTGAAGATCGGCGAGATGTTCGAACAGGCCGACCGCGATTTCCCCGGCGCGGTCTGGAGCCTGTCGATCGGCTGGGGTTGCGACAAGCTGACCACCGCGGCCGACCTCGCGCCCGTCCGTTCCGCGTTGGCCACCGCGGCATCACACGGCACCACGGCCTTTGACGCCAGCGGTGACCTGGCCGGGCTGGAATGCAAGGGCGGCGACGACTGGGATTCCCCGCCCGGCCCGAACGACGTCGGTCTGGATTCGGTGGCGTCCCTGCCTGAGATGACCAACGTCGGCGGCAGCACCCTGTCCACCGACGCCGACGGCCAATGGCTGGACGAACAGGCCTGGTTCAACGTCCCGCTCTCCCAGGGCACCGGCGGCGGGGTTTCCGCGCTGTTCGACCGGCCACGCTGGCAGTCGAATGCGGCGGACCATATCGACCCGAAACGCGGTATGGGGAAGCGCATGACGCCGGACATCTCGGCCGTCGCCGATCCCTACACCGGCGTGAGAATCGTTGTGGACAAAGAGGTTGTCGTCGGCGGCGGCACCTCACAGGCGGCGCCGATCTGGGCCGGGCTGACCGCCGTCATGAACCAGCACCTCACCGCGAACGGCGGGCGATTGGTCGGCGCCCTCAACCCACAGCTATATCGCATCGCCACCGGCGCCCCGCACCCCGCGTTCCGCGATATCACCCTGGGCGGCAACGCCGTTGACACCGCGGGCCCCGGCTACGACCTCGTCAGTGGCCTCGGCACCCCGAATCTGGAGAACCTGGTGGCCGACCTGGCGCTGTTGCAGAAGGTGACGCAATGAGCACCCAGCTCGAAGACCGGCCGATGATGGAGTGCGGGGTCTGCCAGCTGGACGTTCCGGCCGGTGAGTACTGCGGGCTGTGCGGCGCACCGTTGAGCGAACACCGCCACGACGGACCGAACTGGTTGCGGGCACGGTCGTTCAGCGCCGCCCCCGGCCAGCATCTGCTTCGCCTGTCGATCACCAGCTCCCTGTTCCCGCACCTGTCCCCACGGTCGCGCACGTCGTTCATGCTCGGACTCATCGCCCTGGTGCTCGCCCTGGTGGCCACCGCGATGCTCCGCCTGCCCGGGGCACTGGTTGCGGTCGCCGTCCTCGGGCTGCCCGTGATCTTCGGAATCTACTTGCGGGAATCCGAATTCAATCGGGACGCACCCCGCGGCAACCTGTGGCTGGCCGCGGGCATGGCCATCACCCTGGGCGTCGGGTGGGCACTGCTCACCGGCGTTGTGGCCGCCCGGTCCTACGGCATCCCACTCGGTGCCGGTATCGCGGCGGCCCGCATGCTGCGAACCGGTGTCGGCGTCACGCTAGGTGGCCTGTTGCTCATGCAGGTACCGGCGCTGACCCTCCGCCTAGTCCGGCCGGGCCATCGAGAAGCCTTGCACGGCTATGCCATTGGCGCCCACTCCGCCATCTATTTCACCGCGGCGGCAACCCTGACCCGGCTGGCGCCGCAGTTCGGCACAGGCATGGTCAACCGCGACCGGCCGTTGCAAGGCTTGCTGGTCGAGGCCGGAATCCGTGGCCTGGCCACGCCGATCATCGCGGCCACCGTCGGCGGCCTGATCGGTGCCGCACTGTGGTTCACCCGGCCACCGAACAAGGCGAACCACCACCGCGGCTACGTCCGGCTGACACTGACCCTGATCGCGGTGATCGTCGGCGTGGTCTACGCACTGCTCGGCCTGATCGACATGGTCCAGCTGCCCCAGTTGGTACAGCTGGCCATGTATTTCGCACTCACCCTCATCGCGCTACTGGCGTTGCGGGTCGGATTGCACCTGGCACTGCTGCACGAGGCCCACGACGAATACAACATGGACGAGCCGCTGCTGTGCGCCCAGTGCGGCCACGTGGTGCCCGACGCCCCGTTCTGCGCGGCCTGCGGTGCTGCCACCCGGGCATCGTCACGGGCCGCACGTCACGGCCAGCGCACCGACCGCCCGGTACCGGGCGACAGCCTGACAGTGGGGCTCCTCCCCGGCTACTCGCTGCATGCCACGTCCTACTCGGCAACACCGACCCGGACGACGAAACGCGTTCAGGTAACGCTGATCTTCGCCCTCGCCGCGGTGGTCGTGGCCGCACTCCTCGTCGGGGTGTCCGGCCTGCTGGAGAAACCGGCGGTGCGGTACGTGTGTCCACCCGAATGCGGTCATCCGCCCATGGGCCAGCCCGTGACCGTCAACCCCCGGTTCACCGCGCCCGACGGCTCGTTCAGCGTCGCCTACCCGGCCGCCGGAGCGGCCTACGAGGTGACCAAGGACGACAACGGCGTCCTGGCGAAACTGCTGGCCGGCGACGGCGGGATGCTGCAGTTGTTCAGCCGGCCCGCGACCGGACGGCAGCCGAAAGACATTGCCGCCGAACTGATCACGTCGAGCTATCCGGACGCCAAGACCGCGTACGAAGTCCCCAACGCCATGGTCGGGTACCAAGCGGGCTACGGCCTGGTCGCCGACTGGTATCCGCAGGGCGCCAGCCGCAAATTCTCCCGCATGCGGCTGCTGGTGCTGGTCGCCGTCAAGAACGACCTGGCACTGATCGCCGCCGCGACAGGGCCGTACCACCCGTTCGGGCCAGACTTCGGGTCCGGAAAACCGTCCGCCGTCGGCCTGCAACTGGCCCTCGACATGGGCCAGTACGTCAACAGCTTCGCGTGGCGGGGCGACCCACCGCGCTGAGAATCAGCCGCGCGCCGAGGTGCAGAGGATGCCATGCGCCCGGCGCACCAGCGCAGCGGCGGGGCCGGGATCGGCACCGGTCTCACCGACGATCCCGTCGGTGGCACCCTGGGTGCCCGAGCCTGTCATCAGCAACTGGCACGCCCGGAGGCCGGCCTGAAGCACGGCATCGTCATCGCCGGGGAAGCCGGCTGCGCGGGCCTGATTGATGAAACGCTGCTGTTCCGGCGTTATCGGGATGGGCCACGCAGACGCCGTCCCGGCACTGATCCCGAATGCAGCCCCGGCCACGAGCACCGCGCTCGCTACCCGCACGACAAATCCACGTGATGACATGAGCTTCCCCCGCTCCCCCGCGGCGCGGGCGTCCCAGATCGAGACGCCTCGAACGGCCGACGGCACACAGCCTACGCCGGGCTAGCGCGAACTCACTCCCATTCGATGGTGCCCGGCGGCTTGCTGGTGATGTCCAGCACCACGCGGTTGACCTCAGGCACCTCGTTGGTGATCCGGGTCGAAATGCGTTCCAGCACTTCGTAAGGCACGCGGGTCCAGTCGGCGGTCATGGCGTCCTCGCTGGACACCGGACGCAGCACGATCGGATGCCCGTAGGTCCGTCCGTCGCCCTGCACGCCGACCGAACGCACATCGGCGAGCAGCACCACGGGGCACTGCCAGATGCTCTGGTCCTGGCCCGCCGCGGTGAGCTCCTCGCGGGCGATCGAGTCGGCCCGGCGCAGCGTGTCCAGCCGCGGACCTGTCACCTCGCCGACGATCCGGATACCCAGACCGGGGCCCGGGAACGGCTGGCGCCCAACGATTTCCTCGGGCAGGCCCAGCTCGCGGCCGACGGCCCGCACCTCGTCCTTGAACAGCAGCCGCAGCGGCTCGACGAGTTTGAACTTCAGATCCTCGGGCAGGCCGCCGACGTTGTGGTGGCTCTTGATGTTGGCGGTACCGGTACCACCGCCGGATTCGACGACGTCCGGGTACAGCGTGCCCTGGACGAGGTACTCGATCTCGGACTCGCTGCTGCCGAGGGTGCCACGCACCGCGCCCTCGAAAGCCCGGATGAACTCGCGGCCGATGATCTTGCGCTTGCCTTCAGGGTTGGTCACGCCGGAGAGGGCGTCGAGGAAGCGGTCGGCCTCGTCGACGGTGACGAGCTTGGCGCCGGTGGCGGCGACGAAGTCGCGTTCCACCTGCTCACGCTCGCCCGCCCGCAGCAGGCCGTGGTCGACGAACACACAGGTCAGTCGGTCACCGATGGCGCGTTGCACCAGCGCGGCAGCCACCGCCGAGTCGACGCCGCCGGACAGGCCGCAGATGGCCTGGCCGTCGCCGATCTGCTCGCGCACCTGCTCGACCAGCTGGTCGGCGATGTTTGCCGCGGTCCAGGTCGCGCCGATACCGGCGAAGTCGTGCAGGAAGCGGCTGAGCACCTGCTGGCCGTGCGGGGAGTGCATCACTTCGGGGTGGTACTGGACGCCGGCCAGCTTGCGGGCCCGGTCCTCGAACGCGGCAACCGGGGCGCCGGCGCTGCTGGCCACCACCTCGAACCCGGCGGGCGCCGCGGTGACCGCGTCGCCATGGCTCATCCACACCGGCTGCGAGTCCGGCAGCCCTGAATGCAGTTCTCCGCCAGCCACTTTCAGCTCGGTCCGGCCGTATTCACTGGTGCCGGTGTGCGCCACGGTGCCGCCGAGCGCCTGGGCCATGGCCTGGAACCCGTAGCAGATGCCGAACACCGGGACGCCGAGATCGAAGATCGCGGCGTCCAGTTGCGGAGCGCCCTCGTCGTAGACGCTGGACGGACCACCGGACAGCACGATGGCCTGCGGGTTCTTGGCCTTGATGTCCTCGACCGTCGCGGTATGCGGCAGGACCTCGGAGAAAACCCGCGCCTCGCGCACCCGGCGGGCGATCAGCTGCGCGTACTGCGCACCGAAGTCGATGACCAGAACGGGCTGTGAAGCTGGTGTTTGCACCCGCTCAGTCTAGTGGTGGGCAGCCGGAGGCACTGCCAGCCGCTCGACGGCCACGCCCACGGCAGTGCGGACCTCGCCGTCGGTCATCTCGCCCAGCCCCAGCGCCGATCGCAGGAACGGCCCGAGCAGCCGCCAACCCAGCTGCAGCGCAATGATGTTGGCCACCGCGAGCCGGGCCTGGTTCTCGTCGGCGTACCGGGGCGTGAATTCGTCGAGCAGCCGCGTCATGTTGGGAAATGTGGTCTGCAACTCCCCCACCGGATAGCCGTCGAGCGCGGCCCGGGCGATCACCCGGAGCTGCTGATCCACCGCCGCGTCGACCACGTCGGCGGGCACACCGGCCGCGATCAGCGCCTCGAGTCGCTGACCCAAATGGTCCAGCACCGCGCCGACCAGCTTCTCCTTTGAGCCGAGGTGCCGGAACACCAACCCGTGGTTGACGTTGGACTTGGCGGCGATATCCCGGATCGACGTGGCCGCGGGTCCGCGCGCGGCGAACAGCTCGGCTGCGGCTTCGAGGATGGCCGCGACGACCTCGTCCCGGCCCACTGGCACGCCTGTAGTCATGTGGCTACACTAGCGTCCATGCACTGTAGTCAACTGACTACAGTCGCTTCGGCCGAAAGGATTGCCATGTTCACTGCCACCAAACTGACCAGCAAGATCGGCGCCGTCATCGACGGTGTGCGCCTGGGCGGTGACCTGTCCCCCGAGACCGTCGCCGACATCCGCGGCGCGCTGCTGGAGCACAAGGTCATCTTCTTCCGTGGCCAGGACCACCTCGACGACGCGCAGCAGCAGGCTTTCGGGGAACTGATGGGCGACCTGGTCGGCCACCACGCGATGAAGCGCGCCGACGCACCGAAGATCACCCCGATCGACTCGGAGTACGGCAAGGCCAACCGCTGGCACACCGACGTCACGTTCATGCCCGACTACCCCTCGGCGTCGGTCCTGCGGGCGGTCACCCTGCCGACCTACGGCGGTTCCACCCTCTGGGCCTCCACCGCCGCGGCCTACGGCGCACTGCCGGCGCCGCTCAAGGCGCTGGTCGAGAACCTGCGGGCCGTGCACTCCAACCGGTTCGACTACCTCAAGGACGTCACCGTGGATACAACCCAGTTGTCCGACGAGCAAAAGGGCTACCAGGCCGAGTTCCAGAAACCCGACTTCCGCACCGAGCACCCGGTGGTGCGCGTGCACCCGGAGACCGGGGAACGCACCCTGGTGGCCGGCCAGTTCGTGCGCGGCTTCGTCGGCCTGGACAGCTACGAGTCAGCGGCCCTGCTGGAGCTGCTGCAGCGCCGGATCACCATGATGGAGAACACCGTTCGCTGGGATTGGCAGCCCGGCGACGTCGCGATGTGGGACAACCGGGCCACCCAGCACCGCGCCATCGACGACTACGACGGCCAGCACCGGCTGATGCACCGCGTCACGCTGACCGGCGATGTCCCGGTCGATGTCCACGGGACGCCGAGCCGGGTCATCAGCGCGGCGTAACCACGCGCGATTCGTGCACGTCTGGTCGCGCCGAGCGTGACCAGACGTGCACAAGTCCCTACTAGATCGGGGTGATCGGCAACCGGCGCAGTGCGCCGGGGGCGTCGACCGGGACGACGGGACGGTCCGGTGCGACCGGTTCGATCCGCTGGTAGGGCTCGCCCTGGGCCGGCCGCGCGTCGTCCTGGCCCTTGTTCGGCCACAGCGCCGCCGCGCGCTCGGCCTGCGCCGCGATCGAAAGTGACGGATTCACACCGAGATTCGCCGAGATCGCGGCACCGTCGGTGACGAACAGCGTCGGGTAGTTGTAGACGCGGTGGTACGGGTCGATGACTCCGGTCGCCTGGCTGTCACCGATCGCCGCGCCGCCCAGGAAGTGCGCGGTCAGCGGGATGTTGAACAGCTCGCCCCAGGTGCCGCCGGCGATACCGCCGACCTTCTCGGCCATCCGCCGGGTCGCCTCGTTGCCGACCGGGATCCAGGTCGGGTTGGGCTCACCGTGGCCCTGCTTGGACGACATGATCCGGAAGCCACCGGGCCCACGCTTGGTGAAGGTGGTGATCGAGTTGTCGAGGTGCTGCATCACCAGCGCGATCACGGTGCGCTCACTCCAGTGCTGCGGGTTGAGCAGGCGGATCAGCTCACGCGGGTCCTCGCCGGCCTGGTTCAGGAACTGCTTCCACCGCGGCACGTCGGTGCCCTGCGGGCCGGCGCCGTCCGTCATGAGCGTCTGCAGCATGCCCATCGCGTTGGAGCCCTTGCCGTACCGCACGGGTTCGATGTGGGTGTCCGGCGTCGGGTGAATCGATGAGGTGATGGCCACGCCGTGCGTGAGATCCATGTCCGTGGGCACCTCGCGGGTCTGGGCACCCACGATGGACTCGGAGTTGGTCCGGGTCAGCACGCCGAGCTTGTCCGACAGCTTGGTCAGCTTGCCGGTGTCGCGCACCTTGAACAGCAGCTTCTGCGTGTTGTAGGTACCGGCCGCGACGATCAGGTACTTGGCGGTGAAGGTTCGCTTGCCGCGCCGCACCCGGCCGTTGGTCCGTCGGGTCGCCACCTCCCACAGCCCGTCGCCGCGCTGCTGGAAGCTGGACACGGTGGTCAGCGGATGTACTTGTGCCCCCGCCTTTTCCGCGAGACCGAGGTAGTTCTTCACCAGGGTGTTCTTGGCGCCGTGCCGGCAGCCGGTCATGCACTCGCCGCACTCGATGCAGCCGGTGCGGGCCGGGCCGGCCCCGCCGAAGTAGGGGTCCGGAACCGTCTTGCCCGGCGTCTTCTCACCGTCGGCCCCGAAGAACACGCCGACCGGCGTCGCGACGAACGTGTCGGCGCAGCCCATGTCCTCGGCGACCTCTTTGATGATCTTGTCCGCGTCGGTGAACGTCGGATTCTGGACCACGCCGAGCATGCGCTGCGCCTGCTCGTAGTGCGGCATCAGCTCGGCGCGCCAGTCGGTGATGTCCTTCCACTGCGGGTCGTTGAAGAACGGGTCCGGCGGGATGTACAGCGTGTTGGCGTAGTTCAACGAACCGCCGCCAACGCCCGCGCCGGCCAGGATCATCACGTTGCGCAGCAGATGGATCCGCTGGATGCCGTACATGCCCAACTTGGGGGCCCACAGGAACTTTCGCAGGTCCCACGAGGTCTTGGCGAAGTCGGCGTCCGAATACCGGGGGCCGGCTTCCAAAACCCCAACGCGGTAACCCTTCTCGGTGAGCCGGAGGGCGCTGACGCTGCCTCCGAACCCCGAGCCGATGATCAAGACGTCGTAGTCAGGCTCCATGGCAAAAGTATGGACCTACCGCTCGGTAACCAGCTACCAAGGTATGCCTAACTCGCTACCGCCGGTACTAGCTACCGACAGTGAGGCCGACCTTCTGGAATTCCTTGAGGTCGCAGTACCCGGCCTTGGCCATCGACCGGCGCAGACCGCCGACCAGGTTGATCGAACCAAACGGGTCGTCGGACGGGCCGTTGAGCACCTGATCGAGCGACGGACGCTCGCCCAGCGCGACCTGCATCAGGGCACCGCGCGGCAGCGACGGGTGCGCTGCCGCGGCCGGCCAGAACCAGCCGTCACCAGGCGCCTCGGCGGCAGCGGCCAGCGGGGTGCCCAGCACAACCGCGTCGGCGCCGCAGGCGATGGCCTTGGCCAGGTCGCCAGAGGTGTGAATATCGCCGTCGGCCAGCACGTGCACGTAGCGGCCGCCGGTCTCGTCGAGGTATTCGCGGCGCGCGGCGGCAGCGTCGGCAATGGCGGTGGCCATCGGCACGCTGATGCCCAGGACCTCGTCGCTGGTCGTCGCCCCGTAGGTCGAGCCGTAGCCGACGATGACGCCGGCCGCGCCGGTCCGCATCAGGTGCAGCGCGGTGCGGTGATCGAGCACGCCACCGGCGACCACCGGCACGTCGAGCTCGGAGATGAAGGTCTTCAGGTTGAGCGGCTCGCCATCCTGGGCGACCCGCTCGGCCGAGATGATGGTGCCCTGGATGACCAGCAGGTCGATCCCGGCGGCGACCAGCGTCGGCGTCAGGGCCTGGGCGTTCTGCGGGCTGACCCGCACCGCCGTGGTGACACCGGCTTCACGGACCCGCGCGACAGCGGCGCCGAGCAGCTCCGGGTCCAGCGGGGCCGCGTGGAGCTGCTGCAGCAGCCGGACGGACGCCGACGGGTCGTCATCCTTGGCGGCGAGCTCGACGACCTGGGCGAGCTTGTCCTCGACATCCCGGTGCCGGCCGATCAGGCCTTCGCCGTTGAGCACGCCGAGGCCACCGAGACGTCCCATCTCGATCGCGAACTCGGGCGACACCAACGAGTCGGTCGGATGGGCCAGCAGCGGAAACTCGAACCGGTAGGCATCCAGCTGCCAGGCGGTGGACACATCCTGGCTGGAGCGGGTCCGCCGGGACGGGACGATGTTGATGTCATCGAGTTCGTAGGTACGACGAGCGGTCCGGCCCATGCCGATTTCAACCATGTCACGCATGTGTGTAGTGACTTCCTTGTCAGTTAGCGCGAGGAGTAGTTCGGGGCTTCGACGGTCATCGTGATGTCGTGCGGGTGGCTTTCCTTCAAGCCCGCCGCGGTGATCTGCACGAACTGCGCCTGCTGCAGATGCTCGATGGTGGCCGAGCCGGTGTAGCCCATGGCCGCCCGCAGACCGCCGGTGAGCTGGTGGATGACCGTCGACAGCGGTCCCCGGAACGGCACCCGGCCCTCGATGCCCTCGGGCACCAGCTTGTCCTCGGAGAGCACGTCGTCCTGGAAGTAACGGTCCTTGGAGTAGGACTTGCCCTGACCGCGGCCCTGCATGGCGCCCAGCGACCCCATCCCGCGGTAGCTCTTGAACTGCTTGCCGTTGACGAAGATCAGGTCACCCGGCGATTCGGCGGTACCGGCCAGCAGCGAGCCGAGCATCGCGGTCGAGGCGCCGGCGGCCAGCGCCTTGGCGATGTCGCCCGAGTACTGCAGGCCGCCGTCGGCGATCACCGGCACGCCGTAGGGACGGCACGCGGCGGTCGCCTCCAGGATCGCGGTGATCTGCGGCGCGCCGACACCGGCGACGACGCGGGTGGTGCAGATCGAGCCGGGCCCGACACCCACCTTGACGGCGTCGGCACCGGCCTCGCACAGCGCGGCGGCGGCGGACCGGGTGGCGACGTTTCCGCCCACGACCTCGATCTTGTCGCCGACGGCCTTCTTGAGGCGGGCCACCATGTCCAGCACGCCGCGGTTGTGGGCGTGCGCGGTGTCGACGATCAGCACATCGACCCCGGCATCGGCCAGCGTCATGGCACGCGTCCAGGCGTCGTCACCGACACCGACGGCCGCACCGACGAGCAGGCGTCCGTCGCTGTCCTTGGTGGCCAGCGGGAACTGCTCGGTCTTGACGAAGTCCTTGACGGTGATCAGCCCGGTGAGCTTGCCGTGCCCGTCGACGATCGGCAGCTTCTCGATCTTGTGCCGGCGCAGCAGGCCCAGCGCAGCTTCCGCGGACACGCCTTCTTGTGCGGTGATCAGCGGAGCCTTCGTCATCACTTCGGCGACGGCCTTGTCCTGGTCGACCTCGAAGCGCATGTCGCGGTTGGTGATGATGCCGACGAGCTGCCCGGCGGTATCCACGACGGGCAGGCCCGAGATCCGGAACCGGGCGCACATGGCGTCGACCTCGGCGAGGGTGTTGCTCGGCGAGCAGGTGACCGGATCGGTGACCATGCCGGCCTCGGACCGTTTGACGGTCTCGACCTGCGCGGCCTGCTCACTGAGCGGCAGGTTGCGGTGCAGTACGCCCATGCCGCCGGCACGGGCCATCGCGATCGCCATCCGCGACTCGGTGACGGTGTCCATGGCCGAGCTGACCAGCGGCACCCGCAGCCGGATGTTGCGCGTCAACTGGCTGGACGTATCGGCGGTGGCCGGGATGATGTCCGACGCCGCGGGCAGCAGCAGGACGTCATCGAAGGTCAGCCCGAGCATCGCGACCTTGGTCGGATCGTCACCGCCGGTCGGCACCGGAACAGAAATGGGAACGCTGCTTTCAGCGATCGACATGGGTGGGGCCTCCAGGGCAGACACAGTCGTGGATCTAAAAAGCCATCCTATCGGCCCTTACTATGTGCGCCGAACCCCACTCGGTGACGGCTCGCCGGGGTAACGGCTGGCGCATCGCCAGGGGTGATAAGTAGGGTGGACGTGTGCGTGACCACCTGCCGCCGGGCTTGCCACCCGACCCGTTCGCCGACGATCCCATGGACCCGTCGGCTGTTCTGGATGCGCTGGAGCCGGGGCAACCCCTGGACCCGCAGGAACGTATGGCCGTCGAGGCCGATCTGGCCGATCTGGCGGTCTACGAAACCCTGTTGGCACACAAGGGCATTCGCGGCCTCGTCGTCTGTTGCGACGAATGCCAGCAGGACCACTACCACGACTGGGACATGCTGCGGGCGAACCTGCTGCAGCTTCTGGTCGACGGCACGGTCCGTCCGCACGAGCCCGCCTACGATCCCGAGCCCGATGCCTACGTGACATGGGACTACTGCCGCGGCTACGCCGACGCGTCGCTGAACGAGGCGACCTCGGAGCACGACGGCTACCGCTGATTTTTTCTATTGACGTGCTGGACATCACGCCTGGCGCGCTGATCTTGCGCTGAGGGCGAAAAAGCCGAGTACGCAGCGCCGTGGTTACAGAGTCAACCGCTGGATGGACGCCGCGTGAATCAGTGCTGGCCGTGTCCCGAACCCGAACCCGACGGCACTTGCGTGGTGGTCACAACCGACCTCTCGCGCGTCGGCTCCTGCTGGGCTTCCTTGGTGGTCGGAGCGACAGTCGCCTGCACCGGCGGGTTCGTTGGTGCCGGTGTGGTCACCGAGGGCACCGTGACAGTCGGGGCGACGGTCGTGACCGTCTGCGCGGGTGCCGGGCTCTGGGTCGGTGACGGCGCAACCGTGGCCGACGCCGTGGGCGGGTTGGTGACGACGGGCTCGGTCGAGGGCACCGTCGCTGACTGGGTGGCGGTAGCCGTCGCAGTGGGCGGCACCGTCGACGGCGCGGAGGTGGCCGTCGATGCCGAGGACGACGGCGTCGACGTGGCGGTCGGGCTGCTCGATGTCGTCGACGACGCGGAACTTGACGTTTCGGTCGGGGACGTCGCGCTCGTCGACGAGGACGTGGCCGTCGTCTCCGACGGCGTCGATGCGCTGGTCGACGTCGAGGACGTGTCGGTCGACGTGGCTGTCGTGGACGACGAGGTGGTCGTCGACGTGCTGGACGTCGCGCTCGACGACGACGTGGGCTCGACCACCGGGACCGGCAACAGGGTCAGCGGCGAGGACGGCAGGACCGGCTGCGGCTCCCCCGGCGGCGGCAGCGTGGCTGCGGGGTTCTGCTCGACCACCTTGTAGGTCAAGGCATTCCACTGCTGGATCAGCTGTTGCTTGTGCTCTGGGGCGTCGACGCTCTGCACGGTCGGGCTCAGCGCCTGCAACTTGTCCTGCGCCTGCTGCCACTGGCCGTTGTCGATCAGCTGCTGCACTTGCTGCATCTCGGTCTGCGCAGCCAGCATCACCTGCTCGTCACTGACCCGTGGGGCGCCGAACATGGCGGTGTGCAGGCCGAACAGCGAGGAATTCGGTCCGGCTGTGTAGATCGCGGTGCCGAAGCCACCGAGGCACAACAGCGCGGCCGCGACCGAGCCGACGATGGTCAGCGATGTCCGAGATTCCTTGCGGTGCAACCCCTTCTGGAGGGCCGCCACAGCGTCACGGGCAGTGACGGGCGTCGTCACCGCGGGTTCGCGGATGCCGTCGCGCCAGTCGGCGAGCAGGAAGGCTAGCTCGGCTTCGGTGGAGTCCGTCGAGTACGCGTGCTCGTCGGCGGCGAGCGCGTCGAAGAATCGGTCGACGCGTCGAATCTCGTTGAGCGAGGGGTCACCGCCGCCCGGTGACCATTGTCCGGAGTCAGGCATGGCCACGCTCCGTCGAACCGATCTCGGACTTCAGCCGTGCCAGCGCCCGGTGCTGAGCGACGCGTACCGCGCCGGCGGTGCTGCCGACGGCCTCGGCGGTCTCCTCGGCGCTCATGCCGACGACGACACGCAGGATCAGGATTTCGCGCTGCTTCTCGGGCAGCACCGCCAGCAACCGGTTCATCCGGGCCGCCGCGTCGGCATCGATGGCCAACTGTTCGGGGCCCAGTTCGGTCGAGGGGCGGTCCGGTAGATCGTCGGTGGCTTCAGAGCGGTTGCGGCCGGCGGCGCGATGCGCGTCAGCAACCTTGTGAGCGGCAATGCCGTACACGAAAGCCAGGAACGGCCGTCCCTGGTCCTTGTACCGCGGCAGTGCCGTGATCACAGCTAAACACACCTCCTGAGCCACATCGTCCGCGGAAACACCCTGTCGTTCACCGACCCCGAAGCGCGCACGGCAGTACCGAACGACGATCGGGCGGATGGTTTCCAACACCTTGCGGAGCGCGTCGCGATTGCCGGCAACTGCGTCAGCAACGACAGCATCGAGACCATCTCCCGAAAATGTCATCGTGTGCGCGTTCTCCAGCGTTACGGACGAGGCGGTGCCGTGGTTGGTATGTCAGGACAACAGTAATGACTGGTGCGGGCGGCCAGACTCATCACGCCCATCGCCCGCCGCGGTCGCGTACGGTCGCGGCGGCGTCGTCGCGGATCTGCGCCAGCCCCTCCGGGCTGTGCTCGACGCTGCCGATATCACTCAACAGGCAACCCAATGCCCAGGTCAGCGGCACCAAGCCGAATTGTTGGGTATGCCCCAGAGCGGCGTCGGCGACCCGGCGGGACTCGTCGAACCGGCCCGCGCTGCACAACGCCGCCGAGTACACCACGTCGGTCTTCACGGCGTGGCGCGGCGAGCCCAGGTCACCGACGAGCTCCCGTGCGCGTTCGGCGTGCGCGACGGACTCCTCGCCACGGCCGCTGACCATAGCTAATTCGGCACTGACCCAGGCCAGCCGGACACGTTGACGCGGTACCCCGCTGTTCGCGGTGTCGATCACGGCCCGCTCGAGTAGCCGCTGCGCCACCCCGAACCGGCCGATCCCGAGGGCGTCGGCGGCCAGACCGACGAGCGCGTCGGCCCGCGCCTCGGCGGCGTCGGGCTGATGCGCGACCAACGCCCACGCCCTGCCGTCGGCGACCCGGGCCAGGCGGTGCCAACCGACCTGTCGGAGAAACGAGGCACGGGTGCTCTGCGCCAACGACAGCAACGAACCGTTCCCCCGACGCGCGACGGCGTCCAGATCAGCAAACGCGACGGCGTAGCGGCCCTGACCGCCGGCGGCGACGGCGCGCAGCCACAGCTCGTCGACCGAGTGCGCCGTCGGCAGCGGCCAACATGGCAGATCGTTGCCAAAAGCGGCGGCCCGGAGTCGGGCGGCTGGCTGGTCGGCAGAGGGCGTCGCGGTATCGGTTGCGGTCATCGAGTCAGCACGGTATCAATGGCGCACCGCCGTACAGCCCCGTTCCCTGACGCTGCGAGTTGGGCAGGTTTCGTTAATAATTAATGCTCGCCGTGTTAACAACATGTCAACGACATCCAATTCCGCCACAAATTGATCGATGTGGCGAACTGACGCGAACTGCAAAAACAGGGGCCTTCAGGCAGCGACAGACAATATCGCCACCATGTGTTTCGTTTCCAAAGCATCGCGTAGATGAACGTGATGTAAATTCTTGACCTGCACTTATGGGGTTTCGCACAGAGCGTGGCTATTGACGGAATTTGCCGAGTCCTTCTACGTTGTGTGCACGAGTTGTCATCGGCGACAAGTCCTCGGGCCATTTGCAGATCGACGCGCATCCAGAGATTTCAAATTGGATGCGCGGGGAGGAGTTCTTTCCCAATGCCACAGCCTCAGCAGCTTCCCGGACCCAACGCCGATATGTGGGATTGGCAGATGCACGGCACGTGCCGTGGCGTCGACTCCGCGGTGTTCTTCCACCCCGATGGCGAACGTGGTCGTGCTCGCGCCCAGCGTGAAATGCGCGCCAAAGAGATGTGCCGGGCCTGCCCGGTGATCACACAGTGCCGGTCGCACGCATTGGCCGTCGGCGAACCGTATGGCATCTGGGGCGGACTCAGTGAAGGCGAGCGCGAACTGTTGCTGAAACGGGGCATCCGCCGCGCGTCCTGATCACGTCTGCCGAAACGGCGTTCCAGCAGTGAGCTTCTCGAGCTTTCGCTGCCGGAACGCCGTTTTGCGTAGGCAGCACGCCCGTCAGTCGGGCTCTCCGTATTCGTCGAACCAATAGGCCAGTTTCCCGCGGCGGCTCACTGCGCGCAGTCTGCGTTCGGTGGCCTCGCGGGTGGTGCTGGTGCTGACGATCAGCAGCTCATCACCGGCTTCGAGGCGGGTGTCGGGCTGCGGCACAAAGGTGTCGCCCTTGCGGATGATCAGGGTGATCACGCTCGGATCGGGCAGCCGCAGTTCCAGCACCGTCACGTTGTGCAGCCGCGACTGCGGGAGCACCGTGAGGGTCAGCAGCTCCGCGTCGAGCACGTCCAGTGGCGCCGCTTCCACCTGAATCTCGCGGGTGACGTCGCGGCGGATGAGTCCGAGCCGGTGCGCGACCGGCTTCAGGCTCGGGCCCTGCACCAGGGTGAACACCACCACCAGCACGAACACGATGTTCAGCAGTCGCTGACTGTCGGGCACCCCGGTGACGATCGGATAGGTGGCCAGCACGATCGGCACCGCGCCGCGCAGTCCGGCCCACGACAGAAACACCTGCTCGCGCCAGGGCACCCGGAAACCGATGAGCGACAACACCACCGACAACGGCCGCGCCAACAGCAGCAGAACCAGGCCGATGACGACGGCCGGCAGCAGGTCGTCGCCGAGCTGGCTGGGCGTGACCAGCAGCCCGAGCAGCACGAACAGCCCGATCTGCGCCAGCCAACCGAGTCCCTCCGCGAACGACCGGGTGGCGGCGCGGTGCGGCAGTCCCGAGTTCGCCAGCACCAGGCCGGTCAGGTAGGCGGCAAGGAACCCGCTGGCGTGCGTGACGCCGCAGGCCGCGAAGGCCACCGTGCCCAGGCCGAACGTCGCGAGGGGGTACAGACCCGACGCCGGTAGCGCGATGCGGCGCAGGGTGACGGCGCCGAGGTAGCCGCACAACACGCCGATCGCCGCGCCGACCGCCAGCTCGTAGACCAGGTCGAGCAGTCCGTGCCCCGGATCGAAGGCCAGCGGAACCACGCTGAACATCAGCACCAGGATGACGGCCGGGGCGTCGTTCAGGCCGGACTCGGCCTCCAGCAGACCGGCCACCCGCCGGGGCAACGGCAGCACCCGGAGCACGGAGAACACCGCCGCGGCGTCGGTGGACGAGACGATGGCGCCGAGGAGCAGCGCCAGTTGCCAGTCCATGCCCAACAGCAGATGAGCGCCCGCCGCGGTGACGGCAGTACTGACGGCCACGCCGAGGGTGGCCATCACCGCGGCCGGCGCCAGACTCTTGCGGACGTCGCTGAACTTGGTGGTGAGACCACCTTCGATGAGGATGATGGCCAGCGCCGCGGTGCCCAGGTCCCGGACCAGGGCGACGTCGTCGAACCGGAGCCCGATGCCGTCTTCGCCGACCAGCACCCCGAGGCCGAGGAACAGCAGCAGACTGGGCAGGCCGACGCGGGTGGCGAGCCGGGTGGCCACGATGCTGGCCAGTAGCACCAGCGCGCCGATGAGCAGCACCTTGTTCAGCTGCTCCAGCGTCATCCACGTCCTCATTCCGATCGGCGGCCGAAGCAAATGTATCTGGGAACCTGCTGCGGGCTGCGGTAGGCGACAATGACTGCGTGAGCACCCGGGGCATGCGAGTCGCGATCGCCGGCGCCGGCGCGGTGGGCCGGTCGGTGGCGCAGGAACTCGTCGCCAACGGGCACAAGGTCCTGCTGATCGAACGCGACATCAACAAGTACGAGCCGCCGACGGTCCCCGAGGCCGACTGGCTGTGGGCCGACGCCTGCGAAGTGGCCTCACTCGAGGAGTGCGGCATCCAGACGTGCGACGTCGTGATCGCCGCGACGGGCGACGACAAGGCGAACCTCGCGATGGCGCTGTTGGCGAAAACCGAGTTCGGCGTGCCGCGGGTGGTCGCGCGCGTGAACAACGTGGCCAACGAGTGGTTGTTCACCGACGACTGGGGTGTCGACGTCGCGGTGTCGACGCCGCACGCGATGGCCGCCGGGGTCGAGGGCGCCATCGATGTCGGTCACCTAGTGCGGCTGATGGGGCTACGTCAGGGGCACGCGAACCTGACGAAGTTCACGCTGCCACCGGACAGCCCGTTGATCGGACGCACCATCAGGGACCTGACCCTGCCGCCGAACACACTGTTGGTGACGGTGCAGCGCGGCAGCAGGATCATCGTGCCCAAGTCCGGGGACAGCTTCGAGGACGGCGACGAATTGCTGTTCGTCGCAGACGAATCCGTCGACGGCGACATCCGCGACCTCATCCACGGCAGTTAGAACACGTAGCAGTACCTGCTGGTCGGCACCGAGTCGAGATTGGTGTGGGCGCCGAAGCGCATCACGCTCTCGACCATGAGAGTCATACGGCGCTGCAGTTCCGCATCGTCGCCCCCGCTGCCGTAGAACGCGTGCACGTCGGTCATGGCCGCCATGTGGAACAGCTCCTCGACGACGGCGTCGACCCGCTCGGTGCCGTGCACCGTGCGCAGGACCCGGTTCTGTACGTAGCCGAAGGTGTCCTGGGTGTCGATGGCGACGCTGGTGTGTTGTCCCTGCCAGATCTGGAGCCAGTCGGCCGGATCGAGATCCGTCGGGATCCGCAGGAAGCCGATCTGCGCCAATGCCGTTGTCCGAATACCGTTTTCCACGTCGGGCGGCACCAGCCGCACCGTCTCCTCGACTTCCCAGCCGGCACTGCGCGCAGAGATCGCGGCCAGCAGGTCGGAAATGGGGTCCGGATCGACGCCGGCGTCGGTCCACACACTGACCACCGCCGGCACCGGGTTGTCGAAGGTGGTGATGCGCAACATCGCCGCCTCGACGTCGGCGTCGTCGACGTTGATCTGCAACCGGCCCACCCCCGCGGCCCGCAGCAGTACATGTAGTTGGGTCGACTGCAGGGCGGTGTCCAAACCGGCGCCCCACAAGGCGTAGATCAGCTTCACGACGTCAGCCGTGCTTCGCAGCCATGGGCGCGGACTGCATCACGCCACCGGCCTTGAGCCACTCACCTACGACGCGCGGCGCGTCGCGCACGGGGTTGTAGACGTCCTCCTCCGAGGAGAACAGGTTGTCCCCGGCGTAGACGAGGCGGGTGATGTTGGGGAAGCCGAACACCTTGCCCGGCTCGGTGGGATGGTCCAGGGCATTGATGATCTCGGTGACGATCGCGCCGTTCTCCTCGTCGATCGCGACCCAGGTGTGCGGGAATCGCATGTGCGGGAACGGCTTCATCACGCCGATGATCCATTCGCGGACCGCCTCGCGGCCGTGCATCTCGCCGTAGGCGTGCTCGATGTAGTGCACGTCCTCGGTGAACAGATCGGCGAACGGGCCCCAGTCCCCTGTGTTCGAACAGACCTCGACGACCTTGGTGTAGTGATCGAGCGCGGCCATCAGCTCGTCCCTGGTGAAGCGTGGCATGTGCAAACCTCCAAGAAGACTAGAATCAATTTCAGTTTTGGGACTCTACCCAACATCTAGAATTCGTTCCAGACCCAAAAAGGAGCTGCACCGTGGCAAGAATCGCCGAACCGCGCCCGGCCGCCGAGCCCAGCTCGGCCGTGCAGCAGCAGCGTCGTGCCGCGATCCTGCAGGCCACCGCAGCCCTGGCGGCACAGAAGCCGGCCGACCAGGTCCAGATGAACGAGGTCGCACGCGCGGCCGGGGTCGCGCTGGGCACCCTGTACCGCTACTTCCCCTCCAAGACCCACCTGTTCGTCGGCCTCATGGCCGACCGGGTGGACCGGATGCAGGACGGCATCCGTCGCCGGAAGGTGCCGGCCGGAACCGCCGCCGATCGCGTCTTCGACGTCCTGTCGCGCGCCACCCGCCCGATGCTGCGTCAGCCGCACCTGACCGCCGCAATGCTCAACTCGCTGAACACCGCCGATGCGACGGCCGTGGTCGAGGTGGGGCATATCGACCGCCAGGTCCGCAGCATGTTGCTGACCATCTGCGGGGTGGATGATCCGGGGCCACAAGATATTTCGTTGATGCGGCTGGTTCAGCACACCTGGCACGGCATCCTGCAGTCCAGCCTCAACGGGCGAATCTCCGCCGACGAGACGGAGGACGAAATTGAGCTGGCCTGCCGGCTGATCCTGGCACCGCTGTCGGACAACGAATAACCGCCGGCTTAGGCCCGGAAACAACCTTCAAAATGACCGTTCGCGATTCCTGCTGTCTGCATGAACGAGTGCGTGACGATCGGGCCGACCATCCGAAACCCGGCTGCTCGCAACGCCGCTGAGAGTCGGTCGGATTCGGGGCTGGTCATCCGTCCATCACTGCAGCTCCGCAATCGATGACGCTGACGCGGCCGATACCGCCAGCCCAATTCAGCGAGCGAGCATGTCGACAGCAGCCGCGCATTGTGTACGGTGGCCTCAATCTTGCGCCGATTGCGAATGATGTTGGTATCGACCATCAATCGCTCGACATCATCGCGGGTCATCGCAGCGACAACGGCCGGGACGAAGCCATGGAACGCGCGGCGCAGGTTGTTCCGCTTATCGAACACGGCAGCCCAGGACAATCCGTTCTCGAAGTATGTCAACGCGAGCATTTCGAACAACATGGCCTCGTCGTGGGTCGGCGTGCCCCATTCCTGATCGTGATAGGCCCGCAGATCCCGGCCGGTTTCGGTCGCCCACCGGCACCGGGTGACGCCGTCGGCGCCGGTGACCACTGTCGGCGCCGTAGGTGGCATTCCGACGCCCGCCATCGCCTTCATTACCCGGCCCGGCGCCAGACGTTGCCGTGAGTCGCCGCCAGATGTGCCGCATCGTCAAGTGCCCTCTGCAGGTCGCCGGCCGGATCCGGCGTCAGCATGGACGACTGGAATCGCACTTCATCGATATGCCGTATTCCCGCTTGGTTGAGCCACATTCGCAGATAGGCGGCATGGTGGTCCACCCCGAACGCCGGCTCGGCGACTCCCCGTGCATAGACGCCGGAAGTCAGCGCCAGAGTTGCGTGCTTGTCCTTGAGCAGTCCTGCATAGCCGGACTGAGGGTCCAGCCGCCACAACATCCCGGGCTGATGAACCAGGTCGATGTAGTGCTTGAGCCGATACGGGATTCCCGAGTTCCACATCGGTGATGCGATGAGATACCGATCCGCCGAGATGAAGCGCGCGGCGATCGCCACGATCTCATCCCAGGCGCTCTGTCCGGTCCCGTCCTGCGCCGCACCCTTGATGACGTTCATCTTGGCAGCCGCTTTGTCGCCGTCGAACGCCGGGAGCTCCGCATCCCACAGGTCGAGTGTGTCGATGTCGAGGTCGGGCATTGCGACGCCAAGCGCGTCCAAGTACGCGGTGGCGAGCTGAATCGACTTCGAATCTCCCTTGCGCGGAGAGGCTTGTATGTAGAGCAACTTCGTCATGGCTGCACTCCTTGTCCTGGTTCGAAAGCTCAACGACCAGAGGGGACTTCGGCGAATCCCGGTTCTCCCGCGTCGACGACGGAATTGAACCGGTAGCGGGTGTCCAACCGCTCGCTGATTTCCTGGATCGCGCTATCGGGGAGCGCCGTGACATCGAAGTTCTCGACGATCCTCGCGGGCGTCACGGAGGCGGTAAGAACGGCGCTACCGCGCTGAATGCCCCACGCCAGCAGCACCTGCGCCGGCGTCTTCCCGAACTGCTGTGCCAACGAGACGATGAGCGGGTCATCGAGCAGTCGCGGTTCCAACGCATGGCCGAGCGACGCGAATGCCAGCAGCACGATGCCGTGTGTCTTGCACAATTCGTGCAACTCCCATTGCGGGTGGTACGGGTGCGATTCCACTTCCACGACTGCCGGTTTGATGCGCGCGCCGTCGATGATCTCCCGCGTTTTCGCGGCACTGATATCCGAAAGGCCTATTGCGCCAGCGAGTCCCGCGCCGACCAGGTTTTCCATGGCGCCCCAGGTTTCCGCCAAGGTCACGCCGTCGTCATAGATGACGGCACCACGCGCGTCGCGCGGATCTTGGTCGTCACCGGGCCGGAAGGCGAACGGCGTGTGCATTAGGTACAGGTCGACCGTGTCGAGCCCGAGTCGATCGAGGCTGGCCTGCAGCGCCGGCTTCACTCGTTCGGGGCGATGGTTGTTGTTCCAGAGCTTGGTGGTCACGAATAGGTCCTCGCGGCGCACGGTGCCGTTCGCGAACAGCTCCTTCAGCGCCGCTCCGACCTGCGCTTCGTTGCGGTACCGCTCAGCCGCGTCCAAGTGGCGGAATCCCACTTCGACGGCCGCCGTGATCGTGGCTTCGGTCTTGGTGCGGTCGGACAGCAACGCGCCGAACCCCAGGGCCGGGATCGCACCGCTGCCGTTGTTCAGCGGGAACCTCAATTGCGTCAGCTCGTCATTCGATGTCATGGTTGGTTCTTCCTTGGTGGTATCTGAATCTATTGGTAATCAAAGGTTTTCGATGCTTCATCCGTCATCGGCCGCTCCCCGACAAAGCGGCGACGGCCTCGGCCGTCGTCCAGACCGCGCTGGCGAGGAATCGGAAATTCACCAGGGCGGCCAGATACCCGTCTCCCTCAGGCAGACGCGGGCCGGCCGTCGCATCCTTGACAACCACCACTTCGAACCCCTGCTCGACCAGCTCCCGCAGGTGCCCTTCCACGCACAGGTTGGCAGCCATGCCCGCCAGGATCACCTGACTCACGCCACGCTTCCTGAGTTGCAGCACAAGGTCATTCGACTCAGGGCCGACAATCTTGTGCGGCGAGGTGATCACGGTATGACCGTCGTGAATGTGGTGCCGGTAGGCAGGCAGGAAGTCCGCGCCGGATTCGGCGAAGCCGTCCATCGTGTACGCGCCGGTCCGCGAAAACATGCCGACCCCGCCCATGAATTGCTCGAGCGGATCACCGAACCGCCACTGCTTGTCGGTCGGATAGAAATAGTGCGGCGACACCGCGACCGTGACGCCTGCCCGCCGGGCGGCGTCGAACAACTCGCCGATGTGCGTGACGGTGTTGTTCTCGTCGATGCTCGCACCGAATACCGGCCACGACGCACCCTCAGGACTGAGGAAGTCGATTTGCGGATCGGTGACAACGAGCGCGACGTGCGCACGGTCGAGCGCGAAGCCCGAACTCGGAAGCGCTGGATGCTGCGGTTCGGCGTAACTGTCCGGAGTGGTCATGGGGAGCGTCCTCGCGATCGGTGCGTGTTGCCCCTCCAAAATAGATGACCGGTCGTCTATAAATCAAGAGCTGCCGAAAGATCGATTGAATGATTCAGATCACTGCAGCAGTGCCGGCAGTGTGACCGTCTCGAATCTGTCATAGGGTGCACGGCTGCGCGTCACCTTGCCCCGCAGGGCAGCACCCTCCCACGCCTCGATCAACACAGCGGCCAGCTCGTGCGAACCGAGGTCGGCGCTGACGTCGCCGGAACTCTCCTGCCCCCACCGCACACAGTCGGCGAGAGCATCGCCCCACCGATCCAGGATGCGGACCAGCTCGGCACGGACAAGATCACTGGATCCTCCGAGTTCGAGCGACATGTTCCCCACCAGGCAACCGAGCAGAAAATCGGCGGACTCGTGTTCGTCGGCGAGCGCATGGAAGAACCGCTCGAGGCGCTCTCGGGCCGGCCCGTCAGCGTCGAGCAGCGGCAGTATCCGCGCCTCGATATCCGACCAATAGTCTTCGAGCACGGCCGCCGCAAGCGCTTCCTTGCTGGGAAAGTAGGCGTAGAACGACCCCTTCGGCACACCCGCGGCGTCGGTGATCTCCTTGACCCCACTGGCGGCAAAGCCATGTGCGTGCACAAGATCACGGCCCGCGGCCAGCAGACGGCGGCGTACGTCGGGGTTGGGCGGGCGTGGCATCGCTCAATCTTAGCCGACCGGTCACCTATTAATGATTGGCTCCTACAGTCGCACCGCCGCCGATAGCCTGATCCCGTCGCGGTGGCCGTCCGCACCGAGCCCCGACTCCGCACCGTGAAGGAGAGTTTTCATGACCATCCAAGCCGACCAGAACACCTCACCCGAGGGCACCGTGACCGTGGTCGAGAGCGGCGCGGGGACCTACACGCAAGACATCATCGCCGGCGGGCACCGGTTGGTCGCCGACGAGCCCCGCCCGTTCGGCGACGACGCGGGACCGTCACCGTATGACCTCCTGCTGTCCGCCTTGGGCGCGTGTACCTCCATGACCATCCGGATGTACGCCGACAAGAAGGGACTGCCCCTCGAGCAGGTGCGGGTGTCGTTGCGGCACTCGCGGATTCACGCAAAGGACTGCGCCGAATGCGAGACGCAACAGGGCATGGTCGACCACATCGATCGTGACATCCAGTTGATCGGCGACCTCGACGACGATCAGCGGGAGAAGCTGCTGGCCATCGCCGAACGCTGCCCCGTGCACCGTACGCTGACGTCGACGGTGCACGTCTCTACGACATTGCGGCCGGCCTAACTCGCGGCCTGCGTGATGATGTGGTCGACTTCCGCAGCGCGAACGGCCATTTCGGCGTGCGCCTTGTCGAGCGCGTCGGCCTGATCCTCGTCGGCCTTCATCATCCCCTCGATGTCGAAGCCGGCCATGTCCAGCACGCCCATGTCCGCGAACGCCTTCTGCACCTTGGGGCCCCACAGCCCAATGTCCTTGACAATCGGAACGATTCGGCTGAAAAGGTGCGAACGGAACTGGCTCAGCATGGGCGCCGTCTCGACCCAGTCGACACACGCCTGGACGTCGAGGCCGAGCGCGTCGTACACCTCGTCGCCCCGAAGCCGGTCACGCATGAGGTAACAGGCCTCCACGACGAACTCTTCGCGCTCGTTCCGCTCGGCGTCACTGATCTGGGAGTAGTAGTCCTTCAACGAGATTCGGCCGAAGGCGACGTGCCGGGCCTCGTCCTGCATGACGTAGGCCAGCACCTGTTTGGCCAGCGAATTGGGCGCCGCCAGGTCGCGCTGCACCCCGAACGCAGCGAGCGCGAGGCCTTCGATGAGCACCTGCATGCCGAGATAGGGCATGTCCCAGCGTGAGTCGCGCAGGGTGTCCTCGAGCAGCACGGACAGATTCTTGTTGACCGGGTAGACGACGCCGACTTTCTCCTGCAGGAAGCGCGAGAATGTCTCGACGTGGCGGGCCTCGTCCATGGTCTGGGTGGCCGCGTAGAACTTCGCATCCAGGTCCGGCACGACCTCGACGATCTTCGCCGCGCACACCATCGCGCCCTGTTCGCCGTGCAGGAACTGGGAGAACTGCCAGGCCTGCGAGTGTTGGCGCATCTCGGCGCGCCGCTTCTCGTCGGCCGACTCCCACATCGGGCTGCCGAACAGCGGATGGAACTCGTCGGGCAGGCCGATCGGGTTCATCGGATCAACGTCCTGCGACCAGTCGATCCGCGACTGGGCGTCCCACTGCTTGTCCTTGCCCTTTTGGTACAGGGACAGCAGGCGCGCGCGGCCGTCGTCATATTCCCAGGTGAAGCGTGCATCGCCGCCGCTCGGAACGTCCCAGGAGTAGGGCGTGGGCACCTGCGTGTACTTGTCCTTCGTGGTCACGAACGGCCGCCTCTCTGCCCCCGATGTGTCCAGATAGAAATATGACCTGTATCACAGTGCGCCGCGGGCGACCGAGTCGTCAACTACCGGGTTGGCGTTTCTCGATGAAGGCCAATACGCCCTCGAGTGCGCTCGGATCCATCATGTTGCAGGCCATCGTCGTTCCGGCGTCCGCGTAGGCGGCTTCGATTCCGACCTCGATCTGGCGGTAGAACAACGACTTTCCCATCGCGACCGCGACCGCGGGCTTGGCGACAATGCTCGCGACGATGGCTTCGACCTCATCGTCAAGCGACTCCGGGGCGGCCACCCGATTGACCAGCCCCAACACCTTGGCCTCCTGCGCGGAGATGAATTCTCCGGTCACGAGCATCTCGAACGCGGCCTTCTGCGGAATGTTGCGCGACAGCGCGACTCCCGGTGTCGCACAGAACAATCCGACGTTGATGCCGCTGACCGCGAAGCGTGCGTCGTGGCTCGCCACCGCAAGATCGCACATGGCGACCAGCTGGCAACCGGCAGCGGTCGCCAGACCCTGTACCCGTGCGATCACCGGCACCGGTAACCGCTGGATCGCTAGCATCACCTCGGTGCACTGCGCGAACAGATCCTGGTAGTACTCCAGTGACGGCTCCGCGCGCATCTCCTTGAGGTCGTGCCCGGCGCAGAACGCCTTGCCGGATGCCCCGAGCACGACGGCCCGCACCGTCCCGTCGTTGGCGAGTGCCGCGAAGGCCTCCCCCAATTGCGTGAGCATCGCCTCGGACAGCGCGTTGAAGGCTTGCGGACGGTTCAGCGTCAGCGTGACGACGCCGCGGTCGTCGCGGTCGTGCCGCAGCAGCGGTTCGGTCATCGTCGGACGCTAACACTGATTTTCCGACCCCAGCCGGCTCGTCCGTCTATCAGCGGGCGCCCTCGAGAAAGTACGTCGTCATGGGCCCTTTCCCCTTGACGTCGACCACCTGTGGGTCGCTGAATTCGTAGCGGTGCGCAAGGAGCCCGTGGGTGGATTCGGACACCTGGATCTGGTGCGGGCGGCCACTCGATTCCATGCGGCTCGCCGTGTTCACAGTGTCGCCCCACAGGTCGTAGATGAACTTGCGCTGCCCGATCACACCCGCGACCACCGGGCCCGACGAGATGCCGATCCGCATCGAGATAGGACTCGGCCAGCTCGATGACAGCCGGGTGACGGTGCGTTGCATGTCGAGGGCCAGCTCGGCCATTGATGCGGCGTGGTCCGCGTCGGGGTTGGGCAGGCCGGCGACTGCCATGTACGCGTCGCCGACCGTCTTGATCTTCTCGATGCCCCGCCGGTCACAGAGCTCGTCGAACGCGCGGAACATCGTGTCCAGCAGCTGCACCAGCGCCTCGGGTGTCAGCGTCTCGGACAGGGGCGTGAAGCCGACGATGTCGGAGAACAACACGCTGACGCTCGGCGCTGAGTCGGCGATGGTCAGCGCGCCGTCCCGCAACCTGTCGGCGATCGGGGCCGGCAACACGTTGTACAGAATCTCCTCGGTCCGGGCCCGCTCCTGCTCGACTTCCCGCTGCCGGAGAAAGTCGATACGCCGCAGCCGCTCCAGCGCATAGGCGACCAACAGGCTGATGGCGGCCAGTCCCGCGATCTGCGGCACCAGCATGCCGAGCTCGTCCAGGCTGCCCCGGACGCACGGCAGCGCGACGGCCACCGCGATGAACACCGCGGTGTTCGCCAGCGCCGCGTGCATGCGCAGCCGCAGCAGGCCGACTGCGCCCAGAAGCGTCACGGTGGCAGAGGTCATCAGGTACTGGGTCGGGAAGTCCGCGACACTTGCGAGCACCGGCCCCAGTAGCACCTGGACGATCGTCAGCAACGCGACCGTGCCGATCTGCAGATGCTCCTGGAGCATTCGCACCCGGCGGATCACCACGATCCCCAGGAGGAAGAAGCCTATGGTCGCCGCTCGGACGATCAGTGCACCTGCGACGAACCCGTGCAGAACGAGGAGATCCACCACCGCGTACACAGCGGTGAACACGATGCCGACCAGCTGGGCGAAGGTGGCCGCCCGCAGCCCGTTCGCGTCGTCGTGCGCCCGGAATTCCCGCTCGGAGTCTTCGTCGTCGAACTCCAGCATCCACTTGCGCATATGGAGCTGGGCATGCCGCTGCTGCACCCAGCACCGCACCGATAGTGCATCCACAGGGCGAAACTAGCCGAGACCCGGGCCTGCCGTACCTGAGTTCCATCACCTCGCGCGGTTGTGAGGGCTGTACAGAGAAATCGGCACGATTCCCTGCACTCACAGTCGGAGCGCCCACCGGCGACAGGGTTAATTCTGCCAACCGTGGATCAAATCCTGCCGACCGGAATGTGCCTGCGACACAGCAGGTTTAAACCATCAGAGCACCAACAACAACCGAAGAAGGGGTTTCGAAATGAAGAAGTTCGGCTTTGCCACCCTGATCGCATCGAGCATGACCGCCGCCGTCCTGGGCCTGGCCGTTCCCGCTCAAGCGACCACCGGAACCCCGATCGGTCCGCACTACGGCGTCGACAACCACGACAACACCTACACGACCAACGGGTTCTACGACCAAGCGTTCTGAACCAGAAACACGAAAACGCCCCCGGCCCAACAGGACCGGGGGCGTTTCGTTGGAACTACCTAGTGGGCGTGGCCGTGGTGGCCGTGCCCGTGATCGGCTTCCTCAGCCGGCTTCTCCACGATGGCCGTCTCGGTCGTCAGGATCATCCGGGCCACCGAAGCGGCGTTGAGCACCGCGGACCGGGTCACCTTGGCCGGGTCGACGATGCCGTCGGCCAGCAGGTCACCGTAGGTCAAGGTGGCGGCGTTGAAGCCCTGTCCGAGGGGCAGCTCGGACACCTTGTTCACCACGACCGAACCGTCCAGTCCGGCGTTGGTGGCGATCCAGTACAGCGGGGCCGACAGCGCCGAGGAGAAGACCTCGAGGCCGATCAGCTCGTCGCCGGTCAGCGAGCCACGCAGGCCATCCAGTGCGGAACGGGCCTGGACCAGAGCGGCGCCACCACCGGTGACGATGCCCTCTTCCACCGCAGCCTTGGCGGCGGCGACGGCGTCCTCGACGGCTTCCTTGCGCTTCTTCAGGTCGGTCTCGGTGGCAGCGCCGACCTTGATGACGGCCACGCCGCCGGCCAGCTTGGCGAGGCGCTCTTCGAGCTTCTCGCGGTCCCAATCCGAGTCCGAAGCCTCGATCTCGCTGCGCAGCTGCGCCTTGCGGCCGTCGATGGCCTCGGCGGTACCGCCACCGTCGACGATCACGGTGCTGTCCTTGGTGACCACGACGCGACGGGCGGTGCCCAGCACGTCCAGGCCGGCGTCGCGCAGGACCAGGCCCACGTCCGGGTTGACGACCTGGCCACCGGTGACGACGGCGAGGTCATCCAGGAACGCCTTGCGGCGGTCACCGAAGAACGGCGCCTTGACCGCGACGGCCTTGAGGGTCTTGCGGATGGCGTTGACGACCAGGGTCGACAGCGCTTCGCCCTCGATGTCCTCGGCGATGATCAGCAGCGGCTTACCGGCCTGGGCGACCTTCTCCAGCAGCGGCAGCAGGTCGGGCAGCGAGCTGATCTTGTCGCGGTGCAGCAGCACCAGCGCGTCCTCGAGGACCGCTTCCTGGGAGTCGAAGTCGGTGACGAAGTACGCCGACAGGAAGCCCTTGTCGAAGCCGACGCCCTCGGTGACCTCGAGCTCGGTGTTCAGGGTCGAGGACTCCTCGACGGTGACGACGCCGTCGGCACCGACGCGGGTCATGGCCTCACCGACCAGCTCGCCGATCAGTTCGTCGCGCGACGAAACGGTCGCGACCTGGGCGATGGCGGTCTTGTCGGACACCGGCTTGGCCGCGGCCAGCAGGGCCTCGGACACCGCGTCGGCGGCCCTCGAGATGCCCACACCGAGCGCGATCGGGTTGGCACCGGCAGCGACGTTGCGCAGGCCGGCCTTGACGATGGCCTGAGCCAGGACGGTGGCGGTGGTGGTGCCGTCGCCGGCGACGTCGTTGGTCTTGGTCGCGACGGACTTGACCAGCTGGGCGCCCAGGTTCTCGAACGGGTCTTCCAGGTCGATGTCGCGGGCGATGGTCACGCCGTCGTTGGTGACCTGCGGGCCACCGAAGGCCTTGGCCAGCACCACGTTCCGGCCGCGCGGGCCGATGGTCACGCGGACTGCGTCGGCGAGCTTGTCGACACCGGCTTCCATGGCCCGGCGCGCAGCTTCGTTGAATTCAATGAGCTTGCTCATTAGAGCCTTTCGCTGATACGCATACCGCCCCGGACATCACCCGTGCGGACACGGGGATTTCCGGGGCGGGACACGAATGCTTACTTGGAAACGACAGCCAGCACGTCGCGGGCAGAGAGGATCAGGTACTCCTCGCCGTTGTACTTGATCTCGGTGCCGCCGTACTTGCTGTAGATGACGGTGTCGCCCTCGGCAACGTCCAGGGGGATCCGCTTCTCGCCATCCTCATCCCAGCGGCCGGGGCCAACTGCGACGACGGTGCCTTCCTGCGGCTTTTCCTTGGCGGTGTCAGGGATGACCAGACCGGAAGCGGTCGTGGTCTCGGCCTCGTTGGCCTGAACGAGGATCTTGTCCTCGAGTGGCTTGATGTTGACTGCCACGATGGAAGCCCTCCACTTGGTTGGGGTGTTGATCCAGGGCCAATCCCCGGATGCCAGGTTGTTCGGCAAGCGTCCTGACCACACACCGTCGTCGCGGGTGCCGGAGCGCGGTTGGCCGCGTGCCACCTAGCACTCTATACACGCGAGTGCTAGCGCTCAAGGGTGGGGCAGTGCCGGATCGACCAAACTCGCTGTGGGCTGA
Organism: Mycolicibacterium llatzerense; assembly: GCF_025331195.1. Lineage (NCBI taxonomy): Bacteria > Bacillati > Actinomycetota > Actinomycetes > Mycobacteriales > Mycobacteriaceae > Mycobacterium > Mycolicibacterium llatzerense. Next base: position 2,724,183 of record NZ_LXOV01000001.1, on the reverse strand, counting down.
AACCGAGGCCCACCCGGCTGAGTTGCCGGGCTACTCAGCAGCCGGTGCCGTGTTGACCAGGAGCAGGTTCGACGTCGCCCGATGGGTGATGGTGTTGGCCGTCGAGCCCAGGACGCGGGCGAAGCCCGCCATGCCACGGTTTCCGATCACGACGAGGTCATATTCGGCGGTCGCGAGCACGTCGGCCGGATCACCGAGCAGCGCCTGCCGGGCCAGCGAGCCGGTGACCTCCAGTTGGCTTGCGACATTCTCGAGCGTCTCCTCGGCCGCGGAGGTGTCACCGGCGACGGTGACCAGGACCGGCCGGACGCCGAGGGCGGCCGCCAGGTCGTACCCGGCACGCACCGCGCGCACCGAGGTGTCGGAGCCGTCGGTGGCCAGGGCGATCGTCTGCACTGCCGCGACGGCCTTGCGCACGAATAACACATCCACAGGACTGTGGTGGGACAACTCGTTCGAGGTGCTCCCCCACAACCGGCTGGCAGTCTGGCCGAGCCCTGCCGCACCAACCACGATCAGCGCGCGGTCGGACTGCGCCGCGGCGTCGACCAGTGCGTCGAACGCACTGCCCTTCACCGGAATCCTCTCGATCGCCGTGACTCCCAGCGCGGTGAGATCGACGTCGGCGCCCTCGGCCGTCAGCTCCGCCCACGGCTGTTCGCGCCCTCCGGGCACCGAGACGCTGGGCTTCCACGCGGTGACGACGGTGACCGGCACACCGAGCACAGCCGCCACCACACCAGCGACGGTGACGGCGTCGGTTGCCTCGTCGGATCCGTCGGTGCCGACGACGATCCTGGAATAGGGCGCCATTGCGGTCCTTTCGGTCACGTGGGATCAGGCCCCGAAGACGAGGATGTGGACGGCGCCGACGACGACGCCCAGGAGCCCGCCGTGGGCATACAGCAGCCACGCGTCCTGCTCGATCGCCGAGTACAGCATCTCGCCGAACCGGTCGGGCGGCAGCGCCCGGAACTTCTCGGTCGCGAACGTTTCGATCTTCTTGGCCTGGGTCTTGTTGAACCCGGGGTCGTAGAGGACGCTCGGGGCGAAATCGACCAGCTTGTCCCCGGCGCCGCGTTGCAGTCCTTCGACATCGACGACTCCGAACGAGTTGCGGGCGACGACCAGGTACGGGCCCAGGATGCGCTCGGCTTCTTCTCCGACCGCGGACTGGATCAGCGCGCGGGTCTTGTCCGCGCTGGCACCGTTGAGCAGTTCGTGCGCGAAGTTCTTGACCGTCAGGACCTGTAACGACAGCATCGTGGCGAGTTCGTGGGCGGCCTGGTGCTGCCGCTTCGCGAAAAGCCCTTGCTTCCAGAGATATTTGTAGCGGGGCTGTGGCTCGCCGGGCTCGAACACCACCTTGATCGCGATGATGTTGACGACGATGCCGATCACCGCGGCTCCGCCGAGCACCCACAGCCAGGTCGGCAGGAAGTGCAGGATCGAGTCGAGGAATCCCGGCAGGTGGATGGCGAAACCGCCATGGGCCGAAGCGTGTTCGCGCGCCTCGTCGCTGGAGTAATAGATCAGCGACAGCCACAGCGCCAGCAGGATGCCGAACGGGAAGCCCAGCGCGCCGATGCGCACCATGAACCGCAGTTCGGGCACCGCCATGCCTTTGATGATGTCCCGCAACACTTCTGGATTACGGCGCAGGAAGTTGACGGTCATCAGCTTGACGTTGAGCAGCTGGTCGATGTTCTCGCCGATCTTGGCGAAGGCGCGCTTGGAAATGGTCGGCAATTCGGCGTCGACCGTCTGCAGCACCTCGTCCTTCAACGGCTGCGGAAGTGACCGCCACATCTGCGGATGCCGGGCCTCGATGATCTCGGTGGTCAACCGGCCGATATCCGGTCTGGCGGCCACCGCGATCGCTTTGGCGAGTTTGTCGGGATTGAGTTGTTCATAGAAGTCCGAGATCTTGCCGATCCGGGCGATGGATGTGTCGACGATCAAGCTGGCCATCTTCTCGGCGCGACACGGAATGAATCCCTGGAAACCCAGAATTCCGTTGGGCGCGAAGGTCGGCAGAATCTGGACCTTGCGCGGCAGAAAGGGAAATATCCGTTTCAGGCCCGGCACGTAGAACCCGGTGAACCGCACCGGCGCGAACAACATGATCACGCCGGTCCAGTTGGTTATCAAACCGGCGATCATGCTGAAGATCGGCACGCTGATGATGTCGACGATGAATTTCGATTGTCCGGTGAGCTCCTCCCAATCAAGAAAGGGCCCGGCAGCGAGCGTTGTCATGGAATGTCCCTGGGCTGGTCGGGGTCGGGGGTCAGTGCTGGTGCTTATGCGCGGCAGGGTCAGGCGGGCCTTTCCCGATGATCTTGTCGCCGCGCTCGTCGGTGGCCCAGCCGCCGGCGTTGTAGCCGTCGGTGTCGATGCAGACCTCGCAGAACTGCTCGCCGAATTCCGACAGGTAGATGCTGCGGTACACGCTGATCGTCTTGGGTGTCGACTCCGTCACCTCGAGTGCTCGCGGTTGCACTTCGAGCAGCGCATAACGCCGGTAGTCGGCCACGGGTTCAGACGAAAATCGCACCAGGCCAAGACGATTCAAATTCGCGAGATAGCGTTGATCGGCCTCCGGCCAGCTGCAACCGGCCATGTCGGCGATCATGTTCACACCCCTGACGAGCCGCTCCGAGCCGACCTGGAACATCGTCTTCGTCCGAATGTCGATGGCGGGCTGGACGCCGGCAACGGCCAAGAACCGCAGCATCCGAACTTCGTCGGGCGCAAGTTCGTCGAGAATGTGTCCGAATGCCGGATGCCGGTGCGCCTGTTTACGGGTCGGCTTCTGCGACTTGGCAATCAGTTCATCACCCCAGTGACGCAGATCGGCGTCGCTGTCTTGCTTGGCGGATTTCTTGTCAGCGTCGTGGTGGTCGGCCTTTTTCTTGCCAGAGTTGTCGGCACCCCCGATCACGCGACGTACGGGTGTGACGGCGGCGCCGAGGACGGCCGACGGATTCAGCGCCGACTCAGCGGCGCGCTTCAGGCCGCCGAAGATTCCCTGGCCTTCGACCGGCGACGGGTCCGGCGCCACGACGGGCAGCACAGTGGTTGGGGCACCGGCATTTTCGTCATCGACGTCAATATCGTCGTCGGCGTCGGCCACTGCCGGCGCCGGCGAGATCGCCACTGGCTCTGGACGCGTCTCGCGTCCGGGTAGCCGGCTCAGCAGGTTGACGACCTTCAACAGGTCGCCCGCGGCAGCGCGAGTCGATTGCACGGCGGCCGCGATGTCCCGCGCGGTGTCGATACCCAGCTTGGTGAGCGGATCGACTATGGCCCCCAAGGGATTACCGCTCGGTTGCCGACCGCGATCGTCGGAGGGCAGCGCGTCGTGCGCTTTGTCGGATTTTGGATCGTCGCCCATAATTCGCCTCCGTCAGAGTGTGCGAGTAATTATCCAAAGGACGGGCTCGCTGACATGCGTTTCGCGTTGATCCAAAAACTACTGACGGCAGCGCAAGCGAACTACGTCGCAAACAGCCAAATTTCGTGCGGCACCCTGGGCGCGCGTTGTCGGCGGTCCACAAATGCCCCGCCGCGACGAATTGTCAGTTCAGAACTGCTTGCCCGAACCAGTGGCACAGCAGCAATGCGACCTCGACCTCGATCCGATCGTCGACAATGGGCGTACCCCGGCGACTGATCGCGCGGTTCACCCGGTACTTGATCGAATTCGAATGCAGGTGCATTTCGTCGGCGGCCGCTTTGAAACTCGACCCGGTCCGCAGGAACACGCGCAACGTCTCGCGAAGCCGTTCGTCGTTCTCGGTGTCACTCGCCAACGGGCCCAGGATTTCGGCCACCCACGCGCCGACCGATCCGACATTGTCACCGAGCAGCGTCGCGACGGGCAGCCCCGGGTCGCTCGCCGCGGTGATGCGGCGGTCCACCGATCCCGACACCACTGCCACCGCCCGGGCATCGACCGCTTGTTCGTGCGAACGCCGGAAGCCCTCGATGCCCGATAACGGGTTACCCATCGCGATCCACGGCGAATCCTGTTGCGCCGCCGCGAATTCACGTATTCGGTCCGCCGCGTCCTCGGCGCCGTGCGCCGACAGCGGCAGCCAGACCCAGGCGGTGAGGTGGTCGACCGACAGGAACAGCGGCGGCTCATGGGTATCCAGCGACGTGGCGAGATGGTTTGCGAAACGCTCCATGCGCACGAGCTCGTCGCCGCCGTTGTCGTCCGGGTACCACAGTGCCAGCGCCAGGTGCACGCGCTGCAGCGGGTAGCGGATTTCCTCGGTGAGCTCGTCGACGTCACCGCTGGCCGCGGTGAGAATGGCGCGAACCCGTTGGGCCCGCATGCTGTTTCGGTTCTCCACCCACCGGTCGTACTCGCGCTGGTAGGTGGTGAGGACCTGTTGCGAGATCCAGTCGATGTAACCGAACGACACCGTCTGGAAGTACTTGAAAACGTCCAGGCTCCAACGCGGATCCAGGCCGGACGACGCGATCTCGTCGAGCACGAAGTTCAGCACTTCCTGGTGCCCCAGCCGGTAGGCGCGCACCACCGCATTTGCGGACACCCCGCGCTGCGCCATCCGCCGCGCATGCTCGAGCGCCTCCGTCGGCGGTGCGACGTCCTCGATCGGGATCCGGTGACGAATCGAGGCGAAGACGGTTTCGACATTGGCGGCGACGGTGTGCGCCTGCAACTCGAGCAGTTGCGCATCCTCGCTGAGCTCGGAGATCTCGCTGAGCAGGATTTTCTGGATCGACTGCGTGATGTCGCCCAACTTGCCGTCGAGGGCGCCGATGATCTCCGCTGCACGTGCGACGACAGCACTCTCGTCGACGCGTCTTTCCGGCATGAAACGACCGTAGATCACGAGGCGCTGAAGTTGCTGCAAATCGGGCTTTGTCGCCGCACGACAACGACGCTCCGCAATCACCTCGAGAGTTGGTCGTCCCGAGACGTCGATCCGAACCGCACCGGTGAATAGCTTTCGTAAGTATCAGACCGATAAGGAGGGCAACAGTGACTACTCTCGCCGCAACCGATGTGGACCTCGCCGCCGTCGACCTCGCCGACGCCGCGGTGTGGGACGACGGTCCGCCGTACGAGTTGTTCGCCCGAATGCAGCGCGAAGACCCTGTGCACTACAGCCCACAGCGCAATGTGCCCGGCGAAGGCGGCTTCTGGTCGATCACCCGCTTCGACGACGTGCGCACCGTCAGCCGCGACCACCGCACGTTCTCGTCCGAGAAGCGCGGCATCTTCAACGTCGACGACATCGGTGTCCCGCTGGATATTCAACGCCTGCAGCTGATTTCGATGGACCCGCCCCGGCACGACCGGCTCAAGGCCCTCGTCATCAAGGCCTTCACCCCCGAACGCGTCGCGGCCCACGAAGAGGCCATCAAGCAGATCATCAACGACGTGCTCGACAGCGTCGCCGACCGCGAGAGCTTCGATCTGGTCCGCGACATCGCCCGGCCGGTGCCGGCCCGGGTGATCGGCTCGATGCTCGGCACGCCCGCCGAGGACGACGAGCGCCTCGTCTACTGGACCAACGTGTTCAGCGCGTTCGAGGACCCGGAAATCCGCAAGCAGTGGGATGACGCCGGCGCCATCGTCACCGAGATCATCATGTACCTGAACGATCAGATGAATCAGCGCCGGGAGAACCCGCGTGACGACCTGATCACCGCGGTGATGAACGCCGAAGTCGACGGCGAGAAGCTCAACGAGCTCGAGATGGCCACGTTCTTCGCCCTGCTGATGACCGCGGGCAACGACTCGACCCGCGCGACCTACAGCGCGACGATGCTGGCCCTGATGCAGAACCCGGATCAATTGATCCTGCTGCAGGAGAATCCCGAACTGCTCGACGCGACCGTCGAGGAGGGCCTACGCTACGCGCCCGCGTTCGCCTTCATGGGCCGCGCCGCGACGACGGACTTCGAGCTGCACGGCAAGCAGATCAAGGAAGGCGACCGCCTGCTGCTGTGGTACCTGGCGTCCAACCGGGACGAGACCGCCTTCGAGAATCCGCACGAGTTCGACATCACCCGAGAGGGGCTGGCGGACAAGCACCAGGCCTTCGGTGGCCGCGGCAAGCACTTCTGCCTGGGCGCCAACCTGGCGCGACTGGAACTGAAGCTGTGGATTCAGGAGACCATCCGCCGGTTCCCCGACCTCACGCTGGACGGCGACCCGACACGCGTGCGGGCGTTGTTCCTCAACCAGTACAAGTCGATCCCTGTTCGGCGGTCGCGATGAGTAACGCCGCCTACCGGGAAGTCGAGGTCGACCTCGAGGTCCGTCGACGTGAGCAGTCCGCGGACGGTGTCGTCACGCTGACCCTCGCCGACCCTTCGGGCGCGGACCTGCCTGAGTGGACCCCCGGCGCTCACATCGACCTGGTCATGACGCCGTCGCTGACGCGGCAGTACTCCCTGTGCGGCAGCACCGCCAGCCGCAGTGAGTGGCGGGTCGGCATCCTGCTCGACCCGAACAGCCGCGGTGGCTCGCAGTTCGTCCACGACAAGCTGCAGGAAGGCACCACGATCCGGGTGCGCGGGCCGCGCAACCACTTCCCGCTCGCGAACTCGCCGCGCTACCAGTTCGTCGCCGGCGGTATCGGCATCACGCCGATGCTCCCGATGATCGAAGCCGCCGAAGCCACCGGCGCCGACTGGCAGCTGATCTACGGCGGCGGCGCCCGCTCGTCGATGGCGTACCTGGAGGCGCTGGAACGCTTCGGCGACCGCGTGACCATCTGCGCGCGCGACGAGGAGGGCGACGGTTTCCGGACGAAGCTGGCGGCGGTGCTGGCGGCTCCGCAGGAGAACACGCTGGTCTACTGCTGCGGGCCCGAGGGTCTGCTGGACGCGGTCGAGAAGGGTTGTCAGGCATGGCCCGACGGCAGCCTGCACCTCGAGCGCTTCTCCGCCAAGACCGTCGAGGCACCGTCGGACGCACTCGACACGTTCGAAGTGGAATGCCAGCGGTCGGGCATCACCCTGACCGTGCCGCTGGACAAGACGATCTACGACGTCGCCGAAGAAGCCGGCCTCGATGTGCTGGGGTCGTGCATGGAAGGCGTCTGCGGCACGTGTGAATGCGAAATCATCTCCGGCGACGGTGATCACCGCGACTCGGTCCTCACCGATTCGGAGAAGGCCGCCAACCAAACCATCATGATCTGCGTCTCGCGCTCCCGGTCCGAAAGGCTGGTGCTCGACCTATGAGAACCAACTACCCGTTGAACTGCTGGTACGTGGCCGCGCTCAGCGATGAGGTCGGCGAAGGACTGCTGGCCCGGCGCCTGCTCGGCAAGCATGTGGTGCTGTACCGCCGTGCCTCCGGTGAAGTGGTCGCCCTGGAGGACCGCTGCGTGCACCGCGCCTATCCCCTGTCGGAGGGCCGACTCGACGGCGACCGGCTGGTGTGCGGCTATCACGGCTTCAGCTACGAGCCCGACGGCTGTCTGGCCGACGTGCCGTCGCAGGAGAACGTGCCGCCCGGCGCCCGCGTCGAGGCGTACCCGATCGTCGAGACCGCGCCGTTCATCTGGATCTGGCTCGGCGAGCCGCGGGCCGCGGCCCTGCGCCCGCCGCCGCGCGTGCCGTGGTACCTGGACGGCTCCGGCTGGACCGGCTCCACCGAGGTCGGGCGGGTCGAGGCGAATTACCTTCTGCTGCACGAGCATTACCTCGATCTGACCGATGTGTTCGTCACCCGCCCCGAGATGGTGCCGCCGGATATTCAGCAGCTGCCACCGCTCAACGAGGTCGAGATATCCGAGCGCTCGGTGGCCTATACCCGGACGACCCAGCCGAGTCGCCTCGCCCCGTGGGAGTCGGCCATCACCGGCCTGCCCGAAGAGACGGTGGCCATCCGGCGCGAGGAGGGGACGTTCGTGTCACCCGCCCTGCACACACAGCACTACGCCATCGACGTCGTGGACGGAAAGTCCTACGAACTCTTGCGAATTCATGGATTCACGCCGGAATCACCCGGTGCGACGCATGTCTTCCTGCAACTGGCTCGCAACTACGACAGCGCCGAGGACACCATCACCGAGTACCTGCGCATCATGTTCCACGAGTGGGCGCTACGCAACGCCACGATCCTGGAAACGATTCAGCGCCGGCTCGACGAACCCGGTGCACGCCGGCGCGACATCAACGTCAAGGCCGACCGGGCCGCGATCCGGGCGCGGCGTATCGCCATGGACATGGTCGACGACGAAACCAGCCGTTTCACCGCCAACTGAGGAGAAGTACATGTCCAACACCGACTATGACGTGATCGTCGTCGGGTCCGGATTCGGGGGCAGCGTCACCGCGTTGCGGTTGACCGAGAAGGGCTACCGCGTAGGCGTTCTGGAAGCGGGCCGCCGGTTCACCGACGACCAGTTCCCGAAAACCAGTTGGGACGTCCGGAAATTCGTGTGGGCGCCGAAGCTGGGGTGCTTCGGCGTGCAGCGCATCCACATGCTGCGTGACGTCGTCATCCTGGCCGGCGCGGGCGTCGGGGGTGGTTCGCTGAACTACGCCAACACCCTCTACAAGCCGCCCGCGACGTTCTTCAACGACCCGCAGTGGGCCCACATCACCGACTGGTCGGATGAGCTGTCACCGTTCTACGACCAGGCCAGACGCATGCTCGGGGTGGTGATCAACCCGAGCATGACCCCGGCCGACGAGATCATGAAGTCGGTGGCCGAGGACATGGGTGTGGGCGACACGTTCGTCCAGACCCCGGTGGGGGTGTTCTTCGGCGAACCCGGCAAGACCGTCCGCGACCCGTTCTTCGGTGGCGTCGGGCCGGACCGCACCGGGTGCATCGAATGCGGCAGCTGCATGACGGGCTGTCGCTACGGGGCCAAGAACACGCTGCTGAAGAACTACCTCGGCCTGGCCGAGAATGCCGGCGCCACAGTGCATCCGCTGACCACGGTCGCCTCCGTGCGGCAGAGCCCGAGTGGAATCTGGGAGATCGACACCGTGCGCACCGGCAGGACCTTGCGCAAGAACCGTCGCACCTTCACGGCGCGTCACGTCGTCCTGGCGGCCGGCACCTGGGGCACCCAGAACCTGCTGCACAAGATGAAGGACAGCGGCACCCTGCCGCAGCTGTCGGACCAGCTCGGTGTGCTCACCCGCACCAACTCCGAATCGATCGTCGGCGCAATGAAATACAAGGTCGACCCGGCGCTGGACCTGACGCGCGGGGTGGCGATCACGTCGTCGTTCCATCCGACCAGCGACACCCACATCGAATCGGTGCGCTACGGCAAGGGGTCCAACGCGATGGGGCTGCTGCAGACCCTGATGACCGACGGCGGCGGCCGGTGGCCGCGCTGGCTCAAGTTCCTGGGCCTGGCCGTGCAGCATCCGCGCGCGCTGCTTCGGGTGCTGACGGTCGGCAATTGGAGTGAGCGCACAGTGATTTCGCTGGTGATGCAGAACCTGGACAACTCGATCACCACGTTCACCAAGCGAGGGCTGCGTGGTCGGCACCTGTCGAGCAAGCAGGGCCACGGCCAGCCAAATCCGACGTGGATCCCGGCCGGCAACGACGCGACCCGCCGGGTGGCCGAGAAGATCGACGGTGTCACGGCCGGCACCTGGGGCGAGCTGTTCAACATCCCGCTGACGGCGCATTTCCTCGGCGGGTGCGCCATCGGCTCGGATGCCGACCACGCGGTGATCGACCCGTACCACCGGGTCTACGGCTATCCGACCTTGAGTGTCGTTGATGGGTCGGCGGTTTCGGCGAATCTCGGCGTGAACCCGTCGCTGACCATCACCGCGCAGGCCGAGCGGGCGGCAGCGATGTGGCCGAACAAGGGCGAGGACGATCTGCGCCCCGACCAGGGCCTGCCCTACCGTCGGGTGGAGGCCGTCGCACCGCTCAAACCGGTTGTGCCGGAAGGCGCTCCGGGAGCGCTGCGCCTGCCGCTCATCCCGCTCTCACCGGCCGCGAACGACGCCTAGATGCGTGCGCCGAAACTAAACGCCGGGGTCGGGGTGTCCATCGGAGACGCCACGACCTGCGGGCAACCCCACGACGGCCCCTAGGATCAGCATCGCACCAACCACCGATAGCCAGGTCGGTCGCTGCCCGAGCAGCACTGCCGCGAGCACCGCTGCCGAGATGGGCTCGACGAGAGTCACCACGGTCGCGGCTGCCCCTGGCGTCGTGCGGAGGCCGGCATAAAGAAGTGCGTACGACAACGCCAGCGTGAAAACCCCGAGATAGACCAGTAGTGCCAGCGACATCGGGTCCGACGGGAGAACCGGTTCGTCCCTCAGCACAGCGACGAGGAACAGTGGCGCCAGCGCCACCGCACCAGCAGTGGTGGTGCACGTGGCGACGACCACGGGGTCGGTCCGACTCGCCAGTTGGTGCCCCAAGATCGTCGTCGCCGCATAAGTTGCTCCCGCGGCGATGGCGAGCAGCAGCCCGGCGCTGAAATCGCCTCCGGCGCTGCCGCGTTCATGCGGGGCGCCGCCGAAGGTGACCAGGCACAGCCCGGCGAGTGCGGCGGCAAGCACCATAACCTCGCGCCGTGATGGTGACGTCCGCGCGTTGACGTGCTGCCAAATCGACGCCAGGACCGGTGCCAATCCGAGCGAGACGACGGTGGCGACGGCCACCCCGACGGATAGCACCGAGGCGAAATAGAGGCCCTGATAGAGGGCGGTACCGCAGCCGACAACGATCGGCACGACGGGGCGCGACCGCATCATCATGATCGCGTGTCCGACACGGCCGGTGACCGCAACCAAGGCCACGAGTGCGACCGCCGCGAGTGCCATTCGCCATGCGCTGGCCGTCATTGCGCCCAGCCCACTCCGGTCGTGGAGGACGGTAACCACCAAGCCACCGGTACCCCACAGCACGCCTGCCGCAGAGATCTGCAGCAAGCCCCAATGCCTTGTGTGACTGGGGCTCATTGCAGCGAGATGTTCAGGTGGTCGGACACGTCGCCGACCATCTGAACATCCACGACACGTTCGGTGAAGTACCAGCCGGCGTCGTCGCGCGCGAAGGTATCCGCATAGCAGCCCACCACTATGGGTTGCAGCGGCACGGTATCGGTCTGCTGCACCACACAGAACGTCGACCGAGCGTGCGCGGTATCTCCGTCGAGTTCGACGATCGGGTTGAGCACCAGATGCCGTGTCCTCGGCGTATTTCCGTGATCGGGAAAGCGGCGAGTGGTGCGCGCGAAGGTGTTGGCGATCAGGTGCCGGCCCTCGACGCTGCCGGAATTCGGCCCGCCGAACCGGCTGCGCCCCAACAGCTCTCCCACGCCGTCGAAGTCGCCCGCGTCGATCAGCTCGGCGTACCGGTACAGCAGCTCGGTGATGGCCAGCTTGTCTGCCAGGTCGGAAGTCATCCGCGATCCGCCTCCGGCTCCTCGCTGCCCACGCTCATGCGATCTGTCCCTGCACCACCGGCAGGCCCGGATCACTCGGCACATCGAGACGCGACGGCTTGGCTCCCGCCGCGATGAGGTGCGCCGCGAACGAGGCGATCATGGCGCCGTTGTCGGTGCACAACCGGGGCCGCGGCACCCGAAGCGTCAAACCCGCCTCGGCACAGCGTTCTTCGGCCAGCTCCCGCAGCCGGGAATTGGCCGCCACTCCCCCGGCGATCAGCAGCGTCGACACCCCGAGGTCGGTGGCCGCGCGAACCGCCTTGCGGGTCAACACGTCCGCAACGGCTTCCTGAAAGCCGGCCGCCACATCGGCGTGCGACGCATCGGGGTGTTTTTCCATGTGCCGGGCGACCGCAGTCTTCAATCCGGAAAAACTGAAGGCGTACGGGTCATCTCGCGGACCCGTCATGCCACGTGGGAACACGATGGCGTTCCGGTCGCCGGTGCGGGCCAGCTCGTCGAGCACCCGGCCACCGGGATAACCCAGCCCCAGCAGCCGGGCCACCTTGTCGTACGCCTCGCCCGCCGCGTCATCGACGGTGCTGCCGAGTTCCTCGATCGGCTCACCGAGCGACCGGACGTGCAGCAGATGCGTGTGACCGCCCGACACCAGCAGGCCGACGCTCTCGGGCAAGGGGCCGTGGTCGTAGACGTCGGCAGCCAGGTGCCCGCCCAGGTGGTTCACGCCGTAGAACGGCACCCCCCACGCCGCCGAATAGGCCTTGGCCGCAGCCACACCCACCAACAACGCGCCGGCCAGGCCGGGGCCGATGGTCGCCGCGACCACGTCGGGCCGCTCGATGCCGGCGGTCGCCAGAGCCCGGTGCATGGTCGGCCCCAACGACTCCAGGTGCGCGCGCGAAGCGATCTCGGGGACCACACCGCCGTACCGGGTATGTTCGTCGACGCTGGATGCGACCTCGTCGGCCAGCAGCGTGACGGTGCCGTCGTCCTTGAGTTCACAGATGCCGACTCCTGTTTCGTCACAGGAGCTTTCGATGGCCAAGATGATTGTCATGAGTCTGAATTGCTCCTCACGTCCGCGTCGCCTGACACGCTGCTCACATCCGCGTCCCGCCGCATGGTGTACGCGTCCGCGCCACTGATCCGGTAATACCGCTTGCGCACACCCATCTTCACGAACCCGACGCTCTCGTACAGCCCGATCGCCGGTTCGTTGTCGGTGCGTACCTCCAGGAACACGGTGCCGCCGTCGGCGATGGTCAACAGCCGGTCCAGCAGCTCCCGGCCGATGCCCCGACCCTGATAGGCCGGATCGACCCCGATGGTGTGCACCTCGTACTCGAACGGCGGTTTACGGCCCAGCCGGCTGATGCCGGCGTAGCCCACCAGCAGCTTGCCGTCGCGCGCCGCGACGTAGTGGTTGTGGTTCGAGTCGAGCTCGCGGATGAACGCCACCGCCGGCCACGGGTCGTCGCCCGGGAACAGCATCGCTTCGAGTTCGCCGCACCGGTCGGCGTCGCCGACCGTCAGCAACCCATATTCGGTGCTCACGAAAGGCCCCGCTCGGCAAGGGTTTTCGCATCGGGGCGGCGCAGGTACAGCGGCACCAGCGCGGCGGGCGGCTGGTCCCAGTCGGCGGCGGTCACCAGACCGGTGACCGTCGGATACTCGACCGCCAGCGAGGGCAACGGGAACAGTGCGGCCTGCGCGGCCGGGCCGGCGACCGAACCCGAACCCGGCACGACATCGGCCGCGGCGCTGACCGCCGGTCCGTCGACCCGCACGCCGTCGCGGTACCGCGCCCAGTACACCTCACGGCGACGGGCGTCGGTGACCACCAACAACTCTCCAGGTGTTTCGGGGGCGATCGCATCCAGGCTGCACACCCCGTACACCGGGATACCGAGTGCCTGTCCATACGCGGCCGCAGTGGCCATGCCGACGCGCAATCCGGTGAACGGTCCCGGCCCGCAGCCGACGACGACAGCCTCCAGGTCGGCGAACGTGATCCCGGCATCGGCAACGGCGGCAACCACATTGGGCGTCAACTGCTCGGCGTGCGCGCGGGCGTCGATGGTGATCCGTTCGGCCAGCACCTCGACGCCGGCAGCGGTGCGCCGGGCGACCCCCGCTGTCACCGCCGGGGTCGCAGTGTCGATTGCGAGGATCATGCGCGGCTCCAATGCCAGACAGCAGTACGGGTGTCGTCGTCGGCACGCTCCAACCGGATGTCCAGATGGCTGGCCGACAGTCGCTCGGCCAGGCCCTCGCCCCACTCGACGACCACCACGGCGTCGTCGAGGTCGGTGTCGAGATCGAGCGAGTCGAGTTCTCCGAGCAGGTCGGTGCTGCCCGAGTCGAGCAGCCGGTACATGTCGACGTGCACCATCGCGGGATATCCGGCACGCCGGGCAGGATGCACGCGGGCCAGCACGTACGACGGCGACGTCACCGCGCCCTCGACGTCCATGCCCTGGGCAATTCCTTTGGCCAGCATGGTTTTTCCGGCCCCCAGCGGACCGGTGAGCACCACGACGTCACCGACCCGCAGCTCGGCGCCGAACCGGGCGCCGAGGGCCTTGGTGTCGGCTTCGGTCGGCAGGTGCACGGTGCCGTGCGAATCATCCATTGCGCTTGGCCTTTCCACGCAGATGCCGGGTCAGCGCCACCAATCGGGACGGGGTGGCATGCTCGACGAAGCGCTCCAGCGCCTCGTTGATCAGTTCGGGTTGCTCCATGTGCACCATGTGTCCGGCGCCTTCGACGATCACCAGTTCGGACTTCGGCAGCTGCCGGGTCATGGCCTGGGATTTGGCCAGCGGGGTGAGCAAATCCTGGTCGCCGCAGGCGATCAGGGTGGGCACGTGCTGCAGCACCGCCAGCGCACCGGCCTCGTCGTGCACTTCGAGGGCGTGCAGGAACTCCACGGTGGTTCGCATCGAGGTCTCATGCATCATCTTCTCGACATACCGCGCCACGGACGGGCTGACCGCGGCATCGCCGAACGATGCGGCCTTGAGCACCGGGCCGATGACGGCCTTGGCCGCACCCCGGCCCGCACTGACCGCTCCGGGCGCGAACCGCACCGCGACCTTGGCCGCCTCCAGCGCCGGGTTCTGCAACACCTCACCCAGCGGTGATCGGGTAACCCCTTGTGCCGCAGAGGCGATGAGCGCCACCCCGCACACCCGGGACGGGTAGTTCCGCGGGAACTGGCGCGCGTGGGACAGGACGGTCATGCCACCCATCGAGTGACCGACCAGCACCACGGGACCGCGCGGAGCCATCACCCGCATCACCGATTCGAGGTCCTGACCGAGCCGCGGGACGGTGTACGAGTCGACCGGCCCGGCCGACGAGCGGCCGTGACCGCGCTGGTCGTAGAACACCATCCGGACCTGATCGCCCCACCGCTCGGCGAGGCGGGCCCGCTGAAAATGGAAGGAGCCCATGCTGTTACAGAAACCGTGCGCGAAGAGCACCGTCAATCGGGCGTCTTTCGGGCCGACCTCACGCACCGCCAGCGGCACCCCGTCGGTGGCCGTGACGACGCAGCCGCGGTCGGCGTCGAGTGTCGTGAAATCCTCACCGGCGTACGGATCTTCGCCGCTGCGGCGGCGCAGCGAGCGGGCCACGCTGATCCCGGCGACCGACCCCACGGCAGTGAGACCGGCCATGCCCGCCAGCCACCGGGCATTCTTGTTGTCGCTCATGGGCGTCAGCCTGTCGACTCGCGATAGGTCCGGGCGATCCTGCCCCGTGGGCTGGTGACGACCTCGTAGTTGATGGTGCCGAGCAATTCGGCCCAGTCCTGCGCCGTGGGCTCACCGGCGGCACCCGAGCCGAACAGCACCGCCTCGTCGCCCACCGTGACGCCGGCACCGTCGGGACCGAGGTCAATCACGAACTGGTCCATACAGATTCGCCCGACGTTGCGGTACCTGGCGCCGTTGATGCTGACGTCGATGCGTCCGCTCAGGCCGCGGAAGACCCCGTCGGCATAACCGAGCGGGATCAGCCCGACGGTGGTGTCACAGTCGGCGATCCACGTGTGCCCGTAGGAAACCCCGTCGCCGGCCTTGATCGAACGCACCGCGGAGACAGGACATTTCAGCGTCATGACGGGCCGCAGACCGAAATCGCCGAGCGCGGGAATCGGCGTCTGCCCGTAGACCGCGATACCGGGCCGCACCACATCGAAGTGCAGATCGGGCCGGGTCAGCGTGGCGGGCGAGTTGGCCAGGTGCGCCACCTCGAAGCGCACCCCGGCGGCGAGCGCCTGTGCCCGGGCCGCGGTGAGGCGCGCGGCCTGGGTGTCGTTCATCGGGTGCTGCGGATCGTCTCCGCACGCGAGGTGGCTCATGATGCCGCGCGGGCGGACAGCACCGTCAGCGGTGGCCCGGGCGATCGCCTCGAGCAGGGCCGGGTATTCGGCGGGGCTGACGCCGTTGCGGCTCAGGCCCGTGTCGACCTTGACCGTGATGGTGGCGGGCGCGCCGCTGCGGCGCACCGCGTCGAGCACGTCGTCGAACTGGCGCACCGAGGACACCCCCACCTGCACGTCGGCGGCCAGCGCGGGAGCGAAGTCGGTGCCGGGCAGGTTCAGCCAGGACAGCACCGGCGCCGTGATGCCGGCCTGCCTCAATGCGAGCGCCTCGGTGATGTTGGTGACACCCAGCTCGGAGGCCCCGGCCGCCAGCGCGGCGCGCGCCACCTGCGGCGCGCCGTGTCCGTAACCGTCGGCCTTGACCACCGCCATCACCGCGGCGCTGCCTGCGCGTTCCCGCAAAAGCCGCACGTTATGCGCAATTGCGCCCAGGTCGATGACGGCCTGGGCAGCAGGTTGGGGATTCGGCGAGCTCATATCGCTTCCGATTCTCCCAGACGCCCGCCGACTCGCGTCGAGCGTGAGCTTGTGCACCACGATTTCGAAGAATCTCGAACACAAGCGCACGTTCGCCGGCTAATGCGCGAAGGGCTGCACCTCGTCGAACTGCCCCTTCGGTTTGAGCTCGTCCAAGCTGTTCAGCACGGTGATCAGGTCGTCGCGCAGGGCGCGGGCCAGGTCCGCCGAGAAACCCTCCCGGACCACGATCCGCAGCACCGCGATGTCCGTCGCGTCGTCGGGCATCGTGTAGGCCGGCACCTGCCAGCCGTAGGCCCGCAAGGCGTGCGAGACGTCGAACTCGGTGTAGGGCCGCTTGCCCTTGAGCCGGCAGGAGATCACCGGGATGGCCGAACCATCCGTGATCACCTCGAAGTGCTCGCTCTTGCGCAACTCGTCGCCGATCCACCGGGCGGTATCCGACAGGCAATGCATGATCTGCGTGTACCCGGCCCGGCCGAGACGCAGGAAGTTGTAGTACTGGCCGACGACCTGGTTGCCGGGCCGGGAGAAGTTCAGCGTGAAGGTCGGCATGTCGCCGCCCAGGTAGTTGACCCGGAACACCAGATCCTCGGGCAGGTGCTGCCCGCTACGCCACACCACGAAACCGATGCCGGGGTACGTCAGCCCGTACTTGTGGCCGCTGACGTTGATCGACACCACCCGCGGCAGCCGGAAATCCCACTGCAGGTCCGGGTGCAGGAACGGCACGACGAAGCCGCCGCTGGCGGCGTCGACATGCACGGGTACGTCCACCCCGCCGTCGGCGGCGAGCTTGTCCAGGGCCGCACAGATCTCGGCGATGGGTTCGAGCTCGCCGGTGAACGTGGTCCCCAGGATGCCCACCACACCGATGGTGTCCTCGTCGACGTTGGCGAGTACCTGTTCGGGGGTGATGACGTAGCGGCCTTCGGTCATCGGCAGGTACCGGGGCTCGACGTCGAAGTAGCGGCAGAACTTCTCCCACACCACCTGGACGTTGGAACCCATCACCAAGTTGGGTGTGCGTCCCTTCCAGTCCCCCACCTTCTCGCGCCAGCGCCATTTGAGGGCCAGCCCGGCCAGCATCACGGCCTCACTGGAACCGATGGTCGAGACCCCGCAGGCCGACGCCGGGTCGTCGTCGCGCAGGTCCTCGGCGTGGAACAGGTCGGCCACCATGGCCACGCAGCGGGACTCGATCGCCGCGGTCGCCGGGTATTCGTCCTTGTCGATCATGTTCTTGTCGAACGTCTCGGCCATCAGCTTCTCGGCCTCGGGGTCCATCCATGTGGTGACGAACGTCGCGAGGTTCAGCCGGGAGCTGCCGTCGAGCATCAGCTCGTCGTGGATGAAGCGGTACGCGGCCTGCGGGTCCAGCGGGTCGTCGGGCAGCCGCAGCGACGGGATCGGCGCGGTGGACAACCGCCCGGTGTACGCAGGGCTCATGGTCGGTCCATGAACGTGCTTGCGCGACATACTGATTCCCCTTTGTTGGTCAGAGCGATGCGATGGCGGCCCGAACATGGGCCAAGATGCGGTGCGCCGACGTCGGCGCAGGGTGCGGCCCGGGATCGGCAGCCGACAGGCCCGCGGCGCGGGCATGCACGAAGGCCGCCATCGCGGCGGCCTCACCGGGTGCGATGCCGGACGCCAGCAGGGCGCCGATGACGCCGGACAGCACGTCGCCGGATCCGGCTGTGGCAGCCCAGGATTGGCCGGCCGGGTTCAGGTAGGTCGGGCCGACTGGATCGGCGATGACGGTGACGTTGCCCTTCAACAGCACCGTGGCGCCGAGCCGTTCGGCCAGCGCGCGGGCGGCACCGACGCGATCGGAACCCGGCGGATGTCCTGCGAGCCGGGCGAATTCACCGGCATGCGGCGTCAGCACTGTGGGCGCCGTACGGTCGGCGACGAGATCGAGATCGGCGGCCAGCAGGGTCAAGGCGTCGGCGTCGACGATCACCGGCAGGTCGGTGGCCAGCGCGAAGCGCAGTGCGTCGTCGCCCGCGGTGTCGGTGCCCAGCCCCGGGCCGACCACCCAGGCCTGGACCCGCCCGGCTGCCGACGCATCCGACGCCGCAACGACTTCCGGCCAGTGCGACACCACCTCGGCGTGCGCGGAGCCGGCGTAGCGGACCATCCCGGAGGTGGCGGCGACGGCGGCACCGGTGCTCAGGATCGCCGCGCCCGGATAGGTGACCGACCCCGCGAGCACCCCGGTGACGCCCTGGCTGTACTTGTCGTCCGCCGGCCTCGGCACCGGCCAGCGGGTACGGATGTCGTGCGCTTCGAACCCCAGGAACGCAGGCTCGGGCAGGTCGAGGCCGATGTCGATCAGCTCGACGCGCCCGCAGTCGGCCAGGCCGTGCACCGGTTTGAGTCCACCGAAGGTGACCGTCAGCGCGGCCCGCACGTGCGGGCCGTCGGCCGCGCCCGTCTGCACGTCGATACCGCTGGGCAGGTCGACGGCGACAACGGGCGCGGTGTTGGCGTCGAAGACGGCCGCGGCGTCGGGTCGCAGGGCTCCGGTGGCCCCGATGCCGACGACGCCGTCGATCACCAAATCGGCTGTCGGCGAGATTGATTCGACGACGCGTCCACCTGCCCTACGGAACGCGGCGAGCGCTGGTGTGTGAGCACGGTCCGGGTTCAGCAGCACCGCTGTTGCGGCCGCACCGCGCCGGCGCAGGAAGGTGGCGGCCCACAGCGCGTCGCCACCGTTGTCCCCCGAGCCGACGACGGCACAGACGCTGCGCCCGCTCACGCCACCCGTGCGGGCCTTGAGTTCGGTGGCGATCGCCGTCGCCAGCCCGTAGGCGGCCCGGCGCATGAGCACGCCATCGGGCAGCGATGCCAGCAGCGGCGCCTCGGCCGCGCGGATCTGCTCGGCGGTGTAGTAGTGCCGCATAGCTCCGAAGGTTACGCAGATCCGCGCGCCCAGCGTCGGCTTGTGTGCGAACAATTGACGCAAGTTCGCACACAAGCCAACATTCAGCGCGGATACCATCCCGCCATGACCTACGGCTATCCGCCGCCGCCACCGGCCAAGCCCCCGATCTCGAGCGGCGACCTCGCCGCATCGATCAGCGCGCTGGTGCTCACCTACGTCGGCGGCGGCGTGGCCGCATTCTTCGCGGTGTTCGCGATGGCGTTCACCGACTACTGCCCGCCGGCCACCTGCCACATCGATGCCGGCATCAACGCGATGGCCGCGGGCTTCATCGCGGCCATTCTGGTTGCTCTCGCCGGCACCGTCTTCACCGTCATCCGGCTGGTGAAACGCCTGCGCGCCTGGCCGTTCGCCGTCGGCACCATGGGGCTGTGCGCTGTGCTGTGCGCATTCGGCATCGGTGGCTACATTGCCGCCGTCGGGGGCTGAGTCTCAGACGAGAACCGCGCTGGGCTCCACCGTCACCTTGATCGCCTCACCGTTCTGGACGATCGAGAAGGCATCGAGCACCTCGTCGAGGGCGATGTGCCGGGTGATCAAGTCCTTCACGGGAACCTGACCGGTCGAGATGTACTGCAACGCGCGCTTGTTGTGCTCGGGCGCGGATCCGTTGGCCCCGTGGATGTGCAGCTGCCGGTAGTGCACCACGTTCGAGTCGCACGTGATGGTCGGGTCGGTCTTGGGCAGGCCGCCGAAGAACGAGATCCGGCCGTTGCGCGCGGCCATCGCGATCGCCTGTTCCTGGGTGACGTTGGCCGCGGTCGCGGTGATCACCACATCGGCGCCGCGGCCACCCGTCAGCTCCATCACCCGCGCCACCACATCGGTCTCGGCTGCGTTGATGACCTCGTCGGGATGCACCGCATCGGCGGACATCTGCAGCCGGGCGTCGTTGACGTCGACGAGGTAGACGGGCCCACAGTTGTGCACACCGCGGGCGATGCGGATGTGCATGCACCCGATGGGGCCGGCCCCGAACACCACCACGGTGTCCCCCGGCTCGATACCCAGCAGATCCTGAGCGTTGATGGCACACGCGAACGGCTCGGCGGCAGACGCCTCGTCGTAGCCGACGTTGTCCGGAATCCGGTTCAGCCCATCGACTTTGAGCACCTGACGGGGCACGATCATGTATTCCGCGAACCCGCCGTCGTACTGGTAGCCCATGGATGTCTGGTTCTGGCACACCGCCATCCAGCCCTTCCGGCATTCGTGGCAGTCACCGCACGGCACGGCGGCGATCACCTGGACCCGGTCGCCCTCGGCCCAATCGGTGCCGTAGGCGGCATTCACGTTGGCGCCCACCTCCACGATGTCGCCCGCGATCTCGTGCCCGATGGTGCGCGGCGGGGTCAGATTCTGATGCCCGTTGTGCAGGATCTTGACGTCCGTGCCGCAGGTCGAGCAGTTGCGCACCCGGATCTTGACCTCGTCGGGTCCACACACCGGTTCGGCCACATCTTCGAGCCGGACGTCCTCGGGTGCGTAGTAGCGCAGCGCTTTCATGGCGTTCCTTCCGGTACTCCGGCCTGGCCGGTGGGTGTGTCGTGGTTCACGTCTGCGCCCACTCTAACCGCAAATCGGGCATAACCACAAACATTTCTCTGCCCATTTATGCCCATTTGCTTGCCAAGCTGCCCATTTGTGGGCTTTACTCGTAACACGCGGTGATGTGACGGGCATCACCTTCATGGGCGACATGCGGAGGTCCAGCACTGTGACTGCAACGACGGAGACACCGCGGCGCAGCAGCCTGCGGGTGCGTGTTCAACAGCTCGGCACGTCACTGTCGAACATGGTGATGCCGAATATCGGCGCCTTCATCGCATGGGGCCTGATCACGGCTCTTTTCATCAAGACCGGTTGGTTGCCCGGCCTCTTTCACAGCCTGCAGAACCCCGACGGCTGGGTGGCCCACATCGGCGGCTGGGGTGCGTACGAGAAGGGCGGCATCGTCGGGCCGATGATCACCTACCTGCTGCCGATCCTCATCGGATCCACGGGCGGCCGGATGGTGTACGGCACCCGCGGAGCCGTGGTCGGCGCCATCACCACCATGGGAGTGGTTGCGGGCGCGGATGTTCCGATGTTCATGGGCGCGATGATCATGGGGCCCTTGGGCGGATGGGTCATCAAGAAGCTGGATGCGTTGTGGGACGGCAAGATCCGCCCCGGCTTCGAGATGCTGGTGAACAACTTCTCGGCCGGCATCGCCGGCCTGGTGATGGCCGTCATCGGCTTCTTCGGTGTCGGCCCGGTGGTATCGGCCTTCACCCGCGGCGCCGGCCACGGCGTCGACTTCCTGGTCGGGCATGATCTGCTGCCGCTCACCTCGATCTTCATCGAACCCGCCAAGGTGCTCTTCCTCAACAACGCCATCAACCACGGCGTGCTGACGCCGCTGGGCACGACCCAGGCGCTGGCCACCGGCAAGTCCGTGCTGTTCCTACTGGAGGCCAACCCCGGTCCCGGTCTGGGAATCCTGTTGGCGTTCATGGTGTTCGGTCGCGGAGCGGCAAAGGCATCGGCGCCGGGAGCGGCGATCATCCAGTTCCTCGGCGGCATCCACGAGATCTACTTCCCGTACGTGCTGATGAAGCCGAAGCTCATCGCCGCCACCATCCTCGGCGGGATGACGGGCGTCTTCATCAATGTGCTGTTCGGCTCGGGCCTGCGCGCCCCGGCCGCGCCCGGTTCGATCATCGCCGTCTACGCCCAGACCGCGACGGGTAGCTACGTCGGCGTCACGCTGTCGGTGTTCGGGGCGGCCGCCGTCTCGTTCGCGGTGGCCGCGCTGCTGCTCAAGACCGACCGGGCCACCGATGAACCGGATCTGGCCGCCGCCACAGCCGAGATGGAGGCTCTCAAGGGCAAGCGGTCCAGCGTCGCCTCGGCGCTGGTCGGCAGCTCCGCGGCCACCCCGATCTCCAGCGTCGTGTTCGCCTGCGACGCCGGCATGGGTTCGTCGGCGATGGGAGCCTCGGTGCTGCGCAAGAAGATCCGCGAGGCGGGGTTCACCGACGTGACGGTGGAGAACCAGGCCATCTCCAATCTCACCGACACCTATGGGCTGGCTGTCACCCACCGTGACCTCACCGAGCGGGCGCGGCAGAAGACCCCGTCTGCCATCCACGTCTCGGTCGACGATTTCATGAACTCCCCCCGCTACGACGAGATCATCGAACTGCTGGGCCGCACCAACAACGCCACCCCCGCGACTCCGGCCGAACCCGCTGAAACCACGGTCGAACCCGTCGCCTCGGACACGCAACCCGATGACGTGCTGGCGCTGGACTCGATCGTGCTGGCCGGGTCGGCCACCACCGCCGAGGCCGCCATCAGCGAGGCCGGCAGCCTGCTGGTCGCCGCGCACGCCGTCGACGCCTCCTACGTCGACGCCATGCACGAGCGGGAAAAATCGGTATCGACCTACATGGGCAACGGTCTGGCCATCCCGCACGGCACCAACGACGCAAAGGGCGCGATCCGCCACAGCGGGATCTCCTTTGTCCGCTATCCCGAACCCATCGACTGGAACGGCAAACCCGCCGAGTTCGTAGTGGGCATCGCCGGCGCCGGTAAAGACCACATGGCGCTTCTCACCCGGATCGCCCACGTGTTCCTGGACAAGGACGAAGTCGAGCGCTTGCGCCAGGCCAGCACACCCGAGGAGGTCCGGGCGGTGCTGAGCGCAGCGCGGTAGGTGGCGACCGCAAGAATGTCATCCGTGGATTCCGACAGCCGTCAGCGCCGCATCGTCGAGTTCGCCCGCACCCGCGGGCGGGTCGAGGTGCTCGCCCTGGCCGACGAACTGAACGTGGCATCCGAGACCATCCGTCGCGATCTGAAGGTGCTGGCCGGGCGGCGCATGCTCAAGCGGGTGCACGGCGGCGCGATACCGCTGGAGACGGCGGCCTTCGAATCGACCGTGGAGTACCGCAGCCAGGTCGACCTGGCCCAGAAACACCGGGTCGCGGCCGCGGCCGCGGATCTGCTGCACGGGGCCGAAACCGTCTACCTCGATGAGGGTTTCACGCCGCGTCTGATCGCCGAACGCCTGGCCGACCAAGAGCTGACGGTCGTGACGTCGTCGCTGCTGGCCGCCGAAGCGCTCGCTCACAGTGAGACCGTGACGGTGCTCCTGCTCGGCGGGCGGATGCGCGGACGGACCCTGGCCACGGTGGACAACTGGGCAGTCGAGCGACTGCGCAGCCTGGTCATCGACATCGCCTACCTCGGCACCAACGGCATTTCGCCCGAGCACGGGCTCACGACACCGGATCCCGCCGTAGCCGCGGTCAAGCAGACCGCGGTGACGGTCGCGGCGCGCCGGATTCTCGTGGCCGCCCACTCGAAATTCGGTGTCACCAGCTTCTGCCGGTTCGCCGAAGTGGGCGATTTCGAGACGATCGTCACCGGCACCGAGTTGTCGGCCGCGGACGCCCACCGCTACGAGGCGCTCGGTCCGTCGGTCGTCCGCACCTGAAGGTCACCACGAAGCCCGAACCGCGTCGGGCATCGGTGGCAGGTAGCTGACGGCGTCGCCGCCGCCGCGCTTCGCGACGAACATCGCTTCGTCTGCACGAGCAACCAAGTCGCCGAGCAGTTCCGCGTGGTCACACCCCGAGTCGAAGAAATACTCAATTGCCGTAGCGGTGATCCCGATACTCGCCGTTATCGGCGCGTGGTCGCTGCGGCCTGACAACGCGACACGCATCCGGTCGGCCACGGCCAGCCAATCCCCCGGCTGGAGAACATCGACAACCACGAACTCCTCGCCACCGACCCGCGCCACCAGCGCGCCGCCGTGCACCACTGACGCCAACCGAGCGGCACATCGGACCAGCACCTCGTCTCCGACGTGGTGGCCGAATCGGTCGTTGATGACCTTGAACCGATCCAGGTCGATCACGATGACCGCAACGCACGCCGCACGCTTGTGATGGCCGCGCAGCAGATCGTCGATGTGCAGATTGAGACCGCGCCGGTTGAGCAATCCCGTCAACGGGTCGTTCGAGGCTTCGTTGGCTTCATTGCGCAAGGCCCAGATACCGAAGTGGGCCGCTATCGGTGCCACCGCGAGCGCCCCGCCCGACAGCAACTTCACAAACGCGAGTACCGGATCGCCGCCGCCCATGATCGCGATCTCGACAGCCATCGCCGCGATCGACGCCACCGCCCAAGTGCTATGCACGGCAAGGGCTTTCGGTCCGTCGAAGAAGATGATGTAGAACGACACCAGGAGCAGGGCGCTCAGGCCGAACATCCCGGACAGCACCCGCTGATTGAGCAGGGTCACCACGGTGACGCCGATGTCGACGTTGATGATGAAGGCGTGCGACAGCCGGTACGACGGCCACGGTCGGAGCCACCACACCCAGCTCCAGACGAACATCGCCGTGGCGAAAACACCCGACACAACTCGGACGGCCACTCCGGCGGGTTCGACGCCGGACCACTGGGAAATCAGGGTGATCAAACCGACCATGCCGACGCCGAGTCCGATGAGGAACTGGATCAGCCCCGTCAGCGACCGCTTGGCGAAGTACTCGACCTGGGCGTCGTAGTCGGTGGGCGTGTTCCACCATTCGCGGACCATGCAGACGGTCGCACGACGCGCAGCAGCATCCAGCAACAATCCACGGCCCTCACAGCGAACACCTTCGACTGACACTCACCCCGCAATCAACCGCGTATCCGCAGCTAATTTCCAACAAGGTGTGCAGATGCGGCTGACCAGCGTTTTCCCATGCTAGGGCATAGACATGGAGAACGCCAGAGAAATAGCTACTCGACGGTAACGGACTTCGCCAGGTTGCGGGGCTTGTCCACGTCATAGCCCCGCTCGCGGGCCACCGACGCGGCAAACACCTGCAGCGGGATGGTCGACAGCAACGGCTGGAACAACGTCGAGGTGGCCGGGATTTCGAAGATGTAGTCGGCGTACGGGCGCACCGTCTCGTCGCCTTCCTCGGCGATGACGATGGTGACCGCACCGCGGGCTTGAATCTCGCGGATGTTCGACAGCAGCTTGGCGTGCAGCATCGCGGCGCCCTTGGGCGACGGCATCACCACGATCACCGGCAGACCGTCGTCGATCAGCGCGATGGGACCGTGCTTGAGCTCACCGGCAGCGAAGCCCTCGGCGTGCATGTACGCCAGCTCCTTGAGCTTGAGCGCACCTTCGAGGGCCACCGGGTAGCCGACGTGCCGCCCCAGGAACAGCACCGTGGGCGACTTCGCGAACTGCCGCCCCAGATCGGCGATCGGGTCCAGCCGCTCGAGCACCTGCTCGACCAAGGCCGGCATGGCCTCCAACTCGCGGTATTCGCGGGCTACCTCGTCGGGGTACTTGGTGCCGCGGGCCTGGGCCAGCGCCAGGCCGACCAGGTAGTTCGCGGCCAACTGGGCGAGGAAGGTCTTGGTGGCAGCGACGCCGATCTCCGGCCCGGCCCGGGTGTAGAGCACCGCGTCGGCTTCGCGGGGAATCTGCGAGCCGTTGGTGTTGCAGATGGCCAGCACCTTGGCCTTCTGGCCCTTCGCGTGCCGGACGGCCTCGAGGGTGTCCGCGGTCTCGCCGGACTGCGAGATGGCGATCACCAGCGTGCTGCGGTCCAGCACAGGATCGCGGTAGCGGAACTCGCTGGCCAGCTCGACCTCGACCGGGAGCCGGGTCCAGTGCTCGATGGCGTACTTGGCCAGGAGGCCGGAGTGGTACGCGGTACCGCACGCGACGATGAAGACCTTGTCGACGTCGCGCAGCTCCTGGTCGGAGAGCCGCTGCTCGTCGAGGACGATCTTGCCGTCGACGAAGTGGCCGAGCAGCGTGTCGGAGACGGCCGTGGGCTGCTCGGCGATCTCCTTGTACATGAAGTAGTCGTAGCCACCCTTTTCGGCGGCCGACAGGTCCCAGTCGATGTGGAACGGCCGAGCACGGTCGGACGCATCGGCGCCGTCGAAGTCCAGCACCTGGTAGCCGTCCGCGGTGATCACCACGGCCTGGTCCTGCCCGAGCTCGACGGCGTCACGGGTGTATTCGATGAAGGCCGCGACGTCGGAGCCGATGAACATCTCGCCGTCACCGACGCCGACCACCAGCGGGGTGGACCGGCGGGCCGCGATGATGGTGCCCGGCTCGTCGGCGTTGGTGAACACCAGCGTGAAGTGCCCCTCCAGCCGGCGCAGCACGGCCAGCACCGACGCGACGAAGTCGCCGGCCGTCGGCCCCTGCCGGTAGGCCTGCGCCACCAGATGCACGGCCACCTCAGAGTCGGTGTCGCTCTGGAACTCGACGCCGGCGGTTTCCAGCTCGGCGCGCAAGACCGCGAAGTTCTCGATGATGCCGTTGTGGACCACCGCGAGCTTGCCGCTGGCATCGCTGTGCGGATGCGCATTGCGGTCGGTGGGGCGCCCATGGGTCGCCCAGCGGGTGTGCCCCATGCCGGTGGTGCCTTCGAGCTCGGCGGCATCGGTTTCGGCCAGCGCCTCTTCGAGGTTGGCCAGTCGGCCGGCGCGCCGCCGGATGGTCAGGCCGCCGTGGCCGTCGGCCAAGGCGAGACCGGCGGAGTCATAACCGCGGTATTCCATCCGTCGCAGCGCGTCGACCACGATGTCGCGGGCCGGCCGTTGCCCGACATAGCCGACGATTCCACACATGGTTATTCAGGGTAGTGCAGCCGCCGGGGTGCCGGACTGCGCCCGCATCGCGCACAATTCGCAGGCACTGCGCTAACGTCATCGGGTGGCCAAGACGAAGCAGCTCTTCGGTGCCCTCACGCGCCGCGGCCCGCACCGCGTTCTGCGCGGTGACCTGGGTTTTGCCGGCCTGCCGGGCGCTGTCTACACCCCGGAGTCCGGGCTGAATCTGCCTGGTGTGGCATTCGGCCACGACTGGTTGCAGGGTGTCGGACGTTACAACGGCACGCTCGAGCATCTGGCGTCCTGGGGCATCGTCGCGGCGGCGCCGGACACCGAGACCGGCATCGCGCCGTCGGTGCTGAACCTGGCGTTCGACCTGGGCACCACCCTCGACATCATCACCGGGGTCCGACTGGGGCCCGGCAAGATCAGCGTGCACCCGACCAAGCTGGGCCTGGTCGGGCACGGATTCGGGGCGTCGGCCGCGATCTTCACCGCCGCCGGTCTGGGCTCATCGGCCAACCCGCCGAAGGCGGTCGCCGCGGTGTTCCCGACCGCCAGCAAGCCCGAGGCCGATCAGCCCGCTGCCGGTCTGCGCGTCCCCGGCCTGATCCTGAAAGCGCCGGGCGCCGAGCTGACCATCCAGTCCAATGCCAACGAGCTGGCCGTCGCGTGGCGGACCGCGACGGTGCGGACCGTCGACAAAGCCGTGCCGGGCGGGCTGGCCGAGGGCTTCCGGCTGTCCAAACTGGTCGGGATGCCCGGCGCCGATCGCCGCACCCAGAAGACGGTGCGGGCGCTGTTGACCGGTTACCTGCTGTTCCAGCTGACCGGCGACAAGGCGTACAAGGATTTCGCCGACGCCGACGTGGTGCTGCCGAAGACCGTCGCCACCGATCCCGACGCCGAGCTCCCCGCGCTGGAAGACAAGGTCGCCGCCCTGCTGAAGGGCTGAGCCGCCAGTGCAGAGTCAACCGCGTCGGCAGCCGCCGGTGCGTTGACCCGGAACTCACGGCACAACCCACTCGAACAACCACGCCCTGATTTCCGGATCAACAGCGTCCACAGCCAGCCACGTGTCGACCCGGAACTGACGGCGCAATGCACTCGAACAACCCCGCCGTGGATGCACGGGTCAACGGTGACGGGTTCGCGGCTGCGTCTCATCGATGCGGTTCAGTCCCCCACCATCGGCAGCTGATCGGCCGCGATCTGGCACGGCGTCTTGGTCGCCGGATCCTCCTGTTGGGCAACAGGTTCCACTGGCGGCGCGGCTGGCGGCGGGGGCAGGGTCGGCGCGGGTGACGGCTGAACCGGGTCCGAAGGAGGTGGCTCGACGGCCTGCTCGTCGGCATCGGGGGCTACCTTGTCGGCGCCTTCGTCGGTCTCGTCGGTCTCGTCCTCTCCGTCGGCCTCCTTCTTCTCCTCGTCCTCGTCAGGGTCCACGTCGTCGTCCTCGGCGGTGTCGACGTCGTCGTCCAGCCCGAGGTCGTCTCCCAGACCGTCCTTGATCTCGTCGAGCCCGCTGAATCCGGACGAGTCCGGCCCAAGACCTGCCATCGAACCGAGCGCTCCTCCGACGGCATCGGCCAGCTGTTGCCCCAAACCGCCGACACTCGAGCCCAATCCGAGGTCGCCGGGTATACCGGCAGCGGCCGGGGTCGCAGCGCCGAGCGCCGGCTCCGGCACCGCCGCCGTTCCGAGCGCTGGCTCCGGCGCTGCCGGCGCTCCGGCCGGCGTAACCGACGGGGCCGGCGTGGCCGGCGGCGCCAAACTCGCTGCGGTACCCAGTGTTCCGAAGGGCGCCGTCGCCGCGGCCTGATACATCGGTGCAGCGGTCGGCTGCAACGACGGGGGTGGCGCCCATTCGGGTGTCACGACGACGGGCACCGCGAACGACACACTCGCCGGGGTGACCGCGCCGATTGCCGAATCATAGCCTGCCGCAACGGCTTCGGAGGCGTCCCACAACGCGGGCAGCAAGTCCCCGAACACCACGCGAAGCACGAAGGGCTTGAGTTGCTGATCGACGATCTCGCTGGCGGTCGCCACATCTCCGGCCCCACCGAGGACCGCGCGGGCTGCCGCGCTCCACTCGTCACGATGCCCCGCGGCCTGCGCATCGGCCCGCAGCACCGCGTCCACCTTGGTGTCGACGGCACGCCACAGTTCGTCGCGCAGCGCCGTCAGCGCCTGGGCGCTGCGCTGCAGGTGCGCAACCACATCCTCCGCCGCGACCGTCATCGTGCGCAGAAAATCGGCGGCGGCGTCGCCACCTGTACCGGACCACTGCGCCGTCAGCTCCCGATATCCGTTGCCCTGCAACCGTAATGCGTCCTGCGCGACGACCGCGGCAGCCTCGAGCGAGCGGGCATCGGCAGCCAGCGCGGCGAGGTCCAGGCCGCTCTCGGCGCGATACAACTCCAGCAGTGACGCCGAAGCCGGCATCCCCAATACCTCGCAGGCTGCCACGTAGTCGTCAAGGGCAGTCAGCGCGCGGTCACCCTCCGCCAGCCGCCCGGCGACGTCGAACGTCGACGCCATCGTCAGACCAACCGGCCGGCGAGGTCCGCGTCGGCATCTTCGTATCTTGCCGACGAAACCCGCAGTCCCGCTGCGGCTTCCGCTGAAGCGGACGCCCAGGCGCGAAGCTGATCGGCCGACTGATCCAGCGCGGCGCGGAGGGCGGCCGCCCGCGCTGCGTGGTCACGCCCACCGCAGAACCCGTCGAAGTACCACCGCAGCAACGGGGCCACCGCCAGGGCGTCGGCGACCGCTTCACAGCGCTGCGCGATGTCCCGCACACCAGAGGGGTCTATCCGAGCGACGTCACGTTCTCCCATGCCTTGCTATGACGCGCGGCAAGGCCGTTCGGTTCCATCGAAACGGAAAAATCTGAGGAATGCCGTTTCACGCCTCTGCGGCGGCCGGCGGCGATAGCCTGCAACAATGAAACCGCTGGTCTTCCTGGATA
This sequence comes from Mycolicibacterium llatzerense, assembly GCF_025331195.1. Lineage (NCBI taxonomy): Bacteria > Bacillati > Actinomycetota > Actinomycetes > Mycobacteriales > Mycobacteriaceae > Mycobacterium > Mycolicibacterium llatzerense. The sequence goes on along the minus strand of NZ_LXOV01000001.1, from coordinate 2,694,352 downwards.
CGGAGACCACCGGCCTGCACGCCGACCGGCAACCCTGGGAAATCGCCATGCTGCGGCGCGACGACGCCGGCGAATCCCGCATCGTGATGTACATCGATGTGGCCGACCTCGATCTCGACGCGGCCGAGCCCGCAGGCCTGCGCATCAGTCGCTTCGCGAGTCGCCACCCCCAGGTCGTCTACGGGCCCATTCACCTGCCGCTGGTGCACCGCGAACACGAAGCCGCGGAGATCGTTCGTGACTGGACCATGGACGCCACCATCGTCGGCGTGGTGCCCAGCTTCGACACCCACTGCCTCCGCAAAATGCTGGCGCGTCATCAACTGCTGCCGGGGTGGAGTCCCACACTCGTCGACGTCATCGCATTGGCCGCCAGGCACGTCCTCGACTACGGCCGCACCCCGGAAAGCGATTCGACACAGCTGTCGCGGCAGTGCGGAGTCCGGCCTCCCGGCGCCAGTTGCCGCCACACCGCGCTCGGCGATGCGCGCTGGGCGATGCGTTGGTACGACCAGCTGGCAGGCCGCCTGGTGTCTCGACTCGCCCAGTAAGTCAAGCGGACTCAGCGCAATCCGGGATGCGTCCCCGATTGCCGTGCCCGCCGCTGAACCGCGGCGATCTCGCGCAAACCATCACCGAGCAGACTCCGGTTGAGCGGGGACAGATCGCCGACGGTGACCACGTCGTTCGGGGTGCGCCCGTCGGCGATCAGCTCGACCTGATGCGTCAACCGCATGCGTTGCAGCATGACGAAAACTTCTGTGAGAGTTCGGGAATCACGTTCCGTCAGCGCACCGGTGCTCGCCGCCGCCGCGAGCCGGGCAGGAGTCGACGCCGAGGTCATGTCAGCGGTGAGGCCACCCCACCGGGCCAGGTTGACGATCGGCGTCACCGCATGCGTCTTCAGGTCGAAGGTGCCTCCGCGCCGCGACAGGACATCGCGCAGGGACCACGCGCGCACCTTGCCGGACAGCGCATCCAGCAGTTGCAGGCGCAGGGCGTTCGGATGTTCGTCACGCATCCGGCGGAAGACCGTGGGCACGGTGTGTAACGCCCGGTTGCCCCACACCACGCGGCCGTCGATCAGCAGTGAGGACAGGATCAATCCCTTGCCGCGCAACGGATCATCGAGCCAGCCCTCGGCGGCCTGCACCCAGTCCGAGGCCGACCGCGCGAACGCCTTGTGCGAGGCGATCGCGCCGTTGCTGTCGGCCGGTAGACCGCAGCCGTCGAGGATGGCGTGCGCCCGGGCCGCGATGGAACGCAACTGCGCGCATTCGGCATCGCAGCTGTCACTCCAACTCAGCGCACTGTCCACATCCGAGGACGGCATGGCCTCCCGGCGGGCGATGCTGCCCAGCGTGAGCCAGGCGAACTGATCCTGCGTCGGCCCGGGTCCCGCTTCAGCCAGAGCGAGTTCCAATGCCTTGCGCACCAACGCATCCAGCACGATCGACGAGATGCTGCTCGCGGCCGACGCCTTCGTCCCGGTGCGGAACAGATCGACCGCGATCTGGGTCACCTCGCGGCCGTGCCGCTGCAACGCGGCGGCGTCGGGCGCCTGGGCGATCGCCCGGCGCAACACGAAGCTCTGGCGGGCAGAGGCGGCCAGCAGGTCGACGTCCTCCAGGACGCCCAGCACTTCACCGCGTGGCGACATCACCGGCATATGACGCATGCCGCGCTCCAGCATGTCGAACAGCACCGTCTCGGCGGTACGGTCGGCGGTCACCGTTTGGGCCGGCGCACTCATCACCTCGGTGATCGGCACATCGACCGGTAGCCCCGCTGCGACGACCCGAGACCGAAGATCACGGTCGGTGAAGATCCCGACACCGCCCTCGCGCAGCCGGATCAGCGCGTACGACACCCGCTGCTCGCTCATCTGCACGACGGCGTCGCGCACCGATACGCCCGGGTCGACGATCAGTACGTCACCGCGCACCAATTCGCTGACCGATCGCGAATCGGCGGCGCGGGCCGCAGGCACCTGCGGCGTCGGCGCCGCGGATGAGGCCAGAAACCGCAGCCCCGCGGGCTTGGCGAACTGCGCGCGCACCAGCTCACCGCGCAGCCGCAACGCTGCCGTGGATTCTATTGCGCGGGCGAGGAATTCGACTCCACCGCCGGTGAGCATCGGAACGTAGCCGAAGATGCCGCCGGGCTCGATGGTGTCGAACACCTGCCCACTACCTGCCCCGCCCACCTCCTGCAGGTTCACCGAACCGGTGAGGACCATCCAGATGTCATCGGGGACGTGGCGGGAGAAATCCGCGATGACCGCTCCGGTCGGGTACGGCTCCACGGTCGACTGCGCCACCAACTCGAGCAACTCGGTGTCGCTGGCCGTCTGGAACGGCGGATGCGCACGGAGGAACTCCACCAGCTCCGGAGCCGATGCGGGAGATGCGGTCACCCCGACATCGTGCCCCACGTCAGGTCGTACGAAGGAGATCGACGCATTTCTCCGCCATGGTCATCACGGTGATGTTCGGATTCACCACGGGCAGCTTCGGCATCGCCGAGGCATCCACCACCCGCAGGTTGCGCACACCCTTGACGCGCAACTGTGGATCGAGCACCGCCATCGGGTCGTCCACCGCACCCATCCGCGCTGTGCCGGCCGGGTGGTACACGGTGTTGTGCGTCTTGTAGATGTACGCGAGCAGCTCCTCGTCGGTCTGTACGTCCGGTCCGGGCGCGAGCTCACGGCCGATCCACTCCTGCAGCGGTTCCTGCTCGGCGATCTTGCGGGCCAGCCTGATTCCGGCGAGCATCACCTTCTCGTCGTGCCCCTCCGGGTCGGTGAAGTAGCGCGGGTCGACCTTGGCCCGGTCCCGGAAGTCACGGGAGGCCAGCCGCACCGTTCCGCGTGAAAGCCCCTGCGTCACATTGGGAGTCAGGCAGAACCCGTTGTCAGTCGTGGGATACCCGTGCCGCAGGGTGTTCATGTCGAACGGGACGCTGCCGTAGTGCATCATCAGGTCCGAGTGATCGGGGTTGTCCCCGGCGACCTCGGTGGTGGCGAACAGCCCGATCTCCCACCACTGGGTGGAGTCGGTGACCATCGGCTTCGCCGCTTCCCAGAACACCAGGCCCTCGACGTGGTCGTCGAGGTTCTCGCCGACCCCGGGAGAGTCGACGCGCACCGGGACCCCGACTTCGTTCAGGTGGTCCGCCGGCCCGATTCCGGACAGCATCAGCAGCTTCGGAGTATCGATGGCGCCGGCGGTGACGACCACCTCACGGGTGGCGTGGACGACGTCGTAGCCGGTGAGGTCGGGACGCTGGTACCGGATGCCCGTCGCCACCGGCTCGTCCCCCGAGTCGTCGAACAGGATCTCGGCCACCCAGCTGTTGGTCAGCACCGTGAGGTTGGGCCGCGACTCCAGGATGGGGTGCAGGTACGCGTGCGAACTGGACATGCGCTCGCCGGCCTCGTTGGCATTGATCTGCAGCCAGCCGGCCGCATTGAGATTCCAGTCGTCGCGGTTGAACTGCACGGTCTCGAGACCCACCTTGGCGGCCGCGTCGATCACGGCCTGACCGCACGGATCGTTCGGCGGTACGTCCCGCAGCCGAACCGGCCCCGAGTCACCGTGCGGCACACCCTGATACGTGCCGGTCGCGGTGTTGTTCTCTACCTTCGCCGTGAACGGCAGCACGCCCTCGGGACCCCATCCGGTAGCGCCCATAGCCTCCCAGTCCCGCAGGCCCTGGGCCAGTGGCCAGAACGCGATACAGGAGTTGTGCGACGAACACCCACCGAGCACCTTCGCGCGGGCGTGCCGCATGAAGCTGTTGCCTTTCTCCTGCGGCTCGACCGGGTAGTCCCAGTCGTAGCCGGAGTCCAGCAGGTGCATCCACTGGTTGAGGACCAGGATGTTCGGATCGTCGACGTCGCTCGGACCTGCTTCCACCAGACATACCGTGACGTCCGGGTCCTCGGACAGGCGCGCCGCGACGACACAGCCGGCGGTGCCGCCACCGGCGATCACATAGTCGAAAGTCTGGTCGGACATGATGCGAACTCCTCGAAAATTGTTCAGGCAGAAGGGGATCGACTCAGTGGGTCATTCGTCGGTGAGCGCCGAATGGGAGGCAAGAGTGCCAATGTGGTTGCGGCCCTTGATGAAATACCAGACCAGGCCCAGTCCGAGGATGACGCCGATGTACACGAACGCGCCCCAGGTGTTGTACCACGGGTCGCCATAGATGGCGACGCGCGGCCAGGCCAGGTTGATCGCCATCGCGACGCCCCACAGCACCGCGAAGATGTTGACCGGCAGGCCCCATTTGCCCATCGTGAAATAGCCGCCTTCCTTCAGGTCTCTCGGCGGCCACTGCCCCTGCAGGCGCTTCTTGAGGAGCGGACCGGTGACCATCAGGTAGGCCAGGTAGATCATGATGATCGCGATCGAGGTCAGCACCGTGAACACCTTGGGCTGCCCGAGGTTGACCACGAGGATCAGTGCCGCGATGATGCCGATCACGACGGCCGGTACCACCGGCGCCTGGGTCTTGGGGTGGACCTTGGCGAGCCTCTCACCGAACGGCAGCGCGTTGTCGCGGGCCATCGCGAAGGTCAGCCGGATCGCAGCGGTGTGCACAGCCAACGAACACACCGTCACCGCCACCACGATGCAGATCAGGAAGATGGTCCCCAACGGACCCCACATCACCTTCTCGACGATGGACTGCAAGCTGCCGTCGGCACTGCCCAGCGCAGGGTCGTTGAGGTCGGGCGTGGCCATGATGGCGCCCGCGAGGATGGCGCCGCCGATCACGAACGAGGCCAGGATGGCGCGCAGGATGGCCTTGGGTGCGGTGCGACGGGGTTCGACTGTCTCCTCGCCGAGCGAGCTTGCCGTGTCGAACCCGTACATCACATACAGCGACGCCACCGACGCCACCAGGAATGCGCCGAAATATCCGCCGGGCAGGCCGGCGCCGTGGCCCTGGGTATCGAAGAACACGCTTGGTCCGCGCTTGATGTTGAACAGCAGGATGACCGCAATGAGCACGGCCGCAATGAGTTCGATGAAAACGCCGGCGCTGTTGATCATCGCCATGAGCCGCACGCCGAAGGCATTGACGACGGTGGTGAACACGATGAGAACGGTGCCGAGCAGAATGGCGTTGGCGGCGAAATCGTACTGACCGGTGCCGTCACCGATCACCTGGAAACCGCTCCAGAGCCGGGGCAGGTTCAGCTGTAGGGCCAGTACCACCGCCGACAGCGTGACGATGGAGGCCGTCAACATCAGCCACCCCGAACTCCAGCCCACGATGCGGCTGCCCAGCTTCTTCGACCAGTTGTAGACGGAACCCGCGACCGGATACTTGGCGGCGAGTTCCATGAAACACAACGCCACTGCCATCTGCCCGATGAAGACCATGGGCCAGGACCAGAGATAGGCCGGTCCGCCGTTGCCATAGCCGACGTAGAACAGCTGGAAGGTACCGGTCAGGATCGAGATATAGCTGACCCCGGCCGCGAAGCTCGCGAATTTTCCGATGCTGCGGTCCAGCGACTCCTTGTAGCCGAAATCTTCGAGTCCGCCGCTGTCCGCATCAGTCAGGTTCTGCGTCATGTTGTCGTGTCCCTAGGCTTCGCTGGCAGCGTCAAACCAGCCCGCAGGCTTCGGCGCGGTGTTGTGCCAGATATGTTTGAGCTCTTGATATTCCGCGAGACCCGACGGTCCGAGCTCACGACCGTTGCCCGACTTCCCGAAACCGCCCCACTCCGCTGCCGCGGTGTAGTAGCCGAAGTCGTTCAACCACACCGTGCCGTGCCGCAATGCGCGCACCACACGTTCGCCCCGCGCTGGATCGGAGGTTCGGACCCCCGCCGCGAGACCGTACTGCGTGTCGTTGCCGAGCATGATCGCCTCGGCCTCGTCGGTGAACCGCTCCACCGTCATGATCGGTCCGAAGGTCTCCTCCGTGACGATCCGCATCGAGCGGTCGCAGCGGTCGAAGATCGTCGGCAGGAAGAAGTAGCCATCCGCCAGCGCTGGATCGCTGGGCCGGCAACCGCCGGTGACGAGCTTTGCCCCCTCGGAAACACCTAGGGCCACAAACGATTCCATCTTGTCCAGCTGTTGCTTGGACACCAGCGGTCCGGTCTCGCTGCGCGGGTCGGTACCGTCGCCCATCCGGATCTTCTCGGCCCGTTCGGCGAGTTGTGCGACGAAATCGTCGGCGATCGACTCTTCGATGATCACCCGGGTGCCTGCCGAACACACCTGACCCGAGTGCAGGAACACGCCGGTGAGGACCTGGTCCACCGAGCTTTCCCAGTCCGCATCGGCGAACACGATGTGCGGGTTCTTCCCGCCGAGTTCCAGCGCCACCTTGGTCACGTGCGCGGCGGCAGTCCTGGCGATGTGCTGGCCGGTGCTCAGCCCGCCGGTGAACGAGATGAGGTCGACGTCGGGGTTGTCGGTGAGGGCGGCGCCCACGGCGGCCCCACTGCCCTGGATCAAGTTGAGCACGCCCGGGGGCACCCCCGCCTCCTGGGCCAGCCGGACGAAGGCGATGGTCGAAAGCGGTGTCACTTCACTGGGTTTGGCCACCATGGTGCAACCGGCCGCCAGAGCCGGCGCGATCTTCCAGGAGATCTGCAGCAACGGATAGTTCCATGGGGCGATCAGCACGCACACCCCGATGGGCTCGCGCACCACCCGGCTGATGACAGCCGGGTCACCCACGTCGACCAGCCGGTCTGACTGCGTTGCCACCAGGTTGGCGTAGTAGCGGAACACCGAGATCACGTCATCGATGTCGATCCGGCTCTCCGCCAAGGTTTTTCCGGTGTCGGCGGTCTCCACCGCCGACAACGACTCCTTGTCCCGGGCCAGTAGATCGGCGATGCGATGGAGAAGTGCGGCGCGCTCGGCGACCGGAGTGGCCGGCCAGGCACCGGCGTCGAACGCCGCCCTGGCCGCGGCAACGGCCGCCAGCGCATCGTCGTGGGTGGCCTCGTCAACAGTGGCGAAAACCTTGCCCGTGGCGGGATTGATGATCTCCCGGACACCGCCGTCAGCGGCATGCCGCCACTGCGATCCGATGAGCAGGGCCGGTGTACCGTCCACGTTGCCTCCTCGACTAACAGCAATGACCCGGGCGACACGCCACCCGGCGGCGACCGTACTCGAAACCCTTGACGCCCATGGCATTTTCGGCCGCAACGGCCCTGCGATTCACTCTTGGCATCGCCGCTCGCTTCCGTATCCGTGCCGGAGGCAGCCTGGCCTCCGCAATGAGACCCGGACTACGGCCGAGGCCACATGCCCCAGCACTGTCGTCAACTAATATATCATCGGTTGATCAGCGCCGCGCGGGATTGAGATCGTTTATCTGACCAATTTTTTGGGGTCTGTCGCCCTGAATACGGGTGACCTCATTTGGTCTTCCTCGACGTCGCCCCCGGCTGGCCGCGTCTGACAAGTGCGGCACCCGAATTCATGTGCGCGACGCGTCCCATGCGGCGCTGCACGTCGGCGATCTCCTTGACGGTCTGCTCGATGGTGCTGCGGTCGATGGGTGAGAGCTCGTCCAGGTCGATGATGTCGTCGGGACGCTGACCCGCATCGATCTGGCGCAACTGGTGTTCCAGCCGGAGCAGTTGGAGTGCGTCGAACGCTTCGATCAGCCGGCTCGCGGAACGGTCGGTGAGCACTTCTGACCCCGCGCCGACGCGCAGTCTGTCGACAGTGTGCAGCTCCGGAGAACCGGCGCTGAGCGAGGCCCATCTGGCGATGTTGACGATCGGCAGCAATCCGCGGCCTTTGATGTCGAACTTCTCGTCGCGCCCGATGATCCGGTCCCGCACCGAGAGCAGACGAGCGCGCCGGGAGAGCGAATCCTGAAGCAGCAGTTCAACTGTCGCCGGATGCCGATTGAAGTCGCGGAAGACGCGCGCGGGCTCCGGCAGTGCCGGGTCGCCGAAGATCGGCCGGGCGTCCACCAGCAGCGAGGCCATGATGGTGCCCTGGTTCTGCTGGGGATTGGTGAGCCAACCTTGTGCTGCCTCCCGCCACTGCGAATCGGTACGCGAGAACCCCGTGTGCGAGGGAAACGCATGGTGATCGTCGACACCGATGCCACAGAGCTGGAGCACGTCCCCGACGACGCTGAATGCTTCGCGGTAGCGCGGGATCTGGTCCTCGTACGAGTCCTCGAAAGTCACCGCGGCATCGACATCGGACGACGGCACCGCTTCCCGCCGACCGGTGCTACCGAGCGAGAGCCAGGTGAAGGCATCGATCGACAGATCGTTGAACTCCTCGTGGTCGAAGACCAGGAAGATCGCGCGCCGGGTGATCGAGGCGATCAGCGCCGAATACACGGCGATCACCCGATCGGCCGTCAGGCCGCGCGCCAGGATGTCGGCAAGCATGGCCGGGACCCGACGCGCGTACGTGACCAGAGCGTCGATGCTGTGGGCCTGCCGGATCTGTGCGTTCAAGCTGACACCGGCGGTGGTGGGCGCGAGCATGAAGTCACGCTCGCCCACCGCTCCTTTCAGGCGGCCGTCGTCGCCGGTGACGAGCAGGAACGAGACACCGTAATCAAGCAGCATGATCAGGGCATCAGCCGACGACATACTCGCCGCTGCGGTGATCGCGGGATAGTCCATCACGGCGTCCGCAGGCGATTCCCGCGGTAGACCCTCACCAATTATCTTGCGGCGCAAGGCTTCATCGGTCACCAAGCCGAACTGGCCGGTACCCGTCTCGACTGCGGCGTACGGCAGGCCCAGTTCGGTCATGCGCGCTGCAAGCGCCGTCACCGACTCGTCGGCCCGCACGACGAGCGGGTCTCGGTAGACCAGGTCGGACAACAGCGTGTATCGGGGCGCGGTGGCAGTGAGCCCACGCACGTGCGCGATCTGCTCAGCCAGGAAACGTGTGCCGCTGCGGGACTCGAACGCCGGAATGACGATGTCGGACGGCAGGTGTGCGACGACCACCTTGGTCTTGGCCTCGATCCGCGGACCCACCGACTGTCCGGCCAGCAGAGCGGTGAACCCGATCGGGGTGCCACGGGCGAACTTGTCGGCAGGCCCCTGACCGATGCGTTCCGGATCGAACCAGAGGTTGATCTCGCCCGACATCACCAACCCGATTGCCGTCGGCATCGTGGCGAAGGCATCCAGGATGAGGTCGCCCGGCTGGTACTCCTCGATGCGCGCCGTGGCCACCGCGCCGGCCCGATCGGCCGGACTCAGCGAATCGAACGGCGCGCATTGCGCCAGCAGTTCGGCCAATTCGGCCAACTCAGCCAGTTCGGTCTCGGTCGACATACCGCGGTCCTCTCAGGAGTCGCTCACGCGACGGTCGGCCGGGAGCCGGTCGTGACGACGAAGGCGCCCCACATCGGGTTCGCTTCGGCGAGGTGGCCGGGGTCGATGCCGATGAGACGACCACCCGGGAAGCGCGTCTGCTCATGATGCAACCGCCCGTCGTAGGTGGTTGCGGGGTGGTCGGATTCACCGTGCGAGCCACTGTGCCCGTGTACCTGACTGAACGGAAGCGTCGTGCCTTCCCAACCGGGAACCAGCTCATCAGTGCGGCTGGCCCATAACGGGCCCGCCATCGGATTCGGCGGGCCGAGCATCGCGCCGCCGCCGTAGAACGTCGGGCATCCCGTGCGGGCCAGGCTGTTGATTCGGCGCGCGGCCTGCCGCGCGGTGCGGGGGGCCAGCAGGTGCTCGCGCCAGAACTGCTCGGTGACCCCGGCGTGCGTCACCAGGAAATCCTCTTCCCCGGTCTCGATGGCAACTGCCGCATGCAGCTTGCCGTCAGCCCACCACTTCCTCAGGATGCGCTGTTCCAGGTAGCCGATCCGATCCCCCCACAGAAAACTGTTCGGCCGCAGATACAGCGCCTCGTGATTGCCGACGAGCTGAATCCACTGCCCTGGATAAGCATCCAGGTAGTACTGGACCAGACGAACGACCCCTTCAGAGTCGGGGCCGCGGTGCACCAGATCCCCCACCTGGATCACAACCAGATCGTCTGGCAGCACACCGGTTTCGGAGACGCCGAGAGACCGCAGCTCGCGCCGCAACTCCTCGATGTGCCCACCGACATCACCGATCACGGCCACCCGGATGGGCATCGACGTCACTTTTCCCTTGTGAGCGCTCAGTGGCTCATGTCCAACTCGCTCAGCGACTTGCCGCTGGTCTCCGGGGCCAGGATCTGCGACACGATCGCGCCGGCGAAGGCGATGATTCCCGCGAAGACCATGGTCCAGGTGAAACCGAGGTGCTTCATCGAGAGCGGGATCAGGAACAGACCCGCAGCAGCACCGAGGCGGCTGATCGCCGCCGCGAACCCGGTACCGATCGCCCGGACCTCGGTCGGGAAGACCTCCGCAGGATAGATTTGAGTAAACGCGGTGTACATCGCGTTGACGAACGAGTACGCCAGGAACAGCGCCAACATCAGCATCGACATCACACCGACCTGCTCCACCGGAAGCACGAAGCTGCCGAGGACGGCGATGGCGACCAGCAGACCGCCTGCGATCCACTGGGTCGGAACGGTCATCGTGCGGCGCCCCCACCGATCGATCATGAACATCGTGAAGATCACGCCCAACCAGGCGACGACTGAGAGAACCACTCCGCGCATCAGGCCCTTCATGCCGATATCGCCCAGCAGGCCGTCGGCGAAGGTCGCGATGGCGAAGTACGGTGTCACCGCGCAGGTCCAGAACACGGACATGAAGACCGTCGAGCGCCACACCGCCGGCGAGAACAGCATCTTGAAACTGCCCTTCGCGCCGCCCGCAGCGGCTTTCACCATGTCGGTCTGGTACGCGGTGTCCAGATACTCGACGACCAGCCCGTGCGCCTCTTCGGTCCTGCCCTTTGCCCACAACCAGCGCGGCGACTCGGGCAACCCGAGCCGGCCGATCAGCAGCGCGGCAGCGATGAACGTCGTACTGCCCAGCGTGACCCGCCAATCCACACCGGCCTGGTCCATGAAATAGCCGATGACGAACGCGATCATGAAACCGCCGTACCAGGCGACCAGGGTCAGGGCCAACAGTTTGCCGCGGAGATGGGTCGGCGCGAACTCCGCCAGCATCGGCAAGCCGACCGCGTACTCGATGCCGACGGCCAGGCCCATCAACAGACGAACGGCGAAAAGCTGTTCAGGTCCGTCGACGAAGAACTGGAAAGCCGAAAAGGCCGTGAATAGCGCCAGATCCCAGAACAGAATCGGCTTACGGCCGAACTTATCGGCCAGCCACCCACCCAAAGGCGAGCCGATGAGAATGCCGAACATCGCCGAGGCGGCCTCCAGCCCGATCCAGACGGTGGTAAACCGGGGGTCCAGCTCGATGGTGTGCGTGACCGGACCGATGCTGCCCAGGATGTAGCCATCAAGGAACATGCCGCCGACCAACACGACGATCATCCGCGTCATGAACCGGCGCTTACGCGCCAGCACGGCCGGGTCGTCGGAGAATGTTCTCTCAGCGCCTTCGCTCACGGACATGGCACATGCTCCTCAGGGATCAGTGTGTAGGCCATCGTTACTCCTTTGATCGACGGGTTCGGCCAATAGCAGAAGTCGAGCGCCTCGTCGCCCTGCACAGCGTTGGGGTGGTGTGGTGTCCCGGCCCGCCAGGCCGCCTCTCCAGGCCCGGCGGGCCGGGACACCGCGCCGACTCCGCGAGTATTCGACGCCCGGCCGGTTGCCGGGAGCCGAATGTCCGCATCAGTCGGCGAGCTTGTTGCGCAACCAATCATGGAAATGTCCGAGGTGGTGTTCGCTGGGTACCAGCACACCGCCATCGCGGTAGACACGTGAACTCATGGCGGGCTGGCACCGCTCGCACGCGTCGAAGTCCTGTTGGTTGACGCGGTGGAACAGTTCCACCGACTTGCTCACGTCGCGCCCGGATTCGACGACGCCGGGCAGGTACAGCCAGTCGCATTCGACGATGGTGTGGTCTGCCGACATCGGGAACATCCGGTGGATGATGACGTGGTCGGGCACCAGGTTGACGAACACCTGCGGGCGTACCGTGATCGCGTAGTAACGGCGGTCCTGGTCCTCGGTGACCCCGGGGATGTGCTCGAATCCCTCCGAGCCATCGATGGTGAAGCCGGCGATGTCGGCGCCGAACTCCGCGCCGTGGCCGACGTAGAACTGGGCGGCGTAGCCGTCGGCGAACTCCGGCAGCACCTCGGTGAGTTCCGGGTGGATGGTGGCGCAGTGGTAGCACTCCATGAAGTTCTCGATGATGAGCTTCCAGTTGGCCTTGACGTCGTAGACGATGCGGCGACCGAGGCTCAGATTGGCCACGGTGTAGTGGTCGATCGACTCGACATCGCCGAGTCGATCGACGATCTCCTGCATGACGGTGTCTTCGAACGACGGCGGCTCGTCGGCCAGGCACACCCAGACATAGCCGAGCCACTCCCGGACCGAAATCTTGCGCAGGCCGTACTCGACGCGGTCGACGTCGGGCATCTTGGTCAGGTTCGGCGCGGCGACGAGCTTGCCGTCGAGATCGTAAGTCCATGCGTGATAAGGACATTGGAACGCGCGCTTGACCTCGCCGCTGTCCTCGGTGCACAGCTGCGCACCGCGATGACGGCACACGTTGAAGAACGCGTTGACATCGCCCTTGCGCGACCTGGTCACCAGAACGCTTTCGCGGCCGACCTGGACGGTCTTGAACGCGCCGGGCTTATCCAGATCCGCGGCGCGCACAACGCAGAACCACATGGTCTCGAAGATCTTCTCCTGCTCGAGGGCGAATACCTCCGGATCGGTGTAGTAATGCCCTGCCAGAGTGGAAATCAGGCTTTCCGGCAGGCTCGGCACGGTGGCGGTCATCGAACTCCTTTGCGGTGTCAGGTCGTGAGTTTTGTTGGGCTGCAATAACATCGGTCTAGACCGCGACGGGCGTGGGGACCAGCTGGCGGCGCCACCGGGTGAACAGCCGGGGCTGATCAATACCGAGGACCGCGACCAGGCGGCCGCCGCGGCGATACGTGGCCAGCAGGCACCGGTCCTCGCAGCTGCCTTCCTCGATGGTGATCTCGTCGTCAGGACGGGCGAGGCCGGCGAACTGAATGCGGGAACCGTACTGATCGGACCAGAAGTACGGCGCCTTCACCGTCGCCTCCTGATGGGTACCCCCCGCCAGCAACGAGGCGACGGCCAGCGCCGGACGCTCGAGCGCACCGGTCCAGTGCTCGACGCGGTGCCGCGCGTTGGTGGTGGTGTCGAGCCAGGCCGCACAGTCTCCGACGGCGACGACGTTCGGCAGGGCCGTCTGCCCGTTGGCGCCGCAGAGCACGCCGTTACCCAGCTCCAGACCGCTTCCGTGCAGCCAGTCGATGTTGGCCACACCGCCGATACCCACGACGACGACGTCGGCCGGCAGGTGGCGTCCGTCAGCGAGGTCGACGCCGGTCACCCGCCCGACGCCGCCGGGGACGCGCAGTGCCCGTTTCTCACCGACGAGTCCGGCGACTCCGACACCGCAGATCAATTTCGTTCCGTTGGCGGCGTGTGCGCCGGCGACCACACCGCCGAGCCACCCGCCGAGCTGCATCTGCAACGGGGTGGGCGCGGCCTCGACGACGGTGACATCCAGGCCCAGCTTGCGGGCTGTCGAGGCGACTTCGGCGCCGATGAATCCGGCCCCGATCACAACCAGCTGAGCGCCCGGAACCAGCTCTTCGCGCAACGCCACGGCGTCGGCGATGGTGCGGATCACGTGCACGCCGGCCATGTCCTCGCAGCCCGGCCAGCGGCGGGCGTGGGAGCCGGTCGCGATCACCACGCCGTCGGCGTCGATGCGCGTCCCGTCCGCGAGTTCGATTGCGCCACAGCCACTGTCGAGCTTGGCCGCGCCAACTCCCAAGCGCCAGTCCACCTGCAGATCGTCGTCATCGGATTCCAGGGCGAGATCGGCTTCGGACACGTTGCCGAGGAGGAATTCCTTCGACAGCGGCGGGCGGTCGTAGGGCCGCTGTGCCTCGTCGCCGATGACGGTCAGCTGCCCGTCGAAGCCCTGCGCCCGCAGTGCCCGCGCGGCGGACAGGCCCGCGAGCGACGCCCCCACGATCGCGACGTGCTTCACGGCTGCCCCGCTGCGCCGAGTCGAGCGCGGATGTCCGGCGGCAGGTTGGGCTTCTCGGTGCTCAGTTCGACGTGGATGACGCCGTCGGAGATCACGACGGTGTGCGTGCGGACCGGCAGCTTGGCCGGCGGCGCGTCGACCGCTCCGGTGCGGAGATTGAACCGCGAGGCGTGCAGCGGGCACTCGACGTCGCACCCCTCCAGCCAGCCGTCGGCCAGCGATGCGTCCTGATGTGAACAGGTGTCGTCGATGGCGAACACCTCGCCGTCCTCGGTGTGGAAGACCGCGATGGGCGGGTCGGATTCCACCCGCCGGGCCTCGCCGGGTGGGAGGTCGGAGAGCGGACAGATCTCGAGCATCAGGTGTGTGCCCCTCTCAAAGAGTTTGACGCGTCTGGCGCAACACAATTCGTAATATGCAACAGTGTGGTGGCAGTCACAGGCCGCTGTCAAGAGAGAACGGCACCGTTTACAGAGAGTTATCAACTACCTCTTGACGGGAGCCGCCAATTGCCCACCCTCCCCGCAAAAGCCCACGTCAACCGGATTTGCGCCGAGCCGGCGCCGTGTTACGCAGGTATGCCGCCAGGGGGGTCGCGCTCAGTGTCGGTAGCCCATGCGGCGACTGACGTCGTCAGCCGCCGCGACCACCATCGGCGCTATCTCGAGAGCCCGCTCCACAGTGAGTCGATATGCCGGGCCGGAGACGCTCAGCGCCGCGATCACCCCACCGATGTGGTCGCGAATCGGCGCGGCGACCGCATTGAGCCCATGTTCGAGCTCCTCCAGCGACACCACGTAACCGTTGGTGGGCACGTCCTGCAACTGCGCTTCCAGCTGCTCCACCGAAGTGATGGTGTGCTCGGTGAACCGCGGCAGCCCTGCCGCCGCCAACAGGTCCCGGCGGGCATCCGCCGCCATGAAGGCCAGCAACACCTTGCCGCTCGACGTCGCGTGCAACGGGGTGAGCTCGCCCACCCAGTTGTGGGTACTGATAGCGGAGGGTCCGCGGGCCTGGTCCACGTTCACCGCGTACTCCGAGCGCAGTACCGCGATATTGACGGTCTCACCGACCTCGAGCGCCAGCCGCTCGCAGATTTCGCGCCCCTGCCGGGTGACATCGAGCCGGCCCGAGACCGCGTTGGCCAGCCGCAGGATGCCGAATCCGAGTCGATACTTGCCGCGCTCAAAAGCCTGCTCGACGAGTTCACGATCCTCGAGCGCCGCGAGTAGGCGCGAGACCGTCGACTTGTGCACGCCGATGTCCGACGCCAACTCGGTGACTCCGGCTTCGCCGCGGCGCGCCAGGAGTTCCAAGACGTACAGCGCGCGGTCGACGGACTGTACGCCGCCGTTGCCAGAATCAACCGCGCTGTTGCTCATTACGCAACGATACCCACATAGTGCACAGGTTTGGTGCGCTCGATCCCTACAGTTCGGCAGCAACAAATTGACCGCTGGCCGATGCTCCCCATATTCTTGGTATATCAATTGTCGATCATCCAGTCGGCGCCGCCCAACCAGGAGGACCACGCCCATGGGATCACCGCGCGTTGTGATCATCGGAGCCGGCATCGTCGGCGCCAACCTCGCGGATGAACTCGCCGCCCGCGGCTGGCACAACGTGACGGTGCTGGACCAGGGCCCGCTGCCGCTGACCGGCGGATCCACTTCGCACGCACCGGGTCTGGTGTTCCAGACCAACTCGTCGAAGACCATGACCGCGCTGGCGAGCTACACCGTCGAGAAGTTCCTGGCGCTGGAGTCCGACGGCCAGTGGTGCTTCAACCAGGTCGGCGGCCTCGAGGTGGCCACCACCGAGCAGCGGTTGGCCGACCTGCACCGCAAGCAAGGGTGGGCCACGTCGTGGGGTGTCGACGCCGCGGTGATCGACGCGCAGGAATGCGCCAAGCTGCATCCGCTGCTGGATCGCGATCGCATCCTGGGCGGCCTCTACGTGCCGAGCGACGGGCTGGCCAAGGCCCCGCGCGTCGTTACGGCACTGATCCGGCGGGCCGAAGCCCTCGGCGCCCGATTCCTGGGTTCGACAAAGGTGATCGGCATCGAGCACCGTGGCGGCAAGGTCACCGGCGTGGCCACCGACAACGGCATCGTGCCCGCCGACATCGTGGTGTCCTGCGGCGGGTTCTGGGGACCGGCTCTCGGCGAGCTCATCGGCATGCGGGTGCCACTGCTGCCGTTGGCGCACCAGTACGCCAAGACCGACCAGATCCCCGAACTCGTCGGCCGCAACACGGAGGCGTCCGAAGCCGGCCTGCCCATCCTGCGGCATCAGGACCAGGACCTGTACTACCGCGAGCACGTCGACCGGCTCGGCATCGGGTCCTACGCGCACCGCCCCATGCCCGCGGCGCTCGATGAGCTGCCCGACGGCGAAATCAGCTCGGATGCAATGCCTTCCATGCTCTCGTTCACCGACGAGGACTTCGCGCCGGCCTGGGAGCAGGCCAAGTTGCTGTTGCCCTGCCTGCAGACCGCGAAGGTCGAATCCGGCTTCAACGGCATCTTCTCCTTCACCCCCGACGGCGGTCCGCTGATCGGCGAATCCCCCGACGTCGCCGGCTTCTGGATCGCCGAAGCCGTATGGGTCACGCACTCGGCGGGCGTCGCCCGGGCGGTGGCGCAGCTGCTGATCGACGGACGCTCCGAGGTGGCGCTGCAGGGCTGCGATGTGCACCGCTTCGAAGAGGTGCAGCTCGATCCCGACTACGTGAGCGAGACCTCGCAGCAGAATTTCGTCGAGGTCTACGACATCCTGCATCCGTTGCAGCCCAAGGAATCACCGCGCAATCTGCGGGTCAGCCCGTTCCACCGCCGGCAGACCGAACTGGGTGCGGTGTTCCTGGAAAGCGCGGGCTGGGAGCGGCCGCACTGGTTCGAGGCCAACGCGGGACTGCTCGACGAGCTGCCGCCGGAGTGGCAGCCCCCGGCACGCGACGAATGGTCGGCCATGTTCCACTCCCCCATCGCCGCCGCCGAGGCGTGGCGCACCCGGACCGCGGTCGCGATGTACGACATGACCCCGCTGAAGCGGCTGGAAATCTCCGGCCCCGGCGCCCTGGACCTGTTGGAGCGCACCACCACCGGCAAGATGGACAAGTCGATCGGCTCGGTGACCTACACCCTGGCGCTGGACAACGCCGGCGGGGTCCGCAGCGACATCACGGTGGCCCGGCTGTCGGAGGACACCTTCCAGGTCGGCGCGAACGGCAACATCGACCTGGACTACTTCCGCCGCCTGGCCCCGGCCGACGGGACTGTCGCCGTGCGCGATATCACCGGAGGCACCTGCTGCATCGGATTGTGGGGCCCGCGCGCCCGCGACGTGGTGTCCGCGCTCAGCCGCGACGACTTCTCCAACGACGCGTTCAAGTACTTCCGCGCCAAGCAGGTCCGCATCGGCGGGGTCCCCGTCACCGCGATGCGGCTGTCCTACGTCGGCGAATTGGGTTGGGAGCTCTACACCACCGCCGAGAACGGCCTGCGCCTGTGGGATGCGCTGTGGGCCGAAGGGCAGCGCCACGGCGTCATCGCCGGCGGCCGCGCTGCGTTCAACAGCCTGCGGCTGGAAAAGGGCTACCGCTCGTGGGGCACCGACATGACCACCGAGCACAACCCCTTCGAGGCCGGCCTCGGGTTCGCGGTACGCGCCCAGAAGGACGGCTACATCGGGCACGACGCGCTGGCCGGGGTGTCCGACGACACCGTCACGCGGCGCCTGGTCTGCCTGGCCGTCGACGACAAGACGTCGATGGTGCTCGGCTCCGAACCGGTGTACCTGGACGGCAGCCCCGCCGGGTACGTCACCAGCGCGGCGTTCGGGCACACCGTCGGTGCCCCGATCGCCTATGCCTGGCTGCCCGCCTCAGCCGCTCCGGGTACCGGCGTGGAGATCGAGTACTTCGGTCGCCGCATCCCGGCCACCGTGGTGGCGGAGCCGCTCGTCGACCCCGAGATGTCCAAGATCCGCGCGTAACGACCGATCGAGAAACCATGCCGCACACCATCACGCTCACCCTGAGCTGCCCGCAGCGCCCGGGCATCGTCCATGCCGTGAGTTCGTTCCTGTTCTCCCACAACTTCGACATCGCCGAGCACCAACAGTTCGACGACACCCGCAGCCAGGAGTTCTTTCAGCGCACGACGTTCGTCTGCACCACGCACAGCACCGACGGCAACGCTGACGTCGTCGCCCGATTGACTGACGAATTCGCCCCGGTGGCAACCGAATTCGGCATGACGTTCCGCTTCGTCGACACCCCGCGCAAGCCCCGGGTCGTCGTGATGGTCTCGAAGATGGGCCACTGCCTCATCGACTTGATCTTCCGTTGGCGCGCAGGCACTCTCGGCGGTGAACTGGTGGCGGTGGTGTCCAACCACGAGGTGCTGCGCCCGATGGCAGAGGCCGCCGGGCTGCCGTTCCTCCACATTCCGGTGACCCCGGACACCAAGCCTGAGGCCGAACGCGCATTGCTCGCGCTGGTCGACGAACTCGAGGCGGACCTGGTGGTGCTGGCGCGCTACATGCAGGTGCTCTCGGACGAGACCTGCCAAACTCTGCGCGGGCGCGCCATCAACATCCACCACTCGTTCCTGCCCGGATTCAAGGGCGCCAAGCCCTACCACCAGGCGTTCGACCGGGGCGTGAAACTCGTTGGCGCAACAGCGCACTACGTGACGCCGGACCTCGACGAGGGGCCGATCATCGAGCAGGAAGTGATCCGGATCGATCACTCATTCGACCCGGCACGGTTGGCCACCGTCGGGCAGGACGCCGAGGCGCTGGCGTTGTCGAGGGCCGTCCGGTGGCATTGCGAGAACCGCGTGCTGCTGCACGGACATCGCACGGTCGTCTTCAGCTGACGCGCTCAGACGATGGCGCGGACCGCTTTCTCGAATCCGGTGACGTGGTCGAGCGCGATCTGCGCCGCGGCGTCCCCATCGCCGGCAGCGATGGTCCGCAACAATTCGGCGTGCTCGCCCACGTGGCGGGCCACGGTCGGCAACCGGTCGAGGAACAGGCAGAAAATGCGGGTCGCCAGGTTGTCGTAGCGGACCAACACGTCCTCGAGATGCGGGTTTCCGGTGGACCGGTAGATCGCGCGGTGCGCGCGCAGGTCCCAGCGCATCAGTTCGTCGCGGTGGATGTTCTCGACGTCGAGCGCCTCAGTGCGATCGGCCAGCTTGAGCAGGCCGGCACGCACCTCGGCCGAGGCGTTCTCGGCAGCCGAGCGCGCCGCGACGGGCTCGAGATTGACCCGGATCTGCGAAATGTGGCGGAGGTCGGCGACATCGACACCCGTAGCAAAGGTGCCCCGACGGGGGAAGGAGACCACCAGCCGGTCCACTTCCAAGCGCTTGAGCGCTTCGCGGACGGGCGTGCGCCCCAATTTGAGCTCCGCAGCCAATTCGCTTTCCACGATGGCTTCGTTGGGGCGGATGTCGAGCATGATGAGCTTGTCGCGGATCACCAGGTAGGCGCGGTCGGCAAACGACATCTCCTCGGAGGCAACGTCATCGAGCTGTTCCACACCCGCAACGCTCATCGCAACCCGCCTCTCCGACATCACTGTCACCAGCTGGCAACTGACCGCACTCAGCCGGGACAATGATATATCAGCGTGATGACAGTAAGCCCGAAACATCACAGTAACGCGCGAATAGCAGTCTCGAAGCCGCAGACATGCGTCAGCGTGAGGGCCGCCGCCGTCGCCTCGTCACCCGCGACGATGGCCTCCAACAGTTCGATATGTTCGCGGACGTGGCCGGCCACCCCGGGGAGCCGATCCAGGAACAAGCACCAGATCCGCGTGGCGTGCGCGTCGAGACTGACCAGGATCTGTTCCAGGTGCGGGTTGCCCGTGGCCCGGTAGATCTCCCGGTGCACATGAACGTCGTGACGCAGGACCTCGTGGGGATCGTCGGTGTTCTCGATCCCGGCGATCGCCTGCGCCAGCGCAGTCAACCTTGCGCGAGTGTCCGGCGTCGCGACCCGGGCCGCGCGCGCGGCTGCCGTCGGTTCCAGCTGCTTGCGAATCTCTGAGATATCGGCCAGGTCCGTCATGTCGACAGCCGCGGCGAAGGTGCCCCGGCGCGGGTAGGCGACGACGAGGCGGTCGCGCTCGAGACGTTTGAGCGCCTCGCGCACCGGGGTACGACCGAAACCGAGTTCGGCCGCCAGCCGGTCGTCATTGATCGGGTCGCCCGGCCGGATGTCCAGCATGACCAGACGTTCGCGCACGATCTCGTAGGCACGGTCAGCATTGGTCTCGCCGATGGCCGGCGTGCTGTCGGGTTCGCCGAACGACAACTCCGTCAGGGTCATCGCCACTCCTCCAAGAATGTCTGCGGCCTACCTATTGACGTGGCCTCGAGCTGATCCTAATCTAACCGACAGTTGATATATTAGTCCACTGCACACTGCAATGTCAGAAAGGTGCACATGACCCTCGACACCGCACCCACGGCCACGAACCCCACGCTCAGCGCGAGCCTCGCCGAACTGGACCCGGACGTGTACCGAGCCATCTCCGCTGAGTTGAACCGTCAGCAGAGCACCCTGGAAATGATCGCCAGCGAGAACTTCGCGCCGGTCGCCGTGATGCAGGCGCAGGGCTCGGTGATGACCAACAAGTACGCCGAGGGCTACCCGGGCCGCCGGTACTACGGCGGTTGCGAATTCGTCGACGTCACAGAGCAACTCGCCATCGAGCGGGTGAAGAGCCTGTTCGGCGCTGCCTTCGCCAACGTGCAACCACATTCGGGGGCGCAGGCCAATGCCGCCGCCATGGCGGCACTGCTCTCCCCCGGTGACACCATCCTCGGGCTCGATCTGGCCCACGGCGGCCACCTGACCCACGGGATGAAGCTGAACTTCTCCGGCAAGCTCTACGACGTCGCCGCGTACCACGTCGGCGAGAGCGACCACCGCGTCGACATGGCCGAGGTCGAGCGGATCGCCCTGGAGCGTCGGCCGAAGCTGATCCTGGCCGGCTGGTCGGCATATCCCCGGCAGCTCGATTTTGCCGAATTCCGGCGCATCGCAGACGAAGTCGGCGCGTACCTGATGGTCGACATGGCGCATTTCGCGGGCCTGGTTGCCGCCGGGCTGCACCCCTCCCCGGTGCCGCACGCCCACGTCGTCACCTCGACCACGCACAAGACATTGGGCGGCCCACGCGGCGGCATCATCCTGACCAACGACGAAGCGTTGGCCAAGAAGTTCAACTCCTCGGTGTTCCCCGGACAACAGGGCGGTCCGCTCGAGCACGTCATCGCCGCCAAGGCAGTGTCGTTCAAACTCGCGGCAGCCCCGGAATTCCGCGAGCGGCAGCAGCGCACCCTCGATGGCGCGGCGATCCTGGCCGAGCGTCTGCTGCAAGAGGATTCACGCGCCGCCGGCATCAACGTGGTTTCCGGCGGCACCGACGTCCACCTGGTGCTGGTCGACCTGCGGGAGTCCGAACTGGACGGCAAACAGGCCGAGGATCGGTTGCACCGCGTGGGAATCACGGTGAACCGCAACGCCGTTCCGTTCGACCCGCGGCCGCCGATGGTCAGCTCGGGCGTGCGGATCGGCACCGCGGCGCTGGCGACCCGCGGTTTCGATGAGGAGAGCTTCCGCGAAGTCGCCGACGTCATCAGCCACGCGCTCCGGCCCGGCACCGACGACGCGTCCTTGGCCGCGCTGCGCGCCCGGGTGGACGTGCTGGCCGGCCGTTTCCCGCTCTACCCGAACCTCACGGAGGCCTCCCTGTGACCGCATCGACGATGCCGCCGGGCGCTCATCTGCCCGACCACCCCGAATTCCTCTGGCGCACCCCGGAACCCAAGAAGTCGTACGACGTCGTCATCGTCGGTGGCGGCGGGCACGGTCTGGCCACCGCGCACTACCTGGCCAAGAATCACGGCATCACCAATGTCGCAGTGCTGGAGCGGGGCTGGCTGGCGGGCGGCAACATGGCCCGCAACACCACGCTGATCCGGTCCAACTACCTGTGGGACGAGAGCGCCCGAATCTACGAGCACGCCCTCAAACTGTGGGAAGGGCTCGAAGAGGACCTGGACTACCCGATCCTGTTCAGCCAGCGCGGTGTGCTCAACCTCGCACACAGCCTGCAGGATGTGCGCGACAGTGTCCGGCGCGTCGAGGCCAACAAGCTCAACGGCATCGACGCCGAGTGGGTGGAGCCCAAAGAGGTCCGCGACCTGTGTCCAATCGTCAACATTTCCAGTGACATTCGCTACCCGGTACTGGGCGCCACCTACCAACCGCGCGCCGGCATCGCCAAGCACGACTACGTCGCCTGGGGCTTCGCGCGCCGGGCCGATGAGGCCGGGATCGACATCATCCAGAACTGCGAAGTCACCGGATTCGTGACCGACGGCGACCGGGTGACCGGCGTGCGCACCACCCGCGGCGACATCGGCGCCGGCCAGGTGGCGCTGTGCGCGGCCGGGCACACCTCCACGCTGACCGACATGCTGGGGATCCGCACGCCGCTGCAGAGCCACCCGCTGCAGGCGCTGGTGTCCGAACTGCTCGAGCCGGTGCACCCCACCGTCGTGATGTCGAATGCGGTGCACGTGTACGTATCTCAGGCCCACAAGGGTGAACTCGTCATGGGTGCCGGCGTGGACTCCTACAACGGCTACGGCCAGCGCGGCGCCTTCCACATCATCGAACGCCAGATGGCGGCCGCGGTGGAGCTGTTCCCGATCTTCGCCCGGGCACACCTGTTGCGCACGTGGGCGGGCATCGTCGACGTCTGCCCGGACGCGTCCCCGATCGTCGGCCGCGTCGGCTACGACAACCTGTACCTCAACGCCGGTTGGGGCACAGGTGGATTCAAGGTGACGCCGGGTATCGGCTGGTGTCTGGCCGACACCATCGCGGGCGGCGTCGAACACGAATACGTCGCCCCGTTCAGCATCGACCGGTTCGTCACCGGAGCCCTCGTGGATGAGCACGGCGCCGCCGGCGTGGCGCACTAGATCTCAGGAGTCACAATGCAACTCATCGACTGCCCGTGGTGCGGACCACGCGAGGAAACCGAATTCCACTACGGCGGCCAGGCGCACGTCGCCTACCCCGAAGACCCGCAATCGCTGACCGACGAACAGTGGGCGCACTACGTGTTCTTCCGTGCCAACCCCAAGGGGCTGTTCGCCGAACGCTGGACCCACAGCGCCGGTTGTCGCCGCTGGTTCAACGCCATCCGTGACACCGCAACCTACCGATTCGACCGCGTCTACCGACTCGACGAGCAGAGGCCGACCATCTGATGAGCACATCACTGCGTACCGAAACCGGTGGCCGTATCGACCGAGATACCGTGCACACCTTCACTTTCAACGGCCGTGAGTACACCGGCCATGCCGGTGACACACTGGCCTCCGCGCTGCTGGCGCACGGGGTGCACCACGTCACGTCCAGCATCAAGATGGGCCGGCCCCGCGGCTTCACCTCGGCGTGGGCCGAGGACACCGGCGGCCTGGTCCAGATCGAGTACCCCTTCCCCGAGCCCATGCTGCTGGCCACCACCGTCGAGCTGTACGACGGCCTGGTGGCGCGCGGCATCCCGGGACAGGGCCGGCTGGCCGACGTCCCCGACCCCGCGCGCTACGACTCGACCCACGTGCACGCCGATGTGCTGGTCGCCGGAGCCGGCCCGGCCGGTCTGGCGGCCGCGCTGACGGCCGCGCGCGCCGGCGCCCGCGTGGTGCTGATCGACGAGCAGAGCGAGGCCGGTGGTGCCCTGTTGGGCAGCGCGGACATCATCGATGGTCGGCCGGCACTGCAGTGGGTCGCCGATGCCGTCGCCGAACTCGCCACCTATCCCGATGTGCTGCACCTGCAGCGCACCACGGCGTTCGGTCACTACGACGACGGCTTTGTCCTTGCGCTGCAACGGCGTACCGATCACCTGGGTGCCGATGCCCCCGCGGCGGTGAGCCGCCAGCGGGTTTGGCGGATCCGGGCCCGGCACGTCATCGTCGCCGCCGGTGCGCATGAGCGGCCGGTGGTGTTCACCGACAACGACCGGCCCGGCATCATGCTCGCAGGCGGTGCCCGCACCTTCCTGCACCGCTATGGCGTCAAGGTCGGCGAGCGGGCCGCCGTCTTCACCACCAACGACAGCGCGTATTCGGCCGCGATGGATCTGCACGACGCCGGCGTGGCAATCACGGCGATCGTGGATGCCCGCAGCGACGTGGCCTCGGATCTGCGCGCGGCGTGCGCCACCCGGGGCATCGAACTGCGGACCGGGTCGGTCGTCAGCGGCACCGAGGGCGAGCATCGGGTCAGCGCCGCCATTGTCACCGGTCCCGAAGGGACACAGTCTCTGTCGTGCGACGTGCTCCTGATCAGCGGTGGCTGGAATCCCGCGGTGCACCTGTTCAGTCAGGTGCGCGGGCCCCTGCGTTACGACGACGGCATCGGCGCCTTCGTCCCCGGCGCGGAACTCGACCAGGTGACTGTCGCCGGTTCGGCCGCCGGCACCTTCGACCTGCCCGGTTGCCTGCGCGACGGGCGCACCGCCGCGACCCGGGCCCTGTCGGGCCTCGGGTTCACCGCAGCAGCTGAACCGCTTGCCGGAGAATCGGATTCAACCCGCACCGCCGAAGCTCCCCTGGTGCTGTGGCGGGTTCCCGATGCTGACGGTGCGGCAACGCAATTCGTCGACGTCCAGCGCGATGCCACGGTGGCGGATCTGGTGCGCGCAGTCGGTGCCGGCATGCGTTCGATGGAACACATCAAGCGCTACACCACCATCGGCACTGCGCACGATCAGGGTAAGACGTCGGGCGTCGTCGCCTCGGGCATCACCGCCGAGCTGCTCGGCGTCCCCGTTGCGGACCTGGGCGTCACCACGTTCCGGCCGCCGTACACCCCGGTCGCGTTCGCCGCGCTGGCCGGCCGCAGCCGCGGCCGGATGTTCGACCCGGAACGCGTTACCGCAGTACATGATTGGCATGTCGCCCGCGGCGCGGTCTTCGAGGACGTCGGGCAGTGGAAGCGACCGCGCTACTACCCGCTGGCCGGTGAGGATATGGAGACCGCCGTCCTGCGCGAATGTGCCGCCGCGCGAACGAATGTCGGCATCCTCGACGGCTCCACCCTGGGCAAGATCGATGTCCAGGGCCCCGATGCCGGCGCCTTCCTCGACCTGCTCTACACCAACCTGATGAGCACCCTGAAGGTCGGGATGCTGCGGTACGGCGTGATGTGCGGCGTGGACGGCATGGTGATCGACGACGGCACCGTGATGCGCTTGGCCGACGACCGTTTCCAGGTGTTCACCACCACGGGCGGCGCCGCGCACATCCTCGACTGGATGGAGGAATGGCTGCAGACCGAATGGCCGCATCTCCGGGTGCGTCTCACCTCGGTCACCGAGCAGTGGCATACCTTCCCGGTGGTCGGCCCGCGGTCGCGCGACGTCGTCGGCACCGTGTTTCCCGGCGTCGACGTCAGCAACGAGGCGTTTCCGTTCATGGCCTGGCGGGACACCCAACTCGACGGTGTCCACGTCCGCATCGGCCGGGTCAGTTTCTCGGGCGAGCTGGCCTACGAGGTCAACGTCATGGGTTGGTACGCAACTGCGTTGTGGGAGAGGCTGATTGCGGCCGGCGAGCCGTTCGGCATCACGCCCTACGGCACCGAGACCATGCACGTGCTGCGGGCCGAGAAGGGCTACCCGATCATCGGGCAGGACACCGATGGCACCGTCACGCCGCAGGACCTCGGGATGAACTGGGTGGTGTCGAAGAAGAAGCCCGACTTCGTCGGCAAGCGCTCCTTCACTCGCGCCGAGAACCTGAATCCGCTGCGCAAGCAGTTCGTCGGGCTGTTGCCCGTCGACGCGCAAACGGTGCTGCCCGAAGGCGCTCAGATCATCGAGACCCCTGGCGACGGTGCGCTGCCGCCGCCACCGGTTCCCATGCTCGGGCATGTCACGTCGAGTTACCGCAGCGCCGAACTGGGCCGCCCGTTCGCTCTTGCGCTGGTCAAGGGCGGCCACGCCCGCATTGGAGACACCCTCACCGTTCCGGTGGACGGCACCCTGGTGGCTGTCGAGGTCACCGGGTCCGTCCTCGTCGATCCCGAAGGAGCACGCCGCGATGGCTGAAACTCTCACTCGCCGTAGCCCATTGCAGGGTTGGGCCACCCAGTTCGCGGCGACTGCACCGGCAGCGATTCTCACCGAGGAGCCGTTCGTCACGATGGTCGACCTGTGGGCCGACCCGACGGGACCCGGCGGCGCCGAAGCCGCCCGGCTCCTCGGCCTGACCTCGTTGCCGGCGATGCCGGGGACCTGCGCCAGCGGAACCGATACGACGGTGATCTGGTTCGGTCCGCAGGAGTGGCTGGTGACCTCGACGCAGCGCGGCGGCGAGGCGCTCGAGACCGAACTGCACGCGGCGGTCGCCGCCGCGGGCGGTGCTGCCGTCGACGTGTCCGCACAGCGCACCACGGTGCGCCTGCGCGGTGCGCACGCCCGCGATGTGCTGGCCAAGGGCTGTTCTCTGGATCTGCATCCGCGGGTGTTCGGTCCGGGCGCTGCCGCCCAGACGATGCTGGCGTTGGCGGCGGTCGTGCTGATTCCGTTGGACGACAAGGGAACCGACTACCGGATCATCGTCCGCTCATCGTTCGCCGGCTATCTGGCCGACTGGTTGATCGACGCGCTGGACGAATACCAATAGGAAGTACCGCCGAACGTGAGCTTGTGTTCGAAGTTTCGCAGGAACTTCGAACACAAGCTCATTTTCGTCGTCTGGACACAACTGTGCGGCGGCAACTCACCAGAGTTGCCGCCGCACAGTGCTATTGAATTCAGTGGCCGCGGGCGATCCACTCCGCCAGGTGCGGTGCCTCGGCCCCTACGGTGGTGTGGTCGCCGTGCCCCGTGTGCACGCGGGTGTCCTCCGGCAGCGTCAGAATCGAATCTCGGATCGAGTCGATGATCGTCGGGAAATCGCTGTAGGAGCGGCCGGTGGCGCCGGGCCCGCCGTTGAACAGGGTGTCGCCGGAGAACAGCGCGCCGGCCTCCGGCAGGTACAGGCACACCGACCCCGGAGAGTGTCCGGGCGTGTGGATGACCTCGATCTCGGTGCCGGCGAAACCGATCCGCTGACCGGCGTCGAGGTTCCAGTACTTTTCGTCGGGATGGCTTGCCTGCCAAAGCATGTCGTCGCCGGGATGCAGCAGTACCGGAGCATGGAGGGCGGTTGCGAGTTCCGGCGCCACGGTCACGTGGTCGTTGTGTCCGTGCGTGACGATGACTGCCACGACATTGCGGCCCGCGACCGCGTCGATGATCTGCGGTGCGGTGTGCGCGGCGTCGACGATGACCACCTCGGAGTCATCGCCGATCACCCACACGTTGTTGTCGACGTCCCAGGTGCCGCCGTCGAGGCTGAATGTGCCCGAGGTGACGACCCGGTCGACGCGGAGCGCTCCGCTCACAGCACGACCACCGAACGCAGCACGTTGCCGGCATGCATGGTGTGGAATGCATCCTCGACCTCGTCGAGCTTGATCCGTTCGGAGACGAACCGCTCCAACGGGATTCGGCCCTGCTGGTAGAGGTCGACGAGCATCGGGAAGTCACGTTCGGGCAGGCAGTCGCCGTACCACGACGACTTCAGCGAGCCGCCGCGGGAGAAGAAGTCGACCAGCGGCATCTCCAGCGTCATATCCGGGGTGGGCACGCCGACCAGGACGACGGTGCCGGCGAGGTCTCGGGCATAGAACGCCTGCTTCCACGTTTCTGGGCGGCCGACGGCGTCGATCACCACGTCGGCACCGAACCCGCCGGTGAGCTCCTGCACCGCCTCGATGGTGTCTGTTTCCGCGGCGTTGATGGTGTGGGTGGCGCCGAGTTCCCTGGCCCACTCCAGCTTTCGCGGGTCCCGGTCGACGGCGATGATCTTGCCCGCGCCCGCCAGCCGGGCACCCATGATGGCGGCGTCACCGACCCCGCCGCAGCCGATCACTGCCACCGAATCGCCACGGGAGACGTTGCCGGTGTTGACTGCCGCGCCGAGCCCCGCCATCACGCCACAGCCCAGCAGGCCGACCACCGCCGGGTCCGCATCGGCGTCGACCTTGGTGCACTGCCCCGCGTGGACCAAGGTCTTGTCGGCAAACGCTCCGATGCCCAGCGCCGGCGTCAGCTCGGTGCCATCCTCGAGCGTCATCTTCTGGGTGGCATTGAAGGTGTCGAAGCAGTACTGCGGACGACCGCGCTTGCACGCCCGGCACTGGCCGCACACCGCGCGCCAGTTGAGGATCACGAAGTCGCCGACCGCCACCGATTCGACGCCGGGGCCGACCTCCTCGACGATGCCGGCCGCCTCATGCCCGAGCAGGAAGGGGTACTCGTCGTTGATGCCGCCCTCGCGGTAGGTCAGGTCGGTGTGGCAGACGCCGCACGCCTGGATCTTCACCACTACCTCACCGGGGCCTGGGTCCGGAATCACGATGGTGGTGACTTCGACCGGGGCGCCCTTGGAGCGAGCGATGACGCCTCGAACGTGTTGCGGCATAGGGATACTCCTTGTTTGTCAGGGGATGGTGGTGGTCAGAGAACCAGGCAGAGCCGGAACGCGTCGTAGATCGCCGCGTGGATGTTGCGGCTGGCGACGGCGTCACCGATTCGGAAGAGCTGGTAGCCGCCGCCGGGGTTGCGGACGACGTCTTGGGGTTGCAGGTTGAGCAAGGCCTGCTGGTCGACCTCACCGAGGTTGGTGGAACCCGCGACCAAACCGAAGTACAACTCGTCCGACGGCAGGGTGCCGTGTTCGACGACGACGTGGTCGACCATGTGCTGCCGGGTGGCGTGCGCGTATTCGTTGTACAGGTCCACTTCGAGCCGACCGTCCTTGCGGCGCACCGCAGTCAGCCGCTCGTTGAGCGTGACGTGCACGTCGTGCTCGGCGAACACCTTGAAGTAGCCGGGGTAGTTCACGCCACCGACGTCGGGCGCCAATGTCCGCTCGGGCGTGACGAATTCGACGGCGACGCCACTGCGGGCCAGCACCTCGGCGGCATCCAATCCGGGGTGACCACCATTGTCGTCGTAGAGCATGACCTCGCCGCGTGGATGCACCGCACCGCACAGCACGTCCCAGCCGTCGGTGACCAGATTGGCTCCCTCGGTGAGGAATTCAGTGTTCGGCACACCGCCGGTGGCGACCACGACGATGTCGGGATTCTCGGCAAGCACCTCGTCGACGTCGACATAGCGGCTGGTCCGGATGTCGACCCCGAGGAGTTTGCACTCGTCCAACCGCCACTCGATGATGCTGATGAGATCGCGCCGGCGCGGTGACGACGCCGCGATCTTGACCTGGCCGCCCGGCGTATCGGCGGCCTCGAAGACGATGACGCGGTGGCCGCGCTCGCCGAGCACCCGGGCGGCCTCCAGGCCTGCCGGGCCCGCCCCGATGACCACCGCGGTGCGCGCCGGCCCCGTCGCCTTGGACACGTGATGCGGTAGCCGATCCTCGCGGCCGGTGGACGGATTGTGCACGCACTTGGCGTCGCGATTCTGGTAGATCTCGTCGAGGCAGTAGGTGGCACCGACGCAGGGACGGATCCGGTCCTCCTCGCCCGCTTGGATTTTCGCGACGATGTGCGGGTCTGCGATATGCGCGCGCGTCATGCCGACGAGGTCGAGCAGGCCGTCGCGGATCGCGTGCCGGGCGGTGGCCACGTCGTTGATCCGGGCAGCATGCATGACCGGGATCCCGAGTTCCTTCTTGACCTGTCCGGCGAACGACAGATGCGGCGCGACCGGGGTACCCATCGGCGGGATCACGCGCGACAGCGCCTCGTCACTGGCCATGTAGCCCTTGATCACGCTGATGAAGTCGATGCCCTCGGGCACGAGGCGCTTGGCGATCTCTATGCCGTCCTCGTACTGCAGCCCGCCGGGCAGGTCCTCGTCGAGTGACATCCGGATGCCGACCGCGAAGTCCGGTCCGGCGGCCTCGCGGACCGCGCGAATCACCCTCAGCGGGAAGCGAAGTCGATCCTCCATGCTTCCCATGCCGTACTCGTCGTCGCGGTG
Organism: Mycolicibacterium llatzerense; assembly: GCF_025331195.1. Taxonomy (NCBI): domain Bacteria; kingdom Bacillati; phylum Actinomycetota; class Actinomycetes; order Mycobacteriales; family Mycobacteriaceae; genus Mycobacterium; species Mycolicibacterium llatzerense. Next base: position 2,664,126 of record NZ_LXOV01000001.1, on the reverse strand, counting down.
GTTGGTCAGCGGCGACCAGAACGCGTCGAGCAGATGGGTGTAGGCCTCGAGTTCGATGCCGTCCAGGCCGGCCGCGCGGCACCGTGCGGTGGCGTCGGCGTATGCCTTGACGATGCGGTCCATGTCCCACTCCTCGGCCACCTTGGGGAAGGACCGGTGGGCGGGCTCGCGGATGGCGGACGGGTACACGACAGGCAGCCAGTCGCCGTCGTAATTGCTGGTCCGTCGGCCCAGGTGGGTGATCTGGCACATGACGGCGGCGCCGTGCTCGTGGACGCCGTAGGCCAGCTCGCTCAGCCACGGCACGATCTCGTCTTTGTAGACGTGCAGATTGCCGAACGCGGACGGGCTGTCAGGCGCGACCACCGCGGAGCCGCCCATCATGGTCAGCGAGATGCCGCCCTTGGCCTTCTCCTCGTGATAGAGCCGGTAGCGGCGCTTGGGCATGCCATCTTCGGTGTAGGACGGCTCGTGCGACGTGCTCACCACGCGATTGCGCAGGGTCATGTTCTTCAGCCGGAAAGGCTGCAGGAGCGGATCGATGAGCTGATGCGCCATGGGCGAGTCCGTTTCTTTCCGATGGTTCGGACGTGGTTCACACATCGTCAACGACCCCATAAGTACCGCTTGACCAGGTACAAATGCTGATCTACCGTATGTGACGTAACTAATATATCACTCGTCTATCAGACCGTCTATGGACATCGAAAGGGGAAATTCCGATGACCATCAGCGTGTTCGATCTCTTCTCAGTCGGCATCGGTCCGTCGAGTTCGCACACCGTGGGACCGATGCGGGCAGCCGCCCGGTTCGTCGACGATCTGCACACCCTCGGAGCCTTCGAGGGTGCCACCGGAGTCGCGGCCGTCCGCGTCGATCTCTACGGCTCACTGGCCGCCACCGGCGCCGGCCACGGCACCATGACAGCGATCCTGCTCGGACTCGAAGGCAACCGTCCCGAGGAACTCCGGACCGATGTCATGGAACAGCGCGTCGAGGAGATCCGGGCCGGCGGCCACATCATGCTCGGCGGCCTGCGCCCGATCCCGCTCACCGAGGCCGACATGACCCTGCGCCCCCTGACGGTGCTGCCCTTCCACCCCAACGGCATGACACTGACCGCGCTCGATGCCCACGGGGCCGAGTTGCACCTGCAGACCTACTTCTCCATCGGCGGCGGATTCGTTGTCACCGAGGCGGAGAGCCTGGAACCGGCCGCGCGGACCGCCGCGACCCACACCCTGTCCTTGACCTCGGCCAAGGAGATGCTGGAACTCTGCCACCAACGTGGTTGCAGCATCAGCGATCTCATGCTCGCCGTCGAATGCGAAACCCGAACCGCCGATGAGGTCCGGGCCCGGCTACTGCATATCCGCGACGTGATGGTCGAATGCGAACAGCGCGGTATCGCCCGCGACGGCTACCTGCCCGGGCCGATGCGAGTGCGCCGCCGGGCCAAAGACTGGTACGAGCGTCTCAATGCCGAGGACTGGAACAAACAGCCCGAATTCGCCGAGGACTGGGTCAATCTCGTCGCACTGGCCGTCAATGAGGAGAACGCCTCCGGCGGCCGGGTCGTCACCGCTCCCACCAACGGCGCGGCCGGCATCGTGCCCGCGGTGATGCACTACGCCGTGCACTACACCCGGGCCGGGCGCCGGGACCCAGACGGCACCGCGGTCCGTTTCCTGCTGACGGCCGGGGCCATCGGCTCGCTCTACAAGGAGCGGGCATCCATCTCCGGCGCCGAGGTCGGGTGCCAGGGCGAGGTCGGCTCGGCCGCGTCGATGGCTGCGGGTGCACTCGCCGAAATCCTCGGTGGCACAACCGAACAGGTCGAGAACGCCGCCGAGATCGCCATGGAGCACAGCCTCGGGCTCACCTGTGATCCCATCCAGGGCCTCGTCCAGGTGCCGTGCATCGAGCGCAACGCCATCTCGGCCGGTAAGGCCATCAACGCGGCGCGGATGGCACTGCGCGGCGACGGCGCCCACTACGTCTCGTTGGATCAGGTCATCGAGACCATGCGGACCACGGGTGCCGACATGCTGTCCAAGTACAAGGAAACGTCCACCGGCGGCCTCGCGGTCAACGTGCCGGTGAACTACGTCGAATGCTGAATGTTGGTGTAGGAGAGGGAGACAACCATGCACCTCGACTGGTACGACCGGGGCATCCTCGCCTTTGTGCTGGGTTGCGCGTCTGGTTCAGGACCATCCGACGACGCGTCCCTGGCACAGTTCGGGATCACCACGCCCCGGGTGATGCGTCGCTTCGACGCTGTCCTCGACACAGTCAGATCACACCAGATCCCGCTCGATGACGCTGATCTGACGCTCGTCCGTCAGGCCGTCGACTATCGAGACCACATGCCGCGCACGGGGTAACCCGGCCACTCCCGCCAAAACGGGCTAGGGCTGGTCGCTGACCGACTCCGCGACGCGGAACGCCACCATCCGCGCGGTGTCCTCGTCGGCGGCTTCCACCATGACCCGGACCACCTGCTCGGTTCCGGAGGGCCGCAACAGGATTCGGCCGGTATCGCCGAGTTCGGCCTCGGCTTCGGCGACCGCGGTCTGCACTGCCGGCGCCTGCGCCACCGTGGTCTTGTCGGCCACCTCGACGTTGATCAGCACCTGCGGCAACGTCTTCATTGGCGCACACAGCCGCGCCAGGGACTCCCCCGTCTGCGCCATGCGCGACATCAGCCGCAGTCCGGTGACGATGCCGTCGCCAGTGGTGCCGAGCTCGGGCATCACGATGTGGCCGGACTGTTCGCCGCCGAGGGCGAACCTGCCGGCGCGCAGCTCCTCGAGCACGTACCGGTCCCCCACGCCCGTGGTGCGGACCTCGATGCCGGCTTCGCGCATGGCCAGGTGCAGACCGAGGTTGCTCATCACGGTGGCCACCAACGTGTTCGAGACCAGCTCGCCCGCGTCGCGCATGGCCAGCGCCAGCACCACCATGATCGCGTCACCATCGACCAGCGCGCCCGACGCATCGACGGCCAGACAGCGGTCGGCGTCGCCGTCATGCGCCAGGCCCAGGTCGGCCCCGTGCTCGATGACGGCCTGTTGCAGCTGCGCCATGTGAGTGGAACCGCAGCCGTCGTTGATGTTGAGTCCGGTCGGCTCGGCGCTGATCGCGATGACGGTCGCGCCCGCGGCCCGGTACGCCTGCGGGGCCGCGGCCGAAGCGGCGCCATTGGCGCAGTCGACGACCACTTTCAGCCCGGCCAGCGGCGCAACCGCGGCCTTGGCGGCGTGGGTGAGGTAGCGGTCCAGCGCGTCGGCGGCGTCGAGAACGCGTCCGATGCCGGCCCCCGTCGGCCGGGTACCCGGACCGGCAGCGACCAGTTCGGCGATGCGGTCCTCGGTGTCGTCGTCGAGCTTGTGCCCGCCGGCGCCGAAAATCTTGATGCCGTTGTCCGGCATGGGGTTGTGCGAGGCGGAGATCATCACGCCGAGCTGCGCGTCATAGGAGGCGGTCAGATACGCCACCGCGGGGGTCGGCAGCACGCCGGCCCGCAGCACGTCGACGCCCTCGCTGGTGATGCCGGCGATGACCGCGGCCTCCAGCATCTCGCCGCTGGCCCGGGGATCTCGTCCGACCACCGCGACGCAACGGCCGGCTCCTGAGGTCGAGCACAGCCGACGGGCTGCCGCAGAACCCAGCGCCAGCGCCAACTCAGCCGTCAGATCACGGTTTGCGACGCCACGTACGCCATCGGTGCCGAACAGCCGACTCATAGACCCGCTTTCCTTCAGAGATGTCCTCATGAAACGCCGAAGGCGGGCGTGTCCAGACTGCGACACGCCCGCCCACGAGCAGAAACGATCAGCGCTTGCTGTACTGAGGCGCCTTACGGGCCTTCTTGAGGCCGTACTTCTTGCGCTCGATGGCACGCGGGTCACGGGTCAGGAACCCGGCCTTCTTGAGTGCCGGACGATCCTCAGGCTGAACAATGATCAGCGCACGGGCGATGGCCAGACGCAGCGCGCCGGCCTGGCCCGAGGGGCCGCCACCGTCGAGGTGGGCGTAGATGTCCACCGTCTCGACGCGGTCGACGGTCACCAGCGGGGCCTTGATCAGCTGCTGGTGCACCTTGTTCGGGAAGTAGTCCTCGAGGCTGCGGCCGTCCAGGTTGAACTTGCCGGTGCCGGGCACCAGGCGAACGCGGACGACGGCTTCCTTGCGGCGACCGACGGTCTGGATCGGACGGTCGATGTACACGGGCTCGCGGGGGGCCGACTCTTCGGCCGCCTCGAACTCGGGCGCTTCGGGCGCTTCGATCGCTTCTTCGGTCACTTCGGTCACTTCAGTCACGTCAACTTCAGTCACTGGGCCACCTGCTTGATCTCGAAAGGAATCGGCTGCTGAGCGGCGTGCGGATGGTCAGGACCCGCGTACACCTTCAGCTTCTTCTGCACCTGGCGCGACAGCTTGTTGTGCGGGAGCATGCCGACGATCGCGTTCTCAACGGTGCGGGTCGGGTGCTTCACCAGCTGTTCGCCAATGGAGCGCTTGCTCAGACCGCCCGGGAAACCCGAGTGACGGTAAGCAAACTTGTCGGTGAGCTTCTTGCCCGACAGGGCAATCTTCTCGGCGTTGATGATGATGACGAAGTCACCCTCATCGGAGTTCGGCGTGAACGTCGGCTTGTGCTTGCCGCGGAGCAGCTTGGCTGCTTCGACGGCGAGCCGGCCGAGCACCACGTCTTGGGCGTCGATGACGTACCACTTACGTGTGGTGTCACCCGCCTTCGGCGTGAATGTAGGCACAGCTATACCTCTTCTTCTCGGGTTGAGTCCCGGTGCTATCCGGGTGTCGATCAAGTGCGCGACCTGGTATTTCCCGGCGACCGACGGTGACCCGGGAACCACTGGCCTGACGGCCTGCAGCGCACCAACGTGGGAGCTTACCCGCGGGCGTCACCGCAGGTCAAAACGCGCAGAGGTCAGTACACCCGGTCCTGCTGGTCAGACACGACGCTGCCGTCCGGCCGGTGCAACGGCGCCTTCGCGCCCGTCGGCTCGATGTAGCCCTTCGTCGCGCAGGCATATGGCTCGCTCTGCTTCTTGGGGTCGATGAACATCGGGTTGACCAGCCAGTTTCCGCCCGCGTTGTCGTACGCCGTGCACATCAGCTCGGTCTTGTTCCGGTTGAGTACCAGCCGCAGGGCAGTGGCGTCGGTCAGGAACGTGACGTCGGTGTCGGAGTCGCCGGCGGCGAACGCGGCGCGCTTGGGCTCGGGCTGCTGGGTAAACGCGGCCGGGCCGCTGACCCCGAACACCTCTTCATTGACCCGGCAGCGCTTGCCCTCGATATAGGTGATGGCGGTTTCGCCGCCGCAGGGCACCAGCCGGGGCGTCAGCACATCGCCGTCGCGTTCGGTCCGCACACCCATCACGTGATCGGCGGGGATACCGAGTTCTTCGGCCCACACCCGGGCAATCAGTTCAGGCGAGGCCGAGATGACCCGCACGTCGAATCCGTTGGCGTGCAAGGTTTCCACGAGGTCGCGCATCTGCGGGTAGTAGCGCACCCAGGCGGTCTCCACCCCGCTGCCGATCTTCTGCTCGGCGCCGACGGGGGCATCGAGGTTCTCCGTGCGGGCCGCCTTCGCGAATTCGGCCAGCTCGGATTCCGACCAGCCGGCGAGCATCTGCGCGTTCCAGGCGTACGCCGGCTCGACTCGGCGGGCATTGAACCCGGCGAACGCGGGTTCGCCGGCCTTCGTCTCGCTGCCGGTGTAGACCGAGATGATCTCGTCGGCGCACGCGGTGTCGGTGTCGGTCGCCATCGGCTGGCCCGGCTTGGCCGCGGCGCAGGCCCGGCCGAGGGCCGAGGCGGCCTGCGGGGTTAGGAACGTGCTGGTGGACGCCCAATTGCCGTCGGCCGGTGCCCGCAGCTTGCCGTTGCGCACCATCCAGAAGAACGTCGCGTCGCCGATGTCGTTCTTGACCAGGGTGTTGTCCCAGTCGAACAACGCCAGGGGCGCACCCGCGCTCACCGAACCGGTCGCGCCGCACGTGCCTAGCTTGGCGAGCATGGCGTCGATCCGATCGCGGTTGTCGCCGTACCAGGCCGCGCTCTCCGCCAGCGTCCGGCACGACGCCTTACTGGTGGCCGGCGATTGCGCCGCCGGGGTGCTGTCGTGGCTGCTGCAGCCGGACATGGCGAGGAGGCCGGCCAGTGCAGCGGCACCGGCCAGTCGGGTCAAGCGGGTCACGGTTCTCCTGGTGGTGTCAGGTCAGTTCGGCGGCGCTGGGCGCCTCGAGCGAGGTGTCACGTGAGGTGTCCTTGAGGTCGACGCCGGACCGGCCCAAGGCTCGGGCACCGGACACCAACCCCGCGGCGACCCTCGCGGCCTCCGTGTAGCCGAGGCCCTCGGGCGGATGGATGTTCGAGATGCAGTTGCGGTCGGCATCGGTACGCCCCGGGATGGGCAGATGCGTCAGGTAGATGCCCAGGCTGTCGGCGACGGACAGGCCCGGCCGCTCCCCGATGATCACCAACAAGGTCCGCACTTTCGCCGCCGCGCCGATGTGGTCGCCGAGGGCGACGCGGGCCTGGGTGGCGATCACCGGCGGCGCCAGCGTGTAGTCGTCCCGCAGGGTGGCCACCAGTTCGGCGAGCAGCGCCGGGCCGTGTTTGGCCAGGGCGTAGGGCGAGAGCCCGTCGGCCAGCACGAAGCCGATGTCGGCCGGGGTCTCGGGGACGTCCATGGGCTCGGCCGGGATCCGGCCCAGGTCTGGACGGCGCAGGTACTCGCTGCGGGACTCGGCCTGGCTGCGGACCACCGCGGGTTCACCGAGGCCGATATCCCGGACCCGGGCCGCAAGGGTGTCGACGTCGAGCGGCTCGTGCACGGCGTCCCGGGCAGCGGCATGGGCCGCCGCCAGTTCGAGCACCTCGCGGGTGGGCAGCGCGTTCCCGGCGCGGCCCAGCCCGATACGGGCCTGGGTGGTCTTGCGAAGCTCGTCCCAAAACTGTTGGACGGCAACGGCTTCAGAGTTCTCCGAGGTCATCGTCAGCCCGCCGCCGTCAGCGCACGCAGCGCCGAGCGCTGCAGATCGAAGTTGGTGAGCTTGCCGGCGTCATCGGTCATGCCGACCTTCTTCAGCCAGGCCTCGAACTCGGGCGCGGGCTTCAATCCCAAGGTGCGACGGACCGCCACGACGTCGTGGAAGGACAGGCTCTGGTAGCCGAGCATGACGTCGTCGGCGCCGGGCACCGTGATTACGAAGGCGCAGCCCGCCGCGGCGAGCAGGGTGAGCAGGGTGTCCATGTCGTTCTGGTCGGCTTCGGCGTGGTTGGTGTAGCAGACGTCGACGCCCATCGGCAGGCCGAGCAGCTTGCCGCAGAAGTGATCTTCGAGTCCGGCGCGGATGATCTGCCGGCCGTCGTAGAGGTACTCGGGGCCGATGAAGCCGACGACGGTGTTGACCAGCAGCGGGTCCAGGGCGCGGGCGACGCCGTAGGCGCGGGTTTCCAGAGTCTGCTGATCGACGGGCCGGCCGCCGGTGCCGAGGTGGGCACCGGAGCTCAGGGCCGAGCCCTGCCCCGTCTCCAGGTACATGACGTTGTTGCCGACGGTGCCGCGGTTCAGGGACCGGCCGGCCTCGTTGCCTTCCCGCAGCAGCGCCATGTCGACGCCGAAGGCCTTGTTGGCGCCCTCGGTTCCGGCGACGGACTGGAACACCAGGTCCACCGGAGCACCGGCCTCGATGAGGCCGATGGTCGTGGTGATGTGGGACAGCACGCAGGACTGTGCCGGGATGTCGTAGCGGCTGCGGATGTTGTCGAGCAGGTGCAGCAGGTCGGCGGTGGCCTGCGGTGAATCGGTGGCCGGGTTGATGCCGATCACGGCGTCGCCGCAACCCATCAGGAGGCCGTCGAGCACCGCGGCGGCGATGCCGCGGGGGTCGTCGGTCGGGTGGTTGGGTTGCAGCCGGGTGGCCAGGGTGCCCGGCAGCCCGATGGTGCTGCGGAAGGCCGCGTGCACCTGGGTGGCCGCGGTGACGGCGATCAGGTCCTGGTTGCGCATGATCTTGCTGACCGCGGCCGCCATCTCCGGCGTGATGCCGGGTGCGACGGCCGCGATCCGGCCTGCGGCGTCGTCGCCGGCCACCGCGTCCAGCAGCCAGTCCCGGAACGCTCCCACCGTCAGGTGCGAGATTTCCGAAAATGCCTGCTGGTCATGGGAATCCATGATCAGTCGGGTGACCTCGTCGGTCTCGTAGGGCACCACCGCGTCATTGAGGAAGGTGTCCAGCGGAAGCTCGGCCAGCGCCCACGCCGCGGCGGCCCGCTCGGCGTCGCTGTGGGCCGCGCACCCGGCGAGTTCGTCACCGGAGCGCAGCGGCGTGGCCTTGGCCATCAAGTCCACAAGCCCGTCGAAGGTGTAATTCACCCCCGAAATCCGCTGGTGGTACTTCATTTCAGCTCGTCCTCGGCTTCTGCGAGCATCGCGAACTCTTCATCAGGAGAGTTTGCCACCAAACGGTGCCGACTGTAGAGCGCGAAGTACAGCATGAACGCGCAGAACACCAAGAGGCACAGACCGGCGGCGACCGGGTTCACCAGGAAGGTCGCGATAACTGCGACAACCGCGATCACGAGAGCGAACGACGTGGTCACGATGCCACCCGGGGTGCGGTACGGCCGCGGCATGTTCGGCTCGCGACGGCGCAGCACGATGTGGCTGACCATCATCAGGACGTAGCTCACCGCAGCGCCGAAGACGGCCATGTTGAGCAGCAGGTCGCCCTTGCCGGTCAGCGACAGCAGGAAGCCGATGACGCCGGGGACGATGAGCGCGAGCGTCGGCGCCTTGCGCGAGTTGGTCACCGACAGCTGGGTCGGCAGGTAGCCCGCCCGGGACAGGGCGAACAGCTGGCGGGAGTAGGCGTAGATGATCGAGAAGAAGCTCGCGATGAGGCCGGCCAGGCCGATGTAGTTGACCAGCTTGGCTCCGGCGCCGGAACCGAGTGCCTCGACGAGCGGGTTGCCCGAGCCCGACATCTGTTGGGCCCCACCGACACCCGTGGTGAGGATCAGCACGACGGCGCAGGTGACCAGCAGGACCGTCATCGCCGCGATGATGCCGCGCGGCACGTTCTTCTCCGGGTTGGCGGTCTCTTCGGCGGCCAGCGGCACACCTTCGATGGCCAGGAAGAACCAGATGGCGAACGGGATGGCGGCCCAGATGCCGAGGTATCCGTGCGGCAGGATGTCGGAAGCTCCGGCCGCTCCCGTGTCGACGGCGATGGTGGTCAGGTTCGAGATGTCGAACTGCCCGATGGCACAGACCGCGAAGATCACCAGGCCCAGCAGCGCGATGGCGGTGATCACGAACATCACCTTGAGCGCCTCACCGACGCCGGACAGGTGGATGCCGATGAAGAAGGCATAGGCCGCGAGATACACCCACCAGCCGTTGTGAATCCCGAAGAGTCCCAACGATTCCACGTAGGCGCCGATGAACGTCGCGATGGCGGCCGGGGCGATCGAGTACTCGATCAGGATTGCGGTGCCGGTGGCGAAACCACCCCATGGACCCAGTGCGCGGCGGGCGAAGGTGTAGCCGCCGCCCGCGGCGGGCAGCGCCGAGGACAGCTCGGCCATGCCCAGCACCAGGGCCAGGTACATGCCGGCGATGATGACGGCCGCGATGGCGAGGCCACCGAAACCGCCTTGCGCCAGGCCGAAATTCCAGCCGGAGTAGTCGCCGGACACCACGTAGCTGACGCCGAGGCCGGCGAGCAGCAGCCAGCCCGCCGTGCCCTTCTTCAGCTGACGTTTCGCGAGGTATTCGTTGCTCTCGACGTGTTCTTCGACGCCGTGAGCGGAGTGCTCACTGGGTGGATTGGTGATGGACACTGCAGACTCCTGAGGGGATGGCGGGATGCCGAGGTGGCCTGCCCCCAGGAGCTATCTGGTGCCGGCCGGAATCATTTTGTCGCCGTACGCATTTGAGATGCGTCGACCGAGCCCGAAGCGAGCGCCCGCGTATTCGGGGGTTACGCGGGCGCTCGCGGATCGGGGATCAGAAGAAACCTTGAGCCTTCGTCGAGTACGAGACGAGCAGGTTCTTCGTCTGCTGGTAGTGGTCCAGCATCATCTTGTGGTTCTCCCGGCCGATGCCGGACTGCTTGTAGCCGCCGAACGCGGCGTGCGCGGGGTACATGTGGTAGGAGTTGGTCCACACGCGACCGGCCTTGATGTCCCGGCCGGCCCGGTAGGCGACGTTGCCGTTGCGCGACCAGACGCCGGCGCCCAGGCCGTACAGGGTGTTGTTGGCGATCGAGATGGCGTCGTCGTAGTCCTTGAACGACGTCACCGACAGCACCGGTCCGAAGATCTCCTCCTGGAAGATGCGCATGCCGTTGTGACCGGAGAAGACCGTCGGCGTCACGTAGTAACCACCGCTGAGGTCGCCGCCGAGCTCGGCCCGCTCACCACCGGTGATCAGCTGGGCGCCTTCGGATTTGCCGATCTCGATGTACGACAGGATCTTCTCGAGCTGGTCGTTGGAGGCCTGCGCGCCGATCATGGTCTCGGTGTCCAGCGGGTCGCCCTGGCGGACGGCCTTGGTGCGGATCGCGGCAAGCGCCAGGAACTCGTCGAAGATGTCGGCCTGGATGAGGCTGCGCGACGGGCAGGTGCAGACCTCGCCCTGGTTCAGCGCGAACATAGTGAAGCCTTCCAGGGCCTTGTCCTGGAAATCGTCGTTGGCGGCCATGATGTCGCTGAAGAAGATGTTCGGGCTCTTGCCGCCCAGCTCCAGGGTGACCGGGATCAGGTTCTGGCTGGCGTACTGCATGATCAGCCGGCCGGTGGTGGTCTCACCGGTGAAGGCGATCTTGGCGATGCGGTTGCTCGACGCCAGCGGCTTGCCCGCCTCGACACCAAAACCGTTGACCACGTTGACAACACCCGGCGGCAGCAGGTCGCCGATGAGCGAGAACAGGAACATGATCGAGGCCGGGGTCTGCTCGGCGGGCTTGAGCACGATGGCGTTGCCGGCGGCGAGCGCGGGGGCCAGCTTCCAGACGGCCATCAGGATCGGGAAGTTCCAGGGGATGATCTGGCCGACGACGCCGAGTGGCTCGTGGAAGTGGTAGGCGACGGTGTCGTCGTCGATCTCGGAGAGCGAGCCTTCCTGGGCCCGCAGCACGCCCGCGAAGTAGCGGAAGTGGTCCACGGCCAACGGGATATCGGCGTTGAGGGTCTCGCGCACCGGCTTGCCGTTGTCCCAGGACTCGGCGACGGCGATGGCCTCGAGGTTCTGCTCCATGCGGTCGGCGATCAGGTTGAGCACCCGGGCGCGGGCGGCCGGCGCGGTCTTGCCCCAGGCGGGCGCGGCGGCGTGCGCGGCGTCCAGCGCCTTCTCGATGTCGGATTCGTCCGAGCGGGCGATCTCACAGAACACCTGGCCCGTCACCGGGGTACGGTTCTCGAAGTAGCGTCCGGCAGCGGGTGCCACCCACTCGCCGCCGATGAAGTTCTCGTAGCGGGCCGGGTAGGTCATCACCGAACCCTCGGCACCGGGACGCGCGTAAACAGTCATGGGTTCACTCCTCGCAATGGGTGACAAACACAGATGTGCTGCTGGTCACTTACGGTACGCAGAAGTGGGTTGCAACACAGTTGCATCGTTCAACGCGATTGAACCGGGACCGCGTCAGCCGAGGTCGGCGTCCAGTCCCGCCAGATGTCCGACGGCCTGCGCCCGCACGACCGGGTCGGCCGACGGGTGGTTGCGCAGCAGTTGCCAGCCGTGCCGGTCGTCGCGCCCGTCGGGCAGGGCCAGCCAGCGGCGCAACAGGCCGACATGTCCGGCCGCGGACGCCGACAGCACCGCGGTGCGCAGGCTCTCCCCCAACTCGGTGCGCAACCGGGCGATCGCCGGCGACACCGACTGCGGCAGCAGCGCACCCGAATAGTGCGACAGGGCCGCGTCGACGTCGCCGCGGTGCAGCGCGGCGAAGACCTCGGCGACGTCGCTCTCGATAGGCGTGAGCAGCCGGTAGGGCCGCGACGCCACGTACTGCGCGCCGATCACGCGGCGCAGCCGGGACATCTCGACGCGGATGGTGACCGAGTCAAGATCGTTGTCGTCCAACAACATTGCGAGATGGTCGGCGCTCAGGCCCTCGGGATGGCGGCTCAGCAGGACCAGGATGTCGGCGTGCCGGCCACTGAGGGTGTGCTGGTGGGGTTGTCCGTCATCGCCGGTGGCGATCCAGCGCGGACGGTCGCCGCCCAGCACCGTCAGGCGCGCCGCGGTCACCGGGTTCGCGGCCGGCTGGAGCAGCCGTTGCAGTGCCAGGTGGTTCTCGATGGCCATCACCGTGGCGCGCACCAGTCCCAGGGTCTGCGCGGAGGCGATCTGGCTGTCCCCGGTCAGGTCGACGCAGCCGATGAGTTCGCCCGTCGTCGGGTCGTGCACCGGCACCGCCGTGCAGGTCCACGGCTGCACCAGCCGGGCGAAGTGCTCAGAGCCGTGGATCTGCAGTTCCCGGTCCAGGGCCAGCGCGGTGCCCGGGGCGTTGGTGCCGGCACTGCTCTCGCTCCAGTTGGCGCCGGGGACGAAGTTCATGGCCTCGCCCTTGCTCAGCGCCGTCGGGTCACCTTCCACCCAGAGCAGGGTGCCGTCGGCCGCGGCGACCGCGACCATGACGCCACTGTCCTTGGCGTCCTCGACCAGCAGCTTGCGGATCACCGGCAATGCGGCGGAGATGGGCTGGTCGGCGCGGATCTGATCCAGGGTCTTCGGCACGACGGGCGTGAACTGCGCACCGCCGCGGTCCGGGTCGACGCCCGTGGCCAGGCTCCGGCGCCAGCTGTCGGCGATGACGGGCCGGACCGCTGCGGGATCCAGGTGCTGGGCGTCGATCTCACCGGTGACGAACCTCTGGTGTACCGCGCGCAGCACTGAGCCGGCCGGCGACCCCTTGGTGCGGCTGGTTCCCACGACACTCACACTCCTCGCAGGTCGGATACACACCTGCGTGGCCGCCAGGGTAGTCGACCTGGGTGTTCTACGACACGATCTTGCCCCTGGGACGTGAGTCAGGCAGCGCTGACTATCGTCGCTGTGCTCAGCAGGTCCTTCAGGCCGGCCGTGCTACGACCGAAGTATCCCGAGCCGACGAGGGCTGATGCCGCAGCAATTTCCGCCTCCGTAAGCCCATCGTTCTGCAACGCCTCGGTCAACCCGTCCAATGCCAGTAACCGCCAGTCGTGATAGTCGATGCTCGTCAACCGAACAGCCACCTGACGCTCCGACAGCGCTGGGCGCCGTCGATCAAAGATCGACCTACCGAGCTCGGCCGCGTTCACGATCCCAGTCTATCTGCGTCATTGGATGTCCAGTCGCCAAATACCAGCTGCGCGTCGCCAATACCGGCCGCACCCGAAGGACTCCGCTTACGTTCAGGTAGCGACCGAAAAGGCTGAAACCGTCGCCGTCGTCGTATCCGTCAAGGGGGACGTCGACAACTGATCGCACCCAGTCGATCGTTTCAGGCTCACGCCAGCCTTTCGGAAACTTCGACTTGTTCGGCGGCGAATCTGCGACGTCCGCGTGCCCGCCGTGACCGCTGCCATCTCCGTACAGCACCGCTGCAGCGTCTGCGTTGTCGAAATCGTCGATCTGGCTTCGCAGAACCGGCGGTGTCCAGCCATAGAACTTTGGAAACTCATCGGAAGTATCGGGGCCGAGCATCCCTCGCACTCGTTGCGGCGGCGCTTTCCGCTCGGCGCTGCCCACTCTCGTCTCCCGGTCTATCTCGCTCTGCCGGCCGGCCAGGCGAAATGACTGTGTGGCCCCGCCCCCGGCTCTCCATTCCAGGGGCAGGACCACACAGGGCTTCTGGTGGGCTAGAAAACCCAGTCGCCGGCCGCGCGCCGGTCGGTGGCCGCGATGTCGTCGGCGCCGTCCCGGACGGCGTTGCCGAGGCTGTGCAGAATCTCGTTGAGGGCGGCCGCCGACTGGTTCCAGCGGGCCTGCTCGGCCTGGAAGGCCTCGGCGGCTTCGCGGGTCCACGTCTGTTGCAGTGGCGCGACCAATTGCCGAAGTTCTTCCAGCGACGTGTTCATCCGTGCCGACGTGGCATGGATTTGTTGGCGGACGGTGAATTCGATCTCGCCGAAGTGGTAGGACAGCGCCGATTGCATTTGTCTTGTCCCGTCAGATCGTGTGGCCGGTAGCGCCGATGCGCTGGGCGTGCGTGTCGGACGCCTGGCTCAGCACCGCGGCATTCGATCGGATGGTCTCGGCGATACGTTGAAGCGACGCATGCAGTTTCATCGACTCACCGTTCCACCGATTCACCACGTCCTGGAATCGGGTCGCCGCGACACCGCCCCACACCGTCGGCGGGATGGCCGTCATCTGGCCGATGAAGTTGCCGAGCATGGCCCGAATCTCCTCGTTGCGCACCTCGACCTTGCCTGCGATACCCGTCATCAGATCGAAATCCGTAGTCAGGGTGCCACTTTGCGGAGCTGTCATGATTTCCTCTCCATTGGGTTTGATTGTTTAGACGTTTCCAGGGAACATTCGGTTCCATTGCCGCCCAAGTTTTTTCAATCGGTTCGGCGTGCAGAGCGGATGGCGGTGTCACAGGCTGCGCGGACCGACGCGCCCTGGCATCCCACGGCGATGCGCACCGGGCCATCGAGCACCACAGTCCACTCGACGACCCGCCTGCCCCGCACCTCGCGGTACCGCACGGCCGCGCGTCCGGCACTGACACCGACGTCCTCGAAGTCGAGGATGACGCCGCCCGGCAGCTTCGTCGCCGCCGCTCGCAACGACCGTGCGGCCACGTCCAGCGTCTGGTCCGGCGCCACCACCGATTGAGTGAGGTGAATGATCTGGCCGCGATCATCGGGCGAAATGATCTGCAGCCGAGCCGATCCCGTGCCCGTCAGCGTCCGCTCGACCGGCCAGCGTGCCGGGACCTGTACCGCGATACGGCCTTCCACGAGCCACGTGAGGTCCGGATCTACGGCGGTGACGACTGCCGCCGGGGTGTCCCGGCTCGACAGCCCCAGTCCCACGGCACAGACGACCGCGATGGTGGCCGTGGCGACAATTGCGATGCGACCCCGCACAGAGCGCGATCCGGCTGCAGCGGGAGTGCGGTCCGGATCGCGATGGTCGAGCAAGTCGTCGCAACTCAATATCTGAGCGGTGACGCCTTGATCCTGCAGCAGCGCCCGTATTTCAGCGGCCAGGGCCGCGGCACCGGGGACGCCGATCGGCGCGTCGATCACCACAGGTGTGCCCCACGCAGTTCGGGCAATGACGGCCTCTGCGGTGGCGCCGTCGGTGCGTCGCACGACGGACGAGGCGGTTCCTGGCCGGGAGATCGTCACGAGGTCCTCCCCCAGTTCGACCACCGCGCAATCGGATTCGCCGGTGGCCGCACGGAGCGCCTCGGTCCGGTGCTGGATGACGACGCGCGAGCCGCCGGCGTGGGCAGCGGTGCGTATCCGGTCGACCCTCGACGCCGACCACCAGGTCGGGCACACCACCGTGACGGCTGGTGCGGCACCGATCGCCGCGGTCATCGCCTCGTGCCAGATGCGTTCGGCGGGAAGGACTGCCGCATCCAGGAGACCCAATTGCTCGTCGATGCACTCCAATGCGGACGTAACAAGTTCGGCGTCGATATCCCCCGGTCCGATGATGGTCGCCGGCCCCACCACCACGGCCGTCATGGCGGATCGGTCCAACCGATTTGGACCAGCTGATCGGGCCGCCCACGACGCGTCACGACGGCCCGGCCGGGCGGGAGCGTCATCGGGCGCGCGGTGCCCAGCAGCGGCCCTTCCTCGGGACTGGTGCTCATGATGATGCCGGTGGCGCCCAGGTCACGCATGCGCGACAGGAGCGGGTCGAACATGGCGCGCGCGGCCCCGCCGGAGCGGCGTGCGACCACCACGTGGAGTCCGATGTCCGATGCGTGCGGCAGCAGGTCGAGCAAGGGGCTCAACGGATTTCCCGCCGCACTCGCGACCAGGTCGTAGTCGTCGACTACGACGTGGATTTCGGGACCGGACCACCAGGATCGGTCCCGCAGTTGCTGCTGAGTGATGCCGGGTCCCGGCAGCCGAGCGGTGAGCAGTGACAGCGCGGCCGCCAGTTCTGCGGCCGCCGTGACAGCCGACATCGCATAGCCGAACAGATGCGGCGGCTCCACCACGCCCAGCAGCGATCGCCGGAAGTCCACGATCAGCAGCTGGGCCCGATCCGGATCCGTCTGTCCGATGATCGCGTGGCACAGCGTCCGCAGCGCGGATGTCTTGCCGCAACCTGTGTCGCCCAACAGGATCAGATACGGATCGTCGTCCAAATCGACTGCGAACGGTTGCAGTTCCTCCTCGGCCACTCCGACGACGTACCGCGGCGGCGCTTCCGCGGCGGCCACCAGCTCCGCGTAGTCGACATGCTGTGGAAGCAGTTCGATGACCGGCGCGGGACCCGAGGGATCGGTCGCCATCCGGTCGAGCTGCGGCAGCGCGACCACGAACTCCTTCCCGTCTCTGGTGAGGCCGCGACCGGGTGGGCACGTGCTGAGCAGCTGGGCACGACGACGGTCCATTTCGGACTCCGTCGGGTTACCGAGCCGCAACTCGATCCGGGTGCCGATGTGGTCTTTCAGCATGGGGCGCAGCTCAGCCCACCGACTGGCCGTGAGCACCACGTGGACGCCGACCGACAGCCCCTGCGCCACCACTGCGGTGATGGTGTCCTCGAGCGCATCGAAGTCGCGGCGCAGCACTGCCCAGCCGTCCACCGCCAACACGACCTCACCGTAGTCATCCGGAAAAGGCACCCCAGGTCCGTGCTGCTGCCGAAAGTCCTGGCGACCGCGGCACAGGGTGAACAGTTGAGACGCGATGCGCCGCAGTAATTCTGGCTCGTTCCGGCCGGCGACGGCGCCGACCTGAGGATGCCGCCGCAACGCCGTCAGCGCACCGTCACCCAGATCCAGGCCGTAGACGCTGAGCCGTGGTGTTGCTGCGGACAGGCCGAGCACCACTGCCTGCAGCGCAGTCGATTTTCCTGAGCGCGGGCCGCCGACGATCGCCACATGTCCACCGGAGCCACTGAGGTCGACCATCAGCGGCTCGCGGCGCTGCTGAAATGGGTTGTCCACCAGACCGATAGGGACACGCAACGGTTGGTCCGCGCCGGCCGCCAGTAGCTCGGACAATGCGGGCGAACCCGCCAGCGGTGGCAGCCAGACCTGATGGGCTTTCGCGCCGAGCCCGGTCAACCGGTCCAAGGTCATGTCCATCAGGGTCGGGCCGGCCGACGGCTCCGGCGTCACCGCCGGGACTGCGACGGTGAACAGTCCGGGCACCGGATCGTCGTTCTCGCTCGATGGGGCCGGCCCGGAGACGAACGCCGACTGAAATCGCAACAGCTTTCCGTCCGCTGTCCGCAGCAAGCCGGCACCCGGTGTAGCGGGCAACTCATGCGCGTCGGTGACCCCGACGACCGCACGGGACTCGGCCGCCGAGAAGGTCTTGAGGCAGACCCGGTACGAGAGGTGGGTATCCAATCCACGCAGGCGGCCTTCGTCCAGTCGCTGGCTGGCCAGCAGCAGATGAATGCCCAGTGATCGGCCGAGTCGTCCGATGGCGACGAACAACTCCGCGAAATCCGGATGCTGGCTGAGCAATTCGGAGAACTCGTCGACCACGATGAACAACGCAGGCAGCGGTGCCAGGTCGGCACCCGCCGCGCGGGCCCGGCGGTAGTCGCCGATGCCGGACAGGTTCCCGGCCGCCCGCATCAGCCCTTGGCGCCGGGTCAGCTCGCCGGCGAGGGCGTCGTGCATCCGGGCGACCAGATGTGCCTCTTGCGCCAGATTGGTGATGACCGCCGCGACGTGGTTCACCTTTTCAAAACCGAGAAATGTTGCGCCGCCTTTGAAGTCGACGAGGATCAGGTTCAGCTCGTCGGGCGAGTGCGTGCTGATCAGCCCCAACGTCAGCGTCCGCAACAGTTCGGATTTCCCGGAACCCGTTGCGCCGATACACAAGCCGTGTGGACCCATGCCGTGCTCGGCCGGCTCTTTGAGGTCGAGTTCGACCGCCGTCCCGGTGTCGTCGGTGCCGATCGGCACGCGCAGACGTTGCCGGGCCGGCCGGCGCGACCACGCGGGCGCCCAATCATGTGGCCGCCGCATAATGTCCGCACTGCCGGCCAGTTTGTAGCGCGCCAGTCTGCGTGCACAGGTCTCCGCTTGTGCTGCCGTCAGCGTGTCGGCGGTCGAGCAGGGCGGGAGCATCGACGCTGAGCCCAAGCCACCGACCACCAGCAGCGTCACCGCCGCCGTGTCCTCGAACCGCACGGCCAGGGCGGCATCCACCAGCACCACCAGGTGGCAACCAGCGATGGCAGACACTGCGCCAAGTTCCGGGAAGCGCAGCGGCACCCCACCGATGACGCCCGAACGGTAATGGTGCGGTAGCCATTTCAGCCAGTCCCACTCGCCCGATCGGGTGACCGCGGCGATCTTCACCTGATCAGGTCCGTGCCACAACGCCAGTTGACAGGCCATGGCGCGTACCCGTCCCGGGGCATCGCCGCCGCCGATGTCGATACACCGATACCGGTTCACGGCGACGGTCACGGGGACATCGGGGACCGTGGCGGCGGTGCGCAGCAGCCGATCGAATGCCGAGGCGGTCAACGGGTCGGCGACTCCGTCATCGACGGGTTGTGTCGGGACCAGCGTGGTGCGGGGCGGACGCTCGCCGATGCCTACGCGGATCTCCGTGAAATCGTCGTCGTTCCAACCGCGTTGCCACATCCGTTTGGTGCCGGCCACGGTCCACAGCGCGCCAGGCGGTGGATGGTTGTGATGCAGCCAACGATGCTGTTCGGCGGCAGTGCGGCCCGCGCATTCACCGATCGCGTCCAGATACACCAGGTACTCACGACGATCGGCATCGATCTCACCGGCCCGGCGCGCACCGCGCGACCCGAGAACGGTGCTACCGATCATCGACAGCACCATCATGGCCGGGAAGAGCAGGAACATCGGGTTCCGTCCCGCCACCGACCCCGACCGGAAGTAGAACACCATCATCCCGGCCGTTGCCAACAGCATCAGCACGGGTGCGAGGCGGGTGACGACGTTGCCCGGCGACAGCCGCGGCACCTGCGGTGGCGTGCGGACCTCGACGTCTCCCTCCGCCGGTTCGGCTGCGGGAGATCGCGCGACTCTGGTGAATTCCATCGAACTATCAGACGTACGCGGACGCTGTTCGGTTCCATCGATTTTCGTGTCGGGCAGGGGTTCGATGGGCGGTTACCGTGAGATCGGGCATGTCGATCCGGGGGGGGTGCGATGTCCGAGTCTCTTTGTCGGCTTTCGGTGCGATTCCACGGCGAACGCACCAGCGAGACGACCGATCTGGTCTTGCCGGCGGGTGCCGCGGTGGACTCGCTACTACCTGACATCGTGGCGCTGGCTCATCCGCAGGAGTCGCCCGATGGCGTGAGCTGGTGCCTGGACCGGGCTGCCGGCGACCCGATCGACGGCTCATTGTCGTTGAGACAAAACGGCGTTCACGACGGCGACGTGCTGCAACTGCTGCGCAGCACGACCCCGGAACTCGGCGTGCTGCGGACTCACACGGCGAAGATGGCCGCCGACCACGCCCCTGCTGGTCCGACCGCTCATCTGGTCGGGCCCGTACTCGGGGTGTGGGCAGTGAGCGTCGCCGCCGTGATCTTGATCTGGTCCGCCATGCACGGTGATCAACCCACAGCATCCGTGGTCAGCTGTGGTGGCGCGCTGGCCGCGCTGACGGTGGCGTGGCGGTCCGGCCGTGGGCAGTGGCCGGTCGCTGCCGTGATACTCGCTTTCGCGGCCGGGTTCTCGGCCGTTCCGGACGGACCGGCGGCTCCGAATGTCCTCCTCGGTTCCGCGGCGGCATTCGCGGTGGCCCTCGTCCTGCTGCGAATCGGCGCACATCGCGTATCTATTGCGGCCGCTTCGTTTTCGGCGCCGATGATCGTGGCGACGGCGGCGGCGAGCGTCTGGTCGCTACCGATGACCAGTACCAGCGTGGCCATGACCGCGGTGGCTTTTGTTGTGCTGTCGGCCGCACCGCGGTGCGGCGTCACCGTCGCCGGACTCACGCCGCGTTCGGCGACGGTGGCCGACAGCGATGCTGAGCAGGTCGCACGTGCGCATCTGGTGCTCACGGCGTTGGTGATCGGTGCGGCTGCGGCCGCGGCGATCGGCGCGATCGCGGTGACGGTGGCCGCCGTGCACCGGCCCAGCACCGCGACGTTGGTGTTCAGCTGGGTGGCGGCCGCAGCGATTGCATTGCGAGCGCCGTCCTACCAGCTTCCGGCACGCCGGTGGAGTGTCCTGATCGCGGGAATGATCTGCACCACTGGGGCTTTGGTCGTCACCGTGATGGTGTATCCCGCCTGGTTGGCCTGGCTCGGTGGCGGCGTCATCGCGGTGGTTCTGGGTATCCAGCGGATCGGGCCGGTGAGCGCCACGACGGGCCGGCGCCTGGTGTATCTCGAATACGCGATGCTGGTCGCGATGGCTCCGTCGGCACTCTGGGCCGCAGACGTTTTCAGATTGGTACGCGGCGGATGAGACACCGCGATCAGGTGATCGCCGTCGCGTTGACGGTCGCGATGACATCCGCGGCTCCGTGCGCATATGCCATTGCCCCGAAGCCGGTTGATCACGGTCAACTGCCCGCGCCCACGGCACCAGCGCCGCCCGGTAGAACCGAACAGTCGGACCGGTGCTCGACGGCGAAGTCGGTCGACGCACGCCCCGCAGGGCAGCTCGACATGCTCAATCTTGCTGCGGTGTGGCCGCTTTCCCGCGGCAGCGGACAGACGGTAGCGGTGATCGATACGGGTGTGGCTCGGCACCGATTGCTGCCTCATCTGGTCGCGGGCGGTGATTACGTCTCCTCAGGGGACGGTACTGAGGACTGCGACGGCCACGGCACCGCAATCGCCGGCCTGATCGGCGCCACGGCCACCGAACCTGGCACCTTCAGCGGCGTGGCGCCCGATGCGACCATCATGGCGATTCGCCAGTCCAGCAACAAGTTCCGACTTTCCGACGATCATGAGGTATCCGGCGTCGGCGATGTCGAGACACTCGCCCGCGCCGTCCGCTCGGCAGCCGACGCGGGCGCCACCGTCATCAACATTTCGTCCGTGGCCTGCATGCCCGCCGCAGACCCGCTCGACGACCGGTCGCTGGGTGCCGCACTGGCCTACGCCGTCGATGTCCGCAATGTCGTGGTGGTCGCCGCAGCCGGTAACGCCAGTGGTGAATGCGCACAACAGAATCCACCGTCCGACCCCAAACGTCCGGGCACGCCGGACTGGGACACCGTGCACACCGTGGTCAGCCCCGCGTGGTACGACGACTACGTGCTGACCGTCGGCTCGGTCAGCACGACCGGTGCGCCATCACAATTCAGCCTGGCCGGACCCTGGGTCGACGTCGCCGCGCCGGGCGAATCGGTGGTGTCGCTGAGCGCGCAGGGCGACGGTCTCGTCGACAGCCGGCCAGACTCCCGCCCGCTGTCCGGAACCAGCTACGCCGCACCCGTCGTCAGTGGTGTTGTGGCCCTGGTGCGTTCGCGACAACCGCAACTGTCTGCCCGGCAGGTGATGGCCCGCATCAAGGACACGGCGCGCCATCCCACCGACGGCTGGAACGCACAGGTCGGACGCGGTGTGGTCGACCCGTTGGCCGCGGTCAGCGGCGGTACGCCGGCACCTGCCCCCGCGCGGGTCGCCGCCGCACAGGCACCACCTGCGTCCGGTCCCGACCATCGGCCGTCGCGCCGAATTGCCTTTCTCGGCACCGCCATCTGCATCGCGGTGGCCGCCGTCGCCGTGACCGGGCGCCGGCGGCCACGGCGCTAGCTGGTCGAACGCATCGCGGGCTCGGGCGCCGGCTCCGCGGCCAACGACGATTCGCGGGTCTGCCTGCGGGCGATGCGGGCCGGGCCTGCGGCATACCACGCGGCCGCGGCGAGCAGCACCGCCAGGAAAATCCACGGGATCACGTCTGCTGGCCAGTCCGGGATCGGATACACGTTGCGGTAAAAGACGTACGCAAGGCAGGCCGTGACGGTCAGCCCAATGATGGCGGCGACGCCAACGCTGGTCTGTGGCGCCAAGCGCCGCACCAGAATCGGGATACCCAAACCCATCAGCATGTAGGCAATCATGTAGCCGAAGGTTCCCATGGTTCCGGTGTAGGAATACACATCGAGCTCGTTGATTCCGCTTACTCCCAAGCCGAGTGCCGCGATCAGTGCGGCCACACTGAGCAAGATGATCGCAATATGCGGGGTCTTACGGATGGGATGCGTCGCGGCGAGCTTGCTGTGCACCAACTGCGACTCACCCATCGATCGCAGTACCCGACTGGCCGCTGTCAGTGAGCCAGCCACACAGGCGAAGTTGGAGGCCACCGCACCCAGATCGATGGCCAGACCAAGCCAGTGCACGCCAAGGCCGTCGGCCAATGTGTTCAAAGGCGTTGCGTCGGCAGCCAGATTGTCGGCACCACCGAATCCGACGATCTGCGCGTAAGACCCATACAGGTAGAGCGCACCGGCCAGTAGCGCACTGCCCGTGACTGCCCGCGGGATTGTCCGTTGTGGGTCTTTCGCCTCGACGGACAAACAAGCGGCAGACTCGAACCCGACGAAACCCAGGGTTGCCAGTACCATGCCGCTGACCACCTGTTGCATCGTAATTCCGGTGGGCATCAGCGGCGCGAGACTGAACCCGTGCCGAAGCAAAACCATGGTGAGCACCACCAGAATTGCTCCGATAGAGAGCACCTCGAGCACCACACCGGTCCATGCCGAGATCCGGACGCCGCGGATCATCATCCAAGCCGCGCAAAGCACACACACGATTTCCAAGACCACTGTGACCGAAATCGAAGTAGCGGGCACTCCGGCGCTCGCCGGTGGAGCTACTCCGAGAAGGGGTTTGGCGTACTGCGAGAATTGGGCGACGCAGCCGACGGAGATGAGCAGGTACCCGAAGGCGAGACCGGTCGACCCGACGAACCCGACCGCTCTACCGAACGCGGCAGTGATATGTGAGAGCAGGTCTTCGCCCGGCCGCAACCTCGCGGCCCGGGATACGCACCAGCCCACCAAGAGCAGCACACACAAGGAGATGGCGTAGGAATACAAGGTTCCTGCGCTCGCACTGGCAGCCACAAGGGTTGCGCCAGAAACCATTACCGCGCTTGGTGCGATGCCGGCGGTCGACTGTGCGACAAGCTCGACACCGCTCATGCTGGCGGCCGCAAGTCCGGTATCTGCATTCTGCTGAGAATCTCTGAGTTCCTCGAGCCGCTCGACATTGGATATAGACGGCATTGATCGGCCTCCTCAATGGTGATTGGTCGGTCCACGAACACGGCGCGGACCGCATGCCGGCTACGGTGCCGACGGCTGATGTGTGTACAGGGCGAAGTGGCCCAGCGGGACAACCGCTTTCGCTCTACTAATACCCACCGACAACTTTAGGGTCGGGTTGTTACCAGCAGTTACGACGAGTGTTAAATGTGCTAACAAGACCGCTGTGTTATTCGTGGCATTCGTCACAGAAGTCGGTCATGTTTGGCCATCGTTGAGCGCGTTCGTGATTACCTTCGCCCGCCGCATATCGGGAAGCGAAACAATCTAGCCGAAGATTCCGCTCATATGGTTAGTCTGACGCTGGGTCGAGCAGAATTGGACATCCGAGATCGGTGTCGAGTAAATACGTGTCCGCGCCGAGACTGCGCACGTTTCCCACGAATATTGACAAGGCGCCCATCGCCTAGTTCTGGATTCAGCGAGCTGGCCGTCGACGAGGGACCGCAGGGCGGAATAGTGTTGCGGCGCATCTATATCTGGACACGACGCGTCGACTTCTGCACCTTCGGAAACACTTTATGACGAGCAGGCCGGGCGCAACGTTGTTGACGTTGATTCCGCGGACTCCGAATTCCTCGGGTGCTGCACGAGTGAAGTGCTCCCCAAGGCTTTCGACGCCTCGGGTTGGCGTCGACGATCGCGCGGATTACTGCCTGTTGGCGAAAATAATTCGATGCCAGTCTTTTTCGGCAACCGAGGTGATATCGCTCATCACGTGTTTGATGGTGAGGTATTCCTCGAACGAATATGCGCTCATATCTTTGCCGAACCCGGAGGCACCGAAACCGCCATGTGGCATTTCGGAAATGATCGGGATGTGATCATTGATCCACACACAGCCGGCCTGGATTTCGCGCGCTGCCCGCTGGGCCCGGTATACGTCGCGAGTCCATACCGAGGCCGCCAGCCCGTACTCGGTGTCGTTGGCCTGCCGCAGTGCGTCATCGTCGTCAATGAAGGGCCGCACGGTCAGCACAGGACCGAAAATCTCATCGCGGTAGATCTCGGAGTCTTCCGCGACATCGGCAATCAGTGTCGGCGGGTAGAACGTGCCGGAACCCTCGGGCATTGTTCCGCCCGTCACGATCCGCCCGCCTTGCTGCTGCGCCCGCTCCACCATGCCGGCGATCTTGGTCCGGTGTGGCGTCGAGATCACCGGCCCCAGATCGGTATTCGGGTCATGCGGGTCTCCGGTGACGACCTTGCCGAACAGTTCGGCAACTCCGGCCACGAAGTCGTCGTACAAAGGTTGCGCCACGATGGCGCGGGTCGCCGCGGTGCAATCCTGGCCGGTGTTGATCAGGGATGCCGCCACCGCGCCATGGATCGCGGCATCCAAGTCCGCGTCATCGAAGACCACGAACGGAGCTTTGCCGCCAAGTTCGAGCTGAGTGCGGTGGCCGTGAACCGCCGCTGCTGCCATCACTCGTCGCCCGACTGCCGTCGAGCCGGTGAACGTCACCATGTCGACGTCACGATGCCCGGCAAGGGCTGCGCCGACGTCGGCGCCCAGCCCGGTCACAACATTAAACACGCCTTCGGGCAGCCCCGCTTCGCCGGCCAATCGGGCCAGCGTGAGCGTGGTCAGCGGGGTGATCTCAGCGGGCTTGATCACGACGGCACAACCAGCTGCCAACGCGGGCAGTACCTTCCAGACCGCCATCTGCAGCGGGTAGTTCCACGGCGTGATGGTGGCGACCACTCCGACCGCCTCACGCCGGATGCTTGACGTGTGATCGGCCGAGTACTCGGCAGTGGCCTTGCCCTCGAGGTGTCGGGCGGCACCGGCAAAAAAGTCGATGTTGTCAATGCTGCCGGGAACGTCGAAGTTTGTCGCTAGCCGAACCGGTTTACCGGTCTGGCTCACCTCCTGATCGACGAGCTCGTCGGCGTTCTCGACGGCCAGTCGGGCCAACTGCGCCAGAACCGTGGCTCGCTCGGCCGGAGTTGCCCGGGCCCAGCTCGGCTGCGCGGCGCGGGCCGCGGCTACTGCAGCGTCCACATCGGCCGGCGTCGCCAGCGCATATGACGCCACGACAGCACCCGTCGCCGGATTGATGATCTCGAACGGCCTCCCGGCCGTTGTCACGATCTTTCCGTTGATGAAGCTACCTGCGACGACCTGGCCTCGACCTGCGCTCACGATCTTGCACGCTACCTCAACCAGACTACGGATTCCACTCGAAATTTCACCACCTACAACTGATTCCGTCGTAGATATTGCATCAGGCGACGGAATCCGTGCACAATCGAGGCCATGGCCATCTCAGATGCACCGCCCGATGCCGCTGCGATGACTGCGCGCAGTAGCCAACCGAGGGGCGGCACCGCATTCCAGCTCGACGAACTCTCGAAAGAGATCATCGAGCAACTGCAGCAGGATGGCCGGCAGTCCTACGCCGCCATCGGTAAAGCGGTCGAGCTGTCGGAAGCAGCTGTGCGCCAACGGGTCCAGCGCATGATCGACTGCGGCGTCATGCAGATCGTCGCCGTGACGGACCCTGTTCAAATGGGCTTCGGACGCCAGGCCTTGATCGGCGTTCGCTGCACCGGCGATACCACCAAGGTCGCCGACCAACTTGCCGCCATCGCGTCCGTCGACTACGTCGTGCTGACCGCCGGCACCTTCGACATCATCATCGAAGTCGTCTGCGAAGACGACAGCCACCTGCTCGACCTGCTCAACAGCAAGATTCGAGCGGTACCCGGGGTGCTGTCCACCGAAACGCTCGTCTATCTCAAACTCGTCAAACAGCAATACAACTGGGGCACGCGATGACAACAATCAATGCAGCACAAGCACTTTCAACCGACCTGGCGGCCAAGGCCAAGCGGCATCTGTGGGGACATTTCGCCCGTCATGGCACCGATATCGCCCCACCCATCATCACCCGCGGCGAGGGCGTCACCATCTTCGACGACCGGGGCAAGAGCTATATCGACGGGCTTTCAGGCCTGTTCGTCGTGCAGGTCGGGCACGGCCGCGAGGAGCTCGCGGCGGCAGCTGCCCGCCAGGCCGAGCAACTGTCCTTCTTCCCGTTGTGGTCCTACGCAACGCCGCCCGCGATCGAACTGGCCGAGCGCATCGCCAACTATGCGCCGGGCGACCTGAACCGGGTCTTCTTCACCACCGGCGGCGGCGAAGCGGTGGAGAGTGCCTGGAAGCTGGCCAAGCAGTTCTTCAAGTTGACCGGAAAACCCGGTAAACACAAGGTGATTTCGCGTTCCATCGCGTACCACGGAACCCCTCAGGGCGCACTGGCGATCACCGGGATCCCGGCATTCAAGGCGCCATTCGAACCGCTCACCCCCGGCGGCTTTCGCGCACCGAACACCAACTTCTACCGGGCGCCCGATGCCTACGCACACGACCAGGAGGCATTCGGCCGGTACTGCGCCGACCGCATCGCCGAGGCCATCGAATTCGAGGGTCCCGATACCGTTGCCGCAGTATTCCTGGAGCCGGTGCAGAACGCGGGCGGCTGCTTCCCACCACCACCTGGGTACTTTCAGCGAGTCCGTGAGATCTGCGATCGGTACGACGTACTCCTGGTGTCCGACGAGGTGATCTGCGCCTACGGTCGCATCGGCTCGATGTTCGCCTGCGACGATTTCGGCTACATACCCGACATCATCACCAGCGCAAAGGGTTTGACATCCGGCTACTCCCCCATCGGCGCGATGATCGCCAGCGACCGCCTGTTCGAACCGTTCAACGACGGCAAGACGATGTTCGCCCACGGCTATACCTTCGGCGGACACCCGGTGTCGTCCGCGGTGGCGCTGGCCAACCTCGATATCTTCGAGCGCGAGGGCATCAATACTCACGTGAAAGCGAACGCCCCGATATTCAGGGCAACGCTAGAGAAGCTGTACGACCTTCCCATCGTCGGCGATGTCCGCGGTGAGGGATTCTTCTACGGCATCGAACTGGTAAAAGACAAGGCCACCAGGGAGACCTTCAACGCCGAAGAGTCCGAGCGCCTGCTGCGCGGCTTCCTGACCCCCGCACTGTGGGAGGCGGGTCTGTACTGCCGCGCGGACGATCGTGGCGATCCGGTGATCCAGCTGGCTCCGCCGCTGATCAGCGGCCAGAAGGAGTTCGAAGAGATCTATAGCATCCTGCACAACGTCCTCGACGAAGCGGGGCGCCGCCTCTAGAGCCTTGAGGCGGGCCGAGACAGGATTTCGCGGGATCATCGGCCACTACGGCGCCAGTCCGTCCCGCAGCACTTCAGCCGCCGGCACGCTCAATTCAGGTCCTCCGGGCAGCCGGGCCAGCAGCGGCCAAGGTGCGGGCAGCGGTTCACCCTCCACGCCAAGGTATTTCGCCGTGTCGGCGTCGTGGATGCCGTACCGGACGCCGGTATCCGCCACCAGGTACAGCGGGCCGGTCACCGATCCACCGGTAACCCCGGTGGCATGCACGTACGCGTACCGTCCCGGCGGTATTGCCACCGCATCGATATTCGGACCGTCGCCGTCGGCTTGCACCAGTGCGACCTCATGCGCTGCCGGTTTCCCTGGTACGACAGCGGTATCCGCGCGACCCGAAGCCGATTGCCATTGTGCGCAGACCGGGACCTCGCTCGGCAGAGGCGCAAGGGCCTGCTCCGGGAAGCTCGACACCGTAAGGTCGTGGACCGCCGGGATGGCGGCGATGTCCGCCGGTCGCACGGTCCGAAGGTCGCCGTCGGCCACACCGTGGGCGAACCGGATGACGTCGGCCGCAACGTCGCCGACGCGTTGCAGACCGCCGGCGAGAACCACATGGTGCTCCGCGGCATCGGCGCGGTTGACTCGAAGTACCTGTCCGACAAGGAAACCGCCGGGCCCCTTTGTCCCAAGACCCGCGATGCCGGGCGCTGCGATGGCGGGGACTTCGGGCAACAGGTCGAGAAAGGACCGCGACAGCGACCGGGGTGAGACGCCGTCGAGTCGCAGTGCCCGGACCACAGCGAGATCCCGTAGGTCGACTTCGGCGCGCCTGCCGTCGTACACCAGATACGTCGTCGCATGGTGCTCGCCTGCTGCCGTTGCCAGGATCGGCCGCGTCCGCTCATGCCCGCCGGCAACCTGACCGGCTAGCAGTACTGTCCGGCCGCTGTCGCAGATCTGCCACGCTGTCGCGGTGAGCGGTCGGCCCAATTCGGCTGGGGCACCGGGTATTCCGACGAGAGGTCCACGCGGCGCGGCGGCGATCGCGTCAGCATTGACCGGCACCGGGTTGACCGCGGACTTGGCGACGAGCCGCGCCGACGCGAGATTGAGCGCAGGATGCCACGTCGAGCCGATGCGCACGTACAGCGCGCCGGTGTCCCGGACCATGACGATCGGCGCCTCCCCCAGCCCGCCGGCCGGCGAGGCGATCGCGATGACCGCGCACACTGCGACCGCCAGCAATCCGGCGAGCCATCCCGACGCATACGAAATCGATTGCGCGCGAATCGGTTCGTCGACCATCGCGGTATCACCACGCACCAGCGCGTGGATCAGTCGACGCATCTGAAAGCGCCGGCCGCTGGCCTCTAGTTGCGCACCCTGCCCCCGAGCCATGTCCATCCCCCGGCTAGCAGCCTAACCGCGGGCGGACATGCGCCCCGACGCCAATTCTCCCCGGTGATTTGTGCACGATTTTCCGCGACGAGCGCGGAAAATCGTGCACAAATCGCTAGGAGACGTCGACCCAGTCCAGGGTGCGGCCGACGGCCTTCTGCCAGCCTGCGTATCCGGCCGCGCGCTGGCCGTCGTCCCACGACGGTGCCCAGCGTTTGTGCTCCTGCCAGTTGGCGCGCAGCTCGTCGGGGTTCGACCAGAACCCGACCCCGAGCCCGGCCGCGTAGGCCGCACCGAGCGCAGTGGTCTCGGCGACAACGGGTTTCACCACCTCGACGCCCAGCACGTCGGCCTGAATCTGCATGCACAGTTCGTTGGCGGTGATGCCGCCGTCGACCTTGAGCACCTCCAGGTGCACACCGGAGTCTGCGGCCATGGCGTCGACCACATCGCGGCTCTGGTAGCAGATGGCCTCCAGTGTGGCCCGCGCCAGGTGGGCGTTGGTGTTGAACCGCGACAGCCCGACGATGGCCCCACGCGCATCCGAACGCCAGTACGGCGCAAAGAGTCCCGAGAACGCCGGCACGAAGTACACGCCGCCGTTGTCCTCGACCTGGCGAGCCAGCGTCTCACTGTCAGAAGCGCCGGCGATGATGCCCAGCTGATCCCGCAGCCACTGCACGGCCGAACCGGTGACGGCGATCGAACCCTCCAGTGCGTAAACCGGTTTCGCGTCACCGAAGCGGTAACACACCGTGGTCAGCAGCCCGTGCTCCGAACGCACGATCTTCTCGCCGGTGTTGAGCAACAGGAAATTGCCTGTGCCGTAGGTGTTCTTGGCCTCCCCCGCCGACAGACACACCTGGCCGACCATGGCGGCCTGCTGGTCGCCGAGGATGCCGGTGACCGGCACCGGCGCGCCCAGCGGACCGTCGGCCGCGGTCAGACCGTAGGGCTCGGATACCGACGACGATGCGATGGTCGGCAGCATCTGGCGCGGAATCCCGAAGAACGACAACAGTTCGTCGTCCCAGTCGAGGGTCTCCAGGTTCATCAGCATGGTGCGGCTGGCGTTGGTGACGTCGGTGACGTGCACGCCGCCGCGGGTGCCGCCGGTCAGGTTCCACAGCACCCAGGTGTCGCAGGTGCCGAAGATCGCGTCACCGCGTTCGGCGGCTTCGCGCACACCGTCGACGTTCTCGAGGATCCACTGAATCTTGCCGCCGGAGAAGTACGTCGCCGGCGGCAGACCGGCCTTGCGGCGGATGACATCGCCATGGCCCTCGCGTTCCAGCGCCGACGCGATGCGGTCGGTGCGGGTGTCCTGCCACACGATCGCGTGGTAGTACGGGCGCCCGGTGTGCTTGTCCCACACCATCGTGGTCTCACGCTGATTGGTGATCCCGAGCGCGACCAGATCGGACGCCGCCAGCCGCGTCTTGTTCAGCGCGGTCTGCAGCACCGAACCGGTGCGCTCCCAAATCTCGACGGGATTGTGCTCGACCCAGCCGGCCCGCGGCAGGATCTGCTCGTGTTCGAGCTGGTGGCGTCCGACCTCACGACCTGAGTGATCGAAGATCATCGCCCGGGTGCTGGTGGTGCCCTGGTCGATGGCCGCTACGAATTCGGCCAATGGCCCGTCCTTCCGCTCAAACACTGCATCCGCTGTCGGTCATCACGGTAGGAGACGGACGCGCGTGACGCGATGCATTGCGGCAACCAAGACAGGGCGCGTCGGACGTCCGGGCGTCAGTTCTCGCGCGCGCGGCGTTCGCGGTACGCCGCGACGTGCTGGCGGTTTCCGCAGTTGCCGGTGTCGCAGAAGATGCGGGATCGGTTGCGCGACATGTCGATCAGCACGGCGGTGCAGTCCGCTGCCGTGCACGTCTTGAGCCGGCGGAGTTCACCGGCCCGGATGAGGTCGGCGAGGGCCATCGCCATCTCGGCGCCCATGCGCTGCACGAGCGGATCCTGGTCGGCCGCCAGGTGCAGGTGCCATTCCGGCATCTCCGGGTGCCGCGTCAGCCAGGGCATGGCGCGGTTGTCGCTGAGCAGCGCATTGACCTGGCCGACCACCGCCTCCTCGTCGCCCGCCGCGGCCCACAGCGAGCCGAGGCGCGCGCGCAGACCGTGTACCGCCGCCAGCTCGTCGGCGTCGCGGTCGCGGCGCCCGGTCCAGCCGAACTCGTTCAGGTACCCGTCGAGGGCCGCCAGATCGGCCAGCTGATCACCGTCGACGCGGTCACTGTTGACCAATACACATGCCGCGCGCAGCGTGAGCTCCGTGTCATGACTGAAATTCATTTGACTCGTTACACCCACCCTCCGTAGCGTCATGACCAATCTCAACTTCACTCATTACACCATCGGAGGTGGCCCGTGACTGCGTCGAACGGCACCGCAGCCGGTCACTTCCGGACCGGCATGATCTTCGCCGTCACGTCCGCCTTCACCTTCGGGATGGCGGGCGCCCTCGGCAAGTCCCTGATCGAGGCCGGCTGGAGCCCTACCGCGGCAGTGGTCGCCCGGCTGACCGGCGGCGCGCTGGTCATGGCCGTGGTCGCGACCATCCTGCGCCGCGGCTGGGTGCGCGAAGCCCTGAGCCACAAAGGGACGGTCATCGCCTACGGCGCCATCCCGATCGCGGGTGCCCAGCTGTGCTACTTCAACGCCGTCACCTACCTGCCGGTCGGCGTCGCGCTGCTGCTCGAGTACGCCGCACCCCTGCTGGTGGTGGGTTGGGTATGGGCCACGACCCGTCGCCGCCCCAGCACCCTGACCCTGGCCGGCGTCGCGATCGCCATCGCCGGCATCACGCTGGTGCTCGGGCTGATCGGACCCGGCAGTCACGCCGGAGCCCAGATCAGCCTCGCCGGCATCGCCTGGGGCATGGGCGCCGCCGTCTGCGCCGCCTGCTACTTCGTCATGTCCGACAAGGCCAGCGCCGACGGCACCGGCCTGCACTCCATCACCCTGGCCACCGGCGGCCTGATCGTCGGCGCGGTGACGGTGGCACTCCTCGGCGTCTCCGGCATCATGCCGCTCGCCTTCACCGCCCACGACACCACGCTGGCGGGCCTGACCACCTCCTGGCTGGTCCCCGTGATCGCGCTGGCCATCGTGCCGACCGCGATGGCGTACACCTTCGGCATCATGGGCATCGCCCGCCTGCAGCCCCGGTTCGCGTCCCTGGTCGGCCTGTCCGAGGTGATGTTCGCCGTGCTGTCCGCCTGGGCCTTGCTGGGCGAGGCCATCACCGAGATCCAATTGCTGGGCGGTGCGGTGGTGCTGGCGGGCCTGGCGCTCGCCCGCCAGGGTGACCGCGGTGAGGCTAGCTGGCACGACGACTGGCCGGACAGCCCGGAGGGTTTGCCAGCAGGGCAAACGATTGGCCGTAGCTGAGCGCGATATGTGAAGATGGCCCGCGTGACCTTGCTCAGCACGTCGGTCCGCGTGGCCGCGATCGCCGCCGCCGTCATCTCCAGTTCCGCGCTGTTGCCGTCGGCACCGGCCAAGGCAGACCCCTGCCCGAACATCGAGGTGATCTTCGCCCGCGGCACGCACGACGACCCCGGCATGGGCCGCGTCGGCTCGGTACTGGTCGACGCGCTGCAGCCCCTGGTCGGGAGCCGCACCGTCACTGGCTACGCCGTCGACTACCCGGCGTCCTATGACTTCCTCACCGCGCAGGACGGCGCCACAGACGCACAGAACCGCATCGCCCTGATGGCGCAGCAATGCCCCAGCACCAAGATCGTGCTGGGTGGTTACTCGCAGGGCGCCGCAGTGGTCGACATGCTGGCGGGCATTCCGCCGCTCGGCGACCGGATCGGCGAGGTCGGCTCGGCACCGCCGCTGCCCACCGACCTCGCGAGCCGAGTCTCGGCCGCCGCGGTATTCGGGAATCCGTCAGCCAAGTTCAGCCATCCGCTGGATTCGATGGGGCTGTTCTCCAACCGTTCGGTCGACCTGTGCCTGTGGGGCGACCCGATCTGCTCGCGCGGCCGCAACCCGTTCGCGCACTCGCGCTACGAGACATCCGAGTACATCGGACAGGCCGCACAGTTCATCGCATCACGCGTCTGACCGGCGGCTGAGCGCCTGGCGCCGAACCACATCCGGAACCGCGGTTAGGATTCGGTGTGATCATCAGTGCACTGCGCCGCGTCTTCGCCGGCACCGCAACCACCGTAGTCATCGCCGGCGTCACCGTGCTGGCACCGCCATCCCTGGGTGCCGTCGGCGTCGCCGCTGCCGCGAACTGCCCCGACATCGAGGTGACCTTCGCCCGCGGCACAACCGAAGCGCCCGGCCTGGGCAAGGTCGGCGGGGCGTTCGTCAACCAGCTCCGCAACAAGGTCGGCGGCCGGTCCGTCGGGTCCTACGCCGTCGTCTACCCGGCCTCATACGACTTCCTGGCCGCAGCTGACGGCGCCAACGACGCCAGCGCCCACATCCAGTGGATGGCCGACAACTGCCCGGGCACCCGGCAGGTGCTCGGCGGCTACTCGCAGGGCGCGGCCGTCATGGATGTCATCGGCGCCATCCCCGTCCCCGGCGTCGGCTTCAACAACCCGTTGCCGCCCGAAGCCGCCGGCCACGTCGCGGCCATCGCGGTGTTCGGTAACCCGTCCGCCAAGCTGGGCCTGCCGTTGACGGCCAGCCCGGTGTGGGGTGGCAAGGTCATCGACCTGTGCAACCCGGGTGACCCGATCTGCCAGACCGACGGTCAGGTCGTGGACGCGCACAAGACGTACGCGGGTGGCGCGACCAACGACGCGGCCAATTTCGTCGCCGGATTGTTGTAAGGCTGGCATCTTTTCTCGACGAGACCGTCAATTCGTCGAGATACCATCGGATTTGTGATTGGCCGCCGTACGTCTGCTGTGCTGATCACCGCTCTGACTGTCGGCGCCGCGCCAATGTCCGTGTTACTCACGGACATTGGTGTGGCGAACGCCGCCGCCAATTGCTCACCAGCGGAAGTCGTGTTCGCCCGGGGCCGGATGGAACCGCCCGGCCCCGGACAGGTCGGTGCCGCGTTCGTCACCGCGCTGCGCCAGCTCCGCGGCCCGAATATCACTCTGTACTCGGTGAATTACCCGGCGGACACCCAGGTCGACATGGGCGCCAATGACATGAGCCGGCGCGTGCAGTGGCTTGCCCGCAACTGCCCGGCCACCAAGATCGTGCTCGGCGGTTACTCATTGGGCGCTGCCGCCACGGATCTGGTTATCGCGGTGCCCATTTCGGCGTTCACCTACAACAGCCCGTTGCCCCGCGGCACCGATCAGCACATCGCGGCGGTGGCCCTGTTCGGCAACGGCGTCAACTGGGCAGCACCCATCACGGCATTGAGCACGACGTACCAGAACCGCACCATCGACCTCTGCCATTCCGATGACCCGGTCTGCAATCCGAGCAGCCCCTCCAGGTGGCGTGCCGAGTGGCAGGACCACCTCGCGCCCGGGTACATCAAGTCCGGCATGGTGAACCAGGCCGCGAAGTTCGTAGCGGCGCGATTGTGACGCGCGGCTAGACTCCAGCCATGGCCCCCCGCTCCGTCATGAACTCCGTTCGGTCTGCCGTCTCCGTGGTTGGCGCGGCAGCGTCCGTCGCCACTGGGCTGGTGGTGTCGACGACCGCCGCACCGTCAGGATTCATCGGTGCCGCGTCGGCCGACCCCTGCCCGCAGGTCGAGGTGGTCTTCGCCCGCGGCCGCAATGAACGCCCCGGCATCGGCCGGGTGGGAACCGCCTTCGTCGATGCGTTGCGCGCCAAAACACCGCTGAATGTCGGGGTTTATGCGGTGAACTATCCGGCCAATATCGAAATCCCGCAGGGCGCCAACGACATCAGCTCACGCATTCAGGACATGGCGTCGCGGTGTCCCGACACCAGGCTGGTGATCGGCGGGTACTCGCTGGGCGCGGCGTCCGCAACCATGGCGTTGTCCTCGGACAACAAGGGATTCGGGTTCGACAGGCCGCTGCCGCCCGGGATGGACTCTCACATCGCCGCGGTGGCGCTGTTCGGCAACGTCACCCACCGCATGGGTGGCGGCAACATCAGCCCGGTCTACGGGGATCGGACCATCGACCAGTGCAATGGCACCGATCCCGTCTGCATGGACGGACTTCCCCAGACCATCACCCAACTGCAGGCCGATTGGTCAAATCACTTGCAGGACGGTTACATCGGCTCCGGCATGGTCGCCCAGGCGGCCGACTTCGTCGCGGCCCGGCTGGCACCACCGGCTGTACCGGCGCCACCGGCACCGTAGCCGCGACGGTCAGCCGAGGGTGCGCAGGTCGCGGGTGACGGTGATGCGCGACGCCAATTGATCGTCGGGCGGGTAGTCCACCGACACCAGTGTCAGGCCCTGCGCCGGGGCGGCGGTGTACTCGCTGGACCGGCTGTCGGCTGCCAAAAGGCCTGCGATCCAACCGGGTTCACGACGACCCACCCCCACCGCGAGCAACGCACCGACCAGCGAGCGCACCATGTTCCAGCAGAAGGCGTCGGCCGTCACGTAGGCGGTGACCAGATCACCCGAGCGCTGCCATTCCAGCCGTTGCAGGTCCCGGATGGTCGTCGCACCCTCCCGGAATCGGCAGAAGCCCGCAAAATCCTGCAGCCCCAACAACTCCTGCGAAGCCGCCGTCATCGCGTCCAGATCCAACGGTCGCGGCCATGGCGTGATGAAGCGAGCCTGCTGCGGCTCTACCCCGTACGGCGCCAACGACAACCGGTATTCGTAGTGTCGCCGCAACGCGGAGAACCGGGCGTCGAAACCGGGTGCCGCACGGACGATCTGGCGTACCCGCACATCGGCGGGCAGGAACCGCGCAAGCCGGCGCACCAGGGGCAGAAACTCGGGGTCACCATCGCGACGGGTGCGCGGATAGGCGAAACCCAGTGCGGCAGACGGCACATCGACGTGCGCGACCTGACCGGTCGCATGAACTCCGGTGTCGGTACGACCGGCAGTGACCAACCGCACCGGCTCACGGAACACCGTCGACAGCGTCTCCTCGATGACACCGGCGACCGTGCGTTGCCCAACCTGCGGTGCCCAGCCGGCGAATTCGGTGCCGTCGTACGAGATGTCCAGGCGTAAACGAACATGCCCGCCATCGGATTCGATGGCGGGCATGTCGTTCACAACCTGATTAGGACTTGGCCTCATCCTCGGTGGCCTCAGCCTCGGCCTCAGCGGTCTGAGCATCGGCGATGCCCTCGTCGGCAGCCTCGACCTCGGCAACCGGAGCCTCGGCAGCGGCTTCCTCAACCGGAGCCTCGACCGGAGCGGCAGCAGCCTGAGCGGCGGCGGCGCGGCGGGCGCGGTCGGCCTCGGAGACGACGGTCTTCTCCCGGACCAGCTCGATCACGGCCATGGGGGCGTTGTCGCCCTTGCGGTTCTCGACCTTGATGATGCGGGTGTAGCCGCCCTCGCGGTCCGCGAAGTGCGGTGCGATCTCGGCGAACAGGGTGTGCACCACGTCCTTGTCGCGGATCTTCTTCATCACCTCGCGCCGGTTGTGCAGCGCGCCCTTCTTGGCGTGGGTGATGAGCTTCTCGGCGTACGGACGCAACGCCCGGGCCTTGGCATCGGTGGTCTTGATGCGGCCGTGCTCGAACAGCGAGGTGGCCAGGTTGGCCAGGATCGCCTTCTGGTGTGACGACGACCCGCCGAGGCGAGCACCCTTTGTGGGCTTAGGCATTGCAACTTCTCCTAATTGGGGCCGGCCCCCGTATCAGGTAGGGCCGGGACGGAACTTCTAATTACAGCTGTTCGGTTTCGGCGTAGTCCTGGTCGGCGTCCAGGTCGTAGCTGGCATCGCTGTTCCAGGTGCCGGTGGCCACGTCGTAGCCGGCGACCTGCGACGGGTCGAACGTGGCCGGGCTGTCCTTGAGCGACAGACCCAGCTGGTGCAGCTTGATCTTGACCTCGTCGATGGACTTCTGGCCGAAGTTACGGATGTCCAGCAGATCCGACTCGGTACGCGAGACCAGCTCGCCGACGGTGTGCACACCCTCACGCTTGAGGCAGTTGTACGACCGCACGGTCAGCTCCAGGTCGTCGATCGGCAGCGCGAACGAGGCGATGTGGTCTGCCTCGGCCGGCGACGGGCCGATCTCGATGCCCTCGGCCTCGACGTTGAGCTCGCGGGCCAGACCGAACAGCTCGACCAGCGTCTTGCCGGCCGAAGCCAGGGCGTCACGCGGGGCGATCGAGTTCTTGGTCTCGACATCGAGGATCAGCTTGTCGAAGTCGGTGCGCTGCTCGACGCGGGTGGCCTCCACCTTGTAGGTGACCTTCAGCACCGGCGAGTAGATCGAGTCGACCGGGATACGGCCGATCTCGGCACCCGAAGCCTTGTTCTGCACGGCCGGGACGTAACCGCGACCGCGCTCGACGACGAGCTCGACCTCCAGCTTGCCCTTGTCGTTGAGGGTGGCGATGTGCATGTCCGGGTTGTGCACCGTCACACCGGCCGGGGGCACGATGTCACCGGCGGTGACGGCGCCCGGGCCCTGCTTGCGCAGGTACATGGTGACCGGCTCGTCCTCTTCCGAGGAAACGACCAGGCCCTTGAGGTTCAGGATGATGTCGGTGACGTCTTCCTTGACCCCGGGGACGGTGGTGAACTCGTGCAGCACACCATCGATGCGGATGCTGGTGACCGCTGCGCCCGGGATGGACGACAGCAGCGTGCGCCGCAGCGAGTTGCCCAGGGTGTAACCGAAGCCAGGCTCCAGCGGTTCGATGGTGAACCGCGACCGGTTTTCGGCCAGCACATCCTCGGACAGGGTGGGACGCTGAGAAATCAGCATTTTCTATCTCCTTCTCGGCACCCGCTATTTGATGCCGGTTTGGTTGGTGCCCGACCGGAATTGGCCGGGCACCATGACCTCGAATTACTTCGAGTAGAACTCGACGATCAGCTGCTCGGTAAGCGGCACGACGATCTGGGCGCGCTCGGGCAGCTGGTGCACGAGGATGCGCTGACGCTCGCCGACAACCTGCAGCCACGACGGCACCGGACGATCGCCGGCGACCTCGCGAGCGATCTGGAACGGCAGGGTGTTCAGCGACTTCGACTTGATGTCGATGATGTCGTACTGCGACACCCGGTAGCTCGGGATGTTCACCTTCACACCGTTGACGGTGAAGTGACCGTGGCTGACCAGCTGGCGGGCCATACGGCGGGTACGGGCCAGACCGGCGCGGTACACGACGTTGTCCAGACGGCTTTCGAGGATCTGCAGCAGGTTCTCACCAGTCTTGCCAGCCTTGCGGTTGGCTTCCTCGTAGTACTTGCGGAACTGCTTCTCCATGACGCCGTAGGTGAAGCGAGCCTTCTGCTTCTCCTGCAGCTGGGTGCGGTATTCGCTCTCCTTGATCCGCGCGCGGCCGTGCTGGCCGGGCGGGTAGGGGCGCTTTTCGAACGACTGATCGTCACCGACGAGGTCGACGCCGAGACGGCGCGACTTGCGGGTGGCGGGTCCGGTATAACGAGCCATTTTTCAGATCCTCCCTAGACCCGGCGCCGCTTGGGCGGACGGCAGCCGTTGTGCGGCTGCGGCGTGACGTCAGAAATCGCGCCAACCTCGAGGCCGGCAGCCTGCAGCGAACGGATCGCGGTCTCGCGGCCCGAACCCGGACCCTTCACGAAGACGTCGACCTTCTTGACACCGTGCTCCTGCGCCTTGCGGGCAGCGTTCTCGGCGGCGAGCTGCGCGGCGAACGGGGTGCTCTTGCGAGAACCCTTGAAGCCGACGTGACCCGACGAGGCCCAGGCAATGACGTTGCCCTGGGGATCGGTGATCGAGACGATGGTGTTGTTGAACGTGCTCTTGATGTGAGCGGCGCCGTGCGGGACGTTCTTCTTTTCCCGGCGACGAGTGGGCTTGCCGCGCTTCGAAGCAGCGCCGGCTTTCTTGGTGGGTGCCATTTACTTACCTGGCCTTCTTCTTGCCGGCGATGGTGCGCTTCGGGCCCTTGCGGGTACGCGCGTTGGTCTTGGTGCGCTGGCCACGCACGGGCAGGCCACGACGGTGGCGCAGGCCCTGGTAGCAACCGATCTCGATCTTGCGACGGATGTCGGCCTGCACCTCGCGGCGCAGGTCACCCTCGACCTTGAGGTTGCCTTCGATGTAGTCGCGCAGCTGGGTCACCTGGTCGTCGGTGAGGTCCTTGGTGCGCAGGTCCCGGTCGATGCTGGTGGCGGCCAGGATTTCCTGGCTGCGGGTACGGCCGATGCCGTAGATGTAGGTCAGCGCGATCTCCATGCGCTTGTCGCGCGGGAGATCAACGCCCATGAGACGTGCCATCAGGCAGTGTTCCTTTTCGTTGCGGAGGTCTGATCCCAGTCCGTTCCCCGTCTTGTTCGGGGTCCGGCCTCCGTGCCGGACGTGGTTGAGCGACCTATTCGCTCAGTGGTACTGGGAGGTCTGCATTCAGTTTTGGGTGGTGCCTACTGCTTCGGGGACTAGCCCTGCCGCTGCTTGTGGCGCGGGTCGGAGCAGATGACCATGACCCGCCCGTGCCGGCGGATCACCCTGCACTTGTCGCAGATCGGCTTGACGCTCGGGTTCACCTTCACGACTTAGCGATCCTTTTCTCTGTTCTGAATTGGTAGTGCTTTGGAGATGCGGGGCGCGTTGCTGTACCCGCCGGTAGTGACTCGCTGACGCTCGTCGCTACTTGTAGCGGTAAACGATGCGGCCACGGGACAGGTCGTACGGAGACAGCTCCACCACGACACGGTCCTCCGGCAGGATGCGGATGTAGTGCTGCCGCATCTTGCCGCTGATATGGGCGAGCACCTTGTGACCGTTCTCCAGCTCAATGCGGAACATCGCATTGGGCAGGGGCTCGATCACGCGACCCTCGACCTCGATGGCGCCATCTTTCTTGGCCATACTCTTTGGTAATCCTCTGGTTCTTCGGTTTCGTATCTCATACGCCCGTGCTTGGCGCAGACCCCACCCCGGCTACAAGAACGTGGACTTAATGCCAGGAAATTCCGGGGAACTTCAGAACAGAGCACGCAAAGAGCCGGCGCAGAAGCTGCACCGTTGGTCCACGATACCCGCTCTGACCCCAGGTACCAAAATCAGCGAAGCCCCTCGGCCAACCCCAGGTGCACCCATCGTCTTCGCAAGTCAGGGCGCATAATGAACAGCGATGACTGGACCCGCTTCCCCGGCTCGCAATCCGGTGATTCTCACCGTTGACGATGATCCGGCAGTGTCCCGGGCGGTAGCCCGCGACCTGCGTAAACACTACGGCGCACGCTATCGGATCGTGCGCGCCGAATCAGGACAGGACGCGCTGGTCGCGATCAACGAGCTACAGCTACGGGGCGACACCGTGGCGATGTTCATCGCCGACTACCAGATGCCGGAGATGAGCGGCATCGACTTCCTGGAACTGGCCATGGACGTGTTCCCACTGGCCCGGCGCGTGCTGTTGACCGCGTACGCGGACACCCACGCCGCGATCAACGCCATCAATCTGGTCGACCTGGACCACTACCTGCTCAAGCCGTGGGACCCGCCCGAGGAGAAGCTGTACCCGATCATCGACGGCCTGCTGGAGGCCTGGCATGAGGTCGGCGACCGTGCGGTCCCGCACACGAAGGTGATCGGCCACCGGTGGAATCCCCGCTCGTGGGAGGTCCGCCAGTTCCTGGCCCGCAACCAGCACTACTACCGCGCGTATTCGTCGGACGAGGCCAAGGGCAAGCAGCTGCTGACCGCGGCGGGGCTGGACGGCCTCGAGCTGCCCGTGGTGATCTCCGAGCAGGGCGAGACGCTGGTCCAGCCGACGGACGTGCAGCTGGCCGAGATGCTCGGCCTGGCCACCACACCGTCGCTGGACATGTACGACCTGGCCGTCATCGGCGGTGGCCCCGCCGGCCTTGCGGCCGCGGTGTACGGCGCGTCCGAGGGTCTGCGCACGGTCCTGATCGAGCGCACCACCACCGGCGGCCAGGCGGGCCGCAGCTCGCGGATCGAGAACTACCTGGGCTTCGAGACCGGGATCTCGGGCGCCGAGCTGACGACGTCGGCCCGCCGGCAGGCCGAGCGCTTCGCCGCCGAGGTCATCACCACCCGCGAGGTCGTCGGGCTGGACGTCTCGGCGCTGGCCAGCAAGACGCTGACCTTCGACGACGGCCAGAGCATCACCGCCCGGTCCGTCATCCTGGCCACCGGCGTCGACTACCGGCATCTGCAGGTGAGCGGGTGCTGGGACAACCCGGAGGACGTCGGCAACAGCTATGTCGGCAACGGCGTCTTCTACGGCGCCTCGGTGTCGCAGGCCTCCGAGTGCGCCGGTGAGGACGTCTACATCGTCGGCGGCGCGAACTCGGCCGGGCAGGCCGCGATGTTCATGTCGCAGCAGGCCAAGTCGGTGACGCTGCTGGTACGCGGACCGTCGCTGGAGGCGTCGATGTCGTACTACCTGATCCAGCAGATCGAGAACACACCGAACATCAGTGTCCGCACCTGCACCGAGGTGGTCGACACCTGCGGCGAGGACGGGCATCTGACCGGGCTGTGGCTCGTGGACAACAAGACCGGCGAGCGGGAGAAGGTCGACTCCTCGCGGCTGTGTTGTTTCATCGGCGCCACCCCACGGACCCAGTGGCTGGAGAACGCCGGCATCGCCCGCGACGACCACGGCTTCATCCTCACCGGACCGGACCTCAAGGACGTGTGCGGCTGGAACCTGGACCGGCCGCCGCACCACTTGGAAACAAGTGTGCCCGGTGTGTTTGTTGCAGGAGATGTCCGCGCTGAATCGGCCAAACGGGTCGCAGCCGCGGTTGGCGAAGGCTCGATGGCAGTGATGCTGGTGCACCGGTATCTGGCCGAAACGTAGGAGGAGACCGGTATGGGCGAAACGTGCGCGCGTAGTGAACTGAAGACGCTGTTCCTGTTCGAGGCGTTGACCGACGAGCAGTTGGACACGCTGTGCGCCAACGGTCACATCGCGACGTTCGAGCCCGGCCCGGTGTGCACCGAGGGTGAACCGGCCACCTGCTTCTATGTGATGCTCGACGGCGAGCTGGTGATGTCGATGAAGTCCGGCGGCATCGACATCGAGACCAACCGAACGTCCATGCGTGGCGTCTACTGCGGCGCGTGGTCCGCCTACATTCCGGACGAACAACCGGTCTATGAGGCGTCGGTGCGGGTGACCAAGCCGTCGCGGTTCTTCGTCCTGGACGCCAACGCCTACGCCGACTTCATGCGGGCGGAATTCCCCATGGCGGTGCACCTGCTGGAGGGCCACAAGGTCGGCGGCCGGCGCGGCCGGCAGATCGTCGGCCAACGCGAAAAGCTCCTCGCCCTGGGCCAGCTCTCGGCCGGGCTCACCCATCAGCTGAACAATCCGGCGGCCGCGACCGCCCGCGCCGTCGCCGACCTGCACGACCGGATCGGCAAGATGCGGCACAAGCTGGCCATGCTGGCCGACGGACAGGTCAGCCCGCAGTCGCTGCGGGTCCTGGTCGGCATCCAGGAAGGCATCGCCGATCAGGTGCTCAAGGCCAGAAACCAGGAGCTGTCCGCCATCGAGGCTTCCGACCGCGAAGACGCGATCGGCGAATGGCTGGAGGATCACGACATCGCATCCGCCTGGGACTACGCACCCACCTTTGTCGACGCCGGTCTGGATGTCGCTTGGCTGGAAGGCATTTCGTCATCCATCGGATGCGCCGACTCGTCGGCGACGCTGCAGGGCGCACTGGGCTGGCTGAAGTACACCATCGACACCGAGCTGCTGATGTGTGAGATTTCCGAAGCGAGCAAACGGATTTCGACCCTGCTCGCCGGCGCCAAGCAGTACTCCCAGATGGACCGGGCCCCGTACCAGAACGCCAACGTGCACGAGCTGCTGCGCAGCACGCTCATGATGTTCGGCGACCGCATCGGCAAGGACGGCACCACCTGCGTCAAGGTGGTCAAGGAATACGACCCGGCCCTGCCCGAATTGCAGTGCTACCCAGCCGATCTCAATCAGGTCTGGACCAACATCATCGACAATGCACTGCAGGCCATGAAGGGCTGCGGAGTGCTGACGATCCGCACCAGGCGCGTCGGCGACACCGTCCGGATCGAGATCAACGACAACGGGCCGGGCATTCCCGCCGACGTCATCGAGCGCATCTTCACCCCGTTCTTCACGACCAAACCGTTCGGCGAAGGCACGGGGCTCGGGCTGGACCTGGCGTGGCGCATCATCTGCGAAAAACACCACGGGAACATCTACGTCGAGTCCAAACCGGGTGACACCACGTTCATCGTCACGTTGCCCCTGCACGCACCGGCGCCAGAAGAGTTTCCGGCTGCGACATTGGGATAGTTCGGCTCACCGAGCGCCGAACGGAATAGCCGCCCGCGCCCGGGAGTTGCCGCAGAGGTGACCAAACCAG
Organism: Mycolicibacterium llatzerense; assembly: GCF_025331195.1. NCBI lineage: Bacteria > Bacillati > Actinomycetota > Actinomycetes > Mycobacteriales > Mycobacteriaceae > Mycobacterium > Mycolicibacterium llatzerense. The sequence continues at coordinate 2,620,639 of NZ_LXOV01000001.1, read as the reverse complement.
ACCTCGGGCGCTACGGCGTATTCGGACGCGGCGCGACGCCGCAACAGGCGGCAGAAATCGAAGCGCTGGGCTACGGCGCCATCTGGGTCGGTGGTTCACCGCCCGCGGCACTGGACTGGGTCGAGCCACTGCTCGGCGCGACCGAGCGGCTGAAGGTCGCAACGGGCATCGTCAACATCTGGACGGCGGCAGCCGGGCCGGTGGCCGAGTCGTTCCACCGCATCAACACCGCCTATCCCGGCCGGTTCCTGCTCGGCATCGGCGTCGGCCATCCCGAGGCCCACACCGAGTACCGCAAGCCCATCGACGCGCTCACCGAATACCTCGACAAGCTCGACGAGTACGGGGTGCCGAAAGAACACCGGGTGGTGGCCGCGCTCGGCCCGCAGGTACTCAAGCTTTCGGCGCGCCGCAGCGCGGGTGCGCACCCGTATCTGACCACTCCGGAGCACACCGCGCAGGCGCGTGAACTGATCGGGCCGGACGCATTCCTGGCGCCCGAGCACAAGGCGATCCTGACGACGGATGCGGACAAGGCGCGCGCGGTCGGGCGCAAGGCCCTGGAGATTTACCTCAATCTGAACAATTACCTCAACAGCTGGAAGCGGTTGGGGTTCACTGACTCTGACGTCGCCAAGCCCGGAAGTGACCGGCTCGTCGACGCCGTGGTCGCCTACGGCACGGTCGACGCGATCGCCGCCCGACTCAAGCAACACCTGGACGCCGGCGCCGACCACGTGCCGGTCCAGGTGCTGACGTCGCCGGACAAGTTGGTACCCGCACTGACCGAACTCGCCGGCCCGCTGGGCCTGCGGTAACTGGAGGGATCACGCATGAGCCAGCTGAACCTGGGCCGTTTCGGGGTGTGGACGTTCGGGGCCCCGAGCCCCGAGCAGGCCGCTGAGATCGAGAAACTGGGGTACGGCGCGGTGTGGCCGGGCGGCTCCCCCGCCGGCGACCTGGCGTTCGTCGAGCCGCTGCTGGCCGCGACGGAGAAGCTGCAGGTGGCCACCGGCATCGTCAACGTGTGGACCGCGCCCGCGGCGCAGGTCGCCGAGTCGTATCACCGCATCGAAGCCGCGTATCCAGGGCGGTTCGTTTTGGGTGTCGGGATCGGCCATCCCGAACACACCAAGGAGTACCGCAAGCCGTACGACGTCCTCGTCGAATACCTCGACGAACTGGATGCCGCGGGCGTTCCGGTGGCGCGCCGGGTGGTGGCGGCCCTCGGCCCGAAGGTGTTGCGGCTGGCGGCCGATCGCAGCGCCGGCGCACACCCGTACCTGACCACCCCCGAGCACACCGCCGAGGCGCGCACGCTCCTCGGACCGGACGCATTCCTCGCACCCGAGCACAAGGTGGTGCTGACCGACGGTTCTGCCGCGGCCGCCGAAGAGGCCCGGGCCATCGGCCGCCAGACCGTCGACTTCTACCTGAATCTCAGCAATTACCTGAACAATTGGCGCCGGCTCGGCTTTTCCGAGGACGACATCGCCAAGCCGGGTAGCGATGCGTTGATCGACGCGGTGGTCGCGCACGGCACTCCCGACGCCATCGCCGCCCGTCTCACCGAGCATCTCGACGCCGGCGCCGACCACGTGACCATCCAGGTGCTGGGTGGTTGGGACAAGCTGCTGCCGACGTTGACGGCGCTGGCAGGTCCGCTGGGCTTGCGGGGGTAAAAACGCAGGCGCTCAGGGCTTTTGGTCTTGGTGGTCCTCGTGGTGCTGCTGGAGGATGCGGCGCAGCCAGGTCCAGTGCGGCCGCTGCTGCGTCGGGGTCTCGACGACGGGCGGCGCGGCGATCGGCTGCGCGGGAGCGACCGCTTTCGGCGGTGCGACGACCGGAGCGGTGACGACATTGACGACCGGCGCCGGGGCAGCCACGTGATTGACGGTCGGCATCGGGGCCGGAGCCGGCGCCACGTACGGGGCCGATCGGGTGTGGTCGACGACGGCCAACGGCGTCGACGGTGATTCGTCGGCGCCGAGCGCAATCGCACCGAGCGCGGCAACGACGGTGACCCCGCCGAACAACATCGCAACGAGCGCCACCCGCCTGGTCCGCGACGTTCGCGTCGGTGCGACGGGGGCGGCCGGGAGCGGGCGCTGGACCACGGGTTCTTCCGGTTCGGCCAGTGACCAGGCGAGCGCACCGAACGGCATCGTCGGCGCCCCGTGCAGGGTGCCGCTGGTTGTGTCCGACGAGAACTCCAGGTTCGGGAATGTGGCGGTCATGGCGGTGGACATGGCGTGCTCCTGTGTCGTTTTGCCGGCCCGATTGGGCTGCGCTTACTGGTAGGAGCCGCGCGGCACCCACATCGGGACAACTTTTGGAGAATTTTTTCGGCGGTTCGGGATCAGCCGGGTCAATAGATCACTGGAGGCGGCGGCGTCGTCGTCACCGGCTCGACCGGGCCCACGTCGATCGGGGGCAGCGGCCGCGGTGGCCGATGCGTCGTCGGCGGCGGGGTGGGCGACGGCGACGGCTCGGTGACCACGGGCGGCTGTTGGCTCGGCGGCGACGGTTCCTCGCTGACGACGGGCGGCCGCGGACGTCGCGTGGGCGGCACCGGCCGCGTCGACGGCGGAGGTGTCACGACTGGCGCGGCCGGCGGTAGCGGGACCGGTGTCTGCTGCGGCGGCGGCACCACCCGGGGCGGACGGACCGCTGTCGGCTCGGCCGGGGCGGTCACGACGGCGGTCGGCGTCGATGGCGGCGCGGGGGCGACGGTCGTGGTCACCGGATTTTCAGGCGTGGAGCTGGGCGACGCGGTCACCGAGGTGGTGACCCCTTTCGGGGTGACGGGTGCGCTGGTTTCATACCGCCAGGCGATCGTCAACGCCAGCACGATCAGCGGAATGCCGATCAACAGCGACATCGTCAGCATCACGCGGCTCGGCGGTTGGGCGGTTGCGGGTTCCCCGTCGGCCCCGTCGGCAGCGGCGAATTGCTCTGTCGGTGCATCCGGCAACGAACCCTGCGCCTGGGTGGGTGCGCCACTCAGATCCGTGTTGGCTGCGGTCAACTGAATGTGATTCAGCGTGCGGTCGCGCAGCCACGTCGGCGCGGGGATGAACAGCGGCGTGCCACCGAGCAGCGCGACCGGGTTGACCATCCGGCGACGGTCCTGATCGCAGGTCGGGCAGCTTTCGATGTGACGGGCGATCCGCTTGCGCATCAGGATGGTGAAGGTCCCGTCCCACCCCGCGAGGATCGCGCCCAACTCAGCGCAGTTGTTTCCTTGTTGGCCGCGGCGCGCAACCAGCAGTGCGCCCAGCGAGCGTTCCATGGTGTCGCGCAGCCGCTGCATGATCTTCTTGGCGCTGGCGGTGCTGACGCCCAGCGCCTCGGCGAGCTCGGGCCCGTCCAGTCCGTGACGGTAACCCAGCTCCAGCACCGCGCGGTCCCGGTCGGACAGCCCACCGGCCGCCTCGGCGACCAGGTTGGCCAGTTCGTTTCGGGCCGCCATCGTGTCCGGCCCGGCATCGTCGGACGCCTCGTCGGGCAGGTCTTCGGACGGTTCTTCGCGACGCCGCTGCCGAATCCGGCGCAGCGCCTCGTTCCGGGCGATCGCGTACAGCCAGGGGCGCAGTTTGTCGGGTTCCCGCAGCTTGTCCAAAGCCGTTGCCGCGGTACAGAACACGTCCTGAACGCAGTCGGCGGCGGCATCACGGTCGCGGACCATGCCGACGCAGAAGTCGTGCAGCCGATCGGCGTAACGGTCATAGATGCCGGCAAACGCCATGCGGTCCCCGGAGAGCGCGGCGCCGACCAAGTCGGCGTCGCTGACGATGTCCCAATCTGGCACTGCGGTCATGAGACGGACTCCCATTGGCGATCGAACGCCGGTATGCACTGATGCTAATCCGGCGAAGGCGAACTGATTTGCCGAATCAATATGCATCGGCGTCGGGTTCATACGTTGGGAACGAGGGCAGCGCGGACCCGGTTCAATACCGCGCCCGGCTGCGCCTCGAATCCGCGAGCCACGGCCAGTCAGTGCTTCTTGTCGTGGTGCTTCCAGTCCCAGTTGTGCCAGTCCCAGTAGTAGTGGCAGTGCTCCCAGTCCCACCACGCCCACGAGCAGTACTCGTAGCCCCAATGCTGCGGCACCGGGATGGATGGCTGCGCCTGCGCCGTACCCGCCGTCAGACCCAAACCGGCCAGGGCCATGCTGCCGGACAGCAGCGCCGCAGTGGCGGCCCGCTTCGCGAACGACGGCCGCTTGGCCGGGGTGTGGTTGTTGCTCATTTCGTGCTCCTTGTTTGGTGGTGCAGGCGCCCTGTGCGGGCTCTGTCATAGGTAGGAGCGCGACCCCCGGACACCGGGGACACTTTTTTAGGCGCAGATCCAAATCGCCGCGGAAAACTTGTCAGACTCGGCTGCCGGTACTGCTCATACCTGCATGAGCGACTATTCGAATACCCCGTGGAACCCCGACACCGACAACACCATCGCCGCCGACGTCGTCGACGCCGGCCCGCGTTCGGTGACCTTCTCCAGGCTCGCGTACAGCGACGACCCCGCCATGCCCGATGTGGTCGAGGACGACGCCATCGCGGCCGACACCATCGACGACGGCCGCTGGGCCCGACGCCGCGTGGCACTCGCCTTGGGTGGCGCGGCCAGTGTGATCGTGGCATCGGCCGCCGTGGCACTCGCCGCAATCAACTCGGTCGACACCAGCACCTCGGTGACCGCCGCCGGCGGCTCGACTGCCATGCCCGCGGCCGCTCCGGTCGTTCGAGTGGAGCCCCCCTCAGGACTTCCGGCACCCTCCACCGCACAGATCACGGTGGAACCGGTCGCCCCGAACGTTCCCGACTACGTCCCCGTGGCCGCGCCGCAGCGGCCGGCAGCGCCGCTCGTCACCGCGGCGCCCCCGGCCGCTCCCGCCCCCGAGATGGCACCACCTGCTCCCGCACCAGAGAAGGTACCGGCCCCGCCCGCACAGCCGTTGCCGAGTTTCCCGCCGATCATCATCAATCTGCCGGTTCCGCCGGCGGCGCCGCCGAAGCCGCCGGCGCCGGCGCCCAAACCCGATGGGCCGGTGGTGAAGGGCCCGCTCGCGATTCCGAGCCCCGAGAAAACCCCGCCGGTCAATCCGAACCTGTCCCTGGATGCCGGCTGACATCCTTCAGTCCAAGCTGAACAAACCGAGGAGAGCGGCACCGCCACTGTGGCGGTGCCGCTCTCTGCGTTACGGCGTTGCAGCACAACGTTGATCCTGCATCCTGGGCGTAGTTGTGCGAGTGAAGTGCGCCGTCACGTCAAGGTCAACGGGTCCGTGCGCTGAAGTCGCCAACCGAGTCGTGGCCGAGGCGGGCCGAGGCCCGCTTCACCTCCGGCCTGAATTACCCGGGTCACCGGTGGGCGGCGGCGGCGCTTCGAACGAGGGCGGCGCAACCGACATCGGGGGACGCGTCACCGGGCCGGGTCTGCTGACCGTGCGCTCCGGCGATGGCGGTGGCGGCGACTGTGGCGGTTCGGCAGCCGGCCAATTCTGTTGTGGCTGCGGTTGCAGACTCGTGGCCACCGGCGGCGGTGCGGCGGATTTGGTCGATACCCCGGGTACCAGCGGCCCAGGTGCGCTGGACGGCGACGACGCGCTCCGCGGCGTGCTCGGCGGAGCTGAAAGCGGCGTCGTGGCAGGCGTTTCCAGGGGAACCGTGATGCCACTATCGGCCGGTTCACGGTCCTGGCGACCGGGCCCGGCGAACGTCCAGATTAGAGCGCCCACCAGCAGCACCAGCGCACCAACGGCCAGGCCGATCGGCAGCACCGGACGGCGGCGCCGCTCCTCCGCCGGCGCAGTGTCGGCGCCCGCCGGGGCCGCATCGGCGCCGTCGACCAAATCCGTTGTCAGGCAGACCAACTGAATGTCCGCAAGCGTGGCATCCCGAAGTTCCTTCGGGGCCGGAATGAAGGGCACCGCACCAAGTAGCGCCGCTGGGCTCACCCGGCGGCACCGTTCGGATTCACACTCGGGACACGATTCGATGTGCCGGGCGATGCGCTTGCGCATCAAGACCGTCATCGTTCCGTCCCAACCATCGAGCACTGCAGCAAGATCCGGGCATCGCGCCGGATCCTGCCGCGTCTGCCGCGCCACCAGCAGCGCACCGAGCGAGCGGCCGACCATTTCCCGTGCCCGATGCGTCAGGGTGTTGGCGGTGGCCGCGCTGACGCCGAGTGCCTTGCCGAGTTCCGGTCCGTCGAGGCCGTGCCGATAACTCAATTCGATGACCTCACGGTCCCGCTCCGACAGGCCACCACAGGCCTCCCGGATCAATTGGGCCAGGTCGTCCTGCTCAGCGAGGGCATCTGGACCGGCCTCGCCCGAGGCACCATCCAGGTACTCGTCGTCGGCCGGTTGCTCGAACTTGCGGCGCTGAATGTGCCGCAATGCCTGCGACCGCGACACCGCATACAACCACGGCCGCAGCTTCTCGGGCTGACGGAGCTTCGACAGCCCGGTCGCCGCGGTGCAGAACGCCTCATGCACACAGTCGGCGGCGGCATCACTGTCGCGCACCATGCGCACGACAAAGTCGTTGAGCCGGTCCGCGTAGCGGTCGTAGATCGCGGCGAACGCCGCACGGTCGCCCGAGGCGGCCGCGCGGGCAAGGTCCTCGTCGGGCGCTTCGTCCCAGTCGACAAGCGCGCTCATTGGCGCGGTTCTCCCATGCTCAGTAGTAGTAGCCCGGGTAAATACCGGTGTCGCCGTTGTCGCAGTTGACGTTGATGTCCCAGAACCTGTTGAGCGGAACACCCGGAACGAAGAAGCCTGCCTCGCCGGCTGAATTCTGGTAGGCCCTGGTGGTGAACCAGTCCGAGGTGTAGGTGCACCAGGTACCCCCGCTGCCGCCGCTCCAACCGATCCAGATGCCGCCGTAGTGCGGCACCGGATTCACGCCCAACGGGTTCGCGTGCGCGGTACCGGCACCCGCCAGAGCTGCCGGAATTGCTACTGCCGCGGCAATTCCAGCAACCAATCGATTCAACTTCGCAGCCATTGTGCTCCGCCTTTCCTACGCTCGGCCCGGTTGGCCGCGCCTGTATGTAGGAGCATCTCGCCGCATCAATCCTGACAAGTTTTTCGGCAATTGGTCAGGCAACCGCAAAGAAGTCGGGTAATTCGGATGTCCCCCTGAGCAACCACAGCGGGCTGCCGCGATCGAGGCCATTCCGCCAACCCCTTGCCAACACCCACTACAAATTACTAGGATATGCAAGTATCTCGGCGCGCGAGTCGAGGAACCCGAACTCTCTTTGGACGGATGTCATGACCACCCAGATTCCGCACTTCATCAACGGCCAGCGCACCACGGGCGAATCCACCCGCACCGCCGACGTGCTCAACCCCAGCACCGGCCAGACCCAGGCCCAGGTGCTGCTGGCATCGGTAGCCGACGTCGACACCGCGGTGGCGGGTGCCGTTGTCGCGCAACGGGAATGGGCTTCCTGGAACCCGCAGCGCCGCTCGCGGGTGCTGATGAAGTTCATCGACCTGGTCAACCAGAACAGGGATGAGCTGGCCCGCCTGCTGTCCCTGGAGCACGGCAAGACCTTCGAGGATTCGCTCGGCGACATCCAGCGCGGCGTCGAGGTGATCGAGTTCGCCGTCGGCATCCCGCACCTGATGAAGGGCGAGTTCACCGAGGGCGCCGGTTCCGGCATCGACGTGTACTCGATGCGCCAGCCCCTCGGCGTCGTCGCCGGCATCACCCCGTTCAACTTCCCGGCCATGATCCCGCTCTGGAAGGCCGGCCCGGCGCTGGCCTGCGGCAACGCCATCATCATCAAGCCGTCCGAGCGCGACCCCTCGGTGCCGCTGCGCCTGGCCGAGCTGTTCATCGAGGCGGGCCTGCCCGCCGGCGTCCTGCAGGTCGTCAACGGCGACAAGGAGGCCGTCGACGCCATCCTGCAGCACCCGGACGTCAAGGCCGTCGGCTTCGTCGGCAGCACCGACATCGCGCAGTACATCTACTCGAATGCCGCCGCCAACGGTAAGCGCGCACAGTGCTTCGGTGGCGCCAAGAACCACATGATCGTGATGCCCGACGCCGACCTGGACCAGGCCGTCGACGCGTTGATCGGCGCGGGTTACGGCAGCGCCGGTGAGCGGTGCATGGCCATCAGCGTCGCGGTGCCCGTTGGCGAGGAGACCGCAAACCGGTTGCGCAACAAGCTCGTTGAGCGTGTCAACCAGCTGCGCGTCGGCCACAGCCTGGACCCGAAGGCCGACTACGGCCCACTGGTCACCGGCGCGGCGCTGGAGCGGGTGCGCAACTACATCGGCCAGGGCGTGGACGCCGGCGCCGAGTTGGTGGTCGACGGCCGCGAACGCGCCAGCGACGACCTGACGTTCGACGATGCCGACCTGTCCGGCGGCTTCTTCATGGGCCCCACCCTGTTCGACCACGTCACCCCCGACATGTCGATCTACACCGATGAAATCTTCGGCCCGGTCCTGGTCATCGTGCGCGCCCACGACTACGAGGAGGCGCTGCGCCTGCCGTCGGAGCACGAGTACGGCAACGGCGTCGCGGTGTTCACCCGCGATGGCGACACCGCCCGCGACTTCGTCTCGCGCGTGCAGGTCGGCATGGTCGGCGTCAACGTGCCGATCCCGGTTCCGGTGTCCTACCACAGCTTTGGCGGCTGGAAGCGCTCCGGCTTCGGTGACCTCAACCAGTACGGGACGGCGTCGATCCAGTTCTACACCAAGGTCAAGACCGTCACCGAGCGCTGGCCGTCGGGCATCAAGGACGGGGCCGAGTTCTCGATCCCGACCTTCAAGTAAGGCCCGGCGTTGAGCATCGATCTTTTCGGACTGGACGACGACGAACGCGTAATCGCCGAGACGGCGGCCGCGTTCGCCGAAAAACGGCTGGCACCAAACGCTTTGGCGTGGGATGCCGACGATCACTTCCCCACCGATGTGCTGCGGGAAGCGGCCGAGCTCGGCATGGCGGCCATCTACTGCAGTGACGACGTGGGCGGCAGCGGGCTGCGACGGTTGGACGGGGTGCGGATCTTCGAGCAGCTCGCCACCGCCGACCCGACCATCGCGGCGTTCCTGTCGATCCACAACATGTGCGCCTGGATGGTGGACAGCTACGGCACGCCGGAACAGCGCAAGACCTGGCTGCCGAAGCTGGCCTCGATGGAGGCCATCGCCAGCTACTGTCTGACCGAGCCGGGCGCCGGCAGCGACGCGGCGGCCTTGCGCACCAAGGCCGTTCGCGACGGCGACTACTACGTGCTGGACGGGGTCAAGCAGTTCATCTCCGGCGCGGGCGTCTCCGACGTCTACGTGGTGATGGCCCGGACGGGTTCGGACGGACCGCGCGGCATCTCCGCGTTCATCGTCGAAAAGGACACGCCCGGACTGAGTTTCGGCGCCAACGAGGAGAAGATGGGCTGGCATGCCCAGCCCACCGCCCAGGTCATCCTGGAAGGTGTGCGGGTGCCCGCCGAAGCGATGCTCGGCGGTTCGGATGGCGAGGGCACCGGCTTCTCCATCGCAATGAACGGCCTCAACGGCGGTCGCATCAACATCGCCGCCTGCTCGCTGGGCGGCGCGCAGGCGGCCTACGACAAGGCGCTGGGCTACCTGGCCTCGCGCGAGGCGTTCGGTGCGGCGCTGATCGACGAGCCGACCATCCGGTTCACCCTCGCCGATATGGCGACGACCTTGGAAACCTCGCGAAACATGTTGTGGCGGGCGGCAACTGCGCTCGACACCAACAATCCGCGCAAGGTGGAACTGTGCGCCATGGCCAAACTGCACGTCACCGAGGCCTGCTACACGGTGGCCGACCAGGCGTTGCAACTGCACGGCGGCTACGGCTACCTGCGCGAGTACGGGTTGGAGAAGATCGTCCGCGATCTCCGGGTGCACCGCATCCTGGAGGGGACGAACGAGATCATGCGTGTGGTCATCGGGCGGGCTGCCTCGACCGCCGCACGCAATTGAGCGATTTGTGCACGAAAACCCGCGATGAGCGCGGGAAATCGTGCACAAATCGCGGAGAACTAGGTGAGGACGAACTGATGGCGACAATTGCATTCCTGGGCCTGGGCCACATGGGCGGCCCGATGGCGGCGAACCTGATCGCGGCCGGGCACACCGTGCGCGGCTTCGACCCGGTCCCGGCCGCGGCACAGGCGGCACGGGACCACGGCGCGGCCACCTTCGACAGCGGCCCCGAGGCGGTGGCCGGCGCCGACGTCGTCATCACCATGCTGCCCAACGGCGACCTGGTGAAGAGCTGCTACGCCGAAGTCATGCCGGCGGCCGCCCCCGGCACGCTGTTCATCGACTCCTCCACCATCTCGGTCGACGATGCCCGCGAGGTGCACCGGCTGGCCCTGGAGCACGGCTTCGCCCAACTGGACGCCCCGGTGTCCGGCGGGGTGAAGGGCGCGACGGCCGGCACGCTGGCGTTCATGGTCGGCGGCGAGCCCGAGGCCGTCGAGCGCGGACGCACGGTCCTCGAGCCCATGGCCGGCAAGATCATCCACTGTGGCGCGTCCGGCGCGGGCCAGGCCGCCAAGGTGTGCAACAACATGGTGCTCGCCGTCCAGCAGATCGCGATCGGTGAGGCCTTCGTGCTCGCCGAGCACCTCGGCCTGGACAAGCAGTCGTTGTTCGACGTGATCACCGGGGCGACCGGCAACTGCTGGGCCGTACAGGTGAACTGTCCGGTGCCCGGGCCGGTGCCCACCTCCCCCGCGAACAACGATTTCCAGCCCGGTTTCGCCACCGCATTAATGAACAAGGACCTCGGTCTGGCGATGGCTGCGGTGCGCTCGACGGGATCGTCGGCACCCCTCGGCAGCCATGCCGCTGACATCTACGCGAAGTTTGCCGCCGAGCATGCCGATCTTGACTTCAGCGCGGTAATCAACCTGCTCCGTCAATGACGCCGCCCCACCATCACCGCACGTCACAGTGGTGTTCGTTAGTTAACTGTGACACCGCGCGCATTAGGGCATAGGATGCGTGGGTCGCACAGGGAGGATTCGCGCCGCATGACTTTCAAATTTTCCGCCAAGGGGGCAACGGCCTCGGCTACGGCGATTGCTGTGGCGTTTTTCGGAGCCGGCATCGCCATCGCATCGCCAGGTCCGGTGAACCCGAACAACCCGGGTACCGACCCGACGCAGACCCAGCAGGCCAGCAAGAACAACGAGTCGGCCACCACCCCTTCGGGTGACCTCGGCACGGCCAGCAGCAAGACCGTCTCCAGCTCGACCTCGAGCTCGGGCGGCGGCCTGACCGGCAAGACGGCGCGCAACAACGACAACGGCCTGGAGTGGGGTGACGACTGGAGCCTGGGCGGATTCCCGCCCATCAACCTGTCGAGCATGCAGCCGCCGGAGGCCACCGTCGCGATTCCGCTGTCGCTGGGCCTGCCCGGTCTGAGCCTGCCGAGTCTCGTGCTCGACGCCGGCCTCGGCGGCCTGGTCACCGGACTCGCGGGTCTGCTCGCGAGCTCCGCGCTGCCTGCGGGCGCGACTCTGGGCGCCCCCGTCGCCGCGGCCGCAGCACCCGCCGCGACCGCCGCCACCTTCGGCACCCTGTCCGCCGTCGGCGACATCGCGAAGGTCTCCTCCGCCGCCGCTGCGCCGGCTCTCGCGGTTCCCGCCATGGCCGCTCCGGCGGTGGCTGCCCCCAGCCTCGGCGGCCTGCCGGCCATCGGCGCACCGGCCATCGGCGCACCGGCCATCGGTTCGCTCGGTGCGCTGGCCGCGCCGAAGCTGCCCGGTATCGGCCTGCCGAAGCTGCCGAACGCCGGCCTGCCGGAAATGCCGGACTTCACCAAGTTGGGTGCCCCCAAGCTCCCCAAGCCGGAAGACCTGCCGCACCCGGAGATCGGCTTGCCGAAGGCCCCGAAGATCGGCATGCCGGACATCCCGCACCCGCAGATCGGCTTCCCGCCGCACCCGCGGATCTTCCCGAAGATCGGCCTGCCGAAGATCAGCCTGCCGTGGTTCTGAACCGCTGAAAGAGGCGGGGCATGAAGCCCCGCCTCGACAATTGAAAAGTTGTGAAGAACTGGTGGTCAGCCCTGGGCTGACCACCAGTTCTTGTGTAGGCGCTCGCATCCGGCGGCCATCAGACCGTCGTACTCCGCGCGCACCTGGACCGCCCCGGGGAATTCGTGGCCGGCCGAATAGCCGGTCGTGATCACCAGCGTGGCCAGCTTGGCAGCCCGTGCCGCGCGGAAACCGCGGGCGCCGCCCGCCACCGCCAGCGCGCTCTCCGGCCCCAGACCCAGCTCCCACAACGCGTGGCCGTGCAGATCGGGGTCACGGGTCGGATGCGGCAGATCGTCGGGCGTCACGATGGTTTCGGCGATGCCGTCGCCCAGCAACTGCCGGACCAGCGGCTCCACCCACGAGCGCGTACCGGTGCTCACCACTGCGACAGCGATCCCGGCGCCGAACAGCCCGGCCGCCAGATCGGCGAGGCCGTCGCGCGGGCTCACGTCGCCGTCGAGCACCGACGCCTCGAACAGGTCGGTCTTGGTGCGGTACACGTGGGCCGCGATCTCGGTGCTGACCCGCCCGTAGCCGCGCCGGCGCAGTGCCGAGGCGACGCGACGCTGTTCGTCGGCGATGCGGACCAGCCGGCCGTATTCGGCGACCGACCAGGAGATGTCCAGCCCGTGCGCGGCGAATGCGGCGTTGAACGCCACCCGGTGTGCGTCGCGCTCGACATCGGCCAGCGCACCGTCCAGGTCGAAGATCACCGCACGCAGCGGATCGATCACGGCATGGGCCGGGCGCGCCACATCCCACCAGAACGTGCGCTCCACACAACTCACCGACATGGCTACCAGGGTGTCCTACGTCACATCTCCCGGGCCTCCCCCCAATGGGGGATTGGGCGGGCGAGATTCAGGACGAACTTTCTCCGACAGTCCACAGCCGGTCCTCCCGACCAGCGCCGAATCGCCGCTCTAAGGTGATGCCATGAGCACCAGCGAGAAGCCGCAGGCGGATCGCGCATGACGGCCGAACCCGAAGCCGACGCTGCGCCGGTTCGGCTGATCCTGGTCGACGACCACGAAATGGTCATCGAGGGACTCAAGGCCATGCTGGCCGCTTTCAGCGACCGGGTACGGGTGGTCGGCCAGGCCGTCGGGGCCGAACGCGCCGCTGCCGTGGTCGACGAACTGCAGCCCGACATCGTGCTGTGCGACGTCCGGATGCAGGGCGCCAGCGGTCTGGACCTGTGCCGTGAACTGCGGGCACGCGATCCGGAACGCAAGGTGGTCATGCTGTCGGTGTACGACGACGAGCAGTACCTGTACCAGGCACTTCGGGTCGGCGCGTCGGGGTATCTGCTCAAGAGCATCAGCAGTGACGACCTGGTCCGTCAGCTCGAGCTCGTGCACGGCGGCGCGACCGCCATCGACCCGAGCATGGCCGCACGCGCTGCCGACACCGCCGCCCGCATGCAGCGTGACGAGTTCTGGCCCGGTGCCCGGCAGGGCCTGACCCAGCGCGAAAGCGAGATCCTGTCGTTCGTCGTCGACGGCCTGTCCAACCGCGGCATCGCGACGCGGCTGGTGATCGGCGAGGAGACCGTCAAGAGTCACCTGCGCGCGATCTATCGCAAGCTCGACGTCAGCGACCGGGCGGGCGCGGTGGCCACCGCGCTGCGGGAAGGCATCTACCGATGACGCCGCGCAATGAGGTCTTGACCGCCGACCGCGAACTGGCCCTGTTGCGCGAACTGATCCAGGCCGCCTCGAGCGGTCCCGGCGTCGAGCCGCTGGCCGCGGCGGCCGCCCGGATGATCACCGCGGCCACCGGCACCGACGTCTGCTTTGTCCACGTGCTCGACGACACCGAACGGTCGCTGACCCTGACGGGCGCCACGCCGCCGTTCGATCAGGAGGTCGGCAAGATCCGGCTACCGCTGGGCGAAGGCGTCTCGGGATGGGTGGCCAGCAATCGCGAACCCGTGGTGATCAGCCATGACAAGGAATCCGACCCTCGCTACCGGCCGTTCGAATCGCTGCGCGGCAGTGACTTCGCGTCGATGGTTTCGGTGCCGATGGAGACCGACCCGGGTGGGCTGGTCGGCGTACTCAACGTGCACACCGTCGAACGCCGGGAGTTCAGCGCCCGCGACGTGGAGCTGCTGCTGGTCATCGGCCGGCTGATCGCCGGGGCCATGCATCAGGCCCGGCTGCACCGCCAGCTGGTGGCACGCGAACGCGCCCACGAGAATTTCGTCGAGCAGGTCATCGAAGCCCAGGAGATCGAGCGCCGCCGACTGGCCGGCGATATCCACGACGGCATTTCGCAGCGGCTGGTGACCCTGTCCTACCGGCTCGATGCGGCCAGCCGGGCAGTCGGCTCGGACACCGCCGTCGCGGCCGAGCAGCTGACGTTGGCCCGCGAACTCGTGGATCTGACCCTCGGTGAGGCCCGGGCTGCCATCGGGAACCTGCGCCCACCGGTCCTCGACGACCTGGGGCTGGCCGGCGGGCTGGCGAGCCTGGCACGGTCCATCGGCCAGCTCGACGTCGACGTGGAACTGACCGACGTCCGACTGCCCGACCACATCGAGCTGGCGTTGTACCGAATCGCCCAGGAGTGCCTGCAGAACGTCGTGAAGCACGCCCACGCCAGCAACGCGCTGCTGAAGTTCGCGGCCGACGCCGAACATGCGCGGCTCGAGATCATCGACAACGGCATCGGTTTCGACACCTTCGAGCGCCCGCTGGGCGCCGACGAGACGGGCGGCTACGGGTTGTTGTCGATGGCCGAGCGCGCCGAGATCGTCGGCGGCCGGCTGAACATCCGCTCCCGGCCCGGCTCGGGGACCATCGTCACCGCCACCATCCCGCTGCCATCAGGTAGCTGAAGGGGGCGCCAACGAGACGAGATCGTTGCTAGATTTCGCTCACCGCGTGACGTGCTGTCCGCCCGGCAATTTTGACAATGCCCGGTTGATGACGAATTATCAGCGCAGACACGGGGGTATCGGTGCTCAGACGCAATACGAACGCCGCCATCGGCGGCACTGCGGTCGTCTTTGCTGTGTTTGCCTACTTGGTGATCTCGGGTGGGCGCGGCACGGTCGCCGCAAAGCTCACCTACGACATCGGCTTGGCGGTGTTCAGCGCATTCGCCTGCCTGACCGCAGTCGCCGCGTACCGAGTCAACAAGGGCCGGCGCCGGCGCGTGTGGATGGCGTTGGCCATCGGCATGGCGGGCTGGGTCGTCGGCAACCTGATCCTGCTCTATTACCACGCTGTAATCGGATCGCCGCCGCCCTTTCCGTCGGTCGCCGACGCCGCCTTCCTGGTGCTGCCATGCACCGTGGTGATCGCTTCCATCTGGACGGTGACGGCCGATCGCATGTCAGCACTGCGGCCGGTGCTGGACGGTGTCATCGTCGCCGCGGCGTTGTTCCTCGTGTGCTGGGTGCTGATTCTGGAGGACCTGTTCGCATCGACGAATTCCAGCTGGATGGCGACGGCGGTATCGGTCGCGTTCCCGATCTCGGACGTCGTGATGATCACGCTGGCGGTGCTGACGGTGAGTTCGGCAGCACCGGGTCAAAGGCAGTCTGTCGTTCTGGTCTGCGCCGGACTGTCCATCGTCGCCGTGGCGGACAGCATCTGGATATATGTGCTGGCGCAATCGAATTCGACCAGCCCCGTCGCCATCATCGGCTGGGCCACCGGACTGGTGCTGTTCAGCGCAGGCGGCCTGGTGGAAGCGCGCCAACCGCCGCGGGCCGCCAAGAATCGACGCCGCCTTGCGGACCCCTTGCTCTGGCTGCCCTATGCGCCGCTGGTGTCGGCAGTGGTCGTCGGCCTCATCGACTTGTGGCCGATGACCAGCGACAAGCCTGTGCTGGTCGCCGCCGCCGTGCTGGTGATGGCCGCGCTGATCCGGCAACTGATCGTCCTCATCCAGAACCGGCGACTGTTGTTCGATCTGGCCGAGCAGACCAGACGCGATCCGCTGACGGGGCTCGGCAACCGGTTGATGTTCAACGACCACCTCGACGCAGCCATGCAATCACGTGCGCACGACCGCCTTCCCGTGGCAGTGCTGGCGCTCGACCTGGATGACTTCAAGATGGTCAACGACAATCTCGGGCACCCCAGCGGCGACGAACTCCTGATCGATGTGGCGAATCGACTCCAGAGCAGTGTGCCGGCCGGACATCCCGTCGCTCGACTCGGCGGTGACGAGTTCGCAGTTCTCATCCAATCGACGGCGCTCTCGGCCACGACCATCGCCGAGCGCGTCATCGAGGCGTTCGACGCGCCTTTCGCGCTGAGCAGCGAGAAAGTGTTCATCCATCCGAGCGTCGGATTGGCCATCACCCACGCAGACGAACCCGACACCACCGCCGATGATCTGATGCAACGCGCCGACGTCGCGCTGTACGCCGCCAAGCGGACCGGTATCGGCGGAGTGCAGACCTTCACCGCCGACATGCGGCAGGTTTCGGCGCTGGACCTGCCGCAACGGTGGAGCGACAGCGGCCGCGTACAGCTGCCGGCCAACGTCGGGGTACAGCTACTCGGGCAACTACGCCGCGCCATCACCGACTCCGAGTTGAGGCTGGTCTACCAGCCGAAAGTGTCGCTGGCCACCGGCGACATCGTCGGCGTCGAGGCCCTGCTCCGTTGGCCGCACCCCGAGCTCGGTCTACTGACGCCTGCCGAGTTCCTGCCGTTGATCCGGCGCAACGGATTGATCGGCTCGGTCACCGACACGGTGCTCGAGCAGGCTGTCCGCGACGCATCGACGTGGTTCGGCACCGGCCATCGCAATGTGCCCGTAGCGATCAATCTCTTTGCACCGTCCCTGACCGACGTCGACCTGGCCGACCGGATCGGGGCCATCCTCGCCCGCAACTCACTGCCGGCGCGCGCGCTCACGGTGGAGATCACCGAGCAGATGCTGCTGTCCAACATGAGCCGCACCGAGGTGGTGATCGACCGGCTGCGGAAGTCGGGACTGCGGGTTTCGATCGACGACTTCGGGTCCGGCTACTCGACCATGAGCTACCTGCGGGACCTCCCTGTCGATGAGCTCAAGCTGGACCGCGAGTTCGTCCTGCCGATGATGCAGAGCACCCGCGCTGCCGCCATCGTGCAGTCGGTGATCAACCTGACTCACGCGCTGAACATCGTCAGCGTCGCCGAGGGCGTCGAAGACGCGGCGACCGCCCAACGGCTCACCGACTACGAGTGCGATATCGGGCAGGGGTTCTACTTCGCCAAACCGATGTTCGCCGAATCACTTCGGACACTGATCGAATCGCGGCAGCCACTGCAGCCCTGAGCCGCTCAGAAGTCGCCGGCGTTGCGGCGCAGCGTCTCGATGGCTGTCACCAGCGCCTCCGACTGCCTGTCGGACATTCCGACGTCGGCGAACACTTCCTTGTTCAGCGTGACCGTAGCGTCCTCGACCGTCGAGCGGCCCACCTCGGTCAGTTGCACCAACGTGGTCCGGCCGTCCGTCGGGTGCGGCACCCGCTCGACGAGGCCGTCGGCTTCCAGCCGCCGGATCGCATGGGTGACGCTGGTGACGTGTACCTGCAGCCGGTCCGATGCCTTGGTGATCGGCAGTGCGCCGCTGCCGCTGAACGCCAGCAGCCGCAGCAGTTCATAGCGGGAAAAGCTCAGGTCATAGGGCCGCAGCGCGGTCTCGACCCGGGCCAGCAGGATCTGGTGGGCGCGCATCACGGACGTCACCGCGACCATGCCGTCGGCGACGTCGCCCCAGCCGGCCCGCTCCCAGTTGGCCCGGGCCCGGGCGATGGGGCCACTGCTCACGCCTCATTCTTACCGCACCGCTTACGCGCCGGCGCTGCGCTCGCCCAGTTGGCCACAGATCCGATGCGGTCAGCCCCCGACGCTCGTCCCGTCCACCGCTTTCCGGATGGCCGCGAGCACTGCGCGCGACGACCTGCGGTCCCCGACAGTGATCCGCACGCCGCCATCGGCGTAGCTGCGCACGCGCGGGCCGTCATCGCCGAAGGTCCAGGCCCGCGCCCCACTCGGCAGGTAGACGAAGTTGGCGTGGCTGTCCGTGCAGTACACCCCCATCGACCGCAACCGCGCCCGCAGAAATGCCCCCTCCGCGGAGATCATCTGGATACGTTGCTGCAGTTGATCTTCCGCGTCGTAGGACGCGGCGACCGCCACCAACCCGGTGATGCCGATGCCGAACGGCAGCTGCATCCCCCACAGCTGACGGGCCAGCGGCGGGGCACACACGCCGTAGCCGATGCGCAGCCCAGCCAGCCCATAGGCCTTCGAAAAGGTGCGTACCACAACCAAATTGGGGTACCGCTCCACGAGCGAGGGGATGTCCAGGCACAAGTCAGGCGCCAGGAACTCCACATACGCCTCGTCCAGCAGGACCACCGTGCCGGACGGCACCCGATCCAGGAACCGGTACAGGTCAGCGGGCGACTCGACGGTCCCGGTCGGGTTGTGTGGCCGGCACACCACCACGACCCGCGCCCGTGCCGCAGCATCTGCCATGGCATCGAGATCGTGGTGACCATGCCGGTCCAGCGGCACCGTCACCGACCGCAATCGCGCCATCTGCGCGAAGATCGGGTAGCCGTCGAACGTCGGCGTTGCCGTCACCATCACGTCACCGGGCTTGGTGACGGCCTGCAGCACCTGCATGACCACGCCCGTGGCACCGGCGCCGACCACCACCTGTTCGTCGGCGACGCCGACGCGCCCGGCGATCAGCGATCGCAACCGCTGTGGCAGGAACTCCGGGTACCGGTTCACCACCTCGATCGACGCGGTCAGCGCGGCGCGCACCCCAGGCAGCGGGGGGAATGGATTCTCGTTGAGCGACAATGCCAACGGGTCGACCGCGGCAGGCAGCGAATCGACCGCGTCGGTCAACGCGCAGGTGGGCGTCATCGCTGGCCGCCCCACCGCACCGCGGCCGCGCCGGCGAAGTCACCGGCGTGCGCGAAAGCCGCCATCATCACGATGTCGCCCTTCTTGACCTGTCCGTCATCGATCGCCCGGTCCAGGTTGATCGGTACGCCCGCGGCGAACAGGTTGCCGCACTCTTCAAACGTGTCCCGGTGCCGCTCGGCGGGCAGCTCCAGCGCCTCACGCCAGTTCCGCAGGAACACCCGGTTCGGCTGGTTGGTGACCAGCAGGCCGATGTCCTTGGGCGCCAGCCCGATCCGGTCGCACACCGCATATGCCACCTCGGGAACCTGACGGTTACCGCGGGCCAGCACCTTGGTGATCTTGCTTTCGGTGAAGCCGATGCAGCCCTCCCCCGGCCCCGCCTGCCACCACTTGCGCGGCGGATCGACGGCCATGGTCATGTCACCGGCGTACTCGCCGTAGGTGCGGCATTCGACGTCGAGGATCGGCGAAACGTCCGACAGTGCAACCAGTCCCACGGCAGCACCGTCACCGGGTACGGACGCCTGCGCCTTGGGCCGGATGGTGGCCTGGTCGAAGACCTGACCCGCCGCGTTCTGCGCCACCGCCACCAGCGCCGTACGCCCCTCGCCGGACGCGAGCAACTGCCGGGCCAGCTTCAGGCCCAGGATGAAGGCCGCACACCCGCCGTTGTGCAGGTCGATCACCCAGTTCGGTTTCATGCCAAGACGATTCGCCATACCGCCGCCACCGCCGTAGAACGGCATGTCGGGCAGCTGGGTGTGGGTGATCAGCACGTCGACATTGGCCAGGACATCAGACCCGTGCCGGTCCACGATGCCCGCGGCGGCGCGTTCGACCATGTCGATGGCGGTCTCGTCGGGCGCCACGTGGTGCCGGAACTTCGGCGCCCGGAACATCAGGTTGTCCCGCAGGTCGTCGGAACCGGCGAATTGCGCGTAGTAGTCGGCACCGATCGGCTCGCCCGGGAGATAGGTCGAGACATCCAGAAGGCTGACGGCAGGCTGCTGCATCTTTTCGCTCACTTCATCCAGGCCGGGGTGATCGGCAGACCGTTGCGGTGCCGGTATTCGGCGATTGCCTTGAGGTTGTCCAGTTCCAGGCGGTGGCCCGCCCCGAACATGTCCCAGAAATCCCCGACCCACACGGGCCGCTGCGCGGGCGCCGCTTCCGGGTACGGGTTCTTGTCGTAGAACGGGTGGTGGCAGTTGGTCCACAGCACCACCGAGCCGGGCTTGTTCAGCACGGTCTGCGCGTCGACGACGCGCATCAGGTAGATCATCCAGAGGTGCTGACCCTGGTCCCACGCGCAGTGGTAGTCGACGGTCATCGCGTCACGGTTCGACACTGTGCGCGTGTAGATTTCGGTCTCCGAGCCCAGCCGGTCGTAGGCCAACCAGAGGCCGGGCTCGGTGGTCTCGGTGAACCCGCGCAGGCTGTAGGTCCACTCCTCCAGGCTGCGGGTGTCCGACAGGTACTCGAACAATTCCTCCGGCGGGCAGTCGATGTAGTCGTTGACGGTGCAGTACTCACCGAAGACCACGTCGTGCGGGTACACCGACCGCATCATCTCCATGATGATCGGGGTGGCCTTCTCCCGGGGCGCGTTCTCGATGCGGGTGATCCCGTCGATCGGTAGGGCGATGTCTTCAAGCGCGGGCAGCGACATGCTGGGGGCTCTCTTTCTGCGTCTGTTGGGTGACTGAATCGAGAAATGGTGCGAACGTGGGGATTTCGTCAGCGGAACATTCGACGCTGACCACCGATGGTCCGTGCCGGCTGAGCGCTTCGGTCAGCGCGCCGGCCAGCTGCGGCAGCTCGGTGACGTCGGTTGCGTGCAGGCCGGGGAACATCGCGGCCAGACCGGCGCCGAGCCGCGCCGGAGTGAAGCGGTTGTAGCTGTAGCGGTCGCCGTAGAACAACTGCTCGCGGGTGACGCACATGGCGTGGGCGTTGTTGTTGAACAGCACAAAGGTGATCGGGAGCCGGTACTGCACCGCGGTGTGCACTTCCATGCCGTGCATGAAGAAGGAGCCGTCGCCGGCCACCACCACGGTCCGGTATTGCGGCCCAGCGGTTTTCGCCCGGGCAAAGCACATGCCGATGGCGGCGCCGAAACTGTATCCCATGCCGCCCATTCCGAGCGCCACCACGAAGCGCCCGGCCCGGCGCACCGGCAGCCCGTGCACCGCCGAAGCGCCGGTGTTGCCGGCGTCGACGACGATGTCGGCGCCATCGGGCACCAGCTCGTCGAGCAGCGTGACGGTATCGCGGTACCGGATGCCGGGTCCCTCGTGCACTGGTGGCTGAAGTTCGTTGTGCGGCAACGGATCCAGGACCCGAAGCCCATGGGCACGGCCGGCCCCCGTCAGCGACCGGGTCAGCGCTGTCAGTGACGCCCGCAGATTGGTCGAATTCACGTGTGTTGTCGGGACATACGGCCGCTGCGCCCCGAGCGAGACGGCCTGTACCCCGGCCAGGGCGCTGTCGAGACCAGCGCGGGCCGTCACCGACAGACGTGTCCCGACCACCAGGCACACCGCGCTGCGGGAGATCGCATCGACCACCCGCGGATGACCCATCACGCCGGTGACTCCCAGCCACGACGACTGACCCAAGCCTGGAGAGCCGCTGACATCCTTGGCATCGGGAACCGTGGCGACCCAGGCCCGCAGCACCGACCGCAGCTCCTCGAGTTCACGGCGGGCATCGTCGCGGGCCACCTGCTCGCCGGCGATGATGGTGACCGGCCCCAGGGCCCGGCGCAGCACCTCGGCGATCGGCCCGGGATCAGCCAGCAGCGAATCCTGAACCGCAGCAACTGGATTGACCATATCGATCATCGCCTGCTGGACGTCCTTCGGCAGTAGCAGCACCGCCGGACCGCCACTGTCGGCCGCCGCCAGCGCCTCCGCCAGCGCCGGCACGATGTCCTCGGGTGCCGTCACGCGACGGCAGTACACCGACACCGCGGAGAACAGGGCCACCGCATCGAGTGACCCGGAGCGCCCACTGGTGTCCTGAAAGCTGCCTCGGCCGTCCAAACCGGTCGGCGCCTGCCCCACCAACGCCAGTACCGGTACTCGGCTGGCCAGTGATTCACCCAGTCCCGCAACCAGATTCAGCGATCCGCCACCCGATGTCGCGGCCACCACCCCGACCCGGGACACCGCACGGCTGTAGCCGTCGGCCATCGTGGCCGCGGAGAACTCGTGCTTCGCCAGGATCGCGGTGATGTCGTCACTCAGGAACGCCGCGTCGAACAGGTCCTCGATGTTTGCCCCGTCGACACCGAAGAAATATTCGATGCCCGACGCCGCAAGTTGCGTGATGATGTGATCCACCACCCGATGCCTGCCGACCATCTGCCACCTGCTTCCGCTCGTCTAACCAAGACACGAAGCGGAGCGCCGGATGGTTCAACGCCGCCAGGAAAAATCTACAAATTGCGCTCGAGCAGCACCTTGCCACTGTCAGCGGAAACCAGTTGTACCGCAGCAATTTCCGAAACCTGCATCGGCGTGTTACCGCTCGGCAACGCAGTGGCACCGGACATGCCGAACCACGTGGCGATCTGCGCGCGGCTGCCGTCGCGGCCCACCACGACCATACCCAGGTTGGTCGGCGGGGCTGCCGGTCCACTGGACCAGTCGCCGTAGCTGCACGCCATGTCGATCCGGGTGCCCCAACCGAAGCTGCTCAGCGCGATGGTGGCGTTGAACGGAGTGGGTGCCACGTGCTGCATGGGCAGCTGCTGCGCCTGCTCCTGAGCCTGGCCGCCGCCGAAGAACTCCGGCTGGACCACGGCCACCGCACCGACTGCCAGTACCGCCGCGGCCAGGCCGGCCACTGCCGTCGTCACCCAGCGGGTCCGGCGCCGGCGCCACCGCACCTTGGCCAACACTGAATCGAGCACCTCGGGGCGCAACGGCGGTTCCGGCTGCTCGGCACTGATCTCCTGCACATCGGCCAACTGCAGTAGGCCCAGTAGGGCCGGCATGCCACTGATCTCAGAGACCGCATCGCGGCACCGCGCGCAGGTGTGCAGGTGCGCCTCGTACTCGCGGCGTTCCGCGCTGGACAGCGAGCCCAGCACGTAGGCGGCGTCCCAGGTTTCGTACCGGTCGCCGTCAAAGGGTCCAATGGACTCGATCAGGTGTGCGCTCACCGAGTCACCCCCATTTCCTGCAGATTCAGGCGCAACGCCCGGACCGCGTAATGCAGCCTCGACTTCACTGTGCCCTCGGCGATCTGAAGCTCCGCCGCGATCTGCGCGACGCTCAACTGCCGGTAGTACGCGCGCTCGATCACGGCGCGATGGTCGACGGAGAGCTGACTCAGGGCGCCCCCGAGCAACATCCGATCCAAGGTGATATCCACTTCATCGGTAGCCTTCGGGTCCGTCCGATCCTCGGCCTCCACCACCTCCGACGAGGTGGTCTCGTGCCGGCGCCGGGCGCTGCGCTGCTCATCGATGATCAGGTTGCGGGCGACGGTGTAGAGCCAGGCCCGCGGGGACTGGTCGGTGTCGGATACGACGTCGGGATGCCGCCACGCCCGCAGCAATGTCTCCTGCACGACGTCCTCGGCACGCGCCGAGTCCTGCGTCAGTCTCAGGGCATAACGCCAAAGGGCGCCAGCGTGCTCGTCATAAAGCACCCGCATCATGGCGGCCTCCGGATCGCTCATGCACCAACCTCCGTCATTGACACGAGATCAGGGGCGATCCGGTTCACCGAATCAGTCGCGCAGGAGGGTCAGAATTCTGGGTCCGTCCTCGGTGACCGCAACGGTGTGTTCCCAGTGTGCGGCACGGGAGCCGTCCTTGGTGACAACAGTCCATTCATCTTCGAGGATGACCGTCTTGGAGCTGCCCAAGGTCAGCATCGGTTCGATCGCCAGCACCGAGCCGGGTTCCAGGAACGGGCCCCGGCCGGGCGATCCCTCGTTCGGCAGGAACGGGTCCATGTGCATCTCTTGGCCGATGCCGTGGCCGCCGTAGCCTGCGACGATGCCGAACTTGCGGTCATAGCGGGCGGATGCGGCGCGGGTGGCCACCTCGATGGCGTGCGAGACGTCGGTCAGCCGGTTGCCGGGCACCATGGCGGCGATCCCCGCCTCCATGGACTCGCGGGTGGCGTCGGACAGCTTCTGGTCGGCGTCGATCAGCGGGCCGACGCCGAACGTCACCGCCGAGTCGCCGTGCCAGTCGTTGAGGATGGCGCCGCAGTCGATGGACACCAGATCACCGCTGGCGAGCACCTCGTCGGCGGTCGGAATCCCGTGCACCACGCGGTCGTTGACCGACGCGCAGATGGTCGCCGGGAAACCGTGATAGCCCAGGAAGGACGGGATGCCGCCGCCATCGCGGATGACGAACTCGGCGATCTGGTCCAGGTCGAGGGTGGACACCCCCGGCGCGGCGGCCTCACGAACCGCTTTCAGCGCGGCCGCCACCAGGGAGCCGGCAGCCGCCATGGCGTCCAGTTCGCCGGGAGTCCGCTGCGGGACGACCTTGCGGCCGCGTCGGGGAAGACCAATCATCGATAACTACTTCAACCGGATTGGCGGCTTAGCCGCCGAGCGCCTGCAGGGCGCGGGCGAAAACCTCGTCCAGGCTGCCCACGGCGTCGACCGACACGAGCTCGTCCTGGTAGTAGTCGAGCAGCGGGGCGGTCTCGTCCCGGTACACCTTCATGCGGTTGAGGATGACCTCTTCGGTGTCGTCGGCGCGGCCACGGCTCTTCAGCCGGGTCAGCAGCTCGGACTCCGACACGCGGAACTCCAGCACCGCGTCCAGCTTCAGGCTGCGCTTGGCCAGCATCTCGCGCAGCGCCACGGCCTGCTCGACCGAGCGGGGGAAGCCGTCGAGGATGAACCCGGCGGCGGTGTCGTCGGCGTCGAGACGGTCGTCGACCAGCGCGTTGGTCAGCTCTGCCGGGACCAGGTCGCCGGCGTCGAGGTACTTCTTGGCCTCGACACCGAGCGGGGTGCCTTTGCTGATGTTGCTACGGAACAGATCACCCGTGGAGATCTGCGGGATGCCGAACTTCTCGGCCAGCTTCTCGGCCTGAGTGCCCTTGCCTGCTCCCGGCGGTCCCAGCAGAACCATTCTCATTTGAGGAACCCTTCGTAGTTGCGCTGCATGAGCTGGCTCTCGATCTGCTTGACCGTGTCCAGACCCACGCCAATCATGATCAGCACGGCCGTACCGCCGAACGGCAAGTTCTGCACGCTACCGGAGTTGCCCATCTCGAGGAACAGATTGGGCAGGACGGCGATGACACCGAGGTAGATCGAGCCAGGCAGCGTGATCCGGCTCAGGACGTACCGCAGGTAGTCCGCCGTCGGCTTGCCCGGCCGGATGCCCGGGATGAAGCCACCGAACTTCTTCATCTCGTCCGCCCGCTCATCGGGGTTGAACGTGATGGACACGTAGAAGTACGTGAAGAAGATGATCAGGCCGAAGTAGATCGCGATGTAGACCGGGTCGGCCGGGTTGGTCAGGTACTTGGCGATTGCCTTGGACCACCAACCGTTGGACGCGTTCGGATCGCCCGCGGTGACCAGCTGGGTGATCAGGTGCGGGATGTAGATCAGCGACGAGGCGAAGATGACGGGGATGACGCCGGCCTGGTTGACCTTCAGCGGCAGGTAAGTAGAAGTGCCGCCGTACATGCGACGACCCACCATGCGCTTGGCGTACTGCACCGGGATACGGCGCTGGCCCTGCTCGACGAAGACCACACCGACGATGATGATCAGCGTCGCGGCCAGGACCGACGCGAAGACCACGCCGCCGCGGCTCTCCAGGATGGACTGGCCTTCGGACGGGATACGGGCCGCGATACCGGCGAAGATCATCAGCGACATGCCGTTGCCGATGCCACGTTCGGTGACCAGCTCGCCCATCCACATGACCAGGGCGGCGCCCGCGGTCATGACCAGCACGATCACCACGAGGGTGAAGATGCTCTGGTCCTGGATGATGTTCAGCGTGCAGCCCTGCAGCAGGTTGCCGCTGGCGGCCATCGCGACGATCGAGGTGCCCTGCAGAACGGCCAGCGCGATCGCGAGATAACGCGTGTACTGCGTCATCTTGGCCTGACCGGACTGACCTTCCTTCTGGAGCTGTTCGAAGCGTGGAATGACCACGACCAGCAGCTGCACGATGATGCTCGCGGTGATGTATGGCATCACGCCGACCGCCAGCACCGATAGATGCAGTAGCGCACCGCCGGAGAACAGGTTGATCAGCGAGTAGACCTGCGCTGCGTCACCGCCACTGACCTGCTCGATGCACTTCTGCACGTTCGGGTAGTTCACCCCGGGGGACGGCAATGCAGCACCGGCCCGATACAGGATGACTACACCCAGCGTGAAGAGGATCTTGCGTCGCAGATCGGCCGTCCGCAGGGACGAGATAAAAGCCGAAAGCACTCTTCCTCCTGCGCAGCCGAGCTCGGGCCGCGGCGTGCTGATGGGGCTGGTCAGGTCCAGCGTTTGGTTAATTCCGTGCGCGACCAACAGCAGGTACCCGACCTGTCTGGACGCGCCGTCAAATCAGTCTCCGAGAATAACAGTTGCCGTCCCCCCGACCTGCATCCGCACGGCGCCGGACCCTTCCCAGCCAGCCCGGACCGGTCGAAACCTGCCGCCACCCGGCATTTCTGCCGCGTTCAGGAAGGGCGCGTACAGTCGCCGACAGGTTGTTACATGAGCTAACTACCGGCCCCTTCACCGGGTAACACACGACAGGAATGACGCGATGGCACGCACTGACAACGACACCTGGGACCTGGCATCGAGCGTAGGAGCGACCGCGACCCTGGTGGCCGCCGCTCGCGCCCTCGCCACCCACTCCGAGGATCCGATCATCGACGATCCGTTCGCCGCTCCCCTGGTCCGCGCCGTCGGGGTCGAGTTCTTCACCAAGTTGGTCGACGGCGCCACCGATCCGGCCCAGTTCGGCGCCGGCTACGGCCCGACCATGGCGCAGCTGACCAACGGGATGGCGGCCCGCACCCGATTTTTCGACGACTTCTTCCACGACGCCGGCAAGGCCGGCATCCGGCAGGCCGTCATCCTGGCGGCCGGCCTCGACGCCCGGGCCTACCGCTTGGCCTGGCCGGCAGGCACAGTCGTCTACGAACTGGACCAGCCCGACGTCATCGAGTTCAAGACCAGAACCCTGTCCGAACTGAACGCTGGGCCGACCACCGAGCGGCGCGCAGTGGCGATCGACCTGCGCGACGACTGGCCGGCCGCGCTGCGGGCCGCGGGTTTCGACCCGACCAAGCCGACGGCCTGGATCGCCGAGGGATTGTTCGGCTACCTGCCGCCGGAGGCCCAGGACCGCTTGCTGGACCAGATCTCCGAGCTGTCCGCACCAGGTAGCCGGATGGGCGCCGAAGGCGTACCGGCCACACCGGACCTCGACGAGGACGCCGTGCGGGAACGCATGAAATCGGCCTCGGAGCACTGGCGCGAGCAGGGCTTCGACCTGGACTTCAGCGATCTGGTCTATCTGGGCGACCGGGCCGATGTGGCCACCTACCTGCAGGGCCATGGCTGGCAGACGACCGCCATCACCGCCAATGACCTGCTGATCCGCAACGGCCTGGCCCCGGTCGAGGTCGACCCCGACAGCGACCACCCCACGATGGGCGAGGTCAACTACGTCACCGCGCTGCGCTGATCCCCTGATAGGAGTGAACCGATGACCCGGACCGACAGCGACACCTGGGATCTGGCCTCGAGCGTGGGCGCGACCGCGACCATGGTGGCCACCGCCCGCGCCCTGGCCACCAAGGAAGCGGAGCCGCTCATCAACGATCCGTACGCCGATCCGCTGGTGCGGGCCGTCGGCGTCGAGTTCTTCATCAATCTGCTCGACGGGCAGATCGATCTCACCGGCGAGGTCGGGACGGCCGCCGCCATGATGACCAATCTGATGGCCGTGCGGACGAAGTTCTTCGACGACTTCTTTACTTCTGCGACTGCAGCCGGCATCCGGCAGGCCGTCATCCTCGCCGCGGGCCTCGACTCGCGGGCCTACCGGCTGGACTGGCCGGCCGGCACCGTCGTCTACGAGATCGACCAGCCCGAGGTGATCGCCGCCAAGACCGGGACCATGGCTCAGATCGGGGCCACACCCACCTGCCAACGCCGCACGGTCGCGATCGATCTGCGCGAGGACTGGCCCGCCGCACTGCGCGCCGCCGGGTTCGATTCTTCGGCGCCGACGGCCTGGATCGCCGAGGGACTGCTGATCTACCTGCCGCCCGAGGCACAGGACAAACTCTTCGACAACATCACCGCGCTGTCGGCGCCCGGCAGCCGGCTGGCCACCGAGTTCCACACCGACCACGGCGCGGGCATGCGTGAGCGCGGCGCGGCCATGAGCGAGCGGTGGCGCGGCGCCGGCCTTGACCTCAACCTGACCGACCTCTGGTACCAGGGCGACCGGACCTCGGTCGTCGAGCACCTGGATGCCAGTGGCTGGCACACCACGGCCCGCCCGCGACTCGAAGTGTTCGCCGAGTACGGCCGCCCCCTCGCCGAGACCGAAGACACTGCGGCACTGCGTAATTCACTTTCCGTGACGGCCATCAAGAACTAGGAGCTGGGAGAAAAATGACACGAACTGACGGAGATTCCTGGGACCTGGCCTCCAGCGTCGGGGCCACCGCCACCATGGTCGCGGGGCAGCGTGCCCTCGCCCACCGCGAGCAACTGATCGACGACCCGTACGCCGAGCCGCTGGTCCGGGCCGTCGGACTGGACTTCTTCACCAAGGCGCTGGACGGCGAGATCGACTTCGGTGACGTGAACCCGGCCTTCACCCCGCGCCGCGCCGCGGAGGGCATGACGGTGCGCACCCGCTGGTTCGACCAGTTGTTCCTCGACGCGGCCGCCGCCGGCGTCCGGCAGGCGGTGATCCTGGCTGCCGGTCTGGATGCGCGCGCCTACCGGCTGCCGTGGCCCGACGGCACCGTCGTCTTCGAGGTGGACCAGCCCGAGGTCATCGAGTTCAAGTCCACGACCCTGGCCGACCTGGGCGCCGCCCCCACCGCCGCCCGGCGCGCCGTCGCCGTCGACCTGCGCGACGACTGGATGCAGGCACTGCGGGACAACGGCTTTGACCCCGCGGCACCCACCGCGTGGATCGCCGAAGGGCTGCTGATCTACCTGCCGCCGGAGGCCCAGGACCGGCTGTTCGACAACATCACCGCGCTGTCGGCACCCGGCAGCTTCGTGGCCGCCGAGCAGGTCGGCGACCTGAGCAGCGCGTTCGACGACGAGCGGATGCAGGCGATGCGTGAGCGGATGAAGGCGCTCGGTTCGAACATCGAGATCGCCGACCTGATCTACCAGGGCGACCGCAACCACGTCACCGACTACCTGACCGGACTCGGCTGGGACGTCACCGCGCGGTCGGTCGAAGAGGCGCACACCGACAACGGTTTCCAGTACCCGGACGACGAACTGTCCCGGGCCTGGACGCAGCTGAAGTACGTCCGCGCAGTGCTGAACCGGAAGGCGTAACCGCGATGGCACGGACACACGGGGACAGCTGGGATCTGGCGTCGAGCGTGGGCGCGACGGCCACCCTGGTCGCGACCGGGCGGGCGATTGCCAGCACCCACCCACACGGTTTGATCAACGATCCGTTCGCGGCGCCGCTGGTGCGCGCCGTCGGGATCGAGGCGTTCACCAACATGGTCGACGGTGTACTGGACCTCGCCGCTCTCGAGGCCTTCGCGCCCGATGCCGCGGTACGGGCCCGGGCCAACATCGACGAAATGGCCGTTCGTACCCGGTTTTTCGACGACTACCTCCTGACGGCGACCGACGGCGGCATCCGGCAGGCCGTCATCCTGGCCTCCGGACTGGACTCCCGCGCGTACCGGCTGCCCTGGCCCGACGGCACGGTGGTCTACGAGATCGACCAGCCGGATGTCATCGAGTTCAAGACCCAGACCCTGGCCGGTCTCGGCGCGGCGCCGACGGCTGAGCGGCGGACCGTCGCGATCGATCTGCGCGAGGACTGGCCGGCGGCGTTGCAGGCAGCCGGTTTCGATCCCAGCCGGCCGACGGCGTGGTTGGCCGAAGGTCTGCTGATCTACCTGCCACCGGAGGCCCAGGACAAGCTGTTCGACAACATTCATGAGCTCAGCGCACCCGGTAGCGCCGTGGCCACCGAATTCGTGCCCGGGCTGAAGGATTTCGACGCTGACAAGGCTCGTGAAGCCGCCGCGGGGTTCGCGCAGCTCGGCTTGAACTTGGACATGCCGTCGCTGGTCTACCACGGCGAAAGGCATTCCGCCGCAGACTATCTGGCAGCCAAGGGCTGGCAGACGACCGGCGTCGGCCGGTCCGACCTGCACACCAGGTACGGGCTGGCGGCAGCAGATCTCGGCGGCGACGATCCTATGCGCGAGATCATCTACATCAGCGGCACTCTCGGCTGAGCCCGCTTCCTAGAAGCGGTAGTCACCCAGCCAGAGCGCGCTGACCCCGGTCATCGACCGCTCGGCCGCACCGAGCGCGCCGACGAGTGAACGGCCGAGCAGTGCCGCCACCGCGTCCGGCAACGACGCCGCCGCGGGTTGCGACGAGGCCTTGGGCCGCACGTGGTCCAGCAGCGACGAACCCGGGTAGTTGACGACCTTGGCGGTCGCGTCGGGATCCAGTCCGGCCAGCACCTTGGCCCGGCGCACGGCGGTCCGCAGCCCGCCGAGTTCGTCGACCAGGCCGTGTTCCAGCGCATCGGCGCCGGTCCAGATGCGGCCGCGCGCCACCTGCTCGACGGCCTCGACCGGCAGGTTGCGGCCGTCGGCGACGCGTTCGACGAAGTCGGTGTAGAACAGGTCGGCCTCGGCCACCACGTGCGCGTGCTGGGCCTCCGTGAAGGGCTGGTTCGCGGACCAGGCGTCGGCATTCTCGTTGGTACGCACGGCATCCGAACCGACACCGAGCCGTTCCTTGAGGCCTTTCGTGACGAGCTTGCCCGTCACGACGCCGATGGATCCGGTGATGGTGCCGGCGTTGGCGACGATGTGGTCGGCCGCCATCGACACGTAGTAGCCGCCCGACGCGGCGACCGCACCCATCGACGCGACGACGGGCGTGCCGGCCTCGCGCAGCCGCACCACCTCACGCCAGATGGTTTCCGAACCGGTGACCGCGCCACCGGGGCTGTCCACCCGGAGCACGACGGCTGCGACGTCGTCATCGGCAGCGGCCTCACGCAGGGCGGCGGCGATGGTGTCACCGCCGACGCTCGACGGGCCGGGCGGGAAGGCGCTCGGGCCGCCGCGACCGCTGACGATCGGCCCCGCCATGGTGACGACGGCGATGGTCGGCTTGTGCTTGATGCCCGGCAGCGGCGGCACCTCGGGCAGGGTGTGTCCGGCGGTGGCTTTGGCGTACCGGGACAGGAACAACCGCGGCGGCGCGTCCTTGCCGTCGGCTTCGGCTGTGCCGCCGATCAATTCACCGACCCGGGCATACGCCTCGTCCCGGAAACCGATGCGGTCCACGAGCTTGGCTGCCAGCGCGTCGTCGCGCAGCAGCGGCGCCCGGTCGACCAGGGTGTCGAGTTCGTCGGCGTCGACGTCGCGGGATGCGGCGATGGCGGCCAGCACCTGGGCGTGCAGGCTCTCGATGAGCCGGCCGTCGGCCTCGCGGTGCGGCTCGGTGTAGCGGTCCTGTGTGAACATGTTGGCCGCCGACTTGTACTCACCGCGCGCCACGAACTGTGCCTCGATGCCCGCCTTGTCGAACGCGTCGCGCAGGAACAGCGCGTTGGTGGCGAAACCCACCAGCCCGACCGTGCCCGACGGCTGCATCCACACTTCGCGGAACGCCGAGGCCAGGTAGTACGACATGGTGCCGGGGTAGGTCTCGGCCCAGGCCACGGACGGTTTGACGGCGCTGAACGCGGCGATGGCGTCGCGCAGTTCCTGCACCGGACCGGCTGCGGCAGCGGGCAATTGGACCCGGGCGATCAGCCCGGCCACGCGCTTGTCGTCGGCCGCGCGGTGGATGGCGGCGACGGCGTCGCGCAGCACCAGGGGCCGGGAGTTGCCCATGACGAAGGCGATCGGGTCGAAGCCGGCGGTCTCCGGCGGCACGGCCTGCAGGTCGAGTTCCAGCACGCAGCCGTTCGGCACGCCGTGGTGACGCGCGGTGTCGACCTTGCGGACAAGAGCACGCAACTCATCGGGGCCGGGAAGACCGGGCAGGCTGGGCCGGAAAGCAAACATCTTCCGAGCCTACCGACTCGCCGCCGAGTGCCGAGCAGACGCAAATGTCCCGCGAATGCCGCCGATTCGGGGACATTCGCGTCTGCTCACGGGAGAGGATCAGGGCCATGGTGCTGAAAGTCTCCGTCTCCCCCGACCTGGTCCACGGCGATGCCGACGACGGCTACGGCAAGGTCGCCGATGCGTTCCGGGCCAACTTCGCGGCGGGCAGCGAGGTGGGCGCGGCCCTGTGCGTCTACCGCGACGGCCGCAAGGTGGTCGACATGTGGGGCGGCTACCGCGACGGGGTCACCAAGACGCCGTGGCAGGCCGACACCATGGTCAACATGTTCTCGTCGACGAAAGGTGTTGCGGCCCTTGCCGTTGCGCACGCGGCGTCGAAGGGACTGTTCGACTACGACAAGCGGGTGGCCGAGTACTGGCCCGAGTTCGCCGCGCAGGGCAAGGACGAGGTCACCGTGCGTCAGCTGCTGGCCCACCAGGCCGGGTTGTGTGTCCTGACCCCGAATCCGCTGCTGTCCGACATCGCCGATCCGGTGCGGCTCTCCGCCATCCTGGCCGCCCAGAAACCGGCTTGGACGCCGGGCACCCGGCACGGGTATCACGCCATCACCATCGGTTGGTACGAGTCCGAGCTGATCCGTCGCACCGACGGCCGCACCCTCGGCCGCTACCTCGCCGAGGAGATCACCGGGCCGTTGGGCCTCGACCTGTACATCGGCCTGCCCGACTCTGTCGATCGGGGCCGGCTTGCCACGTTGCACCATTGGCAGCGCCACGAATCACTGAAGCATCTGAATGTCATGCCGGCGGGGTTCCTGCTCGGCAGCCTGAACCCGCGGGGGCTATTGGCCAGGACCGCGGCGATCCCGGCCGACATCGACCCCTACGCCGGCGACTACAACACCGACCGGGTGCGTCGCGTCGAGATTCCGTCGGCCAACGGCACCGGGACCGCCCGCGCGCTGGCCGGCCTCTACGGCGCCGCGGCGGTCGGCGGGACCGAAATAGGTTTCACCCCAGAGACTTTCGACGCCTTGGCCGCGCCGCCGAGAAACCCGTCAGGTGGGACGCGGGACAAGGTGATGCGTGCCGAGATCGCGTATGCGCTCGGCTTCTGCAAACCCATCCCGACCTTCGACTTCGGCTCCTCGGGTAAGGCCTTCGGCACGCCCGGGTTCGGCGGCTCGTTCGGCTTCGCCGACCCGGACACCGGCGTCGGGTTCGGCTACGTGATGAACCGGCTGGGCTTCCACTTGGTCAGCGATCCCCGGGAACTCGCGGTGCGCCAGGCGCTCTTCCGCGACGTCCTCGGCGCCCGGGTGCAGACCTAGTCTCGTCGACGTCGATCCTGTACCGAGGGCGCAAAAGTCCGAGTGGCGCCCGCCCTCAGGACAGGATCAACACAACGAAGAAGGGCCCCGCCGAAGCGAGGGCCCTTCTCTGTGGAGCAATTACAGCTCGGTCGCGCTACCACCGGCAGCGGTGATCGCCTCACGGGCGCTACCGCTGAACTTGTTGGCGGTGACGTCGAGCTTGACGGCCAGCTTGCCGTCGCCGAGGACCTTGACCAGGTTGTTCTTGCGAACCAGGCCAGCGGCCACCAGCTCGTCCACGCCGACGGTGCCGCCCTGCGGGAACGCCTTGGCGAGATCGCCGACGTTCACCACCGCGTACTCCGTGCGGAAGCGGTTGCGGAAGCCCTTGAGCTTCGGCAGACGCATGTGGATCGGCATCTGGCCACCCTCGAACGTCACGGGGACGTTCTTGCGGGCCTTGGTGCCCTTGGTACCACGGCCAGCGGTCTTACCCTTGGAGCCCTCACCACGACCGACGCGGGTCTTGGCCTTCTTGGACCCCTTGGCCGGCTTCAGGTCGTGCAGCTTGATGACACTCATTACGCCTCCTCGACGGTGACGAGGTGGTTGACCACCGCGAGCAGACCACGGGTCTGCGCGTTGTCCTCGCGAACGACGGACTGGCGGATCTTGCGCAGTCCCAGCGTCCGCAGGCTCTCGCGCTGCTTCCACCGGGCACCCACGGTGCCACGCACCTGGGTGATCTTCAGTTCAGCCATGATTATGCCGATCCTTCACGCGCTGCCGATGCGGCCAGCGCTTCTGCCTCACGCCGGGCCCGCAGCATGCCGGCCGGCGCAACATCTTCGATGGGCAGGCCACGACGGGCCGCCACTTCCTCGGGACGCTGAATCATCTTCAACGCGGCAACGGTGGCGTGCACCACGTTGATCGCGTTGTCGCTGCCCAGCGACTTGGCCAGGACGTCGTGCACGCCGGCGCATTCCAGCACCGCGCGGCAAGCGCCACCAGCGATGACACCGGTACCCGGGCTGGCCGGACGCA
The DNA here is from genome assembly GCF_025331195.1 of Mycolicibacterium llatzerense. NCBI lineage: Bacteria > Bacillati > Actinomycetota > Actinomycetes > Mycobacteriales > Mycobacteriaceae > Mycobacterium > Mycolicibacterium llatzerense. Next base: position 2,586,055 of record NZ_LXOV01000001.1, on the reverse strand, counting down.
GCATCACGACACCGGCAGCGGCCTCGCCCTGAACCGGGTGCACGATGGTGGCGCCGATCAGCGGGACCCGGAAGAAGCTCTTGCGAGCCTCCTCGACACCCTTGGCAATGGCGGCCGGAACTTCCTTGGCCTTGCCGTAGCCGACGCCCACCATGCCGTGGCCGTCACCGACGATCACCAGGGCGGTGAAGCTGAAGCGCCGACCACCCTTGACCACCTTCGAAACGCGGTTGATGGTGACAACGCGCTCGATGTAGTTGCTCTTCTCACCACGGTCGTCGCCGCGACCACGGCCACCGCGGTCATCGCGGCGACCGCGGCCGTCACGGTCACCACGACCGCCACGGTTGTCCTGCGCCGAAGCGGCGCCAGCCTGCTCGGCCATTATGCAGTCCTTCCGGTCATCTTGAAGTAAGTCATTAGAACGTCAACCCGCCTTCACGAGCGGCGTCGGCGAGAGCGGCGATCCGGCCGCCGTAGGTGTATCCACCACGGTCGAACACCACCTCGGAGATGCCGGCTGCCTTGGCGCGCTCGGCGATCAGCTGACCCACCCGGGTGCTGACGGCCTTCTTGTCGCCGTCGACGGCACGCACGTCGGCCTCGATGGACGACGCGGCGGCCAGCGTGGTGCCGGTCAGGTCGTCGATCACCTGGACGTGGATGTGCCGCGAAGAGCGGTTGACCATCAGGCGCGGACGCTCGGACGTGCCGGCGACCTTCTTGCGCAGACGGGCGTGACGACGCAGACGCGCCACCCGACGGGTCTCAGAGATGTTCTGGCCCAACGGCTTACGCTTGTCAGTCTCAGTGTTGGCCATTGCTACTTACCTGTCTTTCCGACCTTGCGGCGGATCTGCTCACCCTCGTAGCGAATGCCCTTGCCCTTGTACGGGTCGGGGCGACGCAGGCGGCGGATGACTGCCGAGATCTGGCCGACTTTCTGCTTGTCGATGCCGGACACCGAGAACTTCGTCGGGGTCTCGACTGCGAACGTGATGCCCTCTGGGGCCTCGATCAGCACCGGGTGGCTGTAGCCGAGCGCGAACTCCAGGTTCGAGCCCTTGGCCTGCACGCGGTAACCAACGCCGAAGATTTCCATCTTGGTGGTGTAGCCCTGCGTCACACCGGTCACCAGGTTGGCGATCAGCGTGCGGGACAGTCCGTGCAGCGAGCGGTTACGACGCTCGTCGTTCGGACGGGAGACCACAACGGCACCTTCGTCGTTACGCGACACCTCGATGGGCTCGGCAACGTCGAGCGCCAGGGTGCCCTTGGGGCCCTTCACGGCGATGCTCTGGCCTTCGATGGTCACATCGACACCGGCCGGAATGAGAACCGGCTGCTTTCCAATACGCGACATGTTTTCTGCCCCCTACCAGACGTAAGCGAGGACTTCGCCGCCCACGCCTTGTCGAGCTGCCTGGCGGTCGGTGAGCAGGCCAGAGGACGTGGAGATGATCGCCACGCCAAGGCCACCCAGAACCCGCGGCAGGTTGGTGGATTTCGCGTACACCCGCAGACCGGGCTTGGACACCCGGCGGAGGCCGGCGATGCTGCGCTCGCGGCTGGGGCCGTACTTGAGGGACACAATGAGGCTCTTGCCCACGCGGGCGTCCTCTGTGCGGTAGTCGGTAATGTAACCCTCCTTCTTGAGGATCTCGGCGATGTTCGCCTTGATCTTCGAGTGGGGCAGGGTCACCTCGTCGTGGTACGCCGAGTTGGCGTTGCGCAGACGTGTCAAGAAGTCTGCGATCGGATCCGTCATTGTCATGACAGCGTTGATCAACCTTTCTCGCTGCGGTTCCCATGCATCACGCCCGTGTCGGTCCCACCTTGCGGTGGCTCGGCACGTCACATCGTGGGCCTGCTACGAAGTGTTTTCCCGTATCTGACCGAGGTCGGTCAGGGGCCGTGCATCGGTAGTGCAATCCAGTTTCAGAAGGCACATGCCGATCGGCCATTGGGCTGAAAAGCCCATGGCAACCTGCCCAGTGTAGACAATCCGCAGCTCAGGGCCAAATCCGTGCGAATCGGCGCCGAGCGTGGGGGTTGACGCGGATTTCCGGCCGGATTTCCGCGCAATCCCCCACTCTCGACGCACAAAAAAACCGCCCCGGTCACGAGGACCGGGGCGGCTTTCTACAGCTTTCTACAGCGTCATGAGACGGGCAGAGTCACCAGCTGGACTTCTGCACACCGGGCAGCTCGCCGGCGTGGGCCATCTCCCGCAGGCAGATTCGGCACAGGCCGAACTTGCGGAACACCGAGTGCGGGCGACCGCACTTGTTGCAGCGGGTGTAGCCACGCACCGCGAACTTCGGCTTCTTGTTGGCCTTGTTGACCAGAGCCTTCTTTGCCATTGTCAGTTCTCCTTGAACGGGAAGCCCAGGGCCCGCAGCAACGCACGGCCTTCGTCGTCAGTGGTGGCCGAGGTGACGACCGTGATGTCCATGCCGCGGGGGCGGTCGATCGAGTCGACGTCGATCTCGTGGAACATGGACTGCTCGTTGAGGCCGAAGGTGTAGTTGCCGCTGCCGTCGAACTGCTTGGCCGACAGACCGCGGAAGTCGCGGATACGGGGCAGTGCGATCGAGATCAGGCGGTCCAGGAACTCCCACATGCGGTCACCACGCAGGGTGACGCGGCAGCCGATGGGCATGCCCTCACGCAGCTTGAACTGCGCGATGGACTTGCGGGCCTTGCGGATTTCCGGCTTCTGGCCGGTGATCAGCGTCAGGTCGCTGACCGCGCCGTTGATCAGCTTGGCGTCGCGGGCGGCGTCACCGACACCCATGTTGACGACAACCTTGACCACGCCGGGGATCTGCATGACGTTGGCGTAGTTGAATTCATTGCTGAGCGCGTCGCGGATCTCTTCGCGGTAGCGCGTCTTCAGCCGGGGCTGAGTCTTTTCCACTGTGGTCATCTCAGATGTCCTTGCCGTTGCGCTTCGAGATACGGACCTTCTTGCCGTTCTCCTCATCGACGCGGTAGCCGATGCGGGTGGCGTTGCCGTCGGAGTCGACCACCATCACGTTCGAAACGTGGATCGGCGCCTCCTGGGTGACGATGCCACCCGACGATGCACCGCGCTCGTTCTGAGACTGCGCAGTGTGCTTCTTGATCCGGTTGACGCCCTCAACGAGCACCTTGTTGCGGGTCGGGTAGGCCTCGATGACCTTGCCCTTGGCACCCTTGTCCTTGCCGGCGATAACCAGCACGGTGTCGCCCTTGTGCACCTTCATCACAAAACCTCCGGGGCCAGCGAGACGATCTTCATGAACTTCTTCTCGCGCAGTTCGCGACCGACCGGCCCGAAGATGCGGGTACCGCGGGGGTCATTGTCGTTCTTGATGATGACGGCGGCGTTCTCGTCGAACTTGATGTAGCTGCCGTCCGGCCGGCGGCGCTCCTTGACGGTGCGCACGACGACGGCCTTGACCACGTCACCACGCTTGACGTTGCCGCCCGGGATGGCGTCCTTGACGGTCGCCACGATGATGTCGCCGATGCCGGCGTAGCGCCGCGACGAGCCACCGAGCACGCGGATGCAAAGGATTTCCTTTGCGCCCGTGTTGTCGGCGACCTTGAGTCGCGATTCCTGCTGAATCACTCGATCTCCTGACCTGGATTTTGTATGCACGCCAGATACCGACCTGGACGTGCGCGGTCTTGTTGTCCAAAGGCACGCGAAGTCACGTGATGACCGGGGTCTGCCCTGGGCAACCCCTACATACTAGGCGAGCAGCCATAACGCTCCAAATCGCTGCTCGATCCACCCCGAAACAGACGAAATGGCCGCCGCCATTCGATGGCAACGACCAGTTCGTCGATCTCGCGGTCGGTCAGCCGACGACACCCCAGCCCAGCACCCGCGATGTCAGCAGCACCAACGCCAGCGACACCGTCGCCACCACGACCAGACCGATCACCGCGACGACGAGCGGGCGCCAGCCGGTGCGCGCGATCTGCCGGAAGTCGGTGGACAGCCCCACCCCGGCGAAGGTGAGCAGGAACGCCCATTTGGACACCGCGGCCAGGTTCGCGACCTGCCCCTTGCTCAGCAACCCGGCGGTGACGACGGCCGACACCGCCAGGAAGCCGAGCACGAACTTCGGGAACTTCTGCCAGATGAAGGCCGCCTTGGCGCGCACCCCGGAGGCGACTGCGTCGGCCTCGCCCCGGGCGGCCCAGTAGATGGCGAAGCCGAGGACCACGAAACCGATCAGCGCGTTGCGCACCGACTTCACCAGGACGGCGGTCTTGCCGGCCTCGTCGGAGAAGAGGTACCCGGTGGCCGTCGTCTCGGCCGTGTTGTCCACCGCGAGGCCGGCCCACAGCCCGAACTCGTGATCGGTCAGGCCGATGGCGTGGCCCAGCGGCGGCAGCACGAACAGGGCGACGGCGCCGAGCGCCAGGATCGACGCGATCGCGTAGCTGACTTCGGAATTGCGCGCCCGGATGGCGCCCTTGGCCGCGATGATCGCCGACACCCCGCAGATCGACGTCCCGATCGCCAGTAGCGAGCCGAGCTTGCCCGACAGTCCGAACCACCGGGCCGCGGCGATGATGATCGCGCCCGCGACCGTCATGTCGATGAGAATCTGCAGCAGGCTGGTGGCACCGAGCTTGAGGACGTCGCCGAGTACGAATCGGGCACCCAGCAGGACGATGCCGACCTTGAGCCAGAACTCGTAGGTGCCGACGCCAGGGCGGAAGATCCGGTGCAGGCCAACGGTGTTGGTGATCACCAGTCCGAAAACGATGGCCCACAAGACGTATTCGATGTCGGGCACGCGCCAGTGCTCGTGCTTGGCCAATGCCAGCCAGCCGATTTGGGCGTATTTGCCCGCCAGGCCCACCGCCACCAACAGCAGCAGACCGGGCAGGTAGTCGACGAATCGACGGGCGCCGGTGTGCTGTTCGAGGTCGTCCTCGGCTGCCGGCTCGACCTGGTCGGCCGCGCCGGCCGTGTCCACACTCATCGCGTCACCAACCGATCTTCGGCAGCACGCCCGCCACCGCGAGCGCGGTCACGGCGAGGCCCAGAATCGTTGCCCACCAATCGGTCCCGACGCGGCTCACCCAGCCGCGCGTCGTCTCGGACTCAGTCATCACGCCTCTCCCATCACCCGATGTCGGCTCATCGTGGCGTGCGCCGCGTCCACTGCACAGGGATCCGATCGCGCTGAATCTGAAACCTCGACGACGATGCCCTCGCCGAGCGATGGCGCTCAGCCGAGAATCGAGTGCGCCAACCGGGTCAGCGCGCCGCTGATCTGCGCGACGGACAGGCCACGGTCGCGCTGGTGCTGGAAGTTCTCAGCGGCCAACGGCGCCAACAGAATGTCCACCAGAGGATCGGGCTCGGCGACGTCGGCCTGCATCAGGAGGGCGCGAACGTGGGCAGCCCAGAAACCGTAGGCCCCGGTGCGGAAGCGCGCGCCGCCCACTTCGGCACCGAGCGCCAAGTCCACATGCCGGTCGAGGAGCTCGACCATGGCGGCGTAGAACGCCGAAAGTCGTTCGGCCGGAGGAGCTCCCGGCCCGAGCGGCGGGCTACCGGAGATCAGCTCTCGCTGCAACGCGCGTTCGTGTTCGTCGAGCAGCGCGACGGCAATGGCCGCGGTGTTGGGATAACGCCGATACAGGGTGCCGCGTCCGACGCCGGCCGCCGTGGCGATGTGTTCCATCGTGACGCTGCGTGGGTCGCGGCCGGCGAAGACTGCCGCGGACGCAGCCAGGATCCGGGCCCGATTGCGCGCGGCGTCGGCACGCTCGGTGCCGGCGGCGTCACCACCGAGCAGGTCCACGCCGATGTCCATCTCCGCACAATAACCCACATCCGGAATAAGTGGACACAACGTCCGATTACCCCTCATGATCACAACCGGACACAACGTCCACTTAATCGGAGGATGGTCATGACCACGTTGCTTCACCTGGATGCCAGTGCCCGCAACCCCTCGATCAGCAGGCAGGTCAGCTCCGAGTTCGCGCAGGCCTGGCGCGCGGCGGCGCCCGCCGGCAGCTACCGCTACCGCGACGTGGCGGCCGATCCGGTGCCGTTCATCGACGCCGGCTGGACCGAGATCTGCGATGCGGCGCTCGCCGCCGGCGTCACCGACCTCGACGAGCTGGCCACCCTGGCGCGCACGCCGGTCCAACTCGCGGCCTGGGCCACCGTCGAGCCGTTGCTCGCCGAGTTACGTTCCGCCGACGTCGTGCTGATCGGCACGCCGATGTACAACTATTCGATTCCGGCGTCGCTCAAGGCCTGGCTGGACCAGGTGACGTTTCCCCGAATGTCGTTGGCACCCAGACGATTCGTGGTCACTACCGCACGCGGCGGCGCCTACTCACCGGGCGCACCGAAGGCAGCCTTCGACTACCAGGAGCGGTTCCTGCGCGACTTCTTCGCCGGGCACTTCGCCGTCACCGACACCGTGTTCATCAATGCCGAATTGGCCAACTCCCGGCTGGATCCCGCGCTCGCGCAGTTCCGGGCCGGACATGACGCATCCCTGACGGCCGCGCTCAGCGCTGCCCGCGCATTGGCGGTGGAGTACGCGAAATGAACTGGCTGATCCTCGCTTTGGCCGGCGCGGTGGAGATCGCCTGGTCACAGAGCATCAAACCGACCGACGGGTTCACCCGCCTGCTACCGACGATCGTCTGCGTACTGGTCGGCGCGTTGTCGGTGTACCTGTTGTCGCTGGCGATGCGGACCTTGCCGGTCGGCACCGCGTACGCGGTGTTCACCGGCATCGGCGCGGTCGGGGCCATCGCCATCGGGGTGCTGGTCCACAAGGATCCGCTGAGCACCGGCCGCGCAGTGGCCTTGTCGATGATCGTCGGTGGAATTGTGTTGGCCCGCTTGACCAATCCCGAGTGACGGCCGTCGCGCCGGTTGCCGGCCTCGGCCGACGCAGCGGGGCAGCACGAGTTCGGCGTAGCGGCGTGCGCTCAGCCCATCCGAATACCGAAGTCCCCCAGCAGGACCGGCTTGGCCACATCGAGGCCCTTCGAACCGGTCGGCCCCTGCAGCTGCAGCGCGACGAGGTAGTCCCCGTTGTTGGTCCACACATGCACGATGCGGTCGACATAGTCGCTGCCGGAGCCGGGCTTGTCCGCGAGGACGCCCATCAGTTTCTGGCCGCTGTACCCACACAGCTCGTCGGGCAGCACGCTGACGCTGTTGAATTCGTGGCCCGCGGTGCGTGCGTCGGTGTACTGCTGGAACGCGGCGGCCGCGTCCTGGGTGGTCGGGGTGATCCGCACGGTGCCGGTCAGGCCGTCCGGTCCGGTCAGATTCAGCGCGACGTCGCCGGACGCCGGTGCCCCCGGGGTGAATCCGTCGGGCACCGCGACGATGACGGTCGGCGAACCGGGGGCTCCGGTGGTAGCCGTCATGGTCTGCGCGGGCGCGGCGGGCGCGTCGCAGGTCTGCTCCCCCGCCGCGAGGGCGCGCTTGGTGGTCTCGACCACGCCGTACGTCGGTAGGTCCGGCATCTTCGACGACGACGCCGCCGTGGACGACGGAGCCGACGAACTGACGGTCGTGCTCGCCGGAGGGTTGGATGTCGTTGTGCTGGTCGACTTCTCGCCGCCGTTGCCACAGCCGGCCAGCAGCACCACCGCGGACACCGCGGTGGCACAACGGATGATCCTTGTACTCATCAGCAGTCCCCTAATCCTTCGAAAATGCCTGGGCCAGTTCTTGTTCGACATCGAGGTACGGCGTACCGGAGATGTCGACGACAACCTTGGCGATGGTGCCACCGACGAACGGGTACGGCGCCCGGTAGCGGTTCGACACCGGCTGGCCCGCGTTGCGCCCGACCGCCACGCCACCACCGGCGAGTCCGAAGGTGCCCGGGTGGGCGCGGACGTCCGGCCGGTTCGCCACCACCGCGTCGTCGATGCGCAGTTCGACGACACCGAGTGGGGTGTGGTTGCCTTCCACCGTGCCGGTCCGGTCATATCGGACACCGAAGACGTGCCGCCCCAGAGGCAGCGGGGCGAGGGCGGACACCCACTGCTCGTCCTCGCCCATGAAGTTGTAGACGTACTGCAGCCGGCCGTCCTGCACGAACAAAACGTGCCCGCCGTGACCGGCGCCCTGTTTGAACAGCACCCCTTCGGCGCCAGCTGATTCGACGTCGACCTCGGCCAAGACGGAGAACGACTGCCCCCGCAATTCGACGCCGGCACCGATGCCCACCTCTGCGGTGCCCGGGTAGTACGTGAAGGTCTGCCGGTCGCGCATGAGGTAGGGGCGGTCGCGCAGCAGTGTCTCGAATACGTTGAGGTCAGCCAGCGGCAGACCGTTGTACTTCGCCGCCTCGGAGAACCAGAGTTCTTGGAGTTCAGCGAGTTTCGCCGGCTCGTCGGCGGCGAGGTCACGGCACTGGCTGCGGTCGGACTCGATGTGGAACAGCTCCCAGCGGTCCTTGTCGAAGTGCGACCAGCCTGACGGCGTGGCGGCGTGCACGGTATTGGCGAACCAGCCGTTGTGCCAGATGCCACGGGTACCCAGCATCGCGTAGAACTGCGTCGTCTTGCCGGTGTCAGCGGACGAATCTTCCAGCGCCGCTTTGAAACTCACACCCTCCAGCGGTCGCTGCGGGATGCCTCTGACCTCGGCGGGCGGCTCGATGCCCAGCAGATCGTAGACCGTCGGCGTGACGTCCGCGACGTTGACATAATTGTCCCGCACCTCGCCGTGCGCGGCGATTCCATTGGGCCAGCTGATGATTGCGGTGTCGGCGATGCCACCCTCGTGGGAGGCGTAGCGCTTGAACAGCTTGTAGGGCGTGTTGAAGGCCATCGCCCAGCCGATCGGATAGTGATTGTAGGTATCCGGCGACCCCAGGGTGTCGAAGTACCGCATGCTCTCTTCGACGGTGTCGATGTAGCCGTTGAAGAACTTGTTCTCGTTGACCGAACCGTTCGGGCCACCTTCGCCGCTGGCGCCGTTGTCGGAGATGACGACGATGAGGGTGTTGTCGAGCTGGCCTGACTCGTCCAGGTAGTCGAGAATCCGCCCGATCTGCGCGTCGGTGTACGACAGGAAGCCGGCGAACACCTCGGCCATCCGGGCGAACAGCCGCTTCTCGTCGTCGGTGAGCCCATCCCAGGGACGCACCGTGTCCTGCAGCGGCCATGGCTCACCGTTCGGACCCTTGACGTCCAGATACGGGTTCATGGGCGAGAGTTCGGTGTCGGGCGGCACGATGCCCAGCCGCTTCTGGTTTTCCAGCACCAGGTCGCGATAGGCCTCGTAGCCCATGTCGAACTTGCCGGCGTACTTGTCGGCCCACTCTTTGAACACGTGATGCGGCGCATGCCCGGCACCGGGGCAGACATAGGAGAACCACGGCTTGTCCGGGGCGATCACCTTGGCATCCCGGATGAACTCGATAGTCTTGTCCGCCAGGTCTTTTGACAGGTGGTATCCCTCTTCGGGGGTGGCCGGCGGCGCGACGGGATGGTTGTCGTACACCAACTCCGGGTACCACTGGTCGGTCTCGCCGCCCATGAAGCCGTAGAACCGTTCGAAGCCCCGTGACAGCGGCCAGTGCCGCTTCGTGGACGCGAGGTTCGATTCCTCCAGCGGCGTCAGGTGCCACTTGCCGACGCAATAGGTGTTCCAGCCCCGCTCTGCCAGCACCTCGGACAGCAGTGCCGTCTCAAAAGGTATGCGGCCGTGGCAGTTCGGGAAGCCGTCGGTGAATTCCTCGATGGTCGCCATGCCGACCGAGGTGGCATTGCGGCCGGTCAGCAGCGAGGCCCGGGTCGGCGAACACAGCGCAGTGGTGTGGAACTGGGACAGCCGCACACCCTTGTCCGCGATCCGGCGCATGGCCGGCATGTCGACCAGGCCCCCGAAGCAGTCCCAGGTGGCGATGCCGGTGTCGTCCCACACCAGGTAGAGCACATTGGGCGCGTCGGGCGGGGCCGTCGGTGCCGCGTACGGGCCCCAGTCGGCCTCGGAGTCGCGGATGTCGAGTTTGATCTTGCCCTGGAATTCAGTTGCCATGACGCCTCGTCCCGGTCAGTATTCGCCGATATCGGCGGCCCGCCCGGAGATTACACCCGCAATTCGCCTGGCAGGCAGGAAATTGACGTGCGCGACGCCAGTGCGCCCGGACCGAACACAGCCGGCGGGCAATTCGTTGCCGGAACCGGAGCCCGGCCGCTTCCTGCCTTTCCGTCCAATCGCGGTCCGCAACGAGATCCGCTGCGTCACAGAGCGGCACCGGCGTCGCCTATTCGGGGTGACGCACCGGACGTCGCGGCGAGTTGTGACCGGACAGTGAGCTGTCATGGCACCTGCGGCGGTGCCGTTCTCATCGCGATCGCTAGCAGGCCGTAACCAGCGGAATGCACAGCGTCGGCTTGGATCTGGTCCTGCTGCCGCCTGTACTCGATGACGAACTTCCGTCGCTTTGTTGCTGTTGCTGTTGCTGCTGCTGTTGCTGCTGCTGTTGCTGCTGCTGCTGCTGCTGCAGGGCCGCTTGCCGCTCCTGATCGGCCGCCGCCGCCGCTTGCCGCTGCTGCTCGGCCGCCACGGCTGCCTGTCGCTGTGCCTCAGCCTGTTGCGCTGCCTGCCGTTCCTGCTCGGCTGCTGCTGCCTGACGCTGCTGCGCCGCTTGCCGCTCCTGCTCCGCCGCCGCCTGCCGCTGCTGCCTATCCTGCTCAGCCTGCTGCGCCGCCTGACGCTGCGCCTCAGCCTGCTGCTTCTGCTTGTCCTGCTCAGCCTGCTGGGCCGCGTGACGCTCCTGTTCGGCCGCCGCCGCTTGCTGTTGCTTCTGCTTGTCCTGCTCGGCCTGCAGTGCCGCCTGACGCTGGGCATCCGCCTGCTTCTGCTTGTCCTGCTCCGCCTGCAGTGCCGCCTGACGCCGCGCGTCCGCCTGCTTCTGCTTCTCCTGCTCGGCCTCCAGAGCCGCCTGACGCTGCGCCTGCGCCGCCTTCTTGGCGTCATCGGCCTTCTTGGCTTCCGCCGCGGCCTTGTCGGCGTCGTCGGCTGCCTTCTGAGCCTCGGCGGCAGCCTTGTTGGCGTCGTCGGCCGCCTTCTTGGCGTCCGCAGCCTTCTTGGCATCCGTGGCGTTCTTGGCTTCCTCAGCGGCCTTGTTGGCATCGTCCGCGGCCTTCTTGGCATCCGCGGCGGTCTTCGCCTGTTGTTCGGCCAGTTGCTGTTTCACTGCCGCGTCCTCGGCAGCCTTCGCCTCGTCGGCCGCCTTCTTGTCCTTGGCGGCCTGGGCCGCGGCTTCCTGCGCCGCTGCGGCGCGCTCCATTGCCTGCTTGGCGTTGGCCGCCTGCACGGCGGCAGCGCGATCGGCGGCATCCTTGGCCGCCTGATCCTGTGCCGCAGCCGCGCGCGTTGCCGCATCGCGCTTGGCATTCAGCTCCTGCAAGGCACTCAACGCCGCAAGTTCTGCATCCGCCCGCTCTTTGCGGGCACGCATGACGGCGGCCTTGTCCGCGTCAGACAGACCAGTGAGTTCGTTGTCGTGCTGACGGCTGGCGCGCAGGCCGACGGCCGAACCGAGGTCTGCCCCGGCCGTGCCCAGCGCCACGAGGCTGCTCGTTGCCTGCGCTATCTGACCTACCGAAGTTGCGGCACCGGCCACCTGATTGAGGACGTCCAACGGGTTCATTCCCGGTGCGGGCGTTGGCATTTCGACCTGCCCATTGCGGACGAACGCGATCGGTTCGTCTACGACCGGCACGTCCGCGGCGCCGGCTGACTGCCGGTCCACGGCTTCCTCGATGATCCGCGAATTGTTCCTCCACGGCGAGAACGAGAGCGCACTGCTCCCGTCACTGGCAGCTGGCACTGCGACGTCCGAGCCGCCGACCTGCGGAGGTTTCTGCGGTCCGGCTCCCGGCCCGAAATCGTCCGGCTTGACCCCCTGGCCCGGCAGCACCGGCAGATACTTGCCCGAATTGCTCTCTGCGAGCTCACGCATCGCGACCGTGTTCGTCGTCGGCCGGTTGCTGACCGCTACCGACACCGCCGTTGCCGAGAAGCCGACGACCACCAACGCGGCAGCTGCAGCACTGCCTAGCAACAGCATTCGCGACCGCGCCGCTGGAGCGACAAGGTCTTCTACTTCCGCCATATCTGGCGTTGCGCTCAATGGAGTCATGGGCGTCTGCATCGGTACCGCGTGGCCGTCATCGACGTAGCTGTCGGCTTCGTGACCCAGCAGCGCGGAATCGTCGTCGGCGTCGGCCATCGAGTATGCAAGGTGGGAACCTGCCACCGGACTCGGTGCCGTCGTGACCACGTTCGGTGTGAGATCAATCGGAGAGACGGCAGTGGGCCCCGTCGATTCAGGGTGGGCCGAACCCGCCAACGCGGCTCCCCGCGCAATAGCGAACATGGTGTCGGCGAGCGGATGGATCGGAAGCGGCGATTGCTGTGCCACCAGATCCGCAGCCAACGTCGGCGTTGCCGATGTGTCCACTAGAACGACGGTTTCGGCGCCGCCCGGCTCCTCACGCAGTCGGTCCATCAATGTGGCACACGCCGGTTCTGCGCCGCCCGCCGTCACCGGCTCCACCGCAACCAGGGAAGTCGTCGTCGCATCGGCGCCGACGATGGTCAACGCGGCCTTGTCGTCGGTGACCAGCACCAGCGCGGACGTAGCGTGCCCGGGGACACCTCTCGTCAGGGCGGTGGCGGCCTGAGCCGCCGATACCAAGGACACGCCGACAACGCCGCGCTCCAGCAGCCCTGCCCGAAGTTTGCCCGCAGCGTCCGCATCCTGCCAACAAATCCGGGTCGCCACGAGTCGGTGACCGCCCTCGACCAGCTGGCGGTGCGTGCCGGCAATGGTCGTCTCGAGAAGGTCGTCTGCGCCGCCAGTGAGCTCGACGACGGATTGGTCGATGACGTTGTTCGAACCCGACACGTCCACCAGGGCCAATCGCGCGGACATGCCTACGACCGACACCCCCAGAGCAACGTCCATCAACTTCTCCTTGGTTAACCCTCGGCAGGCCTACGCGGAGCCACAGCTTAGCAATCATCACATCTACGTAACGCTCGTTGTATCCGCCGATCGGCTGACGCCGTCACCCGGTAAACAGGTACAAGACCAGCACGACAGCGCCAACCGCCAGATAGATCAGACTGACGATCAACGCCACATCAGCGAAACCGCCGGTGCCGCCACCGCGGCGTTTGATCTGCCCCCGGGCGACAACGGCAAGAGGAATGGTCAACGGGACAGCAAACAATCCACAGAAGACCGCCAAGGCGAAGGAAACCGATGCCATGAGGTTGGATGACTGCGTGCTCACGTCCGGATGCGTTGGTGCACTTGGCATCCCACTGGAGTCAGCAATGGGTACCGCGGCGCCGGACCACCAGCGGTATATCCCGCACCAAACCGACTGGCCGGCAGCACGGAATCAGCCACGGCCCGCACCGGCCGGTTCGACGTCCTCCACGGCTCGCTCCTCGATCGGCACGATCGTCGCGCACAACGGCGATCTGATCAATCGTATGTTTGACCGACATCGGTCCACTGGGCTGAACGGCCCCTCGGTACTAGGGTTTCTCCCGCGGGCTCGGAAGTCGACAGCGTTTGCTGTTGCGTCCCGCATCACGGGGATGGAGCGCAGGTGATGCCTACCGGATCGGCAGCGGCCGGTACATCGTGCACACAATGCGGGTCTGCACTGCGCCCCAACGCGCCCTACTGCCCATCGTGTGGATGCGCCATCACCAACAGACAGATGCCCGCCGCCGCGGCCCCACCGGTCACCGCCAGGGCCGCACGACCCTCCGACACGCCCGCTGACCACATTGTCGGGGTGAGCCGGGGCGTCCGCTGCTGCAGCTTCCTCCTCGATCTGGCGATCATCGTGAGTCCGGCATTGCCCCTGGCGGTTGCGGGCGCAATCCTCGGCGTCCGCGAGGTTGTCCTGATCGTGGTGCCGGTGGCATGCGTTGCGGTCTGGCTGTGGGTATCGATCTGGCAGGGCTACACGGGATTGACGTTCGGCAAAGCAATGCTCGGCCTGCGCCTGATCCGCGCCGCCGACCGAAAGCCACCCGGGTTCGCGGCCGGCGCCATGCGCAGCCTGATCTTTGCCGGCACGTTGGGATTCGCCGCACTGCCGGTCCTCGCGAGTGCGACACCACGTGACGGCAGGCACGACAAGGCCTCGGGCCTGACCCTGATCGACGTCACTGTCGGCCACAACCCACTGGGCGCCCGACAACAGACAGCACTGCGCAGAACCATCGACCGAAGCCTGAACAAAATCCAGTCGCCAGTACCGGTAGGACGCCCCTGATGCAGCTCAAGTTCATTCTGCGCCGAGAAGGCGGGACCGCCGCACATGTGGCCGTGACCGCTGACGCCACCGCATCGGTCGGCGACCTGGCCATGGCGCTGACCATCGGCGACCCAGACCGACGCCCGACGAAGCTGCCCACCAACCCCACACTGAAGCTCGAGCACAGCGCGTTCGACACCGGAACGCCGGGGCGCGTCATCGAACCCTCGCGTAGCCTAATCGACTCCGGCATGCGTTCCGGCTCGACGGTCAGCCTTGCCCCGGCCACCCGCTCCGTGCTGGCACCGTCACGCCGCGGACGATCGGTAGCTGTACTGCGGGTATTGGGCGGCCCTGATGCCGGCCGCGAATTCCCGCTTCCTCCAGGCAATTCCGTCGTCGGAACCGGCCTCACCGGTGACGTGGTGTTGACCGACCCCGCCGTCTCCTCGGTACACGCGGCCATAACTGTCGGCGAAAGCATCGAGATCTCAAGCCTCGCAGGCCCATCCGGTGTCATAGTCGGCGGGCAGCCCATCCAACGCACGCTCGTCGGCGTCACCGACGTCGTCCAATTGGGCAATACCTCGGTGGCCATCGTGCACACCGTACGAGCGGGTGCAGCGTCGGCCGACAGCGTCGCCATTGAATTCAACCGCTCGCCGCGCGTCGTATCACGTTTCCCCGTCAAACAATTCACCGCCCCCAAGCTGCCGCAGCGGCCCGAACCCGCACATATCCCTTACATCTCGATGCTGGCCCCCCTGGCGCTCGGCGCCGTGATGCTGGTCTTCACAAGAAGCCTGACCGCCGTGCTGTTCATTGCGCTCAGCCCATTGCTGATGGTGGGCATGTACATCGACACCATCATGCAAACCAAAAAGAAGTACAAGCAGGAGGTGGATCGGTTCGCCGACGGCCTGCGCCAACTCGCGGCCGATCTCACCGCGGCGCAGCGACTGGAGCGCGCAGTCCGCCTGGCGGAGGCCCCTGCACTCGGTGAGACTCTGGACGCCATCCACCGCCTGGGGCCCCTGATGTGGACACACCGGCCCGAGCACGGCGAATTCCTCTCTGTTCGGCTGGGTTTGGGCGATGCCGAGTCTCGCTGCCGGATCGAGTCGCAGAACGACTACGACTCCGAGGAGCAGTACACCGCCCAGGTGACTGCCCTCAAATCCGAGTTCGAGAACATCTCCGAAGTCCCGATCATCGCAAGTCTGCGGGAATGCGGAGCGCTGGGGATTTGCGGTCCGCGAGGGGTCATCGACGGCGTGGCCCGCGGGATCATCATGCAACTCGTCGGGCTGCACTCGCCGGCCGAGCTGGCGATCGCGGCGTTCGGTTCGCCGCAGTCACGAGCTTCGTGGGAGTGGTTGGAGTGGTTGCCACACACCGGGTCGGTCCACAGCCCGCTCGCCGGCAACCACCTCACCGAAAGCGCGAACGGCGGCATCGCTCTGCTGTCTCGGCTGGAGGAACTGGTCAAGCTGCGCAGCGCCGACGACCGGGTGGCGGCCAGCTATGGGCTCATCGCCGCGGACACCACGACCGACCCCAACCCGCTTGGCCCCTTGCCCGCCGTCGTCGTGCTGGTGGAAGACACTGCGCCGATCGACCGCGCGCGGCTGACCCGCTTGGCCGAACGTGGCGCGCCCGTCGGACTGCACGTGATCTGGGTGGCCACGCAAGTCAGCAGCCTGCCCGCCGCGTGCCGCACCTATCTGTTGGTCGAGTCCGCATCCACCGGATCGACGGTCGGTGAGGTGCGGCACGGCACGCACAATTACCCCGTCGCCTGCGACAGCCTCGACATACCGGACGCGACACAAGTCGCGTTGCTCCTGGCACCCGTGGTCGACTCAGGGGCCGCGGTCGAGGACGCGACCGACCTTCCTCGGTCGGTCAGCTACCTCAGCCTCACCGGAACCAGCCTGGCCAGTGAACCGAACATCATTGCGCGCCAATGGTTGTCGAGCGAGTCGGTGATCGTCAGGACAGGAACGCCGAAGCCACCGTCGGGCCCCATCGGCCTGCGGGCACTGGTGGGCTCGACCGGCACTCAGGAATTTCACCTCGATCTGCGCGAGCACGGCCCTCACGCGCTGGTCGGCGGCACAACAGGTTCCGGCAAGAGCGAGTTCCTGCAAACCTGGATCATGGGGATGGCGGCAGCCAGCAGCCCGGATCGGATCAACTTCTTGCTGGTCGACTACAAGGGCGGTACTGCGTTCGCCGAATGCATCGAGCTGCCCCACACTGTCGGCCTGGTCACCGACCTGTCGCCGCATCTGGTGCGGCGGGCGCTGACGTCGCTGGGAGCGGAGATCAAGCGACGCGAGCATCTGCTGAACACCAAGCGCGCCAAAGACCTGGTCTCCCTTGAACAGACCGGCGACCCCGATACACCGCCCAGCCTGGTGATCATCGTCGACGAATTCGCCGCGCTGGCCACCGAAGTGCCCGAGTTCGTCGACGGCGTCATCGATGTCGCGCAGCGCGGCCGCTCGCTGGGCCTGCATCTGATCCTGGCGACGCAGCGCCCGGCCGGCGTCATCAAGGACAACCTGCGAGCCAACACCAACTTGCGAATCGCCCTGCGGCTCAACGATGTCGACGACTCCGTCGACGTCATCGACGACAAGCAGGCCGCATACTTTCCGCCGGAAATCCCCGGTCGTGCCGTAGCCAAGACCGGACCCGGCCGACTGACGACGTTTCAATCCGGCTACGTCGGCGGATGGTCAGGTGATGAACCAGACCGCACACCCATCGACATCTGCGAATTCGCGTTCGGCCGGCGTCGTCCGTGGAACACGACCATGCCGGACGAACGGCGCAGCGCCGCAACGGGACCAACCGACATCGCACGCATCGTTCGGTCGATCCGCGCCGCCTCGGACAGTCTGCGAATTCCTGCACCACGCAGACCATGGCTGCCGCCGCTAGGTGATGTCTACCCCTTGGAGACGCTGGCCCGTCACGTCGCCAACGGCGATCTCGTGATCGGCCGCTCCGATATGCCGGCTCTGCAAGCACAACCCGTCGGCAGCTTCAGCCCCGACCGCGACGGCAACATGGCCATCCTCGGTACCGGTGGCGCGGGCAAATCGACGGCCCTTCGCACTCTGGCGATCTCGGCCGCGTTGGCGCCGGGCGATGGCCCCGTGCACGTCTACGGATTCGACTTCGGCTCGGGCAGTCTGAAGATGCTCGAACCGCTGCCCCATGTGGGGGCCATCGTCAGCGCGGACGACGACGAACGCCTCGGACGGGTGCTGCGCCGCCTGACCACGGTGATGGAGGAACGCTCCCGCGCCTTCGCCCGGGTGCATGCGTCGAGTATCTCGGAGTACCGGAAGCTCGCCAACCCGGCCGAACCGAGAATTCTGTTGCTCGTCGATGGCATCGCTGCATTTCGTGAAGCGTACGAACACATTTCGCACTCACCCACCTACCCGATGTTCAGCCAGCTTGCTTCCGACGGACGCATGCTCGGTATCCACATCGTCGTCACCGGCGACCGTCCGGGCGCGGTGTCGATCCAGCTCGCCTCAACAATTCAACGGACCCTCGTCCTACGACTGGCATCCGACGACGACTACAGCGTGGTCAACGTCCCTACCGACATCCTCAACGTCAATTCGCCGTGCGGCCGCGGGGTCATGGACGGCCAAGAATTGCAGGTTGCGGTGTTCGGCGGCGATGCCAACGTCGCGGCGCAGGGCCGGGCGATCGGGCAACTGGCGACCGAAATGCGTGATGGAGGCTTCATCGCGCCCGCGCCCATCGAACGCCTGCCTGAGAACCTCCTCCTCGACGCCCTGCCGGCCGGCACTGCAGGGATGCCTTCAATCGGGGTCGCATCGGAGACGTTGACGCCGATCGGTGTTGTGCCACAAGGTGTCCTGATGGTGACGGGTCCGCCCGGCAGTGGCCGCAGCACCGCATTGCTGACATTGGCCGAGGCCGCCCGACGGACCAGCCCCAGTATGAAGATCGTGTACATGGCACCGACCCCGTCGGCGACGGCACGCCGGAGTGTATGGAGTGAGACCGCGATCGGCCCCTCTGCCGTGTACGACCGCGCGAGTAGTTTGATCTCATCCGTCGAATTCGGCGGCAGCGGAACGAACCTGATGGTCGTTGTCGAGTCCGTATCGGATTTCGGCGGCACCGAGGCGGAAACCGAGCTCGCCCGAATGGTCAAAACTCTGGCCGACGCTTCGGCTTTTGTGGTCGGCGAGGCGGAGGTCTCCACCTGGAACCAGGCATATCTGCTGGCCCAGCCGTTCAAGTCACCGCGACGCGGGATCGTGCTGGCGCCGGACGGCCACGAGGTGGACTCCCTACTGAACACCTCGATCGGCATCGTGCGCCAGCGTGAATTCCCGCCGGGGCGTGGCGTTTTCGTCGAGAAGGGCCGCGGCGTATGGCTACAGATGGCGCGGCCCGGGAGCTAGGAAAGGAGCCACTGTGGCGTACTACGGGATCGAACCCGAACAGATGGACCAGATGGGCCGACAGTTCGAGTCGAAAGCCGCTGAGATTCAGTCGTTGGTCTCCCAACTCGGCCGGGCCGTCGAAAGCGTCGGCTGGTCCGGTCCCGACGCGGACCGGTTCAAAACGGACTGGCAGGGTAAACACGCCGCCGAATTGAAATCGGTCAGCGAGGCGTTGCGCAACGCGGCCCAATCCATTCGCCGCAACATGCAAGAGCAGCAGTCCGCGAGCGACAGGTAATCCGCGATGACATTCTACGGCGCCGAGCCCGCATCCTTACGGCAGCTCGCAGTCCAATTCGACCGCGCTGCAAACAATTTGGAAACCACGCTCAAGCCGCTTCAGTCGCAGGTCAACAGCCACCGCGTCTGGCAGGGGCCCGACGCAGATCGGTTCCGATCTGAGTGGGCCAACGTGTCACGACCGCGCACCACGTCGGCGGTTGATGCACTCCGCCAGGCTGCGGATGCACTGCGGCGCAACGCAGATGAACAGGAGCACGTGAGCAACGCCGGCAACGGTGAGGTTCACAGCACAGCTCCGGTGGGGACCAGCGAACTGTACCGGCGCATCCACAATGACGATGACAGCACCAAGGACGGCATGCATGTCGAGAAGGTGACCGGCCCCGACGGCAAGACCCGGTTCATCGTCTACTTCGATGGCACGGCCACTCCGCGACACGAATGGTGGCGCAATATCGGTGATCGCGTCGGGCTGTACGACAAAGACTATGTGCTCGGCCGGATCGACTCGGCGCTACGCGAATCCGGATACGACCCTGATGGCAACCCCAAACCCGACATGATGCTGGTCGGGTTCAGCCAAGGCGGCATGGAGGCACAATCGGTGCTCCACGAGAATCGTTACCACATAACAGATGTGGTGACCTATGGCGCGCCGCTGATCTACGACGACAAGCCCGGTATCAACACCATCCACTTACGCGCCGACGGCGACAACGTGCCGGGGACCGGAAATGCTCCAACAACCAACGTCTACCAGACGGACCCACACACAGACGCGTCGCAGTTCATTCTCGGAAAGCACGGAGATCCCTCGGTTTACACAAATGTCGGCCAGTCTTTCGACGATTCGAAGGACCCCGCGCTGGTCGAAAAACAAAAGAGCCTCGAGAAGTTCCAAGGAGCGAGCGTCGAGGTACACGATCCCTACGCGGGAAGCCCGGCCGGGCAACGAGAAGCCGCCATCCGCGACGATCACCGCAGTCTCTTGCAAAAGGCCGCCTCTGCCGGCCCGGAAGCGCAGGCGTAGGTGTCCGGTCCGCAGCCAGGCTGGATCGACCCGAATCAACCAGGCACCGTCAACCCACGAGCCAAGGTCGTGCTGACTGTCGCGGGAGTAGCGCTGACGGCGGTCGTCATCGTGACGCTCGTCGCCGTCGTTGTTCACGCTCGCGGCTATTCACCGGACTCCGAGTACGCGTCGAACACCGTCGTGCTCCTCGGGGTGGATGCGGAGTATCCGGATGCCTTCACGCCCTCCGCGGTCGTCGATCCTGTCACGGCGTCGGAACATGCAGCGTCGGAAATCGCGACCATGGCACAGGAATTGCCCACGTCGACTGGGCGCGGTGTCCATGTCGTGGCCGGCACCCGGCCGGGTCTGTACGGCGGAACCGATCGGGCGTCCGCCTGCAACGCCGCAGCCGTCGCCAACTACCTCGACACGCACGTCGGCGAGGCGCGCGCGTGGTCACATGCGATCGGCGTTGAACCACAACAGATTCCGATGTATCTGAACACCCTCACGCCCGTCATCTTGAACATCGACACCTGGCTGACTGCGCACCGCTTCTCCACCAGCGGCGGCATTCCGTTTCAGACTGTGTTGCAGGCAGGCACCCCGGTGATGATCGACCCGGTCGGGGTTCCCAGGCTGCACTGCAAAAGTGGAAGTCCCCTGATTCCGCCCGCCAATACGAATCTCACCAAACTCGACGATGTGCGAGGGACGGCGTGGCCGGACTATGCGCCCCAGAAGGTGGTTGCCATCGCGTACGCAGCCAGTGGAGCGGAAAGTCCCGTATCGGAGTTCAGCATTGTCAACCTGGGCAGCGCCGAGCAGATCGTGCGCAAAGTGGGTGGCACCATCAATCTCGGCTCGGCACCCGAGACGGGGCGACTTCCCGATCCGGCGTCGAGCAATGTGCCGCCCCGAAGCCGCCAGACCGGCTGACGACAGTCGCAATCCTTGTCGGACGTTCGGATGAATAGAACCGCGACCCTCCCGGGCGGACGGAGTTTGCTCTAGTGTTCAACTCAACTCACCGCCTGATCGTCAGAACCGGAAGGAAAGCCCATGGCACAGTTGGGAATGGATGCGGATGCAGTCGAGAATGCAGCCCGCCAACTGAAGGCACAAGCCGATCAGATCGGTAGCCTGCTCGCGCAGATCGACAGGACCGTGAATGGGTTGAGCTCGATTTGGCACGGCCAGGACGCCACCCAGTTCGTCACCCAGTGGTGGCCACAGCACAAGAAGTCCCTGGCGGCTGCACAGCAGGCAATCGCCGGTCTTGGTCAGTCGGCTCAGAACAACGCCAAGGAGCAACGTCAGGTCTCCAGCCACTAGGGCAAGCCTGAACGCGAGGGAGTCACTCATGGCCGAATTGGGGATGGACGCCGACCTCGTCGAACAGGCGGGCCGTCAGCTCAAGAGCCAGGCAGCTTCGATCCAGAGCCTTGTCGCGCAACTCGACAGGACCGTCAACGGTCTGACCTCGATCTGGCAGGGCCAGGACGCCACCCAGTTCGTCACCCAGTGGTGGCCGCAACACAAGAAGTCGTTGCAGGCGGCCCAGCAGCATGTTGACGGGCTGGGCCAGTCGGCGCTGAACAATGCTTCAGAACAGCGGCAGGCGAGTGGCGGCGGGTCTGGCGGGGCGGTGACCTCGGCCGCCCCGGCACATGCCGCCGGGCCGGCGGGTTCCTCCGGCGCTTCCGTTACCGGTGGCGTCAAGGCTGGTCAATCAACGCCCGGGGAATTGCCGAAATGGAACGAATCGGCATACCGCCAATTCGAGAGCCAGAATCGGTACTACGCACCCGGCAACTACTACATCGACGCAAACGGCAAGGCCGTCGACAACTGCACCGCGTGGGCGGCCTGGCGGCGTGAGGAACTCGGTCTCTCGGCACCGTCGGGCAACGGCGGTGAGATGGCCGGCAAGGTAGGCGGCACCACCAGCACCCCTCCGACGCTTGGCGCCTTGGTCTCGGACACCACTCCTGGTTACGGCCACGTCATGGTGGTCGAGCAGATCAACCCCGACGGCTCCTTCCGGGTCAGCGAAACGAACTACAACGGCAGCAGCTCGATCCACATGCGAACCTGGGCCCCTCTGGCCGACGGCACGTGGAAATGCAAAGAAGACGGCCAAGTAAGAGACTTGGTGATCGCGCCGTAGGACGGGCTACGCATTGCGACAACAGCTCCTGGCGCGGCAAATCGGGAAGCCGAAAACTCCTGTGCCGAGGCAATTCAGGCGATCGTGCTGACCTCAGGTCAGCAACATCCCGACCACGTTCAGTGCCGCCGCCACCGGCGTCGGCGGCCCACTCAAGATGACCCACACGATGATCGCGGTCACGATCAGTACGGTGACCACAAAGATCAGCAGCGCGGTGAGAACCACCTTGGGCCGCTGCCACGGGGGTGGCGGCGGCGCAGGCTTGGCCGGTTGCCGAATCGGGCCTGTCGCAGCGGGATTGATCTTCTTCGGCGGCGCGGCCTGACCGCGATGGGCCGGCAACGGGCCCGTCCGGTTGGATGACGCAGGACGCTGCGGACCCGACGCCCCGGGCGCCCAGGCCTGGCGTTGGCGTCGTGCTTCCCGCTCGTCATCGATCGCGCACCACGGGCACTGGCCGCAGGACTCAGGAATCTGATGCTCGTTGCGCCGGCACGTCCGCGGCCGCATCCGCAGCAACGCTTGACGCCACTCCCCCGCGGACGGTCTCAGAGTGGGATCGGTGAGCCCCATGGTGAACGCGCGGGTGAACAGCTGCTGGATGTCGACGGGCAGAAAACCGATAGGCGGCGCGAGCGGGTGGGTACGGAACAACGATGCCGGGCCGCCTGCCCAATACCCGGCTTTGGCGAGTGTCAGTGCATCCGGCTGATCGCCCTCGCCCGTCCACGTTCCGCGCATGAAGGGATGGTTGCCCGCGAGTAGCAACTGGTGAATGTGGATCGCCAACGCGAAGAGATCCGACGGCTTCTCCCGCGCTTCGGTGCGCAGATCGCAGCCGGCCAATTCGGGCGCGGTGAACTCCGGCCGGCCCACCGCACACAGGAATTGATCGCCGGACGCATCGGTGAATTGCATTGAGTCGCAGTCGACCAACGTCACCTCGGTGGTATCGGCCACCAGAATGTTGCGCTCCTGGAAGTCGCCGATCACCGCGTCCACGCGGTGTACGGCCTGCACGGCCAGACAGAGGTTGGCCGCGACGTTCACCAGGTGCCCCCACGTCGCGTTCTTGGTCCACTGCGGAGCGTTGGGAAGGGGTTCCATCCGGTTCGATGGATTGCTCATGATGTGAATCTCGACCGACGTCGCGGTGTCGATCTTCGGCATGACGTAGCCGATGGGGCCGCGCTCGTCGGAAATCAGGTGCAATGGCCACGTCAATACCACCAGACCGTCCGCCTGGACAGCACCCGGTGGGGTCGAGCGCACCATGGCGGCAACCTTGCCCAGCTTGGTCGGCAGGTCAGCCAGGTCCGGATGGAACACCTTGGCTACCCAACCCGGCTTACCCGCTACGCCGTACACGGTGCCTTCACCGGCCCGGGCGAGGACCGATGACAGCGTCACCGGTTCTCCGGTGTCCAGCCGAACGTTCACTTCTGCCGCCATCCACGAAGCCACTGCCGCTTAGTGGCGACCGGTTCTGTCAGCGTCGGTTTCCGCACAATTCTCGGCGGGGGCCCGGTCACGATGGGGGTGGTCGCTTCCGCGTCATCACCCGGTCTTGGCACACCGCGGTCGGGACTCACACCCGGAGTCGGCAATCCGCCAGGCGCGTGTGAAGCCACTTGTCGCACTTGGGGTTCCAACGTCGGTCCTGGTTCCCACCGAACCGCCGCCAGCACCATGGTCTTATCGTCGCCGGTCTGATCGTCTTCGATGCCGCCCAGCAACGCCTCGAAATTCGCCGAGCTGGCCCCATTGCGAACGTGCTCCCACGAGCCCCGGAAGAACGGTTCATATGCTTCGCCGGTGGAGATGTTGGTGATCTTGTAGCTCATACCGTCAGTGCTGAGCGCGAACGCCGTGACACCCGTTTGCGTTGTCGTACGGAAGGATTCGTCGAACGCCCGCTCGGATTGAAGAAACCAGGTGGTGTTTGCGTACTCGTCTTTGGGTTCGATCAGCAACGTGGCCACCCTGCCGGCGCTCTCCGAAGCCATGATTCCGTCGCCGATCTGGCCGAACACCGACAGATTGCGATCGGCGATCACGACCGCCAATGTCGTTGCCAGCAGCGAAATGTCGAGTCCCAGCGACTGCGCCTGTGCGCTCACGCGCTCAACGGCTCCGTCGAACAACCAGCGCATCAGGGCCTGACCACGGTCCGCCGGCCCTGCCCGAAAATCGTTGATGAATCCGGGATCAGAGGCATCGCGGAGGACACTCTGACACGCAGCGTACGAACCCCAGGCCGACGTTCCGCTGACCGAGCCCGCGCCGTCAGCCACCGCTGCGACGATGAAGTCCCCAGTGACGGCGTAACCGAACGCGTCGTCGCAACCGAGCCCCTTACGCATGTGCATGGACCCTGCCACGGAAGCGCCGCAGGTGGCCCACACCCAGCTGCCGCGCTCATCGGCGGCAGCGGCTGAACTCACGCGCTGGTCCAGCCGCTGACCGGCGGCAGCGGAATCTGGCTTCCCATCGAGCCCAACGCCTCGTCGCTGCGGCCGAACTCCGTCGAGTTCGACACATTACTCAACGACGCGGAGAGCCACTCGAACAGCGCCTCGTACTTGAGGCCGTCCAACGGAGCGGGGCTGCGCTGCAACGACATCCGGGTGAGTTGCTGATAGTCGACATACGGTCCGGCACCGACGGCGAAAATCGTAACGCCGCGCGCGGTTTCGGCGGCATTGAGCCGCGCGATCGACTCATCGAGACCCTCGATATTAGGGCGGCCATCGGTGAGCAGCAGGATCCACGGCCGGTAGTACTGCAATCCGGCTGCCTTGTAGGCGTACTTACGGTCCTCCAGGATGTCCAACGCCAAATGGACTCCCGCTGCAAGGTTGGTGGTGCCGGCGGCGTTGAACCCGACCGGCTGCAGGCTACGGGCTTCCTGCATCGGGACGAGCACCGTAGCCACGGTGCCGAAGGTGACCACAGCGACCTCGACCCGCTTGCTGGCCAGGGGGTCCCGATGCAGGTAGTCGGTGAACGCCGCAAACCCACGCTCCAACGCCGCAATCGGTTCGCCTTGCATCGAGCCCGACACATCGGCCAACACCACACAGGCGACGCGCGGATCGGGGTTGGCGTCGTTCAATTCGACTGCCCATGCCCAATCAGACACCTACCGATACCTCCTCGACCACGCGGCTGTTTCAGCGTCGATTCTCTCACCACGACACCTGCGACTCACACCGAATCCCTACCACTCCTCGGGACAGCCCCGCCGGTCCGCGAGCAGTGTCGGCCGAACGTATGAATTACGCGAGCGTGCGCGATCTCTCCTGAGGAAGCCGTACGGGCGTGTCAAAATCACGTCTACATAGTCGGAATGAGGTGTCCCGCGAGAGGGCGGTTGGTATGCCTGGCGCGCTCTTCAATCCGCCCCCAAGCTGGCCTGTGCCGCGCGGCTGGCATCCGTCTCCGGAGTGGGAACCTGATCCCGAGTGGCCGCCCGCACCCCCGGGCTGGCAGTTCTGGGTCGATGAACATTCCGAGCCGGCATGGGCTGCACCCGCCGGACCGCCAATCGAGACTCCTTGGGCCCCAACACCGAGTCTGGGCGACGTGCAACCCCAGGCCGCGCCGCCCAGCCGATCCCGACGCCGCATCGGCCCCCTGATTGCCGCTGCCGCTGTGGTCGTCGCACTCATCGCTGCGTCGGTCCTCGTCGTCAAATATTTCACTGGCGACAACGGTCCGAACATCACGGTGCTCAAACCGGTCGACGCACAGGGCAATCCACAGCCCGGCTGGGAAGTCGACGAAACCCGCAGAGGTGATTCGATCGACTGCTCGTTTGGCGGCGCATCGCGATACGACGTGTCGACCTCCGTCCGGTTCTGTGGCGCGACGGCCGACTCCGGGGACGCCTGTTGGCCGGCCGACCAAACGCACGTCCTGTGCGTCGTCGATGCGTTCTCGAAAGTCCTGCACAGGGTCGGCGCCGTCGGCCTCGGCATACCCCGAAAGCCGCTTGAAGGGGACCCAAGACCCTTTGCGCTCGTTCTGGACGACGGCACGAAATGCCAGGCGCGCAACGGTGGCGCCTGGTCACGCCAGAAGGAACAACCGGAGTGGTACGGCTACTTCTCCTGCGACGGAGTACAAAACAACGCCGCCTGGGGGCCAGACGGAAAAGACATCGACAAGGACTCCGATGGCTGGCACGTATTCGTCGGTCCTTACGACGGCCACCTGACCAAGCACAAAGTCGCTGAAGCCTATTACGTCGGTGTCGCCGGTCAGAGTGATGCCACTGACCCGATACGAGGCGGTGGCACCCGCTTGGTGACAAAGTGCGGACGTCCGCCGGAGCTACGCGCGGAGGAAGTCAAGACCGACTCCGGTGCGCTGGTCATCCGCATGAGAATCGTCGCCAAATGCCACGACGGTGACGTGTTGAGCTCGTCCCGGACCGGGATCGTCGTGAGCTCTGGAGGCCAGAACATCGCGGCGGGTGTGTTCGATCTGTCCGCAAATCCGATCATCATCGAAGCGGGCTCCGGCGATTCGGCGGATGAACCCTCGGTCGCCCACGATTTCCGCTTTCCCGTGGGAACGTTTTGGCGCCTGCCGGTTTCCAAGAACGAAGCGCCGGGCAGCAGCAGCAGCCGCGGCGAAGTGGACATCGACGCAAAGACTTTGCTCGTCGAATGTGAACAATCCGGCTCGTCGGTGTCATCCGGTCAGCCCAAGGGACCGCGCGGCGACTCGGACACCGCGACCGGGCCGGCGAAACCCGCGAGCGGTGACGACGAGTCGTCCAGTTTCGATGCTTTGCGGGCGATCGCCGAGGCTGACCGGCCGTTCGTATCCGGCCAATTGGCCGACCGCTGGGTACCGCAGCTCAGTTCGAAGCGCCCCGGGCTAGTTGCCGACGGCATCACGTGGCACAACGCCGAGACGCTCCGAGAGCACTTGCAATTGCGGCTCAAATATCCAGAAGTACGGCTCCTGTGGTCCGGAGACTGGTCGACTTTCTCCGCCTCTGACTTCTGGGTCACCATCGCCGGTGTCACTTTCCCCAGCTCAGACGGGGCGCTGGACTGGTGCCGAAGCCACAACCTGGACCGCGATCACTGCTACGCCAAATTGGTCAGCACAACACATCCGGTCGATGGCACCACCGCATTCAACCAATAGCGGAGTCGGCCGTTCGGATGACATTCGCCACGGCGGTCAGCGTCGTAAACTTCGTTCGAGTTAGCTGGGCGCTCGCTGCGCCGTGACGGTCAGAGATAGGTAGCGCGCATGACTGATATCCACGCTGACGAGTCCTCGGCAGCGACTCTCGCCGACCCCGACCGGCGCGCACGTACCGTTCGCGACGCCGTTGCCGCAGCGCTGTTGGTAGCCGGATTCGTATTCCCGTGGAATGTGAACTTCGGTATGGGCGTGCCTGACAGCTCTGGGCCCACGTTCGCTGCACTGGCGTTCGTCACCTTGCTGGCGCTCGGCGCGATTGCGGTGTCCTACGTCCGACCGAACATCGGCGGGCCGGCCAAAGTTCGTATTGCGCTCAGCGCTCCATATCTGGTGTTCGTGGCTGCGTTCGTCGGCTACGCGATCGTTCGGGCAATCCAACTGGGCGGCACCGGGACAGTCCCGCCTGGCGTCGGCCCCGGTGCGTGGATCGGCGCCGCCGGAGCCCTGCTTGGCGCACAAGCGTGGCCGGCCGACGCCGAGGGCAATCACGGCTGGATGAGCACGGCCCGAATTGTCGGCATCGCCTCGATGGTGTTGGCCACGCTGGCGGTGGCGTTCAACCTGTACTGGAGTACTCGGCATCTCCTCGGCGGTGACTCTGAGTTCTCAACCGAGCGGACCACCGCGATAGCGACCGCGGTCGTCTACGGCATCGTGTCGCTGGTCATCGTGGTCGCCGGGTCGCGATGGACGTTGCACCGTGATTCAGCATCACGCCTGGCGACCGTTGCCCTCGGCTGCGCCACACTGGCGGCCGGCATGCTGGTATGGACCCTCGACTCCGGTCGCGAAATCGACGCTTACCACGGCATCGCACAAATCACGATGACGACGAAAGTCGGTTTCGAGGGCTACTTCGCCTGGGTTGTCGCCGCAGCAATTTTCGCATCGGTGACGCTGAACCATGTTCTCGCCCAACCGATCGACCTGGCCACGCTCCGTGAGGCTGCGCGAAAATGCCTGGCACTCATAGCAGTCGGCTGCTTCGGTGCGGCGGTGCTTCGCATCACCGGCGCGATCGCCGCACTCATGCTCGATCTGAAGAACACCACTTACGACACGACCGCATTGGTCATCTTCGACGTCGTCGCAGGTGCACTCGCGCTGTTCATCCGATTCGGCTTGCGGGATTCCCGAGTGTCCTCGATGCTCACATTGGGGCTGACCGGAATTCTGTTGGCATTGACCATTTCTCGAGTGATAGTCGGCATCGTCCTCGTTCCTCGCATTCCTTTTGTCAGCGCGACCAACGCAGACAATCCGGTGTTCGGCAACACCCTGTCTCAGCAGATCACGAGCACATTCGACGTCGTCTTGTGCTGGCTGGCGCTGGCGGTCGTCTTAGTCACCCTGCTCAACAGCCGCAAATCGGCTCCTCGGTCACCTGGGGACTCCGACGCTCCACCGGCGATCACCAAAGCGGAGGTGACGGCCACCGCCGTCATCACGACTGCTGCGTCAGACCCGCTCCTCGCCTCAACGACCGCCGATGCGACCCGCCCGGTGGCGACGGCCGCTGCGACGCAGGTGCTTGAGGCGCCGACCCAGCAGCTGGTCGCCGCCGCACCGCCGCGAATCTTCCGGCAAGAAACCGACTCCACCCGACAGCTCGGCACTGCGGCGCCAAATACAGAATCCACCCAGAAGATCAGGGCGGCCAAGTTGCTCGCCGAGTCGACACAGCGATTCGGTGCCGGCACAACCTATTCCGGACCGCGACACCGCTCCTCCGACGACTGACGAGTCTCAGCCCTCGATCGGGTTGGCGAATCACCCACTGCGAGCGCTGATCCCGTTCGAGGCCGGCGATGCAGCGCTGGGTAGGATAGCGACCCAACTGGACAGCTATTCTGCGTGCGTCAAGCTGGTATCTGATGGATTCGTGTTCGATCGTCGGCAACAGTCCAATGACTCGCTGCTTCCATGCGATTTCAAGCGCATCGCGTTGATGCCCTGGCCACCGAACAGATCAGGCGCCAATTCTCACTGCCGGGTCAACGGCACGAAATGCAGCGGTCACGGTGTTCATGAAGTTCTCCATCGCCTGAATACCGGCTCTCCTCGTGACACCGTCCTTTTCCCTCCAGCGGTCAATACTGACTTGCGCCCGAACAGTCGTCGGAAAGACCTGGTTGAATGTCACACTGGCGGTGAATTCATCACCGGACCCGCCTGTGCCGATCTTGCTGGCGTGCTTGAAGATAATCCGGTTAGGGCTCTCCATATGGACACGCATGGAACCACCCAAGAATGCCGCCTTAGCCGATGTGTCGTTGGGAATGAACTGAGCAAGACTCGCAACGACAGAATCTATCGACGCGGTAGTCGTCAGTATCAAATCACTGTCGATGAGCTGCCGCTGGCGCGCATATTGATCGCGGAAAAAGATATTGCGCTTGGCTTTCTCTTTGAGCGTGTAATAGACCCAACTCAACCCGAACAATCCACCGAAAAACAGGACCGCAAACGCGACGCCGGACACTTCAGCGCCCCGGGTACTGCGATTGGCCAGATTGCCCCAAATTATCCGGCCACTGGCGACCAGACGCCGGCGCAGCTCCTGGATATGGTCGCGGTGCTGGCGGATAAGTTCCAGTCATTGGCGATTGTGACGGTGGTTGATTCCATTGTCCGTTCTTTGGCCGATTCAATCGGTTCTCAACGGCAGTGAATCCCGCACTCAACCCCCGTTCGAGCAACATCTCGGCCCCGCGAATCGCATACCAACAGGCCACGCTCGCAACAACAGCAACAGCAATGCCGGCCACGGCGCTATGCGTCTTGATACCGACCAACAGTCCGGCAACCATACCCACGGCGACGCCGTTGGGAGCGTACGTCATTCCCATAGCTGACTCTTTCGTAGATTTTCTGGTGGGGCGTATCAGTACTGGACGAGGCAATACGTGACGTCATGCGGTTCATGCGTGAATGTAATATCCACCCGCCCTGGACAACTCGCATGCAGGTCAACGATATTGGCGATGCGGTAAACCGTTTCATCGGATTTGAATTGATTTGTCACCCAGCGAGGTGATCCGTCGCGCGTCGATCTGCATTCGACTTTCTTCAGGTCGTGGCCACTGCTGTACGCGATTTTCGGCGTCACGCAGTCGCCGATTTCGAACTTCGGGTCGATCAAGCTACCTACGAGCTTGACGCCGCCAAACCCTATGATCAGAATTCCGGCGATGAATGCGAGCTTGAGCAGACGGTGGTTCTTCGGCGGACCCGACGGATACGGGGACTGCGGATACGGGGACGGCGAAACCGATTGATCGCCGAACACCGGCGATGCCGGAGTTGGACCGGGACCAAAGCCGGGAGCGACCCCCGGCCCCGGAATCGCAAGTCTCGCCTGAACCAGTATCTGGTGCACATTGGGCGGCCAAGGAAGCCGACGGACACGTAAGAACCAAGCGCCGCCGGCTGCAATCACGAGCACGAGTAGCCAGAAGAACCCGGGCGAAAACAGAAGGGCAATGAGCGCAATCCCGGCCGCGCCAGCAAGCACATGGAACGGCTGCAGATTGAACAATGGCGCACCGCCGCTCAGGGCAGGCTGGGGCGTGGCGCTGGATGGCGTTGTACCCCAAGACCGTTGGTCCTGCTGCGGCGCTATGGGAGGTTGCTGCGCGGGTACAAACGGCGGAGCTGACGGCACCACCGGTGGAGGCGGGCCAGAGGACACAGCAGGCGCAGGCCCCGCACCGCTGTAGGTGGTACCCGCAGCGAATTTGCTGGGACCAACTGGCGGCCCACCCGGCGCGGGAGGCGTCGGCACGTCATGTCCCGAAAAGTGCTGGGCTGCTTGGCGGCGGTATTCATCATGGCGATCAACGCCGCGGCCGTCACTCATTCTAGCTCCTTCAGCTTCCAGCAAAGTCCGAGACAGACCAAAGACTGAGGAGAGAGTTTACGGCGACGAACCGATTCCGAATGTCAGCCGTTCGACCGACTTGATCAGGCCCACAAACACGAATGTGCCCAACTCCGATTGGAGTTGGGCACATTCGAGGCTGCGCGCGCAGCCGAAAGCTGAAGGCCTACTTGGCCTTCTCGAGCACCTCGACCAGACGCCAGCGCTTGGTCGCCGACAGCGGACGGGTCTCCATCAGCGAGACGCGGTCGCCGATACCGGCATCGCCGTTCTCGTCGTGTGCCTTGACCTTGGTGGTGGTCCGGATGATCTTCCCGTAGAGCGGGTGGCTCTTGCGGGACTCCAGCTCGACCACGATGGTCTTTTCCATCTTGTCCGACACCACGTAACCGATGGCGGTCTTGCGACGGCCGCGCTCGGTCTCAGTGGCCGGCGTGTGCTTGGGGCCCTTGGTTTCTGCCATGACTAATCCTTACCAACCGGCCCGGATGCCAGGCCCAACTCGCGTTCACGCAGGACGGTGTAGACCCGCGCGATCTCCTGCCGCACGGTACGCAGCCGGCGGTTGTTCGACAGCTGACCGGTCGCCATCTGGAAGCGAAGGTTGAACAGCTCTTCCTTCGACTCGCGCAGACGCGTGGTCAGCTCTTCCTCGGTGAGCTCACGCAGTTCACCAGGCGAAACTCCAACTGCCATCAGAACTGCTCCTCTCGAGTCACGATGCGTGCCTTGATCGGCAGCTTGTGGATGGCGCGGGTGAGCGCCTCCCGGGCGATCTTCTCGTCGGGGTAGCTGAGCTCGAAGAGCACGCGACCCGGCTTGACGTTGGCGACCCACCACTCCGGCGAACCCTTACCGGAACCCATGCGGGTTTCGGCAGGCTTCTTGGTCAGCGGGCGGTCCGGGAAGATGTTGATCCAGACCTTGCCGCCACGCTTGATGTGCCGGTTGATGGCGATACGAGCGGACTCGATCTGCCGGTTGGTGATGTAGGCGTGGCCCAGGGCCTGGATGCCGTAGTCACCGAAGCTGACCGAGGTGCCGCCGCTGGCGATACCGCGCTGCTCGGGGTGGTGCTGCTTGCGGTGCTTGACCTTGCGGGGAATCAGCATGACTAGCTCTCCGTTGCTTCCGTCGGCGCATCGCCGGCGGGGGTCTCAACAGCAACATCCACGGCGCGGCCGGCCTCGGTGCTCGTCGCGGTGGTACCCGACGAACCGCTGCGACGCGGACGGGTACCGGACGGACGATCCCGACGGGGACGGTCGGCGGCGGGAGCGGCGGCGGACAGCTCACGCTTGCCACCGACGATGTCGCCCTTGTAGATCCACACCTTCACGCCGATACGGCCGAATGTGGTCTTGGCCTCGTACAGGCCGTAATCGATGTCGGCGCGCAGCGTGTGAAGCGGCACGCGACCTTCGCGGTAGAACTCCGAACGGCTCATCTCAGCACCGCCGAGGCGGCCCGAGCACTGCACCCGGATGCCCTTGACGTTGGGCTGGCGCATGGCCGACTGGATGGCCTTGCGCATGGCACGACGGAACGCAACACGGTTGCTCAGCTGCTCAGCAACGCCCTGCGCCACCAGCTGCGCGACGCCCTCGGGGCTCTTGACCTCGAGGATGTTCAGCTGAACCTGCTTGCCGGTCAGCTTCTCCAGGTCGGCGCGGATGCGGTCGGCCTCGGTGCCACGGCGACCGATGACGATGCCCGGACGTGCGGTGTGGATGTCCACCCGGACGCGGTCACGCGTGCGCTCGATCTGCACGTCGGCGATGCCGGCGCGCTCCAGGCCGGTGGCCAGCAGCTTACGGATCGCGACGTCTTCCTTGACGTAGTCCGCGTACTGCTTGTCGGCGTACCAACGGGACTTCCATTCGGTGGTGATACCGAGGCGGAAGCCGTGGGGGTTGATTTTCTGGCCCACTACTCCGAGCCTCCCTTCGTCTCGGTCTTGGCCGCGGCGGCCTTGCTGCCCTGCGCACGACGAGCGCGAGCGGCACCGGCCGTAGCGCCCTTCGAGCCCTTGTCCTTGGCGGGACGGCTCTCGACGACCACGGTGATGTGGCTGGTGCGCTTGCGGATTCGGTACGCACGCCCCTGGGCGCGCGGCCGGATGCGCTTGGCGGTCGGACCCTCATCGGCGTGGATGGTCGCAACCACCAGCGTCGTCGGGTCCAGGCCCTCGTTGTTCTGCGCGTTGGCGGCAGCGCTCGCGATCACCTTGGCGACCGGCTCGCTGGCACCCTGCGGCGCCCACCGCAGGATGTCGAGCGCCTCTTCGACGCTCTTGCCACGGACCAGGTCGATGACCCGGCGGGCCTTGCTCGCCGACACACGCACGAAGCGCGCGGTGGCGCTCGCGGACGGGTATTCAGTAACGGTAGTCATTAGCGGCGCTTGCTCTTCCGGTCGTCCTTGATGTGACCCTTGAAGGTCCGCGTCGGGGCGAACTCGCCGAGCTTGTGCCCGACCATCGCCTCACTGACGAACACCGGCACGTGCTTGCGGCCGTCGTGGACGGCGAAGGTGTGACCGATGAAGTCGGGGATGATGGTCGACCGACGGGACCAGGTCTTGATGACCTGTTTGGTGTTCTTCTCGTTCTGAACGTCGACCTTCTTGAGCAGATGGTCGTCGACGAACGGACCCTTTTTGAGGCTACGAGGCATCGTCTATTCCTTTCCGGCCTAGCGCTTGTTCTTGCCGGTGCGCCGGCGGCGGACGATGAGCTTGTCGCTCGGCTTGTTCGGCTTGCGGGTACGGCCCTCAGGCTTGCCCCACGGGCTGACCGGGTGGCGACCACCGGAGGTCTTACCCTCACCACCACCGTGCGGGTGGTCGACCGGGTTCATCACGACACCACGGACGGTCGGGCGCTTGCCCTTCCACCGCATACGGCCGGCCTTACCCCAGTTGATGTTCGCCTGCTCGGCGTTGCCGACCTCGCCGACGGTGGCGCGGCAGCGCACGTCGACGCGACGGATTTCACCGGACGGCATACGCAGCGTGGCGTAGGCGCCTTCCTTACCGAGCAGCTGGATGCTGACACCGGCCGAGCGGGCCAGCTTGGCACCGCCGCCAGGACGCAGCTCCACAGCGTGGATGACGGTACCGGCCGGGATGTTGCGCATCGGCAGGTTGTTACCCGGCTTGATGTCGGCGTTCGGCCCCTGCTCGATGACGTCGCCCTGCTTCAGATCCTTGGGGGCGAGGATGTAGCGCTTCTCGCCGTCCACGAAATGCAGCAGCGCGATGTTCGCGGTGCGGTTGGGGTCGTACTCGATGTGCGCGACCTTGGCGTTGACGCCGTCCTTGTCATGGCGACGGAAGTCGATGACGCGGTAGGCACGCTTGTGACCGCCACCCTTGTGACGAGTCGTGATGCGGCCATGCGCGTTACGACCACCAGTGCCGTGCAGCGGACGGATCAGCGACTTCTCCGGAGTCGAACGAGTGATCTCGGCGAAGTCGGAGACGCTCGAACCGCGACGACCCGGGGTCGTCGGCTTGTACTTGCGAATTCCCATTATCAGTTAATCCCTTAACTCCCGGCCGATCAGGCCGGAGCTCCGAACAGTTCGATCGGCTTGCTGCCGGCGGACAGGGTCACGATCGCGCGCTTGGTGCTCTTGCGCTGGCCGAAACCGGTGCGGGTGCGCTTGCGCTTGCCCTTCCGGTTCGCGGTGTTCACCGAGTCGACCTTCACGTCGAAGATCTTCTCGATAGCGATCTTGATCTGCGTCTTGTTGGACTCCGGTGCCACGATGAACGTGTACGTGTTGTCCTCGATGAGTCCGTAGGACTTCTCCGAGATGACCGGGGCCAGGATGATGTCGCGAGGATCAGTCACGGTAGCCATCAGGCCGACACCTCCTCTTTCGTGTTGGCGGTGATGTAGGCGTTGAGCGCCTCCACCGAGAACACCAGATCGTCGGCGTTCAGCACGTCGTAGGTGTTCAGCTGATCCGGCGAGATCACATGCACGCCAGGCAGGTTGCGGACGCTCTTGGCGCTGACCACATCGCTGCGGCCGATCACGACGAGCACCTTCTTGTTGTCGGTCAGCGACGACAGGAACGACTTGGCGCTCTTGGTCGACGGGCTCTGACCGGCCACCAGCTCGGTGATCGCGTGGATGCGCTCGTTGCGGGCCCGGTCCGACAGCGCGCTGCGCAGGGCAGCAGCGATCATCTTCTTCGGGGTCCGCTGGCTGTAGTCACGCGGCTGCGGGCCGTGGACGACGCCACCACCGGTGAACTGCGGGGCGCGGGTCGAACCCTGACGGGCGCGGCCGGTTCCCTTCTGGCGGTACGGCTTCTTGCCACCACCGGACACCATGGCCCGGGTCTTGGTGGCGTGGGTGCCCTGGCGAGCGGCGGCCAGCTGGGCCGTCACCACCTGGTGCATCAGCGCGATGTTGGGCTCGACGTCGAACAGCTCGGCGGGCAGCTCGACAGAGCCGTCCTTCTTGCCCTCGGGGGTCTTGACGTCAATCTTGAGAGTCATTACTTCTCGCCTCGCTTAACTGCGGTGCGGACAACCACCAGTCCACCATTGCGGCCCGGGATGGCGCCCTTGATGAGCAGCACACCGTTCTCGGCGTCGACCTTGTGAACCTTCAGGTTCTGGGTGGTGACGCGGTCGCTACCCATCCGGCCGGACATGCGGGTGCCCTTGAAGACACGGCCCGGGGTGGCACAGCCACCGATCGAACCGGGACGACGGTGCACAGCCTGGGCACCGTGCGAGGCGCCCTGGCCCTTGAAGCCGTGGCGCTTCATGGTGCCGGCGAAGCCCTTGCCCTTGCTGGTGCCGGTCACGTCGACGTACGCGCCGTCGGCGAAGATCTCGGCGGTCAGTTCCTGACCGACCTCGTACTCGGCGACCGCGGCCTCGTCTTCGAGACGAAGCTCGGCCAGGTGCCGACGCGGGTTGACGCCTGCAGCGGCGAACTGACCGGTAACCGGCTTGTTCACCTTGCGCGGGCTGATCTCACCGTAGGCGAGCTGCACGGCGCTGTAGCCGTCGCGCTCGGGGGTGCGGATGCGGGTCACCACGTTGGGGCCGGCCTTCACGACCGTGACCGGGACGACTTTGTTGTTCTCGTCGAACACCTGCGTCATGCCCAGCTTGGTGCCCAAAATGCCTTTGCGTGCCATTTTTCTGGGTCTCCTACTGGATGTTGACGTCGACGCTCGCCGGCAGATCGATGCGCATCAAGGCGTCAACGGTCTTCGGCGTGGGGTCGAGGATGTCGATAAGGCGCTTGTGGGTACGCATTTCGAAATGCTCCCGCGAGTCCTTGTACTTATGGGGAGACCGGATAACGCAGTACACGTTCTTCTCGGTCGGCAGCGGCACCGGGCCGACCACGCTTGCTCCCGTACGGGTGACCGTCTCAACGATCTTGCGCGCCGAGGCGTCAATCGCCTCGTGGTCGTAGGCCTTGAGCCTGATGCGGATCTTCTGTCCCGCCACGCTTCTCCTACCTAACTGTCACGGGCCCGTGCTCGGGCCTGGTCTTCAATACGCACGTCCCGGGACACCCGATGACGCGCGCTGGCTATGCCGCCGCTCTTTACGTTTCTGTGGTTCACCGACCCCCGCGCTCGGGCGTGTCGCCTTTGCGCACAGTCGTCCGCGCTGGAAATTCCATCTCGGGCGATGCTGGGACCGGAT
The DNA here is from genome assembly GCF_025331195.1 of Mycolicibacterium llatzerense. NCBI lineage: Bacteria > Bacillati > Actinomycetota > Actinomycetes > Mycobacteriales > Mycobacteriaceae > Mycobacterium > Mycolicibacterium llatzerense. Next base: position 2,549,027 of record NZ_LXOV01000001.1, on the reverse strand, counting down.
GCGCCCGTGATGGGCGCCGGTCGTCTGCCCGCGGCGGGCGAACCCGGCGCAAGGCAACCCGAACAGTATGCCCCAGATCCGGGCTTGCTCCAAATCCGCTGCGGAGCCGTCCGCCGCGCCCGGGTTTCACCGCCGGTCCTGCACTGATTCCGCGGCGAGGGCGAGGATGTTCGAGTGGCTGCCGCCCTGGTTACAGAGTCAACAGCGGGGTCTCGTTGATCCCGCACTGGCGGCGCAAAACTGCGAGTGGCGGGGACCCTGAGTTCAGGGTCAACGCCTGCCCGGCCGGCTTTCGCGTTGACCCGGTATCCATGGCTGAAAATTGCGGTTGGTGAGCGCCATGGTTCCCGAATCGGCGGACGCACCGAACTTACTTTTGAGTAAGATAGCGACATGTCGACACTCAGCCCCACCTACCGCGCCTGGAAGCAACTCTCCGGACGGCCCGGCGGCAGCCTGATGTTCTCCGCCGCCGCGATGGTGCGAGTGCCGTACTTCGCGTCGGTCCTCCCCCGAGTGGTGACGATGGAGCCGGGCTACGCCGAGGTGGCGGTGCCGAAGTGGTTCTTCGTCTACAACCATCTGCACACCGTGCACGCGATCGCGTCGTGCAACGCCGCGGAGGCCGCGATGGGCATGGCGATGGAAGCGACCGTGCCGACGACCCACCGCTGGATACCCAAGGCCATGAACGTCCAGTACCTCGCCAAGGCCACCACCTCGCTGCGGGCGCACGCCCGCGTCGACATCCCCGACTTCGAGACCCTGACCAAGGGCACCGACGTCGTCGTATCCGTCTCCGTGGTCGACGCCGCCGGCGAGGAAGTCGTGCACGCCGACATCACGACGTGGGTGACGCCCGCATAGCCTGACGACGATCAAGCGGCGAGGCACGAGCCGCGATGAGGAGTCGGGTAAATCGGACCTCAGTCGAGATAGGTGCCGTGACCTTCGCGCACCAGATCGCCGTCGAAGATCAGCACCTCGTTGACCAACTGGCCGCGGTGATTCCGGTAGTTGATGACGAGAGCCTGCGTCCCTACATAGGTGGCCACGATCTCGAAGTGCAGTTCGGGCAGCGCCGCCAGCGCAGTGGTCCAATACCGCCGGAGCGCGTCCTTACCCCGCACCACTCCCCCGGACTCCGGCACGACGCGCGCCGCGACGGGTGAGGTGAAGACGACGTCGTCGTGGAAATGGGCGAGCACCGCCTCGACGTCGTGGGCGTTCCACGCCTGGCACCAGTCGCGGGCGAAGGCCTCGGCATCGGGAATCGTCATGCCGCCCTATCGAAGTCGACGCGCGCCTGGGCAGGCAAGCCATTTTCGGGCGCGAGACGTCAATGCTGCAGACTCGCCCAGAACGCGCACTGATGCACCTGGTCGTAGTCAGTGACCAAACGGCTGCCGTCGGGGCGCAGCGACATCCGGCTGTCGTGGTCACCGCCGGTCAGCTGCGGCCATTCCGGTGCCCCGTCAGCACTGGGCCGGCCGTCGCGGACGAACGAACTCCAGTAGTCGATCATCTGATCCGACAAGGCGACCTGCTCCGGCGCGGGCGGCGGCGCTCCGCCCATGTTGAAGATGTAGCGCAGATCCAGCGAATGGCTCGCACCGACGGGGAAAGGCAAGTGGCGCAGCGGGTCCGGCGTCGGCGGCGCCGGATCGGCGAACTCGTACCCATATACCGGGGCGTCCGCGACCAACGCGTCGCCGATGCGGTCGGCCACACACGCGAAAGCACCGTCGGTGACCGCGGTCGAATAGGCGACCGCCGCGCTGCCGCCGTAGCGGTTCAGCGGGTAGCGCTCTGCCACCGCGGCGGCGTCGGCGCCGAACGTGGACTGCAGCAGGTGCGGGTAGCCGTCGGCATGGAAGCGCTTGCCCGCACGCAGATACTGCAGGGCAACGAACAGGGTGAACTCATCGCGGGTGGTGCCGATCATCACCGGGACCCGAGCGGCACCGCCGGTGCTGATGGCCCGCATCGGATCGACCGGCAGCAACGTCGTCCCCGAGACCGGCCCACTGAGCATGTTCTCGCCGATTCCGTAGTACCACACAGGCTTTCGCAATTTGTCCAGCGGCAGACCGCGCAGACAGTCAGCAGCGACCGCCGGATCGCCACATCCCGCGGCACTGGCGTAGGCGAGGCTTGCCCGCGTGGCCTCCGGTAGCGCACCCTGGGCCTGGCACGGCCCACTGGCGATGATGGCACCCCGGAACAGGCCGGCCGACTCTGGCGCGACGAGGTGGTCGCACACCGACATCCCGCCGGCCGACTCACCGGCGATGGTCACCTTGCCGGGATCGCCGCCGAACGCGGCAATGTTGTCGCGCACCCAGCGCAGCGCCGCCTGCTGGTCGGCCAGCCCGTAGTTGCCGACGTCGGGGCCGGTGCCCAAAGCGGGGTGAGCCAGGAATCCCAGAGCGCCCAGCCGGTAATTGACCGTCACCACCACGATGTCGCCGCGGGTGGTCAGCCGCGTCGAGTTGTAGATACTGCTGGAGCCATTGATGAACCCACCGCCGTGCAGCCACACCAGCACTGGTCGACGCTCGCCGGAAGCCTGCACCGGTGGCGTCCAGACGTTGAGGGTCAGGCAATCCTCGCTACTGTTGCGCCCCATCTCCAGATCCCCCTTGGGGTCCTGGATGCAGCGCGCGCCCGGCTTCGCACCATCGCGCGCCCCGTCCCACGTCGGCGCGGGAGCCGGCGGACGGAAGCGAAGCGGCCCCAACGGCGGTGCCGCATAAGGGATTCCACCGAAGAAGCGCAGATCTGGATTGACCGTCCCGCGGACGGTCCCCGTCGCGGTGTGCACCAGCGCCGGATCAGCTGTCACCGCATCGGGCGCCACGGCGGTGGCACCGTCACTGTGCGAGTCCAGGCCGCAGCCGGCCACCAGCAGCACTGCCCCAGCCACTGCTGCAGCGCGCTGCAGCAGTCTGCGTAGGTGGGCGGACGACACGAGCACCCAGCGTACTGAACTCGGCCGAACGCGGCCGATAAATATTTGCGGCGACCCCCTCCCCACAGCGCATCGAACGACCTAGACTCCGCTTGACAGCTGTCAAGTACGCGCCTGTGTGAGGAGTTCAATGAGTGCACCCATCACCGACGAGGCCGCCAAGGTTCTCGCCGACCCAACCGCCTATGCCGACGACAACCGGCTGCACACGGCACTCACTCGGTTGCGAGCTACCAATCCCGTTGCCTGGGTGGACAATCCGCCGTATCGGCCGTTCTGGGCGATCACCAAGCACGCCGACATCATGGCCATCGAGCGAGACAACAACCTGTTCATCAGCGAGCCGCGCCCACTGCTCATGAAGGCCGACGACGAAGACCTGCTGAAGGCACAGGCCGACGCCGGCATGGGGTTGCGCACACTCATCCACATGGACGATCCGCACCATCGCAAGATCCGGGCGATCGGCGCCGACTGGTTCCGGCCGAAGGCGATGCGCGACCTCAAGGTCCGCGTCGACGAGCTGGCCAAGCGGCACGTCGACCGGATGCGCGACGCCGGACCGGAATGCGACTTCGTCGAAGAGATCGCGATCCAGTTCCCGCTCTACGTGATCATGTCGCTACTCGGCCTGCCCGAGGAGGACTACGACCGCATGCACACCCTGACGCAGCAGCTGTTCGGCGGCGACGACGACGAGTACAGCCGCGGCCAGTCCCCCGAAGAACTGTTCAGCGTGCTGCTCGACTTCTTCGGGTACTTCGCCACGCTGACCGCGTCGCGGCGGGCCAACCCCACCGAGGACCTGGCGTCGGCGATCGCCAACGGCCGCATCGACGGCGAACCGCTCAGCGACATGGACACCGCGTCCTACTACGTGATTGTCGCCACCGCCGGACACGACACCACCAAGGACGCCATCTCCGGCGGGTTGCATGCGCTGATCGAGAATCCCGGCGAGCTGGCCCGGCTGAAGGCGAATCCAGACCTGATGCCCACCGCCGTCGAGGAAATGATCCGGTGGAGCACGCCGGTGAAGGAATTCATGCGCACCGCGACCGCCGACACCGTCGTGCGCGGTGTGCCGATCGCCGAAGGCGAATCCGTCTATCTCGCTTACGTTTCCGGCAACCGCGACGAAGAGGTGTTCACCGACCCGTTCCGCTTCGACGTCGGGCGCGAGCCGAACAAGCACCTGGCATTCGGCTACGGCGTGCATTTCTGTCTGGGTGCGGCGCTGGCCCGCATGGAGATGAACAGCCTGTTCACCGAGCTGCTGTCCCGGCTGGATTCGATCGAATTGGCCGGTTCGCCAACGCTTTCCGCGACGACGTTCGTCGGCGGCTTCAAGCACCTGCCGATTCGGTATTCACTCCGTTGATCCGGTGGGTCGCCAGGAATCCGTCGACGGCGGCAACGGCGATCTGCCGGTAGTCGAAATCGGGCAGCGTGCTGAGCTTGCCCAGCACGATCGGGCCGAGTAGTAGGGCCGTGGCCCGCAGCCGGTCGACGTCACCGAGTTCGGCGATGGCCGCGGGACTGGACAGCACCGCCTCGAACGGCGCCGCGTATTGCTCAGCCACCCGCTCTCGCAGGTTCCGGATCTCGGTGCTCTCGGTACCCGTCGCCACCCAGGGCACGTGTTCGAGGTTGCTGCCGAGCGCCAGCCAGGACATGGCCGTCAGACTCACCGGCGCCTCGGCGATCAGTTTCGCCTGCGCGTGCACCAGCGCGATCAACCGCTCGCGTAGCTCCCCCTCTGCGGGCGGCGCCGGGGCCGGGGGAATGAGTGCGTGAAATGCCGCTGCCAGCAAGTCATTTCCACTGGGATAGTGCCGATAGAGGGTGGCCCGGGCCACGTTGGACGCACGAATCACCGCATCGACGGTCACGGCACTGGGGCCACCAGAACGCAGCAAGGTAGTAGCCGCCTCCAGCAGGCGCGCCCGGGAGCGCGCCGGCCGGGGATCACCGTGTTCGCTGGACACCGCCGAATTACCTCCGGATAACAAACGAGACTGTTAGTCTCGCTTCAAGACCATCGGTCTTGAAGCTACCGGAAGGTCTGCGAATGGTCGACAAGGCGCGAACGGTGAGCCCCGACGTGGAAATCCTCCCCGCGACGGCCACACCACCGACCTCCCGTCGCCGAGCCTGGACCCTATATGTGGCGTGTTGCGGTGTGCTGCTCGTGATTTCGTCGATGGTGGCGCTCAATACCGCGCTCGGCGACATCGCGATGGCCACGTCAGCGAACCAGACCCAGCTCACCTGGATCATCGACAGCTACACCCTGGTCCTGGCCTGCCTGCTGTTGCCGGCCGGAGCCATCGGCGACCGCTACGGCCGCCGCGGCGCCCTACTGTTCGGGCTGGCTGTCTTCGCGCTGGCCTCGATCGTTCCGGCGCTGAGCACTCACCCCGCGCACATCATCGCCGCCCGGGCGGTGGCCGGCGTGGGTGCCGCGTTCGTGATGCCCGCGACGCTGTCCCTGATCACCGCCTCGTACCCGGCTGCGGAGCGCACCAAAGCAGTCGGCGTCTGGGCCGGCATCGCGGGCTGCGGCGGGGTGTTCGGCATGCTGGGTTCCGGTGTGCTGCTGCACTTCTGGCCATGGCAGTCCATCTTCTGGGCATTCACCGGAGCCAGCCTCGCCCTCATGGCGTTGACCGCGACCATCGCAAGTTCGCGCGACCCGGAGGCCCGGCCGCTGGATGTGCCCGGCGCGCTGGTCATCGCAGCGGCCGTGGCCTTGCTGGTGTACGGCATCCTGTCGGCCCCCGACCGGGGCTGGACGCATCCGGTGGTCCTTGGCGGCATCGCCGGCGGGGTGCTCCTGGCGGTGGCGTTCGCCGTCGTCGAGTTACGTACCCGGTATCCGCTGTTGGATGTCCGACTCTTCCTCGATCGCCAGTTCGGCACCGGGGCCGCTGCCATCACGGTGCTGTTCCTGGTGATGTTCGGCTTCTTCTATCTGTCGATGCAATTCATGCAACTGGTCATGGGTTACAGCCCGATCGGGACCGCACTCGCGCTGTCTCCCCTCGCCGTCCCGATGCTCATCCTCTCTCCGCTGTCGTCCTGGTATCTGCCCAAGCTGGGGCTGCGCCTGGTGGTATTCGCCGGCCTGTGGCTGCTGTCCGCGGGCCTGCTGTGCTTGTGCCTGGTGCGAGTGGATTCGTCGTACTGGGAGTTTGCATGGCCGCTGCTGGTGGTCAGCACCGGAGTCGGAATATTCACCGCCCCAACGACTTCAGCGATCATGACGTCAGCGCCCGACGACAAGCAGGGCGTGGCGTCAGCGGTCAACGACACCACCCGAGAGGTAGGAGCGGCCCTCGGCATTGCGTTGACCGGCTCACTCCTGGCCGCCGGCTACACCAAGCACATCGGGCCCGCGGTAGCCGGCTTCCCCGCCCCGGTCGGCGACGCCGCGCGCGGCTCGTTGGCCGGTGCCGTAGCCGCAGCGCCGCATTTGGGGCCGGTCGGCGGTCAGCTCGTGGCCGTGGCCCGGATCGCCTTCCTGCACGCCATGCAGACGTCGTTGGTGGTGCTGGCTTCGATCACGGCGATCGCCGGAGTGCTGATCGCGTTCTGGGCGCCCGGTCGCGGGCACACACCACTGAATGGCCGCTAGGACACGATGAATCGGGCCGCCCGGTGCGCCAGCATGACGACCGTCGCATGCGGACCCCGGCCGGTGATGCCGGGTAGCGCGGCACCGTCGGCCACCCATAGCCCGTCGATGCCGCGTACCCGACACCGGGGATCGAGGACGGCGCGCTCGTCGCCGTCCACCCCGATCGGCGCCGTGGCCGACAGATGCTGCGCGGTGGACCAAGCGGGTTCGCCGTCGATGACGGCATCGCCGAACAGGTCCCGACACAATTCGTGACCTACTTGCAGCGCTGCGGCATCAGCCGGGTTGGAGTCGTAGCGGTGCTCGATGGTGGGCCGCACGTCGGGGTCGTCCGATACCAACAGGACCCTGCCCTGCGCGCGCGGCCGCATCAGCGAGATACCGAGGTGCACCGGATCCGAACCACCGGCGGCACCACCGGTCATGGCCGCGAATCCCCAGGTATACGGCCGGATCTCCAGCTGTTCGGTGGTGAGCAGCAATTCGAGCGGCGGACGGCCGGGATCCGCGGGCCAGGTGGTCGGCACGACCCACTCCGGATGATCGGCGCACGCGACGCCCACCGGCAGGTCGGCCACCACCGGCACGCCGACGCCCCGCAGCTGCGCGGCCGGGCCGATCCCGGACAGCATCAACAGATGCGCGGATTCAATTGCCCCGGCGCACAACACAATCCGATCGGCATACCGGTCGACTGGACCATCGGAACCCAGGCATCGCACCCCCACCGCGCGGGCACCGTCGAACAACAGCCGCAGCGCGCGCGTCCCGGTGCGCACCGTCAGGTTGTCCCGGCCCCGCGCGGCGGCCAGATAGACCTCACCCGGACCGTGCCGGTGACCGGTGTCGTCGATGTTCAGCGGCACCGCACCGAGGCCGGGCCGCATCCCGGCCGCGGCATTGAGATCGTCGACCCACGGGTACCGGGCACCGGCCGCGTCACGGAAAGCCTGTGAAGACGCTGCGAATTCGCTGATACGGCGCACCGGCACCGGACCGGCCGAACCGTGCTCGGCACCGCCGAAGTCATGATCCGTCTCGATGGCGCGATAGTGCGGCAGCACGTCGGACCAGGCCCAGCCCGGCACCGCCCAGGCGTCGAAATCCGACGGCCAGGCCCGGCAGAAATAGCCGCCGTTGATCGCCCCGGACCCGCCCAGCACCCGTCCCCGCACGATGTCCGCGGACCGCGCCGGATTCTGCGTCAGCGTCGTCCGGTGCTGTCGCGCGACGGCGCTGTCGACGCCGATGGGCAGCACCCAGCCCGGCTCCGGGCGGACGGTGCCGCCGGTCTCGAGCAGTGTCACCTGGCAGGCGGGATCGGCCGAAAGACGCTCGGCCAGAACACAGCCGGCACTGCCGGCCCCGACGATCAGGACGTCATCGCGGCGCGGGATCAAGTCCGGATCTGCGGCTTGAGCGCACCCAGATGCCGTTCGCGCACCACGCCGCCCCACAGTCCGAGACCGTAGGCGATGTCATCGAGGCGCTTGAGCAGCAGGTAGGCCAGCAGGCCCACGCGCTGGGTGTTGTCGTCCACCGTGTGATGGCGGCGGGCCCAGTCCACGACGCCGTCCACGATCGCGGCGATCAACACCACTTGCCGCCAGCGCCGGAAACACACTGCCAGCACCAGCGCCACCGGCCAGTAATGCCGGCACAGCGCCGCGGCGAGTTGCAGGGCCGCGGCCCACAGTCCCTGCGCGGCCACGGCGGCGACTTCCCGCGGTTCGGTGTCGATCGATCGCAGAGAGTTGGCGATGCGCCGGCCGGTGATCGCGGCGGCGATGGTCGAGGCGAGGTAGCCCACCCCGGACCCCATGCCCAGCAGCACCCAGACCACCAGGGTCCAGCCTGAGATCACCAACGGCGCGGTCTTGCCCGGGTGTCGCACCGACAGCGGCGCGGCCGAGGAACCGTAAAAGGCCTTGCGGGCGAACCACTCTCCCAACGCGGTGCGGTGATCGTGGCCGACCAGCGCGATCGGTTCGTACCGCAGCCGGGCCCCGGCCTCGATGAACCGCCAGCACAGGTCCACGTCCTCACCGGACTGCAGCGACTCATCGAAACCGCCCGCCTGGTCGAGCGACGCGCGCCGGCAGACGATGGCCGCGCTCGGCACATAGGCCACCATGCCGTACGGCACCACCGGCGCTTCCCGCATGCCGAGATCCAGTGACGAGCGCACGGCCTCGTAGCGCGCGATCAGATTGTCGGGCTCGTGCAGGCCCACGATGCGCGGCGCGACCAACGCGACGGCCGGGTCGCAAAAGTGCCCCAGCAGCGCCTCCAGCCACCCGCGACGCGGCACCACATCCGAGTCCAGGAACGCCACGAAATCCGTCTCGCAGGCGGCCAGCCCGGTGTTGCGGGCCGCCGCGGGTCCGCGGCTGACGTCGTGCCGGAGCACGCGGACGTCGCAGTGGCCGGCCAGGTCGCAGAAGTCCGCGGCCTGCAGCGGCACCACGGAGCCGTCGTCGACGACCACCACGCGCATGCCGCGCAGCGACCGCACCAGCCGGGCGACGCCAACTGCGTTGTCGCGTACCGGAACAACGACGGTGACGTCGAGGTGCGACGGCCCGGTCGCCGGCCGGGGATGGGCGACCGTGGCGTCGAGCAGGGTGCGGGCCAGCTGCGCGCTCTGCGCGTCGTGGACCTCCAGCCGGCCGCGATCGAGCATGGTCTGCGCCGCCGGAGCCAGGCGCAACAATCGCGTCGGCGATCCACCGAGCAGTGCGGCGCCCTCCCCGAGCACCTTGACCCGACGATCCACTTGGACGGCAAAGCCGTCGGGCAGCCTCGGCCCCGTCACTGTCCCACCCCCGTCACGCGAGCATTCCCCCCGGGCCGGGCTGCCATGTGCCGATCCTGCGCACACAGCTCCCGACCATTTCTGCAAAGATACGGGACCCCTCGTCCGCGGTAGCAGTCGTCGGATCGCCCAGCACCCCCACCGGGCTGACCGCGGCCACTCCACCGCTGCGCAATGCCGGCAGCAGCTCCGGCAACGGCGCGGTGTTGCCGACGACGCTCTCGTCGACCCAGACGTCCGCCGGTGAAAGATGCAGCAGTACAGACGTTTCGGTATGGCCGGCGTGGGCGTCGGCACCGACTGCCGTACACGGGCACCAGGCCACATCGCGCCCCTCGGCCCGCAACAGCGTGGTCGCCGCCGTCAGCGCCGCCACATTGCCGCCGTGACCATTGACGAACACGATCCGGCCGGCCCAGTTGCAGGCCGACCGGCCGAACTCGACCAGCAAATGCTCCAGCGCGGCCAGGCCGATCGAGATGGTGCCGGGAAAGCTCTCGTGCTCACCACTCGCGCCGTAGCTGATGGCAGACGCCACCAGCCACGTGGGCTGACCGACGCCGGGCGTCGTCTCACGCAGCTGCGCGGCCACGGACCGCGACACCGCCTCAGCGATCCGGGTGTCGGTATCCAGCGGCAGGTGCGGCCCATGCTGCTCGGTGGAACCAAGCGGGACGATCAACGAAGGCCGCATGGATTGCAACTGCCTCGACGTCGAGTTCCCGAGCTCGCTGGGGAAAGGCACCCGCCGATGGTAAGCCGAATTTGCCCGCTGTGCGCCAATTGTTGCCGTATACGCAACAATTCGTAGCGGATGGTCAAATTGTCGCGGTTGTCAAGACCCCATTGACCATCACGGCAGCCACGTCAGCACCGCACGTATCAGCGGACCCGTCGAATCAGGCGCCGGCGCCCAGCGGCGTTAGCCGCCCAGCCGCCGGGTGAAGCCCTCCGGCACCAGGATGTCGTCCGGCCCGAGGTCGTGAATCGAGCCCTTGCCCAGACCACGCAGCGCCGAGTCGATACCGCCGTGCATGATGTCGAGCACGTTCTCGACGCCGGCCTGTCCCTCGGCCGCCAGCCCCCACAGGTAGGCCCGGCCGAGCATCACCGCGCGGGCACCGAGAGCCAGCGCCTTGACCACGTCGCTGCCGCGGCGAATGCCGCCGTCCAGCAAAACCTCGATCTGGTCGCCGACGGCCTCGGCGATGGCCGGCAGCGCCCGGATCGACGCCGGGGTGCTGTCCAGGTTGTTACCGCCGTGATTGGACACCGAGATCGCCGAAACACCCGCGTCCACAGCACGTTTGGCGTCGTCGATGCGCATGACGCCCTTGAGCATGAACGGCCCGCCCCACAGCTCACGCAGCCAGGCGATGTCCTCCCAGGTCGGCGCCGGGGTACCCATCCACTCGCCATAGGCGTCGAAGAACGGCGGCGGGGCCTGGCCGTTGATGGCCTGATTGGGCACCGACAGCTCGGGCGGACGCAGGGTCTTGCCCCAGGTCCACATGTAGCGCGGCTTGGTGATGACCTCAGGGCTCATCTTGATGATGGTCTTGAGATCCATCTTTTCCGGAATCTTGGGGCTGCCCCAGTCCCGGCCGTGGCTGAAGCTCCAGTCGGTGGTGACGATCAGCCCCTTGGCGCCGGCCGCGCGGGCCCGCTCGGCCCGGGCCGCGATGTCGTCTCGGCTGCCCAGCCAGTAGATCTGGAAGAAGGTCTTGGGGTTCGCCGCGATGACCTCTTCCATCGGCTTGCTGGCGAACGACGACAGGCCCATCGCGGTGCCACGGGCCGCGGCGGCGCGGGCGACGGCGACCTCGCCGTCGGGGTTGATTGCCTGCACGCCGGTCGGAGAAATAATCACGGGCAGTGAAATCTCTTGACCCATAACCGTTGTCGCCATCTCGCGCTTGTCCAGCGCGCCGATGACGTGCGGCGCGAAGCCGAGCTCGCCGAACGCCGCGACGTTGTCAGCAACGGTCAAACCCTTCTCACTCGCCGAGATCAGCGAGGAGTAGGCGGACTTGGGCAGCCGCTTCTTCGCGCGCTCCTGCGCGATGGCGACGGTTTCGAACCAGATATCACGAGCCATGATCTAGACAGGACTTTCGTTACAGAATTTTTGCGGAGCCTTGGCCGGCATGGCCAGGAGCTTGAGCGGGACGGGTCCTTTGCGACCCCCGCTGCGGGAGTGATCGAGGTGCGACTTGGGCTTGTCGCGGTCGAGTGCCAGCGCGGGCTCACCGAAGCCCTGCACGCACTCGGGGTCCGGGCCGTCCATGGGCAGACCCGTGAAGAACTTGGCCGCCATGCAGCCGCCGCGGCAGCTGTCGTAGTGCCCGCAGCTGCCGCAGGCACCGGCCGACTGCGGTTCCCGCAGTTCACGGAACAGCGGGGCGTCCTGCCAGACATGCTGGAAACCGTTATCGCTCAGGATGTTTCCGGCCAGGAAGCGCTCATGGATGGCGAACGGGCAGGCGTACACATCGCCAACGGGGTCGATCAGGCAGACGACACGACCGGCGCCGCAGAGGTTGAGGCCGGCCAGCGCGCCGGGCTCGCCGAGGCCCGACAGGTGGAAGAACGAGTCACCGGTGAGCACCCGCTCGCCCTTGGCGACCAGCCAGTTGTACAGCTGGACCTGCTGCTCGGCGGTGGGGTGCAGGTCGTCCCACACATCGGCGCCGCGGCCGGACGGGCGCAGCCGGGTGATGCGCAGGGTGGCGCCGTAGTTGTCGGCGAGGGCCTTGAAATCGTCGAGCTGGTCGACGTTGTGGCGGGTGACGACGACGGAGATCTTGGCGTCCTTGAAGCCCGCGTCCTTCAGGTTTTCCAGCGCCCGAATGGCCATGGCGAACGAACCCGGGCCGCGCACCGCGTCGTTGATCTCCGCAGTGGCGCCGTCGAGCGAAATCTGAACGTCCACATAGTCACTCGCGGCGAGCTTGGCAGCGACGGCTTCGTCGATGCGCACGCCGTTGGTGGAGAACTTGACGCCGACGTGATGCTCGGTGGCGTAGTCGACGAGCTCCCAGAAATCCGACCGCACCGTCGGCTCGCCGCCGCCGATGTTCACGTAGAACACCTGCATGCGCTCGAGCTCGTCGATGATGTCCTTGCACTGCTGGGTGCTCAGCTCACGCGGGTCGCGCTTGCCCGACGAAGACAGGCAGTGCACGCAGGACAGGTTGCAGGCGTAGGTGAGTTCCCAGGTGAGGCAGATGGGCGCGTCGAGGCCATGCTCGAACTGCTCGATCAGCCGGGGCACGGGTGCCGTTGCGGTCATGAAGCGGTGGATCCTTCTGGGCTGTTCTGGTCTGCCGGGATCAGCATCTTGGACTGGACCAGCACGCCGAACGCGTGCAGATACGGCCCCTGCTGGTCATCGTCGATGCCGGCGGCGCGGCAGGCGCTGCGGACGTCCGGATGGTCGGCCAGCGTGTTGACGATCTCGACGATGATGCGGTTCTTCAGGAACGAAAGTTTGCGTGTACCAAAGTGATACAGCAGCGCGCCGAATGGTTCGGGGCGGACGGCGACCTGGTGGTGCAGGCGCCAGCCGCGGTCAGGATCGAAGGCCAGCGCCGGCGGAGCCGGCAATCCGGCCCCTGCCGGCGGGTCCGAGGTTTCGGCCCCTGCTGGCTCCATCCGGGCCGCGGCTGGTGCAGACACGGTCAGTAGACCCCGCACATACCGTCGATCGAGACCTCTTCGACCAGAGTCTCGGTGACCAATTCGGTGCCGGTCTCAACCTGCTGATTCGAGTCCATGGATCGCCCCTTTCGCTACCGTGGCAGTTGCCGGTACTCGACAACTGTGATCCAAGTCGCAAGAATATGGCATCGAGTGCCGAAAAGGAAGGGCGGGTCTGATGAGGACCGAATCGGAGCGTCCCGAGCGCGACGCCGGGGCCGTTCCACAGCACGGCCGGGTAGGCCGGCGCCGCTCCACCACGCGCGACCACATCACCCATGTGGCGCTCGAGCTGTTCGCCACCCGCGGCTTCGACGACGTCAGCGTCGATGACGTCGCCCATGCCGCCGGCATCTCCCGACGCACCCTGTTCCGCTACTTCTCGTCGAAGAATGCCATCCCGTGGGCCGACTTCGACGCGAGTCTGACCAATCTGCGGGACCTGCTCAACGCCGTCCCCCACGACGTGCCGCTGGACGCCGCGCTGCGGTCAGCGCTCTTGGAATTCAACAGCTTTGACGAATCCGAAACACCCCGGCACCGCCGCCGGATGCAGGTGATCCTGCAGACGGACGCGCTGCAGGCCTACTCGATGACGATGTACGCGGGCTGGCGCGGCGTGATCGCGGCCTTCGTCGCGCGCCGCTTGGACGCCAAACCGACCGAACTCGTGCCGCAAACCGTGGCCTGGACGGTGCTCGGCGTGGCGCTGACCGCCTACGAACAGTGGCTGGCCGACGAGACCGTCTCGCTGCCCGATGCCTTGGGCCAAGCCTTCGACATCGTCCGCGAAGGACTGATTTCCATCTAATTTCGGCGAGGGCGTCGGAAAACGGCCGCCCGACGCGACGATAAGGGTGTGAGGGGCGAATCAGACGGTGATGCTCCGCAGACGCTGCTGGCGCTGTACGACTCGGCGCTACCCGTGGTCTACGGGTACTTCGCGCGGCGCTGCGGTGATCGGGGCACCGCGGAAGACCTGACGTCGGAGACGTTTCTGGCGGCGATGGATGCGGCCCGGCGCGAGACGCCGCCGGTGATCTCGGTGCCGTGGCTGATCGGCGTCGCCCGGCACAAGCTGGCCGATCACTACCGCCGCAGGCACGACCGCTTCACCGTGTCCGTACCCGAAACACCCGAGCCCGCAGAGCCTTTCGACGACTGGGACGCCGAGCTGGACCGGCTGGTCGCCGAGGCCGCGCTGGCCCGGTTGACCGAACAGCACCGCATGGTGCTGACGCTGCGATATCTGGATGACCGCCCCGTGCCCGAATGCGCCGAGTTGATCGGACGCACCGTGCACGCCACCGAAGCCCTGCTGGTGCGGGCCAAGCGGGCATTCCGAACCGAATACCAGGACGGAGGTGCGTCATGACCCTGCACAACAGTCACGACCCGCTGACGGTCCTGACCGGTGGTGAACTCCCCGTGCAGCCCGACCCGGCCTTCGCGGCCCGGCTGCGGGCGCGCTTGGAGGCCGCCATCAGCCTCCCGAAAGGAATTGTCATGAGTGGAACCGACACCGCCATCGCCGACCTGAACGCACCCGCCACCGCCGCGGCCCCGGTGCCCCGGCCGGCGGCCCTGCCCTACCTGGCCGTCGCCGACGCGCGCACCGCCATCGCCTGGTACGTCGACGCCCTGGGCGCCGTCGTCGTCGGCGAACCGATCGTCATGGACGACGGCCGGATCGGCCACGCCGAGCTGGCGCTGGCCGGCGGCGTGCTCTACCTGGCCGACGAGTTCCCGGAGCTCGGGCTGAAAGCACCGGCACCCCAATCGGTTTCGGTGAGCCTGATGCTGGCGGTGCCGGATACCGACGCCGCCCTCGCGCAGGCCAGGCAAGGCGGCGCGCAGGTGCAGCGGGAACCGTACGATGCCCACGGCGCGCGGACCGCGGTGGTGATCGACCCATTCGGTCACCGCTGGATGCTCACCGGTTCTGACCCCGGCGCCGTCGTCCCGATCAGGCACGGCGACATCGGCTACATATCGGTACAGACGCCGGACGCCGAGCGGGCAGCCGCCTTCTACGGCCATGTGCTGGGCTGGACCTACGACCCGGACACGCGCAAGGTGACCAGCAACCGAATGCACACCGGCATCTTCGAGACCACCGGCCCGCAGACGGTGTTCTGCTGCTACGCGGTCGCCGATCTCGACGCGGCGCGGCAGGCCATCCTGGCCGCGGGCGGACAGGTGGGCACGCCGGAGAACCACGAATGGGGGGCGACCCTGGACGCCACCGACGTGCTCGGCACCGATTTCGCGGTGTTCCAGCCGGCGCCGGACATTCCCCGGCCCGAGCTCAACGGTGCAGGGCCAGGCGAACTTTCGTACCTGACCCACGAAGTGACCGACTCAGCGGCATTCAAGGACTTCTACGGACAGGTGCTGTCCTGGACATTCGAGCCCGGCCGCGTCGATGACGGGTGGGCGGTGCAGGAGTGCCAGCCGATGTCCGGGCTGGCCGGCGGCGCCGCGCAGACCGTCGCCGTCCCGATGTGGACGGTGCCCGATGTCGACGCCGCGGTGGCGCGGGTCCGCGAGGCCGGGGGCACCGTCATCGACGAACCGTCGCGCCAGCCGTACGGGATGTCAGCGCTGTGCGCCGACGACCAGGGCGCCCGGTTCTACCTCGGCGCGTTCTGATCAGTCCGCGAAAGTCCGCGCGTGCCGCGGGCTTTCGCGGCCAACGCGCCACACATCGCGAGGAAGGTCAAGACCCACGCACCCAGTGCGATCCAGCTGGCGAGATCGCCGATGTCGGTCAGGGCGGGCAGGCCGTCAGCCCGTCCGAGATAGTGCCCGGCCACGCCGTACATCCCGAGCGGGAACACCATGCTCCAGAGCGCGGTGTTGTACCGCAGCGGCACCCGCCGGACGAGGTGCCGCCAGAAACCGGCCGCGATCAGCACCGGGATCAGCCACGTGCCGAAGGCGAAGAACAACACGGCCACCCCGGCGATCAGGCCGCGGGTGGCCACGACCACGGGGGTGTCGGCCATCTGGACGATGCGGGCGCCCGCGAACACGGTGATCGCGGTGGCGCCCATGGCAATCCAGTACGGCGGGGTGAGCTCCTGAGCACTGACGGGATACGTCAGCATGCGCAGCGCGACCAGCATGCCCGCGGCCGCGTACAAGAAGACGCCGACCGACCAGCAGAGCACGGCCAGCAGGGCCAGCGGACGGTTCGTGTCGCCGAGCAGCGGCTGCAGCCCTGCGGCCATCACCGCAACCGACTGGGCAGCGACCACGGCGAGAAACCATGTGCCATTGACGCGGGACAGCGCCGGCTGGTCCGGATGGCTGAGCACCGCAGTCCACGGGATGAGGTACCCGAGGACCAGCCAGGCCACACCCCCGACGATCGCGAGCCACCCAGCGGGCGTGACGTGGCCGTCCAGCAACAGCCGGGCGCCAAGAACATCGGTCGCCGCGACGAAGGTGAACACCGTGAAACTGCGCTCGGGATCGGCCAGATCGGCCCGAAAATCGTTACCGAACAACGTGATACGCGCGACGTTGCCGGCCACCAGCACCGCGTAGGCGATGCCGGCGATCCACAGCAGCACCGCCGACAACGCGTGCAGTTTCAGTAGGCACGTCGCCGTCGACACGATGCCCGTCGCCATGACCAGCGCGAAGTAGCCCGGCTCGAGCGTGCGCACCGCCTCGCGGATACCGGCCCGCGCGTCAGAACTCATGTCTCGATTCTCGCGATTTGTGCACGATTTTCCGCGGTGAACGCGGACTTTCGTGCACAAATCGCGGAGAACGTCAGCCCAGGACGTCGGCGATCGGCACCGCGGCCGCGACCTTGGCCCGGTTCTTCATGACCTTGCCCGGCATGCCGCCGCCGACGACGCCGCTGACCGCACCGTCGCGCTCGTAGAACGCCAGGAACTTGCGGCCGTCGTCCTCGATGATGTGCACGGTGTCGCCGGCCTTGGGCTCACCGAGGCACTGGATCTTGACGTCGTACTGGTCGCTCCAGAAGTACGGCACCACGACCGCGGCGGTGGCATCCTGGCCCAGCATCGCCGGCACGATGACCCGAGCCTGCTCGGCCACGTTGCTCCAATGCTCCACCCGCACTTGGTGTCCCGCGCCGTCGCGCCAGGAGGCGACGTCACCGATGGCCCACACATTGGGGGCGCTGGTGCGGCCGGCGGCGTCGCACACGACGCCGTTGTCGACCGCGATGCCGCTGCCCTCGAGCCAGTCGGTGGACGGGCGCGAACCGATCCCGACGACGACGACGTCGGCGTCCAGTTCAGAACCGTCGGCCAGCTGCACCTTCTCGACGTGGCCGGTGCCGGTCACGCCGGTGACCCCGACGCCGCACCGCACGTCGACGCCCTCGGCACGGTGCAGCCGCGCCACCAGTTCGCCGATCTCGGTACCGAGCACCGACGCCAGCGGCGTGGGCTGCGGCTCGACGATGGTCACCTCGACGCCCATCTTGCGCAGGCTGGCCGCCACCTCACACCCGATGAACCCGGCGCCGATCACCACAGCGCGTTTGGCCGCACCGGCGTGCTCGCGCAGCGCCAACGACTCGTCGTAGGTACGCAGTACCCGGATCCCGTCGAGGGCCGGCAGCGACGGGATGGTCCTGGGCACCAGGCCCGTGGCGATGACCAGCTCCTTGTAGGCGACGACCTCACCGTTCGCGAGGGTCACCGTCTGGGCGCCGGTGTCGAGCTTGGCCGCGCCCGAGCCCAGCAGCAGCGTGATGTTGTTCTCGTCGTAGAACTCGGCCGGCTTGAGCGTCGTGTCGTCGACCTCGGCCCGCAACACATCCTTGGACAGCGGCGGCCGGTCGTACGGCAGATGGACCTCATCGCTGATCAGCGTGATCGGCCCGGCGTACTCGGCCTTGCGCAGTTGCTCGGCGGTGCGCGCGGCGGCCAGACCGCCACCGACAATGACGATGCCTCCGTTTGTAGTCACGTGGGCTTTCTTACACGATGCTGCCGGTGCCAGGTAGGCCACCCTGTGCTTGGTTGCTCAGCAGACCACCAGGCGGTGCCGCCTCGGGGTCAGCCCCGCTCCCAGCGCCCCCGCACCCCGCGCTCCACGATGTTCGACAGCACCACGATGCTCTCGCTGCGCTCGATCGCCGCGCTGCCGCGGATGCGCTCCAGCACCGCCTCCAGATGTCTCATGTCCCGAGTCAGGAGATGCAGAATGGCGTCGGAGGTGCCGGTCACCGTGGCGGCCGAAACCACCTCGGGGATGCCCTCCCAGGCCTCGCGCAGCTGGGCCGGCGTGATGGTGCCCTGGCAGTACACCTGGACGTATGCCTCTGTCCCCCAACCGATCACGTTCCGGTCGACGACCGTGGTGAAGCCGCGGATGACCCCGGTGGCGAGCAGTCGGTCGACCCGTCGCTTGACCGCGGGCGCCGACAGGCCCACCCGCTCACCGATCTCGGCGAACGTGGCGCGCGCGTTGTCCGCCAATTCGGCCAGGATGCGCTCGTCCGTCTCATCGACGCTTTCCACCGGCCGCACACCTCCCTCACGCAATAGATTGCTGAATCGCGAGTGATCACACAATAGATCTGTTACACACGCGCAACAAGCATCGATTGCTTGCGTGCACAAGTGCTCCTACCATCGAATTATGACGATTACTGATGTCGTCAAGATGGCGACACCAAATTCAGGTTGGCGACCAGACCGGGTAGCCCGCCCCAGGCACTATGTGATGACCCGGCCGACGCATTTCGCCGTCGAATATGCGATCAACCCCTGGATGGACACCTCCGCCAGCGTCGACACCGCACTGGCGGTGCGCCAGTGGGAGCACCTGGTCCAGACCTACCGGAGCCTCGGTCACACAGTCCAACTGGTCGACCCGATCCCGGGACTGCCCGACATGGTGTACGCCGCCAACGGCGGACTGGTCCTCGACGACGGGTTCGAGAAGGTCGCCATCATCGCCCGCTTCACCTACCCCCAGCGGACCGGGGAATCGGTCGCCTACGCCGGGTGGCTGCTCGACCACGGCTACTGCCCGCTGTACACCGAGCACACCAACGAGGGCCAGGGCGACCTGCTGATCGTCGGCTCAAAGATCTTGGCCGGCTATGGATTCCGCACCGACCGCCAGTCGCACGACGAGGTCGCCAAGCTGTCCGGCCTGCCGTTGACCAGCCTGCAGCTGGTCAATCCCCGCTTCTACCACCTCGACACCGCACTCGCCGTGCTCGATGACGACACCATCGCGTTCTATCCCCCGGCATTCGGCGCCACGTCGGTCGCGTTGCTGCGCAAGATGTTTCCGGGTGCCATCGAGGTCGCCGATGCCGACGCCCACGTGCTCGGCCTGAACGCGGTGTCGGACGGGCTGAACGTCGTGCACCCGGCCGCAGCCACCGGCTTCGCCGCACAACTCGCCGCCGCCGGTTTCCGGCCGGTCGGTGTGGATCTGTCCGAGTTGCTCAAGGGCGGCGGCTCGGTGAAATGCTGCACGCTGGAGGTGTACCCGACGTCATGCTGAAAGCCGTTGCGGGAACACCGGAAACATCCGGAGGCACGGCTGAGCTGATCGACCTCGACAACCGCTACGCCGCGCACAACTACGCGCCGCTGCCGGTGGTCGCCGCGTCCGCCGATGGGGTGTGGATCACCGACCCCGAGGGCCACAGGTTCCTGGACTGCCTGGCGGCGTATTCGGCCGTCAACTTCGGCCACCGCAATCCCGAGATCCTCGCGACCGCCCACGCCCAGCTGGACACCGTGACATTGGTGAGTCGCGCGTTCCACTCCGACCGCCTGGGCCCGTTCTGCGCCGCCCTCGCCCACTTGTGCGACAAGGACCTGGTGCTGCCCATGAACAGCGGCGCCGAGGCCGTCGAGAGCGCGATCAAGGTCGCGCGCAAGTGGAGTCGGGACGTCAAAGGGCTGACGGATCCGAACATCGTTGTGGCGCACAACAACTTCCACGGCCGCACCACGACGATCATCAGCTTCTCCGACGACGAGACCGCCCGGCGGGGCTTCGGCCCGTACACACCAGGCTTCCGCTCGGTTCCGTTCGGCGACGCCGACGCACTCGCGGCGGTCATCGACGACAACACCGCCGCGGTGCTGATCGAACCGATCCAGGGCGAGGCCGGGATCATCGTGCCGCCCGATGACTATCTGCCGCGCGTACGCGCGCTGTGCACCGAACACAACGTGCTGATGATCGCCGACGAAATCCAGTCCGGCCTGGCCCGCACCGGCCGCACCTTCGCGTGCGACCACTGGGACGTCGTGCCCGACGTCTACCTGCTGGGCAAGGCACTGGGCGGGGGCATCGTGCCGCTTTCGGCGGTGGTGGCCGACAGCGATGTACTCGGCGTGCTGCACCCCGGCGAGCACGGGTCGACGTTCGGCGGCAACCCGCTGGCCGCCGCGATCGGCGCCACGGTGGTCGGCATGCTGCAGCGCGGCGAATTCCAGTCCAGATCAACCGAACTCGGCCGGCACCTGCACGCCCGTCTGACTGAGATGATCGGGCACGGCCTGACCGCCGTTCGCGGGCTGGGCCTGTGGGCGGGCGTCGACCTCGACCCGGCGGTCGGCACCGGACGGGAGGTCAGCCTGCGGCTGGCCGAGCGCGGCGTGCTGGCCAAGGACACTCATGGCCCGACCCTGCGGTTCGCCCCACCACTGGTGATCACCGCAGCCGAAATCGATTGGGCGATGGACCGATTCGCCGAGGCACTGGCCGCGCCACCGGCGCCGCGGTGGTAAACCCATAGGATGCGCTTCAATCCGCCGCCCAACTGGCCGCCGTTTCCACCTGATTGGCGACCGGGCCCGGACTGGCAGCCGGATCCGTCGTGGCCCCCGCCACCAGCGGGATGGGCGCTCTGGGTGGATGACCAACAACGCTACGCCCCAACAGAACCGGGGCCACCGCATCGGTCCAGCGCGCGGAAATGGTGGATCATCGGCGGCGCGGTGCTGGCGGTAATAGCTCTGGTCGCGGGCGGCACGGTCGTCGCCACGAAACTCTCGCGCGGCGACGGTGCGGCCCGCGGCGAGCCGAAGACACCGTTCAGCGGCCTGACCATCGTGCCGACTCACCCGCCGGAGCCGACGAACTTCAACACCTGGACCCGTGTCGGCGAGGTCGACGCCACGTTCACCAACGACGGCCGCGCGGTGCGCCTCGACCCGCACGACGCCGTCGGCGCCCCGAAGCCGGCGTGGGCGGGACTGATCCAACCCGGTGATCCGGCATGCTCACTGCGGTTCACCGGACGCGTTCGCAGCGCGACGGGCGGCTACGCCCTCGGCCTCACCGCTGTCGCCAGTCCCGCCGGTACGGACTCGGGCCCGATCCCGACACCGCTCGACAACGACTGGCACGCAATCGATGTGACGATCACCAAGACCGGCGAGGTATCGGTCGACCTCGACGGAAAATCCGCAGTGCGGCGCACGCTGGCACCCGGCTGCGGCCGGCCCGCGATCAGAGTGTCAGGCGGCACAACGGAATTCACCGACGTGCTGGTCGGGCAGGTGGCCCCGTAACTCAGTACTTCATGACGCCGCGGTCGACGGCGATCTGAGAACCGGAGATGGTCCCCGCGCCCGGCCCGGCCAACCAGGTCACCACGTCGGTGACCTCTTCCGGCGTCATGAATTCCTGCAGACCGGCCTTACCGTCGTGGGCGACGGGCTTGTAGGGCATCGGCGCGAAGCTGTGCAGGTAGTTCGGGTACTTGGAGAAGATCGCGCCCATGGCCTCCGGCTCGATCATCGGCGTCATGATCGAGTAGGGGTGGATCGAGTTGACCCGGATGCCGAATTCGCCCACCTCGAGGGCCAGTGCGTTGGTCAAACCGACGAGGCCGAACTTGGAGGCCGCGTAGTGGCCGTTGCCCGGCGTCGCCTTGAGGCCCGCCGAGGAGCTCACGATGATGATCGACCCGCCGTTGCCGGCCTCGATCATCGCGGGCACCACGGCCCGGATGGTGCGCCAGGTGCCGGACAGATTGACGTTGACGACGCTGTCCCACTGGTCTTCGTCCATCTCGAACAGACGTCCCCAGCTCAGCACGCCAGCATTGGCGACCAAGATGTCGAGCCGGCCGAACTGCTCGACCGCGTCGGCGACGACCTGCTGCTGGGCAGCCAGGTCACGGATGTCGACCTCGCGGGCCAGCACCTTGCGGCCCTCGGCTTCGACCAGTCGCGCGGTCTCGGCCAGATCTTCCGACGTCGGCATCGGGTAGGTGATGGTGTGCGAGACAGGACCGCAGATGTCAATGGCGACGATGTCGGCGCCCTCACGTGCCATCCGGATGGCATGCGCCCGGCCCTGCCCACGGGCAGCCCCGGTAATGAACGCCACCTTGCCTTCGAGTGCTCCGCCTGCCGTCATTGCCAGTCCCTTCATCACGCCGGAATCCACCGCCACGCTAGCAGCAAAACTAGAACGCGTTCTAGTGGCTCCCCGAAGGGCGCCCGCCGGCTACAACTCGGCGATGATCTGGGCGCGCTTGGCGGTGTACTCGGCCTCGCTGATGGTGCCCATCGCGCGCAGCGTCTCGATCTCCTGCAGCCGCTGTGCGGTCGATGCGGCCGGCTGCGGCACGACGGGCGGCGGCGCCGCGACCGGTGCCGCCGCGGGCTCCCGCTCGGCGGCGGTAGCGCGCCGCACCACGTCCATCACCTGTTGGCGCACCGCCGGATTCGACCGCAGGTCGGCGATCCCGCTGAGCGCCACCCCGTTGGACTTGAGGATCTGCAGGATGTCCATGATCGGGCCCGCGCGGCCGGTCAGGTCATAGGTGCGGCCGTCCTGCTCCGAGGTCAGCCGGACCGGCATCATGCCCGACACCAATGCGCTTCGCTCCCAGTCGATGTGGAACTTGTTGGTGGCCGGGTTGACCATCACGACGAGCTTGCGGGCCGTGATCATCGGCAACCGGCTCACCGACGCCAGCACCTTGTCCTGCGCTTCGAACGGAGCCAGCTGCGGCCCGGTGATGTGCAGATTCAGTTTCACCAGCGGCTGGTCATTGACCCGGGTACCGGTCTCCCCGATCCCGATGACCTCGGCCAGCCCCAGCACGCCGCTGGCCTCGAGCTCCTCGCGCTCCGCCGACCGCATCTGGCCGAAGCCCGCCAACCCCAGCGCGACCAGTACGTCGATGGCCGTGACCAGCAGACCGGTCCAGAACATCCACTTCATCAGTTCGTCCTGGCCGGAGAAGAAGTACACCGCCAGGAAGATCGGGCCCACCAACCCGCCACACAACAGCACCAGGGCCTGCGCCTTGAGGTAACGCACCAACATTCGAGCCACGCTCCTTGATCAGCTGAACCGCTGCGAGAGACTCTAGTGTCGCGTCAGTCGGCGAGGACGTCCAACAGGATGAACGAGAAATTGTCGGCGGCACCGTTGGCCCGGGCCGTCCCGATGATGATGGCCGAACCGTCACCCCGGTCGTTGCACGCCGTGGCCGCCTGCAGATCGTGATGCTCCATCTGACCGTGCACCCCGTCCGAGCACATCAGGTAGCTACCCGGCTGCAGCGGCGTCGCGGTCAGGTGGGCAGCGATCGGCACGCCCTGGCCGAGTGACTGAGTGATGATGTTGGTGGGCCGGCCCGCCGCGTCGAGCACGGCGTCGTCGACCGACACCTGCGTCAGCGTCTCACCGGCGACCGAATACACCCGGCTGTCCCCGACGTTGAAGACGATCACCTCGTCGGCCGTCAGGCAGACGCCGGCGATGGTGGTGCCCATCCCGGCCAGCTCGGTGTCGCGGCCCATGTCGTACAGCCAGTCACTGACGTACGACAGCGACGACGTGATGTCGTCGCCACCGGTCCAGCCCGGCGACATGGTCGCGATCATGCTCAGCGCCGTCCGGCTCGCGACATCACCGCCGACGTGCCCGCCCATGCCGTCACACACCGCGCAGACGAACGGGGACCCCGGCTGCATCCGCATGTCCACCAGAACACCGTTGTGCGTCTGGCTGACCCAGCCGCCGACCATCACCGCATCTTCGTTGCGCTTCCGACGTAGTCCGGTGTCGGTGAATGCCCGCACGTTCACCCGCACGACAGGCCACCCCTCATCGCGTTCCCCTCCATCGCGAACGATCCTGCCATCTTGCCCGTAACTATCGAGCGCCGACACCGCTTTCTCGCCGGTGAGACTGCGCCGGGGGCGCTCCGGACTCACCGTGGTGCGCCGTAGCCGCCGAGTCGACGCGGGCGATGCGGACGCAAAAGCAAAGCGCCGCCCACCCTTTCGGGTGAGCGGCGCTCCGCTTGGAAAAACTAGATCACTTGATGATCTTGGTAACGCGACCCGCGCCGACGGTACGACCGCCCTCACGGATGGCGAAACGCAGACCCTCGTCCATGGCGACCGGCTGGATCAGCACGACGGAGATGTCGGTGTTGTCACCGGGCATAACCATCTCGGTGCCCTCGGGCAGGGTAACCACGCCGGTCACGTCCGTGGTACGGAAGTAGAACTGCGGGCGGTAGTTGTTGAAGAACGGCGTGTGGCGGCCGCCCTCGTCCTTGGACAGGATGTAGACGCTGCCCTCGAACTCGGTGTGCGGGGTGGTGGTGCCGGGCTTGACCACAACCTGGCCACGCTCGACGTCCTCGCGCTTGATGCCACGAACCAGCAGACCGACGTTGTCGCCGGCCTGGCCCTGGTCGAGCAGCTTGCGGAACATTTCCACACCGGTGACGGTGGTCTTGGTCGTGGTCGGGCGGATGCCGACGATCTCGACCTCTTCGTTGACGTTGATCACGCCACGCTCGACACGACCGGTCACCACGGTGCCACGACCGGTGATGGTGAAGACGTCCTCAACGGGCATCAGGAACGGCTTGTCGGTCTCGCGAACCGGGTCCGGAATGGACTCGTCGACGGCCTCCATGAGCTCCTCGACCGACTTCACCCAGGTGGCGTCGCCCTCGAGCGCCTTCAGCGCCGAGACGCGGACCACGGGGGCGTCCTCGTCGAAGTCCTGAGCGGCCAGCAGTTCGCGGACCTCGAGCTCGACGAGCTCCAGGAGCTCCTCGTCCTCAACCATGTCGGACTTGTTCAGTGCGACCAGGATGTAGGGCACGCCGACCTGGCGAGCGAGCAGCACGTGCTCACGGGTCTGCGGCATCGGGCCGTCGGTGGCGGCGACCACGAGGATTGCGCCGTCCATCTGGGCAGCACCGGTGATCATGTTCTTGATGTAGTCAGCGTGACCGGGGGCGTCCACGTGGGCGTAGTGGCGCTTCTCGGTCTGGTACTCAACATGCGAGATGTTGATGGTGATACCGCGCTGACGCTCCTCGGGCGCATTGTCGATCTGGTCGAACGCACGCGATTCGTTCAAATCGGGGTACTTGTCGTGCAGAACCTTGGTGATTGCTGCAGTCAGCGTGGTCTTGCCGTGGTCAACGTGACCGATGGTCCCGATGTTGACGTGCGGCTTCGTCCGCTCGAACTTCGCCTTCGCCACTGTGGTGTCCTCCTGGACTTGTTGGTGCTTGGTTAAGCAGTGTTGATGTGTTCAGTTGTGTCGTCCGCCGCGGCGGAACGGGTCAGAGACTACTGGCCCGTCGCCTTGGCGATGATCTCCTTCGACACGTTCGCCGGAACTTCAGCGTACGAGTCGAACACCATGGAGTAGTTTGCCCGACCCTGGGTCTTCGACCGGAGGTCGCCGACGTAGCCGAACATTTCAGACAGCGGAACCTGTGCCTTGACGACACGTGCGCCGCTGCGCTCCTCCATGGCCTGGATCTGGCCACGGCGGGAGTTCAGGTCGCCGATCACGTCGCCCATGTAGTCCTCGGGCGTGGTGACCTCGACCGCCATGATCGGCTCCAGGATGACCGGCTGCGCAGCCTGCGCAGCCTTCTTCAGCGCCTGCGAACCGGCGACCTTGAAGGCCATTTCCGACGAGTCGACGTCGTGGTAAGCACCGTCGAGCAGCGTCAGCTTCAGGTTCACCAGCGGGTAGCCGGCCAAGATGCCGTACTGCATGGCATCCTGCGCACCGGCATCCACCGACGGGATGTACTCACGCGGGACGCGGCCACCGGTGACCTTGTTCTCGAACTCGTAGGTCGCA
Organism: Mycolicibacterium llatzerense; assembly: GCF_025331195.1. NCBI lineage: Bacteria > Bacillati > Actinomycetota > Actinomycetes > Mycobacteriales > Mycobacteriaceae > Mycobacterium > Mycolicibacterium llatzerense. Next base: position 2,522,786 of record NZ_LXOV01000001.1, on the reverse strand, counting down.
CCGTCCTCGCCGACGAACGGCTCGATACCGATGATGACCTTCGCGAACTGGCCCGAGCCACCCGTCTGCTTCTTGTGGGTGTACTCGACGTTCGTGACCGCCTTGCGGATGGTCTCCTTGTACGCGACCTGCGGCTTGCCGACGTTGGCCTCGACCTTGAACTCGCGACGCATGCGGTCCACCAGGATGTCCAGGTGGAGCTCGCCCATACCGCCGATGACGGTCTGGCCGGTCTCCTGGTCCAGGTGCACCTTGAAGGTCGGGTCTTCTTCGGCGAGCTTCTGGATCGCCGTGCCCAGCTTCTCCTGGTCGCTCTTGGTCTTGGGCTCGATGGCCACCTCGATAACCGGGTCCGGGAAGGTCATGGACTCCAGGACGATCTGGTTGCTCGGGTCGCACAGGGTGTCACCGGTGGTGGTGTCCTTGAGGCCGATGACCGCGTAGATGTGGCCGGCGGCAGCCGAGTCGACCGGGTTCTCCTTGTTGGAGTGCATCTGGAACAGCTTGCCCAGACGCTCCTTCTTGCCCTTGGTCGAGTTGATGACCTGAGCACCGGAGTCGACCTTGCCCGAGTAGACGCGGACGTAGGTCAGCTTGCCGAAGAACGGGTGCGTGGCGACCTTGAACGCCAGGCCGGAGAACGGCTCGTCGGCGGACGGCTTGCGCGAGATGATCTCGTCTTCCTTGCCCGGGACGTGGCCTTCGGCGGCCGCGACGTCCAGCGGGGTCGGCAGGTAGTCGATGACCGCGTCGAGCATGGGCTGCACACCCTTGTTCTTGAACGCGGAACCACACAGCACCGGGTAGGCGGCGCTGGTGACGGTCAGCTTGCGCAGGCCGCCCTTGATCTCATCGATGGTCAGCTCTTCGCCGCCCAGGTACTTCTCCATGAGCTCGTCGTCGGTCTCGGCGACGGCCTCGATCATGGCGAGGCGGTACTCGTCGGCCTTCTCCTGAAGGTCGGCCGGGATGTCGATGGTCTCGTACTTCTCACCGAGCTTGGTCTCGCCGCGCCAGACCTTGGCCTTCATCTCGACCAGGTCGACGACACCCTCGAAGTCACCCTCGGAACCGATGGGCAGCTGGATCGGGATGACGTTCGCGCCCAGGCGGTCCTTCATGGTCTGGACCGAGAAGTAGAAGTCCGCGCCCAGCTTGTCCATCTTGTTGACGAAACAGATGCGGGGGACGTCGTACTTGTCGGCCTGGCGCCACACCTGCTCGGACTGCGGCTCCACACCTTCTTTGCCGTCGAACACGGCAACGGCACCGTCGAGCACGCGCAGCGAACGCTCCACCTCGACGGTGAAGTCGACGTGGCCCGGGGTGTCGATGATGTTGATCTGGTTGTCGTTCCAGAAGCAGGTGGTGGCAGCGGACGTGATGGTGATACCACGCTCCTGCTCCTGCTCCATCCAGTCCATCGTGGCGGCGCCGTCGTGGACCTCACCGATCTTGTACGAGATACCGGTGTAGAAGAGGATGCGCTCGGTCGTCGTCGTCTTACCGGCGTCGATGTGCGCCATGATGCCGATGTTGCGGACCTTGTTCAGATCGGTCAGCACGTCCTGTGCCACGGCTAGGTTCCCACTCTTTCAGTTGCTTGATAAATCCGCGTCGCCCGGGAGGGCGGTCAGTTGTGAATCAGATGCGCCGGCCGCCGGCATTGGCGGCCGGCGATTGAGTCACCAGCGGTAGTGCGCGAAGGCCCGGTTCGCCTCGGCCATCTTGTGGGTGTCCTCACGTCGCTTGACGGCGGCACCCAGGCCATTGCTGGCGTCCAGGATTTCGTTGGCCAGACGCTCGACCATGGTCTTCTCGCGGCGAGCCTTCGAGAAGCTGACCAGCCAGCGCAGCGCCAGGGTGGTCGAACGGTCCGGACGGACCTCAACCGGCACCTGGTAGGTCGCGCCACCGACGCGGCGGCTGCGGACCTCGAGGGACGGCTTGACGTTGTCCATGGCGCGCTTCAGCGTCACGACGGGGTCGGTGCCGGTCTTCTCGCGAGCCTGCTCAAGGGCGCCGTAGACGATGCGCTCGGCCAGCGACTTCTTGCCGTCCAGCAGCACCTTGTTGACGAGCTGGGTAACCAGCTGCGAACCGTAGACCGGGTCGTTGACCAGCGGCCGCTTCGGCGCGGGGCCCTTGCGTGGCATTAGCTCTTCTCCTTCTTGGCGCCATAGCGGCTGCGTGCTTGCTTGCGGTTCTTCACACCCTGGGTGTCCAGCGAGCCGCGGATGATCTTGTAACGCACACCGGGGAGGTCCTTCACACGACCGCCACGCACGAGCACCATCGAGTGCTCCTGCAGGTTGTGGCCTTCACCCGGGATGTAGGCCGTGACCTCAACCTGGCTCGTCAGCTTCACGCGGGCGACCTTGCGCAGAGCCGAGTTCGGCTTCTTGGGGGTGGTGGTGTACACGCGGGTGCACACACCACGGCGCTGCGGGCTGCCCTTGAGCGCCGCGGTCTTGACCTTGGCGGTCTTGTCGTGGCGACCCTTGCGGACCAGCTGGTTGATGGTTGGCATCTATCGGCTTTCTCTATTGCGTGTCGTACTGCGGTTTAAGACTCTGTACTGCTGTTTTCGTCCGATCGCATACCCCGCGTCCGGGCGTGTCGCACGAGGCCAGGTACAAACCTTGCGGTGCACCACGGACATGCGAATTGGCCCGGCGTGCAGGCTTGCCTACAAACACAATGAATGCAAGCGCCCAGTCGGCCAGGCACGAACCACCACGATACCAGTACGGACCGCCACGATCCAAACTCGCCCAGAGGACTCAAACCGCAGGTCAGGGCGGTGCGGCCGGGACGGTGATCAACACCTTATCCCTGGCGGAACGCCCGTCGGCTCATCAGAACGACTCCGAGGATGACCGCGAAGATCACCACCACCCCGCCGCCGAGAACCGCGATCCGAGGCACCGACCAGAACGATGGGGCGATCTGTTTCGTCTGCACCGACTGCACCGATACCGGCAACGGCAGGGCCCCGCCGGCCACCACCGCGGCAAACGACTTCGCCGAATCGGCGGTGAACTGCCCATGGATCTGGGTGCGTCCGGTCGTCATGGGCTCCAGCAGCGCCGGCGCGCTGACCACCTGGGTGTCGACGGTGAAGGCGGCCCGGGCACCGATGTTGGCGCTGGTGAACGTCGACCAGATATCGGCGGCCTTGTCGTCGAAGGTCACGAAGACGACGTAGTCGCCGCGCTGCCCACCCTGGCGGGCCGAGGCGTCCTTGATCTGGTCGCCGCCGATGATCGACTTGTCCAGCAGATACACCTGTTTGTGGTCGTCGGAGCAGGTGATCAGCGGCAGATTCGGGTCGTCGTGGTCGGCCAGCTGATCCGGCTGATCGCAGCGGGTCGCCTGGAACTGCAGCGCCAGCAGCTGGATCTGTGGCTGCGCACTCTGCCGCAGTGCCTTCTCGTCAGCGATGCGCTGACTGTCGGCCACCTGCGGGGTCTGCGGCGACGGCGATGGGTACGTCGGGTCGGGCTGCGCTGGGATCGCGTGGATCACCGGCCTTATATAGAGGCGGCCCGTGGCGGTGACGCCCCGTAGCTGCGCTTCGGTCACGTCGGTCGCGGTGACCTTGAGGGTGTTCCCGTCCAGCCCGACGGCGACGTCGTGCCCGCCGAGGTGCCCGAGCCGCGATTCGACGACCTTGCGCGTCTGTGCCAGCGCGTCCGGGGTCGGTGCCGTTCCTGGCTGCTGCTGAATCTGCAACGACGCCTGGACGACGGGCCGGGGTTCGCCGGCGCGCCAGATGTCCTTGGTGAAGAACACCGTCGCGCCATAACTCAGTACCAGCACCGCCAAGACCAGGGCGACCAGCCAGCGGGGTACGCCGGACTGCGCGGCGACGGGTTGCCGCGGCCATGCGGGCACCATCCCCGGCGGCAGGTAGCCCGGCGGGGGTGCGGGCGGCGGGGGTGCGGGCGGCGGCAGGAAGCCCGGCGTCGTTTCCGGTGACTGAGGCGGTTGCGGTGGCTGCCACCCGCTGTGGTCGTCAGACATCACGCGCTCCCCTGATCAAGCCGAGTCGCGCTCGTTCATCCCTCGCGCCAGTCGCACCACCATGTCGGTGAACACCGCGTCGGTGTCGACGCCGTCCATCACGCCCGTCATCTCCAGCAGGACGAAACCGTGTAGTGCCGACCAGAACTCCAGCGCCGCATAGAAGGCGTTCTCGCCGTCGAGTCCGTATGACGCCAGGACCGCGATCACCGGCCCGGCCGCCGCGTGCGTCGCCGCGGTGTACTCCGGGTCGTCGCCGCCCAGCGGCATCCGGGTGAACGCCGAGTACCGGCCCGGATGGTGATGGGCATAGCTGCGGTAGGCACTGGCCATCGCCATCACCGCGTCGTCGCGGCTACGGCCCTCGCCGACGGTGTTGAGCATGCCGATGATGTCGTCGATGACGCGCATCCGGACCGTGCGACGCAGGTCATCGAGGCTCTGCACGTGGTTATATAGCGACGGACCCTTGGTGCCCAGCTGGTTGGCCAGGGCATTGATGGTCAGCGAATCCCAGCCCTCGCGATCGAGGAACGTGAGGGCCGCGGCCACGATCGAGTCCCGGCTGAGCTTGGTGGTGCGTGCAGTCGCCCGCGACCGTGCCGGCGCAGCCGGTCGGGCATCCCCAACCGCTTGCGACTCTGGCCGAGGTGCCATCTGCCCGATCCTCCGGTGTTCGATCTTGGGTTCCATCGACCGCGGCGCGGCCAGTTAACTAATGACTCTAACCTCTAGACGCTGCAGATACGTCGCCAATTCGGCGAATCTTGTAACCGCGTCTCATTGGGAGTCCCACAGAACGGACGAACCTACTCCGCAGCACGTACTCCGCAACGTAGGCTCCCAGATGCCGAACAACGGCGCACATCATCGCCAGGCCAGAACGAAGGGAACCATCGTGAGTCGCAAAGCGTGGGGAACCGCATTGGTTGCCGGACTGCTGACGGTCCCGTTCACGGTCGGCGCACCGAACGCCGCTGCGGTCAACGACGACACCCACATCGTCGGCCAGGGCATCACGCAGTCCATCGACTGCCACGGTGGCACCCTCTTCGTCAACGGCAGCGGCAACACCATCAACGCTTTCGGCACCTGCTGGGCAGTGACCGTCCAGGGCTCGTCCAACACGATCATCGCCGACACGATCGTCAATGACGTCACCGCTTACGGGTTCAATCAGACGGTCATATTCCACAATGGGGATCCGGCACTCATCGACATCGGGCGCCAACTCGGTTTGGGAAATCGGCTGAACAAGATTCCCTGACCGGGGCCCGCACCAGGTGCCGGTAACGCCGACAGGGAGGGATACCCCATGAACCCCAACCGAATCGCAATCGCGGCGGGCGTCGTCGCCGCTGCCGCGCTGGTGCTGACCGGCTGCGGATCGCAGGACAACAAGACCGGTGGCACCGGCTCGAGCGCCGCCGGCACGGCAGGCACCTCGGCGGCGGCGCCGACCACGGCGCAGGTCGAGGTCGGCAACACCATCAACTACAGCGCGGTGGGCACCACCCGGGAAATCGATTGCGGCACCGGCAAATCGCTGACCGTGGGCGGCGCCAACAACACGCTGACCGTCAAGGGCACCTGCGCGAAGGCGAACATCGGCGGCACCGACAACAAGGTGACCTTCGAAAAGGTCGACCAGGAGCTCGACGTCGTCGGCATGCACGCCACCGTCACCTACAAGGACGGGGCACCGAAGGTCAACAACACCGGGACCGGCAACACCGTCAGCAAGGGCTAACGACAGCCCTCACGCTGTGGCGCCGTGCCGGCCCGCTCCCCCGGCGAACCGCTGCGCGCCCGCGAGCGACTCCTCGGCCACCTGCGCGAGGCTGGCGAACTCGAATTCCATTGCGGATTCCTCGGATTCGCCCCACTGCCGCAACGCGGACAGCCGATCGGCGCGCAGACACAACTGCGGCAGCGCGGCCAACTGGTGGGCCAACTCTTCGGCCTTCTCACGGGCCTGCCCGTGCGGCACGACCCGGTTGGCCAGACCGATCTGCAGCGCCTCGGCGGCGTCCACGGCGCGGCCGGTGAGGATCAAATCCATGGCGCGGCTGTGCCCGATCAGCCGCGGCAACCGGACCGTGCCACCGTCGATGAGCGGAACACCCCAGCGCCGGCAGAACACGCCGAAGGTGGCGTCCTCCTCGACGACGCGCAGGTCGCACCACACCGCCAGCTCCAGTCCGCCGGCGACGGCATAGCCGCTGACCGCGGCGATCACCGGCTTGGACAGCATCATCCGGCTCGGGCCCATCGGCCCCGGCCCCGTCCGGTGCGTCTGGTTCATCTCCGGGGTACCGAACGCCTTGAGATCGGCTCCGGCGCAGAAGGTTCCATGGTCTCCCCACAGCACCGCGACCGCCGCGGAATCGTCGCGGTCGAAATCGTCGAACGCCTGGTACAGCGCCGCCGCCGTCGGCCCGTTGACAGCGTTGCGGGCGCCGGGCCGGTCGATGATGACCGTCGTCACCGGCCCGTTCTTCTCGACCCGCACTGGTTCGGTCATATTGCCTCCATCGGTTCGTCGCGCCGGCCGGTCAGTTCGGCGGCGAAGTCTGAGTAGGCCTGCCGCAGCTGCGTACCCGGCCAGTCGTCCGGGAGCAGTTCGGCGGGCAGTACCGGGTCGGCCAGCAGGTGCCGCACGATCGCGGCCGCCGCCACGAACCGGCCGGGCACATCTGGTGCCGAGCCGATTTCGTCGAGCAGTTGACGTGCGGTGGTGATCCAGGCGGGCAGATCCCACAGCACGGCGGCCAGCCCCGCGGGGTCGTCGTCCCGGCTGGTCAGGACCCGGGCATTCGCCGTGACCTCTTCCGGGAGGTCACCGGCGAGATTGGCCGGGCGCAGCCACACGCCCTCGCGGAGTTCGGCGAACCTGTTCTGCAACAGGTCGTTTCGCAGGTCGGCGCGGGTCCGGGCATCGGCGCCGACCGTGGTGATGACGACGGTCACCCAGTCGCCGTGCCATGGGCGGGTCTTGGGGTCGATGGCGGCGTCCTGCCGTCGTTGCCGTGCCAGCAGGCGGTCGGCGAGCCGGTAACCGTCGGCCGAACGCACCAGGTCACCGGCGCTGACCATCCTGGTCAGCGCCACCCGCAGCGTCTGCTCCTTGATGTCGAAATCCGAAGTGAGCCGGACCAACTCGGCCGCGGACGCCCACGCCGGATGAGCGCCCAGCAGCACGCTGAGCACCACCGACCGCGCGGTCATCCGCTTCAGATCAGCCATGGCTGTCAGACCCCGGAGGCAACCCGGCCTGCATCCCCGTACGGATCGTCGCGGTGCCGCACCGCCTGCCGGAACCCGTGCTCGACGGCGTCGGCGACGAACGCATGACCTTCGGGCGTATGCCGGGCGATGCCGTCGAACACCGTGCTGACCATCCGGCTGGTCGCAACCCCCTGCTGCAGCAACGAGGTGTTGCACGCCAGCTTCGCCATGATCAGCTGGTTGACCGGCATGGCCGCAATGCGTGCGACGAGGCGCTCGGTGCGTTCATCGAGTTCTTCGGGCTCGGGCGCCTCGACGGCCAAGCCCCACTCGGCGGCCTGCGCCCCGGTGATGCAATCCCCGGTGAACAGCAGGCGTTTCGCACGCTGGTCGCCCAGTCGGTGCGCCCACAGCCCGCCGGCGGGCACGCCCCACACCCGCATCGGCGGGTAGCCGATCTTGGCGTCGGACGCCGCGATCACCTGGTCGGCGTGCAGCGCGATGTCGGTGCCGCCGGCCACGCAGTAGCCGTGGATCTTCACGACGGTCGGCTTGTCGCAGTGCATCAGGCTGGAGAAGCCACGGACGAACCGGCTCATCATCTGGTAGTCGATCATCGGATCCCAGGGCTGATTCGGCAGATGGTTGACGGCCTGGGTGTGGCCGTCGAGCACGGTGCCCTGGTGTTCCGAACCGCCGGCGGCTCCCGTGCCGTCGGCGTAGGCGCTCAAGTCGAACCCGGCACAAAACCCTTCACCCCGGCCGGACACCAGGATCACGTGCACGTTCGGATCGAGGTCGGCCCGCTCGACGCAGGCGGCCAATTCCAGCGGGGTGTCCGCGACGATCGAGTTGCCCTTCTCAGGACGATTGAACGTGATCCGGGCGACCCGGTCGGCGACCTCGTAGGTCATGGTCTTCAGGTTGTCGAAATCCACCAGCTCAGCCTTCCCGCGAGCAGACGCAAAACTGTCCAAAACGGGCGTTTTGGGACAGTTTTGTTGGGGGCACCTCCCTCTGGGGGACTGCTCGGCAGTAGAAATTCAGCCCTTGACCAGGGCCCGTTCGATGATCGGCGCCAGGTCGAGGCCGGTGGGCAGCGTGCCGAAGGCGCCACCCCACTGGCGGTCGAGGCGGCTGACGAGAAATGCCTCGGCCACCGCGGGGTGACCGTGCCGCACCAGCAGCGCGCCCTGCAGGGCCAGCGAAATGTCCTCGGCCACCTTGCGTCCGCGGTATTCCATGGTCTGCGGATCGGTGAGCTGCGCCTTGAGCGCGCTGACGTGCGCGTCCAGGCGGGGGTCCTGGGCCTGCGCCAACTCGTCGAACAGCACCTCGACGCACTCGGGCTTGGTCACCATGGCGCGGAGGGTGTCCAGCGCGCTGACATTGCCCGAGCCTTCCCAGATGCCCATCAGCGGGGCCTCGCGGTAGAGCCGCGGCATGCCGGATTCCTCGGCGTAGCCGTTGCCGCCGAAGCACTCCATGGCCTCCGCGGCGTGCGGCGTCGCGCGCTTGCACACCCAGTACTTGGCCGCGGCCAAACCGATTCGGCGGAACAGGCTTTCGCGCTCGTCACCGCGGACGGCCCGGTCGGTGGCGCCGGCCATCCGCATCGCCAGCATGGTGGCGGCCTCGGCTTCGACCGCCATGTCGGCGAGCACGTTGCGCATCAGCGGCTGATCGATCAGGTAGGCGCCGAACGCCTTGCGGTGCTGGGCGTGGTGCACGGCCTGGGTCAGGCCCGTCCGCATGCTGGTGGCGCTGCCCAGCGTGCAGTCCAGGCGGGTCAGGTTGACCATCTCGATGATGGTCGGGACGCCGCGGCCCTCCTCGCCGACCAGCCAGACCGTCGCACCGTCGTACTCGATCTCGCTGGAGGCATTGGCGTGGTTGCCGAGCTTGTCCTTGAGCCGCTGGATGAACATGCGGTTGCGCGTGCCGTCGGGCAGCACCCGGGGCAGGAAGAAGCAGGACAGCCCGCCGGGTGCCTGGGCCAGCACCAGGAACATGTCGCCCATCGGCGCCGAGGTGAACCACTTGTGGCCGCGCAGCGAGTAGGTGCCGTCGCCGTTGGGGGTGGCCTGGGTGGTGCCGGCACGGACGTCGGAGCCGCCCTGCTTCTCGGTCATCGACATGCCCGCGGTGATACCCGCTTTGGTGCCAGGCACTTTCAGCTCGGGGTCGTACACGCGGCTGGTCAGCAGCGGTTCGTAGACCTTGGACAGTTCGGGCTTGAACCGCAGCGCCGGGACGACGGCGTAGGTCATCGAGATCGGGCAGACGTGGCCCGGTTCGGGGGTCCAGGCCGACATCTTCGCCGCGCGGACGACGTGTGCGCCGGGACGGTCGTCGGCCCACGGGGCCCCGTGCAGACCGTGCTTCACCGCGGCAGTCATCAGCTGGTGGTAGGCGGGGTCGTATTCGACCTCGTCGACGCGGTGCCCGTAGCGATCGTGCGTGTGCAGGATCGGGACGTTGCGGTCCGCCAGTTCACCCCAGCGCTGCGCGACCCGGCTGCCACCGAGGGCGCCGACCTCGTGAACCTCGTCGACGCCCCACTCCCCGCCTTCGCGGATCAGGGCCTCGGCCAGCGCCGGGAAGGTAGCGGGGTTGTAGTCCTGCAGCGGGGGAACCTGATTGGTGACGACATGCGTATCAGCCATGTCCCCACTATTACACTTTCCCAACAGTCGCACAAGAACTGTATATATGAATGGCGGAACGCGGTCGGGCGATCAACTGGAAAAAATCTCAATACACTCGCGACGGAGCTGACCGATGAGTGCCGGCGGTCAGCAGACACGCAACTCCCAGGAGCCCCACCATGCCTCTGGCCCAACAAGGTTGTGCTGCATTGGTTGTCGGCGGCCCGACCACCGTGCTCGATCTCGGCGGACTACGCATCGTCAGCGACCCGACCTTCGACGCCCCCGGGCCACAGGGGTACTTGACGAAAACCCAAGGCCCGGCCGTCACAGAGGAACAAATCGGCGCCGTCGACGTCGTCCTCGTCAGCCACGACAACCACGCTGACAACTTCGACGAGCGCGGCCGCGCCTTCGCCAAGAACGCGCCGTTGCTGCTCACCACCATGGGCGGAGCCAGACGCCTAGGCAGCCCAGCCGTTGGATTGCGACCGTGGAGCACCTACACCCTCACCCGGCCCGATACCGGCGAGTTCAACGTCACCGCCGTCCCTGCCGTCCACGGTCCCGAAGACGGTGACCGGGACCCCGACGGGTACGTCAACTGCGAAGTCATCGGGTTCGTGCTTTCCGGCAGCACGGTGCCCACCGTCTACATCAGCGGCGACAACGCCTCCCTTCGCACTGTCGCCGAGATCGCCCGTCGCGTCGGCACCATCGACGCAGCCATCCTGCACGCCGGCGCCGCCCGCGTGCCCGGAAAGTTCCGGCATCGAGCGGTCAGTCTCGACAGCATCCGAACCGCGGCCGCCGCCGCGGTTCTGGGCGCCCCGGTCAACATCCCGGTCCACTACGACGGTTGGGCACACTTCACCGAAGGCCGCGACGACATCGCACGCGCCTTCGACGACGCCGGTATCACCGCCGCCCTGCGCATCGCCAACCACGGCACCTGGCTGTCGTTGCAGCCGTAGGCGGTGCCGCGTCGGGGCTGCGATTCGCTAGTGCCGCGTCACGACCTCGGTGGCACGGTCGCCGCGGTGCACGAAGTACCCCAGCGTCACGATGACGAACCAGATGGCACCCACCAGAATCGCGGTCCGGCCGTCATCGGTGAAGAACAGCAGCACGACCACGAGCGCCAGGAACCCGAGCGCCAGGAACGTCGTGTACGGCGCCCCCGGCAGGCGGTAGTCCGACGCCGGCAGCACGCCGGCGGCCACCCGCTGGCGATAGATCAAGTGCGACACCAGGATCGAGCCCCACACGAAGATGATGCCGATGGTCGACACCGAGGTGATGTAGGCGAACGCCTTGTCCGGCGACAGGTAGTTCACCAGGACGCCGACGCCCATGGTGAGGACCGAGAAGCAGATGGCCAGCATCGGCACATGCCGGCTGCTCAGCGCCTGCAGACCGGCGGGTGCGTCACCGCGCTGGGCCAGGCTGCGCACCATGCGGCCCGTCGAATAGATACCCGAGTTGCACGACGACAGCGCCGCCGTCAGCAGGATGAAGTTCACGATGCCCGCGGCCGCCGGGATGTTCAGGTACTGGAACACCGCGACGAACGGGCTCTGCCCGGCGTGGTAGTTCCGCCAGCCCTGCACCGACAGGATGACGATCAGCGCGCCGACATAGAACAGGCCGATGCGGAACGGCAGCGTGTTGATGGCCTTGCGCAGCGTCACCTTCGGGTTCTCGGCCTCGCCCGCGGTGACACCGACCAGCTCCACACCGACGTAGGCGAACACCACGATCTGCAGGCTCAGCAACGCCGAGCTGAAGCCCGTCGGGAAGAAGCCGCCGTCGTTCCACAGGTTGCTCAGGCTCGGGCCGGTGACCGGGCCGAAACCGGCGATGGGCAGCAGCACCCCGATGCCGATGAGGATCATGCCGATGATCGCGGTCACCTTGATCATCGAGAACCAGAACTCGGCCTCGCCGAAGATCTTCACCGAGATCAGGTTCGCCGTGAACAGCACCAGCAGGACGACCAGCGCCGTCACCCACTGCGGGATGTCGTGTCCCCACGGCCAGTACTGCACGTACTTGCCGGCGACGGTGATCTCGGCCATGCACGTCGTGGCCCACACCGCCCAGTACGTCCACCCGTTCGCGAAGCCGGCGAAGCGGCCCATGAACTCCTCGGCGTACTCCGAGATGCTGCCCGACACCGGGCGGTACACCAGCAACTCACCGAGCGCCCGCATGATGACGAACACGGCCAGACCCGCGGTCAGGTAGGCCAGGATCAGCGCCGGGCCGGCCTTCTCGATGGCGCCGCCCGCTCCGTAGAACAGGCCGGTGCCGATGGCCCCGCCGATCGCGATCATCTGCACAGTTCGCGCAGATAGGCCGCGCTCGTAACCGGCGTCGGGTGTCTCTGCTACCTCAGTGTTGGCGTCTCGCACCCGAAGGGTTTATCACAATTAGCGGTGCCGACTAAACGTTCTCGCGGAGGAACGCGATGTCGTCTTTGCGGCCGTCCTCGGACGTCTCGCAGATGACCGGAGCAGCCGCGGCGCGCACCACGGCTGCCAGCAACTGCGGATCGATCTGGCCCATGCCGAAATTGGCGTGCCGGTCGGCCCCCGAGCCTGCGGCGTCGCGCGAGTCGTTGCAGTGCACCAGATCGATGCGGCCGGTGATGGTCTTGATGCGCTCGACGGCGTCGACCAACGCCTCCCCCGCAGCCCAGGCATGGCAGGTATCCAGACAGAAACCGATGCCCTTGTCCCCGATGCGGTCCCACAGCCGGGCGATGGTGTCGAAGTGCCGCGCCATGGCGTGCTCACCGCCGGCGGTGTTCTCCAGGTACACCGGCATGTCGGTCTTGAGCGCGTCGAGCGCCTTCACCCAGCGCTCGAAGCCGGCATCCATGTCGTTGTCGTCGGCGTGCCCGCCGTGCACGATCACGGCCGTCGCGCCGATCTCGGACGCGGCGTCGCAGGTGTCCTGCAAAATCTTGCGCGACGGGATGCGCACCTTGTTGTTGGCCGACGCGACGTTGATCAGGTACGGCGCGTGGACGTACAGCGGCACCGTGGACGCCCGCAGCACTTCTGCATCCTCGCGGGGCGCGGGCTTCTTCCAGCTCTGCGGGTTCCCCAGGAAGAACTGCACCACATCGGCGCCGTCGGCAGCGGCCGCGGCCAGAGGATCGGTGTTGTCGACGTGCGAACCAATCAGCATGTGGCCCAGCCTAGTTGTCTCGCGAGCCGGGATGAACCCGTCCGGCCCCGATCTCGTGATCTAGGTATAGGAGGGATGATGAGCGTAATCGCAAGTGTCCGTAGCGAACTGCCGCCCCACCGATACACCCAGGAACAAATCACCGATGCGCTGCTGGAGCTTCCCGGCTACGCCGCGCACGAGGACGCGATCCGCAAACTGCACCGCAGTGCCAGAGTCGAAACCCGGCACACGGTCCTACCGCTTGCGGACTATCCCGGCCTGACCGACTTCGGCCGCGCCAACGACGTCTTCATCGAGCACGCCGTGGCCCTCGGGTGCGCCGCGATCCAGGGTGCTCTCGACGATGCCGGACTGAAACCCGCCGACGTCGACGTCATCTACACCACCACCGTCACCGGGGTGGCGGTGCCGACGCTGGACGCCCGGATCGCCGGTCTGATCGGCCTGCGCCCCGATATCCGACGGGTGCCGCTGTTCGGGCTGGGTTGCGTCGCCGGGGCCGCCGGAGTGGCCCGGGTCAACGACTACCTGCGCGGAGCGCCCGACGATGTCGCGGTGCTGCTGGCGGTGGAGCTGTGCTCCCTGATGCCGAAAGCCGAACCGTCGATGGCGACCGTCGTCGGCTCCAGCTTGTTCGGCGACGGAGCCGGCGCCGTCGTCATGGTCGGCGACCGCCGCGCCACGACCGTCGACGCCGCCGGGCCGGAAGTGCTCGACTCGCGCAGCCACCTCTACCCCGACTCCGAACGCACGATGGGCTGGGATATCGATTCGAGCGGCTTCCGCCTGGTGCTCTCCCCCGACGTGCCGAAGGTCATCGAGACCTACCTCGGCGACGACGTCACCAATTTCCTTGCCGCACATGGCCTCGAGACCGCAGACATCCGCACGTGGGTCAGCCACCCGGGCGGGCCCAAGGTGATCGAGGCGATCACCGCGACGCTGGGCCTGCCCGACGATGCGCTCGAGCTGACGTGGCGGTCGCTGGCCGAGGTGGGCAACCTGTCGTCGGCGTCGGTGCTGCACGTCCTGCACGACACCATCGCCAAACGTCCGCCCGCGGGCAGCCTCGGCCTGATGATGGCCATGGGCCCTGGCTTCTGCTCCGAGCTGGTCCTGCTGCGGTGGCGCTGATCCGGTGACTTGGTACCTGACGCTGATCGCGGCCGTCGCAGTCGAACGGCTCGTCGAGCTCGTGGTCTCCAAGCGCAACCTCGCCTGGTCGCTGGCGCGCGGCGGCACCGAGTACGGCTTCGGCCACTACCCGTTCATGGTCGTGCTGCACATCGGGTTGCTGGTGGCGTGCGTACTCGAACCACTGCTGCTCGATCGGCCGTTCATCCCCGCGCTGGGCTGGCCGATGTTGACCGCGGTGCTCGCGGCGCAAGGGCTGCGGTGGTGGTGCATCGGCACGCTCGGGCCGCAGTGGAACACGCGCGTCATCGTCATCCCTGGCGCGTCGCGGGTGGTCGCCGGTCCGTACCGGTGGCTGCCGCACCCCAATTACGTGGCAGTGGTGATCGAGGGGTTCGCGCTGCCGCTGGTCCACACCGCGTGGCTGACGGCCACGGTGTTCACGGTGCTCAATGCACTGCTGCTGCGCACCCGGCTGCGCGTCGAGAACGCCGCGCTGGCGAGCCTGTCGTGATCGACCTCCTGGTGGTCGGCGGCGGTCCGGCGGGGCTCGCGACGTCGCTCTACGCGGCGCGCGCCGGACTGGAGGCGGTTGTCGTCGAGCGCCGTCCCGGCACGTTGGACAAGGCCTGCGGGGAAGGGATGATGCCGCACTCCCTCGCGCATCTCGACCGGCTGGGTGTGGTGGCGCCCGGCCGGGCGCTGCGCGGCATCAGCTATCACGCGGGTGCGACGCGGGTCGAGGCCGCGTTCCGTGGCGGCGTGGGCCGCGGGGTGCGCCGGACGACGCTGCACGCCGCGATGTCCGACGCGGCCCGGGCGGCCGGGGTGAAGTTCGTCCAGGGTGCGGCCGGTGCGATCACCCAGGACGCCGACGGTGTTCACGCCGGTGAGCTCCGGGCCCGCTATCTGGTGGCGGCCGACGGACTGCACTCCCCGATCCGTCGCGACGTCGGGTTGGCGCGGCCGGCCGCCGGCCCACGTCGCTGGGGTATCCGCCGGCACGTGCAGTTGGCGCCGTGGACCCACAACGTCGAGGTGCACTGGAGCCGCGAGGCCGAGGCGTACGTGACGCCGGTGGCCGACGACTGCGTCGGCATCGCGATCCTGTCCGCGGGTCGTGGAGGTTTCGAGGCGAAGTTCACGGCGTTCGACGAATTGCGCCAGCGCGTCGAGGGACATGAATTCGGGCCCGACCTCGCGGCGGGCCCGTTGCGGCAGCAGGTGCACACCCGGGTCGCGGGCCGGGTGCTCCTGGTCGGCGACGCCGCCGGCTACGTCGACGCGCTGACCGGTGAAGGTCTGGGGTTGGCGTTCAGCGCAGCCGAGGCGCTGGTCGACTGTGTCGTCCGGGACCGGGTGGACGAATACGACCGTCGCTGGCGGAGCCTCACCCGCCGCTACCGGCTGCTGACCGAGGCGCTGGTCCGGGCCGGGGCGGTTCCTGCCGTGCGGTCCCGCATCGTCCCGGCCGCAGCCGCCCTGCCGAAAGTGTTCACCGGCGCGGTCAACCTGCTCGCCAACTAACTGCCCAGCAGACGCGAAAACCCCCAAAACCCGAAGGTTTTGGGGGTTTCCACGTCGGCGGGGAATGATTCCCCGCGTCACTGGCTAGCGGTAGTCGCTGTAGCCGTAGTCATCCAGCGGCACGGCAGCACCAGTGGCCTGACCGAAGTCCGGGCTGTAGTACTGATCCTCGTAGGACGGGATCGTGTACGCCGCAGCGCGGGCTTCCTCGGTCGGCTGGACCTGGATGTTGCGGTACCGGTTAATGCCCGTACCAGCCGGGATCAACTTACCGATGATCACGTTCTCCTTCAGACCCTGCAGCTTGTCGCTACGGCAGTTGATCGCCGCATCGGTCAGCACGCGAGTGGTCTCCTGGAACGACGCCGCCGACAGCCACGAGTCCGTGGCCAGCGATGCCTTCGTGATACCCATCAGCACCGGACGTCCGGCCGCGGGCTCGTTGCCCTCGGCCACGACGCGGCGGTTCTCCGACTCGAACTCGCTGCGCTCGGTCAGCGAGCCGGGCAGGAACTCCGTCGAACCCGAGTCGATGATCGTCACGCGACGCAGCATCTGCCGGACGATGACCTCGATGTGCTTGTCGTGGATCGACACACCCTGTGCGCGGTAGACCTCCTGGACCTCCTTGACGAGGTGAATCTGCACCTCGCGGGGGCCCTGGACGCGGAGCACCTCGTGGGGGTTCGCCGAACCCTCCATGAGCTGCTGGCCGACCTCGACGTGGTCACCATCGGCCAACAGGCGCTCGGTGCCGTCGTCGTGCTTGAACACACGCAGGCGACGGTTACGGCGGGGCAGCTTGTCGTAGACGACTTCCTCGCCACCATCGTCGGGAACGATGGTGATCTTGTAGAACTTGTCGTCTTCTTCCAGGCGAATCCGGCCGGCCACGTCGGCGATCGGAGCGACGTTGCGGGGCACGCGGGCCTCGAACAGCTCCTGGACGCGCGGCAGACCACCGGTGATGTCGTCACCGACGCCACCCTGGTGGAAGGTACGCATGGTCAGCTGCGTACCGGGCTCACCGATGGACTGGGCGGCGACGATGCCGACGGCCTCGCCGATGTCGACCAGCTTGCCGGTGGCCATCGAGCGGCCGTAGCACTTGGCGCAAACACCGGTGCCGGTGGCACAGGTCAGCACCGAACGCACCTTGACCTGCGAGATACCCGCAGCCAGCAGTGCCTCGATCGCCGGGTCACCGAGATCGTGGCCACGCTCGACGACAACGTTGCCGTTGGCGTCGACCGCATCGGTGGCCAGGGTCCGCGCGTACGCGGAGGTCTCGATGTGGGCGTCACGCACCAGCGAACCGTCGGCCTGAGCCTCGGCCAGCGTCACCATCACGCCGCGTTCGGTCTCACAGTCGGTCTCGCGGACGATGACGTCCTGCGACACGTCGACCAGACGACGGGTCAGGTAACCCGAGTCGGCGGTACGCAGAGCGGTATCGGCCAGACCCTTACGAGCACCGTGGGTGTTGATGAAGTACTCCAACACCGTCAGGCCCTCGCGGAACGAGGACTTGATGGGCCGCGGGATGAACTCACCCTTCGGGTTCGTCACCAGACCCTTCATGCCCGCCAGGGTGCGGGTCTGGGTGAGGTTACCGGTGGCGCCCGACTTCACGATCGTGATGATCGGGTTGTCCTCCGGGTAGTAGGCCTCCAGGGCCTTACCGACCTCTTCCGTGGCCTGCTGCCAGATCTTGACCAGTTCACCGTTGCGCTCGTCGTGGTTCAGACCACCGCGCTGGTACTTCTTCTCGATCGCGTCGGCCTGGCCCTCGTAGCGCTCCAGGATCTCCGCCTTCTGCGGCGGCACCAGAACGTCGGCCATCGAGACCGTCACGCCCGAGCGGGTCGCCCAGTGGAAACCGGCATCCTTCAGCTTGTCGACGGTCTGCGCCACGACGATCATCGGGTACCGCTCGGCGAGATCGTTGATGATCGCCGCCTGCACCTTCTTGTGCATCTGCTTGTCGACGAACGCGTAGCCCTTCGGCAGCAGCTCGTTGAACAGCACGCGGCCCAGGGTGGTCTCCGCGGTCCAGGCGTCGCCCGGCTTCCAGCCGTTCTCGAACAGCTGAGCCTCGATCTCGGCCGGCGGACGCAGGTGCGTCAACCGAATCTTGATCTTCGCGCGCACCGACAGCGCACCGCGGTCCATGGCCATGATGGCCTCGGCCGGGCTGCTGTAGACGCCCTGCTCGGCACCGTCCTTGCTGGCCGGCACGAACTCGCCGGTGTCACCCTCGATGAGGGTGGTCAGGAAGTACAGACCGGTCACCATGTCCAGACGCGGCATGGCCAGCGGGCGGCCCGACGCGGGAGACAGGATGTTGTTCGACGACAGCATCAGGATGCGTGCCTCGGCCTGCGCCTCGGCGGACAGCGGCAGGTGGACTGCCATCTGGTCACCGTCGAAGTCGGCGTTGAACGCCTCACACACCAGCGGGTGCAGCTGGATGGCCTTGCCTTCCACCAGCTGCGGCTCGAAGGCCTGGATACCCAGGCGGTGCAGCGTAGGTGCACGGTTCAGCAGCACCGGGTGCTCGGCGATGACCTCTTCGAGGACATCCCAAACCTGGGGACGCTGACGCTCGACCATGCGCTTGGCGCTCTTGATGTTCTGCGCGTGGTTCAGGTCGACCAGACGCTTCATCACGAACGGCTTGAACAGCTCGAGGGCCATCAGCTTCGGCAGACCACACTGGTGCAGCTTGAGCTGCGGGCCGACGACGATGACCGAACGGCCCGAGTAGTCGACGCGCTTGCCCAGCAGGTTCTGACGGAAGCGGCCCTGCTTGCCCTTGAGCAGGTCGGACAGCGACTTGAGCGGACGGTTGCCCGGACCGGTGACCGGCCGGCCACGACGGCCGTTGTCGAACAGCGCGTCCACAGACTCCTGCAGCATGCGCTTCTCGTTGTTGACGATGATCTCGGGCGCGCCGAGGTCGATCAGTCGCTTCAACCGGTTGTTGCGGTTGATGACGCGGCGGTACAGGTCGTTCAGGTCGGAGGTCGCGAAGCGGCCACCGTCGAGCTGAACCATCGGGCGCAGCTCCGGCGGGATCACCGGAACGGCGTCCAGCACCATGCCCATGGGCGAGTTGCGGTTCGTCTGGAACGCGGCGACAACCTTCAGACGCTTGAGGGCGCGAAGCTTCTTCTGGCCCTTGCCGTTCTTGATGGTGTCGCGCAGCGACTCGGCCTCGGCGTCGATGTCGAAGGTCTCGATGAGCTTCTTGATCGACTCGGCACCCATGGCGCCCTGGAAGTACTCGCCGTAGCGGTCCTGCAGCTCGCGGTAGAGCACCTCGTCGACGATGAGCTGCTTCGGCGCCAGCTTGCTGAAGGTGGTCCAGATCTCGTCGAGCCGGTCCAGCTCACGCTGGGCCCGGTCGCGGAGCTGACGCATCTCGCGCTCGCCACCGTCGCGCACCTTGCGGCGCACGTCGGACTTGGCGCCATCGCGCTCCAGCTCGGCGAGGTCGGCCTCGAGCTTCTGCGAACGCTCGGCGAGATCGAGGTCCCGCTGATCTTCCACAGCCTTCTTCTCGACGACCATCTCGGCCTCGAGCGTGGACAGCTCGTTGTGCCGCATCTCGGTGTCGACCGCGGTGATCACGTAGGCCGCGAAGTAGATGATCTTTTCCAGATCCTTCGGGGCCAGGTCCAGCAGGTAGCCCAAGCGCGACGGAACGCCCTTGAAGTACCAGATGTGGGTGACCGGAGCCGCCAGCTCGATGTGGCCCATGCGCTCACGACGCACCTTGGCGCGAGTCACCTCGACGCCACAGCGCTCGCAGACGATGCCCTTGAAGCGGACGCGCTTGTACTTACCGCAGTAGCACTCCCAGTCGCGAGTCGGTCCGAAGATCTTCTCGCAGAACAGGCCGTCCTTTTCGGGCTTGAGCGTGCGGTAGTTGATGGTCTCCGGCTTCTTGACCTCGCCGAAGGACCAATTACGGATGTCTTCCGCGGTGGCCAGGCCGATGCGGAGTTCATCGAAGAAGTTGACGTCTAGCACGTAACTCCCTTTCCCCTTGCGGGTGTATGAATCAGAAAAAGCTGACTACGGACGGTTGACTAGGCGAGGTCTTCAACAGACGCGGACTCGTTCCGCGACAGGTTGATACCCAAATTCGCAGCGGTGCGCTCCAGGTCCTCGTCATCGCTGTCGCGCATCTCGATCGCGGCGCCGTCCGAAGACAGCACCTCGACGTTGAGGCACAGCGACTGGAGTTCCTTGAGCAGAACCTTGAACGACTCCGGGATACCCGGCTCCGGGATGTTCTCGCCCTTGACGATCGCCTCGTAGACCTTCACGCGCCCGACGGTGTCGTCGGACTTGATGGTCAGTAGCTCCTGCAGCGTGTAGGCCGCACCGTAGGCCTGCATGGCCCAGCACTCCATCTCACCGAACCGCTGGCCACCGAACTGCGCCTTACCACCGAGCGGCTGCTGGGTGATCATCGAGTACGGGCCGGTCGAACGCGCGTGAATCTTGTCGTCGACCAAGTGGTGCAGCTTCAGGATGTACATGTAGCCGACCGTCACCGGGTACGGGAACGGCTCACCCGACCGACCGTCGAACAGCATCGACTTGCCCTCGGCGTTGACCATGACGTCGCCGTCACGGTTCGGCAGCGTCGAGCCCAGCAGGCCCTCCAACTCGCCTTCGCGGGCACCGTCGAACACCGGGGTGGCGACGATGCTGTCGCGCGGGGCGCTGTGCATGCCTTCGGGCAGGTTCGCTGCCCACTCCGGCTCGCCTTCGATGTTCCAGCCGGCCTTGGCGACCCACCCGAGGTGGGTTTCCAAGATCTGGCCGATGTTCATACGACGCGGCACACCGTGGGTGTTCAGGATGATGTCCACCGGGGTGCCGTCAGGCATGAACGGCATGTCCTCCTGCGGGAGGATCTTGCCGATGACGCCCTTGTTGCCGTGGCGGCCGGCGAGCTTGTCACCGTCGGAGATCTTGCGCTTCTGGGCCACGTAGACGCGGACCAGCTCGTTGACACCGGCGGGCAGATCGTCGTCGTCCTCGCGCGAGAACACGCGGACGCCGATGACCTTGCCGGACTCACCGTGCGGCACCTTCAGCGAGGTGTCGCGGACCTCACGGGCCTTCTCACCGAAGATGGCACGCAGCAGACGCTCTTCCGGGGTCAGCTCGGTCTCACCCTTCGGGGTGACCTTGCCGACCAGGATGTCGCCGTCGCGGACCTCGGCGCCGATGCGGACGATGCCGCGCTCGTCGAGGTCAGCCAGCACCTCGTCGGAGACGTTCGGGATGTCCCGGGTGATCTCCTCGGCGCCCAGCTTGGTGTCGCGGGCATCGATCTCGTGCTCCTCGATGTGGATCGAGGTGAGCACGTCCTGCTCCACGAGCCGCTGGCTCAGGATGATGGCGTCCTCGTAGTTGTGGCCTTCCCACGGCATGATCGCCACGAGCAGGTTCTTACCGAGGGCCATCTCACCGTTCTCGGTGCAAGGACCGTCGGCGATGACCTGGCCGGCCTCGACGCGCTGCCCCGAGTCCACGATCGGGCGCTGGTTGGCGCACGTGCCGTGGTTGGAGCGGTTGAACTTGCGCATCCGGTAGGTGTGCCGCGAGCCGTCGTCAGCCATGACGGTGACGTAGTCGGCGGAGACCTCTTCGATGACGCCCGACTTGTCGGCGACGACGACGTCACCGGCGTCGATGGCGGCACGCAGCTCCATACCGGTACCGACCAGCGGGGCCTCGCTGCGCACCAGCGGAACCGCCTGGCGCTGCATGTTGGCACCCATCAGGGCGCGGTTGGCGTCGTCGTGCTCCAGGAACGGGATCATCGCGGTTGCGACGGACACCATCTGGCGCGGCGAGACGTCCATGTAGTCGACGTCGTTGGCCGTCACGAACTCGACCTCGCCACCCTTACGGCGGACGAGGATCTTGTCCTCGGTGAAGCGGCCGGCATCGTCCAGCGGCGAGTTGGCCTGCGCCACGACGTGGCGGTCCTCCTCGTCGGCGGTCAGGTAGTCGATCTGGTCGGTGACGACGCCCTCGACGACCTTGCGGTACGGGGTCTCGATGAAGCCGAACGGGTTCACCCGTGCGTACACCGACAGCGAACCGATCAGACCGATGTTCGGGCCTTCAGGGGTCTCGATCGGGCACATGCGGCCGTAGTGCGACGAGTGGACGTCGCGGACCTCGAGGCCGGCACGCTCACGGGACAGACCACCGGGGCCCAGCGCCGACAGACGACGCTTGTGGGTCAGACCCGACAGCGGGTTGTTCTGGTCCATGAACTGCGACAGCTGGCTGGTTCCGAAGAACTCCTTGATCGCCGCCACGACGGGACGGATGTTGATCAGGGTCTGCGGAGTGATCGCCTCGACGTCCTGGGTGGTCATGCGCTCACGCACGACGCGCTCCATACGCGACAGGCCGACCCGGATCTGGTTCTGGATCAGCTCGCCCACGGTACGCAGACGACGGTTGCCGAAGTGGTCGATGTCGTCGACCTCGACGGGGACCTCGACGCCGCCGGGGGCGGTCATCTTGGTGTCACCGTCGTGCAGGCGCACCAGGTACTCGATGGTGGCGACGATGTCCTCTTCGGTCAGCGTCGTCGCGGTCACCTGAGCCGGGTTGCCGTCGTGCAGGCCCAGCTTCTTGTTGACCTTGTACCGGCCCACGCGGGCCAGGTCGTAACGCTTCTCCTTGAAGAACAGGTTCTCCAGCAGGGTCTGCGCCGACTCCTTGGTCGGCGGCTCGCCCGGGCGCAGCTTCCGGTAGATATCCAGCAGGGCCTCGTCGGGACCGGCGGTCGGGTCCTTCTCGAGGGTGCCCATCATGATCTCGGAGAAGCCGAAGCGCTCGCGGATCTGCTCGCTGGTCCAGCCGAGCGCCTTCAGCAGCACGGTGACCGGCTGGCGACGCTTGCGGTCGATGCGGACACCGACGGTGTCGCGCTTGTCGACGTCGAACTCCAGCCAGGCGCCACGGCCCGGGATGACCTTGACGCTGTGCAGGGTCTTCTCGGTGGCCTTGTCGATGGACTCATCGAAGTACACACCGGGCGAACGGACGAGCTGCGAGACGACGACGCGCTCGGTGCCGTTGATGATGAAGGTGCCCTTTTCGGTCATCATCGGGAAGTCGCCCATGAAGACCGTCTGGCTCTTGATCTCGCCAGTGGTGTTGTTGATGAACTCAGCCGTGACGAACAGCGGGGCCGCGTACGTCTGGTCCTTTTCCTTGCACTCGTCGACCGGGGCCTTGACCTCGTCGAAGCGCGGGTCGGAGAAGCTCAGCGACAGAGTGCCGGCGAAGTCCTCGATGGGCGACAGCTCGGCGAGGACCTCTTCGAGGCCACCGACGGGGTTGATGTCGCCGCGATCGACTGCCTTCGCGCGCCAGCGGTCGGAACCGATCAGCCACTCGAAAGAATCCGTCTGCACGTCGAGCAAGCCCGGAACCTCGAGCGGTTCGCGCAGCTTGGCGAACGAGACTCGGTTCGGCGCTCCTGGGACGGAGTTGTTGGAATCTACTGACTTGCTCTCGCGAGAGACTGCCAAGATGCGTCCTTCCAGCACCTGATGCGACTGTTCCGGTGCCGGTCGAAACCGGTCCGAAGTGCCGCTCTATCTGTGTCGGTCCGGCTGGCGTTCTCACAGTCCGGGCCTTACAAGACACAGGGCACGCGACTAGATCACTGAGCAGGGCTCAGGCTAGAAGGTGTCAGGTGCGGGTGAGGTGGGCAGGATGCAGCCAGCGCAACGTCCAACATTAGCGTAGGACGGCGCATTCCTCAACCACGGCATGCTTGATGAAGGGTTTGATCGGTTGACGCTGGCTGGCGCCGAGAACCCTTGAATACATGCTGCCCAACAGATTGGCCCGTTTGCGGGCCTCAGTCAAGAGTTGCCACGGTGTTTGGTGTGGAGTTTTACCGGCAAATTGCGATCCGGGCCGCTGCCATCGTGACCCAGCGGGCCCCGCGGCGCCACTCGCACGTCGCCGCCGACGGACCTGCCGTGACCAAGATCACCGGCGTTGCCGCCCTCGCAACACGCTCGGGCGTGCGCTCAGCGCACCCCGGGGGGAGATTTCGCGATCTGCCTGCACCCTCGTCGACAGAAATCGCGCCCGGACTGAGGCAGCCCGGGCGCGATTTTCGACGTTCCGCGGATCAGGCCCGCGGAATCTGAGCCGTCACCGGGTCGTCGGAGCGACCGGTCCTGTTGAGGTCTTCGAGGATGGCGGCCTGCG